>NZ_PDJE01000001.1:1200000-2400000 GCF_002563955.1 Paramicrobacterium agarici
TTTGCCATGTGTGGGCACGGGGACTTCTCTCCACAGACAACACAGTGCCGTTCTGCAACAGTGATGAGACGAGCAGAACAGGAGCGACGCCGTGATGAACAATGGGCCGGCCCCTCAGCATCCTCACCCGGGGTACGGACAGCCGATGCGCTTTGCCGCTCCCGGCTACCCTGGCGGGCAGCATCCGATTCCGTATCGCCCGGTCAGCCGCTCTCGCCCAGCGCTCACCCGATCTCAGAAGACAGCCGCGCTTTGGGCGGGCGCGATCGGCTTTCCGATCATGTCTCTGGGATTAGCTATCGTGATCACGCTGCTGGGCTGGTCAGCGGTTATCGGCCTGCTCACCGCCGTCGCATCCCAGCTCGACGACACGAGCGCAGACGCCGCCCGGATGCTGACCGAGATGGACATGATCTGGAGCGATTACTGGTGGATATTCGCCCTCGTTCTGCTTGCCGGACTTGTCGTGTGGGCCATCGGTTACGGCGCGAGCATCGGCATCGCGAAGATCGGAAACGTCAACAAGGCCGCTGGCGCAACCTGGGCGGGGTTCGGCATCGCCAGCTGCGCGGGATTCGTTCTGATGTGGCTTGGGAACATCGTGTACCTTATGGGCGCGGCCGTCGTCGCGATGCTGAGTAGTGACGGGTTCGGCGGCGCCTCCCTGATCTTCAACATTGTTTTCGTTGTACTCGGCATAGTCGTCTGGGCTGGTGCTGGCGCACTGAGCTGGTGGTGGATGGCGCATTGCCTCAGGGCACGTCACCCCGCCCAGCGCTATGCGAGCGAGCCGTACTACGTCTGATTACGCCGTATGCGATTGGGGGTGAGGATGCTGCCGCCCCTCTTCGTCGTCCACAAGCTGGCCCTCGTGCGCTGTTATTCACATATCGCCAGCACGGCGTGAGCCGGAGGCATGCAGCTTGAGAAAGTGGTCCTTCCTCGTCGAACCGGAAGGACCTCGTGTGACGAACTCTCCAGAACCGCCCCCGGTGCCTCTGCCGCAACCTCCTCAACCGGTGCCGCGACGGTATGGCGCTCCGGTACAGCCCCCGAAACCACCACCGCTGACGCGTCGCCAGCGCACGAGCGCTCTCATTGCTGGCGGAGTGTCGTTCGTGCTCATCGGCGGCAGCACGACGCTGCTGATTCTCTACGCCATGTCGGCAGCAGCGGTACTGGCCTTCGCGGGCACATGGCAGCTCGTTCTCGGCGCCGGCGAAGACTTCGGTGAGACTGTGGCGGCGCTCGTCATGCAAGGTGCCCTCTACGGCGGCATCTTTCTCGTCGCGTGCGGGATGGGCTACGGCGCGAGTTTGCTCATCTTGCGTGCAGGGAGGGTGTACAAACCGAACATCACGACGCTCCTCGGATCAGGAATCGCCTTAACAGCGTGGTCGACGTTCGCCGGCGTTTTCGTCATGGTGTACCTCGCCGCAGCTCCGCCATCGCAGCCGTGGAACCGCACGACGAACGCCGCCGACCAGTTTCTCGTCGTGTTCATCGTCGCGCTGGCGCTCATCAGCGGCATCGTCGTCGGCGCGCTCGGCTGGTGGCTTGCTGCTCACCTGCTTCGTTCGCGCCGCGCTCCCCGCACGGTGCCGTGGGCGGCGCGAGGGCACGACACGCGGCCGTACCCTTGAACCGTGGAGTTCTCGTTTGATGCCCTGCGTCGGTGGCCCGACATCGAGGCCCCCAACCTCTACGCTTTCGACGCAACAGACAGGCTGGTGCTCGACACCGCGGCACAAGAGATAGCGGATGCTGGCGAGGGCGGCGTCGTCGCGATCGGCGACCGCTACGGAGCGCTCTCGCTCGGCGCCGCGACGCTGCACAGTGCATCTGGCATACGCGTGCATCAGGACGCCCTCTCGCAAGAGCGCGCGATTGTCGCAAACGCCGACCGGTTCGACCTGAGTGACCGCATCGCGCTCCACGCGCTTGACGCAGATCTCGTGCGCGACGCGCGCGTTGTGTTGCTGCAGCTGCCGCGCTCGCTCGACGCGCTCGACGAGATCGCTCGCCTGATCGCGGGGTACGCAGCGCCGGGCGTCCGGGTTTTCGCGGGCGGAAGGGTCAAGCACATGACTCCCGCGATGAACGAGGTGCTGTCAGCATCGTTCGCGTCGGTCGAAGCCGGTCTTGCGCGACAGAAGTCGCGTGTGATCACAGCATCCGCTCCTCGCCCCGCGGGGTCGCACACGGACTCCTCGTGGCCGCGCTCGCAGCGTCATGCCGATCTCGATCTCACGGTGTGGGCGCACGGCGCGGCGTTCGCCGGTACGCGCATCGACGTCGGCACGCGGTTTCTGCTCGACTACCTCGAGAGTGTCCCCGAGACCGCGCACCGCATCGTCGACCTCGGCTGCGGTAGCGGTGTGCTGGCCACCGCCTTCGCGATTCAGCGACCGGATGCTGCCGTCACCGCTACAGATCAGTCGGCTGCTGCCACAGCATCGGCCTGTCTCACGGCTGACGCGAACGGCGTCGGCGAGCGAGTCGCCGTCGTGCGCGATGACGGAATGTCAGCTGTGCCTGACAGGTCAGTCGATGCTGTGCTGCTGAATCCGCCCTTCCACATCGGGGCATCAGTGCACGCGGGCATCGCCCTCAAGCTGTTCGCCGAGGCAGCGCGGGTGCTCAAGCCCGGCGGGACGCTGCTCTCCGTATGGAATTCGCACCTGCACTACCGCGGCCACCTTGAGCGGCTCGTCGGCCGAACCCACCAGCTCGGGCGCAATTCGAAGTTCACCGTGACGATGTCGCGCCGCTCCGAGTGACGCGGCGGTCGCGCCAGGGAGGTTCGGCGCGGGTGTCGATTACTCTGGAGACATGCGCCAATACCTTGATCTGATGCAGCGTGTTCTCGACGAGGGTGTTGAGAAGTCAGACCGCACCGGAACCGGCACTCTCAGCGTGTTCGGACACCAGATGCGCTTCGATCTGCAGGCCGGGTTTCCCGTGCTCACGACGAAGAAACTGCATCTGCGCAGCATCATCGGCGAGCTGCTGTGGTTTCTGCGCGGCGATACGAATGTGGCGTGGCTGCACGAGAACAACGTCTCGATCTGGGATGAATGGGCAGACGAGAACGGCGACCTCGGTCCTGTGTACGGTCATCAGTGGCGTTCATGGCCGACGCCGAACGGCGAGCACATCGACCAGATCGCGCGAGTTATTGAGTCCCTGACGTCGAATCCCGACTCGCGCCGTCACATCGTGAACGCGTGGAACGTCGCCGAAGTCGACGACATGGCGCTGCCGCCGTGCCACACCATGTTCCAGTTCTATGTCGCGAACGGCACGCTCTCGTGCCAGCTGTACCAGCGCTCGGCCGACATCTTTCTCGGGGTACCCTTCAACATCGCGTCATACGCACTGCTGACCATGATGGTTGCCCAGGTCACGGGCTTGAAAGCCGGAGAGTTCGTACACACGCTCGGCGATGCGCACCTGTACCTCAACCACCTCGAGCAAGCGAAGCTGCAGCTGACGCGTACTCCCGGCCCGCTGCCGACCATGCGCATCAACCCCGAACGCACCTCGATCGATGAGTTCGAAATCGCGGATTTCACTCTCGAGAATTATGAGGCCGCGCCCAGCATCAAAGCCCCGATCGCGGTATGACCATCACGCTCGTCGCGGCCATGGGCCGAAACCGGGTGATCGGCGCCGACGGCGGTATGCCGTGGCATCTGCCCGAAGACCTCAAGCACTTCAAGAAGACGACGCTCGGCACCACGATGATCATGGGACGCCGCACGTTCGACTCGATCGGGCGTCCGCTGCCGGGGCGGCGCACGATCGTGGTGACTCGGGATGCTGCATGGCAGCGTGACGGCGTCGACACTGCTCTCTCGCTCGGCTCTGCCCTCGCGTTTGCGGGCGACGGGCCCATCTCGATTGTCGGTGGCGGTCAGATCTACGCTCAAGCGATGCAGCTCGCCGATCGGATGGAGCTGACGCTCATCGATGCTGAACCCGACGGCGACACCCTCTTTCCAGAGTGGAACTCGGCGGATTGGCGCGAAGTATCGCGCGAACCGCACGACGGTTTCGAATTCGTGACGTTCGAGCGCGTGCGCCGCTAACTGCGGCGATTGTCCAACAGGTCGTTGGAAAACTGCAGGGTGCGTGGCTGTCAAGCGTCCTCGAGATCGCTGTCGACGGCAAGAAAGTCCAGTGCATACGGATCGCGGGTGAGCTGTTGCGCAAGCTCCGGATCGCGGAGGTCAAGCGCTCCGCCGAAATTCGTCGGTGCACTAGCTTCTCGTTCGTGGAGTTTCGTCGCGATTTGATGATTGAGGACCGCGCGACTCCATCCGTGGTGCGCGGCCTTCGCAGCGTACCAATCGCGCGCATGTTGCTCTGTGAGCTTCTCCAGGAGCATCACGACATGCCCCCACGGCAATTGGCCAACAGGCTGTTGGCCAATTGCATCTTCAGGCCATGCGTTCGCGAAACGGCGCATCGACTTCAGATTCGCGACGGAGAAACCCTTCATCGAAGGGAACTCTGCTCGGAGGTCATCAGCTAGATGCTTGAGGACGCCAGCTCCCCATGCTGCGTGCTTTTACCGTTCGAGGATCGTTCGCCCGATGCGCCACCACAACAGCAGAAGCTGCGTATTCGCCTTTCGTTGTGCCTGGAAGCGAGCGTTGTGGACGTGACGTTTGAGTTCTTCGAGTGTGGATGCGTAGTCGTCAGGAATGAGCGCGGACATGGCGTGACCGTAAGCTGCGCGTCTGACACAGCCGGTTCGTGACGTTCGAGCGTGCTTAGCAACGCCGTCGCTCCAGCACTGCTACGTTGGCCTCAAGCGAAGGGGCCTCAATGGCACACCACACCATCGGACTTATCGGCGCTGGATTCATGGCCGCGACACACGCTGCGGCGTGGGCGCAGCTCGGAGCAGAGATTGTTGTGTGGTCACCACGTTCTGCCCAGTCGTTCGCGTCACAGCACGGCGTAGCGGCCGCCGACTCGTTTGAAGACCTGCTGCACCGAGCGACAATCGTCGACATTGCGTCTCCAACACCGCATCACGCCGAGCAGATTCGAGCGGCGATCTCCGCCGATCTGCCCATCGTGTGCGAAAAACCGGTTGCACGCACCACCGACGTCGCGCGGGACCTCGTGCTCTCGGCCGAGGCTGCCGGCATTCCGCTCCTGCCCGCGCACGTCGTGCGGTACATGGATGCCTATGCGAGGGCGCACGCGGCCGTGGCGAGCGGCGCGCTCGGCAGAGTCTCACGAGCGACGTTCACGCGCGAGGCAGCGACGCCGGCCGGCGGAACATGGTTTGACGACGACGCAGCGTCCGGCGGCATCCTCATGGATTTTCTCATTCACGACTTCGATCAGGCCCGCTGGATGTTCGGCGAGGTGCAGCGCGTCGAGGCGACGCAGCATCCGGCGACGGAGGGCGGCATCGTTCCCGCCCTCGTCGAGGCGCGCGTCGAGCTGACACACGTCGGCGGGGCGGTCACGAACGTCGTCGGGCGGTGGGGACCACCCGAGACGGAGTTCCGGACGACGTTCCGCATCGACGGCGATGCGGGAGAGTTCGACCACGACCTCTCCGTCGAACCGCACAAGGGCGACGCCTATCGTGCACAGCTCAGTGATTTCGCCGACGCCATCACTGACGGCGCGCCCGCACGCGTGACCGCCGCAGACGGCCTCGCCGCCGTGCGCATTGCCGAGGCGGCACATCGCTCGGCAGCATCCGGAACCCCTGTCGGCCTGATCTGATCGTACGGCGAAATCTGAAAGCCTGACGGATGCTTCGCCGCCCGCGAAGTGTCAGCATAGAGATATGCCGCAGACCACGCATGACCCGCGACTCGACGAGCAGCTGACGCTCGGATCGCCGTGGGTGACGATCGTGTGGGACGACCCGGTCAACCTCATGACGTACGTGGCGTTCGTGTTCCGCAGCTATTTCGGCATGAGCAGGCAGAAGGCGGAACGGCTGATGCTGAAGGTGCATAATGACGGACGGGCTGTCGTCGCGAGCGGCACGCGCGAAGAGATGGAGCGGCACGTCAGCGCAATGCACGGTTACGGGCTCATGGCGACGCTTCAGAAGGCGGACGAGTGATGCAGGCATTTCGCAGGTCGGGCGATCACGTCGAGGCCCAATTCGAAGACATCGAAGTCTCGGTGCTGACCAACCTCACTGAGCAGCTGCGCTCGCTCATCGACGGGGTGGCGGCAGGCGCAGCCGTCGACGATGCCGCGGGGGAGCGGCTCTTTCCCGCTGCCTACACCGACGACGACGAAGCAGCCGCCGAGTTTCGGCGCTTCACGGTCGACGAGCTCGCGCAGAGCAAGAAGGCTGACGCGGATGCTGTGCTGACGACGTTTCGCGAGCATGGCGCGCTTCCCGTGCAGATGGGGCGAACGGCGGTCGTGCGCATTGACCGTGAGCTGGCGCTGCAGTGGATGCGGTCGCTCACCGATCTGCGGCTGAGTCTCGACTCGCGCATCGCGGAACCGACCGAGGAGCTCGTGGCGGAGTTGAGTGATGACGACGTCGAGTCGCTGCGGGGAATGTACGACTGGCTGACCTTCGTGCAGGGAACCTTGATTGAGGCGGTCGAGGAGCTCGACGCGCTCTGACACAGCGTATGGTCGAGACATGGCTGAATCAACGGATGCTGGTGGTCGCTACGTGGAGCCGGGGAAACCCTACGACCGCGACACCAACTACATTGAAGATCGCATTACGCGCGATGGCCGCGACGGATGGCCCGTCGAGGCAGGGCGCTATCGTCTGATCGCCGCACGCGCGTGCCCGTGGGCGAACCGCACGATCATTGTGCGGCGCCTTCTGGGACTCGAAGACGCCATCTCGCTCGGCCTCCCCGGGCCGACGCATGATCAGCGCAGCTGGACGTTCGACCTCGACCCCGGCGGCGTCGATCCCGTGCTCGGCATCGAGCGCCTGCAGCAGGCATACTTCGCGCGCTTCAGCGGCTACCCGCGTGGTATCACGGTGCCCGCCATCGTCGATATTCCAAGCGGAGCAGTCGTCACGAACAACTTCCCGCAGATCACGATCGACTTTGAAACCGAGTGGACGGAGTTCCACCGCGAGGGCGCGCCCGACTTGTACCCGAAGGCGCTGCGCGAGGAGATCGACGAAGTCAACCGGTACGTTTACCACGAGGTGAACAACGGCGTCTACAAGGCCGGGTTCGCGGGGTCACAAGAGGCGTACGAACACGCCTACACCGAGCTGTTCGACCGTCTCGACTGGCTAAGCGCGCGCCTCGAGAATCAGCGGTACCTTGTCGGCGACACGATCACCGAGGCCGACATTCGGCTGTTCACCACTCTCGCGCGGTTCGACGCCGTCTACAACGGGCACTTCAAGTGCAATCGATCGAAGCTGGCCGAGATGCCCGTGCTCTGGGCTTACGCGCGCGACCTCTTTCAGACGCCGGGATTCGGCGACACGATCGACTTCGCGCAGATCAAAGCCCACTACTACCTCGTGCACCGCGATATCAATCCGAGCGGCATTGTTCCCGTCGGTCCCGACGAGACGGTCTGGCTCACGCCGCACGGGCGCGACGAGCTGGGAGGGCGCCCATTCGGTGACGGCACGCCCCCGCCTCCGCCGCGCGAAGGCGAGGGCGTTCCCGAGCTGCGCTCCGCGTGAGGGGTGCGTGCCCTACCTGCCAGAGTGACGACCTCAGATGCGCCCACGCTCGTCGATGGGCCGGCTGCGGTATGCGCGCCAGTCAGCGAGCAGCTGCTCGCGAGTGCCCTCAGGATGCTGTGAGCGCCACGCCCGCGTAAATCTGTTGTACTCGAACTGCGCACCGATCGGCTTCGCCACAACCTCGCGGGTGGCACGCCAGTGCGCGAGTGCATCGGCGAAGGTCTGGCTGCCATCGGTCTCCGCGAAAAACTGGCGCATGGGCTCGTCGAATGTGAAACGGCTTCCGACCTGCTCCACGAACCACGCCCGGACCAGCTGACTGCAGCGCTGGCCGCGCGGAATCACGGTCGAGCGGTTGAGGGGAGCGACCAGCTGCGGCCCACCCGATCGGCGCCGAGCGGGCTCATCGAAGGCTCGGTCGCTGAGGTGCGCGGCGATCCTCGCGCTCAGTACGTCTTTGCTGCCAGACGCCGAGACACCGAGCGACCGCGCGAAGCGCTGCAATTCTTCTTTCAACCAGTACCACCGCCGGAACTCCTGCTCGGAAAGCGCCGCGCTGAGAGCGGGACGAGGCCGGGATTCGTCGATCATGCGTCAATTCTGCAGCATCCTCGATCATGCCGAGAGCCGGGACAGCAGACCCTGACCGGTAGGCTTAGTTGACCATGCACATCATGATCGCGACTGACCAGCACGCGGAGTCGCTCGGTGGTGCGCAGGTATCAATCCGGCTGCAGAAGAAGTTTCTCGAGAAGGCCGGGCACCGGGTCTCGATCGTCGCGCCCGGGATGCATCGCGATCATCCGCACGACCCCTGCTACGTGGACCTTCCCTCATTCCCCATCACGGTCGACCGCGAGTACGCGCTGACACGACCGGGGCGCCGTAGCGACCGCATCCTCGACGCCGAGATGGTGCAACGCGAACCCGTGCACGTCGTGCACATTCAGGGGGACTTCTGGGGAGCGGTCATCGGCCTGCGATACGCGCGTCGTCACGGCATTCCCGTTGTTCTGACGTTCCACAACAACATGGAGTTCGGTCTGCGCAAGACCGTGCCGTTCCCCAAGCTCGTTACCAAACTGCTGCTCAGCATCGAGGGGCGTTCGCTCGGGGGACAGATGTCGCTGCTGCGCCCGGACGCCTGGCGTTATCTCAATGAGCTTGCCCTGCGAGCGGATGCTGTCACGGCGCCCAGCAATCACTTCGCCGCGCTGCTGCGACAGAAGGGCGTTGCGCAGCAAATCGACGTGGTGCGCACCGGCACCGATGACGACGTGATCGACGACGTGCTCGCGAGCGTCGACCGCGAGAAGACATCGCGCCCGACCATCGTGTGGATGGGGCGCATGAGTCATGAAAAACGCGTTCTCGAGTTTCTGCAGGCTGTCGACGCATCGGGAGCGAACGCCGAGGTGCGCCTCTATGGGCAGGGGCTGCTGCTGTCGAGAGCCCGCGAGTTCGTGGCCAAGCACCGCATGACCGATCGCGTGATCTTCTCGGGAAAGGTGCCCTACCGCAACGCCCTCGAGGCGATCGCCCGGGCCGACGCCCTCGCGCAGACCTCGATCGGTTTTGAAACGCAGGGCATGACCGTCTTCGAAGCGGCGGCGCTCGGCACGACATCGATCGTGTGCGACCCGGCGATCGCCGCAGAGCTGCCCGAGGGCGTGTACGTCGAACCGGCGGACGACTCGGTGGCGGCGCTCGCCGAGACGATCGCGCGCGTCGTCGATTCGACAGCATCCGGTGAACTGACCCGCCCCTCACCGAACGCTGCAGAGTCACTGCGGCAAAGCGCCCAGACCGCGCGCATGATCGAGATCTACGAGCGCATCACGGCGTAAGCCCAGTGGCGGTTCGCGGACGTGCTGCTCAGCAGCATCCGAGAGTCGCCATGGTGACTGTGACGAAATGTGAAACGCCGAAGATGACGGATGCTGCGTCAGCACGCATTCTTAGTGCATGACCCGTCAGATTCGCTTCAACGCCTTCGATATGAACTGTGTCGCCCACCAGTCGTCCGGGCTGTGGCGCCACCCCGACGATAAGTCCCGCAACTACAACACGCTCGACTACTGGACGCATCTCGCGAAGGTGCTCGAGCGCGGCAAGTTTGACGGGCTGTTCATCGCCGACGTGCTCGGCACCTACGATGTTTACGGCTCGAGCAACGAGGGCGCGATCAAGCACGGTGCGCAGGTGCCCGTCAACGATCCGCTCATGCTCGTCTCGGCCATGGCGGCGGTGACCGAGAATCTCGGATTCGGCGTGACGGCGGGAACGGCGTATGAGCACCCGTACCCGTTCGCGCGGCGCCTGACGACACTCGACCACCTCACGCGCGGCCGCGTGGGCTGGAACGTCGTCACGGGATACCTGCCGAGTGCCGCGCGCAACATGGGGCACGACGACCAGATGGAGCACGACGACCGCTACGACTACGCCGACGAGTACCTCGAAGTGCTGTACAAGCTGTGGGAAGGCTCGTGGGAAGACGACGCCGTGCAATTCGACCGCGAGTCGGGAGTGTTCACCGACCCGAGCAAGGTGCACGAAATCGGGCACGAGGGCAAGAACTTCACTGTTCCCGGCATCCACATCTCTGAGCCCAGCCCGCAGCGCACCCCGGTGATCTACCAGGCCGGTGCCTCGCCGCGCGGCGTCGCATTCGCTGCCGAGAACGCGGAGGCCATCTTCATCGCGAACTCGACACGCGACGGCCTGCGCGACACGGTCACGCGCATTCGCGATGGTCTCGAGGCAGCGGGGCGCGGGCGCTACGACGCTCGCATTTACGCCCTCATCACCGTCATCACCGATTCGACGCCCGAGAAGGCTCAAGCGAAGTTCGAGGACTACCTCAGTTACGCGAGCCCCGAGGGTGCCGCGGTGTTTCTCTCCGGGTGGATGGGCGTCGATCTCTCGCAGTACTCACTTGACGAGCCGGTCGGCAACGTCAAGAGCAATGCGATTCAGTCCGCCCTCGCAAACGTGCAGCGCGGCGCCGATGACGGCACCGTGTGGACGGTCGGAGACATCGCCAAGCAGAGCGCGATCGGCGGGCTCGGCCCGTACATCGTGGGAAGCGGCGAAGAGATCGCCGACCAGCTGCAAGACATCGCCGAGCACGCGGATGTCGACGGGTTCAATCTCGCATACGCGGTGACGCCCGGCACGTTCGAAGACATCGTCGAGCACGTGATTCCTGTGCTGCAGGAGCGCGGGGCATACCAAACGGAGTACACCCCGGGAACTCTGCGCAACAAGCTGCAGGAAAAGGGCGACCGCGTTGCCCCGAGCCATCGGGCTGCGCGCTACAGCTACAAGAATCGGGTGCCGCAGCAAAGCTGACTGATTTCGGCTTGTCAGCACGTCGCAGGCCTGGCAATGCATCTTTTGGTCGATGTGACGTAAAGCCGCTCGCGCGTAGTCTCGCTGTGTGCCGGGACGTTTCCGGCAGGGAGAAGTGCCGATGACGTCGGTGAAGCACGGGTCGAAGGGCAAACGGCGCTGGATCGGCCTCGGGATGCTTGCGGCATCCTTGTCGATGATCGTGCTCGATGGAACGATCGTGGGCGTCGCGCTGCCGACGCTCATCTCTGACCTCGACCTCGACGTGAGTGAGGCGCAATGGGTGAATGGCGTCTACTCCGTCGTGTTCGCCGCCCTTCTGCTGACCTCGGGGCGTCTCGGCGACCGGTTCGGCAGGCGCCGACTTCTGATCGCGGGAATCGTGGTCTTCGTCGCGGGCAGCGTGATCGCGGCATTCGCAACGTCGGCGAGCACGCTCATCGCAGCGCGTGTTGTGCAGGGCGTCGGCGGATCGCTCATTCTCCCCACAACGTTGTCGAGCGTGAATGCGACATTTCGCGGGCGTGATCGCGCCATCGCCTTCGGCGTCTGGGGAGCCGTCATCTCGGGCATGGCCGCGCTCGGTCCGCTCGCGGGCGGGTGGATCACGACGACGCTCACCTGGCAGTGGATCTTCATCGTCAATGTTCCACTCGGCGCGATTCTGATCGTCGGTGTGCTGATGACCGTCGACGAGTCGCGTGAACGAAGCGGGGCGCACGGCGTCGACGTCGTCGGACTGCTGCTGAGCGTCGCGGGCTTCGGCCTTCTGGTCTTCGGACTGATCGAAGGACAGTCTCTCGGATGGTGGGCGCCAGCGTCACCGTTGACGATTCTCGGGTGGACATGGGGGACGGATGCCGCGGTGTCGGCCGTGCCGATCGCGCTCGTGCTCGGCGCAGCATCCCTTGTCTTTTTTGCGATGTGGGAACAGCGTCGCGCTCGACGCAACGTCTCAGCGATTCTTGATCTCAGCCTGTTTCGCGTGAGCGCGTTCCGATGGGGAAATCTCGTCGCTCTCTGTGTCGCGATCGGGGAGTTCGGCTTGCTCTTCGTCCTTCCGCTATTCATCGTCAATGCCCTGGGCGTCAGCACGTTGCACGCGGGACTCGCGCTCGCTGCCATGGGGCTCGGAGCGTTCGTCGCCGGTGCTGAGGCGCGCCATATCTCTGCGCGGTTCTCAGCACCAACAACCGTGCTGATCGGGCTCGTGCTCGAGACCGTGGCCGTCTCAGCGCTTGTGTTCGTCGTGACAGCATCCATGTCTCTGTGGCTGCTTGCGGGCGTGCTCGTCGTCTATGGGCTCGGCTTGGGGCTCGCGTCAGCGCAGCTGACGGGAACGGTGCTCGCCGATATTCCGGTGGAGCAGTCGGGGCAGGGGTCGGCGACGCAGAGCACCGTGCGACAGGTGGGGTCTGCGCTCGGAACGGCCGTGATCGGAACGGTGCTCGCGGCGTCACTTGCGGGCGTGATTCCCGTGCATCTGGATGCTGTGGAGGGGTTGCCTTCTGAGCAGGCCGCGTCGATCTCTGACGCCACCGTGAGCGCGGCGGGCGGGACGATCGAGCCGCTGCGCGAGCAGGGCACGGATAGCGCGTTCGGTTCGGCTGCTCCTGATGTCGTGGAGGCGCTCTCTGAGGGCATGGCGGATGCTACGCGAATCTCAATCGCTGCTGCGGGAGGCTTTCTGGCGCTTGGCGCTATCGGTTCGACGGGCTTGCGAGCCTCGTCTCGTCGTGCGCGTCGCGTGTTTCGTGCTGCCTCGTGATCTGATCGTCGTGCGCGTCGTTCTCACTCCTGGTCTCACCGCGGCTGATAACTCTCCGTCCACAGGCAACGTGTGTTTCAACTTGTTCACAATGCAACTCTGACCGGGTCTTCTGTCGGCGGCAATGTCAGTGGGTCCTGGAAGACTGTTGGCATGGAAAACATGGCAGCAGCACCCGGATTCGGGTCTCCGGAGGGCCCGGATGCTGTCGCTGTGCGTGCCGCTGAGAATGTACTCGCCGCAGCTGCTGACCTCACCGACATCGAACCCGCCGCGCTCTCCGCAGGCGCCCTGCTGGAGTTCACGGGTCTGCTGGGCAACATTGCTCGTCTGGTCGAGGGTCGTCAGGTCGGCAACGTCGGTGACATTGCTCGCCGTTCGGACGCGGATGCCGGGTTTGATGGTCTTGCTGCTCGTCACGGGTGCTCCTCGCCGGCAGCGTTGTTTGAGAAGGTCACGGGGGCGAAGAACTCGACGGCGTACCGGTATACGAGACTCGCCGCCCATACGACACCGAGAGTTTCCGATACGGGGCTGCCGCTTGCCCCGGTGTTCCCGCAGACCGCGGCAGCGTTGAGCGATGGTGTCATCGGTTTGGATGCTGCCGAAGCCATCACCACAACACTCGCGCCAGTGCTGCCTCGTGCGGTGCCGGAGCAGATGGACAGGGCCGAAGCGACCTTGCTGGGCAACGCGACCGGCGCGAACGGGGAGGCACCCGTGTCAGCGGATAACCTGCGCCAGCAGGCGAGAGCGTTCTGCGCGGTGCTGGACCCGGACGGTGTGGAACCGTCTGCTGAGGAACTGCACCAGGCGCGGAAGTTGGTGTTTCGGCATCAAGAGGACGGGACCCTGAAGATCACGGGAACCTTGTCGCCGGAGCAGGCGGCACAGGTGACACCCGTGTTTGACGCCTACATGTCCAAGAGAACGTCACCGACGTTTATGCATGCCGACGAGCTCGCTGACAACGAGGAAGCGCCGGAGGAGCGGTCGAAACCGCAGGAACGCGCCGACGTGTTCACGGCGATCGTCGGCGGCACCGGGAAGCAGAAGACCGCACCCAAACTCCACGGCCGCGGCCCGACCGTGCTCGTCACCGTGGACGAACGCAACCTCAACACAGGGACCGGGGCAGCGTGGTCACCGGGGACACCGGCACCGTTGCCGATGAGCTACGTGAAGCAAATGCAATGCGACGGCGACACCCGGCAGGTCGCGATCAACAGTGATGGCGAAGTGCTCAATCTCGGGACCGCCGAGAGGTTTTTCAGCACGCAGCAGCGGCTAGCGTTGATCGCCAGGGACGCACCCACCTGTGTTGCACCCGACTGTCACATCCCGCCTGGCTCTGCGAAGCCCACCACATTCACGCATGGGAGACCGTCGGCAGAACAGACCTGCCCAACGGCGTCCTCGTCTGCTGGTTTCACCACAGACTGCTCGAACGCGGAGAATGGGCCATCACCCGCGACAACAACGGCCGACCACGCGTCATACCGCCAGGCTGGTACGTGAACCGGCGGTACCTCGGGCAACGACGACCACCCTACGGCGGGCGAGATACCGGGCCGCGTTCCTGACAACGCGGCGGCCCCGACACACGATACGCACGAGCAGAACAGCTCGAAGCGCTACTCGGAGTGCCCGGAGCGCCGCCAATCTCGTAGCTCGCCAGATTCTGTGACATTTGTCCCACGGATGTCAGGACGTCACCACCTGTCTGAGCCGACCTTCTGATTCCTATCGTCGAAAGCGACGAAAGGAAACATCATGACGTCAACTCAGAAAGCCACTCGGGCTACTCAGGCATCTCAACGGACTTCCACGGGAGCGCGTGCGTTCACCAGCACCCTGACTATCGCCATCGCCACACTCGCGGCTCTGCTGATCTGGGCGATCTGCGTTCCCCTCCTCGGCATCGAGCTCGACGTACCGCAAGCCGGAATGACCGTCGGACCCATCGCTATCGCCGTGTCAGCACTCGGTGGCGGCATCGCTGCTTGGGGCCTGCAAGCGACCATGGGGCGCACTCGCCGAGGGCTGAAAGCGTGGACAGTGGTCGCTCTCGTCGTGCTCGCGCTTTCACTCGCCGGCCCCGCCCTCTCGGGGGCAATCGGTGCCGCGCTGAGCATCCTCGAGATACTGCACATCGTCGTGGGCACCATTCTGATCGTTGGGCTACGTCGAGCCGGACGCGCAGCACCCGCACGACGGTCGAACGCGTAACGTGATGTGGGGAAGGACACTGATGACCGACCAGATGACGACCACAGGCCCGCGGGCCTCAGAATGCGACGACTGGGGCGCCAACTGGTTCGCCGCGCGGCGTGGACCGTGGTTCGCACTGATCTGGCTTCCCGTTCTCATAGTCGCACCACTCGTATCGAACATCGCGAGTGGCAACGTCACCGCGACGATCACCTACGTGCTCATTGCCGCCTGGTACGTGGTGACGGTCGTGGTGCCATACAGAGGCGTGCCGCAGTGGATGAGCGAGCTGTGCGTCGCCGTGCTCACGGCCCTCGTTGTCGCGCAGTTTGTGATCTCGCACGACGGTCAAGGTTTTCTGTACCCGCTTCTCGCGATTGCAGCAGCAACCGCGATCCGGCGTCGCTACGCCCTAGGCATAGTGATGGGACTTTCGATCAGCGGATCGATCGCTGAGGGCATCGCCACCTGGTCACTCGCGAATGCCCTGCTGTTCGGGTTCGCGAGCGTTGTGGCGGGTGTGAGCACCTACCTGATCGGCGCTCTCGTCGACATCGTCGCCGAGCTGCGTTCCACTCGACGCCGCCTCGCCGGACTCGCCGTCGCTGAAGAGCGCCAGCGCTTCTCGCGAGATCTGCATGACCTTCTCGGGCACACGCTGTCGGTCATTGTCGTGAAGGCTGAGGCGATCCGTCGCTTCGCAGCATCCGACCCCGACTCTGTCGTGAACCATGCACGCGGAATCGAAGACGTGGGGCGCACAGCACTCGCTGACGTACGCCAGGCGGTCGCGGGATACCGCGAATTGCGCCTGGAGCACGAGCTGTCCGGTGCGACCGAAGCGCTCGAGGACGCCGGCGTGAGCATGGAAGCGTCGCGGCCGGTTCCCGCACTGTCGCCGCAGACCGATGCCCTGTTCGCATGGGTGGTGCGCGAGGCGACGACGAACGTCATTCGGCACTCGCACGCAACACACTGCACCGTTCGCGTCATGTCAGGCTCTGAAGGCGCGAGCATGGAGATTGCCGACAACGGTCGCGGTGCTGTCGCCGCCGAATGGGGATCGGGAATTCGCGGCATGCGCGAGCGGGCGGCGAGAGCTGGCGGAACTCTTGACGTCGCGTCTGACGCACGCGGATTCACACTGACCATCGCGGTTCCGGCCGAGGGGAGCGCCTCATGATCTCGATTGTGATCGCTGAAGACCAGACTATGATGCGCTCGGCTCTGACGAGTCTGCTCGAGCTGGAAGACGACCTGACGGTCTGCGCGGGCGTCAGTCGCGGCGATGACGTGGCGGCTGCTGTGCGCGAGCACAAGCCCGACGTCGCGCTGGTCGACATCGAGATGCCCGGAAAGAGCGGGCTTGACGCGATCGCCGACATTCGACGAGAGAGCCCCGGCACCGCAGTCGTCATCGTCACGACGTTCGGCCGCGCCGGCTATCTGCGCAGAGCGATGGATGCTGGAGCCCGCGGCTTTCTGGTCAAAGACAACCCCGTCGAAGAGCTCGCCGCTTCCATTCGCCGCGTGGTCGCAGGCGAGACCGTCATCGATCAACTGCTGGCGGCGCAGGCCCTCAGCGCGGGAGAGAATCCGTTGAGTGACCGCGAGGTCGACGTTCTCGCAGCGTCTGACGGCGGCATCCCGATCTCTGAGATCGCGCAGAAGCTGCACCTCTCCACCGCGACCGTGCGCAATTATCTCTCGGCCGCCATTGGCAAGCTCGGCGCTCGCAATCGCGCCGAGGCGCTGACTCTCGCGCGGCGCAGCGGCTGGGTGTGATCGCTACTCGAACACGAGCCACTGGCGCCCGTCGATCAGTTCACGCGCAGCGTCAAGGTGTCCGGCATGGGTCGCCGTCTCGGCAAGCACGTGCAGCACGACGTCGCGTACCGTTGCCAGCCGGTACTCGCCGAACAGATCGTCGGGCCACCACACGGGTGGGGCGTCGAAGGATGCGGCGGCGAGAATGGCGTTCGAGCGGTCGATGGCCTTCACATACAGGTCGACGGCTTGCGACCCCGTGAGACTGTCGGGAACGTCCCATCCGTCACCGCCTGATCCGACCCACTCGACGACAGCCGGGTCACCTGCGACGGTGCCCGCGAACCAGAACCGCTCGTCGTCGAGCGCCAGGTGGTGCAGCATTGCGGTCAAGGACCAGCCGCTCGGCAGCATCCGCCTGGCCATCGCCTCATCGTCGAGCCCCTCAACGGTGCCGAGCACGTGCTGCCGCTGACTATCGAGTCGCGCGAGCAGTGCCGCGTCTGCTGCCGTCGTCATGCCCACACATTACGGGTCAGCTGGCAATCCACCAAAGTTGCCTTCTGAACTGGTATTGCGGTCCGAATCGCGGTAAACTTGAGTATCAACGACTCAAGTTTTGATTGCACATTCAATCCAGACAATTGACTGCGCAGGCAGGAAGGACACACGTGGCAAACATGCAAGGTGCGCCCTCCACGCAGGAGGACGCCAAGAGCGCACTCGAGCAGTTCGGCGTAAACCTCACCGAGATCGCACGAGCAGGCAAGCTCGATCCGGTGATCGGTCGCGATGCTGAGATTCGTCGCGTCAGCCAGGTGCTGACACGGCGCACCAAGAACAACCCCGTGCTGATCGGCGAGCCCGGCGTCGGCAAGACCGCCGTTGTCGAGGGACTCGCCCAGCGCATTGTCGCTGGTGACGTGCCCGAATCGCTCAAAGACAAACAGCTCGTCTCGCTCGACATCTCGGCGCTCGTTGCCGGTGCGATGTATCGCGGCCAGTTCGAAGAGCGCCTGAAGAGCGTGCTCAAAGAGGTGAACGAGGCCGAGGGGCAGATCATCACGTTCGTCGATGAGTTGCATTTGCTCATGGGAGCCGGCGGGGGAGAGGGCTCCGTTGCAGCATCCAACATGCTCAAACCCATGCTGGCACGCGGCGAGTTGCGCCTGATCGGTGCGACCACCCTCGACGAGTACCGCGAGTACATCGAGAAGGATGCTGCGCTCGAACGCCGCTTTCAGCAGGTGTACGTGGGCGAGCCCAGCGTCGAAGACAGCATCGCGATCCTTCGCGGGCTCAAGGGGCGTTACGAAGCCCACCACGGTGTCACGATCACCGATGCCGCTCTCGTCGCCGCTGCGAGCCTGAGCAATCGCTACATCACGTCGCGGCAGCTGCCCGACAAGGCGATCGACCTGATCGACGAGGCCATGAGCCGCCTCAAGATGGAGATCGACTCTTCGCCTGTTGAGATCGACGAGCTCAAACGCCAGGTCGACCGCATGAAGATCGAAGAGCTCGCCCTCAAGAAAGAGAAGGACGACGCCTCGAAGGAGCGTCTCGCGAAGCTGCGCGAGGAGCTGGCCGACAAGGAGAGTGAGCTCGAGCAGCTGCAGGCGCGCTGGGAGCGCGAACGCACCGGCCTTAACAAGGTGGGGGACCTCAAGAAGCAGCTCGATGAGGCGCAGACCGCACGCGATAAGGCCATGCGCGAGGCGAACTACACCGAAGCATCGAAGCTCGAGTACACGACGATCAAGCAGTTGACCGAGCAACTCGAACGAGCCGAGAGCGAAAGCGAGCCCGACGAGCCGCGCATGGTCAACGAGCAGGTAACCGAAGACGACATCGCCGCGGTGATCTCTGCCTGGACCGGTATTCCCGTCGGACGTCTGCTGCAAGGCGAGACCGAGAAGCTGCTGCATCTCGAGTCGGAGCTGGGCAAGCGGCTCATTGGTCAGAAGCGCGCGGTGACGGCGGTGGCGGATGCTGTGCGACGCAGCCGCGCGGGCATCTCGGACCCGAACCGGCCCACCGGATCGTTCATGTTCCTCGGGCCGACGGGCGTGGGTAAGACCGAGCTTGCGAAGGCTCTCGCCGCGTTTCTCTTCGACGACGAGCGCGCCATGGTGCGCATCGACATGTCGGAGTACGGCGAGAAGCACACGGTGTCGCGGCTCGTTGGTGCCCCTCCCGGCTATGTCGGATACGAGCAGGGCGGTCAGCTGACCGAGGCCGTGCGTCGTCGCCCGTACTCCGTGATCTTGCTCGACGAGATCGAGAAGGCCCACCCCGAAGTGTTCGACGTTCTGCTGCAGGTGCTCGACGACGGTCGGCTGACCGACGGGCAGGGGCGCACCGTCGACTTCCGCAACACGATCCTGATTCTCACATCGAACCTCGGTTCGCAGTTCCTCGTGGACCAGAGCCTGTCGTGGGACGAGAAGGAGCAGTCGGTGCAGGATCTCGTGCGCCAGGCGTTCAAGCCCGAGTTCGTCAACCGGCTCGACGACATCGTCGTGTTCTCGGCGCTGTCGCAAGACGAGCTGGGTGAGATCGTCGAGCTGTACATCGAGCGGCTGCAGTCGCGCCTTGGCGAGCGTCGGCTGGTTCTCGCCGTCACCCCGGATGCCCGGTCCTGGCTGGCCGATCGCGGATATGACCCGATTTACGGCGCGCGTCCGCTGCGGCGTCTCATGCAGAAGGAGATCGACGACCGCCTCGCGACGGCGTTGCTCGCGGGCGAGGTTCACGACGGCGATACCGTGCGCGTGGACTTCGACGCGGCGGGCGACCATCTCATCGTCGCCTCGGTCTGAACCTGACGAACGGGCGCTTCCCCCACGCGGGGGAAGCGCCCGTTTCGATTGTCGGGCACCATGGAGTCGTGGCGGAGCACACGCAGAAAACGAGAGTTGTGGCGACGGCCTGGCGTCGCGCGCTCGTGCTGCTCATCGGCGGACTCGTTGCACTGCCATACGGCGCGATCGCCGTGTGGAGCCTTGGGCTCTGGATCACGGGCGGCCCGCTCAGCGCCCGGCTCTCGAGTCTGGTCGTGCTCGCGCTGCTGGTGGTTCCTGCGGTGCTTCCGGTGACACGGGCGCTTGAGCGCACTGTCGCGAACCAGCTTCTCGATACCGCCATTCCCGAGCCGCAGAGGCGCGCCACACTCGCGGACACGGGGCGTGGAGCGCTCTTCTTCGCCGGCCACATCGCCTCTGGCGGCATCCTGATTCTCGGCATCGCCTTCGTCTTTCCGCTGTGTGCGGTGCTCATCGGCGATGCTCTCACCTCGACCGGATCCGATGAGGGTGCGGCGTTGCTGCGCGACACCTTCTCGATCACCGAGATCGACGCGACGACTGCGCTCATTGTCGGCGGGCTTGCGGCCGTGCTCATTGTCGTCGTCACGATCGCCGCGGCGTATCTGCTGCCGTGGTACGCGACGCTGCTGCTGGGGCCGTCGCGCGATGAGCAGCGCGCGAGCGAGGCCGAGGCTGCGCGCGCCGGGCAGCGCCGTGAGGCTCTTGCTCGCGATGTGCATGACTCGGTCGGCCACGCGCTCACGGTGTCGACAATGCAGGCGCTCGTCGCGCGTGGCGCCATTGAGCGAGACCCGGATGCTGCTCGCGCGGCGCTCGACCAGATCGAACGTGTATCGCGCGCCGCCGTCGCGGAGCTCGACTACGTGCTTCGCGTGTTGCGTGATGGCGACGAGCCGCGCGATGATCGGGCTCCCGATCGCCGTACTCTCGCCGATGTCGACAGTCTTGCCCGTGAGACGCGAGCGGTCGGCTTCGAAGTCGACCTCTGCGTCGATGGGCACCCAGAGAAGCTGCCCGCGAGTCTTGGGCGCGAGGCGTATCGCGTCGTGCAGGAGGGGGTCACGAACGCCCTGCGATATGCGGCAACGCCACGTGTCACCGTAAGCATCGTCATCGACGACGAGGAGCTGAGCGTTCTCGTCGAGAACGAGACCAGTGCCGTTCGCGTGATCGATGGCCGAGGGCTCGCAGGAGTGCGTGAACGCGTCGCGGTGCTCGGCGGTGAGTCGTCGGTGGATATTGTCGCCGAGCGGTGGCGTCTGTCCGCCCGGCTTCCGGTTCGCGGCCCGCAGGGTGGGAGGGGCACGTGAGCCTTCGAATCGTGCTGGTCGACGATGAGCCGCTCGTGCGGGCGGGACTGCGTGCGATCTTCGACGCCGAGCCCGGCATCAGTGTCGTCGGAGAAGCCTCAGACGGCGACGAAGTCACGCAAGCCGTCACTGAATTCGCCCCCGCTGTCGTGGTGATGGATGTGCGTATGCCGCGCATGAGCGGAATTGAGGCGACGCGGCTGCTCATGCAGCATCCATCACGCCCTCGCGTGCTTATTCTGACGACATTCGACAGCGACGATCACGTCTATGACGCACTCAAGGCCGGTGCCGATGGCTTTGTCGTGAAGCGTGCCGAACCCGCGGAGCTCGTGCGCGCGGTGCAGATCGTCGCAGATGGTGAGTCTCTTCTCTATCCGGCGCACATCAGGCGCCTCGCGGCGAGGCACGGAACGCAGGGTGACAAGCTCGGCTCTGCGCACCTCAGCGATCGTGAGCAAGACGTGCTGCGCTGGGTCGCTCGGGGTCTGTCGAACGCGCAGATCGCGCACGAGCTCTTCGTGGGAGCGGAGACGGTCAAATCTCACGTCGCCAGCATTCTCATGAAGCTCGGCGTGCGCGACCGCACGCAGGCGGTGATCGCGGCGTACGAATCTGGGTTCATCGAGCCGGGAGCTGAACTCGGCCCCCGGTGAACTCCCCCGTGCCGGGATGACATTCCCCCGCACGGGTGGAGACGACGCCAACGTCGATCGCGACGCTGGAATCATGAATACATCACCTCACCTCACAGCGCGTGCCGCCGGGAGTCAGCAGCGGCGCAGCCGAATCACAATGTTCGCGGCCCTCGTCTGGTCAATCAGCCTTGTGGCAGCATCCGTCCTCTGGCTCACCGGGCTCGTCGATGCCCCATTCGCCGACTTCTCACCGGGCGATTTCAGTGCGCTCATCGACGCCCTTCCTGGGCCTTTCGCAGCCGTGCTTCTCGGCATTGTCGGCGTCATCGTGACCGCGGTCGCGGCGTGGGCGCTGTCGCGAGCGGAGCCTCCCATCGCAGTGCTCGCGGTCGTCGCCGGGGCGCTGACGGTCTTCTCGACAGTCATCGTCGCCGACGCGAAGGTCATGGCGGTGATCGGGTACGCTCTGAGCTTTCGGCTCGTGCCGCTCGATGGCGCCACGACGCTGCAGTTCGGGATGCTGCTTGGCTCCGCCGTCTGGATCGCCGCGGCTGTCTGCGCGCCAGCCGGCCGCCTTGTGCCGATCGAAGGCAGGCGGGCGTCGATGCTCGAATGGGCGGCGGTCGCTGTCGCGGTTGTCGTGCCGCTGCTCTACGCAGCCGTGCGATTCGCGTGGGCCGCGGGGATTCCCCTCGGTATCTCGGACGAGATGCTCGCCGACGGTCAGGAATCAGGACTCTGGACGGTCGGATTGGGTCTCGCCAGCGTCGCTACCGCTGTTGCGCTGCTGACTCTCGGGCTTGTTCAGCGCTGGGGTGAGCGGGTCCCTCACTGGGTTCCCGCACTCGGTGGCCGTCGCATTCCTGTCGCGCTCGCCGCTGTGCCCGTCACGATCGGAGGGCTGGCGATCTTCGCAGGCGGCGTGATGTTCGTGAGAGTCGCGATGTCGGGTTCGCTTCCGCTGAGCGAGAACTGGTCGACGATCGGCCCAGAGCTTCTCTGGCCGCTGTGGGCGATCGCGCTCGCCGTCGCGCTCGCCGGCTATGTGCGCCGCCGCATCCGCGTCGACAACCCGGCTTGATCGCCGATTGAAATGGCCGGTTCGAGGGGCCACCTGCCGCCAGGAGAATAAAGTGCCGAGACGAGGACTGGGAATCGAGTTCTGGTCCTCGTCTCGGCGAAACGTCCTTCTGCCGGCACGGTGAGAAGATTGCCGACTCCGCTGCCGCACCGGCATAGCGAGGTTGCTTACGCGTTGACGAGCACGATCTCCTCGAGCGACTTGCGCTCACGCGGGGCGATCTCACGCGCGCGCAGCTTTTCGTCTGGCAGCGCCTCCGGGGCCGCGAGCACGCCGAGAGCCGTCACCGAAACCACGCGCTGACGTGCCGGCAGGCCAAACGCCCCGTGCAGTCCCTCGGGGTTGAAGCCGCCCATCTGGTGCACGTGAAGACCGTCTTTGTGCGCCTGCAGCGCGAGCGTCGCAGCCGCCTGGCCGAGGTCGTACTCAGCCCAGCGCAGCTCGGTGCCGTCGTCGGTCTGCGTCTCCGCGACGTTGACGATCAGAGCCGCGGCCGTCACGGCCCACAGCTGGTTGAATCCCAGCAGGTTCTCGACAATCGCCTCGTGTTCCGGCGTTCCGCGGCGCGCGACAATGAAGCGCCACGGCTGTGTGTTCGCCGCGGATGCTGCCCAGCGCGCCGCTTCGAGAGCAGCGGTGAGCTTCGCTTCGGGCACCTCGATCGCGACGTCGAAGGAGCGCGGGCTCCACCGGCCAGCGATCACCTCCGAGATCGGTGCACTTGTCACGGCCAGTCGGTCCTGCGGTGTCATAGGTCTCCTCATTGTCGTTGCCGGGGCGCCGCGCCCCGAAACATGCAAACGCATAAGTAGCTCGTGCTTATTCCCCGATCACGGCTTCCCTCTGCCGTCGCACAGCGTTCGCGAGCTCGTCTGGCACGGTCTCGTCGTGCAGGCTCGTCGTGTCGCCGAGGGGCCTGCCCTCGACGATGCTGGTGAGAAGGCGCCGCAGAATCTTGCCCGACCGCGTCTTGGGCAGGTCGCGAACGATAAAGACGTGAGCCGGCTTGGCGATCGGCCCGATCTGGTGTGCAACGTGACCGCGAAGCGTCGCGGCCAGCTCGTCGTGGTTGACGTGTGCGTTCGCCACGACGAAAGCCGCGACAGCACTGCCCGTGACAGCATCCTGAACCCCGGCCACCCCGGCCTCGACGACGTCGGGGTGCGACACGAGCGCCGACTCGATCTCGAGCGCCGAGAGCCGGTGCCCTGATACGTTGATCACATCGTCGATGCGCCCGAGCACCCACGTATCGCCCTCGGCGTCGATGGCTGCGCCATCGCCGGACAAGAACCAGCCCTGCCGCCAGTACGCCGACCAATACGAGTCGCGGTACCGCTCCGCGTCGCCCCACACTGTGCGGGCGAGTGCAGGCCCCGGGCGATCGACGACGAGACGTCCGCCGACGCCCGCAGCAACGTCGCTTCCGTCAGCATCCACCACCCGCGTCGATACACCGGGCAGCGCGCGCGTCGCCGACCCGGGCTTGAGCGTCGATACGCCCGGCAGCGGAGCGATCGTCGCCGCGCCGGTCTCGGACTGCCACCAGGTGTCGACGATGGGGCACTCGCCGCGGCCGAGCCGCTCGTGAAACCAGTGCCAGGCCGACGGGTTGATGCCCTCTCCCACGGTGCCGAGCAGACGCAGGCTCGAGAGATCGTACGTCTCGGGCGGACCCTCGGGAAACCGCCCCATGAGCGTGCGAATGAGAGTCGGCGCCGTGTAGTACGTGGTCACTCCGTAGCGCTCGATGATCTCGAAGTGGCGCGCAGCATGCGGCGTCTCCGGCGTTCCCTCGTACATCACCTGCGTCACGCCGTTCGACAGCGGCCCGTAGAGGGAATACGTGTGCGCCGTGACCCACGCGAGGTCGGCCGTGCACCAGTGAACGTCGCCCGGCTTCGCGTCGAAGATCGCCCAGTGCGTGTAGTTTGCCTGCACGAGGTACCCGCCCGAGGTATGCACGAGGCCCTTCGGCTTTCCCGTCGTGCCCGAGGTGTACATGATGAACAGCGGCGTCTCGGCGTCGAAGTATTCGGGAATGTGAATGTCGGATGCTGTCGCCACAGCGTCGTGCCACCAGATGTCTCTGCCCGGGGTCCACGGAACAGCCGGCGTCTGATCGCCCGTGCGACGTACGACGAGCACGTGCTCGATGCTCGGCGAGTCTGCAACCGCAGCATCCGCCTGATGTTTGACGGGGACAGCCGCTCCACGACGAAACTGGCCGTCGCTGGTGATGAGTACTTTCGCACGCGTGTCGTCGACCCGAAACCGTACGGATTCGGCGCTGAATCCGCCGAAGACGAGCGAATGGATCGCACCGATTCGTGCGACGGCGAGCGTTGCGATGAGGGTCTCGGGAATGACGGGCAAGTAGATGACGACGCGGTCGCCCGCGCGCACGCCCAGCTCGGCTAGCGCGTTCGCCGCTCGCGCGACCTCGCGCTGCAGGTCGCGGTAGGTGATGGTTCGGCGATCGCCTTGCTCGCCCTCAAAGTGAACCGCGACGGTGTCGCCCCGGCCTGCGGCGACGTGCCTGTCGACGCAGTTCACGGCGACGTTGAGCGTTCCACCCGCGAACCACTCGACGCGCGGCACGGTGAGCGAACCGTCGTCGAGCTGCCGCACGGGCTCCCATGTGTGCGCCGTGTGCCACGGCGTCTGCCACTCGAGGCGCTCCGCAGCGCGCTCCCAGAACGCGACGGGATCAGCGGCAGCGCGAGCAACGTCCCGGGCGGTGACGTTCGCCGAGCGCGCGAGGGTCTGAGGAGCCGGGTAGCGGCTCGTGCTGCGTGGACGAACGTCAATCACCGAGGTCATGCTCAGACCGTAACCCGCGCAGCGCCCCGGGCGTCGTCGGCGATGAAACTCTCTGTAACGAAAGCAGCGTCTCCGGCTCAGCGAATGAACAGAGGCAGCGGCATGCCGATCGAGACGAGTGCCGATCCGAGTCCGTAGCCGACGGCGCACACGAGCAGGCCAATGATGGGCACCCAGTACGCCATGCGCCCCGTCATGATGCGACGAATAGTCCATACCGTGAAGACGATCACGGCGGCCAGCGGAACCCAGAGGGCGATGTTCGTTCCCATGCCGATCAGACCGAAATTGCAGTAGCGCCCGATCTCGATGCACGGGATCGTCGAGAGCCCCAGAAAACTGCCGACCAGAAGAGTGAGACCAACGGTCATCACCAGAAGGACCTGCAGAATCACCGACACCACGAGATCCCATTCAGGGCGTGAGGAGGCGGGCGTCCGGCCAGGCATGCGGCCAGTATGTCACTGCAAACTGGGCGCTTTCGCAGGAAATCCGGCAGGGTAACGAGCACGAAGGCTCAGAGATCGAGGGCGGATGCTGGTCAGCATCCGCCCGTCGAATTCACCGCGTCTGTCAGGCGGCGAATGCCTGGCGAATCTCAGCGACGAACGCGTCGACGTCGGCCTCTGTCGTGTCGAACGCGCACATCCACCGCACCTCGTTCTGGTCGGCATCCCAGTCGTAGAAGCGGAACTTCTCACGCACCCGGTCGGCGACGCCGTCGGGCAGCTTCGCAAAGATCGCGTTCGACTGTGTCGCCTGCGAGAAGCTGAGACCGGGAAGCTCGCCGTTCTCGATGAGCTCGTCGAGCCGACCGCGCAGCAGCGCGGCCATCGCGTTCGAATGCTGCGCCGAGCGCAGCCAGAGGTCGCCCTCGAGCAAGGCGATGAGCTGCGCCGAGATGAAGCGCAGCTTCGACGCGAGTTGCATGTTCATCTTGCGCAGGTACACGAGCCCGTCCGAGGCCTGCTGGTTGAACACCACGATCGCCTCGCCGAAGAGCAGGCCGTTCTTCGTTCCTCCGAAGCTCAGCACGTCGACGCCCGCGTCTCGCGTGATCGCCCGCAGCGGCACGTCGAGTGCGGCAGCGGCGTTCGCGATGCGCGCGCCGTCCATGTGCAGAGTCATGCCGCGCTCGTGCGCATGGTCGGCGATCGCACGCACTTCGTCCGGCGTGTAGACGGTGCCGACCTCCGTGGACTGCGTGATCGACACGACGAGCGGCTGCGCACGGTGCTCGTCGCCCCAGCCCCACGCCTCGGCGTCGATGAGCTCTGGGGTGAGCTTGCCGTCCGGCGTGTCGACGGTCAGCAGCTTCATGCCGCCGACGCGTTCGGGAGCGCCGTTCTCGTCGACATTGATATGCGCGGTGGATGCTGCAATGACGGCGCCCCAGCGGGGGAGCATCGACTGCAGGCCGATGACGTTGGCCCCCGTTCCGTTGAAGACGGGGAACACCTCAATGCCGTCGCCGAAGTGCTGTTCGAACACCTCAGACAGTCGCGCCGTGTAGACGTCCTCGCCGTACGCGATCTGGTGGCCGCCGTTGGCCGCCGCGATCGCGTCGAGAATCTCGGGATGCGCACCGGCGTAGTTGTCGGAGGCGAATTGTTTGCGTGTGGGATCGTGCAGAGAGTTCACCCCTCCATCCTCACGCATTCTCGCTCGTCGTTGCTTGTGCGGGGCGCACGAATCCTGCGCTCTGCGCGCATTCTCGCTCAGTCCTCGAATCCCAGAAGCCGAGCGTACTCGTCGTAGAGGGCGTCCCAGCCGGCAGCGTGAGCGGCGTCGCCCACCACGAGCGGAATCCGAGCACCCCCGGCCACGGCGTCGAGCGCCTGAAGGCAGATGTGCCAGCCCGCCGCAAGGCTCGGCGCCAGCGACTCGTCGGTGAAGATGTGGTTGAGCTGCACGATCGTCTCATCGGCGGTCGGTGCCAGCTCGACCTCGATGCGATCCCCGGCCCATTCAATCGCCAGCATCCGCTGCACCGCGGCCGTTAACACCTTGCCCAGATTGGCGTTCGCCTCGAGATCGTCGGACTGCCGCAGCGACACGGCGCCCTTGCTGTCGAGATCCCGGTCGGGCGAGAAAGGCGCCCATCGTCCAACGGCATCCCGCTCGGTCAGCGTTGCCCACAAGTCGGCGGCGGAGTGCGTCATGGCACGCTCGAGCGTGAGCATGCAGTGTGGCCCCGTATCTACGAGCGTTGCGTTGACGGGATGCTCGGGCAAGTCCAGTTCGGCCATGCTTCCAGTGTGCTTTGCGGCGCGTCGTGAGTCCAGCGCGCGAACGATGGCCGCCCACGGACTCGCGGGCTGCCACCGTTCAGCGTGTCGCGTTCAGCGCCTGAGAGCCTCTCCCAGCTTGACGCGCGAGCCGGTCTTGAGAAGCGAGTTCTCGTAGATGCGCGACCCGATCATCACCACGAGAACAGCGGATGCTGCGAGCACGACGAGCGACAACAGCGGCTCCCACCATGCGGCGGTGCCGAGGAAGAGCCGCATCGGCATGCCGACCGGCGCTGAGAACGGCACGTACGACATGATGCCGAGCACGAGCGGGTTGTCGTGAAAGATGATGACGAGAAAGTACGGCAGCATTACGAGCATCGTCACGGGAGTCGTCGTGGAGCCGATGTCTTCTTGGCGCGACACCATCGATCCTGTAGCGGCGAACAAAGCCGCAAGCAGCACGAATCCGATCACGAAGAACGCGACGAACCAGACGATGGGCGCGCCGAGTCCGAGCAGGAGCTCGCTCTGCCCGATCACTGAGAGCCCGATGATCGACAGCACGGCAAGGGCGGCGATCTGCCCGAACGCGAGAATCGAGTTTCCGAGCACCTTGCCCGCCAGCAGCGAGCGCACGGGGATCGCCGACATGAGAATCTCGACAACGCGCGTCTGCTTCTCTTCGACGACGCTCTGCGCGATGACGCTGCCGAAGGTCATTGCCGACATGAAGAAGACGAGACCGAAGCCCAATGCGACGAAGTAGGCGACGAGCGGATTCTCGGCGGTCGTGTCGAGCAGTGTCACCTTCGGCGTGATGCTCAGCTGCATCATGAGCGTCGTCGGCGCCTCCGTATCGGCGATGAGCGCGATGCCGACGGGGGAGTCGTCGGGAACGAGCGCCGCGTCGACCTCACCGTCGGCGACAAGCTCCTTCGCCTCGTCGACGGATCCCACTTTTGTGATGTCGTATCCGTCGTCACCCTCAATGCTCGCGGCGGCGTTTCCGACAGCGGCGACGGGTGTTGCCGATTGGTTCTGAGCGAAGATCCCGCCGATGATCACGCCAGCGATGGCGAGCACGAACAGAATGATCGTCGAGATGACGAATGCCTTGCTGCGAAGCCGCGCCATGATCTCGCGTTCGGCGACGAGCCAGGTGCTCGAGCTGAAGCTCGGTGCGTGCGTCGGGGTTGTCATGCGATGACCTCCTTGAAGATCTCAGCAAGCGATGGATGCTGCGGGGCGAAGGTCGTGACGGCGCCTTCGTCGATCGCGCGGCGAAGCACCCGCTGCGCTGTCGCCTCGTCGTCGACGTCGAAGAGCGCGTAGCCGCCGTCGAAGTCGAGCACTGTGACGCCGGCGGTCTCGCGAAGCCAGCCGGCGTCTCCGCTGAAGAGCAGCTCGAAACGGTTTGCCGAGTGCTCGGCTCGAAGTTGCTCACGCGAACCGTTCGCTCGCACCTCTCCGCCGGCGATGATCACAAGGTCGTCGCAGAGGCGCTCGACGATGTCGAGCTGGTGGCTCGAGAACAGCACGGGAACCCCGCGGGCGGCGTATTCGCTGAGCACGGCGACGACGGAATCGACGGCGAGGGGATCGAGCCCTGAGAACGGCTCGTCGAGAATGAGCGTCGTCGGCTCGTGAACGAGGGCGGCTGCGATCTGCGCGCGCTGCTGGTTTCCGAGCGAGAGGTTCTCGATCGGATCGTTCGCGCGTTCGGTGAGGTCGAGGTTCTCCAGGAGCTGTTCGGCGTTGCGCTTAGCGTGCGCCTGACTGAATCCATGCAGGCGAGCGAGATACACGAGCTGCTCGGTCACCTTCATCTTCGGGTAGAGCCCGCGTTCCTCGGGCATGTAGCCAAAGGCACGGCGGTCAGCGGCCGTGAGCGGGCTGCCGTCGAACGTGACGCTTCCGGAGTCGGACGTCAGCAGTCCGAGAATGATCCTCATCGTCGTCGTCTTGCCTGCTCCGTTACCGCCCACAAATCCCGTGAGTCGTCCGGGAGCGACGGTAAAGCTCACGTCGTTGAGCACGCGGCGTGTGCCGTAGCTCATCGTGATGCCAGAGATCTCGAGCACTGTCGGTCCTTTCCTCAGGTCTGTTTCAACGGTATGGCGCTGCTGAGCGCGTCAGCATCCGCCTCGAGGCGGGTCTTTCCTCTCATCCGCATGGGGGAGTGCGAGGGGAGGACGACCGATCCCCGGATAAACACGGCGTTCCACGACGACTCGCCCGGCGCAATGGTGGAGTCATGAACGAAACACAGAACCGCATAGCACTCATCACCGGATCAAGCCGAGGCATCGGCAGAAGCGAGGCCATCGCGCTTGCTCGCAGCGGGTGCGATGTGATCATCACGTATCGCACGGGCGAACAGGAAGCGAAAGCCGTCATCGACGAGATCACGGCGATGGGGCGGCGCGCCAAAGCCCTGCAGCTCGACGTCGGCGACGCGAGGTCGTTCGACGGCTTCGTCTCGCATCTGCGCACCGTCCTGGCTGACGAGTGGGGTCGCGCCGACATCGACATTCTCGTCAACAACGCCGGCGCGGCTGTATGGACACCCCTCGGAGAGATCAACGTCGACGAGGTGCGTGCAGCGCTCGACGTGCACGTCGTCGGAGTCGTGATGCTGACGCAGGCCCTTGCGCGGCACATCGCCGACGGCGGTCGCATCATCAACACGTCGAGCGGGCTCGCCCGGTTCGTGGGCGAGAACGGATACTCCGTCTACGCTGCCGCGAAGGGCGCCATCGAGGTCTGGACTCGCTACCTCGCGCAGGAGCTGGCTCCGCGAGGCATCACCGTGAACGCCATCGCGCCCGGCGCGACGGGCACCGATTTCGGTGGCGGTTCGCTGCGAGACAACGATGACATCCGTTCTGCTCTCGGTGCCGTGACGGCTATGGGGCACGTCGGTCGCCCGGAGGACGTCGGCGCGGCCGTCGCCGTGATCGCGAGCGAGGGCATGAGCTGGGTGACCGGGCAGCGCATTGAGGCGTCCGGAGGCATGCGGCTCTGAGTCGCGTCGGGCAGAATGACCTCATGGTGAGCGAACAGAGGGCCCAGCTCGCGGACTTCCTGCGAACACGGCGAGCGGCTCTCCAGCCGGAAGACGTCGGGATGCCGCGGGGCGCCCGGCGCCGCACGGACGGACTGCGACGTGAAGAGGTCGCGGCGCTCGCCGGACTGAGTGCCGACTATTACACGCGCATGGAGCAGCAGCGCGGGCCGAATCCGAGCGAGCAGATGCTTGCCGCACTCGCGCGCGGGCTTCGGCTCTCGCTCGACGAGCGCGACCATCTGCTGCGCTTGGGTGGTTATCCCGTTCCGCGGCGCGTCGTGAGCAGTGACCACGTGGACGCCGGCATCATGCGCATTCTCGATCGTCTCGCCGACACTCCGGCGATGGTCGTCGGCAGCGCGGGCGAGATTCTCATTCAGACGGGACCGGCGACTGCGCTCTTCGGCGACGAATCGCGCTTCGAGGGACTCGAGCGCAGCGTCGTCTACCGCTGGTTCACCGATCCGGACTCTCGCTCGGTGTACCCGGAGGAGGATCACGACGAGCGGGCACGCGACTTCGTGGCCGACCTGCGGACGGCGTATGCGCGTGACTCGCGACCGTCGCCCGTGGCCGAGATCGTTGACGCTCTCACGGCGTCAAGCGCTGAGTTCCGGGCCCTCTGGGCCGAACACCGGGTGGGACGCAAGCACAGCCAGTACAAGCGGCTCGTGCACGCAGAGGTCGGTCTCATCGAGGTCTACTGCCAGTCGCTGTACGACCTCGATCAGAGCCAGGGCCTCCTCGTGTTCACGGCCGTTCCGGGGAGCGAGAGCGCCGAGAAGCTGCGCCTGCTGAGCGTCTTGGACGGCCGCGCTGTATGACGAAGGCTGGCCTCTGAGACACTTGTCATGTGAGATTTCGACGATGGGCGCGCCCCACTCTTCAGCAGACATCGGATGCCGAGGGCACGCGTTTCGGCATCGGTGTGCCCGTGCACGTCGTCGACGGGCTCACGGGCGACAGCTTCGCAGACGAGCCGACGGGGCTGATCGTCGGCACGGGTGCGGTTCTGCCGCACCGTGGCGTCACGAATCAGAGCGTGCAGGCGCGCGTCTGGATCGTGCAGTTCGACGAGCCGCAGCGCCTGCGCGACGGCCGAGGGCCGTTCTCCCGCGCGGAGATCTCAGAGGAGAGCCTTGTCGCCGCTCCGCCCCTCGACCATGAGCCCGATCAGGCGCGTGGCACGACGACGCCGTTCTCGTAGGCGAACACGACGGCCTGAATGCGGTCTCGCAGCGCGAGTTTCTGCAGGATCTTCGAGACGTGCGATTTGACCGTCGCATCGCCGACGAAAAGCGTTGCGGCGATCTCGGAGTTCGACATGCCCTGGGCGACGAGCTGCAACACTTCACTCTCGCGCTCCGTCAGCAGATCGAGCTGCGGTGCGGCGATCGGCCGCGCTTCTGCTGCAGGTGCGGGTGCAGAAAAGCGCTGAATCACGCGGCGCGTGACCTCGGGCGAGAGCAGAGCGTCTCCCGCCGCGATCGTTCGCACGGCCTCCACGAGTTTCTCAGGACTCGAGTTCTTGAGTAGAAAGCCGCTCGCTCCGGCCTCGAGCGCGGCGAAGAGGTAATCCTCTCGGTCGAATGTCGTGAGCATGATCACGGCGGCATCTGTCGAACTCGTCACCTGGCGAGTCGCCTCAAGTCCGTCGAGCACGGGCATCTGCACGTCCATGCAGACGACGTCCGGCGTCAGCTCCCGAGCACGCTGCGCTGCTATGGCGCCGTTCTCGGCCTCGCCGACGACGTCGATGTCGGACTGTGCATCGAGAATGATGCGAAAGCCGGCTCGCACCAGCTCGTGGTCGTCGGCGAGCAGAACGCGAATGGTCATGCAGTGGCTCCTGAGGATGCTGACGTGGCAACGGGTGTGCTGAGCGGAATTCTGGCGCGAACGAGGTACCCGCCGCGCGAGCGAGGCCCGATCTCGATCTCTCCGCCGACCGCGGCGATGCGCTCCCGCATTCCAAGGTGACCGAGCCCTCCGGGGCGTGGCTTGACGGGAACGATGCCCGTGTTCGTGACCTCAAGTTCGACGACGGAATCGAGGTAGCGGAGTCGCACATCGGCTGTCGCATCGGGTCCCGCGTACTTTCGGGCGTTGGTGAGCGCTTCCTGCGCGATGCGGAAGAGCGTGAGCGACACCGTTCCTGCAAGCTGACGTTGCTCGCCCAGCACGTCGAAGCTCGTGGGAAGGCCTGCCACCGACGACGCCGCGATGAGCTCGTCAAGCTGCGAGATATCGACCGTGCTCGCGCTCGCCGATGCCTCCTCCTCGGCGTCACCCTCGCGGAGCGTTCCCACGAGGTGGTGCAGCTCGTCGATCGCGGTTCGGGCGTTCTGCTCGATGTTCGCAAGAGAGTCGCGTGTGGCTTGCGGGTTCATGTCCATGACGGTGCGCGCTGCTCCCGCCTGCACGCCCATCACCGAGACGTGGTGAGCGACGACATCGTGGAGTTCGCGGGCGATGCGCACGCGCTCGAGAGCGACGGCCTGCGCGGCAGAGCGCTCGCGTTCCTGCTCGAGCTCGTGCGTGCGGTACTCGAGCTCAGCGCGCTGGCGAGCAGACTTGAACGCGTGCGCGCCGAAGTACGCCGCGCCGCCGAAGTACAGCAGATTCGTGATCAGCTGAATGCCCATGAACGCCAGCATGGCCGTCTGCGTGCCGAAACCGCCGAAGTCGTCACGCACCTCGGAGTCGGTGGCCACAACCACCATCGAGATCGCGAGCCAGATCAGCATGGCTCCGATGACCGCGCCGAGCACGAATCGCACAACGCGCCGGTCCGTGACCCACGCACCGACGGTGTACATGGAGATGAACAGCACGATCTGGCTGAAGAGCAGCTCTTGCGCGCCTACCTCGAGGCCAACAATGTACGTCGCGGCGACGACGAGCGCCGTGATCGACGGCCACCGTCGCCGGAACGCGAGCGCGCCACACATGACGACGGCCCACACGATCGTCACCCACATGGGGCTGGGCTCTCCGGTCGTGCCCGACAACTGGTAGAGCACCGTGCTCGGCATCATGCACGCGAACAGAACCAGAGCGCCGAGGGCGTCTCGGCGTCGCTGCAGCGGTGTCGCCGGCAGGCGCGCCCACTCGCGTTCGCTCGGGGCAGTTGTCTCGCTCATGCTTCAACGCTAGCGAGGCCTGGCTCCTCCAGCATCCGCCACGGGACGGATTCGCACGACGCCGTCAGTCGCTTCCCGTGATTCCCGCCGTTGACTCGATGACGTCGCCCATCTTCTTGTTGAGGGCCTCGTAGAACATCGAGAGCGGAAACTCGTCGTCGAGAACAGCATCCGTCATTCCCCGTGGAGGGCCCGTAAGCGTCTCGTCGTCGAGACCGCGGGCCCAGGCCGATGCAGGGTGCGGCTCGACCACCGAGCGCACGAGGTCATACGCGGCGAGCCAGTGGGACTTCTTCGGTCGGTCGATCGAGCGCCAGTACAGCTCGTTGATGGCGTCGCCGAGTGCGACGACGACGTCGGGAACCTCAGCCCAGTCGATCGTGAGCTTCGTGTCCGTCCAGTGCAGCACGTCGCGCTGGTGCAGCCAGGCGAAGAGCAATTGCCCGCCGAGGCCGTCGTAATTGCGGCTGCGGCTGCCCGTGAGAGCGAAGCGGAAGATGCGGTCGAAGATGACGGCGTACTGCACCAGTTTCGCGTGGCGCAGCACCTCGCTCTCGGCGTGCGTGAGCGGTTCGCCATCGCCATGCGCTCGGGCGGTGAGCTCGCGCTCGAGCCGCACAGATTCGCGGAAGGCGGTCATGTCGCAGCGCATCTCCTCGAGCGAGTACATGAAGTACGGAGAGCGCTGCTTGATCATGAACGGGTCGAATGGCAGGTCTCCGCGCATATGCGTGCGGTCGTGAATGAGGTCCCACATGACGAATGTCTCTTCGGCGAGCGTTTGATTCTCGAGGAGCTCGCGGGCGTCGTCGGGAAGGTCGAGTTTGGTGATGTCGGATGCTGCCGCCACGACGCGCCGGAACCGCGCGGCCTCGCGGTCTTGAAAGATCGCGCCCCACGTGAACGCGGGGATCTCTCGCATTGCCACCGTCTCAGGAAAGAGCACAGCGGCGTTGGTGTCGTATCCCGAGGTGAAGTCGATGAAGCGGATCGGCACGAAGAGCTTGTTCGAGAAATCGGCAGCCTCGAGTTCTGCGATGAAGTCGGGCCACAGCACTTCGACGAGCACGGCTTCGACGTGGCGGTTGCGCGATCCGTTCTGCGTGTGCATAGGAAACACGACGAGGTGCTTCAGGCCGTCGACGCGGTTCTGCTCGGGGTGAAACGCGACGAGGGCATCGTAGAAGTCCGGTACTCCGAACCCGTCGTCGACCCAGCGTGTGAAGTCGGCTTGCACGGCGTCGAGGTACGTCTCGTCCCACGGGAAGTACGGGGCAAGGTCACGCACGCCTTCGATGATGTCGGTCACGTGCCGTCGAGCCGAAGCATGGTCGTCGGCGTTCTCGACCGACCCGTCTTTCGACTGCAGCGGGTGAAGTGCCTCGGCTGCCGTCTTGATCATCAGCCACGACGGGTGGCTCGCGAGGTTCGAGTCATGTGCCGCGGGTGGTGCGACGGTGTCGACAGCTGATTGTTCCATGGAGCCTCCTCGCTCGATCGATCTCGTGGATTCGTGTTCGACGATACGCGGGAATCCGCCGTGAAAAGCGGATGATCTGACGAGAATCGTGCGCATCCTGAGCAAAAGCGCAATTGTTCTGCGCGATGCGACGCGCAGGACGAACAAAACGAGTGCGGCGCCCAGTGAATCAGGCGCCGCACTCGGTGAGGTGCTGCGTTATACGTTGACGGGTACGGCGTCGAGCCGTGACCGGGCGAGGCGCTCCGCCGCCTCGAGGGTCGTGATGTTCTCGGCCTGAGCCTGGGCGAAGATCGAGCGGAGCGTGTCGCCGATGTGCTCGACGCGCTCCTCGATCGCCTGGCGATCCGCGCCCGGCTTCGACGCCATGTCGATGTAGATGACGCCCCCGGCGTTCACGACGAAGTCGGGCGCCCAGAGGATTCCGCGCGCTGCGAGCTGCTCGGCCCCGTCGTGGCGCTCCAGCTGATTGTTCGCAGCGCCGACAACGGCGCGACAGCGCAGTGCGTCGATGACGTCGGGGGACAGCGCTCCGCCCACGCCACACGGAATGAAGAGGTCGGTCTCGAACTGGTGCTCGTCTCCTGGCTCGATCCAGCTCGCGCCGATCTCCTCGGCAAACGCGCGTCGTGCGGGATTGACGTCTGTGACGATCAAGCGGGCTCCTTCAGAGGCGAGCCTGCGGGCAAGGCGGCCGCCGACCTGCCCGAGACCAGAGATCACGGCCCTTCGTTCAGCGACCAGCGGGCTGCCGAAGACGGAGTCGAGAGTGGCTGCCACGGCGGAGTACACGCCGGCGGCCGTCGCATCGCTCGGTTCACCGACGCCGCCACGATCGGCAGGCAGTCCCTCGACATAGGCGGTTCGCTCTGAGACGGTCGCCATGTCTTCTGCCGAGGTTCCGACGTCTTCAGCGGTGTAATACGAACCGCCGAGCGTCTCGACGGCGTCGCCGACATCGAGCATCGCGTCGCGCTTGCGCTCGGCGTCGAGGACCGTTCCCTCGGGAACGAATACGACAGATTTGCCACCCCCTCGCGCGAGGCCCGCGGCTGCGTTCTTGAGGGTCATGCCTTCGGCCAGACGCAGCGAGTCGGCGACAGCGTCGCGCCAGCGTCGATATGTCCAGACCCGCGCTCCGCCGAGTGCGGGTCCGAGCACCGTCGAGTGTACGGCGACGCTGAGCGTCAGGCCGGAGCGAGCTCCTCGCGTGATGAGCACGCGTTCATGCTCAAGCTCCGGTGTGTCGAGAGCGTCTGATGTCTGCGGGGCAGACCCGCGCGATTGAGAATTGGGTGACAGCATTGTCGATCTCCTCGTGGGCGATTGCTTCAAGGCCTCGAGTGGAGGCCTGCACGCGAGCAGGGTTGGCGCCGCGTGCACCTCCAGTCTCACTCACGAGCGAACGAAAGGCCACCCGTCAGAGGTTGTGGCGCACGAGCCAGGGCTCGAGCACCGTCAGGAACGCGCCGGGGCGCTCGACACTCGGCAGATGTGCAGTGTCGTCCATGCGCACCGAGTCGGCCTCGGGAAGCTGCTCGGCGAGGTACTCGAACTGCATGAGCGCCGGAGTGATGTCGTACTCGCCCACGACAACGAGTGCGGGCACATCGATGTCGACGACCCGGTCGAACGCCGGAGGCTCGATCGGACGGGGAGCAGGATTGTCGTCGACCCTCGCGATGTTGAAGCGATTGAGCGTACGCGCCGTCTCGAGAAAATCGGGATCGACGTCGCCGGGATCGCGGAGCGGCCCGACCGCCCACAGCCGCACCTCAGCATCCATGCTCGCTGGCCAGTCGCGGGCCTCCCACGTGGCGTCGATCGTGTCCATGAGCTCGTCTTCGGCGTCGGTGAGCTCGATCTCGGGAAATCCACTCGGGCCAGAGCCGATCGTCACGATCCCCGCGACGCGGTCACTGTGCTCGACGGCGAGGTCGATCGCGATCTGTCCTCCGCGCGACGAACCGATGATCGTCGCGCGTTCGACGCCGAGCTCGTCAAGCAAGCGCAGGGCATCGTCGCCGTTCGAGAAATCGACATCGTCAGAGACGGTCTCGCCGAAGCCGCGCGTGTCGAAGCGGATGACATGGTGATGCTCGGCGAGGGCGGGAACGATCGGATCCCACATGCGCAGCGTCGCGATGCCGGCATGGATCAGCAGAAGCGCAGGATTGTCCTTCTGTCCCTCGACTTCGTAGTACAGCCGGCCCCCCGGCACATCCATGTGCGGCATAGTCCCGAGCCTACGTCAGCGAGGCCTGCGCGGGAAGACCGGCCGACCACCGGCATGCGCGCCAGGCGGGATCGTTCGCGGGCGCTCCAGTAGTCTCGAGTGGTGACGGGAGTACTGACGGGATTCGCCATCATCGGCGTCGTGATCGCCGTCGGCTTCGTCGCCGGACGCCTGCAGATCGGCGGAGCGTCTGCGGGCCGCAGCATCCAGCATCTGTCCTTCTTCATCGCGAGCCCCGCCCTGCTCTTCGACGTGCTCGCCCACGCTGACATCGGCGTCGTCTTCTCGTCGTTCATCTGGGTCGCGCTCATTTCGGCCGTGGCGATGGCGGGACTCTTTGTCGTGATCACGGTCTTCGCGTGGCGGCTGTCTGTCGGCGAGACCACGATCGGCGCGCTCGCCTCCGGCTACGTCAACGCGAACAACATCGGGCTGCCCGTCGCGGTCTACGTGCTCGGCGATGCCCAGTACGTCGCGCCTCTGCTGCTGCTTCAGCTCATCGTCTTCGCGCCGCTGAGCCTCGCGATCCTCGATCTCGCGCGCACGGGACGCGTCTCTGTGTGCGCGATCGTGACGCAGCCGTTCCGCAACCCCATGATCATCGCCTCACTCGTCGGCGTGCTCGTGGCCGCGACGGGTGTGCAGCTTCCGGATGCTGTCTATGCGCCGTTCGAGCTCATCGGCGGCGCCGCGGTGCCGATGATGCTTCTCGCGTTCGGCATGTCGCTCAGCGGTCAGCGGCCCCTGCGGGCCGGCACCGGCCGGGCTCGCGTGTTCGTCGCGTCAGCGCTGAAGTCTGTCGGGATGCCGCTTGTCGCGTTCGTCGTCGCGCACGTCGCTTTCGGGCTCACCGGCCACGAGCTGTTCGCCGCAACAGCGCTCGCCGCTCTGCCGACAGCGCAGAACATCTTCACGTACGCGACGCGCTACGAGACAGGCGAGGTCATGGCACGCGACGCGATCCTCGTCTCGACGGTCGCCGCGATACCGGTGCTGATCGTGATCTCGGCGCTGCTGGCATAGCTACCAGGTGAAACCGGGTATCGCACCGATCATCATCGAGATTCCTCCCGCCCAGACCGCGAGGGCGACGACGATCGTAGCGATCGCGATGACAAGCGCTCGCCTGGCGCGCACCATGAACACGATCGCCCAGATCGTGCCGGCGATCAGCAGCGCGAACGGGAGGATCATGGCAATGAGCCATCCGCCCACGAACAGCCCTGCGCTGCACTCGCTCGAGCACGCGCTCACCATCATGATTCCGAAGAGCGCGACGAGAAACGTGATGACGAGCACAACGGCGCCGAGGGCCAGCACAGTGACCGAGATGCCGATGTCCCAGCCGCGCGCCGAGCCGGTCAGGCGCTTGCGGTCGTCGTCCATGGTGCGCACCTCTCAACCGAAGATCATCGGCATATCGTCGTCGACCTCGGACTCGATGTCGACGACGACGGGAACATGATCGCTCGGAGAATCGCCCTTGCGCTCGTTGCGGTGGATGGCAGCATCCGTCACCCTGTCGGCGAAAGCATGCGAGCCGAGAATGAAGTCGATGCGCATACCCTCGTTGCGGGGAAAGCGCAGCCGCTTGTAGTCCCAGAACGTGAAGCCCTCCGGGACGAGAGGGCGCACAACGTCGCTGAGCCCCACCGCCTCCAAGGCACGGAAGGCGCTCCGCTCGGGCTCGGAGATGTGGGTCGAGACTCCGGGAACGAAGCCCGGGTCTCCCATGTCGTCATCGAACGGCGCGATGTTGAAATCGCCCATGAGCGCGAGGGGCAGATCCGGCTCGGCCTCGAGCGCCGCCTGCACGTGAGCGCGCAGCGTGTCGAGCCACGCGAGCTTGTAGACGTAGTGGGGATCGTCGAGGGAGCGGCCGTTGGGAACGTAGAGGCTGTAGAGGCGAACCCCATCGATCGTCACACCCAGCGCGCGCGCCTCGATCGGCACTCCGGCGCCGTCGAGCTCGTGCTCCACCTTCGGCGGCTTGCCGAAGCCGGGAATGCCGACGAAGCCGCGCTCGACATCGGTCATCGGCAGCCGGCTCGCGAACGCGACGCCGTTCCACTGGTTGAGTCCGTGAATCTGCAGATCGTAGCCGGCCGCTTCGAACTGCTCTGCGGGAAACTGGTCGGGCCGGCACTTGATCTCTTGCATGCCGAGCACGTCAATGTCTTCTCGCACGAGCCAGTCGACGACGCGTCCGACTCGGGTGCGAATGGAGTTGACGTTCCACGTGGCGATGCGCATGAGACAACGCTATCGAAACGGATTCAAACTTTTGGGCGACGTGCACGTTCCCGCGCCAGACGTACCGTGAGATGTACTCCACGTCCGTGACCGCAGAAGGATGCTCCCCATGGCTCATGCCCCGCACACCGGAACCGCACGCCGATCGGCCCCCACCTGGCTGCGCGTGCTGATTCCCGTCGCGCTCATTCTGGCGTGGCTTGCCGTCGGCGGCGCCGGTGGCCAGGCCTTCGGCGAGGTTAACGATGTCGCCGAGAACGACCAGGAACAGTTTCTCCCGGCCAGCGCCGACGCCACGAAGGTCAGCGACCTGCAGACCGAGTTTCGGGGCGACGACGTCATTCCGGCGATTCTCGTGTTCGAGCGCGACGGAGGGGTGACGGATGCTGATCACGAGGCGATCAGCGACATCGTCGACGCCGTCACAGACATCGACGGGGTCGACGAAGACGGGGTCTCGCCGGCGATCGACTCCAAGGACGGCGAGGCGGTGCAGGTGATCGCCTCGCTCGACACCGAAATCAAGCCCGCCGACACCGTCGAGAAGATCCGGGGGTATCTCGACGACAACACGCCCGAAGGTCTGTATGTTGCGGTCACCGGTCCTGCGGGGCAGTCGGCAGACATCGTCGACGCGTTCAGCGGGCTCGACGGGCTGCTGCTCATCGTGGCGCTCGCCGTCGTGCTGGTCATTCTCATCGTCGTGTACCGGTCACCGATGCTGCCGCTCATCGTGCTCGGCACGAGCATGATGGCGCTGACCGCGGCTATGTTCACGGTCGTGGAGCTGGCGAAGGCCGACGTGCTCGTGCTGTCGGGGCAGACGCAGGGCATTCTGATGATCCTCGTGATTGGTGCCGCGACCGACTACTCGCTTCTCTACGTGTCTCGATATCGCGAGGCCCTTCGCGAGCTCGAGGGCAAGTGGGATGCCACGTGGGCGGCGCTCCGCGGGTCCACGCCCGCAATCCTCGCCTCGGGCGGCACCGTGATCGCCGGTCTGCTCTGCCTTCTCGTCAGCGACCTCAACTCGAACAAGGCCCTCGGGCCCGTCGCCGCGATCGGCATCGTCTTCGCTCTCATCGCGGCGCTCACGTTGCTGCCCGCACTGCTCTACTGGGCCGGTCGGGCCGCATTCTGGCCGCTTCGCCCCGCGCACGGAAGCACTCACAAGCACGCGGTCAACGCGTCGTCGAAGGGGCTCTGGCCCGCCGTCGCACGCCTCGTCTCGCGTCGGCCCCGCATAATCTGGATCGCGAGCGTCGTCGTGCTCGCAGCGGCATCCTTCGGCCTTATCGGCTTGAAGGCCGACGGCGTCTCGCAGAGCGAATTCGTCACGGGACACTCGGAGGCTCGTGAGGGCCAGGGCGTTCTCGACGAGCACTTTCCGGGCGGGTCAGGGACCCCCGCGGTCATCGTCGGCCCCGAAGACGAACTGCAGTCGATGGCCGACACGATCCTGGCAACGGACGGCGTCGACTCTCTCGCCGTGCTGACCGACGACTCTGCAAGCGGCACCGCGGAGGTCACGACGGACGGCATCGAGCCGGCGTTCGGGCCGAACGGTCCCGTGAAGGCCGACCCGACGGTCATCGACGGGCAGATCATGCTCGAGGCGACGCTCGAGGGCCCCGGCGACTCGGCGGAGGCCGAAGAAACCGTGTCCGCGCTGCGCGAGGCGCTGCCCGACACGGGCGAGAACGCGGTGCTCGTCGGAGGAGTGGCGGCGACGGCAATCGATACGAACGCGGCGGCCGTTCATGATCGCAACCTCGTGATCCCGCTCGTGCTCATCGTCATTCTGATCATCCTCATGATTCTGCTGCGCTCGATCCTGGCTCCCGTGCTGCTCGTGATGACCGTGGTGCTCTCGTTCGCCGCCGCGCTGGGCATCTCGTCACTCGTGTTCAACCACATCTTCGAGTTCCCCGGCGCAGACCCGAGCGTTCCGCTGTTCGGCTTCGTGTTTCTCGTCGCCTTGGGGATCGACTACAACATCTTCCTCATGACGCGCGTTCGCGAGGAGTCCGTCGCCCATGGCACGCGCGAGGGCATCGCGCGCGGTCTTGTCGCGACGGGAGGAGTGATCACGTCGGCGGGCATCGTGCTGGCGGCGACCTTCGCGGCGCTCGGCGTGCTGCCGATTCTGTTCCTCGCGCAGATCTCGTTCATCGTGGCGTTCGGCGTGCTTCTCGACACGATCCTTGTGCGGTCGCTGCTCGTGCCAGCGCTCAGCATCGACATCGGCAAAGCGATCTGGTGGCCCAGCAAGCTCTCGCGCACTCTAAACTAAGGGGCGTGACTGACGCGCGCACTCAACTCATCGACCACATCAAGGCCGAGGCTGTGTTCCACGGGGACTTCACTCTGACGAGTGGAAAGAAGGCGACGTTCTACGTCGACCTGCGCAAGGTGAGCCTCGACCACCGGGTCGCCCCGCTGATCGGGCAGGTCATGCTCGATCTCGTCGCAGACGTTCCCGACGTCTTCGCCGTCGGCGGACTCACGATGGGAGCAGACCCCATCGCGGCCGCCGTCCTGCACCAGGGTGCTGCTCGCGGCTCCGACATCGACGCGTTCGTCGTGCGCAAAGAGCCCAAGGACCACGGTCGAGGCAAGCAGGTAGAGGGCCCCGATCTCGCGGGCAAGCGCGTCATCGTCGTCGAAGACACGTCAACGACCGGCGGGTCTCCTCTCACCGCGATCGAGGCGCTCACGAAGGTTGGCGCGGAGATCGCCGGAGTGGCCGTCGTGGTTGACCGCGACACCGGAGCACGCGAAGCTATCGAAGAAGCGGGGTATGACTATTACGCCGCTCTGAGCCTGAACGACTTGGGATTGGCATAGTGACTCCACGCGACGACGACGAGAAGCGCGCAGACAAACACCGCGGCCGGAGCGACCGGCCTGGCGAGAACGGCGCGGGTCAGAACGGCTCGGGCGACCAGGGTGCGGACTGGCTGTTGTCGCAGCTTGACGACACGGGCGCGTACAGCACGATCGACGATGAGCCTGCGCCTCGTCCCGAGAACGAGACGCGGTGGTCGCGGCGTCGCTTTCGGCGCAGGCAGGAGCGCGCACAGGCGGACGGATCGGCGGATGCTGGTGAGCCGACGAGCCCTTCTGTGACACCGTCCCCCGAGGCTGCACCTCGTGAGGAGCAGCCTCTTGATGACGACGCCCCCACGCGCGCTTTCGACGCGATCGCCGATCGCCCGGTTGAGAAGCCCGTTGTTCCTCCTCGGCGCACTGACGGCGTTTTCGCCTGGGGGCTGACCCCCAACGACGCCGTCGACCCTCTCGTCGCCGCCCAGCGCGAGACAGACGAGCAGAAGCCCGATGCGAACGAGCCCGCCGCAGCCGATGCTGAGACGACGGGGGTCGACGCCGGAGAGCCGACTCAGGCGTTCGACCCGTTCGCCGACCACGAGTTCGAGCCGGTGTCGCCGGAGCAGGCCGCTGTCGACGAAGCGCTCGCGAAGCCCGGAGCGTATGAGCGACTCTATGGCGAGGCGACGCTGTCGGCACTGGATGCCGCCGATGACGACGATGCCGTTGACGAGCCGAATGCAGAGGAGGTTCCCGCTCCCAAATCGGCGGTCGCCGCGGAGCCCGCCGATGATGAGCCGGCTCTCGCTCCGGAGCCCGTTGACGATGCGGGCGTGATCGACGACGAGCCGTTGCCCGCCGATGAGACCTCAGACCAGGATGCTGTCGACGAGGACGCACCCGCAGCCCCTGGCCGGGGCGAAGACGCTGAGCAGCCCGAAGACTCTGAGCAGAACGATGCTCCTGACCTCGGCATCCTCGACCTCTTCGGCGGGCGCACGGGCGAAAGCCCCGGCAAGGCCGCTGGCACGCCGGAGACTCCTCCCGCGACGCCTGAACCGGCGTGGGTGTCGGGCTCGCGCTCCGCTGATGCGCCGAGTTCGGCTGCCGACTCCGACACGAGCGCGCGTCTGCGCGCCCTGTTCGAAAGCACCGCGACGGCCCCCGCGCCAACGCAGGCACCTGCCGCTGACACACGAGCGGAGCCAAGCGCACCGCGTGCGTCATCTGCTGCCACGACGACGGGGGCGAGCTCCGCAGGCGGAGGCTCCGGCGGAGGCTCACGCGGCACTCGTCCTCTCGTTCTTGTCGGACTCGCTGTCGCGGCCATCGTGGTGCTCGGAGGACTCTTCTGGGTCGGAACGCTGATTCCCGGCATGGTGTCTGCCTCGCAGCCTGAAGCGACAGAGTCGAGCACCCCGACGCCGACGCAGTCCCTTCCGGCTGAGGGGACGCTGCCCGCGGGAACGTACGCGTGGGATCAGCTTCGCGGAGGCGAATGCCTCGGTGAGTACCAGTCTCCGTGGGCAGAGGAGTTCACAGTCGTCGACTGCGAGGCCGAGCACGATGCGCAGCTCGTCGCCGTCGGCACCATGTCAGACGACGAGGGAGCAGCCTTCCCCGGCGAAGACGAACTCGCGAGCCAGATCTACCTTCTGTGCAGCGACCCGGGCGTCATCGATCTCGCGAAAGCGGGCGAGTACGGAGACGTTCAGGTGCAGGGCAGCTATCCCGTCACCGAAGAGCAGTGGAACGACGGGCAGCGCAACTACTACTGCTTTGTCGATCGTGCGTCAGGCGAACCGCTGACCGGAAGCCTCGTACCGGCCGAGTAGGGCGAACGGCGCCGCTCAGTAGGTCTCGGTCTCAATCGGCTCGTCGTTGAGCAGCTCGGCGACGCTTCCGAGCACCTCGTTCGGGCGGAACGGATACTTCTCGATCTCTGCCTGGTCGCTGATCCCCGTGAGCACCAGCACGGTGTGCAGTCCCGCTTCGATGCCGGCGACGACGTCGGTGTCCATGCGGTCGCCGATCATTCCCGTGTTCTCGGAGTGTGCGCCGATGCGGTTGAGCGCCGAACGGAACATCATGGGGTTCGGCTTGCCCACGACGTAAGGGTCCCTGCCCGTCGCCTTGGTGATGAGTGCAGAGATCGCCCCGGTGGCGGGCAGCACGCCCTCGGCACTGGGTCCCGTGGCATCCGGATTTGTCGCGATGAATCGCGCGCCCTTATTGATGCAGCGGATCGCCTTGGTGATCGCCTCGAACGAGTAGTTGCGCGTCTCGCCGACGACGACGAAGTCGGGGTTGACCTCCGTCATGATGAAACCCGCTTCGTGGAGCGCCGTTGTGAGACCCGCCTCGCCGATGACGAACGCGGATCCGCCGGGGGCCTGCTCCTTGAGGAACGCCGCCGTCGCGAGCGCTGACGTCCAGATCGACTCCTCGGGCACATCGAGTCCGGAGGCTCTGAGGCGGGCGCTGAGATCGCGCGGCGTGAAGATGGAGTTGTTCGTGAGTACGAGGAACGGCTTGTTCTCGAATCGCCACTGCTGCAGCAGGTCGGATGCTCCGGGCACAGCCTGGTTCTCATGAACGAGAACGCCGTCCATGTCGGTGAGCCAGCATTCGATCTCGTCACGGGTGCGCACGGGTTCTCTCCTCTGGGTGTGGGGACGCCTCCAGTGTATGCGGCAGAGGTGTCGCGCAGCTTGCCGGTGCCAGTGCGCGATGCTAGACCTGAGGTGTGGGCAGAATCACCGCTCGACGACGAGTCGCACGCTATACCGTTGGTGAGCGCATTTCGGTGCGTGACGATCACCTCGCCGTCGAGGAGCCACTCGAGATTCGCATCGGTGGCTCGCCTCTCACCATGACCATGCGCACGCCGGGCGACGACGTCGAGCTCGCCACGGGATTTCTGCTGTCTGAGGGCATCGTGACCTCTGCCGAGCAGGTGCGCGCGGCAATGCACTGCGCACCAGACGGCGAAGAGAACACCTACAACGTGCTCGACGTGACGCTCGACCCTGTGCGGGCCGCCGTGGCCGCTGACCTCACGCGGGCGTTCACGACGACGAGTGCGTGCGGGCTGTGCGGCAAGAGCAGCATCGACGCCATTCGCGCGACGTCGGCATTCGACCTGAGCAACGACGACACGGTCGTCGACGCGGAGTTCATTGCCACACTGCCTGTGCGGCTGCGCGGCGGCCAGTCTGCGTTCGAGAAGACGGGCGGGCTGCACGCGGCGGCGCTCTTCGATGCGGCGACGGGCGAGCTGCTCGTTCTGCGCGAAGACGTCGGTCGGCACAACGCCGTGGACAAGGTGATCGGCTGGGCGCTGTCCGCCGGCAGGGTCGCGCGCAGTGGGCTCGTGCTCATGGTGTCGGGTCGAGCGAGCTTCGAGCTGGCGCAGAAGGCGTTCATGGCCGGCATCCCCCTTCTCGCCGCTGTGTCGGCGCCGTCGTCGCTGGCCGTGGAGATGGCGGAGGATGTGGGGCTCGGGCTCGTCGGATTCGTGCGCGACAACCGCATGGTCGTGTACGCGGGCGCAGAGCGCGTGACGAACGAGAGCGCAGCGCAGCAGCGCGCGGTGAAAGCGAGGACGGCGTGACCGACGAGACTCGGGTGTCGAAGCCGAAGGACTGGGCGGCGGGCGTTCCGGGCGTTGCCCACGCCATGGTGCCCGCGCTGAAGGACGTCGGCGTCGGCCGGTCGCTCAAAGGACTTCTGACCATGAATCAGAAGGACGGCTTCGACTGCATGAGCTGCGCGTGGGAAGATCCGCCCGAGCGCAAGACGTTCGAGTTCTGCGAGAACGGTGCGAAGGCCTTCGTGTGGGAGGCGACGCCGATTCTCGTCGAGAGCGACTTCTGGGCGCAGCATCCGGTGTCTGAACTTGCCGGCAAAACGGACTACTGGCTCGGACAGCAGGGGCGCCTCACCGAGCCCGTGTACAAGGCCGAGGGCGATGACCATTACCGCCCCGTGTCGTGGGAGCGCGCGTTCGAGATTCTGGCAGACGAGCTGAACAGCCTCGATTCGCCCGACGAGGCGGCGTTCTACACGAGCGGCCGCACCGCGAACGAGACCGCCTTTCTCTACCAGCTGTTCGTGCGCGCCTTCGGCACGAACAACCTGCCCGACTGCTCGAACATGTGCCACGAGTCGACCGGCACGGCGATGAGCAACACCGTCGGCGTGGGTAAGGCGACCGTGCGGTACGACGACTTCGAGAAGGCCGACCTCATCATCGTGATGGGGCAGAACCCCGGAACCAACCATCCGCGCATGCTGACCGCGCTCGAAGACGCGAAGCGGAATGGCGCGAGCATCGTCGCGGTGAATCCGCTGCCCGAGGCCGGGATGAAGCGCTACAAAAACCCGCAGACCGCGCGGGGAATCATCGGAAGAGGCACCGATCTCGCCGACCAGTACCTTCAGGTCAAGCTCGCCGGCGACATGGCGCTGCTTCAGTCACTGTCGAAGCGCGTGCTGGATGCTGAGGCGCAACGCGGCGGGATCATCGACCGGGAGTTCATCGACCGACACTGCGTTCGCTTTGACCAGTTCGCGGCGAACCTGGAGTCGCTCGATGAGGAGCGTGTGCTCGAGGCGACGGGGATCACGTCTGCCGAGATCGACGAGCTTGCCGAGCGATACATGTCGAGCGAGCGGGTGATCATCACGTGGGCGATGGGGCTCACGCAGCACGAGTTCGCGGTGCCGGCGATCACAGAGATCATCAATCTGCTGATGCTGCGCGGAAACATCGGCAAGCCGGGCGCTGGAGCGTCGCCGATCCGCGGGCACAGCAACGTGCAGGGCGATCGCACGATGGGCATCTGGGAGAAGATGCCCGACGCGTTTCTCGATGCGCTCGACCGAGAGTTCGGCGTTACGGTGCCTCGCGAGCACGGGTGGGATGCTGTCGGCACGGTGCGCGCCATGCGCGACGGCGCCGTCACGGTGCTTGTCGCGCTCGGAGGCAACTTCGCCAAGGCGATCTCAGACACCGACGTCTCAGAGGCAGCGCTGCGCAACACGCGGCTGACCGCGCAGATCTCGACGAAGCTCAACAGGTCGCACGCCGTCGTCGGCGAGACAGCGCTGATTCTTCCCGTGCTCGGGCGCAGCGAGATCGACAGACAGCGGTCGGGGGAGCAGTTCGTGACCGTCGAAGACACGGTCGCGGCGATTCACGCGTCGAAGGGCACGCTCGAGCCGGTCGCGCCGGGTCTGCTCTCTGAGGTTTCCGTGGTCACGCGCATGGCGCGCGCTGTACTGGGGGAGGGCGGCCCGATCGACTGGGCGCATTTCGAGCATGATTACGACAGCATCCGCGACCGCATTGCGCACGTTGTTCCGGGATGCGAAGACTTCAATGCCAAGGTGCGAACCCCTGGCGGGTTCGACCTGCCGCACGGCCCGCGCGACAGCCGCACGTTCCCGACCGAGACCGGCAAGGCGCAGTTCGCGGTGAACGAGTTGCGCACGATCGATGTTCCGCCTGGGCGCCTGCTGCTGCAGTCGCTGCGCAGTCACGACCAGTTCAACACGACCATCTACAGCAACAACGACCGGTACCGCGGCGTGAAGAACGGCAGGCACGTCATCTTCGTGAACGCCGATGATCTCGCCGAACTCGGCATTGCAGACGGTGCGATCGTCGACATCCACGGCGAATGGAGCGACGGCATCGATCGCGTCGCGAAAGGGTTCAGGGTGATCGCGTATCCCACGGCCAAGGGCTGCGTTGCCACGTACTTTCCCGAGGCGAACGTGCTCGTTCCGCTCGACTTCACGGCGCACGGCAGCAATACTCCGGTGTCGAAGTCGATCGTCGTGCGCCTCGAGCAGGTCGCGGGCTAGACCCTCTGTGGAGCGCGCCGTTACCCACGCACGGGTATGGGCGTGATGTCGACGGCAGGGCTGTGCACAGTTTCGGAAATGTGCTGTGACGTCTCGGGGAGATCCATGCAATCTCGGGCCGCGCGCCGATGTCGAGCGTCTAAACGACTGAGATTTCCGAAATACGTGCTTTGCCGAGCGTCGGATCAGGCGGTGAGCCAGATCGACGCCGCGGCGTCGTCGGGAAGCTCGAGGCCACTGCCGGCGACGTCGACAGTGAGAGGATGCTGTGCGTCGACGCGCAGCCGAGTGCCCACGTCGACCCCGCTGTTCTCCAAGTGCCGCAGCAGTTCCGGGTCGCGGTCGCTGATGCGCAGCACAGTGCCCTCGTGGCCGGCGGCAGCGTCGGCCAGCAAAACGAATGCCGCACGTGCGGAGCGTCCCGCAGCATCCGGAATCGGGTCACCGTGCGGGTCACGCGACGGATGGCCGAGCCGCTCGTCGATCGCGTCGAGCAGGCGGTCGCTGATCGCGTGCTCGAGAACTTCGGCCTCGTCGTGCACGGCGTCCCACGTGTAGCCCATCTCGGTGACAAGCCACGTCTCGATCAGGCGGTGCCGTCTCACAACGGCGATCGCCTGGGCGCGCCCCTCGTCGGTGAGCGAGATCGATCCGTAGCGCTTGTGCGCGACGAGACCGGCCGCAGCGAGCTTCTTCACCATCTCGGTGACTGTGGACGGGGCGAGCGCGAGACGGGTGGCGAGCTGGGACGGCGTGATGTCGTCTGGCTGCCACTCGGTGTGTGAGTAGATGGTCTTGAGGTAGTCCTCGACCACGGCTGCAGGGGGTCTCATGGCACCTGCAAGCCTAACGGGGTCACGCGCCCACGGCCGTGAGCACCAGCAGCGCGATGTTGAGGGCGATCAGCAGGGCAGACGCGATGACGCCGGCAATCGTCGTGACGCGGCGATTCGCGTAGCACCCGAGGAGCTCGCGCCGCGCGGTCACGGCGACGAGCGGCACAAGCGCGAACGGAATGCCGAAGCTGAGCACCACCTGGCTGAGCACGAGTGCCCACGTGGGGTCGACCCCCAGCATGACGATCACCACGGCGGGCACGAGCGAGATGAGCCGTCGCACCAGCAGGGGAATGCGCCGATGCAGCAGCCCGTGCATGATCTCCGCACCCGCGTACGCGCCGACAGATGTCGAGGCGAGCCCGGAGGCGAGCAGCCCGACAGCGAAGAGCGTCGCGATGACGGGGCCGACGCCCGCGGCGATCGCAGCATGGGCGCCTTCAAGAGACTCGGTACCTTCCACGCCAGGCAGAACGGATGCTGCCAGCAGCAGAATCGCGAGATTCACGGTTCCCGCGATCGCCATCGCCGTCGTCACGTCCCATCGCGTGGCCCGCAGGAGAGTGCTCGTCGACGGCCGGTCTTCTGAGAGACGAAACCGGTCGCGCGCGAGGGCGGAATGCGCGTAGATGGCGTGCGGCATGATCGTCGCTCCCAGAATCGACGCCGCGAGCAGCACGGAACCCGAGCCCTCGAAGCGCGGAAGCAGGCCGAGAGCCGCCTGCCCAGGGTCGGGTGGGGCGATCACGACACCGGCTCCAAATCCGATCGCGATGATGGCGAGAAGCCCGATGATCACGAATTCAAAGGGCCGTGCACCGCGCCGCGACTGCACAGCGAGAAGCACCATCGACACCGCGCCCGTGATGAGCGCGCCCACAATGAGCGGAACATCGAAGAGAAGGTTCAGGGCGACAGCGCCGCCGATCACCTCCGCGAGATCGGTCGCGATGGCCACGAGCTCGGCCTGCACCCAGTAGGCGATGCGTGCGCGGCGACGCGTGATGCGACGACCGAGCACTTCGGGGAGGCTCTCGCCCGTGACGACGCCGAGCTTCGCCGACAGGTACTGAATGAGCCAGGCCATGAGGTTGCCGAGCACGACGACCCACACCAGCAGGTACCCGTACTGCGCTCCCGCTGTCATGTTGCTCGCGACGTTTCCCGGGTCGAGGTAGGCGACACCGGCGACGAGCGCGGGGCCGAGTAGCCAGACGCCGCGTGCTGCTCGTCGTCGTGTGCTCTGTGACGCCGTCGCCGTAGCATCCAAAATTTTAGGCATACCGAAAACATAGCAAAGTTTTGGTGCACCGAAAAGGTTTGGACCGCGTCCGCTGCGACGGTCGAGCACAGCTACGGTTGAGGTATGACGGATGCTGCATTGCCACCGAGCCACGAGCTGTCGACGAACGGTGTCGGTCCGTGGCCCGGGGAATGGCCCGAGGGCGAGCAGTACGATCCAGAGCTGCTCGAGAAAGGCGATACGCGCAACGTCATTGACCGGTACCGGTACTGGACGATGGAGGCGATCGTCGCCGACCTCGACACCGTGCGGCATCCGTTCCACGTCGCGATCGAGAACTGGCAGCACGACATGAACATCGGCTCGATCGTGCGCAGCGCCAACGCGTTCGCCGCCGATACCGTGCACATCGTGGGGCGACGGCGCTGGAACAAGCGCGGAGCCATGGTCACCGACCGCTACCAGCACGTCATGCATCACGCTACGATCGACGATCTCGTCGCGGCTGCCGCTGAAGCCTCGCTGCCGATCATCGGCATCGACAACGTTCCCGGCTCGGTCATCATCGAGACGTTCGCGTTTCCCGCCAAGTGCATTCTGCTGTTCGGGCAGGAGGGGCCGGGACTTTCCGCCGAAGCGCTCGCCGCATGCGAAGCGGTCGTCGAGATCAGCCAGTTCGGGTCGACGCGCTCGATCAACGCCTCCGCAGCCGCAGCTGTCGCTATGCACACGTGGGTGACGCAGCACGTGACCTTCGAGTAACCCGCACGCGTGGTTCTGGAGAATGTCGGCCGTGTTGTCTAGTGTGGTAAACCACTGACGGGAGGATCGCCGACCACCATGATCCAGTTCGACCACGTCTCAAAGACGTTCCCCGATGGCACGCGAGCAGTCGACGATTTCAGCCTCACCATTCCGTCGCGCACGACGACCGTCTTCGTCGGTTCATCCGGATGCGGCAAAACCACGATCTTGCGCATGATCAACCGCATGGTCGACCCGACAGCTGGCACCATCCACATTGATGACGACAACATCTCCACGCTCAACCCTGTGACTCTGCGCCGCCGCATCGGCTACGTCATGCAGAACTCTGGTCTGCTGCCGCACCGTACCGTCATCGATAACGTGGCGACCGTTCCCATGCTTACGGGCGTCAAGAAGCGTGAGGCTCACGCGGCCGCCCTCGACCTTCTCGACACTGTCGGGCTCGACCGCTCCCTGGCAGACCGGTATCCCGCGCAGCTCTCGGGGGGACAACAGCAGCGCGTCGGAGTCGCCCGCGGACTCGCCATCGACCCCAATATCCTGCTCATGGACGAGCCGTTCGGGGCGGTCGATCCGATCGTGCGGCGTGAGCTGCAGCAGGAGCTCGTGCGCATCCAGAGCAAGCTTGCCAAGACCATCGTCTTCGTCACGCACGACATCGACGAGGCTTTCCTGCTCGGAGACATGATCGTGATCCTTCGTCCGGGAGGGCACATCGTTCAAGCGGGAACAGCAGAGGAGATCATCTCGGCTCCCGCCGACGATTTCGTTGCCGACTTCGTGGGGGCGTACGACGGCAAGCGCGACCTCACCGTGCGCGAACGAAACGGCCAGCGTATCGCGGTCGACCCGACCGGCCGCATCGCGGGCGTTCTCCGGCCGGAGGACGCGACACCCGCATGAGCTGGGTCGCCGCGAACTTCGCGCACATCTGGGAGCTCACCCTGACGCATGTGGGGCTGAGCGTACCGCCGATCATTCTGGGGTTCGTGCTCTCGGTTCCCCTCGGCTGGATCGCTCATCGCTATGCGGCCTCGCGCAGTGTCCTGCTCACGGTGAGCGGCCTGCTGTACACGATCCCGTCGCTCTCGCTCTTTCTCGTGTTGCCCGCCGTTCTGGGCACAACGCAGCTCGACCCGGCAAACGTCGTTGTCGCGATGACCATCTACGCTGTTGCGCTCATGGTGCGCTCGGCTGCCGACGGGTTCGGATCGGTGGAGCCGAACGTGCGCCAATCCGCCGTAGCTGTCGGATACTCGGGGTGGGGGCGGTTCTGGGCCGTCGAGCTTCCGCTCGCGGGGCCTGTTCTCGTCGCCGGCATGCGCGTGGTGTCTGCGAGTACCGTGAGCCTCATCAGCGTCGGGTCCCTCATCGGGGTCTCAAGTCTCGGCTATCTGTTCATCGACGGTCTGAACCGGCAGTTCCCCACAGAGATCATCACGGGCATCGTCGCGACGATCGTGATCGCCGTCGTCTTCGATCTTGCCCTCGTCGGTCTTGGCCGTCTGCTCATGCCGTGGACGCGCTCCGGGGCGAAAGCGCCCCGCCGTCGCGCGTTCGCCCGCACGGAGGCCGCCGCATGAGTCTTTTCGCCGCCGCCTTCGCCTGGCTGTTCGACCCCGCCAACTGGGCGGGAGCGAGCGGCATTCCCGTGCGCACCCTCGAGCACCTCCTCTACACCCTCATCACGCTTGCGGCAGCAGGCATCGTCGGAATCACGATGGGCATGTACATCGGGCACACCGGCAAGTTGCGCTCAGCCGCTGTCGCCGTCACGGGCTCGTTGCGAGCGCTGCCGACGCTCGGCCTGCTGTTCTTGTTCGCGCTGTGGCTGGGCATCGGCCTGGTACCCGTGATCATCGTCTTGGCGATCCTCGCCGTGCCGCCGCTTCTCGCGGGGACCTATTCCGGAATCGAGTCGATTGAGCGCTCGACGATAGATTCGGCGCGGGCAATGGGCATGACGGAGTGGCAGATCCTCGCGAGAGTGGAGATCCCCCTCGCCATGCCGCTGATTGTCAGTGGGCTGCGCTCTGCCGCTCTTCAGGTGATCGCGACGGCGACGATCGCCGCGTACCTGCCGCTCGGCGGGCTCGGCCGTTTTGTCTTCGACAACCTCTCATTGCGTCAGTGGGATGCTGTCATCGGCGGAGCCATCATCGTGACGCTCCTCGCGCTCATCGTCGACGGCTTGTTCGCACTGCTAGAGCGCGGCGTCGTCTCGAGGGGCGTGCGTGCGGCGCGTGGCCACGGTCGTGGCGAATCTCGTTCATCACGAAAGCCTGTTGCGGCAGAAGCCGCGTGAACCACCACACGAAGGGAACCACCATGCTCACAGCACGACGGACCGTCGGACTCGCAGCTGCCCTCACGGCGGCACTCGCCTTGAGCGCGTGCGGAAGCGCCGACACGATCTCCGGTTCAGGTGACGAATCGGGCGGTGCGGAATCCACGACGATCACCGTGGGCTCCGCGGGGTTCGCCGAGTCAGAGATCATCGCCGAGATCTACGCCCAGGCGCTTGAGGCGCAGGGAGTCACGGTCGAGCGCACCATGCAGATCGGGCAGCGAGACGTCTACATCTCGGCTCTCGAAGATGGCTCGATCGACCTCATTCCCGATTACTCGGGAAACCTGCTGCAGTACTACAACTCTGAGGCAGATGCGTCGTCGAGTGACGAGGTGTACGAGGCACTGACGGAGGCCGTGCCTGATGGCTTCGAGGTTCTCGACCAGTCCTCGGCCGAAGACAAAGACAGCTACAACGTCACGAAGGAGTTCAGTGAGAAGCATGGCGTGACGAGCCTTGCTGATCTGGCGGACGTCGACGAGAAGCTCGTCATCGGCGGAAACCCCGAGCTCAAGGAGCGCCCGTACGGACCGACAGGGCTCACGGACGTGTACGGAGTGCCGGCAGCCAACATGTCGTTCAAGCCCATCAATGATTCGGGCGGACCGCTCACGGTCGAGGCGCTGCGTGACGGCACAGTCAACGTCGCCGACCTCTTCACGACATCCCCGGCTATCGCCGAGAACGGCTTCGTCACACTCGACGATCCCGAAAACCTCATCCTCCCGCAGAACGTGCTGCCGTTGATCAACTCGGATGCTGCCACAGACGAGGTCGCCGAAACGCTCAACGCGGTCTCGGCGGAACTCACGACCGAGGCGCTCATCGAGATGAACGCACGCAACCAAGGCGAAGAGAAGGCATCACCCGCAACGATTGCGAAGGACTGGCTCGCCGAAACCGGGCTCGTCTGATTCTTCTGGCACGTAGGGTGACTCGGCTGGCGGGCGATCGTCGCACGCCAGCCGAGGTACCTCACAACCCGCGGTCGATGAACTGCGAAGGCTAGGCGGGCTTTGAGGCTCTGCCGTCGAGCCAGAGGGTGTCCGAGGCATCCCGATGCGCGCCGTTGCTGCCGACGTGCGTGCTGTCGATCTGCGGGCCCTTCTTGATGACGTGCACCATTGCCATGCCATGGCCGCGCCCCAGGCCGTAGTCATCTTTGAGCCACTCGAGAATGACCCCGGCCTTCACCTCGGGTTTGTCATAACCGCGGTTCTGCGCAATCTGAAGCAGTTCTCGAGGAGTGAGACCCGTCTTCGTGTCGACAGCGTCGAGATACGCCTGAAATGACATGAGAAACCTTTCGTCGGACGGTCGTGTGCTAGTACGGTACTGTTCAGTACTAGCGGTGTCAAGAGAGCGGCAGCGTCTGGTTGGATGAATGAGGCGCACATGAGAGGGAGGATCGCGTGTCGGTGTCACGAGAGAGCGAGAAGGCGAAGAGGATCCTTGAATGCGCGCGCGACGTCTTCATTGCGAACGGATTTGTCGGAACCTCGACAGATCAACTTGCCGCTGCCGCCTCGGTCTCGAAACAGACGATCTACAAAGAGTTTGGCGACAAAGAAGGCGTATTCTCTGCGCTGATCCGCTACGCGTGCGACCGCGTCGACGACCCGTTCGAGCCAATGACAGCGGCCATGCGCCGAGTCGCCACGGCCGACGAAGGTATCGAACGGCTCGCCGAGCAGTTCACGGTCTCGATCATGTCGCCGCACGTGCAGCAGCTACGCCGACTCGTCATCGCCGAAGCGAGCAGGTTTCCCCACCTTGGTCAGCTGTACTGGGAGAACGGCTTCCTGCGCGTTCTCGCGTCGATTTCGCGATGCTTGAGCGTGCTTGACGAGCGCGGACTTCTCAGCGTCCCCGACCCGAGCCTCGCTGCACAGCATTTCTCGGGGATGCTGCTGTGGATCCCCAGCAATCGGGAAATGTTCGCAGCGGGCACGGCCGTGGTCGACGACGACGAAGTCGCTCGAGGTATCGCGGCGGGCTGCGAAACGTTCTTGCGGGCCTACCGTCGGTAGGCGTTAACGCAGAAACGCCCCGAGGCGAGACGAACTCGCGCCGGGGCGTACCTGTGACGCTTAGTCGACGCCGAACTCCATCGCGGCCGAGTCGAGCGCGCTCTCAGCATCCGTGGTGCTGGCGCCGGCAGAGATCGCTTCGGCTTCGCCCTCTTCGAGCTTGCCCATGAACTTGGCGGTTTCGCCAGAGACGATGCCCTGGGCGGTGTATTGCTCGAGGCGTGAGCGCGAATCGGCGATGTCGAGGTTGCGCATCGTGAGCTGGCCGATGCGGTCGGTCGGGTCGAATGCGGCGTTCTCGACGCGCTCCATGGAGAGCTTGTCGGGGTGGTAGCTCAAGCGCGGCCCTTGCGTATCGACGATCGTGTAGTCGTCGCCGCGACGCAGACGCAGTGTCACGGAGCCTGTGACGGCAGAGCCGACCCAGCGCACGATCGACTCGCGCAACATGAACGACTGCGGATCGAGCCAGCGGCCTTCGTACATGAGGCGACCCAGGCGACGGCCCTCTTGGTGGTAGTTCGCGATCGTGTCCTCATTGTGAATCGCGTTGAGCAGGCGCTCGTACGTGATGTGCAGAAGCGCCATGCCCGGGGCCTCGTAGATGCCGCGGCTCTTTGCCTCGATGATGCGGTTCTCGATCTGGTCTGAGACACCGAGGCCGTGGCGTCCGCCAATCGTATTCGCTTCGTGCACGAGGGCAACGGCGTCGTCGAATTCAACGCCGTTGATCGCGACAGGGCGGCCCTGATCGAAGGTGACGGTGACCTCTTCGCTTTTCACCTCGACGTCGTCGCGCCAGGCGGCGACGCCCATGATCGGCTCGACGATGTCGACGCCGGCGTCGAGGTGCTCGAGGGTCTTGGCCTCGTGCGTCGCGCCCCAGATGTTGGCGTCGGTCGAGTATGCCTTCTCGGCCGAATCGCGGTAGGGGAAGCCGTGCTCGACGAGCCACTCGCTCATCTCCTGGCGCCCCCCGAGCTCCGAGACGAACTGCGCGTCGAGCCACGGCTTGTAGACGCGCAGACGCGGGTTGGCGAGCAGCCCGTAGCGGTAGAACCGCTCAATGTCGTTGCCCTTATAGGTGGAGCCATCGCCCCAGATGTCGACGCCGTCGTCCTTCATGGCGCGCACGAGCATTGTGCCGGTCACCGCGCGGCCGAGCGGTGTCGTGTTGAAGTACGTCTTTCCGCCGCTGCGAATGTGAAATGCTCCGCACTGCAGAGCGACAAGTCCCTCTTCGACGAGTGCCGACTTGGCATCGACCAGCCGGGAAATCTCAGCCCCGTACTCCGTCGCGCGCTCGGGAACCGAGGCGATGTCTGGCTCGTCGTACTGGCCGATGTCTGCGGTGTACGTGCAGGGGATCGCGCCGTTATGGCGCATCCAGGCGACGGCGCACGAGGTGTCGAGGCCGCCCGAGAAGGCGATGCCGACGCGTTCGCCGACGGGAAGGCTGGTGAGGACTTTGGACATGCCCTCAATCTTAAGGTCGTGAGGCGAAAAGACCGAAACGCGTCCGCGCCGAACTCCCACGACCCGCGTGCTGTCGCGGGCCGTTCTCACCCCGGTTGCTACCATGAGATCGTGACCGATAACAATCTGCTTGGGGTTCCAGAGACTCATCTGCCCGCAGAGCCAGAGGTTGAGGCGGCTCTCGACGGCGCAGAGACCGTCGACGACATCGCCGCGGTCGTGCGACAGCATCCGTCGTCTGCCTTGGCGTGGGCGGTCTACGCCGAGCACATTCTTCACCCCGCGCACCCTCTTGAGGGGTACGCGGCAGCGCGAGTGGCCTACCACCGCGGACTCGACGCCCTGCGCAAGGCCGGGTGGCGCGGCCAGGGCCCGATCCCGTGGTCGCACGAGCCCAACCGCGGTGTGCTGCGGGCGCTGTATGTTCTGCGCAAAGCGGCCCATCTCATCGACGAGACGGCCGAGGTCACGCGACTCGACGAGTTTCTGCGCGGCGCCGACGACACCGCGGCAGCGCGCATTGAACTTCTGGGAACGAAGCGGGAGCCCGCGCCGTCGACAGAAGCGTTCGTGATCCGCGGCGAAGACTGACCGCGACCACGCGACGCACCACCACCCGAAAGAGAGGCATCCGCTATGCCAGGAATCGCGATCGTCGGCGCCCAATGGGGCGATGAGGGCAAGGGCAAGGCCACCGACCTGCTCGGTTCGCGCATCGACTACGTCGTCAAGTTCAACGGCGGGAACAACGCCGGTCACACCGTCGTCGTCGGCAACGAGAAGTATGCACTTCACCTGCTGCCAAGCGGCATTCTGACCGAGGGCGTGACGCCCGTGATCGGAAACGGCGTCGTCGTCGACCTCGAGGTGCTGTTCCACGAGCTTGAGGCGCTCTCGGCGCGCGGCGTCGACGTCTCGAAGCTTCGGGTGAGCGCGAACGCGCACGTGATCACGCACTACCACCGCACGCTCGACAAGGTGACCGAGCGGTTCCTCGGCAAGCGCCAGATCGGCACAACGGGGCGTGGCATCGGCCCCGCATATGCCGACAAGATCAATCGCGTCGGCATCCGAATTCAAGACCTGTACGACGAGAACATTTTGCGGCAGAAGGTCGAGGGCGCGCTCGACGTCAAGAACCACATGCTCGTCAAGATCTACAATCGCCGCGCCATCGCGGCAGACGAGATCGTCGACGATCTGCTTGCGTACGCCGAGCGTCTTCGCCCGATGGTCGCTGACACCGCGCTCGAGCTTCACCGGGCGCTCGACGACGACAAGATCGTGCTGTTCGAGGGCGGGCAGGCGACAATGCTCGACGTCGACCACGGGACGTACCCGTTCGTCACCTCATCGAACGCCACGTCGGGTGGAGCAGCAACCGGGTCGGGAGTTGCGCCGAATCGCATCGACCGGGTCATTGCGATCGTCAAGGCGTACACGACGCGTGTGGGTGCGGGGCCGTTCCCGACAGAGCTCTTCGACGAGTGGGGCGAGTACCTGCGCAAGACCGGTTTCGAGTACGGCACGACGACGGGCAGACAGCGTCGCGTCGGCTGGTACGACGCACCGGTCGCGCGCTACGCCGCTCGCATCAACGGCGTCACCGACTTCGTTCTCACCAAGCTCGATGTGCTCGACGGCCTCGACACGATTCCGGTGTGCGTCGCGTACGACGTCGACGGTGTGCGCTTCGACGAGATGCCCGTCAACCAGTCGGACTTTCACCACGCGAAGCCCATCTACGAGGAGTTCCCGGGCTGGAACCAGGACATCACCGGATGCCGCTCGTTCGACGAGCTGCCGAAGAACGCGCAGGATTACGTGCTGGCCCTCGAGAAGATGTCGGGGTCGCGCATCTCGGCGATCGGTGTTGGCCCGGGCCGCGATGCGATCGTGGTGCGGCACGACCTGGTGGACTGAGCCGCGTCAGCGGGCGCGCTGTCTCGCTGCTTCGTACAGCAGCACCGATGTGGCGTTCGCCGCGTTGAGCGATGAGGCGTGGCCGCCGATCGGTATGCGGGCGAGCACATCGCAGGAGTCGCGCCACGCCGTGGACATGCCCGAATGCTCGTTTCCCGTCACGATGAGTGTCGGTCGGGTGAGGTCAATGTCCCAGACGTCGCGTGTGCCCTTTTCGTCGGTGCCGACGACCTGCAGCTCGGCGCCCGCAGCGCGCGACTGCTCGACCCACGAGAGCACGGCACTCGCGCTCGGCACACGCACGATCGGGGTCACGAGCGTTGAGCCTGTCGACGCCCGCAGCGCCTTCGGGTCGTAGGGGTCCGCGGCGTGTCCCGTGACGATCACGCCGTGCCCGCCGAACGCGTCGACCGAGCGCACGCTCGACCCGATGTTTCCCGGTGACGACGGGCGATCCAGAGCGACGAGCAGCGCATCGCCAGGCGCAGGCAAGCGCGCGAGATCATCGAGGGGGATGCCGATGACGAGAAGCAGCTCAGGCGGGTCATCCTGCTTCTCGCCGAGTTCTCGCATGAGTTCCGGAGCGACATCGAAGGTGTGCGCTCCGGCGTTCTCAGCACGGGTGATCGCGTTGCGCGCCCAACCGGATCGCTCTGACGTGCGCGTGACCAGTACGGCTCGGACGTCCACAGCCGACTCGAGGGCGAGAGTGATCGGACGCACGCCCTGCACCAGCATCTCGCCTGCGCGATTGCGCTTCGTGCGGTTGCCGAGCAGCGTCTGCCAGTACTGGAACGTCGCGTTGCGGGTCGTGACGGTCTGCGGTCGCTGACGTTTCTGATTCATAGGGGGAGACCTGCCTCGGTGCTCGATGGAGTGCGCCGTCAGACGGCCACCACACGAGCATAACGATCGTCGGTCCGTCAGGATCATGGCCGTCGCGGCGTCGCGCAACCCCTCGAAAAACGACGACAACTGCGACAGACTGGGGCACATGCCGCAGAACATCGAAGATTATGCCCTGATCAGCGACTGCCACACGGCTGCTCTCGTCGGTGCTGATGGAAGCATCGACTGGCTCTGTCTTCCGAGGTACGACTCAGCTTCGGTCTTCGGAGCCCTGCTCGGAGACGAGGACCATGGACGCTGGAAGCTCGCTCCGACTGAGGAAGGCGCCGTCTCAACGCGTCGGTACGACGGCGAGACGTTCATTCTCGTGACGCGGTGGCGCACTCACAGCGGTGAGGTCGAAGTTACGGAGTTCATGCCGTTCGGCGACGGACGAGCCGACCTCGTCCGTCGTATTCGCGGCATCAGCGGAACCGTGATGATGGATCTCGATCTGCGATTCCGCTTCGGCTACGCAACGGCGACGCCATGGATTCGTCAGCTGCACAACGACGCCCCCGGAATCATCGCCGTCGCCGGCCCCGATGCCGTTGTGATGCGGGGCATCGGACTCTCAGCATCCGACCACTCTCACAGTGGCTCGTTCACGGTGAACGAGGGCGAGGTCGTCGACATCACAATGACGTGGTTCCCGTCGCACCGGCCGATTCCCGACCTGCCCGACGTGGACTCGGGACTCGCGAAGACGCGCGACTGGTGGACCGAGTGGGCGTCGCGCGTTGAGCACGAAGGGCCGTACTACGACGAGGTGATCCGTTCGCTGCTCGTACTGCGAGCGCTGACGCACGAGCAGACGGGCGGAATCGTGGCCGCCGCAACGACCTCGCTTCCCGAGCAGTTCGGGGGCGAGCGCAACTGGGATTACCGATACGTGTGGCTTCGAGACGCAGCGCTGACGCTCGAATCGCTGCTGCTGCACAGCTACACGAGTGAGGCTTCGAACTGGCGAGCATGGCTGCTGCGAGCCATCGCAGGTGATCCCGCCGACGTTCAGATCATGTACGGGCTCGCGGGCGAGCGTGATCTCTCGGAGCGCGAAGTCGCTTCTCTGCCCGGCTACCGCGACGCAAGCCCCGTGCGCATCGGAAACGGCGCCGTCGACCAATTTCAGGCAGACGTCATCGGTGAGGTCATGGTCGCGCTCGACAAAGCGCGCAAGGCAGGGCTCGACGAGACGGACTTCTCGTGGCCGCTGCAGCGCGCGCTCGTGACCTACGTGTGCGACACGCGCGACAAACCGGACCAGGGGATCTGGGAGGTCAGGGGACCGGCGCGTTATTTCACGCAGGGCCGGGTGATGATCTGGGCCGCACTCGATCGTGCGATCAGCGCCGTGCGCGACGACGGGCTCGAGGGACCCGCCGACGACTGGGAGAAGGTGCGCGACGAGATTCGCGACGAGATCGAAGAGAACGGCTTCGACACGGAGCTCAACTCGTACACGCAGTATTACGGATCGGGCACGGTCGACGCGTCGCTGCTCGTTCTGGCGCAGGTCGGGTATTGCGACTACGACGACCCGCGCATGCTCGGGACCGTCGCCGCAATTGAGCGCGAGCTCATGGCCGACGGACTGCTGCTCCGCTACCGAACAGAGCACAACGTTGACGGGCTGCCGCCGGGCGAGAACCCGTTTCTCGCATGCTCGTTCTGGCTCGTCGAGCAGTACGCGTTCAGCGGGCGGCTTGACGAGGCGATCAAGCTCATGGACCGGCTCGTCGGGTACTGCAACGATGTCGGGATGCTGAGCGAAGAGATCGATCCCCGCACCGGGCACCACGTCGGCAACACGCCGCAGGCCTTCTCTCACCTCACACTGCTGCGCGCGGCAGATGCGATCACGCGAGAGCAGAAGAACCGCAAGGGCGAGCAGCCGCCCGAGGCCGAGGACACGGGTCGTCGCCGCAAGCCCGAAGAGAACGTCAACCCGCTCGAAGAGAAGCGAGAAGAGTACGGCGACTCGGGCGGGCCTCAGTCGGACTCCGACCTCGGCGATCGCCCGAGCGGTCGGAAGCACGATGAGTCAGATGCCACAGAGACGCCGAGTGAGCAGGGCAAGACTCCCGGGCGTCGTGGTGAAGAGGGAACGCGGTCAGACAACGCTGAATCCTGACGGGAGCGGCTCGCGCCCCGTCAGGGCCATGAGCACCTGCTCGCCCGCTCCCTTGCGCGCGGCGATGCCTGCGGCCATGGATGCTGCAGCCTCAATCAGCTGCGGAGCGAAGTCGGCCGTCTGGCCCGTCGCACGGGCGATGTCCATCGTGTGCACGACGAGTTCGAAGATGCGCGTCTTGAGGTACTCATCGAGGGGGATGCCCATGCCTCCGAGCGAGACGAGCCGGTCGCTCGGCTGGGTCTCGAGCAGAGCCATCGCGCGCTCCACGAGCCGCTCGATCGCGGTCGAGGGGTCGTCGCCGAGCGCGATCCCCGCGTCGACGCCTCTTTTGGCGATCGCCTCGGGATTGGTGTAGGCGAGGTAGATCTGCCCGTAGTAGTCACCCGCTGTGGGCATATCGATCTGCCCGGCCGGATCGAGTTCGAGGTAGTCGATCACGGTGATCACGGCTCTCGCCGTGTGCCCGACGAGCGAGCGCACATTCCACACGCCGAGTGCTGCAGCATCCCACTGATCGTCTCGGATGCCGGAGACGACGTCGATGAACGTGCGGCAGGCCATCGCGTATCGTTCTGTTCGCGCCATGCTTCATCGTGGCACGATCTGCTGGCAGACTGAAGAGCATGGCCAACACTGATCCCGCATTCTGGCTCGGTACGTACACGGCATCGGGTGATGGCACAGCGAAGGGAATCGTCGCGCTGTCCCGCCAGGAGCAGGCGACGCTGAGACCGTCGTTTGCCGCGCCAGCGGACTCGCCCTCGTGGCTGACCGTGAGCGGACAGCATCCGCTCGTCTATGCCGCAGAGGAGTTCACGGGCCGTGTCGTCGCTTTTCGCCCCGATGGAACCGCACTTTCCGAGGTGGCGAGCATTCAGCTGGATGCCGGTGCATGCCACCTGTCGGTGTCGCCGCGGGGACGCGTGCTTATCGCGGCGTGCTACGGCACGGGCCAGGTGGTCTGGATTCCGCTCGATGACGATGCCGGTTTCGGTGCGGCGCAACCGGTGGTCGCCGAGCCGTCGACCGATCCGTATCGCCTGCCGGGCGAACGTGAGCCGCACGCCCACCAGTCGCGCTGGCTGCCGAACGGTCTCGTCGTCACGACAGACCTTGGCTACGACCTCGTGCGTGTGTGGCGTCCGACCGAAGCGGGACTGTCGCACGTGCAGGACGTGGCGCTGCCTCAAGGCGTCGGTCCGCGACACGGCGTGTGGCACGAGAGCGGACACCTGCACGTCGTGACCGAGTACTCGGGCGAGATCTTCACGTTGCGCTTCGACGACTCAGGTGCGCTGCGCGTCGTCGCGGGCGTGCGCGCCACCGCTGACCCCCTCGAAGACGGCGACACGGGTGCCGAGATTGCGATCGGCGACCGTCGCGACCGGCTCTACGCGGGCATTCGCGGCAGCAATCGCATCAGCACGATCGAGATCCTCGGCGACGGCAGTGAGCTGCGCCCGATCTCCGATGTCGAATCAGGCGGCAACTGGCCGAGACATCACATTGTCGATGGACCACTTCTGCACGTGGCGCATCAGTATTCGGGAGATGTCGCGACGCACCGCCTTGACGACCGCACCGGCATTCCGCATCTCGTGGGCACCGTCGAGACCGGCACGGCAACGTGCCTCGCGCCGACCGGCGCCGGCGCATGAGCGCCGTCGTGCCCGAGCCCCGCGCGCTGACTGGGCACGTTGTGCGGCTTGATCCGCTCACGGCCGCCGACGCGAGTGACCTCTACGCGGCGATCGTGCGCCCCGAGGTCTACGAGTTCGGGTACGGGGGCGGCGCAGCCGGTATGCCGCGGGATGCTGCAGAGTTCGCGGAGACGCTGACCGAGCACTACCCCTTCGCCAGCGGCATCCCGTTTGTCGTACGTCTTGTCGACGGTCCGGCTGCCGGTCGCGTCGTCGGGACGACGTCGCTCGGCGACCTCGACGTCGCGCATCGCGGGGCGCACATCGGCTGGACGGCGTACCGGCCCGACGTGTGGGGCACCGCCGTCAATCCCGAGTGCAAGCTGCTGCTGATGTCGCTGGCGTTCGGCTGCGGTTTCGAACGCGTGAAGATCCAGACGGATGCTGTCAACGCGCGGTCGCGCGCGGCGATCACGAAGCTCGGGGCGACGTTCGAAGGCGTGCTCAGGCACCACAGACTCCGCGCCGACGGAACGTGGCGCGACACGGCGGTGTACTCGATCCTCGCGGAGGAGTGGCCTGAGATTCGCGAGAGCCTCGAACTCCGACTCGAGCGTGAGACGCGAAAGGTCACCCTCGAGACGTGACGTGAATGCGACTGGAGGATGACGAGGTTCACTCTCCGGCGCGATGTCTTCGTTCTCCCGAGTGACGAGCATGGAGACATGACACTTCACAACGTCGCCCCCACGCACACCCCGCCGGTGCTCGCCGCGCAGGCCGTCATGAAGAGCTACGGCCCGACGCAGGCGCTCGCCGGAGTGAGCCTCGCCGTCGCGCCGGGGGAGTCCGTCGCCATCATGGGTGCATCGGGCTCAGGCAAGACGACTCTGCTTCACGTGCTCGCCGGCATCATCACGCCCGACGCAGGCAGCGTCACGTTTCAGTCCATCGCGGGACCGCTGCGGGTCAACGAGATGTCAGAGAAGGAGCGCTCGCGTCTTCGCCGCGAATCGTTCGGCTTCGTCTTTCAGCAGGGACTTCTTCTGCCCGAGCTGACGGTCGTCGAGAACGTCGCGCTCCCGCTCATGATCGCGGGATACCCGCGTCGCGAGGCTGAAGGGCGCGCGCTGCACTGGTTGCACGCGCTCGGGCTCGCAGGACTCGAAGCCCGCCGCATCGGCGAGGTCTCCGGTGGTCAGGCGCAGCGCGTCGCGATCGCCCGCGCTCAAGTGACCGGAGCCACGGTGATCTTCGCCGACGAACCGACCGGAGCGCTCGATTCCAGCACGGGTGAAGAGGTCATGTCGGCTCTTCTCGATTCCACGGTCAGTCAGGGCCACACGCTCGTCGTCGTTACGCACGACGAGACCGTCGCCGCACGGTGCTCGCGCACCATCCGCATGAGAGACGGCCTACTCGAAGCGGATGCTGCTCGCGCGCAGCATCCTGCCGGTGCGCAGTTTCTCGGCGCGGGGTGGGAGCAGCAGCGATGAGCACGGCACTCGCCCCACAGCGCCCGGCCGCCGCGTCGGCACGACGGCGCATGCCCATTGTCAGGCTCACGTGGATGCTCTCGCGACCCGGTGCTCAAAGCGCCGCGGCGCTCGTGCTTCCTGCCATCGCCTTCGCCGTCACAACGGCCCTTCTGCTGATCGTCACGGGCGGCACTCTCATGTTCTGGAGCTGGCGCAACGAGGCCGCTGGTCTCTACCAGATGCTCAGCGTTCTCGCCCTCGCGCTGCTTGTTGTGCCGCTCATCTCGCTCGGCGGCGCTGCCGCCCGCCTCTCGGCGCGGCGTCGTGACGACCGCCTCGCGACGCTGCGACTGCTCGGCGCGACTCCGTGGAGCGTGCAGCGCATGACCGTTCTCGAGTCGACGGCCGTCGCCGTGGTCGGAGCACTCGCGGGCGTTGCGCTCTACGTCATGACCATGCCGCTCGTCGGTCTGATCCCGTTCGGCCCAGGCCCCATCGGCGCTGCGGCGATCTGGGTGGGAGCTCCCGTGATTCTCGCTGTCGTCGCCGGCGTCGCACTTGTCGCCGCGCTCAGCAGCGTGATCGGTCTGCGGCAGGTCACGATCTCGCCGCTCGGCGTGCGCACGAGGCAGCAGCCGCAATCCGTGCACTGGGTGCGCGTGCTCGTCGGTCTCGCCGCTGTCGTCGTCGCGTTCACCGTTCTGCAGAACCTCGGCGTGCTCGGCTCGTGGGCACTCATCGTCATCGTGCTCGGCGGAGCGTTCGCCGCAGGCGTCGCCGTCATCAATCTGATCGGACCGTGGGCGCTCAGCGTCTTCGCGAAGGTGCAGCTGCGCTCGGCCACGTCCGCCCAGAAGCTCATCGCCGCCCGCGGCATCCTCGATAACCCCAAGGCTGCGTGGCGGCAGGTTTCGGGCGTCGCCATGACAAGCTTCGTCGCCGTGGTCGGCGGCTCGGGAACGGCGCTGGCCAACGTCGCGTCGTCGGGGGCGCGCCCCGAAGACGTGACGCTGCTCATGGATATCCGCACCGGCATCCTCATCACCCTGATCGCGTCGTTTCTCATGGTCGCGTGCTCGGTTGGGGTCAATCAGGCGGCGGAGATTCTCGACCGGCGAGAGACGTGGGTCAACCTCGATCGCGTGGGCATGCCGCGCTCGGTCATGGAGCGCACGCGCTCGCGCCAGGTCATGGCGCCGCTCACATTCGTCGCGCTGCTTTCCGCGCTTCTCGGCGGAGTGATGGTGTTCCCGCTCATCGGCATCTCGATGATCCTCGCGCCGGTCTCACTGCTTGTGATCGTGCTCTGCTTCGTCGGCGGGTTCGCCCTGGTCGTAGCGGCACTTGTCGCAACGCGCGCCGTCATGACGCGAGTGCTGGCGCAGCCAGAGCGCGTGTGACAGCTAGGCTTGGGGCATGTCCGACTCCGACGCCACAGCCGAACTGAACCGACTTCGCAAGAGCATCGACAATATCGACGCGGCGCTCGTGCACTTGCTGGCGGAGCGTTTCAAGTGCACGCAGGAGGTCGGCTCACTCAAGGCGACACACGGGCTGCCGCCGTCCGATCCGTCTCGCGAGGCACGGCAGATCGCCCGTCTGCGGGAGCTCGCTGCCGAGTCGGAGCTTGATCCGGAGTTCGCCGAGAAGTGGTTCACGTTTGTGGTGTCAGAGGTCATTCACCATCACGAGCGCATCGCTCGAGGAGAGTGACTCCCGTGCACCGGCCAGGCGCCCGTCGAACCGTCGTCGTGACGGGTGCAAACGCGGGTCTCGGCTTCTGGACGACGCTCGCCCTGGCCGATTCCGGTGACCACGTGGTCATGGCCTGCCGAAACAGAGACCGAGCGGATGCTGCCGCTGCCATGATCCGCGCACGAGTTCCCGCGGCCGAACTCGAGTTCGTCGAGCTCGACACAGCCGACCTCAGCTCGGTGACGAGAGCCGCCGACCAGTTGAGACAGCTCGAGAGAATCGACGTGCTGATCGAGAACGCGGGAATCGTGCATGTTCCCGCCCGCCGTGAGCAGACGGTCGACGGCCTTGAACTCGTCGCCGCGACCAACTTCTTCGGGCACTTCGCGCTCACAGCGGCGCTGCTGCCTGTTCTCGAGAGAACGCCAGGGTCGCGCGTCGTCACGCTGGGCAGCCTCGCAACGCTCCTCATCGCCCCGAAACTCCACGACCTTCAGCTGCAGACGGGTTACCTCGGCCCGCGTGCATACGCGCAATCGAAGGTGCTGCTGCAGTCGTTCGGCTTCGAGCTCGATCGTCGGCTTGCAGCATCCGGTGCTCTTGTGCGCTCACTTGTGGCGCACCCGGGATACTCGATCTCGGGGCGGACTCCTCGAGTTCCCACCGTGAACGAACCGAGCCGGGCGAAGCGCTTTCGCGACAACCTGCAAGCGCCGTTCACGCAGGGAAAACACCGCGGCGCGCTGCCGATCATTCGCGCGGCGTCTGATCCGTCACCACCACGAGGCATTGCGTTCTATGGTCCGAAATGGATGCTGAAGGGCGACGCGGTGCTCAGCGTGCCCGCGAGCATCACGACCAATCGCGACGTCGCCGCGGCGGTCTGGGCCGAGGCTGAGCGCTTCACGGGCACGACTTTCACGCTCTGACCGGCACATGGGTACTCCTCCACCGCGCCTCGCGCGCGCAGCGCCGTTAGGCTGTCTGCGGGCACCGCATGCTGAGCCCGAGTGCGGTGCCGGGGAGGAATGAGTGACGGTTGCGGATGGTCGTCGTGCTCGGCGAGAGGCCGAGCAGCGAGCGCAGACGACGCAGACGATGAGGGACCCAGCTGCGGAGAAGGCGGCACAGCGCGCCCATGATCGTGAAGCGCGTGCCGAAGCGCTGCTCATAGCCGACGAACTCGGCGTCATCACCGCCTCGTGGGGGCGACGCTCCCTGGCGTACTTCGTCGATATCGTCTGCTACCTGATCGTCGCCTCGCCCGGCCTGATCGCAGCATGGTTCCTGATCGCGGGAGCGAACTGGGCCCGCCCCGGCCTCGACGTCTTCACTAAGCAGCCGAATTTTCTGCTGCTGCTCATCATCATGCTCAGCGGCCTGCTCTTGGGCTGGATCTTCATCATCGTCGAGGTCGCTCTGCACGGTCTGAAGGGGCTGACGATCGGCAAGGCGCTCGCCGGCATTCGTTCTGTGAGCGTCGTGTTGATGCGCAAGCCCGGCTTTTGGCGCATCGTGCTGCGCACCGTCATTCTTCAAGCGTCCAACGTCGTTCTACCGCTGATCGGTCCGGCGGTGATTCTCTGCTCGTCGTTGTGGAGCGAACGGGGCATCGGTTGGCTTGATCGCGTGTCGAAGAGCCGCGTCATTGACGTTCGCCTCGGGCTCAACCCGCTGGACCTCAAGGCGCTGCGTCGGGCCGAACGACGGATCGCTCGGCCCGAGAGGATCGTCGAGACCGACCTGCCGTCGCTCGCGACACACGGTTCGCCCGACGCCCACTTCGCCCCGAGCGCGCGTTCTCGACTAGGCGTCGTGGGCGAGAACCCCATTCTTCCTCCGGGTGAGCGCCGCGAAGACTGGGCTGGCGACGCACCGCAGACGTCCCCCTCGTCCGGCGGAGCTCCACAGCCGCAGGAACCACAGCGGTCGCAGGTGTCCGCGCCCCACGAGCGGCAGGCGCCGACGGCTCGAGAGCCGCAAGCGCCGGCTCCTGCCGCGCAGGCGAGTTACGTCGTCGAGGGCGCAGGAGTCTCTGCCGACATCACGTCCGTTCCCGCCCTGCTGGGGCGCAACCCTCAGGCCCGAGAAGGGGAGAACGTGAACCTCGTTCCCGTCAACGATCCTTCGCACTCGATGTCGAAGACGCACGCGCTTCTCGGCACCGAACCTCGAGGTGTCTGGATCGAAGATCGTGGGTCGGCGAACGGCACTGTCATCGTTCTTCCCGACGGTAGTGAGCAGAAAGTCGAGCCCTTCGCTCCCGTGATGCTCGGCGGCTCCGTTGTACGGTGCGGCGACTGCGAATTCCGCGTCATGACGAAGGGGGCACGACAGTGAAGCTCAAAGTCGTACTTCGGCACGAGAGCGGAGGAACGTCAGACGTCGTCGTTACGGCGGATTCCACGGCGACGGTGGGCGATGTCGCCCGCACGTTCTTGCACGACGACCCGCATCTCTCGCTCGCGCCCTGGGCGACAGACGACGTCACGCTCTCGGTGGCATCGCCCGACGGCAGGCAGCACGTCGTTCTCGATCCCGACAGTCCCATCGGCGAGGCGGCGCTCGGCTCCGGGTTCGACGTGTCGATCGTCGACGCCGCCACGAGAAGCGACGAGACGGCGGCAGCTGTTCTCACGATTCTGAATGGGCCAGATGCCGGTCGAAGCGTCATGCTCCCCGAGGGCAGCGGAACCATCGGCCGCGACTCCAGCGCCACGGTCACGCTCAACGACCCGATGGTGTCGAAGAAGCACGCGCGCATCGAGATCTCCCCGGCCGGAATCGAGATCGTCGACCTCAACTCGGCGAACGGGATTCTTGTCGATGGCGGAGTTGTGCCCCGCCTGCGCATGATGGAAGGGCGTCGCGCCACGCTGGGTGACACCGTCATCTCCGTGACGCCTCTCAATGATTCGGCTGCGGGCGAGCGAACCATCATCGAGCGAGGCGGATTCCTCGCGTACAACCGTTCCCCGCGCGTCGAACTGCGCTATGTGGGCACGGAGATGCCTCCCCCCGAGGTGCCGTCTGAGAAGGAAGAGCGCCCGTTCCCGTGGATCATGATGATCGCCCCCGTGCTGATGGGCGGGTTCATGTACGCGATGACGCGCAACCCTTTGAGCCTCGGGTTCATTGCCATGGCACCGATGATGATGATCGGGAACTTCTTGATGCAGAGTTCCCGCACGTCAAAGAAGCAGAAGAAGGAGATCTTCAACTTTGAGCTGCAGCTTGAGGCGCTCGAAGACCATTTCATCGCGGAAGAGCCAGAGGAGCGTCAGACGCGCTTGCGCGAGAGCCCATCAGTCGCCGAGATCTTCGATGAGGCCCAGCAGCTCGGCCCCATGCTCTGGACGCGCAGACCCGAGCACTGGAACTTCCTTGACGTGCGCCTCGGTATCGGGGAGATGCCTCGTCGTCTCACGATCGGTGAACTCGAGAAAGTCGGCGGCATCGAAGATTACCGGGTGCGCTTGGACGCGCTGAACGCGCGGTACGAGAAGATCGCCCACGTTCCGGTCGTCGAGAATCCTCACGTTGCGGGCGCGCTTGGCGTGTGCGGAGAGACAGGAGCCGTCTGCGACACGGTACGCGCTCTCGGCGTGCAGTTCGCTGGGTTGCACTCGCCTTCAGAAGTCACGTTCGCAGCGTTGACGAGCACGGGAATAGCGAGCGAGTTCGAATGGCTCAAATGGATGCCGCATACGACATCCCCGCACAACCCGCTCGGCGATTTTCCACTCGCCGACAACCCGGCGACGGGCACCGAGCTGCTCAATGCCCTGGAGGGCCTCGTCGCGGCGCGGCTGGCCAAGATGCGGAACGACGATAACGCGCGTGGGGCTCACAGTGATGAGGCGTCCGCCGCGCACCGTGGAACCCGCGTAGGGGACGACAATCTCACCTCGGACTTCGAGCCGGAAACGCCCGTCCTCATCATCTACATCGATAATGATGTCGACGTCGACCGGGCTCGGCTTGTCCAGTTGATCGAGCGGGCGGCCGACGCGAGGATCTACGCGGTCTGGATGGCACCGACCATTGAGGCGCTGCCCGCAGCGTGCCGAACGGTCGTCGATGTCTCGGGCGGCCTCGACCACGCACAGGTGAGCTTCGTCCGTCAGGGAATCACCGTCGACGATGTCGATGTCGAAGGGGTATCGCAGCACTACGCCACGATGCTGGCCCGGCGTCTCGCCCCGGTCGTCGATGCGGGCGCCGTGATCGCCGACTCCAGCGATCTTCCGCGAAGCGTCTCTCTGCTGAGCCTGACGGGCACAGAACTCGCCGACGACCCGAAGGCGGCGCTTGAGCGCTGGAGCCAGAACGCGTCAATCATCGACCGCAGCGGCGGCGCACCGGTGCGACGCAAGCGCGCCGGGACACTGCGAGCGCTCATCGGGCAGGGGTCTCCAGACGCCATGCACCTTGATCTGCGTGTCCAGGGCCCTCACGCTCTCGTGGGCGGAACGACGGGGTCGGGTAAGTCAGAGTTTCTGCAGGCGTGGGTGCTCGGAATGGCCGCCGAGTACAGTCCTGACCGCGTCACCTTCCTCTTCGTTGACTACAAGGGCGGCTCCGCGTTCGCCGAGTGCGTCAACCTGCCGCACTGCGTCGGATTGGTGACGGACCTCAGCCCGCACCTGGTGCGCCGAGCGCTGACGAGCCTGCGCGCGGAGCTGCACTACCGCGAGCACGTGCTGAATCGCAAGAAGGCGAAAGATCTTCTTGAGCTTGAGAAGCGCGGCGATCCCGAGTGCCCGCCCGCCCTCGTGCTGGTGATCGACGAGTTCGCCGCACTGGCGGGGGAAGTCCCCGAATTCGTGGACGGAGTCGTCGACATCGCACAGCGTGGCCGCTCCCTCGGCATCCATCTGATCATGGCTACTCAGCGTCCGGCCGGTGTCATCAAAGACAACCTCCGGGCCAATACGAACCTGCGTGTGGCCTTGCGCATGGCAGACGAAAGCGATTCCAAAGACGTGGTGGGCGACCCGATCGCGGGCACATTCGACCCCACGATCCCCGGTCGAGGCATCGCCAAGACGGGTCCGGGGCGGCTCATTCCATTTCAGTCCGGGTATGCCGGCGGCTGGACGACCGACGAGCCAGAGCAGAGCGCCGTCGATGTCGCCGAGTTCCACTTCGGAAGCCTCATTCCGTGGGAATCCGATGTCGAAAACGACGTGCACGAAGAAGAGGAAGATCTCGGTCCGAACGATCAGGCGCGCATGGTCGCCTCGTTCGTCGCAGCAGCGAAAGATGCGCAGATACCGGAGCCTCGGCGGCCGTGGCTCGACGATCTGCCCGATACGTATGACCTCACGAAGCTTCCGCATCGCTCTGACGATGCCATCGTGATGGGCGTCAGTGACAAGCCTGAAAACCAGGCGCAGGAACCGAGCTACTTCTATCCGGACCGTGACGGCCACATGGCGGTCTACGGAACCGGCGGTACAGGAAAGACGGCGTTGCTGCGCACGCTGGCCATCAGTTGCGTTCTCGGCGACAAGGGCGGCCCGGTCCACGTGTACGGCATGGACTTCGGAACCGGAGCACTGCGCTCGATCGAGGCGTTGCCGCACGTCGGGTCCGTCGTTCCCGGCGATGACTACGAGCGTGTCTCACGCCTTCTGAAGACTCTGCGTGGCGAGCTCAACCGGCGATCAGAAGAGTTCTCAAACGTTAACGCCGGCAGCATCGCCGAGTACCGAGAGCTCGCCGGAGTTCCCGACGAGCCTCGGATTCTGCTGCTGCTGGACGGCTTCGGCGCCTTCCGTTCCGAATACGAGACCACGCTGGCGCGCGCACCCCTCTATAACGCCTTCATCCGGCTGCTCGGTGAAGGACGGCCGCTCGGCATGCACGTCGTGCTGACGGCTGACCGCAGCGGAAGCGTTCCGAGCGCCGTCACAGCGGCGATTCAGCGCCGTACAATTCTGCGTCTGCCCGATCCGGCGTCGTACCAGCTTCTCGGTGCCCCGAAGGACGTGCTCGACGAGAGCTCGCCTCCGGGTCGTGCCGTCATCGACGGCTACGAGACGCAGCTTGCCGTGATTGGCGGAACCGCGAACGTCTCAGAACAGACGCGCGCGACCGAAGCGCTTGCTGCGGAGCTGGTCGCCAGGGGCGTGAGTGTTGCTCCCGAAATTGGCGCACTGCCGAAGGAAGCGGCGATCGAAGACATGCCAGAGGCAGCGAACGATCTGCCGGTCGTGGGCATCTCGGAGGAGACGCTCGATCCGTGCGGGTTCGAGCCGATTGGAACGTTCCTGATCGGCGGACCGCCGCGGAGCGGAAAGACAAATACTCTGCGAGCGCTCTCCCGCACGATCACGGCGTGGGATCCCAGCGCAAAGCTCTTCCATATTGCGGGTCGTCGTGCGAAGCTCGCCGACGATATGGCGTGGACGCGGAGCGCTGTTCGCGTGGACGACGTCGTCGAGCTCGTGAAGGAACTCTCGGAGATCGTCAGCGACGAAGACATTGCGGACAAGCTGGTGATCGTCGTGGAGAACGTCACGCAGTTCAGCGGATCAGCGGCAGACAAACCACTCGCAGAACTCGCGAAGAAGGTCAACCGCAGCGATCATATCCTCATCACAGAGGCAGACGTCGCCAATCTGTCATCGGGGATTGGTCTGGTCGGGGAGATGAAAGCGGGGCGCGCCGGGATCATCCTGAAACCGGATACGCATGACGGTGACACGATCTTCAAGACGCCGTTCCCGCGCGTGGCCCGTCATGAGTCGCCCGAGGGCCGCGGGTTCATGGTGCAGAACGGGCAAGTTCTGCGTGTGCAGGTGCCGCTTGTCTCACCGTGACGGGGAGCGTTTCGGGGAGTAGTCCCCATCGCTACGAAACATGAACTTCGTTAGCGTATAGACAGTTGGCTGATGAGCGAAAGGGGAGCGTTGTGGGCTTGCGAGTCTTTCACATGGACTTCGGCGACATGGACGCCACCGCCAAGGTGCTCGAAGACGGGGGCGAGTCGATGGTGACAACAGTCGACGATCTGCTGCGCGAGGTCGAAGAGCTCCTCGGCGTGGGATTTGTCACGGAGGTCGCGTCTGAACGGTTCGGAGATGGCTACAGGCAGCTGTCGTCTGGTCTCGTTCAAGCATTAGGCGGTCTTGCCGACATGGCCTCCGGTCTGCGCACGATTGCCGAGAAGTCCGGCGAATTCGACCACAAGCTGGCGGAAGGGTGATGCAGTAATGCCTGGGAAGATTTGGCTGAACATGCAGGATCTCAGGGACGTCCAGTCCGGGCTGAAAACTGCGGTCGACGAATTCGCCGCGGTCGCCGACCGCAACGAGGACGTTGCTGCATCGGTGGGGGTGCCGTTCGACAATCACGACCTGAAGAACAAGGTCGAAGATTTTGAGAAGGACTGGAACGACAACCGTGCCGAGCTCTCCGACGGGCTGGGAAAGCTGCGAGAGCATCTGCACGACATCATTACTGCCTACGACGACTATGACGCGAACCTGGCTAGCCAACTAGAAACCAGCGAGCACGAGGCTCTTTCGCAAGGCGGCAGAGACAACACACCCGTCTGATTCTTAATCAAGGAAGTGGATACACCTCATGGATTACCTCGGTACCTATTCTCCTCAGGGCCACCACCTCATGGTTCTCGATGGAAGTGCCGATGACATCGACCGGCGCGGTGACTACCTCAAAACTGTCGGCGAGACGATGGATGACACGGCTACGTCACTGAAGATGATCGGTGAGGGAACCCAACAGATCAGTGAAGCCGTCGACAAGGTGCGTGAAGCGGCAAGCAAGATTCACGGTGACCTCAGTAAAGCGGCAACGCGCTACACGGGCACGGGCAAGTCTCTCGTCGCCTACGCCGAGGTCCTGCGCGCGGCGACACGCAACATCGACCCGCTCGTCGAAGAGATCGCGACGGCACAGACCAGCGTCTCAACGGCGATTGAGACCCACGACGATGCCCAGGGAGTCGTCTCTGACAACAACAGGACGTGGATCTGGGAAGAGGAGGCTACTGACGCCGAAAAGGCAGCGGCGCAGAGCGACCTCGAAGACGCTGAGTCAGCCCTCAGCATTGCGCGGTCAACGCTTGAGGGACTGTGGGCGGAGTTCGATGCCCACTATGTGACGTGGGAAGAAGGCTACGACGAAGCGGTCAACGGGATCGAATCGGCCATCACTGAGGCAGATAACAACGATGGCTGGTTCGCCGATCTGATGAAGATCTTGAACAAGATCTGCTTCGTCCTCGCTGTCGTCGCGCTGTTCGTTTCAGGGCCGATCGCTGGTGTCATCCTGGTTGTCACGACGGTTGTCGCCGTGGTTCAGCTGAGTCGAGACATATACGCCCTGAGCCAGGGAGAAGGCTCGTGGGGGGACGTCATTGTCGGCGCCGTCGGCTTGATTCCGTTCGGCGGCGGGGTCGCGCGGGTCGTCGGGCGTGGTGGTCGAGGGCTTGTGAATTCCGTGAGGTACGGCGACGACGTCCTCGGTGGCCTACGTGCTGCGGGTAGAGGATCTGGCAGGCAAACAGTTCAGGAACTGAGCGGCATGTGGCGCAATGCAACGGCCGGCCCGAGAAGCATCCCCGTGCGCAACGAGTTCGGCTTGATGACGCCTCGGACTCCGGTACCGGCAACGCCGATGAATAACCTGACCCACAACGTATATGGGCTGACTCATCCGCAGTCGTACATGGACGTGATCAACAACTCTTCGTCGTTGAACGGGCTTTACACAGGCACCAGGGACAACGTGGTGTCACCATTCATCACGAATCCCCCATACAACGAGGCCAATGCCAGCTACTAACATGAGCCGCTCAGCGGGGTTGGGGTCGGTATGGATCTGAAATCGGAGTTGACAGGTGCGCCACCCGAGGCGACTCGGCCGTCTGTCACCTATTCGCTCCTCTTCCCACCGGGGTGGAAACGGTTTTCGGTCGACGATGAGGCAGAGAAAGCATTCGTCGACAGTCTGAAGAAGGTATTTCAGCCTCGGGGGCAGGCCAAAGACTACATGTACTACCGGGCGCTGACGCACCGGTTGTTCATGGACATGAAGAAGCGGCGCGCATCGTCAATCTACCTGCCGGTCAAGGCAATCGATGGGGCTCTTCTTCCAGCATCCATTGTGGTTCTGCCGGCACCGATCGGCGGTGCGCATCAGCTCGACGACTTTCGAAATCGCTTGACGAAGCGACACGAGTTCGAGGAAAGCACGATGAACGGGCTCGCCGTCTGGCGCTGGGAGGAACGACAGTCGACGTTTCCCGAAGGCGACGTGGGAGTTGGAGCGCTGACCGTTCACCACCTCTTTGAGGCACCGAAGTCAACCGGTCGAGCGCCACTGATGCTCAGCGCGACGTTAATCGTGCCTCCGGGGGAGGAGAAGAGCGAACTCATTGGAATCGTCAGTGATCTTTTCGATGCCATCGCGGGAACCTTCAACTGGGTGAAGACATCATGACGTCTCATCCCACGTCAGACGTCGACTTCGACCCCGAGGCATGGATCGAAGTTCCTCTTCAATTTCCGGCGGGTCCGTTCCAATCTGCGGAGCAGTGGGCCAAGGCTGCTTCTTTCCAGGCGGCCGACGGGCTACCGGGTGAAGCTGAACTGCGCGAACGTACTGAGAAGGCGGCGCGCGTTATCACTGACATTCATCACGACGTAGCCTCGCGCAAGTTCTGGTATTTCCCTCGTGAGTTCGGTACTGAAACTGTGGCCCATAGCTACATCATGGAGTACGACGGAGTGACCCCGGTTGCAGAGCTGCTCACCGGCGACGCTGCCAGCTACTCGTTCCCACAGGTCGTCGAGCACGAGTCCGTCAAAGGTAAGCGCATAATCAGCGTGGCTCATACGATCCCGGTTCACATCGACGGTGAAGAGGCGCTCGTCGCGGGGAGTCTGCGACTCGCGCGAGTGGAAGACAACATGCTCGTGATCGTCGACATCGTCGATATGCATGCTCATATGATCGGTGTGATTTTGGACGATGCTGTGGCGTTGGCTGGTAGTCTGAACGTCGATTAGAAGGAGCCTATGACCGACGCGCGTTCGAACTGGCAGGAAGTCCTTCGGCAGGTTCCGGGGCTCGAGAACGTCACTCCCCCCTCGGGAGATGATCGAATCTCGCTCACGCGGGCGCAGGCGCTGCCGGCCTGGTCATCGCCGGCGCAACGTCTCACGGCGCTTCGTGCATCCGCAGCAGGGCGATCTGAGAAGAAGATCGCCAACGTACTTCAGTCTGATCTCGATCGTCGGATATCGATTGTTCGCAAGGATGCGAACAAGCCGAAGAAAATCGCTGTGGTTACGGTGATCATCCTGCTCACCGTGACGGTGGGCGTCTTGTTCCTGCCGAATTCCGTGACCGATTTCGACGACTACTTCCTTGAAATCGGAGTGCCAACCGTGATTATCGGGCTCCTCGGCGTCGCGTCGCTGGTCGCCTCTGTATTGATCGAGAAGCGAAGCTCGCCTCGATCGCTCCCGTACTCACCACCGCTGTTTATCGTCTACGGGGTCTTGTTTGCGCTCGGCACTGTCATGATCAGCATGCATATTTCGAACTACGGCTACTGGGTTGTACCCGGAGCAACCATCGGAGTCGTCTGCGCAGCCGTCACCGCGGTCGGTTACATCGCTCTCTTCTTCTGGACGCGGAAACGTCAAACGATGGTCCAGGCTCTGCACGGAGACACCCCGCAAGGGCGAGAGTTCGACGCGGCGTTGAGTGAGCATATTGCGAAGATTCTGCGAAAACGGGATGATCTCGACGAAGTCGACCTGCGTCGGCGTACCACCGACGGCGTGAGGCGTCTGTGCGAGAGTGGGCACATCTCGACGGATGCCGCGGTGTCGATGATGCGCGAGATCGCGAGGTCGCTCAACTAGCGGCAGGTGGGGACTCCTCCCCATTGGCAACGTTCTGCGATGACGGTTAACTAACGTGTAGACGTTGAAAATTACGAGAAGGGGTTGCCAGAATGGCTTTTCACTTTAGTCACGAACAGGTTGAGGCTACGGCCGGAGCGCTTGACACCGGCGCGGAGAACCTCCGCACCGAGCTGACCACGCTTCTGGGTAAGGTCGAGGACCTTCTCGGTGAGGGCTTCGTTACCGAGGTCGCGTCGGAGCGCTTCGGTGAGGGCTACCGCGAGCTGAACTCCGGTATCGACCAGGCGATCAACGGCATCAACGAGATGGGCACGTCGCTTCGACAGAAGTCCAGCAGCGTGTCGGACTTCGACGCCACGGGCATCTGATCTAATCAGGATCGGCGGCTCAGACCGCCAAATCCGGACTACAAGGGCCTGGACCCCGGTACTGAACCGGAGTTCGGGCCCTTCGCCTTTGCCTGGCAGCGGCATTGATGGTGCAATGCCTCGCCCGGAGTGCGTCCGCTTTGCTGAAAGTGCAAGAGACCTTGCGTGCGATGCCGCACTCCGACACGCTGAACTCAGCACCGCGCGCGTCGTGCGCCGCGCGCAGACAAGGAGGCGCCAGCGATGCAAGAAGATGCACTCCGAGAGCGCGGCACGAATGCCGAAGACTCGGTGAGCGGTTCAAGCGAGGAGATCGTCGATGCGATGCGGAGCCGTGTCACGGAACTGATCGATCATTATCGCGCAGCGTTGCAGTCCTCTCTTGATGGGCTAACGGAAGATGAGGCGAAGACACGCCTCGTGCCGTCGAAGACGACACTTCTGGGACTGGTCAAGCACGCGACCTATCTAGAGGGCTTCTACTTCAATCGTGCTCTCACGAACCGCTCGTTCGCGGACATCGGAATCGCGAGCACGCCGGACCGGTCGTTCACGGTGACGAAGGCTGACACGATCGCATCAGTCCAGCAGGCTTACGAGCGGCGCTGCCAAGAATCGCGCGAGCGGATCGCAGAATTGACCTTCGACGCGTCCGTGCACGGAGATAAGCCACGCGCGGTCTGGGCCATTCACCTCCAGATGCTACGCGAACTTGCTCAGCACACCGGGCACGCCGACATCCTCCGCGAGCAAGTGCTCGATCGCAGGCCGCGGTGAGCACCATTCTGCCGAAGGAGTAACGCAGCAGCGCTGGGCCTCACTGATCCCACGTAGGCTGCCCCGATCGCAACGAGAACGAACGGCAGCGATCCTAGTACGCGGGCGCGGCTGCCAGCTTTCGGGCGGAGACCGTTCGTCGCAGGGCGACGCAGAGCGTCGTTACGGCGAGGGATCCGACGAGCCATACCGCGAGAGCGACAATTGCTCCGCCGACGCCTGGTGTGCCGAGGAGCACGGCGCTCAATGCATCTCGCGCGGGGCTGACCGGCAGCATCCCGAATGCTTGATCGAGCACGCCTGGCACGGTCGAGATCACGCCCGTTGCGAGGGCGAGGATTCCGACGATCATCGAGATGAACCGCCCGGCGCCGCCGAGCGCGGCGACAAGCGCTTGATTGACGGCAGCGAACGATGCTCCGATGAGCGCTGCGATTCCGGCGAAGCCAAGGCCCTCAGCGAAGGTGAGCCCCTGTGCGATGCTCACGATGATCGAGACGAGAACGCCCTGCACGACACCGAGTACGAGACCGGGCAGCGCTGAGCGAAGCATCAGCATGAACGCCGAACGCGTGGACCCGAGTGCGCCGCGCGGTGTGGCTCGCATCAAGAAGAACGTTGCGAGTGCGCCGATCCATAGGGCGATGACGGCGTAAAGCGGAATGCCGCTGGCCCCGAACGAGAAGGCTGCGCTGTCGTCCTCATCGGTCGAGACGGGGTCGGCGACGACTTCAGAGAGCGAGCTGCGCTCTGACTCGCTGTAGTTGGGAATCTGCTCGACAGCCTGGTCCAGGCCGTCCGCGAGCGAACTCGCGCCGTCATCGAGCTTCGCCGTGCCTTCTCCGAGCTTGGTCATTGCCTCGCTCAGCGAGACGACGCCGCCCGTGTACTTTTCGATTCCTGCGGCGTACTGCGTGGCACCCGCCGACAGCTGTTCCGCACCGGAGCCCAGCTGTCCAGCGCCGCCGGCGAGTTGCGATGCGCCGCCCGAGAGTGCTGTGAGTCCTTCGGAGAGACTGGTTGCTCCAGAGGAAAGACCGTTTGCGGCAGTCTGGACCCCAGCGACACCGGATGCTGCCTGGGCGATGCCATCCGCAAGGGGCTGCATGCCTTCGCTGAACTGTTTAACTCCTGCCCCCAGTTCAGTTACGTCTGCTGTCCCGGTTCCATCTTTATCTGCTGTTGTGGTTGCAGTGACGGCCTGAGCGAGGCCCTGGCAAGCGTCGTCTTCTCCAGCTGAGCATCGCTCCGCCAACGGCGCCATGTCCTCAGTCAGACTGCCCGTAAGGCTGTTCACCCCGTCGGAGAGCTTCTTCGCTTGCGCAGGGAGGCCAGCCGTCTGATTCTTCAGTTCGTTGAGCCCATCGACGAGCCCTTGCAGACCGGCGCCAAGCTTGCTCGCACCGCCCGCAATACCGGCGGCGCCTTCTGCGGACTGCGCGGCGCCGTCAGAGAGATCGCTCGCACCGGAGGACAGATCGCTCGCGCCATCGGCGATTCCCGAGGCACCGTCCGCGAGACCCTGCGCACCCGTCACGAGATCGTCGGAGTTCTCAGCGAGCTCACCCGCCCCGTCGGCCGCCTGGCTCATTCCGTCGGAGAGCTCTGACGTGCCGTTCGCGAGCTCGCCTGCACCGTCGGCAGCATCCCCGAGCTGATCATGCAGGGTGTTGAACCCGAGAAACACATTGTCGAGATAGTTCGTCGTCAGATTCGTGCCGAGCACATTGGCCGCCGTCGTCGTGACCGCCTGGCTGATCGCGTCATCGATGAGCCGTGACTTCTCGCTTGTCGTGACGTCGATCACTGCCTGCTCGGCCTCATCGGCATCGCCCGCGGTCGACGTCGCCGCCGCCGAGAAGTTCTCGGGGATCGTGACCACTGCCGCATACGTGCCGTCCTTCAGGCCCTCGCTCGCGCCGTCAGAATCGGTCACCTCCCACGAATAGTTGGTCTCCTCATCGTCGCTGCCCACGAGACCTGCCCCGAGTTGCCGCCCGAGGGGCACGGTCTGACCGTTGACCTCGACCGGCTCGTCGTTGTTGACGATCGCAGCTTTCACTGAGTCCAGGCGGTCGGTCGGGTTCCACAGAGCCCACACGAGCAGTCCGGCGATCATGAAGGGCACGAGCAGCAGCCCGACGAGAGTGAGCGGCCGCATGCGCTTGGTGCTGTCGGTGCGTTCGATGGATGCAAAGGGGTTGCTCATGCGGATGCCTCCGAAACGAGTGAGCGTGAGTTGAGGTCGTCGACGCGCGTTTCGTCGTCGGCGATATCGAGGTCGGATGCTGCGCCGCAGCCCAGCACGATGGTCGGCGCATTGTGAGCGGAGTGCGCCTTCGAGAGTGTCGCGATCAAGCGTTCGCGTTGCGCGGGCTCCGTGACGTGGTCCATGCCGTCGATGGCGAGCAGACGCGGCTTCTCTGCGAGCGCGGCCCTGACGTCTGTGATCGGCTGGCCGGACGAGGCGAGCGAGATGTAGCCGGCCGAGCGGCGTACCGCCGATGCGCGGGAGGGGAGTACGAGTCCATTGACCTTGAGAATGCCCGTCGCGTTGGGCAGATGGCCGGTGATCGCGAGAAGCAGCGCAGTGACGGCGCGTGCACTGTCTCCTCGCACGGCGTGCACCGTTCCAGGAGCGATGCGCACGTGCGTCGGAGCCAGGATCTCTTCGCCCTTGACGCGGAGCGACAAGTCGTCTGCGGCAACGGCGAGTCGGGCGTCCGGAGCAGGCCACTCGGCGAGCTCGAGTTCGCGGGCAAGCCCCTCGCCTTCGACGTCAAACGACGGCAGTACACGGTCGAGCCATTTCGGCATCCACCACGCTTTGTCGCCGAGCAGCGCGAGCACGGCAGGCACGAGCGTCATGCGCACGATGAACGCATCGACGAACACGCCGACGGCGAGCCCGAGCGCGATCGGTTTGATATTGACGTCTTCGCTGGGAACGAAGGCGGCGAACACTGCGATCATGATCACGCCGGCCGCCGTCACGACCTTCGCCGACGACGTGAAGCCGGTTTCGATGGCGCGGCGCGCGCTCTTGCCGTGCACGTAGTCTTCGCGAATGCGCGAGACGAGGAACACCTCGTAGTCCATGGCGAGCCCGAACAGCACGCCCATGAGAATGATCGGGAGGAAGCTGATCACGGGGCCCGTTCGCGCGACGCCGAGCGCCTCCGCGAAGACGCCGTCACCGAAGACGAGCGTCACGGCGCCGAACGACGCTCCAACGGACAGCAGGTATCCGAGCGTTGCCTTGATCGGCACGGCGATCGAGCGGAACACCATGGTGAGCAGCACGAGTGAGAGCCCGACGACGAGCAGGCCGAATGGCAGGAGCGCTTGACCGAGCTTTGCCGAGACATCGATGCCGACGGCTGTGAATCCGGTGACGGCGAGATCGACGTCGTACTCGTCGAGGAAGTAGTCGTGCATCGAACGGATCTCGTGCACGAGTGCTTTCGTCTCGTCAGAATCGGGGCCGTGCTCGGGAACAACCTGCACGATGCCCGTGTCGGCGGTCTCATTGGGCGTGGCGAGCGGAACGGACTCGACGCCGTCGAGCTCGGCGATCTCGTCGCCAAGGTCTTCCATGAGGCCAAGTGGGTCGGTGCTCGTGATGATGGGACCGGTGACGATGAGCATGCCGTTGTAGCCTTCGCCGAAGTGCTCAGACACCAGATCGTAGGTCTGCCGAGCGGAGTTGTCTTCGGGCAGGCCACCGGCATCGGGCAGAGCGAGCTTGAGCCCGAGTGCCGGAACCGAGGCGGCGCCGAGCACCGCGACGACGCCGATGATCGTGACAAGGGGCCGCTTCGTGACCGCGCGCACCCAGCCGAGGAAGAACCGGTTGGGGCGAGCCGTCGCTGTGCCGTCGTCGAGAGTACGCTTCTTCTGCTTCGGTCGCAGGCGCTCGCCCGAGACGGCGAGCAGCGCTGGCAGCAGCGTCAGCGAGACGATCACGGCGATGCCGACGCCGAGAGCTGCGGCCACGCCCATGACCGTGAGGAACGGAATGCCCGCGACGCCGAGCCCGAGCAGAGCGATGATCACCGTGAGACCGGCGAAGACGACGGCTGATCCTGCTGTGGCGACAGAGCGAGCGATGGACTCCCTGACGTCGAGTCCATCGCGCAGCTGATCGCGGTGGCGCGAGATAATGAAGAGGGCGTAGTCGATTCCGACCGCGAGACCGAGCATGAGCGCGAGCATTGGCGTCGTAGACGTAATCGACGTGAACGCCGTCGCGCCGAGAATGAGCGACATGGATGCTCCGACGGCGACGATGGCGGTGATCAGTGGCATTCCGGCCGCGAGGAACGAGCCGAACGTGAGAATGAGCACGACGAGTGCAACGATCAAGCCGAGTCCTTCGACGATGCTGATCGTTGGCATCTCTTGGCTGAACAGCTCACCGCCGAGGGATGCCTGAGCGCCGTCGGGGAGCTCGGTCTTCAGATCAGCGACTGCGTCCTGTAAGGCCGTCTTTGTGGACTCCGGAATCTCGAACGTGCTTCCGTCGAGCTGTACCTGAATCAGCGCAGCATCCTCGTCATCGTTGATGCTGCCCGAGACTGTGTCGTCGAAGGGAGAGGTTGCTGAATCGACATGGTCGATGTCAGAGAGGGTGTCGACGGCGGCCTCGACGGGTTCTTGGATGTCAGCATCCGTCACCGTCTCGCCCTCTGGTGCAACGACGATGATCTGCGCGCTCGAGCCGCTGACCTGAGGGAAGGTGGCGCTGAGCGAGTCGAGTGCCTGCTGCGATTCGGTGCCGGGAATCGAGATGCTGTTGTCCATGTCTTGGCTGAACAGCAGGGCTCCAGCTCCGAGCATCGCCAGTAGGAGGATCCAGAGGCCGATCACCGTTTTGCGGGTGCGGTGCATGGCACGGCCGAGGGAGTAGAGGAAGGAAGACACGGTTCTCCAGAAGATCGATACAGGAATGTATCCAATACACGAATGTATTCGATACAATCGTGTATTGCAAAACGAATTCAGGAAGGTGTCAGGATGACAAACCCGCCGGTTGAGACAGCATCCGCGCGTCGGCAGAAGACGCGGGATCGCCTGCTCGACGCCGCCTACGATGTCTTTGCGGAGGTCGGCGTCGACGCCGCTCCCGTCGAGCTCATCGCCGAGCGCGCGGGGTTCACGCGCGGCGCGTTCTATTCGAATTTCGAGAGCAAGGCCGAACTCTTCATGGCGCTCGCCGAACGCGAGAACGCGGAGCGGATCGAAAAGGTGCAGCTGGGCATCGAAGCCGAAATTCCCAAGCTCTCGGGGCTCATGTCAGGCACGCACGAAGAGAAGCTGGAAGCGGTCACGGCCGCCGTGGGGGAGTTTCTTCGACTGCAGGGTGACGACCGTCACTGGTGCCTCATCGAGGGAGAGTTTCGCATTCATGCACTGCGCAACCCCGAGTTCGGCGCGTATTTCGCGCAGTATTCCGACATGCTGCTCGCCCGTCTCGGCGACATGCTCGTCGAGACGCTCAAGCCTCTCGGGGTGCGATTCGCAATCGAGCCGGCCGCCGCGGCGCGCATCATCGTCGCGACCTATCACAGTGCCGCCGAGCGCAGCCTCATGGTCGGAAACGGTTCGTCGCCCTCTGACGACACCGAACTGCAGCGCACGATCGCCGCGATCGTCACGATGATGACGGTGCCGCTTGACGCGTGACCGTCGGCGTCACTTCGTGAACAGCGTCTCGGTCTGCTCAAGCTCCATGCCCTTGGTCTCGGGCACCTTGGCGAACACGAAGATGAACGAGAGCAGCGCAAACACGGCGTACATGCCGTAGGTGATCGGAAGCGACCAGCCCGACATGGCCGGGAACGTCACGGTGATGGCGAAGTTGGCCAGCCACTGAGCGGATGCTGCGACACCGAGTGCCTTGCCGCGGATGCGCGGCGGGAAGATCTCGCCGAGCAGCACCCACACCAGCGGGCCCCACGAAGCGGCGAAGCCCACAACGAACACGTTCGCCGCGATGAGAGCGATCGGGCCCCACGCACCGGGAAGACTGACGTCTTCGCCGCTCTTCGTCGCGAAGCTGAACGCGAGGGCCATAGTGCCGAGGGCGATGGTCATGAGCACAGAGCCGGTGAGCAGAATCGGGCGACGGCCCACGCGGTCGACGAGGAATATCGCTACGAACGTGAGCACGACATTCGTCACCGCGGTGATGACGCTCACGAGCAGCGAGTACTCCTCAGTGAAGCCGACGGCCTTCCAGAGACTGGTTGAGTAGTAGAAGATGACGTTGATGCCGACGAACTGCTGAAAGATCGACAGGAGGATGCCGATCCAGACGACGCCTTGAAGCCCGAACTTGGGTCCGCGCAACGACGCGCTGGCGTTCTTCTCGTCCGCCTCGATCGCCTTGTTGATGTCATTGATGTTGCGGTCGACCTCGGACTCAATCACGAGCGTTTTGAAGATGTCACGAGCCTCGTCTTCGCGATGCTTCGCGAGCAGATAACGCGGCGATTCGGGGAGCGTGAATGCGAGCACAATGTAGACGACCGCCGGAACGGCACCGACGAGGAACATCCATCGCCACGCCTCCATGCCGATCCAGAGCTGCTCGCTCGCTCCGCCCGCGGTATTCGCGAGCAGGGCATCGCTGAGCAGGGCGGCGAAAATACCGAGTGTGATCGCGAGCTGCTGAAACGACGCGAGCGTTCCGCGGACCTGACGTGGAGAGATCTCAGCGATATACGCGGGAGTGACGACAGATGCAATGCCGATGCCGAGACCGCCCAACACGCGCCACAGAAGCAGATCCCACGGGCCGATAGTGAGGCCGGCTCCGATCGAACTCACGAGAAAGAGGATGCCGCCGATGAAGATCACCCGCAGGCGACCGTAACGGTCTGCGAGACCCCCGCCGACCCACGCGCCGACCGCGCAGCCGAGCAGGGCGATCGCGACGACGAACCCCGTGAGGGCCGGTCCGAGCGAGAAGGCTTTGTCGATCGAGTCGACGGCACCGTTGATGACGGACGAATCGAAGCCGAAGAGAAAGCCACCGACCGCGGCCGCGATGGACAGGCCGTAGGCCTTCTTCGTATACGGCGTCGATTGTGCCATGATCTCGCTCTCCTTTCGGGAGCGATCTTGTGAACCGCTCCCCTGATTGCGGCTCAGCGGCTCCATCGAAGCCGCCGTGACCGCGAGCCTACATCCGCGTGAGGGGAGCGGCGCAAGGGGTGGCGTTCTCGCGAGAACGACGTTATGGATTGAACGCGTGTCTCCGCCCGGAAGCTCCATGCTGCAATACCGTGAGGAGCATGACACGTATCGTCTACAACACGGCGACGTCGTTGAACGGGTTCATCGCCGACGAAGAGAATTCCCTCGACTGGCTGTTCGCGGTCGAATCCGGTGAGGCGCCCGATCACGACGCTTTCATGCGCGAGGTCGGCGTGATCGTCGAAGGCGCCACGACGTACGAATGGGTGCTCGACTCGACGAAGCTTCTCGAGCATCCCGATAAGTGGTCGTCGTTTTTCGGCGATCACCCCACGTTCGTCTTCACGAGCCGTGATCTTCCGATCCCGGAAGGGGCTGACGTGAGGCTCGTCAGCGGCGATGTCGAGCAGCATCTCGACGACATCGTGCGCGCAGCATCCGGTCTCGATGTCTGGCTCGTCGGAGGGGGCGAACTCGTCGGCCAGTTCTACGATATCGGCGCGCTCGACGAGATTCAGGTCTCGATTGCGCCGACAGCGCTCACTGGGGGAGCGCCGTTGTTTCCGCGCGACACCGACCCCGGAGATCTTGAGCTGACTGAGGTCAAGCGATACGGCGGCTTCGCGCACCTCTGCTACACGGTGCACCCGGCCTCCGACTGAGAAGACTCCGGATCAGGCGAAGCGCGAGCGCAGCGTGTTCTCGTGCGTCTGGCGCAGCTCGTCCGTCGCGACGGTGAAGTAGTCCTGCACTTCGAGCGAGGCGCTCTCTCCCGTGCCGTCCGTGACGCCGATGCGCAGCACCGGGTAGCCGCGCCCCTCGCAGAGCCCGCGAAACTTCACGTCGTCTTCGCGCGGAACTGACACGATCACGCGCCCTGTCGATTCCGAGAAGAGGGCGGATGCTGCGTCCACACCGTCGCGCTCCATAATCTCGCCGAGCCACACGCGTGCTCCTACGCCGAAGCGCAGAACCGATTCGGCCAGGGCCTGCGCGAGACCGCCGTCAGAGAGATCGTGAGCGGAGCCGAGGAGCCCCTGCTGAGATGCCGCGTGCAGCAGCGCCGCGAGATCCTTCTCGCGCTGCAGGTCGACCTTCGGGGGGCGCCCGCCGAGGTGCCCGTGCACCGTGCCCGCCCAGGCAGAACCCGACAGTTCGGTGCGCGTGGTTCCGAGCAGGTAGATATTGTCGCCCTCGTCTTGCCAGCCCGAAGGAACGCGGCGGGCCACGTCGTCGATCACGCCGAGCACGCCGACGACGGGCGTCGGGAATATCGGGGTGTCGCCCGTCTGGTTGTAGAACGATACGTTTCCACCCGTTACCGGAATGCCGAGCTCAAGGCAAGCATCAGAGAGTCCCTCAACCGCTTCGGAGAACTGCCACATGACCTCGGGGTTCTCGGGAGAGCCGAAGTTGAGGCAGTCGGTCACGGCGGCGGGAATCGCGCCCGTCACGGCGACATTGCGGTAGGCCTCGGCGATGGCGAGCTGTGCGCCCTCGCGAGGGTCAAGCTGACAGTACCGGCCGTTCGCGTCGGTGGCGATCGCGAAGCCGAGCCCCGATTCCTCGTCGACGCGGATCATGCCGCTGTCGTCGGGGAAGGCAAGTGCCGTGTTGCCCAGCACGTAGTAGTCGTACTGGTCCGTGATCCAGCTCTTGTCGGCGAGATTCGCCGATCCAAGCAGCTTCAGGGCCTGCTCGCGAAGCACAGACGGATCATTGCTGCGCTCGAGCGCGCTCGCCGTGTCAGCTTGCAGCGCGTCGATCCAGGCGGGGTAGGCGACGGGCCGATCGTACACCGGGCCGTCGACCGCGACCGTCGACGGGTCAACGTTGACGATCTCCTCGCCGTGCCAGTTGATGACGAGGCGGCCCGAGTCGGTGACCTCACCGAGCACGCTCGTCTCGACGTCCCACTTCGCGGCGACCTCGAGGAACGCCTCGAGCTTCTCGGGCGCCACGACGGCCATCATGCGCTCCTGCGACTCGGACATGAGGATCTCCTCGGCCGTGAGCGAGGGATCGCGCAGCAGCACGCCGTCGAGTTCGATGAACATTCCGCCATCGCCGTTGGCTGCCAGTTCGCTCGTGGCACACGAGATGCCGGCGGCGCCGAGATCTTGAATGCCCTCGACCAGTTCGCTGCGGTACATCTCAAGGCAGCACTCGATGAGTACCTTCTCGGCGAACGGATCGCCGACCTGAACGGCCGGGCGCTTCGTGGGCCCGCCGTCGTCGAAGGAGTCTGAAGCCAGAATGGATGCTCCGCCGATGCCGTCGCCTCCCGTGCGCGCGCCGAACAGCACGACCTTGTTGCCGACACCAGACGCGTTGGCAAGATGCAGGTCATCGTGGCGGAGCACACCGACCGAGAGAGCATTGACGAGAGGGTTGCCCTGATACACGGGGTCGAAGTACGTCTCGCCGCCGATGTTCGGCAGACCGAGACAGTTGCCGTAGAACGAGATGCCACTCGTGACGCCGTGAACGACCCGTGCGGTGTCGGGGTCGTCGATCGCGCCGAAACGCAGCTGGTCCATCACCGCGACGGGTCGAGCGCCCATCGAGATGATGTCGCGGACGATGCCGCCGACACCGGTCGCCGCTCCCTGAAACGGTTCGACGTAGCTGGGGTGGTTGTGGCTCTCGACCTTGAAGGTCACCGCCCAGCCTTCGCCGATATCCACCACGCCTGCGTTCTCGCCCATGCCAACCATGAGGTTCTTCGTCATCTCGGGCGTGACCTTCTTGCCGAATTGACGCAGGTACTTCTTGGAGCTCTTGTACGAGCAGTGTTCGCTCCACATCACCGAGTACATGGCGAGTTCGCCCGAGGTTGGGCGCCGGTCCAGAATCTCGCGGATCTTCGCATACTCGTCTGGCTTCAGCCCGAGAGCGGCATAGGGCTGCTCTTTATCGGGTGTCTCGATCGCGTGTGCGACGGTATCGGCGCCAGTCGATTCAGGGATGCTCACAGGTACCTTGCTCCAGTGGTGGGGTCGTTTCCGTCAGACGAACGGACCAGAACCATCCTATCCGGCGAGGTATGCGCGAGTCGTCGTCAGAGGATGCCGCGTCTGTGCGCTTCGCTGACCGCAGCCGCGCGGCCGGATGCGCCGAGTTTTCGGTAGACCGAGCGCGCTTGCGACTTGACGGTGTTGATCGAGACGCTGAGCGACGCCGCGATCTCGGCAAGTGTCACTGCGGAGTCGAGTCGCTCGAGAATCACACGTTCGCGTTCCGTGAGGATCGCGGGTGAGTCCGGCGAAGGGAACAGCTCCGGCAGGGTTGCGAGAACGTTGCGGACATCATCAGCTCGTGGGTACTCGCGGAGGAGGGCTTCGAGGTCGGATCGCGGCATGACCGCGAACACCATTCGCAGACCGGCCTCGAGAGCAAGGCGCGTCATCTCGGCGAACTGACGGGAGGCCTGCTCCTCATCACCATGGCGCAAGTGGGCTGACGCTGACAGCAGGCCAAGTTCAACGCGCTTCGCAAGCGTCAATCCCTCTGAATCGACGACGCTTTGGGCAACCGTGAGCGCGCGATCAGGTTGCCCGCCTAAGAGGAACGCGAGAGCCCGGGGAACAGCGAGTTGAGGGTGCGCTCGGTAGCGACGCGCGGGTGCCAGTGCATGGGCGGCACCGAGATCTCCTCGCGCGACGTGCAGTTTGCCTCGCAGCTCGTCGATGAGGGCCGTCATCTGAGGACTGATTGGCGGGTTCTTCACCTTCTCTGCAAGTCGCTCCTCGAGGAGCGTGAGGGCTGCTTCGGGCCCGTACTTCTGCCATGTGATGCGTACGTCGACGTCGAGGAGCAGTGGCCACATCTCGATCGTCTTCCAATGGATCATGCAGTGATTGAGGAAGAGCGCAGCATCGTCGAATCGGTGGTGCTCAAGGTGAACGAGCGCGCGGGCGAGGTGCAGGGGAACCGCGTAGAAGCTGGGATTAAACTGACGCGGCAGACCGGTGCGTTCGAGTTCATGAATATGAGATTCAGCGCGTGACACGAGTCCATCCGCTGCATCCACATACAGGGCGAGAGCCACGGGATAGTAATGATGTCTCGACGTCTTTCCGCTCGGCGGCTCGGTCTCATAGCGCAGGAGATCGCGTGCCTCTTTGAGTTTCCCGAGATAGATCAGCGTGATTGCGCCCTCGGCTGCAAAGAGCACCTCTGCACTCTCGAGAACCCCGTGCGGATCGTGTACCCGTCTCAGCATCCGCCGAAATCTCCGATAGGCGGGTTCGACAAGTTCGTAGCGACCGATCAATCGCAGGCCCGCGGTCAGAGCAGCCTGCACCCACACCTGATCGGGACCCGGCTCTTTGTAACGACCGATCAATTGAGCTTCGCTGACCGCGATCGTCGCCATGAAACGCTGCACGGCCCGGCGCGTATTGCCTACCCTGTAGTGAGCGATCCCGTTGAGAAGTCCCAGCAATGGCTCACTCGAGAAGAACGAGCGCCTCTGTGTCATGAGTGCGTCTGGATTACGCTGAAGCGCGACGGTGATCGGCACGAACGCTCGCTGTGCGAGCGAGACGGCATGAGCCGCATCTTCACCGTCCAACGCGCTGAAGAAGGCGCGAGCGAGATGCCCATTCTTTTCATGCCAGCGAGCGAGACGGCGAAACCCGTGACGTGCAGAGTCGGGGCCAAGCCGAGCGAAAAGACCCTCGCGAAGTACCGGCTGAAGCCGAAATGTCGGAGCGGTGCTTGCCTCCCATGCACCGAGGCCACGGCTTTCGACGATGTCGAGAATGTGGCGGTCACTCGGGTCTGCTCCGAGCCATTCTGCAAGCTCCGTGCTGAATGAATCGACGATGGAGGTCGCGAGAAGATAGCCGGCCCCGGGCATTCGACAAATCTCGTCGGCAAGACTTTCACGCAGTGCGGCGAGGGTCTCGCCGCCTGTCAGCTCGGTGTGAAGATGATCTCGGCTCTGCTCGAGAAGTATGCGAAGTGCGAACGGCCATCCCGCGGTTTCTGCGACAGCGCTTCGGACTTCTCGCTGCTCGAGTGGCACGTCGGCATGCCGGGCCATCGCAGAGTAGTCCTGTGTCGTGAACTCGAGGTCTTCGCGTCTCAAAAATGAGAGGCCGTACGGCGACGCCGCTCGAAGCCATTCTGGTTCGATGCTCCGGGTCGCCGCGACGAGCGAGATCGACGTCGAGTCGCGAGCGGCCCGAAGCAGATCCTCCGAAATCGACGGGTCGGCGATGTTCTCCCAGGCATCGATCACCAGGGTGACCTTCGATCCGAGCTGCTCGAGATTCTGTTCCACGATTTGAAGCAGCGAGCTGGAGATGTCACCCCCAGGCTCGACGGGAGCAACTTCCACCTCTGCCGCGGACGCTGCTGCCTCAATCAGCGTGGAGACATGCCGCCAGAAAGGCATGCGAGTGTTGCAGCTGCTGTCGATCGTCACCCAGAGAAGCACAGGCGCGTCGGCCGTGGCCATCTGTCGCTGTGCCCACTGGGCGAGAAGGGTCGTCTTTCCGTACCCCGCGGGGGCATGGACGATGCAGATGGGGTCGGCCGCGGCGGCACTGAGGCGCCTGAGCGGTTCTTCTCGTTCGATCGCGAGACGAGAAAGTCGTGGAATGCCAACTGCAGGGCGCGCAGGGGAGAGCCCGAACTGACGTTCACGCGAAGCCAGATCATCGCCCTGGGAAGCCACCGTTGCCATCACCCCTCTGAGGCACACCGCTCATTACCCTAGCCCCATCTCGAGGACTCTGGGAAGAAGAGGTGAAAAGGAGGGGTGAATTCTGTGAAGCTCATTTTCACCCGCTTGGCGCGCTGCTTGAATTCCGCTGGGCACACTCGTGCTCGAAACGCTGTGGAGCACGATCGCAGGAGGGGAAACGTGCAGGGATCTCGCGCGGAATCGACAACGAGAGCCCGGGTCAGACCCGGGGGACCAGCAACGCTGAGAGCGCCACGAGGCGTGGCAATGGGAGTCGTGGTCGCACTATTTGCGGCGCTTCTCTCGTTTATCGCTCTCGTTGCCCCCGCATCATCTGCTCACGCGGCAAGCACCCCGCTTCCAAGCACCATCACCGACGGCAACAGGTTCTTCGCGTATCTGAAGAGCGGTGAAACTCTTTCCGTGAGCGTCGCCCCAGCGTCGCCTGGGGTGAGCATGACGGTCACTGTGACAGATCCCGATGGTGCTGTCGCCGGAGGAAACGGAACCTATACGGCGACATCAGAGGGCATCTACACCGTCGAGACGGACGTGACATACCCAGACGGGCTGCACTGGGACATCACGGTTCGTGACGGTTCGACGGAGAAGACAGGACGCGTCTGGGTCGAGAGGTACAACATGGCCCAGACCGTGAACCAGACAGTCTCGGAACTCCCGCTCTGGATGGTGAACAACTCCGGATACGTCTATTCGGTCGTCCTTCGCGATTTCAACGGAATCAAATCGTCAATCACCGCTGACTCGGTCGGCAACGCCGTGTCCGGTGAAGACTGCGCGACACCCCGCTACGCGTCGACAGAGTATGAGAACGCAGCCCTGGGATGCGGTGAGCAGTACCGCCTCTTCTTCGAGGAGCCGTCAGATGAGCTTCCGCCATCAGCGCAGTCAGCTGCAGGGGCGCGACCGATCCTGCCGGAGACCCTCACCAAGGAAGACCTTGAGGTGACCGATCTTACTTATGCTGCGGCAAGCCCGAACTCGTCAACAGCGGGCACGCTGACGTGGACGCCCCCTCAGCGTTACTCGGGCGGCTACACGATTGATATCGATGCGGACGGCAACGGCTCGTACGATGACGACGTCGACCGTTCCATCCCAATGGGAGCTGACGGCACTGGAGACACGACGTCATTCGAGTTCGACGGCTTGGATGCCCAAGGCAATCCGATCGCCACATGTGTTCCGGTGAAGGCTCGTGTGCACTTCGACCGACTCGGAGAGATCCATCTGCAGCAGAACGACGTCGAGCAGCGCACGCTGTCGATGACGCGGCTGAATGGGCCGGGAGCACCCGACTCGACGATGTACTGGAATGACCAAACGGCGCTCAGCGAAAGCCGTGTGAACTCGACGCCGATCACCGACGGTCGCGCTGGCATCGACAGCACAGGAGGCGCGCACGGCTGGGCCTACGACGTCAATTCGTGGGGTAACGAGCGGTGGATCGATGACTGGACATACTTGCCCATCGACAAGACTGCCGCCACTGTGTCTATCGCAGGAAGCTGTCTCGACATCGAGAAGACCTCGGACATGACCGTCGATTCGCGGCCAGGGGACACCATCACCTTCGAGGTAACTGCGACAAACAACGGTGAGCTCCCGTACACCGAAGACACCCCCGCCGTCGTCACCGACGATCTGTCGGCTGTGCTCGATGACGCGGAATACGACGACAACGCCGCGGCGTCAGCATCCGATGGGAGTACCACCAGCGACCCGTCGTACGCCGAACCGCTCATCGGATGGTCTGGGCCGCTTGCCGTTGGCGAGTCGGTGACGATCAGCTACTCCGTGACCCTCACGGGCGGCGGAGACGGCTCGGTGCGCAACGTGGCGTTCGCAGGCGGCGGTGAGACGCCCGTGTGCGACCCGCCGACGGAGGATGGCACCGACCCTGACACCGGCATTCCCTGTGCCGAGGTCGACAAGCCCATGCCGAAGCTCAGCATCGCGAAGGTCGCCGACCGCACAGATCTGCCGGGCATCGGAGAGACGGTGACCTACACCGTGACCATTGCGAACGAGGGTCCGGGCGACTACACGGATGCTGCTCCCGCAACGTTCACGGACGACTTCACCGATGTTCTCGACGACGCGACGTTCGACGAGTCGACGATCGATGCATCGGCTGGCGAGGCGACGTATGACGGACCGACACTCTCGTGGTCTGGAGCGCTTGCAGCCGGTGCCGAAGCGACGGTGAGCTACACGTTCACGTACACAGGCGGCGGCGACAACGTGCTGCGAAACGCCGCCTGTGTGCCTGAGGACGAGGTGGCGCAAGGTGCTGCCGCCTGCTCGACGCGCACAGTTCCCACGGGAGCGTTGACGCAGTCGAAGGCCGTCAACCCGGACTCGGGCTCGGAAGTGCGCGCCGGCCAGGAGGTCACCTACACGCTGACATTCAACAGCGTCGGTGAGGCAACCGTCGACGTCAGCACCTACGACGACCTGTCAGATCTGCTCGACGACGCCGCGCTCACGGGTGATCCCGTCGTGGACGGCGCGGGACTTACCGCCGTCGTCGATGGCGAGCGCATCGTCATTGAGGGGTCGATCGCGGCTGGCGACACCGTCACGGTGACCTACACGGTCGTCGTGAACGCCTACGAGGAGCAGGGCGACCACAGCCTCGGTAACGTGCTTGCTGACCCAGACGGCACCGCGTGTGCCGAAGGCGCGTGCGAGACGGAGAACCCGGTTCAGCACCTGTCTGTCGAGAAGACTTCTGACGCTCAGGACGATGTGAACACCGGTGACACCGTGACGTACGAGGTGACGGTCACGAACGACGGCGAATCTGACTTCACAGAAGATGCGACGGCGACTGCTCACGACGACCTCGCGGGTGTTCTCGACGATGCTCAGTGGAACGATGACGCTTCGGCGGAGTCGGGCGCGCTGTCGTACGACGAGCCGACGCTCACCTGGACCGGTTCCCTCGCAGCGGGAGCGTCGGTGACGATCACCTACACGGTGACCATCACGAACCAGGGTGACCACGAGCTCGCGAACGTGGCATCACTTCCGGATGACCTGTGTGATGACGCTGACGCACCGTGCGAATCGACCGTGACGACGCCGCTTCCGCACGTCACACCGGCAAAGTCGTCTGATCCCGCAACCGGAGAGGACGTCGCGGCAGGTCAGGACGTCACGTACACCCTGTCGTTCACGAACGATGGCCAGGCGGCTGGTCCTGTCGACTCGACCGATGACCTGTCGGGTGTTCTGGACGATGCCGAGCTGACCGGCGATCCCGTGTCGAGCTCGAGTGCCGTGCAGGCGATTCTCGACGGCGACGCACTGCGCGTCACCGGGTCGATCGAGCCCGGCGAGACGGTCACCGTGACCTACGTCGTGACGATCGGGCCCGACGGCGAGCGCGGCGACAACGTCGCGGACAATGTGCTGACCCCGGACACTCCGCCGTACGTGTGCGCCGAGGACGACCCCGAGTGCGACCCGTTCGTGCCGCCGACCACGTCGCACAACATGGGCGAGCTGGATGACTGGAAGACTGTCGACCCTGCGTCTGGTTCGACGGTTCGGCCAGGGCAAGCCGTGACATACACGCTGCACTTCGAGAACACCGGCACTGCTGATATCGACGTCGCCCGCGACGACGTACTGACGCAGGTTCTCGATGACGCGCAGGTCAGCACAGCGCCGACCGCCTCGGATGAGTCGCTCACGGTCTCAGACATCGAGGATGGCCGGTTTACGGTCGCCGGGACGCTCGAAGCCGGTCAGCTGGTCACCGTCACGTACACGGTCACCGTGAACGCCGACGGCGAGCGCGGTGACGACCGCCTGGGCAACTTCCTTGTCGATGAGGGAGCGGAGCCGCCTGCGACGTGTGAGCCTGCTGATGGGGAGCGTGCAGACTGCACGGTGAACCACGTCTCGAACGTCGTCGTCACGAAGTCGGCCGACCCGGCATCGGGTGCCCAGGTTGGTGAAGGCCAGGAGGTTACGTACACGATCACGTTCGTGAACGTGTCGACAAATGCGGATGCGGAGGCAGTCGCTGTCGACTACACCGACCACATGTCGGACGTGCTCGATGACGCTACCCTGACGGGGAACCCCGCTGCGTCGAGTGACGACGTCAGCACGACCGTGTCGGCGGACACGATCGTGATGGCGGGCGCCGTCGCGACGGGTGAGACCATCAGGGTGACGTACACCGTCACCGTGAAGGACTACGACGAGCAGGGCAACCACGTGCTCGGAAACGTCATCGCGGTTACGGGCGAAGAGCCGGTGTGCGCGCCGGACTCGCCGCTCTGCACCTCGCATGAGACGACGAAGCCCGCACCGTCTGCGCTTCCATGGACCGGTGTCGACGGAGCCGTGCCTGCTCTGATCGCGGCTCTGCTGCTCCTGATCTCGGGTGGAACGGCGCTCATCATGGTGCGTCGCCGCCGTGAGGCAGGTGACATCGAGTAGCCCCCGCGCTCGATGACAGAGCCTCGTTCCCCCACCGGAACGAGGCTCTGTGCTGTCATCGGCGCACACGAACTCCCGCGCGGGCCAGGCTTGCGACGATGAGGTGAGCGATGACGACGGCGAGCCCGGTCGAGACCAGGCGCGCGGCGAGAACCGAGACGAGCAGCGCGGTTGAGAAGAGATCGGGGCGGATCGCGACGAGCGAGATCGCGAAGATCACGACAGCGCCGACGGCGGCGACGATCGCCCAGCGCGCGGGCGACTGCCAGCGGCATCCTGTCATCTTGACGGCGAGGCCAGCGGCAAGAGTCGGAAGTCCGAGCGCGGGAAAGAGCAGCAGGCCGAGTGTCGAGAACGGGAACGCGAGCGCGGCTGTGAACAGTGCCGTGAGGGGAATCGCTCGCCACGACTGGAGCATGATGCCTGCGGTGAAGGGCAGCACGAAATGGATGCCGGCGACGAGCGCGTAAGCGACCGGTGAAACCAGCGCGACTGCCGCGGTCGCCGGAGATGCGGTCGCGGTGACGACAGCGCCGAGAGCGCCGAATGCTCCGATGATGAGGAGCTCTCTGCTATTCCATGTGCGTGAGGGCCGCGTGCCCTCAGTATCCACTGTCACGGTCTCATTCTTCACCATGCGATCGCGACGGCGAGCGGCGTGACCGGCTCGCTACTCCCAGCCTCGGCACAAGCCCCTGTTTCGGCGATGCACGGCGGTGCTACGGTAACCGCACACGTCGTCAGGCAGCACATCAGCAGGCAGGGGGAACGCCATGAGCGTGACAGCAGCCGTTCTCGCGGGACTCGACGAAATTCGTGCGCGACAAGAGCAGCTGTATCGGGATCTGCACAAGCACCCGGAGCTCTCGCATCACGAGAAGGAGACGGCGGCGAAGGCCACGGCATGGCTGAGCGAGCTCGGCATCGAGATGCATGACGGCATCGGCGGATTCGGCGCCGTGGGCATTCTGCGCAACGGCGACGGCCCCGTCGTGCTGATGCGCGCTGACATGGACGCACTTCCCGTGAAAGAGCAGAGCCGGGTCGAGTACGAGAGCGAGGCGACAGCCGTCGATGACGAGGGGACGACGGTCCCCATCGCACACGCATGCGGGCACGACGTGCACGTCGCGTGTCTCATGGGAGCCGTCGAACTGCTCATCATGGGGAGAGATCAGTGGAGCGGCACGGTCATCGCGCTGCTCCAGCCCGCAGAAGAGACCGCTGACGGGGCGAGAAGGATGCTGGATGACGGCCTTGCCCAGCTGATTCCTGCCCCCGACGTCGCGTTCGCCCAACATGTTCTGCCGTTCGCCGCGGGAACCGTGGGCGTGCGGGGAGGTCCCTTTCTCACCGCAGCTGACAGTATCCGCGTCACCGTGTACGGCAGAGGAGCACACGGATCGATGCCGCAAGCGAGTGTTGACCCTGTCGTGCTTGCCGCCAACATCGTCGTGCGGTTGCAGACCGTGGTGTCGCGCGAGATCGACCCGTCAGAAACCGCGGTGCTCACGGTGGGGAGCATCCAGTCGGGCTCGAAGAGCAACGTGATTCCCGACAGCGCGGTGCTGCAGCTGAACATCCGAACGTACAGCGACGAGACCCGCACGGCGATCCTCGACGCCATTCACCGCATCGTCGACGCCGAGTGCATGGCATCGCGCTCTCCGAAACCCGCGGAGTTCGAGATCTTCGACAGCTTTCCGCTCACGAACAACGATCGGGGCGTGAGCACGCGTGTCTCGGGAGCATTCGCGGCGCACTTCGGGGACCGCAGCGTGCCGCTCGGGCGGCAAGCCGCGAGCGAGGACTTCAGCGACGTGCCCGACGCATTCGGTGCGCCGTACACGTACTGGGGGATCGGCGGAATCGACGCCGACGTGTACAACAAGGCCGCGGCTGAAGGGCGCGTTTCTCGCGACATCCCCGTGAACCACTCACCCGCGTTCGCGCCGGTCATTCAGCCGACGCTCGACACGGGAACCGAGGCGCTCGTGGTCGCGGCGCTCGCCTGGCTCGCGGCCTGACATCTCTCAGCTCTCTGGGGGTCGCCGGTCGCGCTGCTTCCAGGCTCGGGGCACGGGAGCGTTCCAGTTGAAGCGCACGCCGAGCACGCGGATCAGAAAGCACGTCGCCGCGGCGATGACGGCGGTGACGGGGCCGTAGAGTCCCAGGAGCCACGCGCCGACGGCGAACAGGGCACCGATGAACGCGGGCACGGCGTAGAGTCCATCGCTCAGCACCGACGGGATGCGGCCGAGCAGCGCGTCGCGAATGGTGCCGCCGCCGACGGCGGTGATGGTGCCGAGAATGATCGCCTGCGCGGGACCGAGCCCGAAGCCGACGGCCTTCATGGCACCCGTGACAGCGAAGAAGCTGAGACCGACAGCATCCAGCACCTCGATCGGCAACGTCAATCGATCGAGCCGATGGCCGAACGCGAACGCGATGAGCGCGCCGACGACCGCCGTCGCGAGGTAGCGCCAGTCCTGAAAGGTCGCGGGCGATGTGCTGAGCATGACGTCGCGAATGATCCCGCCGCCCATCGCCGTGATCATGCCGAGCGCGATCACGCCCACAATGTCAACGCGAGCGGCGCGCACGGCGGTGAGCGCCCCGTTGAGCGCGAACGCGAACGTTCCCGTCAGATCGAGGATCAGCAGAAGCAGCGACTGCTCCATCAGTGCTGCGTCCCTGTGCTCATGCGTCCATTCTGGTCACGTGCCGTGACCGGGGGCAACTGGGCCGCTCGCGGGTCAGTTGCCCCACTCAGTGGGAGGCCCGAGCGTGAGCAGCACGCAGAAGACCACGACGACAGCGATCACCAGGACGGCGCTGAGCAGAATCGGATGTTTCAAGAAGAACCGCAGAAGCGCGCTCACCCAGGTGGTGTCACGCGGATCGTCCGTCTTCTCACGCCGCCAGTCGCCGTCGAGCATGCCGCGGCGCTCGAGCCAGTTGTCGAACGGAATCGTCGCATAGGGAACGATCGCCGTCGCGACGGCTCCGACGATCTGCAGAGGGCGCCAGCGCTGATTGACACCGACGAGGCCCGCTGTGAACGCGTAGGCAACAAAAACGATGCCGTGCACGCTGCCGCCGACCGTAACGGGCCAGTCGCCAATCTGCACGACGTACTTGAGCAGCATCCCGAGAATAAGCAGCGTCCACGTGACGGTTTCGGCGATCGCGAGGATGCGGTAAAGACGGCGAGGCGTCAGCGACCCCGAAGCGGTCGTGGATGCTGGTGGAGTCGACATGTCGGTAGGGGCCATGCTCTCAATCCTCCCGGGTCGCCGGTGGCGGGGCATCGTCCGAAAGATGGAATGTGCGGGTCAGACCGCCTGCAGCGCCTGAATCGCCGAGGTGAAGAACCGCAGACCATCGACACCGCTGCGCATCGCAGCATCCGTGTCAGGTCCGAACCCGGGCTCGATTGCGTGCTCGGGGTGCGGCATGAGGCCCACGACATTTCCGCGCTCGTTCGTGACGCCGGCAATGTCTCGCAGCGATCCATTCGGGTTCACGCCGACATAGCGGAACGCGACGCGGCCCTCGCCCTCGAGGCGGTCGAGCTCGTCGTCGCTCGCGATGAATCCGCCCTCGCCGTTCTTGAGCGGAATGACGATCTCATCGCCCGAGGCGAAGTCGTTCGTCCACGCGGTGTCGGCGTTCTCGACGCGCAGCGTCTGGTCGCGGCGCACGAAGGTGCCGATCTCGTTGCGAATCAGACCACCGGGGAGCAAGTGCGCCTCGGTGAGCATCTGGAATCCGTTGCAGATGCCGAGAACGGGCACCCCCTTTTTCGCCGCATCGATGACCTCGGCCATGATCGGCGAAACCGACGCGATGGCGCCGGCCCGCAGGTAGTCGCCGTAGCTGAAGCCGCCGGGAAGCACGATCGCGTCGACGCCGCGCAGGTCATGGTCGCCGTGCCAGAGCGCGACGGGCTCAGCATCCGCAAACCGAATCGCCCGCTGTGCGTCGCGATCGTCGAGGGAGCCGGGAAAGGTGACGACGCCGATTCTCATCGTTCGTTTGCCTCGCGCACCGAGACGACGTCTTCGATGACGGAGTTCGAGAGGATCTCGCCAGCCACCTTCGTGACGTCGGCGATGACCTCGTCTGTCACCTCGTCGACGGTGATCTCGAATCGCTTGCCGATGCGCACACTCGAGACGGCAGAATGCCCGAGGCGCGACAGCGCACCGTGCACGGCCTTCCCCTGCGGGTCGAGAAGCTCGGCCTTCGGCATGACATCAACAACAAGAGTGGGCACGTGGGACTCCGAAACGAAAACGCTTGGCACAAGGATGCCTCCATTCTACTGTGTCGCGGGCTCAGCAAACTTTCGACGGATGCCAGCGAGATTCAGCACCCCATAGGCTCGGTGCATGAGACATTCTGCGCTGACTCCCGTCTTCACGGGACTGCGCTGGGCGTTGCACGCGCTGCTCGTGGCGCTCGTGGTCTTCGCCATGGTGCACGCCAGCGTCGTGCAGTCGGCGCACGAGGTGGCGGTGCACGTGCTGGGCAGCGCGATGCTCGTGGTGTACCTCGGGGGTGCAGCCGTCTCGCGCGTGCGATGGCTGACGGGACGGCGCCTCTCGATCTTCGCGATCGTCTGGATCGGCGTGCTCACGCTCGTCTGGCTGAGCATGCTCATGGTGACGCTGGACGCCGCATACATCGTCTTTCCGCTGTTCTTTCTCTTTCTGCACCTGCTTCCCATGACAGCGGGCATCGTCATGGTTGTCGTCTCGACGACCCTGACGATTGCGATGCTCGGATACCACTCAGGAATCAGTGTCGGCGGCGTCATCGGGCCGGTGATCGGAGCAAGCGTCGCCCTCGCGATATCGGGCGGCTACGGCGCACTTTACCGTGAAGCGCAAGAGCGCGAGAAGCTCATCGGAGAGCTGCAGGAGACCCGCGGCGAGCTCGCGATCGCCGAGCGCGAAGCCGGCGTGCTCGCCGAGCGGGAGCGCCTTGCTCGTGAGATTCACGACACCGTCGCACAGGGGCTGTCAAGCATTCAGATTCTGCTGCACGCTGCAGAGCGCTCCGATCCTGACCGGCCCGGGGTCGAGCAGTTGCAGCTGGCACGCGAGACCGCTGCGGACGCGCTCGTCGATGCGCGGCGCATCATCCGCGAGCTCACGCCGCCCGTGCTCGACGAGCAGACGCTGGCCGGCGCGCTCACACGGCTGACCGCGTCGTCTGAGCACACCCTGCGCACGAGCGGACGACCGACGCGCGTCAGGTTTCACCGCGTCGGCGAGATGCGGCCGCTTCCCATGGCCATCGAGACGACGCTGCTGCGCGTGGCGCAGAGCGGCATTGCCAACGTGCAGCAGCACGCGGGTGCCACGGTGCTTGATGTCACGTTGACGTTTGACGAGGATGCTGTCACGCTCGACGTCGTCGATGACGGAGCCGGCTTCGACGCCGCGTCGCTCGAGCGACGAGCGAACTCATCGTTTGGGCTCGCCGCCATGCGAGGGCGCGTGACTGAGCTGGGCGGTACGCTCACGATCGAGTCAGCACCGGGCGAGGGGACGGCGCTGGCCGCGACGATCCCGCTGACAGAGGAGACCTCATGATCCGCCTGCTGATCGCCGACGATCACCCCGTCGTGCGCGCGGGGCTGCGCGCGCTCTTCGCGACGGAAGCGGACATGGACGTCGTAGGCGAGGCTGCGACGGGCGAAGGGGCTGTGCGCCTCGCGAAGGCCGGCGTCGACCTTGTGCTCATGGACCTGCAGTTCGGCGAAGGGTCGCAGGGCGTCGACGCCACACGGCGCATTCGGGAGTCTGGCGGGCCGCGCGTGCTCGTGCTCACCAATTACGACACGGATGCTGACATTCTCGGCGCCGTGGAAGCCGGAGCGGCCGGGTACCTGCTCAAGGACGCCCCGCCCGCGGAGCTGCTCGCGGCCGTACGTGCGGCTGCGGCGGGAGAGACTGCGCTTGCGCCCAGCGTTGCCGGTCGGCTCGAAGCGCGGCGAGACGCAGCATCCGTGTCTCTGAGCCTGCGCGAAGCCGAAGTTCTCGATCTCGTGGCGAATGGGCAGTCGAACCGCACGATCGCGCGTCAGCTGTTTCTCTCGGAGGCGACGGTGAAATCGCATCTCGTGCACATTTTCACAAAGCTCGGCGTATCGAGCCGAACCCAGGCCGTCGCAGCGGCACGTGAGCGCGGCCTCATCCGCTCGCAGTAGGGCTGCGCCGCTCGCTGGCGCCGACACACCGGGTGCTGCAGATCCCATCGACGTCACGCGCTCCTTGCTCGTCGTTCACGGGAACGACACCCCGGCGACTCTCGAGGTTCGGTCGCGCCCCGTATGGTCGAGCCGACAGCGAGTCAGAGGGGGCGACGCGATAATGACGATCGACGGTGGAACGCTGACGGTTGAGCCGGCGCGGCGGATCGACGACGATGTCGAATTCTATGACGTGCCGGTTGAGCTTGCCGTGCTCGACATCGCGGGCACGACTCTGCGCGATACGTGGCTTGTCGAGGGTGCGTTCACGCGTGCCTCGGAGCACATCGGTCTCGTGCAGAGCGATGACGACCAGGAGCGCATGCTCACGTTCGTCCGAGAGACCATGGGGCAGTCCGCGATCGAGGTCTTCCGCTCGCTGGCTCACAACGAGTTCGCAGCGCAGCGTGCCGTGAGCATCTTCGAGAGCGCGTACCGTGAGCGCCTCAGCTCTGTCGTCCCCGTCGACGGTGCGGAACAGACGTTTGAGCTTCTGCGGGAAGCAGGCGTGTCAGTCGTACTCACGAGTGGCTTCAGTCGAGGCACACTTGACGCACTCATTGACGAGCTGGCGTGGCGTGATCTGGTCGATGCGACGCTCTGTCCGGCGGACGCGGGGCGGGGGAGCCCGTCTCCTGATCTGCCGCTCACGGCGCTTGTTCGAACAGAGGCGCAGAGCGTCGATTCGATGGTCGTCGTGGGAGACACCGTCAGCGACATGCGCGCGGGGATCGCTGCGGGCGCCGGCCTCGTCGGTGGTGTGCTCACGGGCGTGCACTCCGCCGAGCAGCTGCACCGCGCGGGAGCAGACGAGGTGCTGACGTCGATCGCGGTGCTCCCCGCAATGCTCGGCGTCAGCGCTGAGCTGTGATCTGCGGGTGAGCTGCCGGCGTCACCGTGCCTCGTCAGAGGGGTGCAGCGTCTGCAGCGCACTGACGACGTCGCGGTGCCAGCGTTCGGCAAGTGGCACGACGGCCCGGTAATCGACGGTGTCATGCACAGCACCCTTGTACTCGACCGCGGTCGCGTCGACACCCGCTGCCCGAAGCGCGTGGGCATATGCAGCGCCATCCCCGCGCAGCACGTCGTACTCCGCGGTGAGAATCGTCGCAGGCGGAAGGCCGCGCAAGCTCGTCGCGAGCAGCGGGGAAGCGAGCGGATGCCGTGCGCGCGTTCGATCTCCCAGGTAGGCCTTCGCCACCCCGACCATCTCTCGGCGGGCAAAGAAATACGGCACGCGCAGCGTTCGCAGGGGGCGCAGATCGAGGTGCTTTCCCGTGAGATCGAGAGTGGGTACCTCGAGAATCTGCATGCAGACCGGATGCTGCGACCGCTGCCGGTTCGCGAGGGCGACCGCCGCCGCGATGTTGCCACCGGATGAGATGCCGTTCAGTGCGATCTTCGTGGCGTCGACGCCAAGCTCTTCAGCGTTCTCATGCATCCATTCGAGTACGGCATAGCCCTGCTCGACGGGAGTCGGGAATCGGTGCTCAGGCGCGAGCGCGTAGTCGACGGCGATCGTGATCACGCCGGAGTCCGCCGTGCGCGAGCGAAACAGGGCGTCTTCGCTCGTCCAGTCGATGCCGCCGAGCTGAAACGAACCGCCGAAGAAGGCGATCACAGCGGGCCGGGACTTCCGCTCGCTCGCTGCTGGGCGGTAAAGACGTACCCGAACGTCGGGGAAGCCGGCGACGGCGACTGTGTGATCCTCAGTATCGAGGCCTGGGCCGTGCACGCCGATGCGCTCGAAGAACCTCGTGTCCCAGGCTCGAGCATTCTTGCGCTTCCACTCCGACGTCGACTGGCGCGCGGTCTTCGCCGCCTGAGCGCGTCGTTCCTCGTGCGCGGTGTCACGCACCGTGCGGCGACCGAATCGGGCGCCGAAGTGGCGTGCTGACAGCAGCATCCGCTTGCGAAACTGGTCGGTGAGGTCGCGCATGTGCGCGCGGTGCATGGTCTCGAAGTACGGATCTAGCGGCACGGGACACCTCCAGCATCCACTTTATGCCGTCAGGTCAACGACGCCTCGGGCCGTATTACGCCGCAGCGGTCACGGTGATGAGGTTGTTCCACGGGTCATCGAAGCTGAGTGAGCGCCCGTCGTCGCGCGTCTGCACCTTGTGGTGGCGCAGCCGCTCGTCGAGCTCGCCGACGCCATCCCGGGCAGGCAGCTCGATGTCGATGCGTCCGAGGCCGAGCGCTGGCATTCGGGGGCCAGCGCCCCTGCTGTTCCAGACGTTCATGGCCATGTGGTGGTGATAGCCGCCAGCCGAGACGAACAACGCTTGATTGCCGAGGGATGCTGTCGCGTCGAAGCCGAGCGTGTCCACGTAGAACGCGCGCGCGGTCTCCGTGTCGCCGACCGAGAGATGCACGTGTCCGACGACGGCACCGCCGAGCTCGACAGCATCCGGTGTTGTCGCACCCTGATCGGTGAGGTGCTCGCGCAGGTACTGGTTCGGGTCGAGGTAGAGCGTCGCCATCTCGACCTGTCCGTGCACCCAGCTCCACTCGGTGCGGTCGCGATCCCAGTAGAGTTCGACGCCGTTTCCTTCGGGATCGGTGAAGTAGAAGGCCTGGCTGACCAGGTGATCGGCGCTACCTGTGAAGGTCCCGGGCTCGGAGCGTGCAACCGAGTAGAGCGCTGCTGCGAGCGCCGATTGCGACTCGAAGAGGATGGCCGTGTGAAAGAGACCGGCTGCACCGGAAGCGGCGTGCTTCAGCTCAGGAGCGTGCTCGAGAATAACGACGGGCGTGCCCCCGCGGCCCAGCGTGGTCGAGTTGTCAGATTGTGACATCACGTGAAGCGAGACGGCGTCGCGGTAGTACGCGGTCATACGGTCGAGATCGGCGACAAGAAGAGTGACGGGGCCCATTGCCGTGTCGGCGGCGAGTTTGCCCGAGGTGTCAAGTGTGGTGGTCATGATAGAGACAACAATAGTTGTAGCGACAACATTCCCACAAGCTGTGACCCCTTGGCGGGAGTGAAATTCCGCCGTACGCTTCGAGAAAGCGACGAGAAGGAGGCAACGGTGAGTTGGGGACGTGTGTTGGTCAGAGTCGTCGTCGGGGGAATCTTCGTCGGTCATGGTCTGCAGAAGCTGAAGGGCTCGTTCGGCGGACCGGGGCTTGAGGGCACGGAGAAGATGATGGAGAGCCTCGAGATGGAGCCCGCTCGTGAGAATGCGCTCGCTGTCGCGCTCGCCGAGACTGGAGCCGGGGCGGGAATCGTTCTCGGTGCTGCGACGCCCGTGGTGGCGGGTGGGCTCATCGGCTCGATGGTGACGGCGGTGCGCAAGGTTCATGCCAAGAACGGCATCTGGAATTCAAACGGCGGTTACGAGTACAACGCCGTGCTTATTGCCACGCTCGTTGCCATTGCAGCGGAGGGGCCGGGTCGCGCATCGGTCGACGCGATGTTCGGGAAGTCCCGATGGGGCGGTGGCGGCGGCTTGTTCGCATTGCTCCTCGGTGTCGGGTCTTCGTTCGCCGTCGTCGAGATGGGCAAGCGCGCGGCCGAGCAGAAGCGTCTTGCCGACAACGACGGTGAGAGCTAGCGCGTCATGCGCTCAAGGAGTTCGCGGTAGCGATGTGACGTGCGCTCGATGATGTCGGCTGGCAGCTCAGGCGGAGTGCCTGTCATGTCCCAAATCTGGGTCAGCCAGTCGCGGACGATCTGCTTGTCGAAGCTGGCCATGCGCTGATCAGGCGTCTCGCCCGTCGTCCACGCTTGGGCGTCCCAGTAGCGCGACGAGTCAGGCGTGAGCACCTCGTCAGCGAGAGCGATGTCACCGGAATCCGGGTCACGACCGAACTCGAACTTTGTGTCGGCGAGGATGAGCCCTTTCGCCTCGGCAATGGCCGCCGCCTTCGTGTAGATCGAGAGGGCGAGGTCTCGAACGGCTGCGGCATCATCGCCACCGATGAGTTCGACGGTGCGCTCGAATGAGATGTTCTCGTCGTGCTCGCCCATGGGGGCTTTCCATGCGGGCGTGTAGATCGGCTCCGGAAGCCGGTCGCCGTTCTGCAGGCCGTCGGCAAGAGGGATGCCGCACACGGTGCCGTTCTGCTGATATTCCTTCCAGCCGGAGCCTGTCAGGTACCCGCGCACGACGGCCTCGACGGGAAACATGTCGAGCTTCTTCACGAGCATGGCACGGTCGGCTACCTCGGCCGGCAGGGCAGCATGCCCTGCTTCGCCGGGCGCGTGGCTCGCAACGAGGTGGTTCGGAACGTCGAGATTGTCGAACCACCACAGACTGAGCCGGGTGAGCACTTCGCCTTTGCCGGGGATGCCGGGGGAGAGCACGTAGTCGTATGCGCTTACTCGATCACTCGCCACGAGGAGCATGGCGTCACCGGCACCAGCGACATCGGTCGATGGTGATGCAGGCTCGAAGAGATCACGTACCTTTCCCGAGTAGAGGTGATTCCAGCCGGCGGGTGTCAGGTTTGTGCTCACTCGTCCATTATCAACGGTCTTTGTGGCGGTCGCTCGTGTGACAGAGTGATGCACGCGTTCGCAGTCGGGTTTCTCCACAGATTGGTCTCGAATACATCTTCGAGTCAAGTTATCCACATTCGTTGGTTTGCTCGAATGAATGTCGGTGGTTCGTGGTGGAATTGGTGCATGGATGAGTTCAGAGATTCCGCTCCGGACCCGGACAATTGGGGTCCGGCGGATGGGAGGGAAGAGTTATATCAACCGCCGCCGATCGGCTCGAACAATCGTGGGGAGAGTGGTCCACGCTTCGACGAATCCGAGCCTGACGAGCCAGACGCAGGGGTGCAGCCTCCTGCCGGGTTCACTCCGGCAGTCAGCGCTGACGAGCCGGCACAAGGCCCTGACGAGCCGGCTGATGCTGAGACTGCACCAGACGTGACGGTCCCGGCTCAGTCGCCGGAAGATGCTCACGAGGATGCTGTAGCGAGCGCGTTGCGTGAGCGGCTGGCTGGTGTTGTTGCTGATTCTCGTGCGATCTCGGCAGCGGAAGCATCGCGCATGCGCGGCATCTACGGGATGCTGCAGGAGGCCCTTGAGCATCCGGGTGTGTTCATCCCTGTCCCGGCCGGAACGTCTCGGGCGGATCTTGATGCGGAGGCTGAGGGGTGGGTGCGGTCTTCTTTGGCGCAGGAGATCGGTGCGGCGATCGGTGTCACGAAGGGTCACGCGCAGGGCCTGCTGAATGATGCTGAGTTTCTGTGTGAGAAGCTCTCGTCAACATTCGGCGCTTTAGAGGCTGGTGAGATTACGCGGCAGCATGTGGATGCGATGCTGCGTCAGGCCGTGAGCCTCGACCCAGAAGAAGCGGCCGCGTTCGAGACGAAAGCTCTCCCTAAGGCAAGGCAGCAGTCGGCGACGCAGTTTGCTCGTGCTGCGATCAAGATCCGGGAGGGTTTGTTTCCGGAGACGATTAGTGAGCGTCGGTGTGAGGCGGTGAAGCAGCGTCGGGTGGAGTGCTACGGCACCCAAGACGGCATGGGAGCTCTCACCCTGCACGGTCCGGTCGAGGTGGTGCAGAGCTTTCTGAATGCGGCCACGCGGACGGCGCGGGCGTTGAAAGCTGCCGGCGACGACCGGACTCTGGCGCAGATCGAAGCAGATGCTGTCACTGATGCCCTGATGAAAGGCTTCACCACCGACGGGCCTAAACCCGGTGTTGGTGCTTCGGGGGTGGGGGCTGACCGTTTGGGTGGGATTCGTCCGACCGTGCATGTCACCGTCCCCGTCATGACACTCCTCGGACACTCCGACGAGCCCGGACAGTTGGACGGATACGGGCCCATCGCCCCCGACATCGCACGCGAGTTGGCGGCGCGGGCACCGAGTTTCACGAGGTTATTGACGCACCCGGAGACCGGGGCGGTGCTGTCGGTGGGGCGTGACAGTTATGCGGTGCCGGCGGATCTGAAACGCACCGTGCGACTGCGCGATGAAACCTGCACCGGCATCGGCTGCGACCGGCCTGCCACCATTTGTGACCTGGATCACATCGAACAATGGCAACACGGCGGTGAAACAAAGTTGTCGAATCTGCAGCCCGGATGCGAACAGCACCACATGCTCCGACACCACACCATGTGGCAGGTTCATACCGACGGCGACCGGATCGAATGGATCTCACCCCTCGGAATCGCTTACCAGGTGCCACGCACCTCCAACGTCCAATTCCTGAAGACGGGCGCCGAGGACAAGGCGACGGTGAGCGGCGAGGCCGCAGCAGATGATGATCAGCGGGAGGCGCTACCCGAAGAACCGTTGTTCTGACGAACCGTCCCCAGGCTGACCATGGGCTGGCCGACGATGTCGTCGGCGGCGCTACCTGCCAGTTTTGCGGGACCGCATCGGGGAGGCGCTAAGGGAAGTTCCTGGGCCTGAACCCGAGCAGAGCCACTGCTCGGGCGGTCAACGCTGCATCAGAGCTGCCGGGGCGGCTGCGTCGCGAACTTGCGCTGTCGCTAGCTTGCCCTGTTATTAGCGTGCTCTGACGGTGGGCTGCGTTGTCGGCAGTCAGCGCTGTCTGCGGCCGGGAGTATATTCCTGTAGGGACTCGCGACGAATGACGGCGTTCCCTCACGCACGCAGATCAGGCAGGAACACTCATGGATCGCACTCTTCGCCCCTGGCCCGCCCTCTGGGCATTGGTCATCGGCTTCTTCATGATCCTCGTCGATACGACGATCGTGTCGGTGGCGAACCCCGCGATCATCGACGGCCTCGACACTGACATCGAGCAAGTGCTATGGGTCACGAGTGCCTACCTTCTCGCCTACGCCGTGCCCCTGCTCATCACAGGACGTCTCGGCGACCGCTTCGGCCCGAAACGGCTGTACCTGACCGGGCTCGCCCTCTTCACGCTTGCATCCGCCGCATGCGGACTATCGACAGACATCACCATGCTCATCGCGGCTCGCGTCGCTCAAGGCCTGGGAGCATCCATGATGACGCCACAGACAATGGCCGTCATCACACGAGTGTTCCCACCGAATAAGCGCGGAACGGCAATGGGACTGTGGGGCGCAACCGCTGGCGTCGCGTCGCTCGTCGGTCCCATCCTCGGAGGTGTACTCCTCGACAGTCTCGGCTGGGAATGGATCTTCTTCATCAACCTTCCCGTCGGCGTCATCGCTTTCGTCGCAGCGGTTCGGTACGTTCCACGTCTTCCTACGCACGCCCACCGCTTCGACATCGTCGGAGTCATTCTGAGTGCGCTCGGCATGTTTCTTCTCGTCTTCGGCATTCAAGAAGGGCAAAGCTACGACTGGGGATACATCTGGGGCCCGATTTCTGTCTGGTCACTGATCATCGCCGGCATTGTCGTACTCATCGCCTTCGTCGTCTGGCAGCGATTCACCTCGACAGAACCTCTCGTTCCGCTTCGCGTTTTTCACGACCGCAACTTCTCACTCGGCAACGCAGTGATCACCACCGTCGGCTTCGCCGTCACAAGCATGGCAATTCCGCTCATCTTCTATCTGCAACTCGTACTCGGACTCAGCCCGACGGAATCCGCGCTGATGATGGTACCCATGGCGGTGATCTCGGGAGTTCTCGCCCCATTCGTCGGCCGACTGATCGACCGCATCAACCCTCGGCTCGTCGCGACCGCAGGAATGACGTGCTGCGCCGTCGGGCTCACTTGGTACGCAGCCGTTCTGACGCCTGGCCAATCCATCATCGTGCTGCTGATGCCAAGCGCCATGCTCGGACTGGCGAACGCGGCGATGTGGGGCCCCCTCGCAACGATGACCACACGCAATCTCCCGCCTGCACTGGCCGGCGCTGGTTCCGGCGTCTACAACACAACGCGCCAGGTCGGTGCGGTGCTCGGCAGCGCGTCGATCGCGATGATGATGCAGGCACGACTCGCCGCCGAACTCCCCTCATCGGGAGACGCGCCAGCCGGCACGGAGGTTGGCCTCGCGACCGCGCTGCCGGAGTTTCTACACGAGGGCTTCAGCGCGGCAATGGGACAGGCGATGCTTCTTCCCGCCGCGCTCTCGCTCGTCGGCGCTGTCGTCACCCTGTTCTTCGCCAAGCCGAAGCCCCTCATCGACGAATGGGGCACCGCGGCCCAAGCTGATTGACCCGGCGACATTGCCTGGATAGCCTCAGGGCAAGCAATGAGTGCCGTGGGTGAGGGGAGCCACGATGAGCGAGTCGAAGAACTCCAGCGGGGTGATGAGTTTTCTTGCGACCGTCAACTGGGCTGCGCTCGTGTTGCTCGTGCTTGTCGTCATCTTCATGGTGCAGAACTCGCACGACGCGAATCTGACGATCCTATGGGTGACTGTACGGTGGCCGCTTTGGCTCGCAATCGGCATCGTGCTCGTACTGTCGTTCGCCGCAGGCTTTCTCTTTCGCGGACGCCGCGATAAGCGCAGACGCTCACGCCGGTAAGCAGTGCTCCTATAGCGCCGCGCGCTTCGCGATATCGGTGCGGTACTGCGCCCCCTCGAGCCCAATCAGACCGATCGCATCGTACGCACGCTCACGTGCCTCACCGAAGGTTGTGCCGAGAGCGACGACATTGAGTACACGACCACCGGATGCTGTCAGACGGGTTCCGTCGACGAGCGCGGTTGCCGCGTGCGCGATGTGCACGCCGTCAATCGCCTCGGCAGCGTCGAGTCCCGTGATCTCCCGACCGGTGATCGGGGTAGCCGGGTAGTTCTCGCTCGCGAGAACGACGGTGACGGCCGTTGTCATACCGAACTCGGGGCGCTCGGATTCGTTGAGCGTACCCGTCGCTGCCGCGTATAGAAGCGTCGACAGGGGAGTCGCCAGCCGCGGCAGCACGACCTGCGTCTCGGGGTCTCCGAACCGCGCATTGAATTCGATCACGCGGATTCCCGAGTCGCCGGCAGAGTCCTTCTTGTCTGTCAAGATGAGTCCTGCATAGAGCAACCCGATGAACGGCGTCTGCTCCTCGGCAAGCTGCGTGATCACGGGCTGCGCGATGGTCCTGATCACCTCGTCGACAAAGGCATCCTCACTGCCGAAACGCTCATCGAGCCAGGGCAGCGGAGAATAGGCGCCCATTCCGCCCGTGTTCGGTCCCGCATCCCCGTCACCCAGGCGCTTGTAGTCTTGCGCGGGCGACAGCGGAAGCACTCGGTGCCCGTCGCTGAGCAGAAAGAGCGAGACCTCTTGGCCGTCGAGAAATTCTTCGACGAGGATGCTGCCGCTGGGCAGGTACCGGCGCGCGTGATCGAGAGCAGCATCACGCTCTGACGTCACGAGCACACCCTTGCCCGCAGCAAGACCATCGGCCTTGACGACGTACGGCGCGCCGTAGGCATCCAGCGCTGCCTCGACCTCGGCCAGGTTCGTGGCACGCTGCGCGCGGCCGGTGGGTACGCCCGCAGCATCCATAACGCGCTTGGCGAATGTCTTGGACCCCTCAAGGTGCGCTGCGGCCTTTCCAGGCCCGAAGACGGGGATCCCCTGCTCGCGCAACTCGTCTGCAACACCCGCGACAAGCGGTGCCTCGGGGCCGATCACGACGAGGTCGACGGCACGGTCGATTGCGACATTCGCCACCGTCACCGGATCGTTGATGTCGAACGAGGCGACAGCGACGTCGCGTGCAATGCCAGCATTGCCCGGTGCCGCGATGATGTCGTGACCCGCATTCTCCGACAGAAGCGACAGGATGATGGCGTGTTCCCGGGCGCCAGACCCCAGCACAAGAATCTTCACGGGTACTAGCCTATGGGTATGGCTCGCGCGCGTATTTCGGATGACGTCGGCATTCCCGCCGTCGACAGCGCTGTGCGCGAGGCTGCTTCGCGCGACGCCATCGCGACGGCCGTGCGATACACGCTGCAGCTGCTTGCCGAACGGTTCCCGGGCAACACCGTCGAGGTGCGGGTTCCGCCGTTTGGCGCGACGCAGTGCATCGAAGGGCCGAAGCACACGCGTGGCACCCCGCCCAACGTCATCGAGACCGACGCCGAGACATGGCTCGCTCTGGCGACGGGAACGACAGCGTGGGCGGATGCTGTCGAAACAGCGTCCGTCTCAGCATCCGGAAGCCGAGCCGACCTGACCGGCAGACTGCCTGTACTGCGCGTGCGCGACTGACTGTGCTGTGCGTGCGCGGCTGCCCGTGCTACGCGTGCGCGACTGACTGTGCTGCGCGTGCGCGACTGGTCGTGTGCTCAGCACACAGCTTCATGCGCGACAATAGAGGGCATGAGCACCACTCCGGGCGACGCCTCCGATCGCCCCGTTTCTGACGCACCCACTGGGCAGCCCGCCGAGTCCAGCGTGCCCATCGAGCGCGCGACCTCGCACGAGGTGCCTGTGCGACGCGTACCCAAGTACCAGACGTTCTTGCTCATCGGGGTGATCGTCGGGCTGGTCGCCGCGATGATCCTCACATTCGCGTTTCAGCGGTCACCCGACGAGATCGATCCCTCGACGGGCGACGTGTACTTCTCACCCGTCCAGGTGTTCGGATTTCTGCTGCTGATCAGCATTCCGGTCGGAGTCGCGATCTTCGGTCTGCTCGCCTGGATTCTCGATGTGAGGGCCCGCAAGAAGACGCACACGGTGCGAGTCGATAAGGTTAATGTGCGCGTCAGCGAGCCGGATGCCGAGGCGCCCCACACAGCCGGATCATCCGACAAAGAGGACAATCTGTGAGCAGTTCCGCGACATATCGCGAAGCAGGAGTCGACACCGCTGCAGGCGATCTCGCCGTCGAACTCATGAAATCAGCCGTCTCGGCTACTCACGGGCCGCAGGTGCAGGGCGGTTTCGGCGGCTTTGCCGGGCTCTTCGACGTCTCGTACCTCACGAGCTATCGCAAGCCGCTGCTCGCGACATCGACGGACGGCGTCGGCACGAAGGTCGCGATCGCGCAGGCCATCGACAAGCACGACACGATCGGCCAGGACCTCGTGGGCATGGTCGTCGATGACATCGTGGTCGTCGGCGCGAAGCCGCTGTTCATGACCGACTACATCGCGTGCGGCAAGGTCGTTCCGGAGCGCATCGCCGACATCGTGCGCGGCATTGCCGAGGCGTGCTCCGCGACGGGAACAGCGCTTGTCGGGGGAGAGACCGCTGAGCATCCGGGGCTCATCGCCGCCGACGACTACGACGTGGCAGGGGCTGCGACGGGAGCGGTCGAGGCGGATGCTGTCTTGGGCGCTCACCTCGTGAAAGACGGCGACGTCGTCATTGCGTTCGCCTCGAGTGGCCTGCACTCCAATGGCTTCTCGCTCGTGCGGCACATTCTCGCGCAGCAGAAGATCGGCTTCACCGACACCTCGGCAGAACTCGGCGGCGTCGTCGGCGAAGTGCTGCTCGAGCCGACCCGTCTTTACACGGCTGCTGTGCTCGACGTGCTCGACGCTGTTCCCGGCGCCATTCACTCGCTGTCGCACGTGACCGGAGGAGGCATCGCCGCGAACCTCGCTCGCGTGCTGCCCGCCGGATCGTGGGCTGAGGTCGACCGGTCGACGTGGTCTCCGGCACCGGTTTTCCGCGCTCTGAGCGACATGGCCGGTACAGAGCTCGAGTCGAGCGAGGGCACGTGGAACCTCGGAATCGGATTCTTCGCGGTCGTCGACGCTGCGTCGGCAGCATCCGTCATCTCGCATCTGCACGCCGCGGACATTGCCTCGTGGCAAGTCGGCGAGGTGCACGTGGGCGCTCGCGATCTGAGCGGCTTCGAGCAGGGCGCGAAGGGTGTCGACGGCGGTGCCGTGCGCCTCGTCGGACGCTATGCGAACTGACATCTTCACCGCAGAACAACTGAACCTTTCGGGAGCTCCCTGACATGTGTGGAATCGTCGGAATCGTCTCACACGAGCCCGTCAACCAGCAGATCTACGATGCCCTGCTGCTGCTGCAGCACCGCGGGCAAGACTCCACGGGAATCGCCACGGCAGAGGGCCCGACCTTTCACATGGCCAAGGCGAAGGGGCAAGTGCGCGAAGCGTTCCGAACGCGCGACATGAGGTCTCTTGTCGGCAACATCGGGCTCGGTCACGTGCGGTACGTCACGAAGGGCGACGCTGCGAATGAGCAGGAGGCCCAGCCGTTCTACGTAAACGCCCCGTACGGGATCATTCTCGTGCACAACGGGAATCTGACGAACACGCGTGAGCTTGCAGAAGACCTGTTTCACGTCGATCGGCGTCATGTGAACTCGACGAGCGACACCGAGATGCTGCTGAACGTGCTCGCGAACGAGCTGCAGAGCCAGATCTCGGGTCTTGAACTCGACCCGGATCAGATCTTCACTGCCGTGTCGCAGGTGCACGAGCGCGTCGAGGGGTCGTATGCCGCGATTGCGATGATCGCGGGGCACGGTCTGCTGGCATTTCGCGATCCCTACGGCATCCGTCCGCTCGTGCTCGGCCGCCGGGCGACCGGAATGGTGGGTGACGACTGGGTCGTCGCGTCGGAGTCACTCGTGCTTGAAGCCGCGGGCTACGAGGTCGTGCGCGACATTGCACCGGGTGAAGCGGTCTTCATCACGCCGGACGGCGAGCTGCACTCACGCCAGTGCTCGCGCTCGCCGCGCCTTGTACCGTGCTCGTTCGAGTACGTGTACCTCGCCCGGCCCGATTCGATCATGAACGGCATTTCGGTGTACGACGCCCGGCTGCGCCTCGGCAACCGTCTGGCCGATACGATCACGCGGCACATGCCGCTCGGCGATGTCGACGTCGTCATGCCCATTCCCGACTCATCCCGTCCGGCAGCAATGCAAGTGGCTCAGAAGCTCGGCATCGAGTACCGCGAAGGGTTCTACAAGAACCGCTACGTGGGGCGAACCTTCATTATGCCCGGGCAGTCGCAGCGCAAGAAGAGCGTGCGCCAGAAGCTCAACGCCATGGGAAGCGAGTTCAAGGGAAAGAACATTCTGATCGTCGACGACTCGATCGTGCGCGGAACAACGTCGAAGGAGATCGTCGAGATGGCTCGGGCTGCGGGCGCGAACAAGGTGACGTTCACATCGGCGGCGCCGCCCGTGCGGCATCCTCATGTCTACGGCATCAACATGCCGTCGCGGGCGGAGCTGATCGCGCACGACCGCAAGATTCCGGAGATCGGTGAGGTTCTCGATGCAGACCACATGATCTTCCAGGAGATCAGCGATATGAAGGACGCCATCATTGAGGGGTCCCACGTGACAGACCTCGAGATGAGCTGCTTCACGGGCGATTACGTCACGGGCACGGTCACTCCCGAGTACCTCGACTGGATCGAGCGCACGCAACTGTCGTGATTGTGGCTGTCGCGAGCACGGCAGAGCCTTACCTGGTACCCAGGCACAGTCGTGCAAACGACGCAGCCGGGCACGGGTTAGCCGGCCCGGCTCTGCCTCGTTACGATGCGATCGCTATGCGCGCTCTTATGCTCGCTTCTGCTGATCTGACGAGAAGTCGTCTGCGTACTCAGACCACTTCGACATCTCGTCTTCGTAGGGGTCAGGTGATTTGCCCCCGAGCTCGCGCTCAAGCTGGTCGTAGTCCACTTCTGGACTGAACGACTTGAGCTCACGTGCGATCTTCGTGTGCTTTGCCTTTTGACGGCCACGCCCCATGCGAGACCCCCTCACAAAATCAGTATTCGGACAGCTGGTTGGCTGCCCGCGGTTGCACTAACCAGGGAACGATAAGACTAGCCTCAAGTTTAGCATGAGCTCTTCTTGATCTCTCCTGTGAGACGGCCCGCCTCGGTTCTGACTCGCGAGCCCGTGACACTACATGCGAGTGTCGGAATATGCTGGGAAACGAGCAATCAGCGATACGCTGAAGATACGGCGACGATGCCGATTCCAGTGGCGAGAGGAGTTCGACCATGCAGAACCTCGAGAACGGTCCGGTACTTGTCGGAGTCACAGGAGAACAGCCTGAGAGCGTTCCCCAGCGCGGGGTCTCGTTCGCCAAGGCGTTCGGGCGCGATGTTGTATTCGTCTGGGTGGATACCACGCAGTACACGTCTGGCTTTATGTCAGACGGAACCGTCGCGTTCACGACATTCGATCCGGACCCGTCTGCCGATCACGATGCCAATACCGAATGGCTCGAGGAGCGCGCGCGTGCCGCTGCGGATTCCGAAGGAGTCGCGTGGACGACCCGGGTGGGGGCCGGTCAGCCGTCTGCCGTGCTCGGAGCGATTGCCGACGAGATCGGCGCGAGCATGATCGTCGTCGGAACCCGCGAGCCCGGATTCATCGCCGGCCTGCAGGAGTTTCTCGGCGGCTCCGTGGCCGCGCACCTGGCGCACACGCAGTCCCGGCCCGTCGTTGTCGTTCCGCTGCTTCCGGCAGACAAGGGTGGCCGCGTGCCGTGGGAGCCCGAGGCCTGATCTGACCGCGGCCCCACTCAAGCGATGCCCTGCCCGGGCTGGCTCACCGAGTCATCGCGGGCGAAGGAGCTCTCGAACACGGGCAAGCTCTGCTCGCGCCATCGTGACGAGTTCGTCGTCGACGACTTTGCCTGCCGCGACGGCCTTGCGCAGGTCTGAGCGCAGCTCGCGCCGAAACTCGGAGACCGCGTTCTCGATCTCGTAGACGGCGACGCGACTCTCTGTTCGAGCGTCGGGCTCGCGGGGAGTCGCAACAGGCTCGTCCTGGGCGCGAGTCTTCGCCTCACGCGCCGCTGCAGCAAGTTCGGCGCGCAGAGAGCGCATCGCGTCAGTGACGCCCGTGCGCACCTCGTCGGCGAGTCGGCGCACCGAGTCGCTCACTTCGTCTTCGATCGCGTCGAGCTCGTCGGAGCGACGCTCGAGCTCGTCTCTTCCAGCATCCGTGATCTCGTAGACGTTCTTGTGCCCATCGCTGTTCTTGACGATGAGGCCGTCGTCGGCGAGCTTTGCCAGCCGCGGATAGACCGTGCCGGCACTTGGGCTGTAGGTTCCCCCGAAACGCTCACTCAACGCCTGGATGATCTCGTAGCCATTGCGAGGATGCTCCTCGAGGAGCTTGAGCAGGTACAGTCGGAGGTTTCCGTGTGCGAATACCGGGGTCATTGAACGGCTCCGTTCGCGTCGACGTTGTAGCCAGAAGAGTGCTGCGCTCGGCGGATCAGCGCGATGTCTCCCGACACCGTGTTGGCCGTCACCTCCACGGTGACGTTCGTGGTTCCGGGCGTGGTGACGGAGTATCCGCGGCCGAACGTGCCGTCGACGGACTCGCCATCGACGTGCATGCGACCGCTCACGGTATTGAGAACGCAGCGCGCGCCGACGTCGCCGTCAATGCGCGCCGTGAGGTTTCCCGACATGGAATTGACACGGATGCGGTCGCACGCACCACGAGCGTCGATGAAGACGTCGCCCGAAACCGTGTCTCCTGTGAACCGCTCGATCTCGCCGGACGCCGTGACGTCGCCGGAGACGGTGTGCACCGAGACGGCACCCGCATGATTGCTTACGTTGAGAGCGCCCGAGACCGCGTTGAGCTCGAGATCGCCTGTGAGGCTGTCGGCGCCGATCTCACCGCTCACGGTGCTGAGCCGCGCGTCTGTCTCGAGTCCCGAGAGCAGAGCCGTCGCGCTCACCACGCCGAACGACAGATCGATGTCGCGGGGAACGAGCACGCTCACGGCGGCCGTCGCCTTATTGGGCCCGAACGCCTTGAATGTGTCGATGAAGTTCTCCCAGCGGAGCTGGGGGTGGTCGATTTCGAGCCGGTCGCCGTCGATCGTCACCTTGAGCTCACGACCGGTCACATCGTGCACCTCGATGCGTGCGCTGTCTTCGTCGTGCCCGATCACGTCGATTGCGCCTCCGATGAGTGCGACCTTGAGCGATCGCACGATGCCGGTGTCGATCACGCGGGACTCTCCCGGGTTGATGAACCATTTCTCTTTGCTCACAAGATGCCTCCTCGGTGCATCCGATCGCGATATATCGCGAGTTATAGAAAACACGATATATCGCGTTTGTTCTCGCGTAAAGAGGATCGTGAGATATTTTTCTTGACATTGACGCTGCGTCAACTTCTAGCGTGGTGTTGGCGTCACAGCAGAGAGGAGAGCGAGATGCGTTTGTCAATCAACGAGACAGCCCGGCATGCCGGCACCACGAGTCGCACGTTGCGGCACTACGACCACATCGGTCTGCTGGCGCCCAGCCACGTCGGAGCGAACGGCTACCGCTACTACGACGAGGCTGCTCTCGTGCGACTGCAGCGCATTTTGCTGCTTCGCGAGCTGGGACTTGGCCTCGGGTCGATCGCAGAGGTCATCGATCGTGAGTCGGATGCTCCGACGGCGCTCCGTTCCCATCTCACGTGGCTGCGACGCGAAAACGACCGCATCGCAAGACAGATCGCGTCGGTTGAAGGCACCATCACGTCGTTAGAGAGAGGAGAGAGTGTCATGGCAGAGAACATGTTCGACGGGTTCGACCACACGCAGTACAAAGAAGAGGTCGAGCAGCGCTGGGGCGCGAGTGCCTACGAGCGCTCCGACTCCTGGTGGCGCAGCATGAGCGACGCCGAGCGCGCCGAATGGCAGAAGCGGGTGACAGACCTCAGCCGAGACTGGGCGGATGCTGCTGAGCGCAGCGTGGACCCGGCGAGCGATGAAGCGCGGGCCCTTGCTCGCCGTCACGCCGAGTGGCTCGGCGGGGTGCCGGGAACGCCGGGCAGCGAGCAGGGTCGTCCCACAGACGAGTACTTGCTCGGGCTCGGCGAGATGTACGTGGCCGACCCACGATTCGCCGCCAACTACGGTGGGCAGCCCGGCGCGGAGTTCGTGCGGGATGCCCTGCGAGCGTACGTGGAAGGCGGACGCGACGAGTAGCGGGGTGAGGGGCGGATGCTTCGCGACAGCATCCGCCCTGATCTCTCTCGTGCTCCCGCATGAAGCCGCGCAAACATGCGGCGTACTCGGAGGAAATGCACACAGGCTTGTGTGAAAGAATGCAGGCGCGGATTCCTGGCGTGCACGGCACAGCATGTGCACGCATCCGTTCCATCTCTGACCTTTTCGCAGGAGAATTGTGCATCTTCTCAGCGTCGCCAGCCTGAAGAACCGCGCGCTCATTGCGCTCGTCACCATTGTCGTCGCCGTGTTCGGGGTGATCTCACTGACGGGGCTCAAACAGGAGCTCGCGCCGAACATCACCTTCCCCCAGCTGGCGATCGTGACCAACTACCCTGGGGCGTCGCCCAACGTCGTGAACGACGATGTGTCGACGCCGATCGAGAAGGCGATCAGCGGGGTGCCCGGGCTTGAGTCGACGAGCGCGACGTCGAGTACGAATCTGAGCCTCGTCTCGGCGACGTTCGATTACGGAACCGACCTGAACACGGCCGAGCAGAAGATCAACCAGTCGATCGAGCGCATCTCGTCGACGCTGCCCGAAGACGTCGATCCGCAGGTGATGACCGGCAGCCTCGACGATCTGCCGATCATTCAGCTCGCCGTCACAGGCGGTGACAACGCCGAGCTCAATGACCTGCTCGAGCGCGTTGCCGTGCCGCAGCTTGAAGATGTCGAGGGCGTGCGCGAAGCCGCGATCGTCGGTGCGGCGGGGCAGCGGGTGACGATCACCCCCGACACCGAAGAACTTGCCGCCGCCGGGGCGACGACGCAGGCGATTCAAGACGCCCTGCAGCAGAACGGTACGCTTATCGGCGCAGGCGAGATCACTGAAGACGGCAGCACGTATTCGGTGCAATCGGGAACGAAGGTGCACTCGGTCGACGAGCTCGAGGCTCTGCCGCTCACGGGCGTCACCCCTCCCGACGGAGACGTCGTCACGCTCGGCGACGTCGCAACGGTCGAGCTCACGGAGAACCCGCAGACCACCCGCTCGCGCGTCAACGGCGAAGAGGCGCTCACGCTCTCGATCACCAAGCTTCCCGACGCCAACACGGTTGACGTCTCGCACGGCGTCACCGACGCGCTTCCCGAGCTCGAGGAGTCGCTGGGAGACAACGTCACGCTCACTGTCGTGTTCGACCAGGCGCCCTACATTGAGCAGTCGATCGAATCGCTCTCGACCGAGGGACTGCTCGGCCTTGTCTTCGCGGTTCTCGTGATCCTGCTCTTCCTGCTCGATGTGCGCGCCACGCTCGTGACCGCCATCTCGATCCCGACGTCCGTTCTGATCACGTTCATCGGCCTGCAGGTGTCGGACTACACGCTCAACATTCTGACCCTCGGCGCGTTGACGATCGCGATCGGGCGCGTTGTTGACGACTCGATCGTTGTCATCGAGAACATCAAACGGCACCTCGGCCTGAGCTACGACCGCAGCGGAAGCGGTCGGCTCCAGGCGATCGCCGCCGCAGTGCGCGAAGTGGCCGGCGCGATTACCGCATCGACGATCACCACCGTCGCGGTGTTCCTGCCGCTCGCCCTCGTCGGCGACATGACAGGTGAGCTGTTCCGGCCGTTCGCCCTCACCGTCACCATCGCTCTTCTCGCGTCGCTGCTCGTCTCGCTCACGATCGTGCCCGTGCTCGCGTATTGGTTCCTACGTGCCCCGAACGAGAAGCAGCTGGCGAAGATCGAGGCGCGCAATCAGAAGCGAACGGATGCCATCGAGGCCAAGAACCGTGCGCGTGACGATGCCGAGGCGGCCCGTGTTGCCAAGCGCGAGCAGAAAGAGGCAGCCAAGGCAGCCAAGCGCGAGTCGAAGAAGACAAAGACGCCGGATGCTGTCGCGTCGAGTTCCGCGGTCGAGCCTGCCGCAGCATCCGATGTTTCTACGGGTGCGAGCGCAACCGGGGCGAGCGAGACAGCCACGCCGTCGATCGCGCCGATGCCCGCGATCGTCTCTGCGTCGTACGTGCGCCCCGCGAAGGTGCGCGGCGTTCCCTTCGCCGAAACGGATGCTGACGAGTCCGCCGACGTCGGCGAGACGGCTCCCGTCTCGCCGGACGACGCCGACCTGACAGCATCCGCCCCCACTCGTCGGGGTCGCCGCCAGGCACAGACCGACCACGAAGACGAACTGAAGCACCCGACGCTGCTGCAGCGCGGGTACCTGCCGATCATTCGCTGGACGCTCAAGCACTCCGTGACGACGATCATTCTGTCGCTGCTGATCATGGGAGTCACCCTGGCGGCCGCACCGTTCATGAAGACGAATTTCCTCGGCGACAGCGGCCAGAACACGCTCTCGGTGACGCAGACGCTCGAGCCGGGAGCGAGCCTCGAGGCCCAGGACACCGCGGCGCAGAAGGTAGAAGACGCTCTTCTCGACATCGACGGAATCGAGACGGTACAGGTGTCAATCGGGTCGAGTGGCAGCTCCCTGAGCGACGCCTTCCTCGGCGGCGGCGCGGGAACGATCACGTTCTCAATTACGACAGACGTCGACGCAGATCAGGCTGCCCTGCAGCAGACGGTGCGCGACGAACTCGAGACGATCGACGATGCCGGAACTATCGAGGTCGCGTCGTCGAGCGGATTCGGAGCGTCGACCGACATCGAGGTCGACATTACGGCGACGTCGGCCGATGATCTTCAGGCCGCCGCCGATGCCGTGCATGATGCGGTGGCCGGTCTCGACAGCGTGGCTGAAGTGAGTGACAACCTTGCCGAGTCGCGTCCGTTCATCGAGGTAGCCGTCAATAGACAGGATGCTGCCGAGGCGGGGTACAGCGAAATCGCGCTGAGTTCGTTCGTTGCGAGCGCGACGAAGCCGCAACAGGCGGGCACGGTCGTGATCGACGATACGACGCTCACGATCTACATTCAGTCCGGCGATGAACCGTCGACGGTCGACGAGCTGCGTGACCTGGACGTGCCGACGCCGACGGGCATGGTTGCGCTGTCGACGCTCGCGAGTGTCGAGGTCGCTGATGGGCCGCAGAGCGTCACAACCGTGGACGGCGATCGCTCGGCCACGGTCAGCGCGACGCCCGCCGGAGACAACATCGGCGCAGCCAGTGCAGAGGTTCTGGAAGCGATCGAGAGCGTGGATCTGCCCGCCGGCGCGTCGGCTGAGCTCGGCGGAGTGAGTGCCGACCAAGAGACGGCGTTCCAGCAGCTGGGACTCGCGATGCTCGCGGCAATACTTATCGTGTACATCGTCATGGTCGCCACATTCCGGTCGCTGCGTCAGCCGCTGCTGCTGCTGGTGTCGGTGCCGTTCGCCGCGACCGGCGCGATCGGGCTGCAGCTGGCGACGGGTGTTCCGCTCGGTGTGCCGTCGCTCATTGGTGTGCTCATGCTCATCGGCATCGTCGTGACCAACGCGATCGTGCTCGTCGACCTCGTCAACCAGTACCGCGATAGGGGTCTGACGGTGGCGGATGCTGTCGAGCACGGGGCCGTGCGACGACTGCGCCCGATTCTCATGACGGCGCTTGCGACAATCTTCGCGCTCACGCCCATGGCGCTCGGCATCACCGGCCACGGCGGCTTCATTTCGCAGCCGCTCGCGATCGTGGTGATCGGCGGTCTCGTCTCGTCGACCGTGCTGACGCTTGTCGTGCTCCCGACGCTGTACAACCTTGTCGAGGGCGCGAAGGAACGTCGGGCGGCCAAACGCGAGCGCAAGAATGCGAAACGCGCAGAGCACGACGCGGCCGAGGCAGAGTCACCGAAAGCTGAGTCCGCCGGGGTACGGTAAGGCATGCCAACGCCAGAGTTCATCACGGCCCTCAGACGCAAGATCGGGCACGATGAGCTGTGGCTGAGTGGTGTGACGGCGGTTGTGACGCGTCGTGGTGCGCGCGGCACCGAGATTCTGCTGGTTCGGCGTGCAGACACGGGGCAGTGGACGAACGTCTCTGGCATCATCGATCCGGGGGAGCAACCGGCGGATGCTGTCGAGCGTGAGGTCCTCGAAGAGGCGGGCACTGTCGTTGTCGCCGAGAGGCTCGCCTGGGTGCACTCCCTTCCGCCCACGCAGTGGCCGAATGGAGACAAGGCTCGGTTTCTCGACCTGGTCTTCGCGTGTCGCTACGTCTCGGGCGAGGCAGCGCCCGAAGACGGCGAGAACACGGAAGCGCGCTGGTTTCTGTTGCGCAACATGCCGTCCATGAGTGTGTCGCAGCTGGAGCGTGTCGACGTGGTGCTCGAGGGCGATGCTGGCGCGCGCTTCGAACGTGGTGCGACGTCCTCCTGACCCGCGGGGTTCGCAACGTGTGGCCGCGACATCTTTCTTGATCGTGAAGCCCTGTGGATAACTCTCATGGGAGGGCGCCGTCTTTTCTACGCTGGTTCGTATGCGTTTCTCCAGGCTTCGGCGTGCTGTCGCGACTCTGGCATGTGCAACCGCTGTTGTCGCTGGGGCGACGGCCTGCACTCCGGCCGAGCCAGAGAAAACGCCGACGCCGACGAAGACGGCGATCTTTGCGAGTGAGGACGAGGCGCTGCAGGCCGCGGTCGATGTCTACCAGCAATACAGTGCAGCGTACGACGAGGCACTATCTTCTGCAGAGCCGGACTATTCAGCAGTGTCAAAGTACGCGACAGAACGCTTCATTAGCGAATTAGTCGCGGCGGACGAGGAGGTTGCGAACGGCTCCATGGTTGAGGGAACCTCCAGCTTCGATACGGTGTCGCTTGTTGATTTCGATCATCGATCAGATCCTGTCAAAGTCGACATAAAGCTCTGCCGGGACGTATCCAAACAAGCCATTGTGGACGCCAACGGTAAGGACATCACACCGGACGAACGGTTGGAGAGGTTTCCGTTCGAAGTACTGCTCGTGTGGGATGACGCGAATTCAACGCTAAAAGTAGATGATTTGGGCTCATGGCAAGGCGAAAACTTCTGCGCGTAGCGGCGCTGGGGATCTTGATCGGCGCGGTCCTTGGAGCTTCTCCGATAGGTATCACCCCACAGAGCTCGGCGGCCACGTGCTCGAAGCGTGAGGTGCAGCTCGGCACCTGCGTGAACACCGGTATTCGAGATGGCAACGTCGATGTCGGAGCAGACAAGACGTATCCCGGTGATGGAGGATCCGACGGTCGCGGCGGCGGCAATGGCGGCGGCGACCACAACGGTTCCGACAGTGACAACGGAGATGGCGACGGTCGCGTCATCCCAGAGCTGGAGAAGCCCTGCAGGCTAGAGGGCACGTGCCCCGACGAGGGAAGCGATCCCATCACCATTCACGACCTGGCGTCCTTCAGCCCTGAACAGGTACATGTGGCAATGGAGCCCGACGGATGGATGATCGTCGGACTGCCCGCCAACTTCTACGCCGACGCCGAGACCAACACCACGACGGGCGAACTGTTCGAAATTCCTATCACCGTACGATTTACACCCACCAGCTACGACTGGTCCTGGGGCGACGGATCGACAGCGAGAACAGACTCTGGCGGCAGCTCGTGGAAGAACCTCGACGTCAAGGAGTTCACAGCGACAGCAACCAGCCACACGTACACCGAGAAGGGCACATACACGGTGTCCCTGACCGTGAACTACTCCGTAGAGCTTCGGGTGCAAGGCGGAAATTGGGTTCCGGTGCAAGGGACACTGTCCAAAGCGGCATCCGGAGTCACCGCAATCGCAACGAGCGCTAACTCCGTCATCGTCGACAAAGAATGCAATCGCAACCCCGACGGGCCAGGATGCTGACGGTGCGAGATTCCTAGGAGCTCGCGGGCTCAGCCTGCCGCGCCAGCACCTCAATGAGAAGACGTTCCGCGAACTCGGCTGGCAGCTGCTCGACAAGGGCCATGAGCGGCGCCATCTTCGACGGCAACGGCGTCGAAGCGTCATCCGTCGAGGCAGAGGCACCGATACCGAATCGAGTCAGCAGCGCAAACGCCTTGTCAGCCGTGAGTTCACGCCCCAGAGCCCCCGACAGCCGCAGCACCTGCACCGCAAACCTCGGATTGGCCGGCGCTTTGCCCCGCACGTCGTCAGCGGCACGTGTCAGAGCAGCGCTGAGCTCTGGCAGCATCCGCTCGGTCACCGGCGTGATCGTCAGGTGCGTTGTTCGGGGAAGGGCAAAGCCGTTCGACTGCGTGAAACCGGGTTGCATCTGCAGGGTGAATCCGAGCTCGGCGACTCGGTCAGCCCAGTGATGAGGATCAACGCGCGACCGTTTGGACGCCGACGTGTCGGACTCCACGGCAATTAGTGGACCGGTGGGCGAGCCGACGACTCGGAGACCGACGGTGCCGTCGATGAGTGTGTGCAACTGCTCTGTCGACCGACGGCATGACGCCACGAGATCTGCGAAGCCGTCGGAACCGAGGCGCTGCACGATCGCCCACGCGGCAGCGAGAGCCCCCGCCGATTTGGAGCCGAGCAGCGTCGGATTGACGACGGGATATCCAGGCCACCTCGCCGTCGCGAAGAACTGCTGGCGCTGCCTGTCACGGTCGCGCTGCAGCAGCACAGAGGCACCCTTCGGCGCGTACCCGTACTTGTGCAGGTCTGCAGAGATGCTCGTGACACCGGGTACGGCGAGGTCCCACGGCGGCAGATCGCCCCACCAGGCAAGAGCGAATCCGCCGATGCATGCATCGACGTGGCAGGGAATGCCGTAGCGGGCAGCGGCGCTCGCCACCTCTTCGATGGGGTCGAGTGTGCCGAACGGATAGCTCGGTGCCGAGACGACGACGAGAGCGACATCGGGTCCGAATCGCGCAACGAGATCGGCAACGTTCACTCTCCCCTCAGCATCCACGGGAACGAGGTCGAGGTCGAGCCCGAAGTAGTGCGCCGCCTTGTGAAAGGCAGCGTGAACCGTCGACGGCGCTATGACGCGCGGCCTGAGCCCCAGCATCGGCTGCGTCGCGGGATCGCCAGAGATCTGCGCGGCGGCCCACACGTCGCGAGCGGTCTTGACCGCGAGCATGCAGCTCTCTGTGCCGCCGCTCGTGACGGTGCCGACCGTATCGTCGTCGCCGTGGAGCACCGTGCGGGCGAAGCCGACGACCTCACGCTCGAGTGTCGCGACCGACGGGAACACCGTGGGATCGAGACCATTCACCGGCTGCACGAGGCGCATCGCCTCGGTAGCGAGATCGTCGAGCTCGGCGAGCCCGGAGTCGTAGACATACGACAGCACGCGCCCGCCGTGGGTCGCGGCGTCGGCGCTACGAAGGCGTCGCAGTCGCTCGAGGATCGCCTGCGACTCGGCGCTCAGCGGCTGCATGGCTCAGTTCTCCTCGGGCTCGATGTCGGCGCGTCGAAGCCGATAGCGGCTCAGGGTGATGAGGCTCAGCAGCATGGCGATGGCAGGCACAACACTGAAGCTCAGGACGATCCCCGTGATCGCAGCATCCGATTGGCTGACGACGGCGACGCCGACCGACTCCTGGTAACCCGTGATCGCGAGCATGATCGTAAGCGCCGTTGCACCGAAGGCCATGCCCGCTGTTTCTCCCGCGGTCCAGAGACCGCCGAACACGCCGGCGCGACCCTCGCCATGCCGCTCGGCGTCGTGCGAGATGACATCGGGGAGCATCGCCATGGGAAGCGCCTGCATTCCGGCGTATGCTGCGCCGGCGACCGCGACAGGAACGAAGATCCACCACCCGGGCGACCACATGAGCATGACGAGCGACGCAGACGCGATGAAGAAGATGATGCTGGCGAACCAGTAGCCGCGCTCTTTGCCGATGCGCTTGGCGATGCCACCCCATGCCGGCGTGAGCAGCAGCGCGGGCGCGATGAGCGCGACGAACAGCAGCGTCACGGCCGTCTCTGAGCGCAGGACCCAGGTGGCTACGTACTGGGCGCCCGCGAGCATCATTCCGGTGGCGAGGCCCTGCAGCATGTACGTCGCGAGCAGGGCGCGGAACGGCTGGCTCCGAATGAGAGCTCGGATGCCGCCGCGGTAGTTCTGCACGAGAGACGCCGTGGGGCGAGTCTCGGGTTCGGGCACGTTGCGCGGCGCGACCGTCGACGACAACAGCATCCCGGTGCCGAGAATCACCCCGGCGACGATCGCCATGACGAGATAGCCCAGGTACGGGTCGTCGGGAAAGAGGTCGCGCAGCAGCGGCCCACCGGCGCCGAAGAGCAGAATGGCGACGGTCAGCACCACGACCCGCCACGTGAGAAGGCGCGTGCGTTCGTCGTAGCGGCGCGTGAGCTCGGCCGGCAGAGCGATGTACGGCACCTGGAACAGGCTGAACGAGCTGGCACAGAGAATGAAGGCGACGGTGACCCAGATGGCGGATGCTGCGGGCGCGAGTCCCGGCACAACCGCGAACGTCAACACGAAGAAGACGGGAAGCGCGACACCGCCGATTGTCATGAACCGCCGCCTGGAGCCGCTTCGCACGAGGCTGAAGTCGCTGCGCCCGCCGATCACCGGATCGATCACGACGTCCCAGATCTTGGAGATCGTGAGGATGAGCCCAGCAACTAGCGCTGTGACACCGAGCGTGTCCGTGAGGTAATACACGAGCACGAGGCCGGGCAGCGTCGCGAAGCCTCCCGTTCCGAGGGAGCCGATGCCGTAGCGCCAGAGCGTGCTTCGCGGCAGGCGAGAGCGCGAGACGCTGATGGGCCCTGTGGCGTCGTTGGGTTCGTTCACAGGACCTGCCTGTGAGCCGCGCATCGCCACATCACTGCCATGAACCGATCCTAGTGCTCGCGCGCAACCAAGGGCCAAGCCCCGCGTGCACGGTGCTAGCGTCGAAGTATGGCTGGCAACACCGCGTCGCTTTCGTACGACGACCTGTGGCCGCGTGCGGGGGACTGGCCCGGCTCGGAGACGATCAACGGCGATCTCGATCTGGCGCTCATCGGCATTCCCACGGCGCGGACGTCGCTGTCGTCTACGAACGCAGACGCGACGCCCGCGGCGGTTCGCGATGCGCTGCGTCGGTACAGCCCCTTCGCACATGCGCCCGACGCCGACATCGATGTGCTCACGCTCGCCGATGCCGGCGACATCGTCGACCCGGATGGCGAAGAGGATGCTGCGACACAGCGTGTCGCCGACGTCGCGACGCGCAGCCGGCTCGTCGTCGCGCTCGGCGGAGACAACGCCGCGACGGTTCCCGCGGCACTCGGCGCGTGGGGCAGCGATGTCGCGACGGCTGGCCTCATCACGTTCGACGCGCACTACGATTTGCGCGACGGCCGCTCGAACGGCTCACCGGTTCGTCGGCTCGTCGAGGCGGGGCTCGATGGGCGCCGCATTGTGCAGATCGGCATTCAGGACTTCGCGAACTCACGCGCCTATGCCGAGCGCGCCCGCGAGCTGGGCATCACGGTGATCGGACGCGACGCCCTGCTCGAGCGCTCCGTTGACGATGTGCTGGCAGAAGCGCTCGAGATAGCGGGCAGCGCGGGCGGCCCGATCCACGTTGACCTCGACGTCGACGTGTGCGACCGCTCCGTGGCTCCCGCGTGCCCGGCGTCGGCTCCGGGAGGCATCGCTGCCCACGAGTTGCGTCGTGCGGCACGCGTTGCGGCGCAGCATCCTCGGGTCTCGTCGATTGACATCACCGAGATCGACGCCACGACAGATGCCGTCGACGGACGCACGGTGCGGCTTGCGGCTCTCTGCGTGCTCGAGGCCGCGGCGGGGCTCGCCGTGCGCTGACGAGCCCGGCCCGCTGCCTCTGCCCACCGCACCATTCATATGTCGAAGATGGCGGGAACGCGAGCAAATTGCCGACAGTATTGACATCTGAATTGAGCCCGCCCTCGGGCTTGTGGATAACCGCCGTGGCTCTGCGGTCACTTTGGCAAAGTGTCGGTCATGACGCGCTCGCTCACCCCGCTTCCCGCATCGCTTGGCACTCACTTTTCGGTGGCGACGGCCGTTAAACGCGGAGTCACACACGGCAGACTGCGGGCAGTGGATCTTGAGTCTCCTTTCTACGGTGTGAGGATGCTCGTTGACGACGCCGTAGAGGAGGAGCCCGGTCCAGAGGAACTGATCCGTCGCCAGGCGCGTGCGTATTCGCCACGCATGCGTGATGTGGACTTTCTCAGTCACAGCACGGCGGCCGCCCTGCACCGTGCGCCATTGCCGCTCAAGACAGACACTCAGATTCACGTGTCCACGTTCAGGCCGGCACGCGCGCCACGAACACGGGGTGTCATCGGGCACAGCGCCTCAACGGAGGTGCCCGTTGCGACGGTGAACGGGGTACGCGTCTCAGAACCTGCCGAGACCTGGGCGATGCTCGGTCTGAGCCTTGATGTGCCGTGGCTCGTCGCCGTCGGGGACTACTTCTGCCGGGTGTGGCGAGAAGGGTACGGGCGACCGAACGCCGAGAGTGTGCCCCTGGCGACGCCCGAGAAACTTGCCCGTGCGCTGAACAGCTGCCGCAGGCTGGGTGCAGCGAAGCTGCGCGAGGCTCTTCCTTTCGTGCGCTGCGACTCGTGGTCGCCCCGCGAATCGTTGACGCGCTTCATCATGGTCACGAACGGGCTTCCCGAACCCGTGCTCAACAGCGACTTCTACGACGCGCGCGGCGGTCATCTTGCGTGCATCGACATGGCCTATCCCGAGTACAAGGTGGCTGTCGAGTACCAGGGCCGCGTCCACGGCGTGCAGTATTCTCACGACATCGAACGCATCGAACGGCTGCGCGCTGACGGTTGGATCGTCGTGCAGGTGTCGTCGGAGCTGTTCAACGAGCCGGACACACTCGTTCGCCGTGTTCGAAGTGCTCTGCGCTCACGCGGCTGGCACGGCTGAGTCGCGTGGCCCGCCCGAGCCGGACGCTCATCTGGCAAAATCTGCGTCCCAGAGGCACCCGGAGCGCCAACTTTGCCATCTGAATCTGCGGCAGCACACAGCTCAGATGCTGAGGCCGGCTACCCAGGTCCGTGCCACAAGCGGGACACCGGGGCGGTAGGCGAGGTGCACGTGACTCGGCGCGCGCAGCATCACGACGTCGGCACGGGCGCCAGGCGCGATGCGACCGACATCGTCACGGCGCAGAGCCGCAGCGCCTCCCGCAGTTGACGACCACAGCGCTTCTGCCGGCGTGAGGCCCATGTCTCGTGTCGCGACGGCAATGCAGAACGGCATGCTCGACGTGAAGCTCGATCCGGGGTTGCAGTCACTCGCAAGCGCAACGATGACGCCAGCATCCACCAGCCGTCGCGCGTCGGGATACGGCTGCTTGGTTGAGAACTCGACGCCGGGCAGCAAAGTGCAGACGGTGTCGGATGCTGCCAGCGCGGGGACGTCGTCATCGCTCAGGTACGTGCAGTGGTCGACGCTCGCGGCGCCCAGCTCTATCGCGAGTCGCACTCCGTCACCGTGTCCCAGCTGATTTCCGTGCACGCGCACGCCCAGGCCCCGGGCGGCTCCGGCCTCGAGCACGCGTCGTGTCTGCTCGGGCGAGAACGCACCGCGTTCGCAGAAGGCATCGACCCAGCGCACGTGCGGAGCACACGCGTCGAGCATGGCGCCGCAGACCAGCGAGACGTAGTCGTCGGGGTCGCCGTCGCTGCCCATACCGTTGTCGAACTCAGGAGGCACGACATGGGCGCCGAGGAACGTCACGTCGTCGGTGACCTCCCGCGCCAGACGCGCGAGCCGCTGCTCGTCGTTGACCGTCAGACCGTAGCCCGTCTTGATCTCGAACGTCGTAGTCCCCTGCGCGTGAAGCTCGGCGACGAAGCCCGCGAGCCGTGTACGCAGTTCGTCGTCGGTCGCCGCCCGCGTCGCAGCGACCGTCGACAGGATGCCGCCCGCCTCGTACGGCCGCCCCGCCATGCGCGAGGCGAACTCGGCAGAGCGGTCACCGCCGAACACGAGATGCGTATGGCTGTCGACGAAGCCTGGAATGACCGCTCTTCCTGCAGCATCCACGACCTCGAGGTCGTCGTCGCCGGCGTGAGGGCGAGCGGATGCTGCGTCGCCCACCCATGCGACGCGGTCGCCGTCCAGCAGCACGGCGGCGTTGTGACGGATTCCCAGACGCGCCGTTCCATCGTCGGGGACGCGTGCTCCGAGCCCCGCCGATGACGCGTTGTCGCTGACCGCATCCGGAGTGTTCGTGACGAGTTCGCCGATGTTGGTGATGAGCGTGCGCACGGCTACCTCTCGGTGTCTGTGTCGGGTCGGTCGTCGGCGTTCAGCATCGGAACGCGCACACCACGCTCGCGCGCGACGTCTGCCGCGCGATCGTATCCGGCGTCGACGTGGCGCATGACGCCCGTGCCCGGGTCATTCGTGAGCACGCGCTCGATCTTCTGCGCGGCAAGGTCGGTGCCGTCGGCGACGATCACCTGGCCCGCGTGAATTGACCGGCCGATGCCCACGCCTCCGCCGTGGTGCAGCGACACCCAGGTGGCGCCCGACGCCGTGTTGAGCAGGGCGTTCAGCAGCGGCCAGTCAGCGATCGCGTCTGAACCATCGGCCATGGCCTCGGTTTCGCGATACGGCGACGCGACCGAGCCCGAGTCGAGGTGGTCGCGCCCGATCACGATCGGCGCTGAGAGCTCGCCCGAGGCCACCATCTCGTTGAACTTCAGTCCCGCGCGGTGGCGCTCGCCGAAGCCGAGCCAGCAGATGCGCGCGGGCAGGCCCTCGAAGTGCACCTTCTCGCTCGCGCGGGTGATCCACCGGTGCAGATTCTCGTCGTCGGGAAAGAGCTCGAGGATCGCGCGGTCTGTTGCCGCGATGTCGGCGGGGTCTCCCGAGAGTGCCGCCCAGCGGAACGGTCCCTTGCCCTCGCAGAACAGCGGTCTGATGTACGCCGGAACGAAGCCCGGATACGCGAAGGCGCTCTCGCAGCCGCCCTCCGCAGCTTCGGCACGCAGCGAGTTTCCGTAGTCGAACACCTCCGCGCCAGCATCCTGAAACCCCACCATTGCATCGCAGTGCTTCGCCATCGAGGCGCGCGCGGCGGAGGTGAACCACTCGGGGTCGGATGCTGCCCGTTCGCGCCACTGCGCCACGTCGACGCCCTCGGGCAGGTAGCTGAGCGGATCGTGAGCGCTCGTCTGATCGGTGACCACGTCAACGGGGACTCCGCGCGCGAGAATCTCGGGGAATACGGATGCTGCGTTGCCGACGATGCCGATCGAAACGGCCTCGCGATCGGCCTTCGCCTGCAGTGCGCGCTCGAGTGCGGCATCGAGGCCATCAGAGATTTCGTCGAGATAGCCGTGCTCGCGACGCCGCTCGAGCCGGTCGCGGTCGACGTCGACGATGAGGCAGACGCCGTCGTTCATCGTGACGGCGAGCGGCTGCGCGCCGCCCATACCGCCGCATCCGGCCGTGAGTGTGAGCGTGCCCGCGAGCGTGCCCTCGCCGCGGCCTCGGGTCTCGAGCGACCGCGCGACCGCGGCGAACGTCTCGTAGGTTCCCTGCAGAATCCCCTGCGTGCCGATGTAGATCCAGCTGCCGGCCGTCATCTGCCCGTACATGGTGAGGCCCGCCGCCTCGAGGCGGCGAAACTCTGGCCAGGTCGCCCAGTCGGGAACGAGGTTGGAGTTAGCGATAAGCACACGCGGCGCCCACTCGTGCGTGCGGAACACGCCAACCGGCTTTCCCGACTGCACGAGCAACGTCTCGTCGGACTCGAGGTCGCGCAGCGTGGCGCAGATCGCGTCGAATGCCTCCCAGCTGCGCGCCGCGCGCCCTGTGCCGCCGTACACCACGAGGTCGTCTGGGCGCTCGGCGACCTCGGCGTCAAGGTTGTTCATGAGCATGCGCAGCGGCGCCTCGATCTGCCAGGACTTCGCGTTCAGCATGGTGCCGCGCGGTGCCCTGATCCGCGTGCTCGGTGTGCTGGCGCGGGTATCGTTCTGCGTCATCGCAGTTCTCCTGTCTCGTCTTGTGCCGCGGTCACGATGCGCCCCGTGCGCACCAGCTCGACGACGGCATCGATCTCGTTCGCCACGATGCGATCGGGCCCCGGCCCGTCCACCATCTCGCGCACGCACGCGAGCACCGCCCCGGTCGCGCGTCCGGGCTCGAGCGGGGCACGCAGATCGAGCGATCGGCACGCCGTCATGATCTCGATCGCGACGACCCGCGTCAGTCCGTCGACGGCGCGGCGCAGTTTGCGAGCGGCGTTCCACCCCATCGAGACATGGTCTTCTTGCATTGCCGACGACGGGATCGAGTCGACGGATGCCGGCACGGCGAGGCGCTTCAGCTCGCTCACGATGCCCGCCGCGGTGTACTGCGCGATCATGAGGCCAGAGTCGACGCCCGCGTCGTGCGCGAGAAACGCCGGAAGGCCCTTGCTGCGGCTCGGGTCGAGGTGGCGATCGGTGCGGCGCTCCGACATCGACGCGACGTCGGCGGCAGCGATTGCGAGAAAGTCGAGCACGTACGCGACGGGTGCTCCGTGGAAGTTGCCGTTCGACTCGACCCGGCCGTCGAGCGTGACGACGGGATTATCGATCGCGCTTGCCAGCTCGGCATGGGCGACGGATGCTGCGTGAGCAGCGGTATCGCGGGCAGCGCCGTGCACTTGCGGCGTGCAGCGCAGCGAGTACGCGTCTTGCACGCTCGGGTCGTCTGGTCCTCGGTGCGACGCGACGATGGGGGAGCCGGCGAGCAGTGCGCGAAGGTTCGCTGCCGAGAGCGCCTGTCCGCGCTGGGGCCGCAGCTGCTGCAGATCGTCGGCGAACACGCGGTCGGTGCCGAGCAGCGACTCGACGCTGAGCGCCGCCGCGATGTCGGCGGTGCGAAGCAGCATCCTCATGTCGTGCAGCGCAAGCAGCAGCATCCCGAGCATTCCGTCTGTGCCGTTGATGAGCGCGAGTCCCTCTTTCTCAGCGAGCGCGACCGGACGCAGACCCGCGGCAGCGAGGGCGTCGGCGGCGTTACGGAGCTGACCCTCGGCATTGCGCACCTGCCCTTCGCCCATGACGGCGAGAGCGCAGTGCGACAGTGGTGCGAGGTCGCCAGAGCAGCCGAGAGAGCCGTACTCGCGCACGACGGGCGTGATTCCCGCGTTGAGCATGTCGGCGTAGGCCTGCGCCGTCTCGAGTCGAACGCCCGTGCGGCCGGTCGCGAGAGTCTTGAGCCGCAGCAGCATGAGCGCGCGCACGACCTCGCGCTCGACCTCTGCGCCCGAGCCCGCGGCGTGCGAGCGGATGAGGCTCTGTTGCAACTGCGCGCGCTGCTCGGGGTCGATGAATGTGCTCGCGAGCGCGCCGAACCCGGTGGAAATGCCATAGTGCGGCTCGGTGTCGTCGGCGAGGCTCTCGATCGTGCGGCGCGAATCGGCAATCGCGGAAGCGGCGTCAGGCGAGAGTTCGACGCGGGCGCCGTCCCGGGCGACACGCACCACGTCGTCGGGATCGAGGGCGGCGCCGGTCGCAGTGCGGGCGCCGAGTGAGACGACGCGTCCAGAAGTCAGTGTGCTGCCCATACGACGATTTCACATGACGGCGGGAGCTGCGAGAACAGGCATAATGGCACATGTGTCCGGGATCCCGGACGCGGAGATGCGAGCGCGGCGTGTGACGCCATGCGAGAGACGTGACGGTGGAGAGGATGCTGCATGAGCAAAGCTCCCGCTGCGCAGCAGACGCTGCGCATGCTCACGTTTCTCGCGCGCCAGCGTGGACCGGTCGCCGCCGCGCGCATCGCTGAGGCGCTCGAACTGCCGCGCTCGACCGCGTATCAGCTTCTCGCCGAAATGCAGCGGCAGGGCTACGTCGTGCATCTGCCTGAGGAACGCCGCTGGGGCCTCGGCGTTGCCGCATTCGAGCTGTCGAGCGGATACGCAAGACATGAGCCGCTGAGCCGTCTCGGGAGGCCGCTGCTCGCCGCCCTCGTTGACGAGATCGGCGAGAGCGCCCACCTTGCGGTGCTGCACGGCCGCGATGTTCTGTACATCGTGGAGGAACGCGCGCCGCGCCGACCGCACCTCGTGAGCGACGTCGGCGTGCGTCTGCCTGCGCAGCTCGCGGCGACCGGGCGCGCTATGCTCGCTCAGCTGCCGAGACACCAGGTGCGCGCACTGTTTCCCGACCGCACGGCGTTTGTCGATCGCACGAGCCTCGGCCCGTCGCGCTACTCCGAGCTGCGGCGCCTGCTCGACGACACCGCTCGGCACGGCTTTGCCACAGAGAACGGCGAGATTACGCCGGGTCTTGCGTCTGTCGGCGTCGCAGTGACCGACCACGTGGGCTGGCCCGCAGCATCCATCGCCATCACCTTTGAATCAGACCGGAGCGATGCGCATGCGGCCGACCCTGCGCCCCTTGTCGGTCGTCTGTCGAGCGTCGCGAATGAACTGTCACGCCGCATCCGTGGGAATCCGCTCGCTCGCCCGAGCAGCATCGAGCTCGGCTGACAGGTCCGCCCGCTCGCGCCGCCGCCGCCGAAAGGTGACGATGCGGTCGATGACGAAGCCGATGACGAGGGCGAGAACGATGCCGATGAGCGCACCGAGAAGCGGACTGTCTTTCACGATGTTGCCCGCGATGAGCCCGATGCCCGTCGAGTACGCTGCCCACATGGCCCCGGCGATCGCGCTCAGCGGCATGAACCGGCGGCGAGAGTAGCCGAGCGCACCGGCCGTCATATTGACGGCGACGCGTCCGACGGGAATGTAACGGGCACCGAGAATGAGGCCGGCCCCCGAACGGTCGAGTGCGCGGCTCGCCCAGTCGAACGAGGCGGCGATGCGTGGGCGGCGCATCCAGCGGAATCGGTGGATGCCGACACCGCGGCCGATCGAGAACGCGATGTTGTCGCCGATCGCTGCGCCGATTGCGGCGATCGCGCACAGCAGAAGCATGTTTGTGCCGCCCGTCGATGCCGCAACTGCCGCCGCGGCGACCAGAACGGTCTCGCTCGGGATCGGCGGGAAGAAGCCGTCGATGACGGCGACGATGAACATCACCGCGTAGAGCCACGGAGAGGCGATCGCCTGCATGATGAAGTCGTTCACGATGTCCACCTGTGAAAACTATGCGGCCGGCAGGGTCGCCGGCATCACCCTCTGGTACTGTTCGGGTCCACCCACAGGTGGGTTTGCTGACGCGGTGAGGGCGACCCGCATGAGCAGAACGCTCGCGATCGCCGTCACGACGGTGATCCCGCTCACGAGCAGAACAATGACGCTCAGCACTCCAGCGATGCTCGCGAGTACAGCACGGCGGGTGGATGCTGTGGCAGCGGGCATTGCGCGCCGCTCCCACCGGCCGGTGGACTGCGCGACGACCGCTGTGACGGCAAAGGCCATGCCGATCCAGAACGGTCTGCTGAGCCACCAGCCGGCCGTGCCGGGCTCGGGCAGCGGAAGTGCTCCGCTCAGGGCGCCGACGAGACCGATGCCCGCGAGGGCGATGAGCACGGGCATGTGCCAGAGGTAGATCGTCATGGAGCGCGCGTTGATCCACGTCGAGATCTCGCGCACGGCCGAGCGCTCGGCAATGCGCCGAAGCCAGGGGCGAGCACATGAGAGCGCGGCAAGCTGCACGACGCCGAGCAGCACGAGTGCCGCAGACGGCGGATTGAGCCCCGCGTACATATTCGCCGGGTAGACGCCGAGCATCGTGACGGCGAACAGCGCGGCGAGAGCTCCGAGACCCGCCACGATGCGCGCCCGCGTGCTCAGGGCATCAACGCGGCCATCCGCGAGCCAGAACCCGAGCTGCTGAATGAGCAGCCACACCCCGGCGAGGTTGAGAAACGAGACGGCGCCGATTCCAGTCGCCGCGGCGACAGCATCCACCCCGGCAACGCCGAGAGCGAGCGCGGCAAGCGTGATCCACGGTGCTCGCTCATGCGCGGCGATCAACGCCGGGGCGAGGGCTTGGCAGAGCAGGTAGACGCCGAGGAACCACAGCGGCTGGCTGATGCGGAAGCCGGCTTCGGCGACCATGTCAGCGGGAATCCCCGAGAGCGTCATCGCGAGCAGCACGGCTCCGACGACCGCGATCATGACGATGGCGGGGCCGAGTAGACGCTGCACCCGGCCGGCGATGAACCCGGCTGGCGCCACGCCGCGCTCGCGTGCCGAGCGGTACGCCATGCGGGTGGAGAACCCGCCGACGATGAAGAAGAGCGGCATCACCTGCACGAACCACGAGAGGGGAATGAACCAGGCGTGACCTTCAGCGGCATTCTCGAAGATGGGACCGCTCGGACCGAGACTGACGCCGACCATGAGTGAGTGCAGCGCCACGACGACGGCGAGGCAGACAGCGCGCACGAGATCGATGCCCCTGTCTCGCGGTGCTCGTACCCGCTGTGGGCGCGTTGTCTGCGGCGATGCGACGATTGTCATGAGAGCCTCCTCCTGGCGGAACTACTGAGGAGACTAGATATCGGATGCTGTCGAGAGCATCGACCGCCGGGGTGAAAACAACGCTGCCTCACCCCCTACGAGGGAGTGAGGCAGCGCGAAGTTCTGGTGAGGCCTAGGCCGTCTGCTGGTTGCCGATGGAGAAGCTCACGGCGCCCTCGGCATTGACCTCGGCGTCGAGCACCTTGTCGTCGAGGGCCGCAGCAGCGCCCTCCTCGAGAAAGACCCTCGCGCCACCGGCTTCGACCACTTGATCGTCTGTTTCGGGAGACGAGGCCACGTCGACAGCGAAATCGCCGCTGCCCGGCTCCGTCTGGCTGCTGATTCGCAGTCCCGCATCGTCTTCGCCGGTCGCCTGCGAGGCGATCGTCTTGACGATGGTGCTTGCATTGTCGGTGAGGGTGAGCACAAGCTCTCCTTCCGGTTGCGGGTATGTCCGTGCCACGATTCCGCAGGGCTCGGCGCAGTTCAAGCCATGCCCAGCCATTGTCAGGCCATTCACACTCAGCTTGCGGGCGCGACCAGTCCCGCGTCGTAGGCGAAGATCACGGCGTGCACGCGATCGCGCAGCTGAAGCTTCTGCAGAACCTTGCCCACGTGGGTCTTCACGGTCTGCTCTGAGATGAACAGGTCGGTCGCAATCTCACCGTTGGAGCGTCCGGATCCGATGAGCGTGAGCACTTCGCGCTCGCGCTCCGTGAGGGCGTTGAGCTCGAGGCTCGCCCGCGGTGTCGTGGGGCGGCTCTTGCCGAACTGCTCGATGAGGCGCCGCGTGATGCTCGGCGCGAGCAGGGCATCGCCCGCCGCGACGACGCGCACGGCCTGAACGAGTTCGTCAGGCAGCGAATCCTTCAGCAGAAAACCGCTCGCTCCCGCCTGGAGGGCTTCGTAGACGTAGTCGTCGATGTCGAAGGTGGTGAGCATGATCACGCGCGGCACGTGCGGCAGAGGGTGCGCGGGAGAAAGGATGCGCCGCGTCGCCTCGAGACCGTCGAGCTGCGGCATCCTGACGTCCATGAGCACGACGTCCGGCTTCTCGCGTCGCACGAGGTCGACCGCCTCGGCGCCGTCCGCGGCCTGCCCGACCACCTGGATGCCTGACTGCGCATCGAGCAGGGCGGCGAAGCCGGCGCGCACCATTGTCTGGTCATCGGCGATGACGACAGTGATGGTCATGCGTTTCCCTCTGGATTCACGATGACGCTCCCTTCCGCGTCGAACGGTAGCACGGCGTGAACGAGCCAGCCGCCGTCAGGGGTCGCGTGCGTCTCGAGATGTCCGCCGAGCGCGGTCGTGCGCTCGCGCATGCCAATGAGTCCATGGCCGCCGCCCGCGGCGTCGACCGGAACACCGTCGGGCGCTGAGTTGATCACCGAGATGACGGCGCCAGAGGTGTTGCCGCGTGCAACTCCGACGCTCACGCGTGAACCGGGAGCGTGACGCAGCGCATTGCTGATGGCCTCTTGCACGATGCGAAAGGCAGCGACCTGCACCGAGAGGGGCGCCCCGCGCAGCTCATCGTCGATGCTCAGGTCGATGGGCACGCCTGAGCGGCGAGCGCTCTCAACGAGTCCGGGAATGTCACCGATCGTGCGCTGTGGCATGCGCTCGGCCTCTTCGCCGTCGGGTCGCAGGGTGCCGAGAAGCCGGCGCATCTCGGCGAGGGCAGAACGGGCGGATGCTGCGATATCGTCGAACTCCGCGATCGCGGGGTCATTCAGCTCGGTCAGCCGGTACTTCGCCGTGGATGCCTGCACTTGAATGACCGACATGCTGTGCGCGACGACGTCGTGCAGCTCTCGGGCGATGCGCGAGCGCTCCTCGACGAGCTGACGCCTCGCCTGCTCCTCAGCCGATACCTCCTTCTCACGGGCAAGTTCGTCACGAATCGTGACGCGACCGGCGATGAGCAGAGCGATGACGTACGCGGCGGCAGCTATGGAGAACGTGACGATGAGGTCCGCGATCTCTGCCCCCGTCATCGTGGGGAACCCGCTTCGGCCGGACAGCGAGGGGATCGCGGTCGCGGTGGCGAGCGCGAGGAGCCACGCGACCGCGCCGAGGCGCCACCCGCGGCTGTAGACGATGAGGCCGATCAGCGCGGCCAGCGTAATGATCTCGAGCACGGGAACGGGCCCCGGCCAGAAGGGGTCACGGTCATCGCCGGCGAGTATTCCGTTGCCCAGCAGCCCGACGACGAAGAAGGCCAACGCAGCGCGCGGTCTGGTGAGCGACAGCGGAAGCGCTCCCGCTGTGAACGCCGAAAGGACGAACGCGATGGCGACCGGAACCTGGTAGAGAACCGCGTTGACCGGCACGGCGATGGAATAGATGACGATCGCCATGCTGCCGACCGTGATCCACAACCACAGGGGATGTGTACGCTGCTGAGACATGCCAGCATCCTGTCACGGCAGAAACGGCCGCGGCATCACCCCGTGGTGTGAAACGCGGCTACCGGCTCTCGGACCCAGGCGGTGCTGAACGCAAACGTCGGCCCCGGAATACCTCCGGAGCCGACGTTGGTACGCGGTTATGCGTCAGCGCGCTTGCGGCCGAAGATCAAGCCCCAGATGAGCAGCACGATGATCGCACCGCCGATGGCCAGCAGCCAGCTGGATAGGCTCCAGAATTCGTCGACCCCCACACCGAAGATCACGTTTCCGAGCCATCCGCCGAGGAGGGCGCCGACGACTCCCAGAATGAGAGTGACGATCCATCCGCCGCCCTGCCTTCCAGGAAGGATCAGCTTGGCAATGACTCCGGCGATGAGGCCGAGAATGAGAAATGCGATGAAATTCATAATGATGCCTTTCTTTCTGGGCTCGTGACTCTCGGGCACATGGTGAGCTTCACATTACGAGGGAGCGATTTTCTGGGGGAGGGGGTTGCGAAAGTGCAATGTTCTGTGCTGGCTCACAGCACGTGCACGTAGACTGAGGAGGTCGGCTCTGGACACCGCCTTCGACGAGGGTGGATGGGTTTGTTAGTCCGCTGGGCCGGTTTCCTCTCGAGAACGAGAAGCGAATTCACACGATGTGAACGGTCCCGGCCATAGGACGCCCGGGTGATGATCGCCGCCGATGAGGCGAGCGGCTCTTACGTTTCATGCGCAAAACCAACCCGGAAAGCACCACCATGCCCAAGAACAAGAAGCCCGCCGGTGGCCGTCCCGCCCGCAATTTCGACCCCGACTACGTCGCGAAGCGTCGTGCGCAGCAGGCTAAGAAGGGCCCGAAACCCGGAAGCCGCAGCCCAGGACACCGGGGATATCGCTCGCCGGAGGAGACTCCGAAGAAGAACAGGTGGGATGCTGCTGAGCGCGCCGAACGTGCGGAGCAGCGTCGCCAGGGCGACCGGCGCTTCGACCGCGACGACCGTCCGCAGCGCGAGCGCTTTGACGAAGATCGGCCGAAGCGTCATTACGAGCGAGATGACCGGCCGCGCCGCCAGTTCGCCCGTGATGACCGGCCGCGCCGCGATGATCGAGCTCGCGATGATCGAGCTCGCCGCGATGACCGCGGTTCGCGATTCGCGCGCGACGACCGACCGGGTCGCGACGACCGTCGATTCGACCGCGATGCTCGGCCTCAGCGTCGATCGTTCGACAGTGACGATCGCCCACGCCGCTCGTTTGAGCGGGACTCTCGCCCGCGGCGAGACGATCGCAGCACTCGTTTTAATAGTGACGATCGCGCGCAGCGTCGCTACGAGCGAGACGACCGCCCGCGCCGGCAGTTCGATCGGGACGAGCGTCCGCAGCGGCGTCAGTTCGACCGCGATGACCGTCCGCAGCGTAGGTTCGACCGGGACTCGCGCCCGCAGCGCCGCGACTCGTTCGCGAACCGCGACGCGAAGCCGCGCTTCACGCCGCAGGACGACGTTGTGCTCGAGCGGCTCGAGGCCGACGCCATTCAAGCCTCCGACGTCGAAGGTGTGAGCTTCTCAGACCTCGGTCTCGGCGGCAACATCGTGCGCACGCTCGGCGAACTGGGCGCAGCATCCCCGTTCCCTATTCAGGCTGCAACGATCCCCGATGTGCTCGCGGGCAAAGACGTGCTCGGCCGTGGCCGCACAGGAAGCGGCAAGACCATCGCGTTCGGTGCTCCTCTCGTTGAACGGCTCATGGAGAACAAGGGTGGAACCAAGCGCGAGATGGGCCGCAAGCCCCGCGCGCTCATTCTTGCTCCGACGCGCGAGCTTGCTCTGCAGATCGACAGAACGGTGCAGCCGATCGCCCGCAGCGTCGGACTCTTCACGACCCAGATCTACGGCGGCGTGCCGCAGGCGCGCCAGGTCGGCGCCCTCAAGCGCGGCGTCGACATCGTGATCGGCACACCGGGACGCATCGAAGACCTCATCGAGCAGGGCCGCCTTGACCTCTCAGACGTGAAGGTTTCTGTGCTCGACGAAGCCGACCACATGTGCGACCTCGGGTTCCTCGAGCCCGTGCAGCGCATTCTGCGCCAGACCGCTCCGAAGGGGCAGAAGCTGTTGTTCTCGGCAACGCTCGACACGGGCGTTGCGGCTCTCGTCAACGAGTTTCTCGTCGACCCCGCCGTGCACGAGGTCGCGGGTGAAGACCAGGACTCGGGAACCATCGACCACCGCGTGCTCGTCGCACTGCGCGAAGACAAGGTGCAGCTGCTCACCGAGCTTGCCGACCGTGACGAGAAGACCCTGGTCTTCACGCGCACGCGCGCCTATGCCGAGCAGCTCGTCGACGACCTCGAGGATGCCGGCGTGCGCGCCGTCGCCCTGCACGGCGATCTCAGCCAGGGGCGTCGCCAGCGCAACCTGGAGCGGCTCACGTCCGGTCGCGTGAAGGTGCTCGTCGCCACCGATGTCGCCGCGCGCGGCATTCACGTCGACGACATCACGCTCGTGATCCAGGCGGACATGCCCGACGAGTACAAGACTTACCTGCACCGCTCCGGCCGCACCGGTCGTGCGGGCAAGGCCGGTCGCGTCGTCACCGTGATTCCGCGCAACCGCCGTCGCCGCATGACCGAGATGCTCGAGCGCGCCGAGATCGACGCTCCGATCGTCGATGTCTTCCCCGGCGACGACGTCGTCGACGAGATCGCCGGGCGCCCCACGATCGCCGACCTCACGTCGTAGCGACAGCGCCGCCTCGAGAATGTGCGGGACATGCATGCTCAGGTTCAGTCTTGAGGTGCACGTGCCTCACGTTATGCGGTGCGCATCGCCGGTCGGCCGAGGCCGTGGCGGATGTTCTGTGCGGAGCATCAGTCGAACGAGAGCGCGCCGTTGTCGATGAGGCGCGTCGCGCCCACGCGGGCAGCGATCACGAGAACAGCGTCGCCACGGAAGCCGGGCGGGCACTCGGCGAACGTTGCCCGCTCGACGAGCGTTGCGTAATCGACGGAGAACTCCGGATGCTGTCGCTCAGCGCTCGCGAGCGTGCGCCGCGCAGCATCCTGGGCCTCCGTCGCTGACTGCTCCGAACGTGCCGCATCGATCGCGGCGGGAAGCGCGAGGGCTGTCGCGCGCTCGGCGGCGCTGAGGTAGCGGTTGCGGCTCGACAGCGCGAGCCCGTCGTCGTCGCGCACGATCGGAACGGCATCGATGCGCACGCCGAGGTCGAGGTCGGTCACGAGTCGCTCGACGAGGGCCAGCTGCTGGGCGTCTTTCTGGCCGAAAACGGCCGTGTCGGGGTGCACGAGCTGGAACAGCTTGGTCACAACCGTCAGCACGCCGTCGAAGTGGCCGGGCCGCGCTGCACCCTCGAAGACGGTTCCCATGCGTCCCGCGCTCACGGTGACCTGCGGCTCACGCGGATACATCTCGTCGAGCGTCGGCGCGAACACGAAGTCCACATTGTCGGCGCGGCAGATCGCGAGGTCCGCCTCGAGGTCGCGCGGGTACCGGTCGAAGTCCTCGTCTGGGCCGAACTGCAGCGGGTTGACGAAGACGCTCACCGCGACAGCATCCGCCACCTGCTTTGCACGCGCGATGAGCTGACGATGACCCTCGTGCAGCGCTCCCATGGTCGGAACGAGCGCGACGGTGCCTTCCATGCCTGAGCGCCACGCCTCAAGGGCCGCCAGGCCGCCATGCTGCGTCACGAGAAGTCGCGCTCAGATTCGGGGAACATCCCAGAGGCCACGTCGCTCACGTACGCGCGCACGGCGTCGCCGAGCACCTGATCGAGGTTGGCGTAGCGCTTGACGAAGCGCGGCACCGGTCCCGTGCGCAGCCCGGCCATGTCTTGCCACACCAGCACCTGAGCGTCGCAGCTCGCACCCGCGCCGATGCCGACCGTCGGCACCGGCACCTCGGCCGTGACGCGCGCGGCGAGCTCGGCTGGAACCATCTCGAGAACGACGGCGAATGCCCCGGCCTCGACGACGGCTTTGGCATCGTCGAGAAGCTGCTGTGCCGCGTCGCCGCGGCCCTGCACCTTGTACCCGCCGAGTGCGTGCTCGCTCTGCGGCGTGAATCCGACGTGCGCCATGACGGGAATGCCCGCGTCGACGACCGCGCGAACGCGGTCAGCCATGCGCGTGCCGCCCTCGAGCTTCACGGCGTGAACTTCGGCCTCCTTCATGAAGCGGATGGCCGTCGTCGCAGCCTGCTCCGGCGACACTTCATAGCTGCCGAACGGAAGGTCGGCGATGACGATGGCGCGCGACGTGGCCCGGGTGACGGCACGGGCGAGAGGAATGAGCTCATCGACAGTGACCGGCAGCGTCGTGTCGTGCCCGAAGACGTTGTTGGCGGCCGAGTCGCCCACGAGCAGCGCCTCGACGCCCGACCGCTCGAAGAGCGACGCCGTGTATTGGTCGTAGCTCGTGAGCATCGCCCACCGGCGACCCTCGCGCTTCGCCTTCTGCAGATCAAGGGCACGGATGCGGCGACGCGGCGCAGCCGCGTACGGCGCTGTTTCTGCTGTGGCCGGTTCTCGGCGGGCAGGCTGCGCGTGCCCAGGCTGCGTTGGTTCAGGCTGCGCTGGCTCAGACTCAGTTTGCTCAGACACCGACACTCGCCTCCGACCGCACGGATCCCTGCGCCGGTTCCGACGGGTCCGAGCCGAGACCCGTGATGCGATTGAGCTCGTCGACGTGCACAATGCGCGGACGGTGGCTCTGCAGCTCCGTCTCGTCGACGAGCCCGTACGCCACGACGATCACGAGGTCGCCCGGGTGTACGAGGTGCGCAGCGGCGCCGTTGATCTCGATGTCACCGGCACCCGCGCGCCCGGTGATGACGTACGTCTCAAGACGCGCGCCGTTCGTGATGTCGAGAACGGCGACCTTCTCGCCGTCGACGAGCCCCGAAGCATCCATAAGCTCACTGTCGATCGTGATCGATCCGACGTAGTCGAGGTCGGCCGCGGTGACGGTGGCGCGATGAATCTTCGAGGTGAGCACTGTTCGAAGCATGACTGACATGGTAGCGACGGTTGCCTGGACGGCGCCCAATACGTCGGCGAGCAGTGGTGCGTAGGATGAACCACATGAGAATCGTCGTGGGAGTGTGCGGCGGGATCGCCGCGTACAAGGTCGTCGGCGTCATTCGCACTCTCGTGCTTCGGGGGCATGATGTGCACGTGATTCCGACCGACTCGGCGCTCAAGTTCATCGGGGCGCCAACGTTCGAGGCCATCAGCCGCAACCCCATCGCGACCGATCTCTTCGACGGCGTGGCCGAGGTGAAGCACGTCTCGCTCGGCCAGAGCGCCGACGTGATCCTCGTCGCACCCGCGACGGCCAACACCATCGCGAAGATCGCGAACGGCCTGAGCGATGACCTGCTGACGAACAGCATTCTCGCCTCGACCGCGCCGCTCGTCGTGGCGCCGGCGATGCACACCGAGATGTGGCAGAACCCCGCAACCCAGCACAACGTCGCCACGCTCGTCGACCGGGGCGCGCACATCGTCTGGCCCGAATCGGGGCAGCTCACCGGCAGTGACGTCGGCGTGGGTCGGCTCGCCGAGCCCGAGTCGATCATCGCGGGAGTGGTGGCAGCGGCCGGCTCACGCGATCTTGCCGGCACGAGGGTGATCATCACGGCCGGCGGCACCCGCGAGCCCATTGACCCCGTGCGCTTCATCGGCAACCGCTCGAGCGGTAAACAGGGCGTTGCGCTCGCTGAGGCTGCGCGCGACCGCGGTGCCGACGTCGTACTCATCGGCGCGAACCTCGAGGTCGCTCCTCCCGTCGGCGTCGACTTCGTACCGGTGTCGACGGTCGCCGAGCTGCGCGACGGCGTCGTCTCTCGCTCGCCTGACGCCGACATCGTCGTCATGGCCGCGGCAGTCTCCGACTACCGGCCCGTGACCGTCGCCACGACGAAGATGAAGAAGGATGCCGAGGGAGACAGCTTCTCGATCGAACTCACCGCCAACCCGGACATTCTCGCGGAGTTGGGTCAGCGACAGCATCCGAGACCCGTGCTTGTCGGCTTCGCCGCCGAAACCGAGGCGGATGCTGGCGAGCTCATCGCACGCGGAGCGGGCAAGGCAGAGCGCAAGAACGCCGACCTCATCGCCGTGAATCGTGTCGACGAGGGGCGGGGCTTCGGCGCCGCAGACAACGAGGTGACGATCGTCGACCGCTACGGAGAGGTGCATGCGCGAGCTGCTGGCTCGAAGCGCGAGGTTGCCGACGCCATTCTCGCGGCGGCGCGCGGGGTGCGAGCCTAGCCGATGGCGCCGCTGATGATCGTGACGCCGGCGATCTCAAGAGCGACGGTTGCCGCAATCGCGACCGTCGGTACCCACCAGGCAATCCGGCGTGTGACGAGCAGCGGAACCGCGACGACCACGCCGAGCACTGGGGGAATCCAGACTCCGCCGACGGCGAGACCCGTGCCGACATCAATCGCCCTGAAGTCGCACGTGGCCGGCGTGCACGGATCGGTGAGCATGACCGAGAGCGCGCCCCAGTACATGGCCCCGAGAGCGATGACGATGCTCAGCGCCGTGAGCACGATCGTCGCGCCGAGGTCGGCAATGGAGCGTCGACGGGTACCGGAAGTCGCAGAGGCTGCGGGCTCCGGAAGAGGCTCGTCCATGATTCAAGAGTAGCCAGACGTTCTCGATACAGTGGAGACACTGTGACGACCCCTGACACCGCCGGCATGCCCGGAGCCGATGAGAAGCGCGCGCTCTTTCCGCGCGTGCGCACCGGGCGACGGTGGCTCAATCTCGTCTGGACGATTCCCGCGGCCGTCGTCGTTCTGCTCGCGGTTGTGGCCGTCGGCATCGGCCTGCGTCAGCTCCCCGGCGTCGAGGACTTCATTGCACAGCATCCAGGCACCGTCGCACGCGCCGAGCCGCAGGGATTTCCCTGGTGGCTGCGCTGGCAGCACTTTCTGAACGTCATCTTCCTGCTGCCGATCATGCGGTCGGGACTGCAGGTTCTCGCCGGGCGGCCACGGCTGTTCTGGAAGCTCGGGCAGCGTCCCGGAGCCGAGTGGCTGCGCATGAATGGGCCGGTCGAGCCGGGAGCCCGCGTCTCTCCGAGGCACGACGCGGTAGCACTGCCGACGCAGCTGGGTCTGCCCGGCACGCGGCGCTCAACAGCATCCGCCCGCTGGTGGCACCTCACGTGCACGATGCTGTGGCTGCTCAACGGCGTCGTGTTCTACATCGTGCTGTTCGCGACAGGGCAGTGGACGCGCGTAGTGCCGACGAGCCTCGACGTGTTTCCCAACGCCGTGAGCGCTGTGCTGCAGTACGCGTCGCTTGACTTTCCCGACCAGCGGTCGTGGGTCGCGTACAACGGCATTCAGCTGCTCACGTACTTCATCACGGTGTTCGTCGCGGCACCGCTCGCCGTGCTCACGGGGTTGCTGCAATCGCCGCGCATCAGCAAGGCCGTGGGCGCCGCACACTCGCGCCTCTTCAACGCCGAGGCAGCGCGCTCGGTGCACTCGATCGTGCTGGCGTGGTTCGTGGTCTTCACGATCGTGCACGTCGCACTCGTGCTGACCACGGGCGCTGCCGAGAACCTCAACCACATCACCGTCGGGCACACGGGCACCGGCCCGGCGGGACTTGTGCTCTTCGCCGTCGGCGTCGTCGTGCTGGCCGTGCTCTGGGCGATCGCATCTCCCGTCACGAATCGGTGGCCCGGCGCCGTTCAGGCCGTAGCGGTGCGAGTGCTCGGCCCGATCGCTCGATTGTTCTGACGAACAGTGCCCCTCTCGTTAGGCGGACTGAGTCTTCGCCCATTCCTCGACGCGCCGCGCTGATTCTTCTGGCGAGAGGTCCTCCACGCGTGTCATGACGGACCAGCGGATGCCGAAAGGATCGACAATCGAACTGAACCGGTCGCCCGAGACGAACGTGCTCGGCTCCTCGCGGATCGTCGCACCGGCGGCCCTCGCTCGCTCGGTGACGCCGTCGACGTCGGCGCAGTACAGCGCCATGGAGTAGTCATGGCCGCGCTCAGGGTCGGGGACAATGAGCGCGTTCGACTCCATGGGATCGCTGAGCGTCAGCATCCCGGTGCCGAAGTCGAGAACCGCGTGCGCCACGACGTCGCCGAACCGTGTGACGTCGACGACGCGAGCGCCGAACGACGATGAATAGAACCTGATCGCCTCCTCGGCCGGAGACACGACGATGTGCGGAGTGAGTGACGTGCTGCCGTGCGGAACTCCGCCTGTCGTGTGTGTGCCGGATGCTGCTGACGTGTGTATTTCTGTGCTCATGTGTTCAGCGTAGAAAGCGCATGTCAGCACCGTCTTGTATTTTTGCGACATGACGGATGCTGTGCAGACTCCGCCGCGCTCGCGAGGCCATCTCAACCCCGGCGCCGCCGGAGTGCGGTTCGATCGCTTCGCACTCGGGGCAGGCATGGAGGCGCTCGTGCGACACGTGTGGCTCGTGACGTGGTCGCTTCCGCCCGGCGTCGCCAGAGCCCAGCGTGTGCTCAGCTACCCGACCGTCAACATCGTGTTCGAGCCGCACACCGTCGCGCTGTATGGACCCGATTCTCGCGTTGACACTCGCGTGCTCACCGGGTCGGGGTGGGCCGTCGGCGTTCTGTTCCGGCCGGCCGCGTGCGTTCTGCTCACGCACACGGAGCCCCGTGATCTCGCTCACGCGGCTCCGCTCGGGGAGCCCGTCGAGTCTGCGCCGTGGTCGAGTGTGAGCGCGTGCCTCGGCGAGAGCGAAAGGGGCAGGCTTGTCGGCACTCTGCGGTCGTGGCTCGCGCCTCGCGCCGACGAGATCGACGACGGCGGGATGCTGCTGAATCGCGTGTGCGCCATGGCCGAGGGCGACGAGGACATTGTGCGCGTCGACGAGCTGGCGGCATCCGTGGGCGTCTCGGTGCGCACACTCGAGCGGCTCTCTCGCGCGCGGCTCGGAGTATCGCCCAAATGGCTCATCGAGTGCCGACGCATGCAGAACGCGGCAACGCGGCTCTACGCGGGCGAGGCTCAGGATCTCTCGGCGCTCGCCGCTGAGCTCGGCTTCGTCGACTACGCCCATTTCTCGCGCCGCTACTCGACGGTGCTCGCCGAGACTCCCGACCAGACGAGGCGCGCGGGGGAAGAATCGCGTCGCTGACGTCGCTGGTTTCTCTTAGAACAGAGTCTGCGCCGCGTCCGCGGGCGCCGGGAGCACAGTGGGAGTGGCCGTGCGTGGCTGTTCTTCAAAGCGAACGCCGCGACGTCGCTCGAGCCCGTGTGCGCGCAGCAGCGGTCGCACGCGCTCGGCCAGCTCTGCGCGGTACTGCTTCGGTGCGTAGGCGCCCTCGGCATACAAGGCGTTATACCGCGACATGAGTTCAGGATGCTGTCGCTGCAGCCACATCATGAACCACGGCTTCACGCCCGGCTTGAGGTACAGCGTCGAGAACAGCGCGTAGCTCGCGCCGGCCTCTTTCACCCGGCGCAGTGCGTCGTCGAGCTGTTCCGTGGAGTCGGTGAGGTAGGGCAGGATCGGCATGAGAAACACGCCGCACTCGAGCCCGGCATCACGCACCGCCTTCACGGTCGCGAGCCGCGCCGTCGGCGTGGGAGTCCCTGGTTCGACGGAGGACTGCAGCTCGTCGTCGTAGACGGCGATGGACATCGCGACATCGACGCTCACGTGCTGTGCGGCATCCTCCAGTCTCGGAATGTCGCGCCGCAGCAGCGTGCCCTTGGTGAGAACAGAGAACGGCGTACGTGACTGAGCGAGCGCGTCGATGATCGACGGCATGAGCCGATAGCGGCCCTCGGCGCGCTGATAGGGGTCGGTATTTGTGCCGAGTGCGACAAGATCGCGCCGCCACGATGGTCGGGCGAGTTCACGACGCAGAACCTCGGCCACGTTGGTCTTCACGACCACCTGCCGGTCGAAGTCTTCGCCCGCGTTGAGCTCAAGATAGGCGTGCGTCGGCCGGGCAAAGCAGTAGGTGCACGCGTGCGAGCAGCCGCGATACGGGTTGATCGTCCAGCCGAAGGGCATCTCAGAGCCGCCAGGCACACGATTGAGCGCGGACTTGGCGAGCACCTCGTGAAAGGTCATGCCGGCGAACTCGGGTGTCTGCACCGAGCGCACGAGACCGGCAGGCTGAGCGAGACCCGGTAGAGCGTTTCCGTCACTCCTCGAGAGCTTTTGAGCATCCCATCGCATGCGTTAAGTAGAACATACATTCGGTGGGTTGTGGAGTTGTGAGTCAGAAGAATAGAAGACCTGCGAAGATGACCATCGTCACCGCCCAGAACGCGACGACGAACACGGCATCGCGGGTGCGAAGCGGGAGCTCGTAGCGTTCTGTGCGCGAGGGATGCGCTCCGAACGCCCGCGCGTCCATTGACAGCGAGACGCGCTCGGCGTGCCTGATCGCGCTCGCGAGCAGGGGCACGATGTAGCCGATCGTTCGTCGTACTGCCGCGATGGGGCCGCGACCGCCCATGGTTCCGCGCACGCGGTGCGCTTTGCGGATCACATCGAGCTCCGCGCGAAAGCGTGGCACGAATCGATAGGACGCGAGTGCGGCGTAGCCGATGCGGTAGGGAACGCGCAGGTGCGCGACCGCGGAGCGCACGAGGTCGGGACCGCTCGAGGTCAGACCCGTGAGCAGTGCGAGCACGACGATGCTGACCAGGCGCAGCGCGGTCGCCGCTCCGATCTCGACGGCACTGAGGTACAGGTGATAGTCGCCGATGCGCAGCAGCGTCGTGCTGTGATCGAGGTCGCCCGCGTCGGTCCAGAGGCTGAACCCGACGGCGAGAATTGCTGCGGCGACGGGTAGAGCGATGAACAGCAACACAAGCCGAGACGTACTGAGGCGAGCGCCCGTGAGCAGCAGCAGATATCCGAGCGCGATGAACGTGACGGGCGTCGCGATATCGCGCGTGAAGACGAGCGCGAGCATTGCCGGAAGGGGCCCGGCAATGGTCGCGAGGGGGTTCAGGGCGTGCAGGTAGCGGCCTGTCGCACGCCGAGGCAGAGCCACCGTCATCGGGTCGCTCCAGGCAGGTCGGTGAACCGCGTCACGCGGCGCCACGCGGCGTCGTCGACACCGCTCATCGCCCGAGCAAGCGGAGGCTGTCGCAGGCTGTGGCGCCGAAGCAGCTCGATGTCAGAGAGGATGCTGGCCGGAGCGCCGTCGGCCGCGATTCTGCCGTTGGCGAGCACAACGACGCGCGATGCGTAGTCGGCGACGAGCTGCATGTCGTGCGACACGATGATGATCGTCGTTCCATTGACACGAAGCTCGCTCAGCATCGCCATGAGCTCGTCGGCGCGTTCGCGATCCTGCCCGAACGTCGGCTCGTCTAGCGCGAGAATCGGAGCGCCGATGATGAGCGCCGTTCCGACGGAGAGGCGCCGCTTCTGCCCTCCCGACAACAGAAAGGGATGCACGTCTCGCAGCTCCGAGAGCCCGAGCCTGTCGAGCATCGCATCCACGCGATCGGCGATCTGCGGGGGAGCGAGACGATCGCCAGACGAGTCCCCGTGCACCCGAAGGCCGTACGCGAGCTCGTCGGCGACACTGTTGGCGACGAACTGGTGCTCGGGATTCTGAAAGACGAAGCCAACGCGCCCGGCGAGTGCTCGTGCGTCACGCGTTGCCGCGTCGACCCCGGCAAGCGACACGTGCTTCTTCGGAGGCCGGGCGACACCGGTGATGGCCTGGATGAGCGTCGTCTTGCCCGCTCCGTTCGCGCCGACGATCGCGAGAAAGTCTCCCGCCCGCACGTCGAGACTCACCTGATCGAGAAGGATGCTGTCGCCGCGGGCGATCGTGAGATCGCGCACGCGGATGAGCGGTTCTCCCGACGAGTGCTCGTGCGTGAGCGCGGGTGGAGCGGGAAGTGCGACGTCGTTCATGGCGCGCGTGAGCTCGGGCAGCGTGAGGGGGACGGCTTTGAGCTCGATGCCCGCGGACGCAAGCTGCTCGGCCGCCATGGTCGCGGTCGGAAGCCACACGCCCATCGCCGTGATCTCGTGCGCGTGGCCGACGATCACATCGCGAGGAGCGCCCGTGAACGCCGTGCGGCCGGCTCGATCGAGAACGACGACCCGGTCGACGATCGGCAATGCCGCATCGACATCGTGCTCGATGAGTACGACCGAGCGGTCTCCTGTGGCCGTCACACGTCGCAGCACGGCGTACACGTCGTCGCTGCCGCTCGGGTCGAGGTTTGCCGTCGGCTCGTCGAGAACCAGAATGGGCGTGCGCATGGCGAGTGCGCAGGCGATCGCGAGTCGCTGCCGTTCCCCGCCCGAGAGGATGTCGGGAGAGTCATCGCGCCGCTGCCACAGCCCGACCGTGCGGAGCGACTCCTCAGCGCGCGCGAGAATCTCGGTCACGGGCAGCAGCATGTTCTCGAGCGCAAAGCAGGTTTCGTCGAGCACCGATTCGGTGACGATCTGAGCATCGGGATCTTGAAAGACCAGGGCGACGTGCTCCGAGAGCAGAGCCGTCGTCGTCGACGACGCATCGCGGCCGAGAACAGTCACCGTGCCGTCGACCTCCGCGGGAATCGACTGCGGAACGAGACCGTTGATGGCGAGGGCGGCGGTCGACTTGCCGCAGCCGCTTGGACCGAGCAGAAGCACGACCTCACCAGCATCCACCGTCAGGCTCACACCCGCTGGTGTGGGTTCAGCGCGATCCGCGTGACGAATACGGACGTCGTCGAGAGTGAGCGCGGGCGCCGGCATCGCCGCGTCAGGCAGCCGTCATCGATCGGACCGAGTGGCGATGACGCGTGTGGCGACTCTCGCGGCGATCGACGTCTCGCTGCACCCCTCGAGCGACGCCCGTCTTATTGATGCCCGCCGCGATGACGCGCCCGAGCCAGGTGAAGAGCACGGGACTCACGGCGAAAAGGCCGAAGTAGACGAAGTTTGCCCACCCGGCGAAGTGCTCCATGCCCACGCCGATGAATACTCCACCGCCGAAGATCACGCCCATGACGGCAGCGGCGACGTAGAACACCCACGGCTTCCAGTACCGGTACCTCGAGATCGCAAAGGGAACCTCTTGGAGCAGACCGATGGCGAGCCCCGCGGCGAGATACCGCATGATGAACGCCGGGTTCACGGCGGAGCCGACGAGACCGGCGATGAGGCTCGTGATCAGGGCGACGCCGGGAAGGCGCAGAAGCGACTGCGCGATGACGCCGGGAAGAAAGTAGACGCCGATCGAGAGACCGTAGACGATCGGAGCGGCGGCCGCGACGATCCCGTTGATGAATCCCGCGACGGTGAAGACGATCCCGCTTCCCACGCCGATCGCGGCACAGGTCATGAGGAGGCGGGTGCTGAACATGGGTATCCCTTGAGACTCGGGTTGCGGAGAACTCCAGTGTCTCAAACTTAGCTGAGCCTTGCCTACATCGGCAATGGATGTGTGCGGCGAGAATCGGCTCACCGGCGACGGCGTCGCGGTGCGAGCGTGACGGTCGGGAGCGGCGGTGCGGGAATACGCTCTTCGCCGTGCCCAGGCACTGCTCCGAATCGCGAGGATCCAGCTTCCCAGTCATCGCGAGCACTCACGATATCGGCATGCGAACGCCCGACGAAGTTCCACCACATCACGAGATCTTCGCCGAACGGCTCGCCGCCGATGAGGATCACGCGGGCGGCAGCGTCCACTCTGATATCGATCGTGGAGCAGCCCTCGCCGATGTACAGAAGCTGGCGAGCAGAGACGAGCACATCGTCGACGGTCACCTCTCCGTCGACGACGAAGACGGCGTGCTCGAACGCGGGGTTCACGGGAAGCCCCTCGCTCGCGCCCGCGTCGACTTCGACGTCTGCGCCGACAAGCGGCGTGAACGTCGTGGCGGGCGACACCGCCGTCGCGAGCGAGCCGATGAAGACGCGAGCGTGCAGTCCGCCGTGGTGCCAAACCGGCAGCTCGGAATGCTGCTCGAAGAACGGCTCTGCCTCGGCAGCTTCCGGCGGCAGGGCCACCCACAGCTGTACGCCTCGCAACGCCGCGGACTCGTCACTCGGAATCGTTGAGAACTCGGAGTGCGCGATTCCGCGGCCGCTCGTCATGATGTTCAGCTGGCCCGGCTCGATCATGACGTCGCTCAAGACGGTGTCTCTGTGCCGGATCTCGCCGTTGAGCGGCCACGTGACCGTCTGGAGCCCGATATGCGGATGCGGCAGAACGCGCATGGGAACGCCCGCCTCGTCGAAGTAGTCGAGAAAGCACCAGGCCCCGACCGTGGGAAGAGCGCGCTGCGGCAGCGCGCGGTGCACGGTGATTCCCCGGATTCCGCCGAGGGGCACCTCCCGTGACTCGAGCAGGAGGGTCTCGGGTCCCGGCGAGGGCACCTGCCGCGTCAGCAGCTCCTCGCTCGGCCGGTCGAAGCGGGTCACGTGATGCTACCTGCGCTCGTGCTTCGGCGTGGGCCAGGCCACGTGCGACTCGTATTCGTGGTGCCGCTTCAGGTACGCCTGAATGAACGGGCAGTGCGGCACGATGATTTCGTCACGGGCAACGGCGTCGTCGAGCGCGCCCTTCGCCAGCACGCTCCCCAGTCCCTGCCCGCTGTACTCGTCGTCGACGACGGTGTGCGTGAAGGCCGTTCCGCTATCGTGCCTCTCGAATTCGGCGCGTCCCACCATGGTGTCGCCGAGCCAGAGCTCGTAGCGGCTCTCGGCCTCGTTTCGCGTCACGCGCGACTCGTTCTCTGCCATGCTTCCCCCGTTCGTCGCTTGCCCCAACCGTACCCGCGCCCGCCGGTCGAGGCCAGAGAGCGATTATGCTGGACGGCGGAGGGAGACGGTATGGGTCAACGCGGCATTCGCGCCCTGCGCGGAACGATCGCCGCTGCCGTTTCCACGTTCATCGCCGCGACGTCGCACGGACTCGCCGATGGGCATCCGCCGAGCTTCTTCGCGGTGAGCGTCGCGGTCACAGCATCCGTCTTCGTCTGCATCGCGCTCGCCGGAAAGACGCTGTCGCGCTCCCGGCTTGCTCTCGCCGTTGCGCTCAGCCAGCTTGCCTATCACGGCATGTTCGCATTCGCGCCCTCGGGCGGCACCGTCGATTCGCGCGGGATCGGTGCGCACGCGCAGCATCTCGCGGGCCCGATCGAGCTCACTGCCGGCGGTGTCGCGCACGTGCACGGCACAGGCATGTGGCTCGCACACGTCGCCGCGGCGATTGTGACCACGATCGCTCTCGCGAAGGGCGAGCAGGTTGTGCGCGGGCTCTTGGCGACGCTGCGTCTCGCCGTGGCGGCGCTCTGCGAAGCGCCCGCCCCGGTGATGATTCCGCCGGTGGCGTCGATGATTCCGGATGCTGTCGCGTCACGTCGCGCGTCGGCTGTTGTTCCCTCGTGTTCGGAGCGCGGACCGCCAGCGCTCGCCCTGGCCTGAGCGCGCTTCGCGGCGCACTGGCCCACGCACCTCCATTTCGCCGATGCCTCGCGAGGCGCGGCGACGCGGGCATGAATGTTGCGGGTTCTCCGCCGCGCCCGCGTGCGCAACGAACAAGAGAGAAGACAGAACAGACATGACCAGATCAACGCAGAAGCTTGTGGGACTCGGCGCGGTCGCGGGTGCGGCACTTGCGCTCGCCCTTCCGCTCGCGGCCAGCGCTCACGTGCACGTGACGCCCGAAGAGGCGGCAGCAGGGTCGAGCACCGTGCTCACGTTCACCATCGGACACGGTTGCGACGGCTCGCCAACGACGGCCGTGCGCATCGGAATGCCCGACGATGTCGTCACGGCGAAGCCCGTCGTCAATGCCGGCTGGACAGCCGAAACGCAGACCGAGCCGGTCGATGGTGTGACCGATCAGAATGGCGAACCCGTGAGCGAGCGCACGAGCGCCGTGCAGTTCACGGCGAATACGCCGTTGGATGCTGAGCAGATCGATACGCTCTCGGTGCAGGTGTCGCTGCCCGAAGACACAGCGGGCAAAACACTCGCCTTCCCCGTCGAGCAGACGTGCGAGACCGGCGCGACGGCGTGGGATGAGGTTGCGGAGCCGGGCGAGGATGAGCCTGAGCATCCGGCCCCCGTGATCACGGTCGGTGATGTCGCCGAAGCGGGCCACGGGCACGGATCGGCAGCGGACGACACGAGCGATCACGCCGGCTCGGCAGAGGCAGCGGGCGCGGCGGCCGACGATGACACCGACATGGTCGCGCGTATCATCGGGATTGCAGGGCTCGCTGTCGGCGCCGCCGGAATCGTCCTCGCGGTGCTGGCCCGACGGCCCCGCGCAAAGGAGACGAAGTGACGAACAGAACGACAGAACGCAGGCGTGCTCCACGCGCGATTGCGCTCGCGCTCGCGGCGGGAATTGCGGTCTCGATCGCCGGAGCGCTCCCCGCTGCGGCCCACACGCAGGTGTCTCCCGCTGCTCCCGAACCGGGGTCAACGGTTACGACGGGCCCTGTCACCGTGGCCCTTGAGACAACCGAGCCGATTCTCGAGAGCGGACAGAAGAGCATCATCGTGAAGGGTCCGGGAGACGAGGAACGTTTCTTCGGTGATGGCTGTACCGATGTGTCGAACGGTACGACGCTCAGCGCCGAGATCACGCTCGGCGAGCCGGGAGAGTACACGGTCGTCTGGACGCTCGTCGCCGAGGACGGCCACACCCAGAGCTCGAACGACTTCGAACCGTTCACGTTCACCTGGCAGCCCGATGAGGGCCAGCAGACTGCCGAGGGATCACCGTCGGTGCCCACGTGCGGCGACGAATCCTCGTCGGGTGCGACGGGTGATGAGGGGTCGTCGGGTGCTCGAAGCAGCGACGAGGCGTCAGGCTCAGAGTCTCAGGGCGACGAACCGACAGACAACGACGCGAGCGCGGCCGACGGCAGCGACATCGCATGGCTGATCGCCGCTGCGGGGATCGTCTTCATCGCAGCCGCTGCGGTCGTGATGATCGCCGTGCGACGCAAGATGCTCGCCGATGACGCCGAAGACGCCGACGCGGATGACGACGCGGCAGTTCCCGACGACACGTCGCAGTCGGGACCACCCGCAACATCGTGAGGCTGACGGTGCCACCGGCTACGGTGGAGTCGATGACTTCTCCTGCCGGTGGCACCGCTCTCGACGTGCTCAGCCACGTCTTCGGATACGGCGCCTTTCGTGGTGAACAGGCGGACATCGTCGAGCACGTGTCGGCGGGCGGCGACGCTGTCGTGCTCATGCCGACGGGCGGAGGCAAGAGCCTCTGCTACCAGATCCCCGCGCTGCTTCGCGAGGGAACCGGGGTCGTCGTGTCGCCGCTGATCGCGCTCATGCACGACCAGGTTCAAGCGCTCCGCGCCGCGGGCGTGCGCGCGGAGTACCTCAACTCAACGCAGACGCTAGAGGAGCGCTCTCGCGTCGAACGCGCGTACATCGCAGGTGCGCTCGACATTCTGTACGTCGCACCCGAGCGTCTGAACACCCCGTCGACGCGATCGTTGCTGGCGCGCGGAGAAATTGCTCTGTTCGCGATCGACGAAGCGCACTGCGTCTCGCAGTGGGGTCATGACTTCCGCCCCGACTATCTAGCGCTCTCTGACCTTGCCGAACTCTGGCCAGACGTTCCGCGCATCGCATTGACCGCCACCGCCACAGAGGCGACCCATCGTGAGATCACGCAGCGGCTCAGCCTCGGCAACGCACGGCACTTCGTCGCGAGTTTCGATCGCCCGAACATTCAGTACCGAATCGTCCCGAAGCGCGACCCGAGGGCTCAGCTCGTGGAGTTTATTCGAGCCGAGGGGCAGGATGCCGCGGGCATCGTGTACGCGCTCAGCAGAGCGTCGGTCGAGCGCACCGCCGAGTATCTCGTGCAGCGCGGCATTCCCGCCCTTCCGTACCACGCGGGTCTCGATGCTCACCTGCGCGCCGAAGCGCAGTCGCGGTTTCTGCGTGAAGACGGCCTCGTGATCGTCGCGACGATCGCATTCGGCATGGGAATCGACAAGCCCGACGTGCGATTCGTCGCGCATATCGACCTCCCGAAATCGGTCGAGGGCTACTACCAGGAGACCGGTCGAGCTGGTCGAGACGGCGAACCGTCGGTGGCGTGGCTCGCCTACGGCTTGCAGGACGTCGTGCAGCAGCGGCGCATGATCGACGATTCGACGGCGGATGCCGCGCATAAGCGGCAGGCGATGCAGCACCTTGACGCCATGCTCGCGCTCTGCGAGACCGTGCAGTGCCGGCGCGTGAACCTGCTGCGCTACTTCGGCCAAGATAGCGCTCCATGCGGAAACTGCGATACGTGCCTCGAGCCGCCCGCCGTCGTCGACGGAACGATCGCCGCGCAGAAGCTGCTTTCGACGGTCGTTCGGCTCGACCGGGAACGCAACCAACGGTTCGGCGCGGGTCAGCTCATCGACATTCTGCGCGGCAAAGAGACGCAGCGCACAAGGCAGCACGGACACGACAGCCTGAGCACGTGGGGCATCGGCGCCGATACGTCAGAACAGCGATGGCGCGGCATCGTGCGGCAGATACTGGCGCAGGGCCTTCTGGCGACGCGCGGTGAATACGGTGTGCTGGGAATCACCGAGGCAAGCGGCGACGTGCTGCGCGGTGACAGGGCGGTGCAGCTGCGTGACGAGCCCGAGAAGTCCCCTCGTGCGCGGGCGACGCGGAAAGCTCCGGCACACGAGCTCGAGCCCGCTGCGGCAGAGCTCTTCGAGAAGCTGCGCGAGTGGCGGGCAGCGACCGCACGCGAGCAGAGCGCGCCCGCCTACATCGTCTTCTCAGACGCGACGCTGCGTGAGATCGCCGTCGCGCGCCCCACGGATGTCTCGGCGCTCGGCGGCATCAGTGGCGTTGGCGACAAGAAGCGCGCGAAATACGGCGATGCCGTTGTGGACCTCGTGCGCGCCTACGCCGCGCTCGGCTCGTGACCGCCGTGCCCCGGTTCGCGACCGCATCCGGGCTTCATCGACGGCACGTGCGGTGGCGACGTGCGGTTCATCCAGTCCTGCCACGTGGTTGAGCCGCGCCGCGACGAAGGAACGAGGTTCGCGCCCGCTCGCAGGTAGCGTCCGATCGCGAAAATGAGCGGCACAGGCACGAGCAGGCACCGGCGCCCCGTATGCGCCATCCACTGACGTGAAAGCGTGCGCACCGACTCCACCTCGGGTCCGCCGTACGAGCGGATCTCGTCTGCTCCCGTGTCAGCGGCGGCGTCGATGATGAGCTCGGCGATGTCAGCGACATCGATGGGCTGAAGCCGTGCTCGGTCCGACGTGGGCATGACCCGGAAGCGCGCGGCCCTCGTCGCGAATTCCCAGACCTGCTCGTAGAGCACGGTGAATCGCACGACCGTCGTGGGCACGGGCGAGTCGAGGTAGACGCCCTCCTGATCCGTCTTCGCCTCGTAGTATGCGAAGTCGCTCTGGTCGCAGCCGACGTCGGACACCACGACGACGCGCTTGATGTCCGCCCTTGCGGCAGCATCCGTGATCTGAACCGCGCCGATGCGGAAGATCGCCTGGGCAACGTGCGACACCCCGTTGAGGCAGTCGATGACCACGTCGACGCCGGCCAGATGCGCATCGAGCTCGGGAGCCGCCGCGTGGTAGAGGTCGCACGCACGATAGTCGACGCCCGCGACGACGCGTGAGTCGCTGGAGCCCGGAACCGCTCGTGACAGAGAACGAACCTCGTGCCCGCGAGCGCGCGCGGCAGCGCAGACCGCGCTCCCTGTGGGCCCCGTCCCACCGACAACCAGAATGCTGGCCATACGTGACTTCCTTCTTCACGACGCGCGACGCATCGCGTGTTCCCCCACACCACCAGTTGACACTTTTCACACTACGCGCAGTAAGTCCCCATCCGGGGGAGTAGCTTGTGTGAATCGGCAGAGAAGTCCGACGGATGCTGTGGAGCAGCGACAACACTTCAGCGGCATCGTGCGACGCGCTTTGTAGCCCGCGGACGGAGGGCTCCGCGCCTCGCGGGGATCGGCCTATCGTGTGGACAACGACGACCGAGAAGGGCGAGGGAACAGCAGTGACCCAGAATCTGGAAACTCCCGACGACGTGATCGATGTGGCAAACGTGCGCGAGACGGTGGACACGGGTCCCGTGCGGGTTTCGGGATCGGTGTCGTTCGACGCGGCAGAGGTTCAGCGCGTGCTTCTCGGGCGATGGGCAGACATCAGAACGAGCGCGCGCGAACTCGCCGCGCGCCCCGAGATGCAGCGCATCGAAGGCCAGCCGATGGACGAGCACCGTGAGCGCGTGCTCAAGCAGCTGCACCTTCTCGTCGAGAACGGACAGGTGCTTCGCGCCTTCCCGAAGCGGCTCGGCGGAGACGACGACGCGGGTGGCAACATCGCCGGGTTCGAAGAGCTCGTGCTCGCTGACCCGTCACTGCAGATCAAGTCGGGTGTTCAGTGGGGTCTGTTCGGTGCGGCGGTTCTGCACCTGGGCACGGAGAAGCATCACGATCGGCTCCTTCCGGGCATCATGACCCTTGACGTGCCCGGCGCGTTCGCCATGACCGAGATCGGGCACGGGTCAGACGTCGCATCGATCGGAACGACGGCGACGTACGACGAGTCGACGCAGGAGTTCGTGATCAACACGCCGTTCAAGGGGGCGTGGAAGGAGTTCCTCGGCAACGCGGCGCGCGACGGCATCGCCGCCACCGTGTTCGCGCAGCTCATCACCAAGGGCGTCAATCACGGCGTGCACTGCTTCTACGTTCCGATTCGCGACGAGAATGGCGCGTTCCTCCCGGGCGTCGGCGGCGAGGACGACGGCCTCAAGGGCGGCCTCAACGGCATCGACAACGGGCGACTGCACTTCACCGACGTGCGCATCCCGCGGGACAACCTGCTCAACCGGTACGGCGATGTCGCCGAAGACGGCACCTACAGCTCGCCGATCGCGAGCCCGGGGCGCCGCTTCTTCACGATGCTCGGCACGCTCGTGCAGGGGCGTGTCTCGCTGGATGGCGCTGCGACGACAGCATCCGCTCTCGGCCTCACGATCGCGATTCGCTACGCCGACCAGCGCCGCCAGTTCAACGCGGCGTCTGACACCGACGAAGAGGTGCTGCTCGACTATCAGAAGCACCAGCGGCGCCTGCTGCCGCGCCTGGCGCAGACCTACGCGCAGACGTTCGCGCACGACACACTGCTGGCGAAGTTCGACGAGGTCTTCAGCGGACGCGCCGACTCTGATGACGATCGGCAGGACCTCGAGACCCTCGCCGCTGCCCTCAAGCCGCTCTCGACGTGGCACGCCCTCGACACGCTGCAGGAGTGCCGCGAGGCGTGCGGCGGCGCCGGGTTCATGAACGCCAACCGGTTCACGAGCCTGCGCGCCGACCTCGACGTGTACGTCACGTTCGAGGGCGACAACAACGTTCTGCTGCAGCTGGTCGCGAAGCGCCTGCTCACCGATTTTTCGAGCAAGTTCCGCAAGGCGGACGCGGGAGCGCTCGCGCGCTACGTCGTGGCGCAGGCGGCCGACCGCGCCTATCACGGCAGCGGCTTGCGCACGCTCGGCCAGACGCTCGGCGATCTGGGGTCGACGGCGCGTTCGGTCGGGCAGCTGCGCGAGACCGATGTGCAGCGCGAGCTGCTCACTGATCGGGTCGAGACCATGATCGAGAAGATCGCGGCAGAGCTGCGCCCCGCATCGAAGATGTCGAAGAAAGACGCCGCCGACCTGTTCAACTCGCAGCAGGCTGAGCTCATTGAGGCGGCGCGAGCGCACGGAGAGCTGCTTCAGTGGGAGGCGTTCACGGCGGGCCTGGGTGCTGTTCAGGATGCTGACACGCGTCAGGTTCTCACGTGGCTGCGTGACCTGTTCGGGCTGAGCCTGATCGAGAAGCATCTGGCGTGGTACCTCATGAACGGACGGCTGTCGTCGCAGCGCGCCGAGGCCGTGAGCGCGTACATCAACCGTCTCGTCGCGCGGCTGCGGCCCTATGCGGTGCAGCTCGTCGACGCGTTCGGCTTCGACGAAGCCCACCTGCGCGCGCCGATCGCGACAGACGGAGAGCAGCAGCGCCAGGACGAGGCACGCTCGTACTACGAGGCTCTGCGTGCATCGGGAGAGGCACCGGTCGACGAGAAGGTGCTGCGGGCCCGCGAGAAGGCTGCGGCGAAGAAGCTCGCGCGATAGATCGACACGCACATACAGCGAGAGGGCGGATGCTGCGACGCGCAGCATCCGCCCTCTCACTGTCGGCGGTGGGTCAGGACGGACGTTCCGTTGGTGTGTCGGTCTTCGACGGATCGCGCTCGACGACGTGACCGATCACGGAATCGATGCGGTCGAGGAGCTCCTGATCGAGCGTCGTTCCCGATGCCGCGACATTGTCGGCGATCTGCTCGGGGCGTGACGCTCCGATGATCGCCGTCGCGATGTTCGGGTTGCTGAGCACCCAGGCGATCGCGAGCTGCGGCATGGTGAGCCCGGCCTCCGCGGCAATCGGCTTGAGCTGCTGCACAGCCGTGAGCACGTCGTCGCCGAGGTACCGCGCGACGGTCTTCGAACCGGCCTCGTCTGTCGCCCTGCTGCCCGCTGGCGCAGGCTTGCCCGGCTCGTACTTGCCTGTCAGCACGCCCTGGGCGAGGGGAGACCACACGATCTGCGAGATGCCGAGGTCGACGGAGGCCGGAACGACCTCCTCTTCGATCACGCGCCACAGCATGTTGTACTGCGGCTGGTTCGAGACCAGGTGAATGCCGAGTTCGCTGGCAAGGGCGTGCCCCGCGCGGAGCTGTTCGGCGGTCCACTCGCTCACGCCGATGTAGAGAGCTTTGCCCTGTCGCACGATGTCGGAGAACGCGAGCATCGTCTCTTCGAGGGGCGTCTCGGGATCGTACCGGTGCGCCTGGTACAGGTCGACGTAGTCGGTGCCGAGGCGCTGCAGCGATCCGTTTATCGACTCCATGATGTGCTTGCGGCTGAGTCCCGAGTCGTTCGGTCCCTTCGGCCCCGTCGCGCCCCACACCTTTGTGAAGATCTCGAGTGATTCGCGACGCTGCCCTGCGAGAGCATCCCCGAGCACCTGCTCAGCGACGGTGTTCGCGTACACGTCTGCCGTGTCGAACGTTGTGATGCCGTGGTCGAGGGCGGCGTGCACGCACGTCGTCGCCGTGTCGTTCTCGATCTGGCCGCCGTGCGTCAGCCAGTTGCCGTAGGTGATGTCTGAAATACGCAGTCCGCTGCGTCCGAGGTATCGATAGGCCATGCCCCAACGCTACGCCGATCGGAGTCGCACAAGAAGAACATGGTTCGCGTGGTGAATTTTCGCCGTGACGGGGCCGTATTCACGGTATCGTCGCACCATGCGAGAGATGTACCCGAACATCGAACCGTACTTGACGGGGATGCTCGACGTGGGGGACGGCCAGCGGATCTTCTGGGAGGCCAGCGGCAACCCCGACGGAAAGCCCGTCGTCTTTGTTCACGGTGGACCGGGCGGTGCCACGAATCCTGAGCAGCGCCGCGTCTTCAACCCCGAGAAGTACAACATCGTGCTCTTCGATCAGCGTGGCTGCGGCAAGAGCACGCCGCACGCGAGCGATCCTGAGGCCGACCTCACCCAGAACACGACGTGGAAGCTCGTCTCCGACATGGAGCAGCTGCGCGAAACGCTCAACATCGAGCAGTGGCAGGTTTTCGGCGGCTCGTGGGGAAGCGCCCTTGGGCTCGCGTATGCCGAGAAGCATCCGGATCGCGTCACAGAACTCGTTCTACGCGGAATCTTCACGCTGCGTCAGGTCGAGATCGACTGGTTCTACGAGGGTGGCGCGGCGGCGCTGTTCCCTGACCTGTGGCAGAAGTTCGTAGAGCCGGTCGCTTTGCAGGACCGCAATCACATGGTGCAGGCGTATGCCGAGATGCTCGCCGACCCCGACCCGGAGGTGCACGTTCCTGCCGCGCAAGCCTGGTCGGAGTGGGAGTCCGCCACGATCACGTTGACGCGCGACGAGTCGAAGATCGCGTCGTTCACGGAGCCCGCGTTCGCGACGGCGTTTGCCCGCATCGAGAACCACTTCTTCGTGAACAAGGGCTGGTTCGAAGAGGGTCAGCTGATTCGGGATGCTGTGAAGCTCCGCGACATCCCCGGTGTCATCGTTCAGGGACGATACGACATCTGCACGCCGATGATGACCGCGTGGGATCTGCACGAGGCATGGCCCGAGGCTGATCTGCAGATCATTCCCGATGCGGGGCACGCCTTCGATGAGCCCGGGATTCTCTCGGCGCTCATTGAGGCAACCGACCGCTTCGCCGATTAGGCGCCGCGACAGCGGCGGAGGTTCGCTACTGTCCCTGCGCGGTGTAGCGGGCTTCGGCGACGCTCTTTTGAGGTTCCCACCACGCCCGATTGCGCGTGTACCAGTCGATCGTCGACGCGAGACCTTCAGAGAAGTTTGTGAAGCGGGGTCGCCAGCCAAGTTCTGACCGCAGCTTCGCCGAGTCGATGGCGTACCGAAGGTCGTGTCCGGCTCGGTCTGCCACGTGATCGTATGCATCGAGCGGCTGCCCCAGCTGCTGCAGGATCATCTCTAGGACGTCGCGGTTGCTCATCTCGCCGTCCGCTCCGATCAGATAGGTCTCGCCGATGCGACCGCGTTCGAGTATCGCGAGCACCGCTGACGAGTGGTCGTCTGCGTGGATCCAGTCGCGAACGTTCACTCCCGAGCCGTAGAGCTTGGGACGCTGGCCGGTGAGGACGTTCGTGATCTGCCGCGGAATGAACTTCTCGACGTGCTGATAGGGGCCGTAGTTGTTCGAGCAGTTGCTGATGGTCGCCTCGACGCCGAACGAGCGGCACCAGGCGCGCACCAGCAAGTCGCTTGCCGCTTTCGTCGACGAATAGGGGCTTGAGGGATTGTATGGCGTCCCCTCCGTGAAGCGATTCGGGTCGTCGAGAGCGAGATCGCCATAGACTTCGTCGGTGGAAATATGGTGAAACCGTTTGCCGTGCCGCCGCGCCGCCTCAAGCAGCGTGTACGTGCCGATGACATTGCTGTCGAGGAAGGGGCGAGGATCATCGAGTGAATTGTCGTTGTGACTTTCGGCGGCATAGTGAACGATGCCGTCGTGTTCACGCACCAGTCCATCAACGAGGTCAGCGTCCGTGATGTCACCGTGCACGAGCTGAAAGCGGGACGCGGGCAGATCGGACAACGACGCAGGGTTCGCTGCGTAGGTCAGTTTGTCGAGCACCGTGACGGAATACGAGGTCGCGCGCAGAACGTGGCGCACGAAGTTTGCGCCGATGAATCCGGCACCGCCGGTCACGAGAAGGTCTGACACACCGATCACTCTAAGTCAGTCATCGTACTGCGGCGCGTGGTGAGGAGATGCTCGAATACCCCAGTTCGCGCGGCATCGTGCAGAGCATCCCGCCACGGCCGCATGGCGGGTAACGGAGTCGCTCGCCATGCTGCGTGCCCCAGGACCGAGTTGGCCGGCCGACGCGCCGATTGCGCGAAGCTGGCGCTATCGGTGGCCCGAATGCGCGATGGGTCGAGGCCGCACTCGGCAAAGACGGCCTGAGCGAAATCGAACCATGTGGCATCGCCGCTGTTCGTGCCATGGTAGATGCCGGGTGCAGCGTTGCAGTCGAGGAGTCGTTGAATCTGAACGGCGAGATCCCGCGTCCATGTGGGCTGCCCACGCTGATCGCTGACGACATCGATCGTCTGACGAGACGAAGCGAGTGTCAGCATCGTCCCAGCGAAATTCGATCCGTTCCGCCCGTACAGCCACGCTGTGCGCACGATGAACGTGCCGTCGGGATAGATGCTGCGCACGAACCGCTCTCCAGCGGCTTTGGTTCGCCCGTACGCCGACACGGGGTGCAACGGTGCATTCTCGCTGTACGGCAGGGGAGACGTGCCATCGAAGACGTAGTCGGTGGAGACCTGAAGGAATCGTGCTCCTCCTGCCTTCGCGGCCTCTGCCAGATACCGTGGGCCATCTGCATTGATCCGGTAGGCGAGGTCTTCGTTCTTCTCTGCCTCGTCGACGCTCGTATAGGCGGCGGCGTTGATCACGACGTCGTGTCCCGCCACGGCGCGGCGAACCGCAGCAGCATCCGCAATGTCGAGATACTCGTGGTCGGCGGCCGTCACCTCGTGATGGATGAGCTGCTCTCGAAGATCGGTTCCCAGCATTCCGCGTGCCCCGGTGACCAGTATGCGCATGACGGCACCTTCCCCCAATTGTGAGTACATCTCAGTTTTCGGGCCCATTACAAGGTTAGACTCCCCGCGTGAACACCCGAAATTGTGCTGTCCCCTGCAGCACTCCGAGCGGCCAGCTGTCCGGGCGCGGCGCCCGGCGTGCCCGTGCTGCTGGTTGCCGAGCGAGCGTGAGCTGACATGCGCGGGATCATCCTGGCGGGCGGCTCTGGCACGCGGCTGTGGCCCATCACGCGCGGCATCTCGAAGCAGCTGATGCCCATCTACGACAAGCCGATGATCTACTACCCGCTGTCGACACTCATGATGGCGGGCATCCGCGAAGTTCTGATCATCACGACCCCGGAGCATCGTGCGCAGTTCGAGTCGTTGCTCGGTGATGGCGCGAATCTCGGTATTCGTCTGGAGTACGCTGTGCAGCCGGCGCCGGAGGGACTCGCCCAGGCGTTCCTCATCGGCGAAGAGTTCATTGGCGACGACAGCGTTGCCCTCGTGCTCGGAGACAACATCTTCCACGGCACGGGGTTGGGCACGGCGCTGCAGGGGCACAGCGCGCTCACGGGAGCACTTGTCTTCGCCTACCACGTGGCAAATCCATCGGCATATGGCGTCGTCGAGTTCGACGAAGACTGCTGCGCTGTGAGCATCGAAGAGAAGCCCGCCCGGCCGAAGAGCAATTATGCGGTTCCCGGTCTCTACTTCTACGACAATCGTGTGATCGAGATTGCGCGCACGATCGCGCCGAGCGCTCGCGGCGAACTCGAAATCTCGGCTGTCAACGAACGCTACCTCGAGTCGGGCGACCTGCGCGTCGAGATACTCCAGCGGGGTACGGCGTGGCTTGATACCGGAACGGTACTGTCGATGATGCAGGCATCCGAGTATGTGCGCGTCATTGAAGAGCGCCAGGGCTTCAAGATCGGATGCATCGAGGAAGTCGCTTGGCGGCAGGGCTGGATCACGGAAGCGCAGCTCTTGGAGCTGTCGGCTGCCTATGCGAAAAGCGGGTATGGCACTTATCTCTCGAGTCTGCCGGCGTAGCCGCTCTCGATGGCCGGAGTGCCCGCTGGTGCCCCTAAACTGGGGTGAATCCCAAACGTGAGTAATCCTCTAATATGACTAAAGCTGAGCAACACTCACTTTAGATCAGCGGTCACTGGCCCAGCCTCTCGTCACTCTCGTGTAGTTCTCGAGTGCGGGTGTCAGTGCGCAGCGGAGGAGGGACGATGAGTCGCATTGAGGCCAGGCTCGCGCCCCCGGACTCGGTGTTCCGGGCCATCGCCGCGAGTACTGCCGTGATGCGCAGCGAGACACGTCGAACGACGATGCGGCCCAGAGCGATCGCCCTCTGGGTGGTCGTGACCGACGCGCTCGTCGTTCTCGCAGCGCTCGCGACGACTGCGGTTGTTCCAGGAGCAGGTCTTAGCTCACTTGGATTGAACGCGCTCGTCTTCGTCGGCTGGCAGGTTGCGCTCATCGGGACCCGATTGCGAGCGGGTTCTGCTTCACGTTCAGATGCGGGCGGGCCCGCACGCGTGATCGCGGCGACGGGCATCGTCTTCGGTACTCTCGCCGTGAGCGCAATCGCGCTCGACGTCCCGATGGATCGCGCGCTGTTCACCATCACCCTTCCTCTGGGAACAGTACTTCTGCTTGGTTCTCACAGTCTCTGGCGATCAGCCGTTCGCACTCTGCAGCATGCTGGTCGCTTGGAGCATGCCGCGGTCGTGGTTGCGTCACCGGAGGACGCCGACGGAATTGTCAACGGACTGCGCCGCGACCGCGCAGCCTCGACGACCGTCGTGGACGTCGTCACCGATTTCGACGACGCCGTTGCGCTCGCCCGTCGTGCTGCGGTGGACACCGTCATCGTCGGCCCGACCGCGCACGGCGGTGACGTGCGCCGTCTTGCATGGCGGCTGGAAGGTACGCGAGCGACACTTGTTCTTGCCACGCGCACGTCCGACGTCGACCCTCATCGGCTGCGCCTTGAGACACGTGAGGGACTTGCACTCCTCTCGGTCAGGCCTGCTCGGTTCAACGGCGCCTCCCACGTCGCGAAGCGAGTGTTCGATGTCAGCGCCTCGGCTCTGACGCTCATCGCTCTGGCCCCGCTCATGGCGTGCATCGCCGCCGTGATCCGCATCGATAGTGCTGGTCCTGCCCTGTTCCGCCAGACCCGCGTCGGCAAGAACGGTGAAACCTTCACCATGCTGAAGTTTCGGTCGATGGTGAACGACGCTGAGCGGGGAGTCGAGCAGCTGCGCGAGCTCAACGACGCTTCTGGGTTTCTCTTCAAGATGCACGATGATCCTCGCGTGACTCGAGTCGGAGCCTTCATCAGGCGTCACTCACTGGACGAGCTGCCACAGCTGATCAACATTCTTCGCGGCGACATGAGCATCGTCGGTCCACGTCCGCCGCTGCCGCGAGAAGTTTCGTCGTACGAGGGCGATGTGCACCGGCGACTTCTCATCAGGCCGGGTCTCACGGGGTTGTGGCAGATCAGCGGCCGCTCCGACCTCAGCTGGGACGACAGCGTTCGCCTTGATCTGAACTACGTCGAGAACTGGTCGCTCTTCGGCGATGTGAGGGTCATCGCCAAGACCGTGAGCGCCGTCGTGCGCCCTGTCGGCGCCTACTGATCATCATGAGCTCGCTGGCCAGATCCGCTGCCCTCCGACGCGTCGGAGCCTGTTGCCCATGACTATGGCTCGAGCACGTCGCCGTCGGCTCGCCGCGTACAGCGCGGGGGCGATCGTGATCGCGCTCGCGGCATCCGTGGGGATCGCGGCGGTTCTGATCCAGAACGCCGGGATCGGCCGCTCTGCGGCGTCAGCATCCGACATGCGACCCGCCGTTCCAGTGTGCGGATTTCCCGGCGCACTCGTCGGGAAGATCGTCGCTGATGCACCGCGAGACCAGGACACCGAGCCGATCGGGTCGCGCTATCGACTTTCCTTGAACGACGATCTGCACATTGCGGGTCTGTACATGACGGATGCCGGGGCGCTCGTTGAGTCGCAGAAGGACGACGGGTCACGAGTATTCGCGCCAGTCACAGGCGGTGGCGCTGACCGTGGGATCGTCGTCGACTTCGACCGGGACACGCGCGAACCGCACAACAACGGCTCTGTGGCCGTCGCGCCGGACGGAACTGTCTACGCAATCGATTCCTACGAGGGGCGGCGAGACATCGCCGTGTTCGACGCGAGGGGAACGCAGACCGCCGCGATCGCCGTGCCGAAGAGTGATGCCTCCGAGGAGCATCCGCTCGACCTTCACGGAGTCACGTGGGTTCCCGACTTCGACGGTGAGCCCGTGCTTCTCGTGGGCGAGCGCGGAGTGGTGACACACATCTTTCGCGAAGATGGAACGTATCTCGGGGTGAGCAACAGTCTTCCCGGCGCGATCATCGGCGCGTCAGGCAACCTGGTGACGGCAGTCGAGCCCATCAGCACCGACACGGTCGCTCTGAGTGTCACTGATGTCGCGACCGGTGAGACCGTCATGAGCGCGTCATACCGCCCGGCCGATGGCGAGAGCGGCGCTGGCACTCCCGGTCTCGAACGGCCCGGTGCTGTGGTTCCCGCGCCGCACGCGGACGGGTTTCTCATCTACGAGGCGGGTGAGAGCCTCACCTGGGTCGACAGCATCGGCGTGCGGCGCGGAATATGGCTCGGCGATCAGCATTCGTCCCCGAGCCCGGTCGGAGACATTGTCACCCACAGCGGCACGTACTGGATGAGCGTCACCGTCGAGGGTGAGGAATCGGTGCTGAAGCTGTCGGCGGACGAGATGGCTGCGATGCTCGCGACGCCCGTCAGCTACAAGGCGCAGAACGGCCCCGCGATCGCGCAACTGGGAATCGGCGTCGGGGTAGTCAGCGATGCACCCTTCAATCACGCGGACTGGGGTGAGCAGCTCACCGTGAGCCTGCGCTTCGAAAGCGGCTGGGGACTGCTAGACGGGGACTCCGCCGCCGACGACCTGGAGTTTCGCTACAGCATTCGGGGCGACCCGCTATCAGCGCAGCCGATCACGGAGCCCGAGCGCGACGTCGATCCCGAAGTGGGTGGTGGTGAGGTGTCGCTGGAGGTGCCGTCAGCTGTTCCGGGGCCCTATGAACTCAGCATCAGGATGGTGGACGGCGCGTCGGGTGAGACCCGCTCGGCTGCGTGCTTCCGATACAGCATTGGCGCTGAGGGTTCCGACCTGAATCTCGATGATCTGGCGCCGGGTGCGGGCTGGGGCGGGCCCGATCCGCTGCGAGGCGTTCAGCTCGCCGACCGTCTCGGCATCGGCAGCTTTCGCCTTCAGCTCGACATGGGCACGCTCATCGCCGACCCGGCCCAAACACCCGCGGCCACGCGCATCGACTGGTCGAACCTGCCCGGCGCGGCCGACGATGCGACGTCTGTCTTAGACGGGTTCCGGCAGATTCGTGCGGCGTCTGACTATGCGCTCGCGCACGACGTCGAGGTGATCGTGCAGGTCGGGCAGAACGGCGATGCTGAGCGAGCCGCTGTCGATGCTGGAACGTGGGACGGCTGGGCTGGCGTTATCGTCGCAGCGTTCGCACGTCACGCACCCGGGATCACTCTGTGGTCGCCCTGGAATGAGCCGAATGTTTCCTTCGACTCGGGCGCGGATTTCTCGACGCGTGTCGATATTCCGTTCGCACGTGCTGCACACGCGGCAAATTCCGAGGCGCGAGTGATCGCTGGAAACACCCTGGGCTTCGCCGACGAGTGGTGGACGGATGCTGCGACGACGCCGCTGTGCCAGGAGGTCGACGCGCTTGCTGTGCACCCGTACACCGGATGGAATCGGTCGTGGGAAGAGGAAGGCTTCGCGGGTGCCGGTGCTGGATATGACAGCTTCAGAAAGGCGATCGGAGCCGAATGCGCTGACCTCCCCGTCTGGGACACCGAGTCAGGATGGACGTCGGATGGCACGCTGCCGTACTGGACGCAGGGGTCGAAAGTCGCGCGCAAGCTTCTCTGGAACCGGCTCGACGACGTCGCTGGCTGGACGTATTTCTTCAGCGAAGGCGGGTGGGGCGAGAACAACCTGAGCTGGTCGCTCATCCAGTACGAATCTCACGTCAAACCGGGAGCGTTGGCATTCGCCGCCGTCAGCCGGACGCTCGTCGGGCTGGGGACGCCGAGCCTCGTCGACACCGGCATTCCGGTTGCGCACGCTGCGGCGTTCGCTGATGCTCCAGGCACCCTTGCCGCGTGGACGGACGAGGCGCGCGTGGACGCGGAACTGACCGCTACCGCCGCGACGGCGACCGTCACTGACCAGTACGGCGCGACGCGCGAGATTGAGCTCACCAACGGCAGAGCAGAGGTCGTGCTCACCAGCAACCTGCAATTCTTCTCGACCTCCGACGGCTCCGAAGTGCACGTCGCGCCAGCCGAACCGTTCGGCGATGACGTGCTGAGGGGCGCGCACGTTCGAGCGTCATCGACAGCTGAGGGAAGCGACGCGCAGATCGTCACCTCGGGGTCTGTGAACCCCTACCTCCCGTGGCGCTCCGGAACCGCTGAGGGCCGTGTCGACGAGAACCCGGCTCTTACGGTCTCGCTGGACAAGCCTGTGACGATCAACCGCATCGCTGTTGCCAGTGGAAGCATGGAATGCTGCGAAACGGGACTGCGCAGCTACACCATCTCGGTTCGCTCCGAAGACGGCGAATGGCAGCGGGTCGCATCCGTCGAGGACCAGTTCTGGTCGCGGGTACGGATCAGTGAGTTTGACCCGATCTCGGTCACCGCCGTCCGCGTCGAGGTGCCGTGGACGACAATTCGGGACACACGCGTGCTGGACGTCAACTACTCCGGACTGGTCGGCGGCTTGCCCCCGCCGTTTCTCGGAGTTCAGACGGCGTCGTCCGAGGCCGTCTCGATCGCGGCGATTTCTGCGTGGGCGCCCGGTTAAGACGTCACAGCCACAGAATGCGACAACGAACGGAGATGCGGATGATGACTCGAGTACCGATGCTCGACAGGGTGGCCATTGCGACGATAGCAACGGCTGTCCCGATGGGGGCACAGGTGTACCAAGAGGCAGTGGCGGCGCGCGCGCATCGCACGCTCGATGAGGTCGCCGGTCCGGATTGGACGGTTACGCGCGTGATCGCTCGGTCACTGCGTTCGAGTCTCGCCGGCAACAGACGCATCCCCGTCGGATCCCTCTCGCGGATGGGCGCGGCGGGCCGCCGTTCTGTGGGAAGAATGCTCTATCCGCGTGGCGCGCTCGTACACAGGATGGACCTCACGCTTCCGCCAGCGCCACGTGAGGTGCTGACCATGCACGACACCGTCGCGTGGAGATTCTCCGATGAGGGAACCCCGAATCCGGCGGTCCTCGACGAGATCCGTCGCGCGGCTGCCGTGGTCTGTGTCTCGCAGAACACGGCGCAAGATGTCGCCGACCTCACCGGGCGCACTGACCTGCGCGTGGTGCATCCGGGCGTCGATGAACGATTCTTCTCACCGGAGCCGCTTTCTCAGCAGGAGCGCGAGAGCCTCGGCCTGTCGGGCCCGTTCGTGCTGCACGCCGGCGGTGCAAGCGCGCGCAAGAACCTGGAGGCTCTCGCCGCGGCATGGCGGATCGTCCACTCATCCGTCCCCGGCGTCACACTCGCCATGGCAGGCCCGCAGCATCCTCGTCGAGATGCCCTTGTTGCTGACCTGCCTCGCGTCGCACGGCTTGGGCGCGTCGCTGACGAGCTCGTGCCGCGCCTGCTTGCGTCTGCAGAGGCCGTGGTCGTTCCGTCTCTCTATGAGGGGTTCGGACTCCCCGTCATCGAGGCGATGGCAGCGGGTGTTCCGGTGATCGCCGCGCGTACGAGTTCGCTGCCCGAGGTAGCCGGAGGTGCCGCGGTGCTCGTCGAACCGGACGGTTGGAGTATCGCCGAGGGAATGGAGTACGTCCTCAGCGGAGCGGCAGACGTCGCGGCGCTCCGTGAGAGGGGACGCGCCCACGCTCGGTCGTTCACATGGGACGAGAGCGTGCGGGCTCTGGCGCGAGTGTGGGTGGATGCTGCGCGCGCAGCGTGAGCCGGCTGGTCTCGGTCAGATCTTTCGCGCCAGCAGAGCCTCCCACGCGAGCAGCGGACTGCGGTAGCTGCCGTCGAATCGCTGTTTGAGACGCTGCACCGAGTTCTCGAGATCGCTGATCGCCGCTGCGACGCGCTCGGGAGAGGCTCGGCGGGCGAAGCCGATGAGCTGATCAACCGTCATGTCGGGCGCGAAATCGAACCGACGAGTCTGTTCACCGCGGCTTACAACGCTCTCGTGATCGAGAAACTTGAAGTCGCCGCCGATGAGCACGGGCTCGAGCATCGTCCAGCACGCGGGAATTCCGTACGAATCCGCGATGATGACTCCGTGCAGTGATGTTGAGACGATCGCCGCGCACGAGGCGATGTCTCGAATGACGGCGGCCGGACTGCGAGCGACATCGATAAGCATCACGTCTTTCGGATGCGTGAGAGCGATCCGCCGAAAGTGGGCATCGTCGAAATGGCTGCCGTGCGGAACGATCCCGAGGCGATGAGTTACGCGAGGGCGCCGCAGCACACGCGATGCGAGAAGCCCGGGGTCCCCGAGGGCGACGGAGCCGTCTGCACCAAGCGCCCGCTGTGTCAGAGGACCGCGGACGGCCAGGGGCTCGGCCGAAGGAAGCGTGACAGGGGCGTCGGAGATCAAACCTGTTCCCCAGATCAGTCCAGAGTAGTCACGGGGAACGAACTGCATGAGGCTGCCGACCCCGATCACCTGAGCCCTGTGAAACTCCGCGTGCACGGGAATGAATCCGAAATGTCGCAGCAGCCACGGTGTGAGAGCGTCGCCGAAGTTCGGATGGCCGTCCCACCAGTAGGCCTCGACGAGTGGCGCCCGTGGGTAGAGACGCGGATCGAGCATCGAGCGACCGAGCGAGAGAGCGCTTCGCGTTCTGCGCCATGATGGCCGTGCGTAATTGCTGTCGATGAACTCGCGGAGACTCATCATGGGACGATTCTGCTCTCGGGCCGCTTTAAGGGGGGTGTCGCGCGCGAGGTCGCGCTCGAAGGCCGTCACGAGCGCCGCGTGCGCTGCGCCGCGACGGGAAGGTGCGATGGCGAGCTCGGGTAGAGGCCTGACGCGATGTCGGCGAGTGCCTCATCGAGGAGAGCGATCATTGTCTTCCACCGTGAAGCTGTGCGACCTGTCGGGTCGTCAATGTCGTCCTCAGGATTGTCGCCGAGAAAGTCGAGTGCCGACTGGTCCGATTCGTCATCTAGCCATGACCCGAGTGAGACTCCGGAAGGGCGCTCATGCCCGTCGATCCACTGTGCAAACTGTCTGACCGTGAACAGGCGAGGAGCGATGTCGGACGTCGACGCCAGAAGGGTGCGAGCGTGCTCGCGTGTGAGCGTGAGTATCAGGTCGTACTCGGTCAAGGATGCTGGATCGACCTGTGTACTCGTATGAGAGCTCAGGTCGAGCCCCGCCGCCGCGGCGTGCAGCGCGGCAGTCTGAGATGCTCCGCGGCCTGTCGCCTCGGTGCCCGCGGAATCGATGTCGAGCGCGCTTCCGCGGGTTTTCGCACGGAGCATCGCAGCGGCGAATGGCGAGCGGCTCTCGTTCGCGGTGCACACGACGAGCACGCGGTCGCGGCGTTCGTGTGGTCGTGGTTCACTGCGGTCCGCGCGAGGTGCCCTCACGCTACTCTGCCGGTCCATTCGGTCGAGCCTCTCCCCGTGAGGCATGCGCGGTCGCTCGTCATCGGCGAGGTAATACGCCGAATAGCTGCGCGGGAGCTTATGCCGGGTCCTGTTGGCGACGGTGCCGAGCACAGCAGCGCCGTTTGCGGTGAGCGTCGTGAAAACGTGAGAAAGCAGAGGCTGCTTCGTGCGGTTCATGCTGGCCAGTACGATCGTTCCGTCTGCGTACCCGGCAACCATCGAAGCATCGGCGAGGGCGAGAGCAGGAGGAGTGTCGACGATCACAATGTCGGCAGTGTCGCTCAATGCGCGCAGAAGCGCGCCCATGCGCGCTGTGGCGAGCGCGTCAGCAGGATCGTCGCGAAGCGCGCCCGGTGGGAGCACGCGTAGGCCGTCGATTGCCGTCGGCTGGAGGGCATCGAGTGCGCGAACGGGGAGGGCGATGTCGTCTGCTGGGCCGGACGCGGAGAGCAGTCCTCCGAGACCGGGACCTCCCATGCTGTCGGGAAAGTACGCGTCGAGGCTCGGCCTGCGCAGGTCACCAGCGACGAGAACGACACGGCGCCCTGTGCGCGCCCACGACGCGGCGAGGTTCGCCGAGACGAACGTCTTGCCGTCGCCAGGCTCGACGCTCGTGACGACGAGTACTCCGCTCTCGCGGGGCATGGCGACCTGAAGGGTTGTGCGCAGCGAGCGCAGCCCCTCGCTCATCGGCGACGATTCACCGCCTTCTGCGGGAAGATAGCCGCTCTTTCGGGTTGCACGCCTGTCAATCGGCAGCTGTGCGAGAACGGGGGAACTCGTTGCGCGCTCAATCTCATCAGGACGCCGGATGCGCGTATCGAGACGATCGCGCGCCAGCGCGAGACCCAGACCCGCGAGCAGGCCGGATGCCAGCGCAACCCCGGCGACGGTGAGCGTCGTCGGGTTGGTCGAGGCGCCAGCGCTCGCCGCGGCCGTGATCGTCGCGGGCGGCCCGGCCGTCTGCAGGGAGGTGATCGATGCGTTCAGCGCGTTCACCCGGGCCAGTGCCGTCGTCAGGTTTGTCTGGGCAAGCTGGTCGGCCGGGTCATCGTCGACCTGATTCTGGTACGTCTTGGCCTCCCCTGAGACCTCCGCCAGCTGCTCGGAGAGCGCCTTCTGGGTTGAAGCCATCACCCCGTCGAGATAGGCGGAGTACGCAGCCGCCGCAGCGGCGGCCCGTTGCTGAGAGACGCGAGGGTCTCCCGCCGAGGCTGTGACGTGGAACGTCGACGTCGTCGTGGTCGCCGTTTCAATCGGCTCCTGTGAAATCGAGCCGACCAGGGATCCAGAGGGGACCTTCAGCTCGACTTCCGCAGCCTCGAGAACTGTCGGGGTGGATATCACGGAGGGATCGACATCGACGGCGATTCCCGACAGCATCCCCGTGTTGATGGCCTCGGTCATCAGGGGGCTGATGCGAATTGTCGTCGATGACTCGAAGTTCGGGGTGAGCCGCTGAAGATAGGACACGGCGATTGCCGAAGCGAGGACCGTCACCGCGATGATGATCCACTTGCGCCGCCAGATAACGGTGAAGATGTCGTTGATTGTCACGGTCTGCCGTCCGATCTCGGGTGGCGCGTCGCCACGGGGTGGGGGAGGGAAGGTGAAATGTGCGAGCTGCGACGTCGTTGGTCGACGAGCTCACGAAGAACCGCCGCGAACTGCTTCACGCGGCAGCGCCAGTCGGGTACGTGTTCGCGATGGTGCGCGACTGTGGGCCGCTGCAGCGCTTCGACGACGCGGGCCGGGAAATCTGCGGCGCTCGCAATGTCAAGCGTTCCGGGTTGCTCGTTCTCTCGAAATCCTGCGACCGGCGTGCTCACGACGGGCCGGTCGACGGCCTGATACTCGTACAGTTTGATGGGGTCGAGGCTTTCGGTGAAAGGCGTGACCGCGTGGGGAACGATGAGCACCTCTGCGTGCTGCAGGTAGCCGGGGATCGCCTCATATGGGCGAATCCCCAGCATCAGCACGCCGGGCGATAGCACCAGACGCTGCGTGTTCTCAGGCGTCAGCGCGTTCGGGCCGACGAGTACGCACGTGCCGCCGATGGCGCTCAGTGCGGCGCCCGTGCGGACAACGAGATCGACGTCGATGCGGTCTTCGTGGAGAGTGCCGGCGTAGACCGCGCACGCACCGTCAGGGAGATCGGTCGGCCGGGACGCGGGTTGGCGGTATCGCTCGACGTCGACGGCATTGGGAATGGTGACCAGGTCGGGTCGGGAGCTCCTGCGGCTGGTGGCGAGACCAACGGAGCAGACGACGATGGCCCCGCACGTCTGCATGAGAGCGTCCTCGTCGCGCACGAGCCTGTCGTGTTCGCGGTCCGTACGCCGGGCGGCGAGCCAATCGTCTGTCATGTCGTAGAGAGCGGGTGCGGAGTACACCGTGAGCATCGAAGCCCATCGGGGGTCGTTGAACCACAGCACCGAGGGGGTGCTACCAACACGTCGCAACGCTCGGCGTACGCTGCTCTGCAGCATCCGGTCGGCTCCGGGACCCAGAACTCGGGGCAGCCATTTGGTTGGCTGGATGAGCGTGAGCCGCCCGTCATAACCGTCTGCGATCCGGGTACCGGAACCGAAGCGCGGCCGTCTGCCTGAGAGCACGTCGTGTGCGATGTCGGAGGGAGGTTCGACAAAGAACACGCGGATGCTGTCGTCGGCGCGCACCAAACCGTCGACGAGGTACTGGTTGCGGCGCCAGACCGTGTCCCACGGCTCGAGTGAGAACAGCAGAATCGTCAGCGACGAGTCTGCAGAAGCGGGTTCGGTGTGCGGCTCAGAGCGTGCCGTTCGGATGATGCGTGTTTCTGCACTCATGACAGACATCCTTCGTAAACTGCGAGCGTGGCGTCGGCCTGCGCGCGCACGGTGAACCGCTCGCGTTGCGCTCTCTGCGCACGAAGCCCGTAGCGTCGGCGACTCTCGGCATTGGCGACGGCGATGTCGAGAAGACGTGCGGCGCCGCGAACATCGTCAGGTTGAAAGAGCAGAGCACCTTCGACGCTGCCGATCGTCTCGGCATGGCCGCCGGAGGCGGATGCGACAACGGGCAGCGCGCACGCCATCGCCTCGAGCACGGAAAGACCAAGACCCTCTCGTGCTGTGGGAGCGAGAAACACCCCGGCGTCGGGCATGAGTGCGCGAACATTCTCCTGGTGACCGAGGAAACGCACGGAATCTCTGACACCGAGAGCGGCCGCCTGGCGTTGCAGCCGCTCTCGCTCGCTGCCGTCGCCGGCGATGTGCAGCTCCCAGCCCTCATCTCGTGCGCGCGACGCCGCCCAGGACGCGATCGCGACATCGGTTGCTTTCTCGGGCTCAAGGCGCTGTGCCATGAGCACGATGCGACGGCCGCACGCTCCCGCGGCAGCATCTGTCACCCCGGTGTGGACGACGCTGCTGGGCTCGCCGATGCTGCCCGCAACGAAGTGAGAGATGGAGATCTGCGCGGCGAACCGACGACGCGCCATGCTGAACGCTGCACGGATCGGGCGCGAACGTCCACGAGGAGCAGCGAAATGGCGCGTGCTCACGAGGTGCGAATCGCTCCTCACCGACGCCATGATTCCGGCGAGGTCGGCGTTCGACATGTGGGTATTCACGATGTCGGCTCGCGAAACCAATCGAAGGGCGGCGCGCGCAGAGCGCAGTGTTTCCGCGGGCAGAAACCGAACGTCGGATCCCCCGAGCGACTGCTTCATGGGCTCGGTGGCACCGCCGATCACGGTCACACGCCAGCCGCGATCTGCCTGACGCGGTGCGAGCAGGCTCACATATCGTTCGACTCCGGCAAAAGCTGCAGAGCAGGTCAGGTGCACGACGTGCTTGGCGCCTGAATCCGTGGAGCTGGTCATGGCGCTTCCTCTCGACGATTCAGGTGCGATCCGCCAACCGCGGTGAGCGGCCGGCCGAAGGCGGTGGCTTGCGGCCCTCTCGGGAGCCCTTTGTCGCGGTAAAGCGCGCCGAACGTGATGCCGGTGACGATCCAGAGGAGCGAGGCTTGACCCGCTACCCAGTAGAGGTCGAGCTGCGCCTGCGCCAGACGAGTGACGACAACCGCAGCACCTACCGTTCCGTACGCGGGATCGAGACGCCAGAGAGCGACGATCGCGACGACGAAGAGGGCGAGAAAGGCGATCAGCCCGACAACGCCGACCGAGGTCAGAACCTCGAGCTCGGCGTTGGGAGGCTGAAAGCCTTCGCCGAAGCGCGACGTGTACCACCAGCGCAATCCGACCCCGAATATGGGAGAGGTCAGCCAGATATCCACGGATTCCTGATACCACGTCAGACGCTGGTAGGCGGAGTTGAATTGGTTTCCGCTCTCAAGCTGGGTCTCGAGCATTGAGAACGCGAAGACAAGTACGGGGAGGGCTGTGACCCAGATGAGCACGGGGCGTCTCCCGGTTTCGGGTCGGGGTCGCAGACTGATGATCACAAGGCCCGCAACAGCGGCGATCATTCCCTGGCGTGACTGCGAGGCGGCGACGCCCCCGGCAAGGACGATGAGCGTTCCCCAGTACAGAGCAGCAGGGCTGAGGCGAAGCCACGGCGGGCGCGCATAGACGATCACGATGGCGGCGCTGAGCATGCCTCCGATCGTGTTCTTGTGGAGGTGGGGGAGGTATACCTCCTCGGCCGCGCCCGTCAGAGCGAACACGATAACAAACTTGCCGATCGCCCAGACGGCAATCACCAGGCAAGCGACGATGTAACTGCCGATTGCAAATCGCGTGCGGCCCTGACGGCCGATGGCGAAGCCCACGACCATGCTGCCCATTACGAGCACGAGTTCGTGCGCCCATTCGATGACGTTCTCGGAGTAGACGTTCAGAATCAACGTGGGTATCGACGCGCCGCTGTACGCTGCTCCCGCCCAGAGCAGAGACTGCATCGACGAAAGACCACGCGGCCGGATCATCACGACAGCGACGGCTGTCGCAGCAGCGAGCACAAGATCGGAAACGCTCAGAACGCCGTTGACACGCATAAGGATGAGAGTTGCGGGAACGGCGAGTGCCACGATCACCATGGGGTCGTAGACGACGATGCCGACGACAAGGACGGCTGCAGCCGCAATGATCGCCCACTCGGACTTCTGCGTCGCTAATACACCGAGCGCCGCCGCCACGAGTGCCGCCGGGACTGTCAAGATAAGCACCCGCCCGATACCGCTCCTTCGAGGAGCGAGCCACCGCTGCTTCGTCTCGCGGCCGAAAGCCGTCGCCGAGTTCATGACGCGGAAACCCCCTGTGCCGGGCCTCGCAGATACAGTCGGAGACGCGCCAGAGCCGACTGCCGCCGGCTCGAGCGGAGCACCGCTGAACGCGCAACGGCGCCCACGACTATCGCGCTTCTGTAGAGCTGCCAGCCAGCGGTACCGAAATGCTTGCGCAGATACAGCTCTCCGCTCGCGTGAAAGTACCGCTCTCGACGTGCGCCGCTCTCGCTTGTGGCTCCTCCGAGGTGCATTGCTTTGACGGCCGCAACGTCGATTGACCAGCCGTGATCGACCGCGCGCTTCTGCCAGTCCACTTCTTCGGCATACAGAAAGAAACGTTCGTCGAAGCGGCCGACGTCCGCGACGGCTTCTGCCCGCAGTAGGAGTACCGATCCGATGGCGAACCCGTGTGCGCGATTGAGGACACCGAGACCGAGCGCTTCGATCCAGGCGCGAACCGGGTGAGGGAACGGCCACCACACGCGCGTCTGCTGTCCGCTCGTCGGGTCGACTTGAGTTGCACCGACGGCTGCGACGCGAGGGCGAGCATGCATGAGAGCGTGCATTGTCCGCACTGATCCGGCGCTGATCTGGGCGTCTGGGTTGAGGAGAAGAACGTCTCGGTCGCTCATGCCGTTGTCGGCGAGCCAGCGCAGGGCGACATTGACTCCCGCGCCGAATCCGAGGTTCCGACCGGGGTCGATGTATATCGCATCGTGCTCGTCTGCGACTCGACGTGTTTCGGCCGACGACGAGTTGTCGACGATCGTGACGGGAAACTCGGCTTCGAGACTCCGAAGCGCGTTGCTCAGCATGTCGGGAGAGCCGTACGCGACGATGACCACGTGAGGGGTGAGGTCTCTGCCGAGGCTGTTCTCGCCGACGGTGTCCCGATAGAGCTCATTGTGCTGTTCTGCGATCCGAGGCCACGTGAACGTTCGTGCTCGTTCACGTCCACGAGCACGAAGGTCGGTCCACGTCGTGAGGTTCAGCGCGCGTGAAATGCCGTCACTCAGCGCAGAAGAATCGCCTGGGGTCGTGAGTATCCCCGCGTCCCCGACGACGTCGGGTAGTGCACCGCTCCGGCTGGCGACGACCGGCACACCCGACGCCATCGCTTCGACGGCCGATCGGCAGAACTGTTCGAGCCAGCCGGGTGTGTCTAAGGACGGAACGGCAAGCACGTCCAGGTCCTGGTAGCGGGACGCGAGTTCCGCGTCCTCCGCGAACCCGAGGAATGACACGCGGTCGGCGATGCCCAGTTCGCGGGTCAGGGCGACAAGGTCGGAGTACGCGCTGCCTTCACCGGTGATGCGTACGTCCCACGACGGGTTCGCAGATACCGCGCGTAACAGCACCTCACATCCCTTGTGCGGCTCGAGCCTTCCCACGTACCCGATCACGGGGCGGGACGACGGCGTGCGGCGATCGCGAGGGGCGAATCGCGTGATGTCGACGCCAAGAGGAATGACACGACAGAGGCCGCGCATGCCTTTGCGGCTCAGAATCGCGCCCGCATCGCTGTTGCAGACATAGGCGCCAATGGCGTGCTTGAGCGCGTAGGCCTCGAACCACCGGAAGGGGATCGGGTAGCGCTTCTCGATGTTCTGCGCCGAGTAGAAGACGAAAGGCGTTCGCCGTCGCCGGAGAGCGCGAAGGAGCAGGACCTCGGCCGTGGCCAGCGAGAAGGGTTCCTCATGCAGGTCGATGACGTCAGGGCGCTCACCAAGCGCGCGCCAGAGCGGCACCGGGTCGTACAGAAACGCGTTGGGGTGCCTGCCGACCGTCCGCACGCCCGTCACGAACGTGTCGCTCGACGCATCGAGTTCGACGCGACGTCCGCCTTCGTTCCACCGTCGCGCAGAGAGCATGGTCACGTCGGCACCCAACTCTCGCAGCTGACGCTCACGCTCGCGCCATGCCGCGACGACGCCGTGATGGGCGACTCTGAGCACTTTCATCGCTCATCCCCGCTCTCGGTGAGGTCCGTGGTGCCCGCCCGCCGCCGCGCCAGAAGGCGGTCACCGAGCAGGGCTTCGCGTGGCGCGGGACCTGCAAGGTATTCACGGGTGAAGGGAGCGGGCATAGGCTCATGCTACGGCTAACATGAGATATCCTCACATGCCCCAATTCGGGGCTATCTCGAGTGCTCTCGTGTGCCCCTCTGTGCCCTTAATGTGGGGCTCCGCGTCCGGTGACGTGAGTAATCCTCAATTGTATGCTGAAGTCTCGGCGGACAGGAGAATCGGTGGACGACAGCACATCACTCGATCGCGGCGGCATCCAACGTCGTGCCGTTCAGGGCGTGAGCTGGACTCTCATTCACACAGTGATCTCTATTCCGGTGGCATTCATCGGGACGCTCGTCGTTGCGCGCGTTCTCGGCGTCGTCGATTTCGGACGCCTTGCGTACCTCACCACGGTGATGGAGATTGTGACGGCGGTGCTCACCGCCGGACTGGGAACTGCGCTCGTGCAATTCGGCGCCCGACGGCATGCGACCGCGAGGTACGGAGAGGTAGAGCATCTCCTGGCGATCTCGCAGGGTTTCCGGTTGGTGATCTTCGCGCCGCTGCTCGTCATCGCGATGCTTCTCGTCGTCGATGTTCCGACGCCGCTCATGGTGACAGCCATTGTGTTCGGGGTCCTTCTGCCTGGCTACTTCGGTGAAGCATCCTCGGGCCTCGCCATCGAGAACAAGACGGCGGCCGACGCGAAGATCGCCATGCTGAGCAATCTCGCGATTCAGGTTGCCGTCGTCATTGCGGTACTGATGATGAGGCAAGCGGATGCTGTCTGGGCGACGCGCATCGCGGCTGCGGGTCTCGCCACTGCCCTCGCTCTGATTCCCCTGCGTGCGAGCTATCGTCGCGCGGTGCTTCGACCGAAGCTCCCGCGACGCTTCCCACCGGGCTTCTGGGCCTTCGCGATACCGACGGGAATCTCGCTGCTGATCGCTCAGCTGGTCATCTCGCGCACCGAAGTGGTGCTCCTCGAGGCATTGAGCACGCCGGCTGCGGTCGGAATCTATGCCCTCGCGTTCGGTGTGGCGGGCAATGTCTTCGCGCCAGCTCGAGCGTTCACAGGACCGCTCATTCCGGCGCTGTCGAGCCTGTCGGAAACGACTGATCGCGCGACCATGGGGCGCGCGTTCGCCCGGACACTTCGCGCATCGTCAACGGTGAGCAGTCTGCTCACCGCGGGCGGGATCCCCGCCATCGCTGTGCTCGTTCCCGTGCTGTACGGAGCTGACTTTGCCAGTGCAGCTCTGCCCGTTCTCGTGCTCGGCTGCGCCAGCAGCATTGCTGTTGCATCGACTCCGGTCATGGCGTTCACTCTGGCGCGGCAGTCCGCCCGTCATCTCCTTGTCGTCAACGTCGGAGCCCTTGTCGTCAATGTCGCTGCTGCGTTCCTGCTGATTCCGCCACTGGGTGTCTGGGGCGCGGTGCTTGCGAACATTGCCGGTGTGCTCACGCGTCTGATCGTTCTGCTGGCGGGTGAGGCTCGCGCTCTCGATATTCGCAATGGCGCGGTGCTGCGCATGATGGTGCCTGTCGTCTGTGGGATTGGTGCAGCGTGGATCTCGTGGGGCGTGGCAGCGCTGGCTCCGCTGCCGGCAATCACCGAGGCATTCGTGTGCGGGCTCGTCGGCCTGGCCGCCGTGTTCGCCCTGCTGCGACTCTGCCGCACGGGAATCGATGCGCACGACGCACGCGTCATTCTTGACGGCGCGCCTCGACTTCTCGTGCCCATCGCGCGTCCCGTGATCGCTCTGCTCACGCGCCGCTGAATAGTCAGATGTGCGCGTACAGGGCGTCGTATGCGCTCGCCGTGTGATCCCACGTGAACGATCTGACGCGGCGGCTGCCGTTCTGGGCGAGGGCCGTCGCCTCTGAAGCGTTCGTGAGTACAGCGCGAAGTGTGGCGGCAAACGCATCGATGTCCGTCGGATCGCACAGCATCCCGTCGACACCGTGGGTGACGAACTCGGGTGGTCCGCCCCGATCAGTCACGACAAGTGGCGCCCCGGCACGCCATGCTTCAAGCGCAGCGATTCCGAATGCCTCGAACCGGCTTGGTACGGCGACGACCGCGGCGTCGCGCATGAGACCGGCAACGTGCTCCCGTGAGAGCCTGCCGGGCAGGATCACGCGATCGGCGACCTCGTTCTGGATTGCCATCTCTCGCAGCTGCCCGGCTTCTGGTCCGTCCCCGCCGATCACGAGGCTCACGCCAGCGCCCAGGTTCGCCCGGGCGAACGCACGTACGAGCAGATCGAAGCCCTTCACGTGCTGGAGGCGGCCGACAGCCGCGATGTACGGCCCCGAGATTCCGAGCGATGGCGTCTCAGCCGGCTCCTCAAGGGCGATGCCATTGGCGACGACCGTGCCGTCGTTCGGTGCGAGGCCGAACCGCTCTTCAAGATCGGCCAGCACGACCCGTGAGCATCCCGTGACGACCACCGACCGGCGAATGGCCGATTGCAGGCTCGTGCGCGCCAGCCGTGAGTGGTCGAACACTCCTGCATCATCGGCGATGGTCTCGCCGTGAGAGCTCACGATCAGCGGAGTGCGATGGGCGGCGGAGAGGGCGGTCGCAAACGTACCGTTCGGGCCGAAGCAGTGCACGTGAATGATGTCGGGCCGTAGCGCGCGGAACGCTCGGTTCCAGTGGCTCCACGCACGAGGTGCCGCTGCGGCAAACCGCGCAACATCGCGAACGTTCCGGGCAGGCAACGGAGCGGGCAAGTCCCAGACGGGGACGCCGTCGAGCTGCCGAATGGAGAACCCACCATCGCGGTCGACCGTCCATACAGCGACCTCGTGACCTCGCCGACGCAGGGCAGTCGCGACATTGCGCACGTGCTCTTCGACGCCTCCCACGTGAGGTGAGTAGGAGCTCGTCGCGAGTGCGATTCTCATTGACGGTGCCTTCCGTGACGCGAGGCGTGCGCCCCGAACGGGGACAACCATAGTGCGAAGCCGATTGCTAATGTGAGCCCACAAGGAGGGCACATGAGCCAGAGGCGCACACTTGTGCTGAGCCACACGGCGCAGGAAGGCGGCGCCGAACTCGCGCTCGTCAGGCTCGCTCGCGTGCTTCGCGAACGAGGCGAAGACGTGCGCGTGCTGCTCTTCGCCACGGGTCCGCTCGAGAAGACACTCGCCGCCGCCGGTGTGCCTGCGGACGTGCGCCCGCTTGACCCCGGCCTGGTCTCAGCATCCCGTGCCGACATCGCACGAGGGGGACGGATGCTGTCGCAGCTCGCAGCCGCGGCAGGCTTCGCTGTCAAACTCCGCACCGCCATTCTCCAGGGCAACGCAGACCTCATCGTCGCGAATACGCTCAAGGCCGCCGTCTTTGCCATGGTCGCCGCGCCGATCTCCGGGCGAGCGTGGGTATGGCACCTGCACGATCGTCTTGCCCCGGACTACCTTCCGCGCGTGCTCGTTACTCTGATGCGCGCCATCGCCTTGTTCGGACCGCGCACGATCGTCGTCAATTCGCAAGCGACGCTCGCGACGATCCCTCGAGGCGCACGGAGCCGGGTTGTCCTCGCGTATCCCGGTCTCACTGACGAGGCATTCGTCGACGCGACGCCCGATTCTCCGCGAGTCGTCGGCATCGTCGGACGAATCAGCCCGACGAAAGGTCAGCGAGTGTTCGTGGAGGCCGCCGGAGAGCTCGCCCGGACCCATCCGGACGTTCGCTTTCGGGTGATCGGCGCGGCACTCTTCGGCGAATCGGACTATGACGCGAGCGTGCGCGACGCAGCCGAACGATGGGGCCTGGGAGACCGGGTGGAGTTCACAGGCTGGGTGAGCGACGTGTCGGCGCAGATCGCGCGACTCACTGTGCTCGTGCACGCGTCGCCCGTGCCAGAGCCGTTCGGCCAGGTGGTCGTCGAGGCGCTCGCCGCAGGAGTGCCGGTTGTTGCCGCCCAGTCCGGCGGCATGGTCGAGATTCTGGATGCCAGCGAGCCTGCGACGCAGACGCCGCAGTGCGGATGGCGAAGCACCGACACCGGTGTGCTCGTTCGCCCCGGCGATTCCGTCGCGCTCGCCGCTGCGATCTCGGCTGTGCTCGACGACCCGGCAGCAGCCCGCACACGGTCATGCGCGGCGCGCGCCGTCGTGCGAGATCGATTCACCATCGCCGGCACAGCGGACGCCGTATCCGGCGCCTGGGGCGCGGTGCGTCGTCAGAGACCATCCCAACGAATGAGGAGAAGACGTGAAACTGCGAACTGAGGGAGTCACCTGGCAGGAAATCGATGGAGAACTCGTCATTCTCGATCTGGAATCCTCGGTGTATCTCACAACGAACGTAGCCGGCGCAGTGCTGGCAAAACGCTTGCGCGAAGACCGCACCATGGCCGATCTCACCGGTACGCTCACCGCGGAGTTTGGCATCGACGCAGAGACGGCACAGCGCGACGCATACGACTTCGTGCAGCAACTGCGCGAGAAGAATCTTCTGCTCGAGGTCTGACCTGGTTGAGGCGCGAGTGCGCCGCAGATGCACCTGTCCCCCTAAGTGAGGGTAGCTCACGTTCTGTCTCGCGGGTAGTGTTTCGCCTAGTCGGTGAAACCACGAGCGAAGGAGTCGGAATGTCAGAGAGTGAGCGCGATTTCACCCTGTCGAACCGTGCCCAGACGTTCCTGCACGAGATGGTTCCCGGCGGTGCCCACACCAATGCGCGCGGCTCTGACCAGTACCCCGAGGGCATGGCGCCTATCATCGTCCGCGGCGACGGAGCGCGCGTCCTTGACGTCGACAGCAACTGGTTCGTCGAGTATGGTGCCGGGCTCAAAGCCGTGACGCTCGGACACGGGTACGAGCCCGTCGTGCGGCGCGTCTGCGAAGCTGCAAGCAGTGGGGTCAACTTCACGCGCCCGTCGGTATGGGAAGTGCGAGCTGCCGAACGGTTTCTCGAGATGGTGCCGACAGCGGACATGGTCAAGTTCGCGAAGAACGGCTCTGACGTCACAACGGCAGCGGTGAAGCTCGCCCGGGCCGCGACAGGGCGGGACCTGATCGCGGTATGCCGGACGCAGCCCTTCTTCTCCGTCGACGACTGGTTCATGGCGACGACGTCGATGGCCAGCGGGATCCCTCGTGCCGTGCGCGACCTCACCGTGCACTTCGACTTCAACGACCTGGAATCGCTGAGGACTGTCCTCGCGCAGCATCCGGGTCAAATCGCCGCAATCGTGATGGAGCCGGCTACCGGCACGCGTGAGCCTCAGCCGGGATTCCTCGAGGGCGTCCGTGAGCTGGCGAACCGCGACGGCTCTGTGCTGATCTTCGACGAGATGATCTGCGGCATGAGATGGTCTTCTGCCGGTGCGCAAGCCGTTTACGGCGTCACGCCCGACCTGTCGACCTGGGGTAAGGCGCTCGGCAATGGGTTCAGCGTGTCGGCCCTCGCGGGCAAGCGCGATCTCATGGAGCGCGGCGGGCTGAACACCGACGAGTCGCGGGTCTTCTTGCTGTCGAACACGCATGGTGCCGAAACGACCGGACTCGCAGCCTACCTCGCCGTCGCAGACACGTATGCCGAGCGCGACGTCGTGACCGAGATGGAGGCGGCGGGGCAGAAGCTTCAGATCGCCCTGCTCGATGTGATCGAGTCTGCGGGAATCAGCGAGTATCTCAGTGTGTTCGGGCGACCGTCAGCACTCGTTTTCGGCACACGGGATGCCGCTGGCGCACCGTCCCAGGAATATCGCGCACTGCTGTTGCAGGAGCTGCTGCGACACGGGGTGCTCTGCCAATCGCTTGTGATCTCTGCGGCTCACACCGACGACGACATCGACGTCACGGTGGAAGCATTCCGGCGTGCCTCAGCCGTATATGCACGCGCAATCGAGTCGGGAACGACGTATGGGTACCTCGCCGGCCGGGCTGTCGCGCCGGCGATCCGCGAATTCGCGGCTCCCCGAAGACTGGAGGTTCAGGCATGAAGGTCGTGCTGTTCTGCGGCGGGATGGGAATGCGCATCCGCGCCGACAACCATTCTCTGCCCAAGCCGATGACCATGATCGGCGACCGGCCGATGCTCTGGCACATCATGCGCTGGTACGCCTCTCACGGGCACACCGACTTCATTCTCTGCCTCGGCTACGGTGCCAGCGCGATCAAGGACTTCTTCTTGTCGTACCGCGAAACCGGCTCCAATGATTTCCGTCTCTCTGAGGGAGGCAAGACCATCGAGATGTTCGACACGGACATCTCGGACTGGACGATCACGTTCGTCGATACGGGACAGTCAACCGCAATCGGAGAGCGGTTGCGGCGCGTGCGCCCGTACCTGGGATCGGACGAGATGTTCCTGGCGAATTACGGAGACGGACTCTCGGACGTCGACATGAACAGTCTTATCCGCTCACTTCCCGAGTCGAGCGTCGGCAGCCTCCTCGCCGTTCCGCCACAGGATTCCTTCCACGTGCTCGGTTTCGGTTCCGACGGGCGCATGACGGGTCTTGAAGCCGTCGCCGACATGGATATGTGGATCAACGGCGGGTTCTTCGTGTTGAGGCAAGGGATCTTCGACTATCTGCAGCCTGGGGACGACCTCGTCATGAATGCGTGCATTCGGGCCGCCGCCGACGGCCGCTTCACGGCAAACCGGTACACGGGATTCTGGGCGTGCATGGACACTCTCAAGGAACGGGCATATCTCGAAGAACTGCATGCAAGCGGCGAGGCTCCCTGGGAAATCTGGAAGCAATCGGTGCCCAGCATGCAGCTGGTCTCGTAGCCGAGCACTGTGAGCGCGCACGTGCATCTGCCGTCAGGTCCGCTGACGGTGCTCGCCATCGGTGCCCACCCCGACGACATAGAGATCGGATGCGGCGGGGCGCTGCTGAGCCTTGAGCGACGCGGCGCCGTCGACGTGCGCATGCTCGTGATGACGGGCACCGAAGAGCGACGTGCCGAGGCCCGCCACGGTGCGAGGCTCTTCGGCGCTTCTCGCGAGCCCGTGCTTCCCGGACTTCTCGACGCTCGGCTTCCTGAGCACTGGGGCGCCGTGAAAGACGCCATGCACGACTTCCGCGACAGCTCGCCATCACCGGATATCGTCTTCGCGCCTCGCGTCGACGACGCTCACCAGGATCACGCACTCGTCGGATCTCTCGCATCCACGGTGTGGCGAGGACCTCTCCTTCTGCACTATGAGATCCCGAAATGGGACGGCGATCAGGGCCGACCGAACGTCTACCTCCCACTTGCCGATGACGTTGCCGTCGACAAAGTCGGCCGCCTCAACGAGGCGTATCCGAGCCAGCATTCGCGTGTCTGGTGGGACGACGAGTTCTTCTTCAGCATTCTGCGTCTTCGTGGTGCCGAAGCTGCCACACGTTATGCAGAGGCGTTCACAACCCGCAAACTGACGTTTGCGTTGTCGTGACTCGATCCCGAACGCGGCAGATCAACTCGCCGTGACGGGCGCGGCCTCCCGGACGGCATTCAGATAGGCGCGGCGCGCGGCAGCATCCGGAATGTCCTCGTCGAGCGGATTTGCCGCTGTGCCGCTTCGGCGAACCTGCGCTTCGATACGACGAACGTCCGCCCACTGCCAGAGGGCCGACCCAAGTGACCCGAGCGCGCTATCGCGTGCGCTTGAGAACTCCAGACCCGAGAGTCCCGGGTCGTCGGGCAGCCCGGGGAACGGGCGTGACGCATCGCGCAGCCGCGCGGCGCGACCGGACAGCGACGCGGCCACCGCCCGCAGTTTCGGAGGCGTGGGGAGCACGACGTCGAATGTTCGCTCAACACGTTCGAGGACCATCGAGACGGGGGTGGCCACCCGTGTGCGCAGCGCATCCGCGGCGAATCGCTGCCAATCGACAGCGGGGTTCAGCGCCGCGTGCAGCACGTCGGCGATCCAGACCAGACGGTTCGCGCCGTTCTGAGCGGCGTGAAAAGCGACGTGGAGCAGCAGGTCACCCGGGTCGAATACGGGCACGGTGACCCCGGTTCCGAGTGTGATCAGCTCGGTGCGCTCCAGCATCTCGGGAAGATCGATGCGGAAGGTAGACCGGGCCCTCGGAGTGACAGCGATGTCCCAGTGCAGGTCAAGGGGAAAGCCGGACGGCCCGCTCATGGCCATCTCGGCGCGCGAGAGCCGGCGCATCTCCGGCCAGTTTCGATCGACGAGGCAGAATCCGGATGCCTCGAGCGACGCGAGTGCGGGGGCGAAGTCCGCGGGGTGCACGAACACGTCGACGTCCGTGTACTCACGCATGTCGGGGTGAGGCCACACCGTATCGCTAAGGACGGGTCCCTTGGACACCGCCCACCGAACGCCGGCGGTGGCGAAGGCGCGAGCGACACGGCCCAGGTCGTGACCGGCCTGCATATGACGCAGCAGCTGCTGATGCCGTTGGGCGTCGAGAATCGGCATCCATTCGCTGGCCTCTGGGCACCCGTGCAGCCGTCGCCGGAGAGCGGGAAGGACCCGGTGCATGCGACCGGCCTTTAGGAGCTGCCGGGCGTCAAGGTTGGCGGGCAGGTGCTCTCCGGAGCGGTCGCCCGCGGCACTCTCGACGAGGAGAGTGGCAAGCGGGCGACGCAATGTGCTCACGAGTTCACCTCGGCGAGCAGCGCACTCGTGATTCCCTCGGGAAACGGCGGTCCCCAGGGAACATGCCCGACCAGCACGGGAACGCGAGTGACGAGTGCGGACGCGTTCTGAAAGACGAGCGATAGCACGTTCGGGTCTCGCCACCCCATCAGCCGAGGGAAGGCGAGCAGTGCGAGGAGCGCGTCTTTCTCGGACAATCTCTCGAAGCGCAGCGGCGAGTCATCACGCGTGGGCCGGGGAATCACGATCGCCCGCAGGGGAACGCGTTCTGCCTCCGCAGGGCGCGGGGCGATGACCTGGCGCTCATCTGCGCTGACGCGCGAGCTGCCCATCGCCGCGCGTGACGCGAGCTCTTCGATTCCGGAGCGGAGGCGAAGCTCCCGGGAGCCGCGGCGGATCGTCGGCAGGGTAGCCGCGTCGTCGATCACCAGCACATCGTCGGTGATGACCGATGCTCCTTCGCTGCAGAGCAGCGTCGCCATCGTCGTCTTTCCCTGGCCGGAGTGCCCGACGAACGCGATCCCAGCACCGTCGACATCGACGGCGCTGCCGTGAAAGACCGGCGATCCTTTGAGATAGAGAAGAAGCGACATGAGGGTTCCTGTCGTCATGACGCCGTCCATGCCCTGGTCAACCCCGGCGAGCATGCGGAGCTCGACGTCGCGGAAGTCCGGCGAGATCAGGTAGTCGCAGACCCCGTGCACGCGAAAATGCAGGTCGCCAGACGCTGTCCTGACGAGGGTGTACCACGGTTCGTTCGTCTCGAAGTTGAGAAGATGCTCTCCCGCGGGCTGCGGTGAGCTCGCCTGGGAGTAGGGCCCGGTTCGCACGCGAATGTCGGCTTCGCCCATGCCCGAGTATCCGGCGTCGTGAAGATCGAAATCGGTGTCGATCCCAAGGCCGTACAACATGGTCAGGCTCATCATGCTCCCTTCGTCGGAACCGTCAGGACGGCGTATCGATCGGAGCCGTCGGGATCGAGAGCGACGCCGTTGACCTCGAGCCACGCGTGAGCGGCGACAACTCCATCGGTCTTTGACACACCGATGCGGAGAATGGGATCTCGTGAGCGCAGAAACGAGCCGCCGACGATTGCGCGCCGAAGGCACGTGCCGTTGAAAGGGCTCTGCCTCAGCAATCGCCAGGCTGTGTCAAGCTTCTCGCGATCGCGGGGCGTCAGCCCGGCGTCATCGAGGGATGCTGTCGGGGCGGCATCGCCGTCCATGACCACGCGAACGTGCCCGATGCGCGCCGCCCGTTCGACGCCGCCGCGGCGAAGCGCCGACTCGACGCGCGCCGCACGCACGGTCGCGATGGCCAGATCGACCCAGCGGTGGGGAGGGTATGCGAGAACGGTGCGCACGCGGTGTCTAAGCGGCATGGGGCACGACCGGGAGATTGTTCTGCGCCAGCCAGGCTGCGTGAAGACTGATGGTGCTGTGTGTCGACGGACTTTCGCCAAGCCACTCGCTCCGCAAACGTTCGGGGTCGATCAGGTCGTGGTCGACGCCGTCGCCGTTCCACGACCGCGCGAACTCCCGTTCAGGCTCAAGCCACCGCGTCTCGTTGAACGCCGCCTTCGTCGTGCGGCTGAGGATGGCGTCGGGAAGAAGATCGTGAAAGAGAGCGCGCATCATCTGCGTTCGCCCTCCGAACCCCCAGTACCCGCCGGTCCTCTCCAAGGCCCGGAAGAACCGCTCATCGTCGAACGGAGAGAGCGGACTGTGCCCGTGGGCTCGCGCAACCGCTGCAAAGTTCGCCCGCGCCATTGACGCTGGGCGAGAATCGACCAGCGCGCGAAGTGAGCGATTCCACGCGAGAGGTTCCTTTGCCGAATGGATGACCTCTGTGAGCCGACGTTGACCCTCCCGGGTCAGCCAGGGAGAGCGTGCGACGAGCGCAGACGTGAGATCTGAATCGTTGCCGCGATGCGCGACGAGGGCATAGGCCTCACGCAGCGAGGTGCGCACCCAGATGTTCCTGACGGCCTCGCTGAGCGGTGTGATGCGCCGCCCCTCGATGACCAGGTCGCCCCCTTCACCTGTCAGCAGCACACCGGGGACGAGCTTCGTATAGATGGCACCGTGGAGCTGAAGAGCCGACGGCCAGAGCAGCCCGTGCGCGGTGAGCCCCGCTTGGGCGGCCTCACTGAGAAGCGACTGCTCACCACGAAATTCGAGTACGATGCGTTCGCGAATGCTCAGGTGCTCGAGCACCAAGTCTTGCCAGTCAGATTCGTCAGACCGGGGAGCGTCAGGGTGTTTCACGGTGACAGGGATCGGGTCATCGGCGTCGAGGGATCGTGCGATGGCCGTCGCGAGCGCGAGAATCGCCGACGAGTCGCGCCCGCCCGAGAAGAGAACGTAGACCGGTATGCCCGTGAACGCCGTTTTGACGATCTGCTCAAGTGCTACGCGTGGCGTCGCTGATCGCTGCTTGTGCTCTGCGGTGCGAGCAAACGGCTCTCCGCTAGGGAAAGCGAATGCCTGCTCCTCTGGTCTCAACCGCACGAAGTCGTTCATGGTGTACGTCGCGGCGGACGGCCGCTCCGCCGTCCGCCGCGTCCCCGATTCACTCAGCGTGATCCCTTGGGGGATGAGCCACCCCACCAATAGGTGTTGTCGTCGAAATCGAGAGCCCACGGATCCCCGAGTGTGACGCTCGAGAACCGACCGATCTCCGTGACTTTCGGTGATTCATATGCCATGATTTCTCTCCGCTCTACATGTGATTCATCTCGCCTGGGAATCAGGAGAGATGGCCAAACCGTAGCAAACGTGAGTAACGCTCACAATAAAAACTATGGTCAAAACGTGAAGAACCCTCGAATTGGGGGTGAGCGATGCGGTCAGGGGCCTCGGACTGAGCGGAACGCGTGGCTATGCTCGCCATGTGGCCAACGCACAGGTGCCCCCGACATCGAAAAGCCCCCGCCGGCTCTACCGGCTGGTGTCGTTCAGTCTGTCGTTGGTGTGGACGGCATCGCGCAGCTCGTTCGTCTGGCTCGTGGTGCTGCAGCTGGCCGGTGCGGCGGTGATTGCCGGCCAGGTGTTCGCTGTGCAGTGGGTGCTCGCCGGCATCCTCGGCCTCGGGGAGCCGTCGGCGTCGGTCAGTACCCTGGTGGCAGCTGTCGTCGCTCTGGCGGTCCTCACCGCCCTCGGCGCCGTTTTCGGCTCAGTGCAAGGATCGCTCAGCCGTTTCGTCGGCGAGTCCGTCGCGCGAGCGATGTGGCATCGTCTGCTCGACGTCTCCACGGGCGTTGGTTTGAAGAAGTTCGAGTCCCCCGAGTTCTTCGACAGGCTCGAGCGCGTGCGCACGAGCGCGCTGACACGCCCGTTTCTCGTCACGAACGGTGTGATCGCGGTGATCGGCGCTGTTGCAGCAGGACTGGGCCTCGCCATCACCCTCGCGGCATTCCATCCCGTTCTTCTGCCGTTGCTTCTGATCAGCGGTCTTCCTGTTCTGCTGACGAGCAGGCGTGAGAGTCGACTGGAATTTCGATTCAACGTCGATCAGACGCAGCCGATTCGGCAGCGGACCTATACATCGATCCTGCTCACAGGGCGTGACGAGGCGAAAGAAATCCGGGCATTCGGTCTTGCGCGCTCGCTTCGGGCCCGGTTCGACGCGCTGTACCGGCGCTATCTTGCCGATCTCGGCGCGCACTTGCGCCGTCGTGCCGTCTACAGCGTGATCGGGCAGTTCACCGCCGCCGTCGTGCTCGGGGCGACACTGCTGGTTCTCGTGTGGCTGATCACTCTCGGGCAGATCGGCATCGCGGCCGCCGGGGCAGCGCTCGTCGCGGTGCGGATGCTGTCGGCCCAGGTGCAGTCGCTGACCGGCGGGATTCAGACGATCTTCGAATCCGGGCTCTTCATTGACGACCTGCGAGAGTTCATCTCGCTGACGGACGATGATTCCGAAGGCGAGGCGATCGCGAAACCGCGCACGTTCGCATCGCTCGAACTGTCAGACGCGACGTTCACCTACCCCGGTCGGGACGTGCCGGCCGTCGACAGAGTGGATGTTCGGATCGGAAAGGGCGAGGTCGTCGCCCTTGTCGGAGAGAACGGTTCGGGCAAGACAACCCTCGCCAAGATCGTCGCCGGCCTGTATCCGGTCGACCGCGGCAGCATCCTCTGGGATGGGCGAGACGTCGCATTGCTTCCGGAGGGCACGCTCAGGGCGAGCACAGCAGTGATCTTTCAGGATTTCGTGCGCTATGCGATGAGCGCCTCAGCGAACATCTCATTCGGCAATCCGGATGCCCCTCTGAGCGAGGAGCGGGTCAGAGCCGCTGCGACAGCATCCGGTGCCCGTGAGTTTCTCGATGATCTGCCGCAGGGCTTCGAGACGCCATTGACGCGCCTGTTCGAAGGTGGCCGCGATCTGTCGGGAGGTCAATGGCAGCGCGTCGCAATCGCCCGCGCGTTCTACCGCGATGCACCTCTCGTCGTGCTGGACGAGCCCTCGTCCGCGCTTGATCCTCGAGCCGAGTATGAGCTGTACTCGTCGTTGCGCGAGACGCTGCGCGGACGCTCTGCCCTGGTGATCTCGCACCGGTTCTCGACGGTGCGCAACGCCGACCGGATCTACGTGCTGAAAGACGGGCGGGTGGCCGAGCACGGCACGCACGACGAGCTCATGCGACGCCGGGGCGTCTACGCTGAGCTGTTCACGCTTCAGGCCTCTGCCTACCTTGAGGACGAAGACGTGGCGTGACGGGATTCGCCGTCGCCACCCAGACGACCAGCCAGGTGCCGGCGAGCGTTGCCGTGGCGAACGAGGCGATCGTTCCGGCGACGGCGCCGGCCAGAGGTGCCAGAGCGATGAGTCCAAGTGTGACAGCGGCGATGGCCCCTGCCGGTCCGTGCGCGAGGGTGCGAAGCTGCCTCAGCGACGCAACGCGCATGCGGGCTGCCCACGGCGCGACGATTCCCGCAAGAGCGATTCCGCCCAGAACGTCGCTGGGGCGATGCGCAAGCGTCGTGACGGAGGCGATGCCGACGAGGGTCACGGCGGCGACGACGCAGCACACTGCGACGAGGCGGATGTTCCTGCCCCGCAGCATCCGAACGACCATGATGCCGGCAAGAGCGCTTACCACGACGTGCCCGCTCGGGTACGTGTTGACCGAGTAGCCGAAGTCGCCGAAGTACGGGCGCTCAAGAACGAGATGCTTGAGGATGCTGCTCGCCGCGTACGCTCCCACGATCGCCGAGGCGCCGACCGCGGCATCTGTCGCGAGGCCCCGGCACGCACCGACGATGCCGAGGATAGCCGCCGCGACGCCAAGTGCGTAGGGAGTGAGGGAACGTGCTCGAGCGAACGCCAGATCGGCGGATGGCGGAAGCCAATCGAACACGCCGAGACTGAACGCGTCGGTGTACTGCCCGGCGGGGGTGAGCACGGCGGCGACGAAGACCAAGGCGAACGCGAGAGCGAAGCTGATGCTCCAACCGGCGGCGCGACGCAGGTGACGCTGCAGATCGCGCCGCCGGTCAGCAGCGAGCAAGCTCCTCATCGACGATCGTGTGAAGTCGGCTGATGAAGCGGCTTTCCGAGAACTCCTCCGAGTGGTCGACGATGGTGCGCGTCGACCAGGAGCGCTGGACCATCTGCTCGACGGCGGCAGCGACAGAGGTGGCATCTGGTTGGTCGAAGAACACGCCCGTGATGTTCTCGACGACGGTGTCGAGGTAGCCTCCATCGCGCAGCGCAGCGGTGGGTCGACCGAAACCGGCGGCTTCGAGCGGGGTGAGCCCGAAATCCTCGTACGAGGCGGCGACGAGTCCCGAGCAGTTTTCATACAGCCAACGCAGCTCGCCATCGCTGACGCGTCCGAGGATGTGCGTGTTTCCGACCCGCTCGGCCAGTGCGTCGAGTCGCTTGCGTTCCGGTCCGTCGCCGACGATGACCAGGCCCAGATCGGGCAGTTGCGAGACGGCCTCAATGACGGTGTCGACGTTCTTGTACGGCAGCAGCCGAGCGACGCAGAGGACGAATGGCTGCTGTACGCGGGCGACAGGTTCCGGCGTCGCGGAGAGGGCGGACATGGCCGGAGGCGGGGGAAGCACCTCGGCGTCGATCCCGTACACTTCAGCGACGGCTCGCTTGATGATCGTCGAATTCACGACGTAGCGGTCGGCGGTCTGGGCCGCCTTCTGGTCCCACGTGCGCAGCTCGGGGCCGATGGCGCCCGCCACGGCTTCGATGGCGCGGGAGCGAAGGCTGTGGCCGCCGTTCGAGCCGGAGTAGCGAGTCGTCTGGTAGAGCCAGCGTGCGGGGGCGTGGCAGTAGACGATCTTGCGGCCCGTCGTCTGGATGCCGTGAGCCCACCCGCTCGAGCTCGCGACGAGCACGTCGGCGTCGAGGCGACACTGCGAGACAGCATCCTTCAGAAAAGGAAGTGCAAGACGGTGATGCTGGCGGAGCAGCCTCCAGCGGTTGATCGGCATGGGTTTGACGTCGATGGCACCGAACTCCGGGAATGTGCTGCTCGGGTTGTACAGCGTGGTATGCAGGGCGAGACGGGGGAAGGCGTGCGTGAGTGTGAGAGCAACACGCTCGGCGCCTCCTCGTTGCGTCACATAGTCATGAGCAAGGGCGATGTCCGCCACGGCGAGTCCTCTCGAAGTGATCGAATCGAGCGCGTCCTAAAAGTGAGGAAAGCTCAGATATAGCAATTCGAGACTACGGTTGGAGCGTGGAGGATGCATGACCCCAATGCGAGGGTGAGGAATCCTCACATTTAGTGCGGTGCATTACCGCGGTGGTCGCTCACGCGTGAGGTGCCGTGTGTTCGGTGGTGCCGACGCTGTCAGCGCCGCGTGATCCAGCCCGCGTCCCACGGGAGGCGCGCGACGTCACCGGCGACTGAGCGAAGCTGTGGGGCGGCCCAATATCGAAGCACAGCGTTGAAGCAGCGACGCCGCTCAGCCATGCTCAAGGGGGCGCGTGCAACAGCCTTCATCATGAGAGTGATGCTGCGCGAGTACGGGAACGGAACGTTCGGGCGGCTCGGGTCGATCCACTCGGCTTCGGAGTTGCGGTGCCCGCCGCTGCGGTCGACGTGCTGCCGAATCGAGAGGCGCTTTGCGTCAGGGGACGAAAGCAGGCAGCGACCGCGCAGCGCCATGGAGGTTGGCATGATGAACTCTCCACCCGTTGACACGGAGATGCCGCCCGACTCTCGAACCACGTGCGTGCGCATGAGGCCGAACTGAATCTGCGCGACCTTGCGCTGGAACAAGACGCGTATCCGCTCGTGCGCGGACGGCTGACCGAGGTCGAGATCGCCGTCCTCATGCTGACCCACGACGGCGCTGTTCTCATCGATGAGATTGACGCGCGGGTAGGCGACGACCGCTGATTGCCCGGCATCTGAGAGTCGGTCGACGGAGTCTTTGATCAGAAGTGGATGCGGTTCGTCGTCGTGGTACGCCCACATGATGAGCGGCGCGGAGGCGTCGGCGAGGAGCGCGTTGGAATTGCGTGCGCCTCCGATGTTCTGCTCGTTGCGCGTGTAGCGGATTCTGCTGTCGGACGACGCGAACTCCTGAACGATGCCCTCGGTGTCGTCTGTCGACGCGTTGTCGCGGATGAGCAGCTCGAAGTCGGCGAAGGTCTGGCTTTGCAGAGCGGCAAGCGATCGGGCAATGTAGTCAGCCCCGTTGTACACGGGCATCGCGATCGTGACGGGTGGCACGGCGGCAGTCATGTCGAAACCCTTCCTTGTATCGAGGTGATTCCAGATTGAGAGAACTCGCGGAGGGCAGTGGCGCGAAAAGCATTCGTGCGCTCGACCAGTCGATGTCTGATCTCGGATCTGGATGCGGAGCATCGCTCCACGAGTTCGAGGACCTTTTGGCTCGTGATGGTTTCTGCATGCAGGACTGTCTCGGTGAGCCCCAGCTGCTCCATGAGCGCTACGTCTTTATGCGCGTGCGCTAGGGCAACAATGGGAGTCGCGGCGAGTGCCGATGCGACGATCACGTGATAGCGGCTCGCGATGACCACGTCACACTCGGCGACGGCGGCCACCATGTCGGCGAACGCGCCGAACGGGAGTGCTGGATCCAGGTCGCCTGACGAGCTCGACATCGCATGACCGCACACCCATTCCGTCGGGCCGGCATCCGCACGGTCGCCCAGCAAGAACCTCACCCGTCGCCCACTGGCCGATATTTCTTGAGCGACGTCGGCAAGCACCTCGAGATAGCGCTCCCGGGCCTGGGGATCCTCTGGCTCATAATTGATGACGGAAAGCCCGACGACACCGGTACTGTCTGGTGACGAGAGCACGTCGAATGAGGAGCTGAAGACAACGTCGGGAACGACGCGATCCGTGCGTGCGCGAGCTCCGATCGACGACGCTGTCGCCTGATCGCGATAAGACCGATAGTGCGGAAATCGACTCGCGGCAACGGCGGTCAGGCGCTGCATCGCTGGCAGTGCATCGCTGCCTCCGAGAGCAAACCACGCGAGCGGCACTCGCTTCATTTGGCACGCGATCGAGAGTAGTAGCAGCCATGTCTGGTCGCCGCCGGGAAGTCGCCCGGCGACGCGTTCGAGCAGTCCGGTTCCGGGAACGATGACCGTATCAAAATGCGAGACGATGCTGACGAGATTCGCCAGGTCGAGAAGCTTGTTGCGCACCTTCGAGAAGAAGTGCCGGGCTGCGCTCTGATGAGAGGAACGGATGGGGAGTGCGGGAATCCCTAGCGACACGGTCGCGCGATCGGGGGCGGGCGATATCGCTGTGATCTCACAATCTGGCGCGACCGCGCGCACGAGTTCGATCATCGCTGCCCCAGACGCGTCGTTACCCATGTTCCCGATGCCGAAGTCGCCGAATAATGCAATACGGGTCCGTCGTTCCGCAGAAGTCGATGAGAGCGCGCCGGGTTTCGAGGGGCGAGCGCGGGATGCTGCTGAGCGCGCGGTCGCGGCACGTGGATGGGCTGGAGGGCCTGCGTTCACCGAACGGTTCCGAATCACGGGCTGCCTCCTATCCGGTGATTATGGGTGCTGGTGTGAACAGCGCGCGTCCGTGGTTTGCTCGGGCTCGGGGCGACGTTAGCAAAACTGAGTGACCCTCACAATAGATTCTGACCACAAACAGCTGTTATGCCCTCGAAGTGGGGGAGTCGTGAGCACGAGCGCCGACGTGCATGAGGGTGCGGAGCAACGGCGGTCCGATTCGCCGTGCCCCCAATTGCGGGTACGAGTGTGGTTCGGCGCCCTGGTGATGTCGTACCGTTGCACCATGACGTCGTACTTTGAGGAAGCCTCAGTTTTTGTCACCGGGCATACTGGGTTCAAGGGCGCATGGCTCTGCCTGCTGCTCGACCGGCTCGGCGCACGGGTGCACGGGTACGCTCGACAGACTCCGGATGACTTCCTGTACCAGCGCGCGCACGTCTCATCTGCTCTGGAGGCCGACGAGCGCGGCGACATCCGCAACGTCGAGCAGCTCACCGCGAGCATGCGGCGCTCCGGTGCCGAGACCGTTCTGCACTTGGCCGCGCAGTCAGTCGTGCGTGAGTCATATGCAACGCCTCGTGAGACGTTCTCTGTCAACGTCGATGGAACGCTCGCTGTGCTTGAGGCTGCGCGCAGCACAGAGTCCGTGCGCCGCGTAGTCGTTGTGACGACGGACAAGGTCTACCGCAACAACGAGTGGCATTGGGGCTATCGCGAACAGGACATGCTGGGAGGCGACGACCCGTACAGCGCGAGCAAAGCGGCGGCGGAACTCGCAACCCACTCGTTCGCCGTCTCTTACCCTCGCGAAGGACTGGCGATCGCGACAGCACGGGCGGGCAACGTCGTCGGGGGAGGCGATGCCACCCCCGACGCGCTCATTCCCGAGTTGATCGGCGCGTTCCGCAGCGGCCGGCCGGCATCGCTCAGGCGCCCACGCGCGACCCGTCCCTGGCAGCACGTTCTCGAACCGCTCACCGGATACCTCAGACTCGCGGAGAAACTGGATTCGTCGCGCCACGACTCGGCCTGGAACTTCGGGCCGTCGACAGACGAAGTGCTGACGGTCGGCTCGGTCGCCGACGAGCTGGCTCATCTCTGGGGCGACGGCGCCCAGTGGTCGGCGGTGGACGATGACGGCCCGCACGAGGCCGGCCTGCTCATGGTCGATTCGGCGCGAGCTCGGCACGACCTCGGCTGGTCGCCCACACTGAGCGTGCGCGAGGCGCTCGCGTACACGATCGACTGGGAGAAGTCGGTCGACGCCGGCGCATCGCCCCGCAGCGCCACCGAGCGCCAGATCGACGACTATCTCGCGGCGGCAGACCGCCGTTCAGCGCGCACGTCACCGGCACTGTCGCGCTGAGCGACAGCATCCATATTTCGATTCACGACAGACAGAAGGACACCATGAAGACCATTGCTACTGATATCGAGGGACTCATTGTTTTCGAGCCCACCGCCCATCGCGACGAGCGCGGGTACTTCACGCGCACCATGGACGTGACGGTTCTAGCGGAGGCGGGGATCGACCCTGCGGGCTTTAAGCAAGAGAACCAGTCACGCTCCTATCAGGGTGTTGTTCGCGGATTGCACGGGCGCATGAACAACGGGGAAGCAAAACTCGTGAGGTGCGCACACGGCGCCGTACTTGACATCGCCATCGACGCCCGCCCGGGTTCGGCGACGTTCGGTCAGGTGCGCACGTTCCTTCTCGACGACCAAGTGCATCGCCAGGTCTACATTCCGCGCGGCTTCCTTCACGGCTATCAGGCGCTGACGTCGGTGACGGACTTCTGCTATCGCATCGACGACTTCTACGGCCCAGATGAGGACATCACGATCTCATACAACGACCCCGATCTCGCCGTCGCATGGCCTGCCCCCATCACCATCGTGAGTGAGCGCGACCGCAATGGGATCTCGTGGCAGGAGTACACACGGCTTGTCGGGATGGCGTAAGCCGCGCCTCAGGCGCGAATCTCGGTCGGTCTCGGATCAACGATCACCCATGTTCCCCCGTTCGCCTCAATGCCGGGGAGGGAGTTGCGCACCTCAGGGAGCAGGTCCGAGACGAACAAGAGAACGCGATCCGGTCGCGCGGCGACGAGGTCTTCGGGCGACACGATCGGGATTCGCGAGCCGGGCATCGTCCGGCCGTGCTTGGCGGTCGACGCGTCGGCGATCATCACGATATCGTCCGATGTGACATTCGCCGAGCTCAGGAGCGCTGCGGTTCGCGAGGCGGCGCCGTACCCGGCAACGGTTAGACCGAGGGATGCTGCCTGCTCGAGGTACTCCCTGATGGCGCTGACCGAGTCCACCATTGACGTGTGAAGTGACGTTTGGAGTCGCTCGGGATCGAGGACGCCGATCGCCGTCTCTTCGGCAATGAGCTCCGTGACAGACGGTGCTTGTTCGCCGCCACGGCTGCTTCCGCGTCGAGCGAAGGCGAGCATCGTCGTGCCGTTGTTGTAAAGCGGATACGACCACGCGCCGATGGCGACGAGCCCGATCTCATGTGCCATGCGCACGAGAGAGGGGGTGGTGTAGTACGCGAAATGACCGTTCTTCAGGGCATTCCACATTCCCTCGCGAACGATCGCTGAGGCGTTGTGAATCATGAACAGCATGACGCCATCGTCGGCGAGCGCGTCCAGTCGCTCGCGAAAGGCCGCCTGCTGGTCTGCAGCGTGCATCATGCCGTGCACGTCGACAATGAGGTCCGCGGTGCCGTCGGTGACCTCTGTGAGGTGGAACGGCTCGAGTTGCGGACGCCACGAACCGCCGTGCGGACTCGGATAGTGCAGAACGCGCGAGCCCGGCCTGATGAGACCTGCCGCCGTCGCGTCCGCAACGCACAACTCAGCCTGATGCACGAGCGCCGCGGGCTCGACGCCCATGACCTCCTCGGGGGTCGTCGGGTCCGCCTCGAGTTGTAGGAGACCGCTGCCGTGGGCGAACACCATTCGCATCGGGTATCGCGGGTCAGGCAGCGTATCCGTCGGGTGAGGGAAATAGTCGGATGCTGGCTGATCGCCGAGGTCAAGCACGACGGTTCCGTCGGCCTGACCAGACCAGCGGTCGCGCCAAGAGGTTTCGGGTTCGGAAGTGTGGAGCGAGCGCATGGGGTATGTCTCTCGGGTAGGGGGTGAGATTGCTCACAGTGTATTGAGCGAGAGGATGCTTGTCGCTTCCCCTCTTCGGGTTACGTGAGTAATTGTCATTTTAGCGCGAATCGAGAAACGCCTGGTGAAATTGTGATTGCGGGGACCGCATCCTCGTACGGGTGCTTCACATCACTGCAGGCTGAAGCCACCGTCGCTCGTGAGTACCTGACCGATGACCCAGGACCCGTTGCTCGTGCTGAGCCAACCGATGAGCTCGGCCGGATCGTCCGGACGCCCGAATCGCCCAAACGGGGTCTCGTCTAGATACCGCTGCAGTTCGCCAAGAGGACGGTCCGTCGTCTCGGGGTCCAGGTACCCCGTGTTGACCGGCCCGGGATTGATTGTGTTCAGCACGATTCCCCATTCGAGAAGCTCGGCCGCGACGGTCGGCGTGAGTCCGGCGAGCGACGCTTTGCTCGCCGCATACGCTACTTCGCCGCGCATCGGACCGTGCAGCTGGCCCGATGTCGTCCAGAACACGTGACCCGTCGGGGAGTCGACGGGCCCGCGGCCGGTTATGCGCTCGCCGGGACGTGCGGCCTCGATCGCGGTGCCACCCGCCTTGTGCCGGGCAAACTCAGCGGTGAGCAGGATCGTGGACCGGGTGTTCGTCTGCCAGTGCGCGTCGAGGCGGTCAGGCGTCATGTCGAGGATGCTGCCGTCGTCGCCGCTCTTGGCATGATTGCAGACGAGAATGTCGAGAGAGCCTGTGTGATGCGCGGCCGACTCGATGAGCGGGGCGATCGCTTCAGCATCCGTTAAGTCGATGTCGTGATCGTGCATGGTCGCAGCGCCGATGAGCGAAGATCGGAGGCCCGCTCGAACAGCCTCGAGGTCGTCGCTGCCCCACGGCTGGTTCTCGTCGTGGCGCTGGTAATGCTGAATGACGATGTTCGCGCCAAGGGGCGCAAGCTTGCGGGCCACCGCGTAGCCGATGCCGCGTCGACGGGAGACGCCCGTGACGAGCGCCGTCTTGCCTCGAAGCGGCGCCGAGGAGCGTTCCACTGTCAACCTCCATGCTGAGCGTTGTCGCATCATCCGCGCGGCACACGGTGAGGGCGTCTCGAACCCTGATGCTGCGGATTCACGCTATCGGATGAAGACCGTCTCATGCCTGCTCGCCCCTGTGCTCCAATCTCGCGTCCCACTACCCTCGGTACATGGGCAACGATGTCTATGAACGCGATTCATCCGGGTACGATCGCGCGCTGGGTTTCTTCGACGCGATCTACGGGTTCTCGCTGACGCTCCTGATCGCCAACCTTGATGTGCCGCCACCGGAGGCATGGCAGAGCATCGATACGCTCCTCGCGCATGAGGTCGGCAGCCAGCTGACCGGATTTCTCATCAGCTTCGTCGTGATTGCAGTTTTCTGGCGTGTGAACCATGGAACGATCGACCGCCTGTCGCGCATCGATTCCCGGGTGATCACCGTCAACATCATTGCGGCGGGGCTGATCATCTTCATTCCGTTCTCGACCCAGGGCATGAGCGACCCCGCGACGGCTAACTATGCGCTGCCCACGTCGCTCTACGCTGTCAATATCGCGGCTGCCATGGTGGCGCAGTCCGCCATCGTCTTCGTGGCGCGTCGGAGCGAAGACGGTGCTGATCTTTCACGCAGGCAGTGGATGCTGTGGATACTCGACGCCATGGTCGGGCCTGTGGTCTTTCTCGCGTCGGTACCGGTGGCCTACGTGTGGGGAGGGAACGACGCGAAGTTCGTCTGGCTCGCGCTCATCGTTCTCGGTCCGCTGAGTGCTCGGCTCACGCGTGCGGCATCCCCTGCGTCTGACACAGCATCCTCGTAGCAACCCCCTTTTCAATCCAAGTGTGACGAGAGACCCTGATCGTCAAGACTGAAGGAAGAACAAGGGAGTAGCAATGCTTGGGCTCATCATCACCTTGCTCGTGATCTGGCTGATCCTGACCATTCTGGGACTCGTGATCAAAGGACTCGCCTGGCTGGCGGCCATCGGAATCATCCTCTTCGTCGTGACCCTCGCGTGGGTCGGCATCCGACGTCTGCTTGCAAGTAGGAGAGACTCGTAACGATGGTCCCCGCGTGCGCTGGCGCGGGACAAACCATTAGGGCAGTTTCGACTGAACCGCAGGCGTCACAATCGTCTCGTGAAACAAGAAAACCCCCGGCTAAGCGGGGGTTTTGTGGCTCCGACCGGCGTCGATCCGGTGACCTTTCGATTTTCAGTCGAACGCTCTACCAACTGAGCTACAGAGCCAATGCGACACAAGTGCCACATAGGGAGAAAAACCCTTCCTTTCGGAAGGGTTTTTCACCTGCGACCCTGACCGGACTTGAACCGGCGACCTCCGCCGTGACAGGGCGGCGCGCTAACCAACTGCGCCACAGGGCCAAACTGTGTTTCGCTATTCAATTGTAGAGCACGTTGAGCAGTGCTCGTGACCCCAACGGGATTCGAACCCGTGCTACCGCCGTGAAAGGGCGGCGTCCTAGGCCGCTAAACGATGGGGCCTCAAAACCTCTCCGAAGAGCTGCTTTGACTACCGACGTAAAAGCATATGGGCAACCACTCGGATATACAAATTGCGTGTCAACCCGGGCGTGCCGATGTTGCGACGAGCCCGAAATGTCACGCGAAACCGGTGCGCCGACGGTTAGATTGCCCCTACAACGTGGGTATGGATCCCTTGATTTCACGCGTGCAGTCGTGGATTCTTGTGGATAGTGTTAACGCTGTTACGTCTGTTACATATGTGAAAAGGTCGGTGCACTCAGATGTCGAAGCGAGATCGCGAGCCTCGCGCGGGCATTTTCTCGCGACCCCACGACGGAGAATCGCGGTCGGAGACAACGCGGCGACAGGTCATCTCCATCGGCGTCTTCGGCGTCGTCACAGCCGTCGCTGGACTTACCGGCATCGCTCCGGCGTGGGCAGACAAGTACCCGAGCTGGGACGACGTTAAGCGCGCAAAGAACAATCAGGCTGCCAAGGCCGAAGAGGTCAAGAAGATCAAGAACCTCATCGCTTCACTGCAGCAGCGGGTCGCCGACACGAAAGCGGCAGAGGAAGAGGCGGGGCAGAAGCTTTACGACGCCGGTATCGCCCTCACAGAGGCGACGGCTCGCGCCGAGCAGCTGCAGCAGCAGGCGGATGAAAAAGAGGTGGAGGCTGACGCCGCGATAACCAAGGCGGGGCAGCTTGCCGCACAGCTCTACCGGTCGGGTGGAGACAACGCGAGCCTTGGCCTCATCTTTGATGCGACAGCATCCGGACCCGATGACTTGCTCGCCGCGCTCGGCAGCATGACGAAGCTCGTAGAGCACAACCAGTCGGTATACCAGAGCGCCCTCACCGCAAAGAACACGGCGCAGTCGCTGAGCGACCAGGCCGTCGTCGCGCGCGACGAGCGGGATCGGCTGAAGCAGGAGGCCGAAGAAGCATACGAGGCAGCGCAGGCAGCAGCGGAGGCCGCTCGCAACGCTCTCGCCGAGCAGGAGTCCAAACAGGAGACCCTCAAAGCGCAGCTCGAAGCGCTGCAGGACAAGACTTCGAAGACCGTCGAGCAGTACAAGAAGGGCGTCGAAGAGCGCCGCAAGGCCGCAGAAGCTGCCCGCAAGGCACGCGAAGCAGCGGCGAGACGGGCTGCCGAAGAAGCCGCCAAGAACAACGGCGGCGGTGGCGGCGGTGGCGGTGGCGGTTCCACCGGCGGGGGAGGCGGCGGTGGCGGCTCCTCGAGCGGTTGGCGCTGGCCATGCAGCGGCGGCTACATCACCTCGCCATTCGGATGGCGCACGCACCCGATCTCTGGAACGAGAAAGTTCCACGAGGGTATCGACATCTCGGGGAGCTCCGGCGAGGCGATCTGGGCTGCGAAGGGCGGCACCATCGCCTACGCCGGATGGTACGGCGGATACGGCAACTATGTCCTCATCAACCACGGCGGCGGGCAGTACACCGGTTACGGCCACATGAGTTCGATCTACCGCTGGAGCGGATGGGTGAACGCGGGCACGGCCATCGGAGCGATGGGCAGCACGGGAAACTCGACCGGCACGCACCTTCACTTCGAGGTGCGCAACGGGCGTTGGAATCCCGTCAACCCCCTCAACTACGTATAAGCGAAACCGAAGCGGCCCCGCAGAATGAACTGCGGGGCCGCTTCTGTGCTCAGGGCAGGGATGGGTCAGTGGCCGCCGTCCTCTGCGAGCTTGGCGATTCCCGCCTGAACAATCTGCTCGGCCTCGGCGACGTCGCCCCAGCCCTCGATCTTCACCCACTTGTTCGGCTCGAGGTCCTTGTAGCGCGTGAAGAAGTGCTCGATCTCGGCACGCTGGTGCTCGGGCACATCGCTGATGTCCTGAATGTGCTGCCAGCGCGGGTCTTTGTACTGAACACAGACGACCTTGGCGTCGGACCCGGCCTCATCGCTCATGTTGAGCACGCCGACCGGACGCACCTTGATGCCCACACCGGGGAAAACCGGGTACTCGAGCAGAACAAGCGCGTCGACGGGGTCGCCGTCGAGGCCGAGGGTGTTCTCGAAGTAGCCGTAGTCCACCGGGTACACAAAATTCGTGAACAGCACACGGTCGAGATAGACGCGACCGGTCTCGTGGTCGACTTCGTACTTGTTGCGGCTGCCCTTGGGGATCTCTACGACGACGTCGTACTCGGCCATGTGCTTTCTCCTTATGATCGTGATGATCGAAAAACCTGAACTAACGTTACTTGATGCCCTCGACAACTTCCCATTCACCTGAGCCAGGACGCCCGCGGCTTGATTCCGCGACCGCTGCCGTGCGTCTTGGCGTACGCCAGAGCCTCAACGAATGCTCCGACGGCGCAGTTGTTCTGGTGTGTGTGAGCGGCGGCGCCGACTCGATGGCACTCGCGGCGGCCACCGTCTTCGAGGCGAAGCCGCGCAGCATCCGCGTGCATTCGATCACCGTGGATCACGGCTTGCAGCGAGGGTCGGATGCTGTCGCGCAACGTACGGCGAACGCTCTCAAAAGGTGGGGGATCGAGGCGCACCTCGAGCGCGTCCAGGTGGTGGATGCCGGTGGGCCGGAGGCCGCGGCACGGCAGGCGCGCTATCGAGCAATCGACGCGACGGCACAGCGCGTCGGGGCAGAGCTCGTGCTGCTCGGGCACACCCTCGACGACCAGGCCGAGACCGTGCTTCTCGGGCTCGCGCGCGGATCGGGTGCCGGAAGCCTGAAGGCGATGGCCCCGCTGAACGGCCGATATGCGCGACCGCTCCTTGGCGTTCGGCGACAGCAGACGCGCGACTCGTGCGCCGCTCGCGGGATCGACGTCTGGGACGATCCGCAGAACGACGACGGGTCCTTTGCACGAGTGCGCGTTCGCAACCTCGTGCTGCCCGTTCTCGAAGAGCAGCTGGGACCGGGCATCGCCGAGGCACTCGCGCGCACCGCCGAGCAGGCGCGCGAAGACGACGACGCGTTCGAGCAGATGATCGAGGAGTTCATCGAAGAGGTGTGTGAGCCGGCCGAGGCCGGGATCGCCGTCGAGGTGAGTGCGCTCGCCCACAACCCGGCGGCGCTGCGCAACCGGCTCATCCGCTACGTCGCTGCCGCCGAGTTCGGTGTGTCGCTCTCACGCACACACACGCTCGCAATCGCCGCGCTCGTCACTGAGTGGCGCGGTCAGGGACCGATTCACGTTCCCGGCATTGTCGTGTCGCGTTCCGACGGGCGTCTGGTGTTCACAGCGGCCGAAAAGGCGCACTCCCGATCAGGCACGTAGACTCGATCCATGCACGCGAGTGAAATTGAGAGCGACCTCACGAAGGTTCTCGTCACGGAAGAGCAGATCGACGCGAAACTCGAAGAACTCGGGCGCACCATCGACACCGACTACGCGGGAAAAGACCTCCTGCTCGTCGGTGTTCTGAAGGGCGCCGTCATGGTCATGGCCGATCTCTCCCGCCACCTCGGACACAACGTTGAGATGGACTGGATGGCGGTCTCGAGCTACGGGGCCAGCACGAAATCGAGCGGCGTCGTTCAGATCCGCAAGGATCTCGACACCGACATCGCCGGCCGCCACGTACTCATCGTCGAGGACATCATCGACTCGGGGCTGACGCTCTCGTGGCTCCTCGACAACTTCGCGTCGCGCGGTGCGGCATCCGTCGAAGTGTGCGCTCTGCTGCGCAAGCCGGATGCTGCGAAAGTGACGATCGACTGCAAGTACGTCGGCTTTGACATCCCGAGCGATTTCGTCGTCGGATACGGTCTCGATTTCGCCGAGCGCTACCGCAATCTTCGTGACGTCGCCGTTCTCGCTCCGCACATCTACTCGGAGGAGTGATGCCGGTGTACGCCCTCGGGGAACACCGAGGGCGCGCACAGCAGGCACACGTTACGCTAATGCCACGGGGCTGGTCTGCCCCGTCGATCTCACCGGAAAGGTGCTGAGCCTCCCGCTCCAATTCCCATGAACCTGAAGCGCATCTTTAAAGGCCCCATTCCCTACATCCTCATCGCTATTCTGGCGTTCTGGATCGGGTCGAGCCTGCTGAACATCGGCGGATACAAAGAGATCTCGACGCAACAGGGGCTCGAGCTGCTGAAGGGCGACACCGTCACCCAGGCCGTGATCACGCAGGGCGACAACCGCGTCGACCTCACGCTGAGCAAGGCTGCGGGCGACAGCGGCAAGATGGTGCAGTTCTACTTCATCGACGCGCGCGCCGACGCCGTCGTCGATGCGGTGGATGCCGCGTCGCCGAAGGACGGATTCAACGATGAGGTCCCTCAGGGCAACTGGTGGCTGTCCATGGCCAGCATCCTGCTTCCCTTGCTTCTCATCGGGCTGTTCTTCTGGTTCATGCTCTCGAGCATGCAGGGCGGCGGCGGAAAGGTCATGCAGTTCGGCAAGTCCAAAGCCAAGCTCGTCTCAAAGGAATCGCCGAAGGTGACGTTCGCCGACGTTGCCGGTGCCGAAGAGGCGATCGAAGAGCTGCACGAGATCAAGGACTTCTTGAAGGATCCGGCGAAGTTCCAGGCCGTCGGGGCGCGCATCCCCAAGGGCGTGCTGTTGTATGGTCCCCCCGGAACCGGTAAAACCCTGCTCGCACGCGCCGTCGCGGGTGAGGCGGGAGTTCCGTTCTACTCGATCTCGGGCTCCGACTTCGTCGAGATGTTCGTGGGTGTCGGTGCAAGTCGTGTGCGCGATCTGTTCCAGCAGGCCAAGGAGAACTCGCCGGCGATTATCTTCGTCGATGAGATCGACGCCGTCGGACGTCACCGCGGCGCCGGCATGGGCGGCGGACACGACGAGCGCGAGCAGACGCTCAACCAGCTGCTCGTCGAGATGGACGGATTCGACCCCAAGACGAACGTAATCTTGATCGCGGCCACGAACCGCCCCGACATTCTCGACCCGGCTCTGCTGCGCCCCGGGCGCTTCGATCGGCAGATCGGCGTTGATGCTCCGGACATGCAGGGTCGCCTGCAGATTCTCGAGGTGCATGGCCGAGGCAAGCCGCTTGCTGAAGGCGTCGACCTTGAGGTCGTCGCGCGCAAGACCCCTGGCTTCACGGGCGCTGACCTCGCCAACGTGCTCAACGAGGCAGCGCTGCTCACCGCGCGCTCGAACGCGCAGCTGATCGACAACCGCGCGCTCGACGAGGCGATCGATCGCGTGATCGCCGGACCGCAACGCCGTACCCGCGTGATGAACGAGAAGGAGAAGCTCATCACGGCGTACCACGAGGGCGGCCACGCGCTCGCTGCTGCGGCGATGAACCACACGGACCCGGTGACGAAGATCACGATCCTTCCGCGCGGTCGTGCGCTCGGCTACACCATGGTGCTCCCGCTCGAAGACAAGTACTCGGTCACGCGCAATGAGTTGCTCGATCAACTCACGTACGCCATGGGCGGCCGTGTCGCCGAGGAGATCGTGTTCCATGACCCGACCACGGGAGCCTCGAACGATATCGAGAAGGCAACCGGAATTGCACGCAAGATGGTCACCGAATACGGCATGACCACCGACGTCGGACCGGTCAAGCTCGGACAGGCGTCGGGTGAGATGTTCCTCGGGCACGACATGGGCCACCAGCGCGACTACTCGGAAGAGCTGGCCGAGCAGGTCGACAAGCAGGTGCGCGAGCTCATCGAGCAGGCACACAACGAAGCGTGGAAGGTCATCAACGACAACCGCGACGTTCTCGACACGCTGGCCCGTGAGCTTCTCGAGAAGGAGACGCTCGACCACAACCAGCTGGCCGACATCTTCGCTCCCGTTCGCAAGCTCGCCGAGCGGCCCGTCTGGCTCTCGAGCGAGGGCCGGCCCGTGAGCGATCTGCCTCCCGTTGAGATTCCGGCGTCTGCGCCGATCGAGCCGGACGTGACCGACGGCAACGTGACGTCGCAGGACTCGGGACCCGTTTCCGACACCGACGATTCCGAGTCCGACCCCGACGAGGCGGATGCTGGCAGAGGTTCGAGCGCGTCGAACGCGTAGATCATGTCGGGCGTTGATCGGGAGCGCATCGAAGCGGCGACGCGTGAGCTGCTCGTCGCGATCGGCGAGAGCGTCGACCGCGCGGGCCTTGAGAACACGCCGCAGCGCGTCGCCGAAGCTTATGCCGAGTTCTTCCACGGCGTCGGCGAAGACCCGCTCGAGCTGCTCGGCGAAGGCATCCCTCTCGACGAGGGAGACTCAGGCGAGATCGTGATGGTGCGCGACATCGCGCTCCGGTCGATGTGCGAGCATCACCTTCTGCCGTTCCTCGGCACGGCGCACGTTGCCTACGCTCCCCACGAGCGAGTCGTCGGCCTCGGCCGCATCCCTCGAGTCGTCGACGTCCTGGCGGCGCGCCCCCAAGTGCAGGAACGCCTCGGTGAGCAGATCGCCGACGCGATCAGCACGGGGCTCGACGCCGCAGGCGTGCTCGTGATCATCGACGCGGCGCACTCCTGCGTCACCGCGCGAGGCACACAGCAAGCGCGATCGACGACCGTGACGCTGGCCAGCAGAGGAACGTTCTCCGATCCGATCCAGCGGGCGGAGGTCGTCGCCCTCATCTCGCGGGGAGACGCGTCATGACGCTCATCATGGGCGTCGTCAACGTGACGCCGGATTCGTTCAGCGACGGTGGCCGCTTCTTCAGCCACGACGACGCGATCGAGCACGCGCTCACGCTGAAGAGTGCCGGTGCCGATCTCATCGACGTCGGTGGCGAATCCACGCGCCCCGGCGCCGAACTCGTCGACCCAGTCGAGGAGCAGAGGCGCGTGATCCCGGTGATTTCGGCACTCGCCGACGAGGGTATTCGCGTGAGCGTCGACACTATGCACGCGTCGACAGCGGCGGCGGCCGTCGAGGCGGGAGCGCAGATCATCAACGACGTGTCCGGTGGTCTGGTCGACGACGACATGCCGCGTGTCGCCGCAGAGAGTGGCCGGGACTTCGTGGCGATGCACTGGCGCGGCTACCTCACAGACCCGCACGAGCGCGTTCACTACGATGACGTGCTCGCTGACGTGCACCGCGAACTCGGGCAGCGGATCGACGCGCTGACGACCGCGGGGGTCGATGCCGAGCGCCTCATCGTCGATCCCGGTCTGGGATTCTCGAAGAACCCCGAGCACAACTGGGCGATTCTCGCTCACCTCGAGCGGTTCGGCACCCTGTCGGACCGCATGCTCATCGGCGCCAGCCGCAAGCGGTTTCTCTCGACCGTCTCGCCGGTGGGCGCCCAGCCTGCGGAGCGTGACCCCGCGACCGCCGCCATCAGCATGCTCTGTGCTCAGGCGCGCATCTGGGCCGTTCGCGTGCACAATGTGTCGGGAACCAGGACGGCGCTGAATGTTCTCGACGCCGTCGATGCGCAGCGCGATGACCACCCATGATCCGCGCGCTCCCGCTGTCGTTGGCGATGTGAGACAACAACCTGCCCGAATCCATGTGCGATATTTCACAATGACAGTGACACGTAGCCTGAGACGCTAGGTAATCGTGAAGACAACACTCAACGACATCACGCGCATCGCGACCTTCGCGGCGATCATCGCCGTGCTCGGCATCCCGGGAGCCGTCAACCCGTTCGGCATGGCGGTGCCCATCACGCTGCAAACGCTCGGCGTCATGCTCGCGGGAGCGATCCTCGGGTGGTGGCGCGGCGCAGCATCCGTCATTGTTCTTCTCGTGCTCACCGCAGCAGGTCTTCCGCTGCTCTCCGGCGGCCGAGGCGGCATCGGCGTCTTCTTCGCGCCATCGTCGGGCTACCTGGTCGGCTGGGTGCTGGGCGCCGCCGTTGTGGGGGCCATCGTGCACATCGGCGCGACGCGTCCGGTCTGGTGGCGGGTCACACTCGGCGTGGTCGTCGGCGGCATGCTCGCGATCTACGCGGTCGGCATCCCGGTCATGGCGGCAACGCTCGGCCTGTCGCTCGGCGAGGCCGCCCTCGCGAACCTCGCCTTCGTTCCCGGCGACGCCATCAAGGCAGGACTCACCGTCGCTTTGACGATGGCCGTCTGGAAGGCCTACCCGCGGGCGTTCGCGATGCCACGGCGTGCTGCCGTTGAGGCGACGCCCGTCGCGGTTCGATAAGCGGATGCTGCCAGAGCACGCCGACAGCGAGATCGCGCTCTCGCACGTCACCGTGCGGCACCCCACGGCATCGGGCGAGGTGACCGCACTCCACGATGTGTCGCTCATGACCCGGGCGCACAACATCGCTGTGATCGGGCTCAACGGGTCGGGCAAGTCGACGTTCGCGCGGCTGCTCAACGGGCTTCGCACGCCGACGAACGGCGTTGCGACGGTCGCGGGGCTCGACACGGTGAAAGAGGCGCGTGCCGTGCGCAAGCACGTTGGATTCGTGTTCACGAACCCGGACGCGCAGATCGTCATGCCAACGGTCGCCGAAGACCTCGCGTTCTCGCTACGAGGGCGCGGACTGAGCAAGGGCCAGATCGCCGAGCGAGTCACGGCTGTGCTTGCCGAGAACGGTCTCGCCGCGCACGCGGATCTGCCCGCCCACGACCTGTCGGGCGGGCAGAAGCAGATGCTCGCGATTCAAGCCGTGCTCGTCGCCGAGCCGTCCATGATCGTCGCCGATGAGCCGACGACGCTGCTCGACGCGCGCAATGCGCGGCGCATTGCGGACCTGCTGCTGAATCTGCCGCAGCAGTGCGTGATCGTGACGCACGATCTTGAACTCGCGGCGCGCTGCGACGACGCACTGCTGTTCGACGAGGCTCGATTGGTGGCGCATGGGGTACCGAGCGCCGTGATCGAGCGCTACCTGAGTGAGATCGTGGCTCGACCGTGACGATGCTCGGGCAGTACCGCGCGCGCGACAGCATCCTGCACCGGCTTCCCGCCGGCGCGAAGCTCGTCGGGCTCATTGTCGTGGTGCTCATCGTCGCCGTTCCACCGCCGTCGCTGTGGAACCTCGGCGGCGGGGCCGCTCTCGTTGTCGCGTGCTTTGTGGGTGCCCGGCTCGGGCTCGGCGAGCTGTGGCGTCAGATTCTGGGCATCCGCTGGCTTATCGTCGTGATCGTCGCGGTCCCGATGCTCTTTCTTCCGATCCCGACAGTGCTGGCCACCGCAGCGCGAGTCGTGATCGTGCTGCTGCTTGCCGCGGGCGTGACCCTCACGACCCGCACAACGGAGATCCTCGACGCCGTGCAGCGGGCACTTCAGCCGCTGCGCCGCTTCGGTGTCAACCCCGATCGCATCGGGCTCATGCTCGCGCTGACGATTCGCACCGTCCCCGTCATCGCGGGCCTGGCCGGCGAACTCCGAGACGCGCAGCGCGCACGTGCGGGCCGGCTGAGCGTTCGAGCGTTCGTCGTGCCGCTTCTTGTGCAGTCCCTTCGGCACGCCGATGACACGGCAGACGCACTCGCCGCCCGCGGGGTCGAGTGACAGCATCCGGCGTGGCAGAGTGGTAGTCGTGAATGACAGCGAATTTGACGCGATCACGGTGACCGGAATTCGCGTGCACGCCCACCACGGTGTCTTCGATGACGAGCGTGAGAACGGGCAGGAGTTCGTCGTCGACATCACCGTCTTCACCGACGTGAGCACCGCTGGCGAGAACGATGACCTTGCGCACACCGTGCACTATGGCGAGCTCGCTGAGGCGGTCGCTGAGGCAGTGTCGACCTCGCCCGTCGACCTCATCGAGACCGTTGCAGAGCGCGTCGCACGCACGGCACTGCGCTTTGCTCGTGTGCAGAAGACGCGGGTGACGCTGCACAAGCCGCACGCGCCGATCTCAGTGCCATTCGATGACGTCTCGGTGACGATCACGCGGCCGGAGCCAGGCGCATGATCGTGCGCGACCCGACCCGGCCGCTGCGCTCGACGAACGTCGTACTTGCCCTCGGCGCGAATCTGGGGGACCGTCGCGCGACTCTCGAAGCCGCCGTCGACGATCTGCGAGTCACTCCCGGCGTCATTGTGGATGCTGTCTCGACGCTGATCGAATCGGTGGCCGTGACGCTCGACGGTGCCGACGAATCCGCGCCCGCGTACCTCAACGGCGTCGTCCTCGCGCGAACCGTGCTCGGGCCGCGTGAGCTTCTCGCCGCGACCAGCCGCATCGAGGACGCCCACGGGCGCATTCGCGCAGAGCGCTGGGGCAGCAGGACGCTCGACATCGACATCATCACGTTCGGAGAGCTGCGCCAGAGCGACCCGCAGCTGACGCTTCCGCATCCGCGTGCCGCCGAACGGCCCTTCGTTCTCGATCCGTGGCTTGAGCTCGACCCCGACGCGGTGCTTCCCGGCCTCGGCAGCGTCGCCGCGCTGCGACGCGAGCGAGCGAGCGACGAATGAAGCGCACAACGGCGACGCCGCTGATCAGCCTCGGAGCCCTCGGCATCGTCGCCGGGTTTCTCATTGAGATGGCGCTCTCGACGAGCGGGAATGCCGTTTTCGTTCCGCCGATCTCACTGCCGCTCACGCTCGTGACCGTCGGCGCGATCGTCGTGGGTTTCGCCATTCCGATCCGGCGAGCGGTCACCGGCGCATCGAAGCGGCGCCTCGATCCGTTTCAGGCCATGCGCGTCGTCTCTCTCGCGAGAGCCTCGAGCTGGTCGGGATCGCTGTTCTTCGGGCTGGCGATCGGCGCCGTCACATTCATGATCACGCGCACGGTCTGGCCCGGGGTAGCATCGGTGTGGCTCACCGCCGCCATGGCTCTGGGCTCGGCTCTGCTCGTGACAGCGGGACTGATCGCCGAGCACCTGTGCCGACTGCCGAAAGACGAGGACGATGACCGAGACTCCGCCGACGAATCCTGACTCTCCGCTGAACCCGCACGACTCCAACCTCGTTGAGCCGCGGGGGAATGGACGCGTGCAGCTCGAGATCAGCGAGTGGAGGCGCGTCTCGCCCAAGTACGTGACCGTGCAGATCGTCGGAACCGTGATCACGTTCGTCGTGCTGCTCGGCGTGTTCGGCTGGCTCGCGTTCACGGGACAGACCTGGGCGTGGATTCCGTTCGGCATCGGCGTGATCGTCGCCATCGTCGACCTCGCAATCACGCCGCGGCAGGCGAAGGCCATCGGCTACCAGCTGCGAGAGGACGACCTCGTGTTTCGCCGCGGCATTATGTGGCAGCGCATCGTCGCGGTGCCGTACGGTCGCATGCAACTCGTCGACATCACCAGGGGACCGCTCGCGCGCTGGCTCGGCCTCGCCGAGGTCAAGCTCGTCACGGCCGCCGCCGCGACAGGCGTCTCGATTCCCGGCATCCCGAATGACGAGGCCGAGCGGCTTCGCGACCACCTCGTGGAGGTTGCCGAGACGCGCAGGGCCGGAATATGAGCGACCAGCACCCGGCACCGCACGACGCGCCGGGGCACGGCGAGCGCCAGGAGCAGGGACCGGCAGGCGCAGGGACCAGCGCAGGCGCGTCGGCTGAACAGCATCCGGATGCCTCGGTGGAAGCCGCGGCCAAGACGCTCACGAGCGACACTCTCGCGGACGGAGAGTGGCACCGTCTGCACCCGGCCACGCCGCTGCTGAGAGGCGGCCTCATTCTCATCGCGGTGCTCGGGTACGTCATCGCCAACATGCGCGAGCGCCTTATCACGCTGTTCGTGGGCAACGACGAGCTGCGCGAGTACGAGGGCGACCCCATCGACTGGATTCTGCGCGAGAACCTCGTGGGCTGGGCGCTCATCGGGCTCGCGGTTCTGCTCGTGCTGCTCGTTGTCGGGTTCTACCTCTCGTGGCGCATGCACACGTTCCGCGTGACGCACGAAGCCGTGGAGGTGCGCAGCGGCATTCTGTTCCGCCGCCATCGAAGGGCGGCGCTCGACCGCATCCAGGGAATCAACATCACGCGATCGTTCATTCCGAGACTCGTCGGTGCCGCAAAGCTCCAGGTCTCGGTGGCGGGCCAGGGCGCGAGCGTCGAGCTGTCATACCTCGGATCGGTGCGCACCGACGACCTGCGGCGCGACATCCTGCGCCTTGCATCGGGTGCGAAGGGCGAAACTCCCGTCTCAGCCCCGCGGCAGACGGGCGTCGACGGCTTCGTCACGGAGCGGGTCAACGAGTTTCTCGCGCCAGAGCTCGACCCTGAGCTCGCTGAGCCCGAATCGGTCGTGCGCATTCCGCCGCTGCGCATCGCCGGCAGCGTCGTCATCAGCGACACGACGGTGTTTCTCATCCTGCTCGTCATCGGGCTGGTCATCGGAGCGATCGTCGGAACGCCGTGGGTGCTGTTCAGCATCATTCCCGCGTTCATCGGTTTTCTCACGTACTACTGGTCGCGCATCACGAAGTCGATGCGGTACTCGATTGCTGCCACGAGGCACGGCATTCGCGTGGGATACGGTCTGCTGTCAACATCGAACGAGACGATTCCGCCCGGGCGCATCCACGGCATCGAGGTGCGGCAGCCGCTGCTGTGGCGGCCTTTCGGATGGTGGGAGATTCGCATCAACACGGCCGTGCAGGACTCACCTGCCTCCAATCAGAGTCAGGCGCAGCAGCGTGCAACGCTCATGCCCGTCGGCACTATCGACGATGTCGAGCGCGTGCTGGCGCTCGTGCTTCCGGGCATCTCACCCGAGGAATCGGCGGACCTTGTCGCGCGAGGGCTGCTCGGGACCGGGCCTGACCGGGACTTCGTGACCGCGCCGAAGGCCTCGTGGATCTTCAACCCGCTCACCTGGCGCCGTGTCGGTTACGCGCTGCTCGGCGACGTGCTCATCACCCGTCAGGGATTCGCGCACAGGCGACTCGTGGTCATTCCGCTCGCGCGCATTCAGTCGGTGAAGATCACGCAGGGACCATGGCAACGTCGCCGCGGACTTGCCTCGAGCCAGGCGCACACGGTTGCCGGTCCGGTCAACGCCTCGGTCGGCCAGCTGTCACGCAACGACGCCCTCGGCTTCTTCTCGAGGGTGAACGACGCAGCGACATACGCGGCGAACGCCGACACGACCCAGCGCTGGGCGGCGACGCCGGAATGAGCGACACACGCGCGGGAAGACTCGGGGTCGGCGTCATCGGAGCCGGACGCGTCGGCACCGTGCTCGCGTCTGCGCTCGCAGGGGCAGGGCATGCTCTTGTCGGCGTCACTGCGGTGTCTGACGAGAGCCGCGAGCGCGCCGAAGCTCTGCTGCCCGGTGTTCCCGTTCTCACGATTCCCGAGGTCGTCGAGCGCAGCGAGCTCGTGCTGATCGCGATTCCGGATGCTGAGCTTCCCGACCTCGTCTCGGGGCTCGCCGCGACCGGAACGTGGCGCCCAGGCCAGATCGTCGCGCACACGGCACCGGGCTACGGCATCGCCGTGCTCGAGCCGGCGCAGCGCGCGGGCAGCATCCCTCTCGCGATTCACCCGGCCATGTCGTTCACCGGAACCTCCCTCGACCTGACACGACTTGCCGAGACCTACTTCGCCGTCACAGCGCCAGCGCCCGTGCTGCCGATCGGTCAGGCCCTCGTCGTCGAGATGGGCGGCGAACCGGTCGTGATCGACGAGGCGGACCGCGCGGCGTATGCGGAGGCCATCGACACGGCGCGCTCATTCTCGCGCTCCATCGTCGAGCAGGCATCCGGCATTCTGCACGGCATCGGCGTCGACCAGCCGGGCGCCTATCTGTCGTCTCTTGTGCGCAGCGCCGTCGACGACGCTCTCTCGGCCGAGCGCTGATTTCTCGCCAGTCCTTCCCCGCTCGCGCGCCACGAACTGATGGGAGCTCCAGACAAGGCTGTGGCGAGAAGCAGACTGTGCCGCGCAGCATCCGGTCAGGGATGCCGCCAAGCATCCAGCATCCCCCGGGTAAACTTGACTCGGCCGATAGCCGCAGCGAAATCCCCGATCCGTAAAGGTTGATGCATGACCGAGAACCGCACCGACGAGCCCACCGCCGAGGAGATCTCCCAGCAGAAGCAGGTGCGACTGGCCAAGCGAGAGCGGCTTATCGCTGAGGCGGCGGATGCTGGAAAGGGCGCGTACCCCGTGGGCGTCCCCGTCACGCACACGATCCCTCAGGTTCGCGAGCAGTGGGGCAATATCGAGACGGACTCCACCACGGGCGTCACCGTCGGCGTCGCGGGACGCATCGTTCACCTGCGCAACACGGGCAAACTGTGTTTCGCGAGTCTGCAGTCCGGCGACGGGTCGCGTCTGCAGGCGATGGTCAGCCTCGCGTCTGTGGGTGACGAGAGCCTCGCGCAGTGGAAGGAACTCGTCGATCTCGGCGACCACGTGTTCGTCTCGGGAGAGGTCATTTCGAGCCGGCGCGGAGAGCTGTCGATCATGGTCGACGCGTGGGAGATCGCGTCGAAGGCCGTGCTTCCGCTGCCGAACCTGCACAACGAGCTGAATGAAGAGACCCGGGTTCGCAGCCGTTACCTCGACCTCATCGTGCGCGAGCAAGCGCGAACGAACGTCGTCATGCGTGCGAAGACCGTCGCGAGCCTACGGCGCACGTTCGACGACGACGGCTTCATCGAGATCGAGACTCCCATGCTGCAGGTGATGCACGGCGGCGCCTCTGCTCGCCCGTTCGTCACGCATTCAAACGCGTTCGACACCGAGCTCTTCCTGCGTATCGCGCCCGAGCTCTACCTCAAGCGCGCCGTCGTCGGCGGCATCGACCACGTGTTCGAGATCAACCGCAACTTCCGCAACGAGGGAGCCGACTCGACGCACAGCCCCGAGTTCGCGATGCTCGAGGCGTACCAGGCGTACGGCGACTACGCCTCGATCGCCGACCTCACCCAGAAGCTCATTCAGAACGCCGCCCGCGACGTCGCGGGATCACACGTTGTCATGTGGGCAGACGGAACGGAGTACGACCTCGGCGGTGAGTGGGACCGCATCTCGATGTTCGAGAGCCTCTCGGATGCCGCGGGACGCTCGATCACGCCCGAGACGCCGATCGCCGAGCTCAAGAAGCTCGCGGATGCTGAGGGAATCGAGGTTCCGCACCCGATCCACGGCAAGTACGTCGAAGAGCTGTGGGAGCACTTCGTCAAGGGCGGTCTCGAGCGTCCGACGTTCGTCATGGACTTTCCCGTCGATACGAGCCCGCTCGTGCGCCACCACCGCTCTCGCGAGGGTGTCGTCGAGAAGTGGGATCTCTACGTGCGCGGATTCGAACTGGCGACAGGCTACTCCGAGCTCGTCGACCCAGTCATTCAGCGCGAGCGCTTCGTCGAGCAGGCAAAGCTCGCCGCGGGCGGAGACCTCGAGGCGATGCAGCTCGACGAGGAGTTCTTGCGCGCGCTTGAATTCGGGATGCCGCCGACGGGCGGTATGGGCATGGGCATCGATCGTCTGCTCATGGCCCTCACCGGCCTCGGCATCCGAGAGACCATCCTCTTCCCGCTGGTCAAGTAGGCGCCGTGAACGACTTCCTGCCGAAGGACGAGCTCGACCCCGAGCGCAAGGACCAGCCCTCGCGCAATCGCGTGGCGCTGTGGATCATCGGCGCGGGGCTCGGCATCTACCTGATCGGCACGGGCGTGTGGGGCATCATCACGGGGTGAGAACAACCGGTGATCCGTCGTCGTGTGGCGCGGTACGATAGAGGCATCATGATTGAGAACTTCTGGCTGAACGCAGTGTGGTCGATCACGCCGACGCTGCTGCTGTTCGGGTTGTTCTACTTCGTTCTGCGCTCGATCTTCCGCGCCGACCGCAACGAACGCCGGGTGTACGCCGACATCGAGTCAGAAGAGCGACTTCGCCGCGGTCTGCCGCCCAAGCCCGAGACGCCCTCGAATCACTGATGGCACGCCGCCGACACGGACGCCTGGCTGACCAGTAGTATCGCCGTTATGGTTGAGCGCTGGCGAGCGCGGGGCACACGGGCCGCGTGATGAACGAGCCGCTCTTCGAGATTTTCGGCGTTGGCGTCGGCTTGTGGGCGATCGTCGTTTTCACGATCGACCTCATCGTGCGCGTGCTCGCCGTCATCTACGTTCCGCGCAACCGGCTGCCGACTGCGGGAATGGCGTGGCTTCTTGCCATCTTTTTCATTCCCTTCCTCGGCGTCCTGCTGTTTCTCATCATCGGAAACCCGAAGCTGCCGAGGCAGCGCCGTAAGCGTCAAGAAGACATCAACTCGTACATCGCCACGGTCGTCGCCGAGCTTCCTCACGATGAGAGCCTTGTCGCGACGCCCGCGTGGCTGCCCTCGCTCGCGTACCTCAACCAGAATCTCGGCGGTTTTCCGATGCTCGGCGGAAACACGGCCGAACTCGACCACGGGTACATGTCGAGCCTGCAGAGCATGATCGACGACATCGAGGCGGCAACTTCGTGGGTGCACGTCGAGTTCTACATTCTGTGCCTCGACGACACGACCCGACCGTTCTTCGATGCGCTCGATCGGGCGGTGAAGCGCGGTGTCCCCGTGCGTGTGCTCTTCGACCACGTCGCATCGCTGCGCATTCCGGGCTATCACGCTATGACGCGGCGGCTGACCGCGATGGGCGCCGACTGGCACCGGATGCTGCCGCTCGACCCCCTGAAATGGAAGTGGCAGCGGCCCGACCTGCGCAACCACCGCAAGCTGCTCGTCGTCGACGGCAGCGTGGCGTGGATCGGCTCGCAGAACATCATCGACCGCAGTTACAACAAGCGCAGGAACATCGAGCGCGGCCTGCAATGGCAAGAGCTTCAGGCGCGCGTGCGCGGCCCCGTCGTGGGGGCGATCAATGCGATCTTCCTCACGGACTGGTACAGCGAGACCGACGATCTGCTCTCAGACAGCACCGACGTCGACGGCGAGACCGACGTGACGCAAGATGAGCGCCCGGGCTCGCTCGCCTGCCAGGTCGTACCCTCGGGCCCCGGCTTTGCGGGCGAGAACAATCTGCGCCTGTTTCTCGGCCTGCTCTGGGCAGCGCAGAAGCGCATTGTCATCACGAGCCCGTACTTCGTGCCAGACGAGTCGCTCCTCTTCGCAGTGACGACCGCCGTTCAGCGGGGTGTGCCTGTCGATCTCTTCGTCTCAGAGATCGGAGACCAGGCTCTCGTGTACCACGCGCAGCGCTCGTACTACGAGGCACTCCTGCGCGCAGGCGTGCGCATCTTCCTGTACCCCAAGCCGTACATTCTGCATGCCAAGCACTTCACGATCGACGATGAGGTCGCCGTTCTGGGATCCAGCAACATGGATATGCGCTCGTTCGGTCTCAACCTCGAGGTTTCGCTTTTGGTGCGGGGCGAGCCCTTCGTGAAAGACATGCGAGCGATCGAAGACCACTACCGTCGAATCAGTCGCGAGCTCACGCTCGATGAGTGGCTCAAGCAGCCTCTCCGCTCGACGATTCTCGATAATCTCGCGCGCCTGACGTCGGCGCTTCAGTGACACGTTTCTGAGCCGCAGAAGCCAGTGCGCGTTATCGTGGGCACATGGATTGGGTGCTGGCGCTGTTCGCGGGTTTCATCTCGGGCATTGCGCTCGTCGTCGGCGCAGCGGTCGCGTGGTTCGTGTCGGTGCCGAAGCACGTGGTCGCGGCCGTCATGGCGTTCGGCTCGGGTGTGCTCATCTCTGCGCTCGCGTTTGATCTCGTCGACGAGGCGGCGGACAACGGCGGCTTCTGGCCGACCATGTTCGGATTTCTCGCGGGGGCGATCGTGTACGTCGGCATCAACATCACGTTGGACTGGCGCAACGCCCGCAATCGCAACAGCAGATCGTCGTCAAAGGGCACCGGAACGGGCATCGTCGTCGGCGCGCTGCTCGACGGCATCCCCGAGACGGCTGTGCTCGGCCTCAGTCTCGTCGGCGGCGGGCAGCTCAGCATCCCGATTCTCGCCGCCGTCGTGATTTCGAACCTCCCCGAAGGCCTGTCGGCGACCGCCGACCTCAAACGAGAGGGCCGATCTCCCGCATACGTCTTCGGCTTATGGGGGATCACGACTGCCGCGTGCGCGTTGTCAGCGCTCGGCGGCTTCGCGCTGCTGCAGGGCGCCCCGGTGCAGGCGACGTCGTTCGTGAGCGCGATCGCCGCGGGCGCGATCCTCGCGATGATCTGCGACACGATGATTCCCGAGGCGTTTGACGACGCGAAGTCGTTCACTGGGCTGGTCGCCGTGATCGGGTTCTTTGCGGCATTCGGCATCCATCAGCTGGGCTAGTGCGCGGGGCCTCAGCCCCGCACGAGTAGGTCGCCGGGGGAGCACCTCAGGGCATCGCAGATGGCGACGAGCGTCGAAAACCGGATCGCCTTCGCCCTGTCGTTCTTGAGCACCGAGAGGTTGACGATGCTCACGCCGACGATGTCGCTCAGTTGCGTGAGTGTCATGTCGCGCTCGGCGAGCAGCTCGTCAAGACGACAGTGGATGCCGCTCGGCTCGGCGTCGGGCTCGCGCGGCGCCATCAGACGAGTCCTTCCGTGTCGCGCTGCATGCGGCGGCCGATCTCAAACGCTGCCGCGATGACCGCAAGGGCAATTGCCCAAACCAGCGGCGACATTGAGATATCCAACGACAGGCTGAAGACGTCGTTCGCCGAGATTCCGGATGCTGCCGAGCCATCGAGATACGAGGCGACTTCGCCGTGCGCGATGGCCTGAAGAACGCCGTGACCCCAGTCGCCGACGAGTGCGAGCGCCGCAAAGGCGACGAGCCCCACGAGCGTCATCGAGCCGAATGGGCGGCCGCGCAGCACGCCGACGACGAAGACGATGATCACCGCAGCGACACCGAGCCCGGTGAGAACGGGCAGGGCATCGGCGGCGACGAGCCACCAGCGCGCTGCCAACGGCAGCCCGGAGACGGTGACGTTGGCGGTGGTGGATGCTGCACCGGTCACGGCCGCGAAGTCAGCAACCAGGTCGGGGCGATCCGTTGCCGCAAACATTCCGTCGACCTGAATCGCGGGGGAGGTGAGCATGTAGATCGCCCGCGAGACGGCGGCCCAGACATTGATGATGCTGAACATCACGGCGCCCGTGGCGATCACCTGAAGAAGGTAGCGCTCGATGCGCTCCGTGCGAGAGCGCGTTGGGCGAGAAGCGCGCTGCGTGTCAGCATCCGTCATTGTCGGTCCTTATCGAAGATCGTTATTAGCGATAAACGATAAGTTATCGATAGTCGTTATCTCTGTCAACCTCACGGTGGCGAAGACGATCGGCACCCGGATCGAGAGGTTTCGCCGTCACGCCGTGGGCGAACAGGGGCTGAGAGGAGCCAAATGCTCGTTACGCTGTCAGTATCGACGCCACTTAAGCCCGAGGTGTCGAAAGGAGTGAAGATGTTCGAGAGATTCACCGACCGCGCCCGCCGCGTCGTCGTCTTGGCCCAAGAAGAGGCCAAGCTGCTGAACCACAACTACATCGGAACCGAGCACATTCTGCTCGGTCTCATCCACGAGGGCGAGGGCGTCGCCGCAAAGGCGCTTGAGTCTATGGGAATCTCGCTCGACGCCGTGCGCGAGCAGGTGACCGACATCATCGGAACCGGCCAGCAGCCGCCGACGGGGCACATCCCGTTCACGCCGCGTGCCAAGAAGGTTCTCGAGCTGAGCCTGCGCGAAGCGCTGCAGCTCGGCCACAACTACATCGGAACCGAGCACATTCTGCTTGGCCTCATTCGCGAGGGCGAGGGAGTCGCTGCACAGGTGCTCGTGAAGCTCGGTGCCGACCTCAATCGCGTCCGCCAGCAGGTCATCCAGCTGCTCTCGGGCTACCAGGGGAAAGAAGCGGCGTCTGTCGGCGCAGGCGCGAACGAGTCGGCCCCGCAAGGCGGCTCGCAGGTGCTCGACCAGTTCGGTCGCAACCTGACTCAGGCGGCTCGCGACAACAAGCTCGACCCCGTGATCGGGCGCGAGAAGGAGATCGAGCGGGTCATGCAGATTCTGTCTCGCCGCTCCAAGAACAACCCCGTACTGATCGGTGAGCCTGGTGTCGGCAAGACGGCCGTCGTCGAGGGACTCGCGCAGTCGATCGTCAAGGGCGAAGTGCCCGAGACGCTCAAAGACAAGCAGGTCTACTCGCTCGACCTCGGGTCGCTCATTGCTGGCAGCCGCTACCGCGGTGACTTCGAAGAGCGCCTCAAGAAGGTGACGAAGGAGATCCGCACGCGCGGCGACATCATCGTCTTCATCGACGAGATCCACACGCTTGTCGGTGCGGGTGCCGCTGAGGGCGCGATTGACGCCGCCAGCATCCTGAAGCCCCTTCTCGCTCGCGGCGAGCTGCAGACCATCGGTGCGACGACCGTCGACGAGTACCGCAAGCACTTCGAGAAGGATGCTGCGCTCGAACGACGCTTCCAGCCGATTCAGGTCGACCAGCCGTCGCTGCCGCACACGATCAACATTCTGAAGGGTCTGCGCGACCGCTACGAAGCGCACCACAAGGTGTCCATCACCGATGGCGCGCTCGTGGCCGCGGCGAACCTCTCGGACCGCTACGTTGCCGACCGCTTCCTTCCGGACAAGGCCATTGACCTGATCGACGAGGCCGGCGCGCGTCTGCGCCTGTCGATTCTGTCGAGCCCGCCCGAGCTGCGCGAGTTCGACGAGAAGATCTCGGGCGTTCGCCACAACAAGGAAGCCGCGATCGAAGACCAGGACTTCGAGAAGGCAGCGAGCCTGCGCGACGAAGAGAAGAACCTGCTCGCCGAGCGTCTGCGCCTCGAGAAGCAGTGGCGAGCCGGAGAGGTCAAGGCGACGGCAACGGTGGATGAGGGACTCATCGCCGAGGTGCTCGCTCAGGCCACCGGCATCCCGGTCTTCAAGCTCACCGAGGAGGAGTCCAGCCGACTCGTCTTCATGGAGAAGGCGCTGCACGAACGTGTCATCGGGCAGGACGAGGCAATTTCGGCACTCGCCCGCACGATCCGCCGCACGCGCGCCGGCCTCAAGGACCCGAAGCGGCCCAGCGGTTCGTTCATCTTCGCCGGCCCGACCGGCGTCGGAAAGACCGAGCTGGCCAAGGCGCTCGCGGAGTTCTTGTTCGACGACGAAGACGCCCTGATCTCGCTCGACATGAGTGAGTACGGCGAGAAGCACACCGTCTCGCGGCTGTTCGGTGCCCCTCCCGGGTTCGTCGGCTTCGAAGAGGGCGGCCAGCTCACCGAGAAGGTGCGTCGCAAGCCGTTCAGCGTTGTACTGTTCGACGAGATCGAGAAGGCTCACCCCGACATCTTCAACTCGCTGCTCCAGGTGCTGGAGGAGGGACGTCTGACCGATGGTCAGGGGCGCATCGTCGACTTCAAGAACACAGTCATCATCATGACGACCAACCTCGGTTCGAAGGGCATCGCGGGCGGACCGGTCGGCTTCCAGGTGGAGGGCGACACGGCGACCAACTACGAGACCATGAAGGCCAAGGTCAACGAAGAGCTCAAGAAGCACTTCAAGCCCGAGTTCCTCAACCGTGTCGACGACACGATCGTGTTCCCGCAGCTGTCGAAGTCGGAGCTTCTGCAGATCGTCGATCTGTTCACGAAGCGCCTGGGCGAGCGGATGTTGGATCGCGACATGACCGTCGAGCTGACGGTTCCGGCCAAGGAGCGCCTCATCGACGTCGGTTTCGACCCCGCGCTCGGTGCACGACCGCTGCGTCGTGCCATGCAGAGCGAGGTGGAGGACGAACTCAGCGAGAAGATTCTCCACGGCGAGCTCAACCCGGGCGACCACGTTCACGTCGACTTCGCCGACGGCGCGTTCGTCTTCACGACGACGCAGCGCAAGGAGTCCGTGGGTGCGGGCATCAACTCGGGAGCATCGCTCGGCACGGGTGGGGCGACGCCCGACCTGGCGATCACCGACAACCCGGGCGAGTAGCCGCATCATCACCACGCAGAGCGGGGCCGTTGACAGTGTCAGCAGCCCCGCTTTGCGTATGGTCGTGGTGCGCGCCGATGATCGATCACGAATCGAGAAGTAGCGCGTACGTCGCGTTTCTAGTGTTGAAGCATGAACACGACGACAGCAGTAAACGCACTCACATCCATCACTCTCGAGGTCACCGACCCGGCGGCCGCCGAGAGCTTCTACGCCGAGCTCGGGCTCGGAGATCGCCTCTCCCTGAGCGAGGCGTCGGAGCCGTCGGAAGGCTTCCGCGGATTCACGATCTCGCTCATCGTCTCGCAGCCGGCCAACGCCGAGGCCATCCTCAACGCCGCGATCGCGGCGGGAGCGTCGGTGATCAAGCCGGCGGCGAAGTCCCTCTGGGGGTTTGGCGGCACGGTGCAGGCACCGGACGGAACCATCGTGAAGGTGGCCACGTCGAAGAAGAAGAACACAGAGCCGCCGAGTCGTCGCATTGACGACGTCGTCGTGCTTCTCGCAGCATCCGATGTTCCCGCGAGCAAGCGCTTCTACGTTGAGCACGGCTTCACGCCGGGAAAGAGCTTCGGCAGCTACGTGGAGTTTGACACCCCGCAGGGCTCGATCAAGCTGGGCCTCTACAAGCGCAACGCTCTCGCGAAAGACGCGGGCGTGCCGGCCGACGGCAGCGGGTCCCACCGCCTCGTGCTCGAGAACGCTCGCGGACAATTCACCGACCCCGACGGCTTTGCCTGGGCCTGACGGGAATATCATCATGTGTCATCCGCTTTGGCAGCAGGCACTCGCCGAAGCACACCGTACCGACCAGACAGCACCACACAATCGAGGGAGAACACTCATGTCGACGAAGACCGAGACAGCAACGTCCGGCGGATTCACCGCTGAAGAGCGCGCCGCCATGAAGACCCGCAGCGCTGAGCTGCGCGCCGAAGGCAAGAAAGGGGCGAAGAAGGCCGACGAACTACAGGCCGCTCTCGACGCAATCGCCGGAATGCCCGAGCACGACCGCGAGCTGGCTGAGCGCGTGCACGCGACGATCACCGCGACAGCCCCCGAGCTCTCGCCGAAGACCTGGTACGGCATGCCCGCCTATGCGAACGACGCGGGCAAGGTCGTCGTCACGTTCAAGCATGCGGGCAAGTTCAAGACGCGATACGCGACGCTTGAATTTCAGGATGCTGCGACACTCGACGACGGCGACATGTGGCCTGTCTCGTGGGCGGTCGCAGCGTGGACACCGACGGTGGAGGCCTCGATCATTGATGCCGTGACGGCGGCAACGCGTTCCAGCTGAGCACTGGTCGAACCAGAGAGCGGGACCTCAGTCTGAGTGAGGTTCCGCTCTCGGTGCATTTCAGGCACTCCATCCGCGTGAGACGAGCGCGTCGCGGACGCGGCGAACGAGCGCCGTGCGATCTTTGAGCAGCTCTGAAGTGACCTGGATGACGATCCACCCCTCAGCGCGCAGGCGCTCAACGCGCTCGATATCGCGCGCATACTGCCGGCCGTGCAGCTGGCCCTGATATTCCACGGCGATCTTCAGCTCGGGGTACGACATGTCGAGACAGCCCAGATGAACGCCAAATCTGTCGTAGGCGTCTCGGTTGAGGTCAGGCTCCGGCAGCCCGCTCGTCACGAGATGGACGCGCGTCAGCGACTCCATGGGAGACCACGAGTCGAGTCTGATGAGGGGCAGGGCCGCCCGAAGTTTAGCGATGCCGCGCCAGCGAATCGCGTTGAGTGCTGAAGCGAGATTGTCCGGTGTTGCAAGCGGCTTCTGTCCCGCATTCGGTCTGTAATACCCGGCGAAACGCCATACGCGACAGAAGAAATCCCCGACAGCGACGAGCCATGCCACGTCGAATGACTCGCCCAGCATGGCCCACGTCAATGCTGGCGTCGCGATGCGCATTCCATCGAGCGTCATTGTTGACGCCGCGCGCTCGTCAATACTGTGCGGTACGACGCCTTTGGCCTGTGCGGCGCGATGTGGTCGGACGGTGGTGACATGTAGCGATGCATCCGCGTGAGGCGGCAGAGGCGCGTCGTGAAATCGTGCCGCCGACTCATGGCTGTAAAAGTCTGAATCGCGCATTCTGGGACTGTACGCTTCGGCGAGATGCCGAACGCGTTCGTTCTCGCTGACGTGGCTGGGCGCAGAGGCCAAAACGCGGATGCCGTGAAACGGGGCTTCGAGTGTGGAGCTTCTCAAACGTCCGCGCTGAAGGCCCTTCTCTTTCGCTGCCGCAACCGTGAATGACGAGCCAAGCTCGTCTGGCAGGGGAACTCGAGGCTGTGGCATGCCTCTCAGCGTGTCAGGAAGCGCTGAGGGGCGAGACGGTTCTCCACAGCAACGACACTGTGCTCGTTTGTTTGAGGCGAAGGGCTGTTCGTGGAGTGCGCGAAAGTGCATTTGGCTCAAAGAAGTCCAGCGGGCGGGGCGACGTCGACCTGGTCAGTCCAGGTGATCGAGGTAGCGCAGCAGCACGCCCTCGCGCATCGCCCACGGCGAAACGTCGAGCTCCTTCACGCCGAACACGCGCATCGTCTCAGAGAGCACGATGCCACCCGCCACGATCTGGAACGTGCGGTCGAGCGTGATGCCGGGAAGCTCGGGGCGGGATGCTGCAGGCAGCCGTGCGAGCCGCGGAACCCAATCGGCGAGCTGACTGCGCCGCAGCAGCATCCGGTCGCTGTCACCCACCCCATCACGTACCGAGCCGGCCAGCCGTGCAAGCGAACGAATCGTCTTTGACGAGCCGACGATGTGCGAGGGAGCCGGCATGTGGGCGAACTCGTCGCGCGCCTGCTCGAGGATGCCGCGCGCATGCAGCCGAAGCGCGTCTTGCTGCTCGGCCGTCGGCGGGTCATCGGGCAGAAACGCGATCGTCGACCGACCGGCACCGAGCGGAACGCTCAGCCCCACGGTCGGGTACTCGTCTTGACCCATGGAGATCTCGAGGGACCCTCCGCCGATGTCGAACAGCAGGATGTTGCCCGCAGACCATCCGTACCACCGACGTACGGCGAGGAACGTGAGCTTGGCCTCCTCTTCGCCCGAGAGCACCTGCAGCTCGACCCCGGTCTGTTCGGTGACGATGCCCAGCACCTCTGGGCCGTTCTTCGCCTCGCGGATGGCCGATGTCGCCATTGGGAGAAACCCGTCGAGCTCGCTGCGATCAGCGAGCTCGACCGCTCCCGTGACCGCCGAGACGATCGCGTCAACGCCCTCATCGGTGATGGAACCGTCTGGCGCGAGGTAGCGCATGAGGCGCAGCACGGACTTGTGGCTTGCCATCGGCTTCGGATGAGCACCGGGGTGGGCGTCGACGATTAGCAGATGGACCGTATTGGAACCGACGTCGAGAACCCCGAGGCGCATACGAGAACGATAGCGTGACTTGACCGGTGGCGCGTGCCGCTCATCCGCCTCGCAGGAATGCGGGGATATGCTCGTGCCCGACCGGGTTCGTGGTCTCCCGGGGAGTGGAGAGCAGTCATGGCCGAGTTCAACGTGCGGTGGGCACGGACGGCCGACGTTCCCATGATCGAGAAGCTCATTGAGCCGCTCGTGCAGGAGCGCATTCTGCTCGGCAAAGACCGCGTTGTCTTCTATGAGGCCGTTCAGGAGTTCCGCATCGCAGAGACACACGACGGCGAGGTCATCGGCTGCGGCGCGCTGCACGTGATGTGGGAAGACCTGGGAGAGGTTCGCACTCTCGCGGTCGCACAGCCGTGGCTGAGCAAGGGCGTCGGGCATGCGCTTCTCGACAGCCTGCAGAACGATGCGCGAGAGCTCGGGCTCAAGAAGCTGTTCTGTCTGACGTTTGAGGTCGACTTCTTCACACGACATGGCTATGCGCCGATTGGCGAGGACATCGTGGACCCCGAGGTCTACGCCGAGCTGGTCCGCTCGACAGACGAGGGCGTCGCGGAGTTTCTCGATCTCGCTCGCGTCAAGCCCAATACGCTCGGCAATACCCGGATGCTGCGCATTCTCTGACGCGAACCGGCGGCGTGGCGCAGGGCCGCGTTGCGCCACGCCCGCGTGACTCGCGGAGCACCCTCCACCCGGTGATGATCGATTCACCTGTTCGGGGCGTGTGCTGCTCATCTGAGCATCACGTATGCGCGCTCGTGCGCATATTTCTGACTTCGACCGCAATGTCGGTGCTGGGCCGTAGCTTGTAGTCAGTTGTTTACCAGCTTGCTGTGAAACGGAAATCCTCGCCTCTTAGCGTGGCACTGGCGCCGCGCGAGAGACGTGGATGACGAGGCGCATTGGCGCGCCCGAATGAGGGTGCGCGACGACACTGTGGCGAGGAGAGCCTTCTGTGACAACCCCGACCGCGCGGCGACGCGCGACTCTGACAGCATCCGCCCTTCTGGGGCTTGCCTGCGCTCCCTTGGCCGCGCTCCCCGCGGCCGCAGCGCCCGACGCGACCGGGGTGGTGATCAACGAGGCGTATCTCTCGGGCGGCAGTGGCGGAGCCGTGTATGAGCACAAGTTCGTCGAGCTCTATAACCCGACGGATGCTGCCATCTCGCTCGACGGCATGACCGTGCAGTACCGCTCGGCCGGCGGCGATGGCGACACGAGCGGCATCGTTGAGCTGGCCGGCGAGATTGGTGCCGGAGGCTACTACCTGGTCTCGGGCGGCAGCAATGGCGACGCCGGCGACAGTCTCGAAGATGTCAACGTGCAGGCGGACGGCTCGCTCAACCCGAGCGGAACAAACGGCACGCTGCTGCTCGTCGACGGCACAGAGACCATCGCGCCGGCTCCGGGCGACGTCGCAGGTGCTGCGGGAATCATCGACGCTCTCGGCTACGGCGCATCGAACACGTTCGAGGGTGAAGCCGCCGAGGGGCCAGACGGCACGAAGGACGTTCGCTCGGTCTCGCGCACCGACGGCATCGACACCGACAACAACAAGAACGACTTCACCCTGACCGAGGCCATTACGCCGCAGGGCACCGGCGACATCACGGTGGGCGTTGACGATGAGGAAGAAGAGCCGCCCGGGCCCGTCGGGCCGGGCGAGAAGCTCACGATCGCCGAGATTCAGGGCGAGGGCTGGAGCACCGAGTACGAGGACAGCACCGTCACAACAACGGGAGTCGTGACAGCCGCGTATCCGGACGGTGGGCTCAGCGGCTTCTACCTGCAGACGGCCGGCACCGGCGGCGACGTTGCCGACCACACCGCGAGCGATGGCATCTTCGTCTACGCGGACGAGATTCCGGTGACCGTCGAGGTCGGCGACGCGGTGACCGTGAACGGCATTGCCGACGAGTACTTCGGACTCACGCAGATTCGCGTCACGAGCGAGAGCGACATCACCATCGACGAGAACGCGGATGCTGTCGCGCCCACTCCCGCGGCGATTGCGTTTCCCGACACGGACGCCGAGCGCGAGCTCTTCGAGGGCATGCTCGTGGCGCCGCAGGGTGACTACACAGTGACCGAGGTGTACGAGGCGAACCGTTACGGCGAGATCGCGCTTGCAGCATCCGATTCACCCCTCGTGAACCCGACGGTGAAGGGACTGCCCGGTACCGATGCCTACACCGCTGAGGTGGAGCGCGCCGAAGCCGAGGCCGTGACGCTCGATGACGGGTCCTCGGTCGACTACACGAATCCCGCGAACTCCGACACTCCGCTGCCGTACCTGTCGCTCACGGCTCCCGTGCGGGTCGGCGCCGCCGTCACGTTCAGCAATCCCGTCGTTCTCGACTACCGGTTCAGCGCGTGGAAGTTTCAGCCGACGCACCGCGTGACAGGGGACACCGAGCAGCCGGCGACATTCGAGAACACGCGTGAGGCTGCGCCGGAAGACGTCGGCGGCGACCTCAAACTCGGCACATTCAACGTGCTCAACTACTTCGCGACGACGGGCGACGAGCGCCCAGGCTGCACGTCGTTCTACACGGATCGTGACGGCAACCCCATCACGGTGCGCGACTCGAGCCCCGAGGGATGCCAGGTGCGCGGCGCGGCGAACGACGAGAACCTCGAGAGGCAGCAGGCAAAGATCGTCGCGGCGATCAACGCGCTCGACGCCGATATCGTGTCGCTCGAAGAGATCGAGAACTCGCTCGCGACCGGCCACGATGACCGCGACTATGCGCTGAGCGTGCTCGTCGACGCGCTCAACGACGCGGCAGGTTCCGACGTGTGGGCATTCGTGCCGTCGCCGGCCGAACTGCCCGAGAACGAAGACGTCATTCGAACGGCGTTCATCTACCAGCCCGCCGCGGTCGAGCTCGTGGGCGAGGCGGAGATCTTGATCGGTTCCCCCGCCTTCGAGAACGCTCGCGAACCCGACGCTCAGGCGTTCAAGCCCGTGGGCGGCGACGCGGATAGCGTGTTCGTCGTCGTCTCGAACCACTTCAAGTCGAAGGGCAGCGCCGATGAGTGCGCCAACGACTCTGCTGATGACAATTGCGACAACGGCGACGGTATCGGCGGGTTCAACGGCGACCGCACACGGCAGGCGGAAGCGCTTATCGACTTCGCCGACGCCTTCGCAGAGGGCCACGACACCGACAAGGTCTTCCTCGTCGGCGACTTCAACTCGTATGCGGCTGAAGACCCGATCACCACGATCACGAGCGCGGGGTACGTCGACCAGGGCGCGAAGACGGGCGAGTACACCTACAACTACGGAGGTGCGGTCGGCTCGCTCGACTACATCTTCGCTTCGCCCGCTGCAGATGCGACGGTGACGGGGCAGGACATCTGGAACATCAACTCGGTCGAGTCGGTGGCTCTGGAGTACTCGCGCTACAACTACAACGTCACGGACTTTTATGCTCCGGACGTCTACCGTGCGAGTGACCACGACCCCATGCTCGTCGGAATCGAAACGGGGACTGAGGGCTCTGACGGCGATGACCAGGGAGAAGACGGTGACGACCAAGGTGAAGACAACCAGGATGCTGGCGCGCCAACCCCTGTCGACGATGCTGATCTGACGGCCGATCTCGAGAGTGACCTCGGTCTGCCCGACACGCTCGTGCGCGGGCAGAACTACTCCGTGACGCCGCCGGACGCGTCGACTGGGCCGTTCGCGGTGTGGCTGCACTCGGAGCCCGTGCTGCTGAGCGACGGATACGTCGAGGTGTCGAGCAACGGAACGGTGTCGGTGATTGTGCCCGACGACGCGCCGCTCGGTGAGCACCGCGTTGCGGTCGTCACGGAGTCGGGCGAGGTCGTCGGATGGCAGGCGGTCACGGTGACAGAAGCGGGAGCGACAGCATCCGGTGCTCTGCCGTGGACCGGAAGCGAAGCATTGCCCGTGCTGGTCGTCGCCCTGCTGCTCATGGCACTCGGCGGAGTGGTGCTTGTCGCACGCCGTCGTCGATCCAACTGACACGTTCATGGCGGGCACGCCCGCCATGACCATGCCCCGCGCGGGCGCAACCCCCAAGAAACCAGGAGAGAAATGCTGTCACATACACGCCGAACGAGGCGTCTGACCGCGATAGGCGCGTTAGCGGGGCTGGCTCTCGCCCCGCTGACCGCTATTTCGGCCAGCGCCGCGGAAGATGGCCCGACCACGATCAACCTCATCAACATCAACGACTTTCACGGTCGCATCGACGACAACACCGTGTCCTTTGCAGGCACGATCGAGAAGCTGCGTGCAAAAGCGGTGAACCCGATCTTCTTGTCTGCTGGCGACAACATCGGCGCTTCCGTTTACGCGTCGAGCGTGCAGAACGACGAGCCGACGATCGACGTGCTGAATGACCTCGACCTGGCGGCATCCGCCGTCGGAAATCACGAGTTCGACAAGGGACTCGACGACCTCTTAGATCGAGCGAATGATCCCGAGAGCTTTCCCTACCTTGGTGCGAACGTCTACGACGACGCGGGTGAACCGGTTCTCGACGAGTATGCTCTCGTGCCAATCGAAGGCACGGACATTACCGTCGGCGTGATCGGCGCCGTGACGCAAGAGGTTCCCTCGCTCGTGTCGAAGAGCGGCATCGAAGGCCTGACCTTCGGTGATCCTGTCGATGCCGTGAATCGGGTTGCCGGGGAGCTGACTGATGGCGACGAGTCGAACGGCGAGGCCGACGTGATCGTGGCCGAGTACCACGAGGGGGCCTCTGACGGCGCGAGCCTCGATGCGCAGCTTAAGGCAGGCGGAGCCTTCGCGAAGATCGTGACAGAGACGTCGGCAGAGGTCGACGCGATCTTCACCGGTCACACGCACAAGCAGTACGCCTGGGAGTACGAGGGCCGTGCCATCGTGCAGACCGGCAGTTACGGCGAGAACATCGGGCAGATCACCCTTAGCGTCGCCGCGGACGGAACGGTCACCACTGAGGCGTTCGGCAACACCGCGCGGCTCTCAGCGGGGGAAGACCCGACGGACGAGCAGAAGCAAGCGCACGACCAGGATCTAATCGACACGTATCCTCGTGTCGCCGCCGTCAACGACACTACGCAGGCGGCGCTCGCATTCGCGAAAGAAGAGGGAAGCAAAGTCCTCGGCACGGCAACCGCCGACATCACCACCGCGTACTACGTGAACGATGAGGGTGAGACCGTGCGCGATGACCGCTCGAGCGAGTCGACCCTGGGCAATTTCGTCGCTGACGCCATGCTCGAGACGCTGAGTGACGAGTCGCTCGGTGGCGCCGAGATCGGGGTGGTCAATCCGGGCGGTCTTCGCGCCGAACTGTTCAAGGGAGAGATCACGGTTGCCGAGGCCAACTCGGTGCTGCCGTTCCTCAACAACCTGTGGACCACGACCCTCACCGGCGAGCAGGTAAAGATCATGCTTGAGCAGCAGTGGCAGCGGGCAGCCAGCCCCGACGCCGAGCAGCCGAGCCGTCCATACCTGCAGCTCGGACTCTCGAACAACGTGACGTACACGTACGACCCGGATGCTGAGATGGACAACCACATCACCTCAGTGACGGTGAACGGCGAGCCTCTCGACATGGATCGCGAGTACCGCATCGGTTCCTTCAGCTTCTTGCTCGACGGCGGAGACAACTTCCACGTCTTCACGGAGGGCACCAACACCAAGGATTCCGGTCTGATCGATCGCGATGCCTGGATGGAATACATCAAGACGAACTCACCCGTGTCGCCCAGCTATGACCGTCGTGCGGTTGCCGTCGAGGGCTTTCCGACCGAGCCCGTTGAAGCGGGAACCTCGTTCGAGCTCGGCCTCTCGAAGCTCAACCTGACGTCGCTCAACGTGCCCCAAGAGACCGGTCTGACGATCGCGCTTGATGGTGAGCAGATCGGAACCGCCGAGGTCGTCGACGGCGCCGCGAACGCGCGCATCACCATTCCCGCCGACGTCGAGGGCGACCACACCCTGACGCTCACGGGCGACGAGAACGGCACAGTCGTGACGTTTCCTGTGACCGTTGTTCCGGGCGATGGCGGAACCGACGAGCCCGGCACCGAGAAGCCGAGCGAGGAGCCAGCTCCCGTCGACGACAGTGACATTCCGGATGCTGCCGAGGGCGGCATTTCCACCGTCGACGAGGCGCAGGCCGGCGACACCATCACGATCGACGTCGGTGCCGACCGCGCAGGTGAATGGGTGTCGGTGTGGCTCTACTCAGAGCCGATCCAGCTGTCGGACGGCTGGGTGCAGGTCAGCGCCGATGGCACTGTCGAGGTGACCATTCCGAGCGACGTTCCCGCCGGAGAACACCGCATCGTCGTGCTCGACGCCAGCGGTGACGTGATCGGCTGGCAGGACATTACGATCGCGGCGGCGGTAGGCGCTGGAGGAGGAACCACGGCGTCGGGCGATCTGCCACGTACCGGTGCCGAGGCTTCCGAGCTTCTGCCTTTCGCGCTGATCGCTCTCGGATTGATGGCCCTTGGAGGTGCGGCGTTTGGCGTGAGCAGGTATCGCGCTCGAAAGGTCGGTGACCGCTCGTAACAGCCAGCACAGCCACGGCGGCGCGCGAAGGGAACCCGATCCTTCGCGCGCCGTCGCGCACGGACCGGCCGAAAGGCTCATCTGCGCGCGCGTGGCGCGACAGCATCCGCGAATAACACGCCTAGCATGAGGGCATGTCGACGAATCAGGGTCCACGCGGTCGTCTGCCCCGCAGCGTCTACATTAAACGGCGCCTCTGGGTGCTCGCCGGGCTGATCGCTGTCATCGCAATCATCGTTCTGCTGATCTGGCGTCCCGGCTCTTCGTCGGGCGCCGAGAAACCGAAGCAGAACGCAGCTCAATCAGAAACGTCGACACCGGCGCCCACAACCTCGGCGGCCGAGAAGGAGGCGTCGGACGAACCTGTCGCGTGCACGAAAGACAACGTCGAGGTCGTCGCGAAGACCGACAAGACGACGTATGCCTCGGGGGAACTGCCGAAACTGTCGCTGACCATCACGAACACGGGCGATGCTGCATGCACGATCGACGCGGGCACGTCGCAGCAGGTGTTCACGATCACGAGCGGCGACGACACGTATTGGACGTCGACAGACTGCCAGGTGGAGCCGACGAATGCCGAAACCACAATCAAGCCGGGAAAGTCGCTGACCTCTGAGCCTGCAATCGAGTGGGACCGAACGCGAAGCAACCCCGACACATGCGATTCCGACGAGCGCGAGCCCGTTCCCGCCGACGGCGCCTCGTACCACTTGACGACATCTATCGCGGGTATCGAATCGAAAGACACAGCGCAGTTCGCACTCTACTGACACGCGCCCGCCGCGGATTCTGACCTGACAGACTGGAACCATGGCCAAGCCCAAGAAGAAGAAACCGCAGCCCGAGTTTCGCTCTGACGTGCTCGCCGATGCCCTTGAGAAGCAGGACATGGCGGCTGTCGCCTTCGCGCTGCGCAACGATCGCATGGTCGTGCCGCTGATGAAGCCGGGCCAGCGCGACAAGCCGACGGATGCTGGTGAAGTGTGGACGTTCCGGCAGCCCGAGACAGGAAAACTCGCTCTTCTGCTGTTCTCAGACGCCAAGAACAAGCCGGAGACGCTTCCGCCGTTCGTCGGTCTGCAAGACGGCCTCTGGCTGCACACCTTTTTGCGCACCCACGGGGAGTCGATTGAGACCGTCTTCTTTGACATCGCCGGGCCGCACCCGCTTCAGGCTGCTCCTGACGAGATCATGAAGGTGCTTGACCTCGAGATCGAGTGACGTCAGAACGCCGTATCGATCTCTCGATCGCGTGGAGAACCCCCGGATCGCTTTGCAAGAGCGAGGGCATTCTGAATACCGCCCGCCTGCGAGTCGAGAAGGTTTGAGTAGCCGAGGCGCGTCGCCTCTGAGCGCCGCTGCTTCGCCGCGACGACCGGGCGGATCTCACCGGCCAGACTGATCTCACCGAACGCGGCAAGGGAGTGCGAGACGGGCCAGTCTCCGCGTGCAGAGGCGATTGCGACGGCGATCGCGAGGTCGGCGGAGGGCTCGGTGAGGCGCACGCCTCCGACGGTCGAGACATAGACATCGCAGTCTGACACCGAGACGCCGGCACGCTTCTCGAGGACCGCGAGCAGCATGGAGACGCGACTGGAATCGACGCCGCTCGTGACGCGGCGGGCGTTCGGCGCAGACGACGATACGACGAGCGCCTGAATCTCGACGGGAAGAGCACGACGCCCCTCCATCGCGACGGTCACACAGGTGCCCGATACCGGAGCGCCGCGACTGAGGAAGAGGCGCGAGGGGTCGGGTACCTCGGCGATGCCGGAGCCCGTCATCTCGAAGCATCCGACCTCGTCTGTCGGGCCGAATCTGTTCTTGAGGGCGCGGATAAAGCGCAAGGCCGTCTGCCGGTCGCCCTCGAACTGGCATACGACGTCTACGAGATGCTCGAGCAGTCGCGGGCCAGCGATCGTGCCGTCTTTGGTGACGTGCCCGACGAGCAGCAGCGGCAGCGAACGCTCCTTGGCAACACGAATGAGCGCTGCAGCGACCTCGCGAACCTGGCTCGGCTGGCCTGGAAGCCCGTCGACGGTGCTGCTGGCCACCGTCTGCACGGAGTCGACGATGAGCAGGTCGGGGTCGACCGATTCGATCTGCCCCAGAACCGTGGAAAGGTCGGTCTCTGCCGCGAGAAATAGATTCTCGTGGAGCGCACCGGTGCGCTCGGCACGCAGGCGAACCTGGCTCACGGACTCTTCGGCGCTCACGTAGAGCACGCGTGACTTTGCTCGAGCGGTGCGCGCTGCCACCTCGAGCAGCAGCGTCGATTTGCCGACCCCCGGCTCGCCAGACACCAGAATCGCCGCCCCCGGAACGAGTCCACCGCCAAGCACCCGATCGAACTCGGAGACTCCGCTCGGCCAGTGCGAGATCGACGACGCGGCGACGTGAGTGATGGGGCGCGCGCGACGCTCTGTCGTGACAGCCGCGGCTGAAACCCGCTTCTGGATTCCGCTCTGCTGGCCGGCTTCGACGACGGTGCCCCACTGCTGGCACTCGCCGCAGCGCCCCACCCATTTCGCTGTCTGCCAGCCGCACTCCGTGCACGCGTACGCCGATACGGTCTTTGCCATGAGACCGAGGCTACCGCGTGGGTCTGACATCGCCGACAGCATCCGCACGATACCCGTCTTGACGGCCGCCGAACAGGGGACATGGGAATCCTTGACACCCCGATCGGGGACAGGTAGAGGTGGGTTATGGAGGCATTCGAGAAGTGGGAATCTGAGATTCGCGGCTACAGCCGCACGTATCCGACGGTCTTTGCTTCGGCATCGAACGCGCGGCAGGTCGACGAGGCTGGTCGCAGCTACGTTGACTTCTTCGGGGGCGCAGGCGTCCTCAATTTCGGCCATAACAACCAGCGCATGAAGCGCGCGATGATCGAGTTTCTCGAGGCAGATGGCATCGCCCACAGCCTCGACATGGCCACGACCACGAAGCGCGACTTCATGGAGCGGTTCGCGAGCACGATTCTCGAGCCGCGCGGCATGAACCACAAGATGCAGTTCATGGGTCCGACGGGATCGAATGCGGTGGAGGCTGCGCTGAAGCTCGCCCGCCGTGTGACGGGGCGGCGAAACATCGTGGCCTTCTCGCACGGGTTCCACGGCATGACCCTCGGCTCGCTCGCGTGCACGGCGAACGACTTCTTTCGTCAGGCGGCCGGTGTGCCTCTCGACTACGTGGAGCGCGAGCCCTTCGACACGGCGCCGGGCGGAGGCCTTCAGGCGATCGATGACTACCGCGCTCAGCTCGACGATCCATCAAGCGGACGCGTTGCACCGGCAGCGTTCATCGTCGAGGTGATTCAGGCGGAGGGCGGCGTCAACGTTGCGAGCGCGGAATGGCTGCAAGCCGTGCAGCAGCTCGCCCGCGACGTCGGCGCACTGTTCATCGTCGACGACATCCAGGTCGGATGCGGTCGAACCGGCAGCTACTTCGGCTTCGACGGACTGGGGCTCGACCCCGACATCGTCTGCCTGGCGAAGGGCATCGGCGGCTACGGGACGCCACTCGCGATGAACCTCGTCAAGCCCGAGCACGACGCACGCTGGGCACCGGGCGAGCACACGGGAACGTTCCGGGGACAGGGGCTGTCGTTCGTCGCCGGGACCGTCGCGCTCGGATACTTCGACGACGACGAGCTCATGAACGACGTTGCACGCAAGGGCGGGCAGATGCGTTCGGCGCTGCAGGGCCTCGCCGACGAGCTGCCCGACAGCGGGTTCGACGTTCGCGGTCGTGGCATGATCCAGGCGCTCGACGTCGGCGATGGGGCGATCGCGAAGAACGCTGTCGCCCACTGCTTCGAGAACGGCATGCTCATCGGCGCCTGCGGCAGCGGCGGGCGCGTTCTGAAGCTCATTCCGCCGCTCACCATTCCGGACGATGACTTGCAGGAGGGTCTCGACACGCTCGCGAGCGCGGTTCGAGCATCCGTCTGAATCTTCACGACCCAACAACTGAACATCGAGAACTGCACCCGATACGAACCAGACATGAGGTGGTCTGACTAACAGAAGGAGCCTGACATGAGGCAGCGCGATGACATGACGTTCCCCTTTGACGAATACGAGCGCCGCCTCAGCGAGCTGCGCGCTCGCGTGGCGGAGCGGCTTCTCGATGCGGTGGTCATTAGTGACCCCGAGAATCTGATGTACCTGACGGACTATCAGACGACGGGGTATTCGTTCTTCCAAGCGCTCGTTGTGCCGATCGACGGTGAGCCGTTCATGATCACGCGCAGCATGGAGGAGTCGAACGTGCACGCGCGCACCTGGGTCGAGCTGACCCGGCCGTATCCCGACACAGGCGATGCCATTCAGAGCCTCGTGCAGGCGCTGCGCGAGTTCGGACTGCACACGAAAGACGTGGGCTACGAGCGAAACAGCTACTATTTTCCCGCGTACCACCAGGACTACATTCACTCCGCGATCACGGAGGGGCGGCTGCTCGACTGCTTCGGCATCGTCGAAGAGGGCCGCATCACCAAGTCAGACGCCGAGATCGAGATCATGCGCAAGGCGGCGCACGCGACCGAGGTGGGCATGAAGGCGGGAATGGATGCTGTCGCGCCCGGCGTCTCCGAGAACGACATCGCCGCTGAGATCAGCTCGGCGATGTTCCGCGCGGGCGGCGAGTTTCCAGCCGTCATGCCGTACGTCACCTCGGGTCCACGCAGCATGATCGGCCACGCCACGTGGGAGGGGCGCGTCGTTCAGCCGGGCGAGCACGTCTTTCTCGAGATCGGTGGATGCTTCCGCCGCTATCACACGGCAATGATGCGCACGATCGTGCTGGGCGACCTGTCGAAGTCGATGTTTCGCGCGCAAGAGCGCATGAAGCTCGCGCTCGCCGAGGTGAAGGCGGCGATTCGCCCGGGACTCACGGTGTCGGACGCCGACAACATCGTGCGCAGCATCATCACAGACAACGCCGTCGGAGGGCGCCTCGTCACACGCTCGGGCTACTCCATAGGAATTGCGTTCCCGCCGAGCTGGGACGAAGGCTACATCGCCAGCCTCAACCAGGGTGACCCCACCGTGCTGCGGGAGGGCATGACTTTCCACATCATTCCGTGGATGTGGGGAGTTGATGGTGACAAGACGGTCGGTATCTCTGACACGATCCGGGTGACGGATCGTGGATGCGAGTCGTTCTACACGCTCGACGAAGACTTCGTCGTCAAGCCAGATGAGGTCGCTGTCGCTCCAGACGAGACGGAGGCCGAGCCCGGCGAACCGGCGCCGGCGCCGACGCCCATTCGGCCCGGCGTGGCTTGAGAGGAGAAGACATGCTTGTAGCAATCGACCCGCGAACGGGGCGTTCGATCCGAGAGGTGCAGACGGCGGATGCTGACGAGGTCGACGCTGCCCTCACCGCGGCAGCCGACGCGCAGCCCGCGTGGAATGACCTCGGATTCGAGGGCCGCGGCCGGGTGCTGCGCGCCGTCGCGGCGTACCTGCGTGAGAACGTCGACGAGCTGGCGCCGCTTATGACCGACGAGATGGGCAAGCCCATGAAGGAGGCGCTCGGCGAGGTCGAGAAGGCGGCATGGTGCGCCGAGCACTACGCTGACAACGCCGAAGACTATCTCGCGCCTCAAACCCTCGAGTCCGACGCGACGCACAGTTATGTTCAGCACCTTCCGCTGGGCACGGTTCTCGGCATCCTCCCGTGGAATGCCCCGTTCTGGCTCGCGCTGCGATTTGCTGCGCCTGCGCTCATGGCGGGCAACACGTGCATCATGAAGCCTGACCCGCACGTGCCCGGCTGCGCCCAGGCGATCGACGAGGTCTTCGCGCGGGCCGGTGCCCCGGTTGGCGTCTTCCTGAGCCTTCTCATCGAGACTCCCGACGTGGCCGATGTCATTCGCGATCCGCGCATTCAGGCCGTCTCGTTCACGGGCTCAGACAAGGGCGGTTCCGCGGTCGCGAGCATCGCGGCGAGTGAGATCAAGCCCGCGGTGCTCGAGCTGGGCGGGTCCGACCCGAGCATTGTGCTGGCCGATGCAGATCTCGATGCCGCAGCCGACACGATTACATTGTCGCGCATCATCAACGCGGGGCAGTCGTGCATTGCTGCGAAGCGCATCATCATCGAGGATGCTGTCTACGACGAGTTCGTTGAGAAGCTGCGCGAGCGCCTCGCCAAGCTGACCGTCGGTGATCCGCGTGAGATGAGCACAGACGTCGGGCCGATCGCGCGCGACGATCTGCGGCAGAATCTGCACCGCCAGGTCACCGAAACTGTCGCCGCCGGCGCGCGCTGTCTGCTCGGAGGGGAACTGCCCGAGGGCGACGGCTTCTTCTATCCCGTAACGCTTCTTGCTGACGTCACGAACGAGATGGTCGCGGGGTGTGAAGAGACGTTCGGCCCGATCATGGTCACCATGAAGGCGTCGGATTCTGAGCACGCGCTCGCACTCGCGAATGACACCGAGTACGGGCTCGCCGCGAGCGTCTGGACGACGAGGGAGCGCGGTGAAGAGCTGGCGGCGCGCATTCAGGCGGGGCAGGTCTCGGTCAATGGCATCGTGAAGACGGATCCGCGGTTGCCGAGTGGTGGCATTAAGCGCTCTGGCTACGGCCGGGAGCTGGGTCCGCACGGCATCCATGAGTTCGTGAATGCGCAGCAAGTCTGGGTCGGGCCTAAGCAGGGGTGACGGTCAGGATGCTGTTGAGGTCATCGCTCGATTAACGCTGTCGGGTGAGAATCCTCTACACTTGTGCGCGGTGACGTGTCCGAGCGGCCGAAGGTGCGACTCTCGAAAAGTCGTGTGGAGTAACCCTCCACCGTGGGTTCAAATCCCACCGTCACCGCCAAATGAAGCCCCCCGGAGATCTGCAGAAACACGCGGAACTTCGGGGGTTTTTATTCCTGGAGGCGATGGCTCCGCGACTTGACTTTGGCTCTGAGCAAGACTGAACGCAGAGCGCTCAGAACGATCGTTAAAGCCCTCCAAGCAGCTTGGTCTTCGCGTTCGCGAACTCTTCGTCCGAGAGAATTCCCTCTTTATGAAGATCAGCCAATTCGCGGAGCCGCTCGGCCAAGGTTGGAGTTGCTGTCACCTGCGTAGCTTCTGCCCTCGTAGCGACCGGCGTCTCGGTTTCTATCGCCTGTTCCAGCATCTTGCTGCCGTCGCCATCAGCTAGGACGGAAAGCCCGGCGGTTTCGAGGGCAATACCGACCTCGTTGTGCCCCTTATTGGCTCTAGATATGAACCCGTTGCTGCTCTCATTGGTAAGTGTATGAATAGCTGCGTCGGTAGCGATCGTCAGGTAGGCTCGGCGACCTTCTGCGTTCGCCAAATGCGCAACGCCAGCAACGGCAATGCCTGGAACGCTCGCCTTCATCAATCCCTTACCTCCTTTGATAAGGGTCGTCATCGCCGAGCCGACAGCACCTTCCAACGCGGAGTTTGCGTTCGCGGACTTCTCTTCTGAAGGTTGCACGTACTTGATTGACCTCAGCTTCTCGTACGGCGTCTTCCGCTTGATCTCAGAGGGAGCCGTAGCGTTCCGGTCGCCAACGGCAACGCGAACGTATCCGCCTTCGTATACCTCGATGGTCGACGTTCCGAAGACCCCACTTGTTACGAGCGCACCAGCTGATTGTGCAGATTCGGAGTGCTTACGTTCCAGTTCTGCTTTCGTCGTCCGTCTCGCCGCTTGCTTGTCCCCAGCGACCTTTTTGAGCTTGGAGAATACGCCTTCCGGGTTCGGGATCGCATCAGTTTGACGTTCGACGCCACGATTCGGTTCTTGAACCATGTCTGTCCACGCAGAGCCGTCCCAATACCGGGAGTCGCCATTCGTGTCCGGGTACCAGCCTGCTGGAGCCTGCGCATTCATGAGTTCATATTGGCACGGTCTCATCATTCGCAGGCACTTTCGCTGCGGGACAGAGCAGAAGTGACCAGAACTGGGGATGTGTGGTGAACGAGGCGGTTCGAAGAGTCGGTGTGATCACAAGACAACGACGAGAGCTGCGCAGTGTGCTCAGGCGATCGAGCGCAGGGTGCCTGTTAGATACTGCGGAGCAGCTCCACGAACTCGTCGGCCATCGCGAGTTGGCGCGCGAGCTTGTCACGGCGCTCGACAGCATCCTCTATGTAAGTGTTTAAGAGGTCTCTCACCGTCGGATCGGGGTTCTTCGCCTCACGTGCATCGACGATCTCGAGGAGCTCCGCCATCTGCTCAAGGCTGAATCCCAGCGGCTTCATCCTCCTGATGACGAGGAGCCGCGCAAGATCATCTTCGGAGTACAGCCGGAACCCGCCCTCAGAACGTCCTGACGCTCTGAGCAGCCCGATCTCGTCGTAGTGGCGGAGCGTTCGCAGCGACAGCTCACTGCGTTCAGCGAGTTCTCCGATGTGCATCATGGTCTCGGTCACATATGAACTCTACCCTCACGTTAGGGTAGAGTCTTTGCAGGAAGCTGGGAACCGCTGTTCCCCTTCACCTCGTCATCTCTGTTCTCGCACTCGTTCGCGAGACCGGCGCACCGTGGCGCCTCAAAGCCCTTCCGACAGTCCTCTCAAGGAGTCCCCATGGCGATCGCGCCCTCATCCATCGATGCCAACCGGTATCGCCCCGAACCGACCGTGCTTCAGGCGTTGCGCAGCCCGAAGCTTCTGACGCGAGAGGTGCTCGCCGGTCTCGTGGTCGGACTCGCTCTGATTCCCGAAGCAATCTCGTTCTCGATCATCGCCGGCGTCGACCCGCGCGTCGGCCTGTTCTCGTCGTTCATCATGGCCGTCACGATCGCCTTCGTCGGGGGACGACCGGCCATGATCTCGGCAGCCACCGGCGCCGTCGCCCTCGTGATCGCTCCGGTGTCGCGCGAGTACGGGTTCGACTACTTCATCGCCACGGTGATTTTGGCCGGAATCTTTCAGATCGTGCTCGGCGTACTGGGCGTTACCAAGCTCATGCGATTTATTCCGCGCAGTGTGATGATCGGATTCGTCAACTCGCTCGCGATCCTGATCTTCATGGCTCAGCTGCCGCATCTCATCGGAGTGCCGTGGCTCGTGTACCCGCTCGTCGCCGTGGGCATTCTCATCATGGTGTTCATGCCGAAGCTCACGAAGGTGGTGCCCGCACCGCTCGTGGCCATTGTGCTCATCACGGCCGTGACGCTCGTGATGGCCCTCAACGTGCCGAACGTCGGAGACGAGGGCGAACTGCCCAAGAGCCTCCCCGAGCTGTTCATTCCGAACGTTCCTCTCACGTGGGAGACGTTCACGATCATCGCGCCGTTCTCGCTCGCGATGGCGGTGGTCGGGCTGCTGGAGTCTCTCATGACGGCGAAGTTCGTCGACGAGATCACCGACACGCATTCACGCAAGACTCGTGAAGCACTCGGGCAGGGCACCGCGAACGTGCTCTCGGGACTGTTCGGCGGAATGGGCGGCTGCGCGATGATCGGGCAGACCATGATCAACGTCAAGGCTTCCGGTGCTCGCACACGCATTTCGACGTTCCTCGCGGGTACCTTCCTGCTGATCCTCGTCGTCGTGCTCGGCGACATCGTCGGGCTGATCCCCATGGCGGCACTCGTCGCCGTGATGATCATGGTGTCGGTGGGAACATTCGACTGGCACAGCATCCGACCCGCCACTCTCAAGCGGATGCCGCTAGGTGAAACTCTCGTGATGCTGGCAACGGTCGCCGTCGTCGTCGCAACGAGCAACCTCGCGATCGGCGTCGTGCTCGGAGTGATCGTTGCAGCGCTGGTATTCGCCCGCCGCGTCGCACACTTCGCCACGGTAGAGCGCAGCATCGACGATGCCGCAAGAGTTCCGACGGCGAATTACCGTGTGAACGGCGAGCTGTTCTTCGCCTCGAGCAACGACCTCACGACGCAGTTCGAGTATGCCGATGACCCTGACCGGGTGGTCATCGATATGTCGGGATCGCACATCTGGGATGCCTCGACCGTCGCTGCTCTTGATTCCATCACGACGAAGTACGAACGCCACGGCAAGCGCGTCGTGATCGAGGGTCTCAACGAGGCAAGCTCGCGCATGCACCAGCGCCTGGCAGGCAAGCTCGGCGGCGGGCACTGAGCGCTGAACGCCCACGTGGTCGAGGCTCCACGCAGGCCCACCCCTCGAATGCGGGGTTGACGAAAGCTCATGTTCTCGGGGAGCGTGGACTCGTGATGAGTTTCCCCCTTCTTGTCACGCAGACGCGTTGCTGAGTTCAGCCGTGGATGCGCTGGCGGAGGTCATGCGACTTCACATCCCGATTCACAGCATCTCTGCAATCGCAGAGCCGTGTCTCCTCCCGCGTCGGCCCGACGCGGGAGGAGACACGGTTTCATCGCGCGCTCAGCGCTTTGCTCACCCAGCGCGCGTAAGCATGCCACGGATCGCCGGCAGCCGAGAGTGCCGCGGCGTGCTCGAGGATCACAGTGTCGGCGCGAAACCACTCGCCACCCTCGCGCAGGTGAGCGAACTGCATGTGACGCCGCCGCTCGACGTCCCGTCCACCGGGCTCGAACGCGAGAAGCTCGTTGTGCCACAGCGCTCTGAGGCGCTGGCGAGGCTTGTGTGACGTGCCGATCTTCACGCGGTCGGCATAGCGAATGTAATAGACGACGTCAACGCGGGGGAGCGGAAGCTCAGGGTCGGGAACGTCGCCAACTCGCCATGAGCAGATGCCGCAATGCCATCCGTTCGACCGGCGCACGCCGACCGCCGATCCACACAGCAGGCACGGACCCGGCATGGCGCCCTGTACGCTGTTTCCCTCTGTCGCCACGAGATCAGACTAACCGGCACCGCTGACAGGGAAGCGCCGGGTGGTCTCGGGCAGGATGCGCAACGAGTAGTCAGCCGTGCCGCAGATGCGAGAGGACAAGTCCGATCGGGATGCTGACGACGATGACGATCAGCACAAAACGGAACGTCCACAGAGGCCAGGTCGCACGCGTTCGTGTTCCCGTGCGCACGGCGAGCGCGAACACGACGAGCGTGAGAACGAGGATGGCGCCGCCCACGTCGACGACCCACGGAGTCTCGACCAGGGTTCCGCCGAGTACGGCGAGGCTTCCCAGCATCCACCCGCTGATCTCAATGGCGGCCGTGCGCCCCGTGACGCGCTCGGTCAGGAGCGACTGCGTGACACCGAAGAAGATCAGCGCGACGCCTACGATGAGCACGATGTATGCGGAAGCCCACGAGCCGTGCTCGAGATTCAGGGGCGAGGTGACCGCGGCGATGAGGCCGCCGACGATGATCGCGATCGTGCCGACCCAGAGAAACGGAATGCTGCTGCGGCGAATGGCGAGGATGCTGTCGCCCGACGCATCCCTCGGCTCGCGACGGTCGCCGCCGCCGGAACTGCTCATTCTGCCGTGGCGCGGCGCACGAACTTGATGCGCCAGCGTTCGGGCCCCTCGTCGAGGTACGTGATCTCGAAAGCTTCGGGATGCTTGCGCTCCAACTGCGCGAGAAGCGGGAATGGGTTGTGCGTGGCCGAGATGATCATGCCGGCGTGCGGCGCGAGGCTCTCGAGGGCGCCGAAGATCGCCGCGTGCCGCACGGCGTGGGGAATCGTCTGAACGTCGAGCTCCGGAAGCGCCTCATCAGCTTCCCCGCACGCGCAGGAGTGGCCGTGAGAATCCGCGGAGTTGAGAGAGATGGGCTGCTTCATACTCTCGAACGTAGCACCGAGACCGCAGGGCTAGGGTCGTGCGACGGTTACTCGCCCGCCCGGCCGCTCATATCAGCATCCGTCATCGTCATCGTCTCTGGACCAGGCGATCGCTATCAGCTCGCGCAGCACCGCCTCATCAATGTCGTCGAGCGTCTTGACATAGACGCAGCCGGCGCCCTCCGTGTACGTTCCGAGCTTCGGCAGCAGCGCGGCTCCTGCGGGGAGGTCCTTCAGGCCGTAGAGCGACAGTGACGCTTTGCGGGGCGAGAACCCCACCTTGGGCCAGTCGCCGTGGGTGCGCGCGTTGGCAGGGGAGACGTAGTGGAAGCTGCCGTACCCGACGATCGACGGGCCCCACAGAACGGGCTCAACGCCCGTGACGTCGCGCATAATCTCGTCGAGGCGGTGGCCGTCGGTTCGACGGCGTGCCGGCGTCGCACTGTCGATGAAATCGGTGACGGATGCGTCGGTGGGGCGGGTCTTCTGCTCAGACATGCTTCAGCATAACTCCCGGCCTCATAGACTGGCGCAGTGACTGACGCTTCTCCTGACTTCGAGACCGACGCTGCTCGTGATTCCGTGACGGATGCCCGACCGCCGCTCGGCCTGCTTCTTGACGTGGATGGCCCGATCGCCAGCCCCGAGACCCGCTCCATCGCGGTTCCGAGCATTGCGCCCGACCTCGCCGCGTTGGCGAACGCGGGCGTTCCCATCGCGTTCAACACCGGCCGTTCCGACGCGTTCCTGCGTGAGCAGGTGGTGCCGCCGCTTCTCGAGGCCGGGCTGTCACGCGACGCCCTCGTCTGGGGTGTGTGTGAGAAGGGTGCTGTCTGGATGCAGATCACCGCGGACGGCGCGGGTGACGTCACGGTCGACGAAGAGCTGGCGATGCCCGACGTCGTCGCGCGCGACGTCGATGACCTCGTCAAGCGTGAGTACTCCGACCTGGTGTTCTTCGACGACACGAAGCGCGCAATGGTCTCGGTTGAGCAGAATACGAACATCTCGAACGAGAGCTACCTCGAACGGCAGGGAGAGTTCGACGAGAAGGTCGCTGAGATTCTGACGCGCCACTGGCTCGGATTCGAGCGCGAGGGCGAGAAGACGCCGGATACTTCCGGCAGCATCCGCTATCGCATCGACCCCACCATCATCTCGACGGACATCGAGTCGATTCGCGTGGGCAAAGATCTGGGCGCAGAACTCGTGATGAAATTTTTGACGGATGCTGGTGTGGCGGTGCCGCGGCGGTGGCGCACGCTTGGCGACTCACGCACCGACTACGCGATGGCGGACTGGCTGCACGAGCGAGGCTTTGACGTCGTACATGTTGACGTGAGGCCGAACGACGGAGTGCTTGACAAGCCCTACCCCGTCAGGCACCACGACTCGCTCATTCACGACGAGGCGGGTGCCGAATATCTCGCGCGCTGGGTGCAGATGGTTCACGGCGAGGCATCGGACGACGCCGACGTCTGAAGCACGCCGCGCATCGTGCGCATCGTGACAACGCGAATGCATGCGTCCGCGCATCGGAAACGGATACGCACTCGCTGCCAGGCTGTCGCCCGCGACGATCCTGGCGCAGCACGCGCGAGGAGCGTAGAGTGGCGGCCAGCTGCAGAGTGAGGTATGACCATGAGCGTCCTCCGATCCGGTGAGCTGCTGATTCCATCGAGCGATGCTCACATCTGTGCCGAGGCATTCGGGCGGCCAGAAGACCCGGCGATTCTGCTCATCGGCGGGGCGGCGTCATCGATGGACTCCTGGGACGACGACTTCTGCGATCGCCTGGCCGCGGCCCAGCGATATGTGGTCCGCTATGACTTGCGCGATACGGGCCGCTCGACGCATTCCCCGGCGGGAAAACCTGGCTACTCCGGCTCGGATCTCGCCTCAGATGTGCTTGCCGTGCTTGACGGATTCGATGTGCGCGCAGCGTGTCTGTTCGGAGTGTCGATGGGCGGCGCCATCGCGCAGGTCGTCGCGGCGGAGCATCCCGAACGGGTCTCCAGTCTGGTGCTGCAATCGACCACGCCGGCCCTTGCTCGCGGCGATGACGCGCTGCCGCTTCCGCCGATGGACTCGAGCCTTGGCGAGTATTTCGCGTCTGAGGACCAGCCAGATTGGTCCAACAGGGATGCCGCGATCGAGGCGCTGGTGAACGGGGAGCGTCCTTTCGCAGGCAGCGCGTATCGTGACGATGAACGGCAGCGGCGCATTGCGGCACGATCGTACGATCGCACCGCCGATATGGCCGCGATGCAGACGAACCACTGGCTTGTGGGCGGTGACGCGGTCTCCGAGAAGAAAATGACCGACATCGTCGCTCCCACGCTCGTGTTTCATGGCACAGCGGATCCGTTGTTTCCGTACGGGCACGGCGAGGCGCTGGCCGAGGAGATTCAGGGAGCGAAGCTCGTGCCGCTGCCGGGTATGGGGCACCAATTTGCGCCCGAGGCGCTCTGGGACCTCGTCATCGCTGAGGTCGTTGCGCACACCGCAGGTTGAGGGTGGGCCTCGTGCACTATCGGTCGCCGGCAGTGCCGAGCAGTGTGCTGACGAAGACGCTCGCGGCGGCGTCGCCGTCGACGGTCAGCGCGACATCACTGCGCACGGTCGGCGTCATGAGATCGTGCTCCTCGGCCTCGCCCCCGCGCAGTCGTCTGTCGACGACCGTCTGACCCCGGCAGAACCCGTGCGACAGCTCAACGTCGACAGGCCACGTTTCGACGCCGAACAGCTCGGGTGCGACGAGGAACACAGCGGCACCCGCGTCACCGAGCTTCGCGCCCGAGGCGATATCGGCGGGAAGGTCGGCAAGCGTGAGCTGGTAGTCGAGGAGCTCGGCCGCAAGGCGCGTGCGTCGGCACGCAGCATCCCGAAGCTCTCTGATCTGGCCCTCAGACGCGACCACCCGGTTGAAGACATCGAGCGGATACAGAGTCGTCTGCACATCAGACGAGAGAACGATCTGCGCTGCTTCGGGGTCGTGCCAGACGTTGAACTCGGCCACAGCGCTTGCGTTGCCGATACCTGCGGTGCCGCCCATCACGACGATGCGCTCGAGTTGTGCCGCGACCTTCGGGTAGAGGCGCAGAAACAGGGCGATGTTCGTCATGGGCGCGAGACTCAGCAGCGTGACCGGGTGGGCGCTTGCCTCGATCTCGCGGCGTAGGAGCTCGACGGCGTGAACCGGCTCTGCCGTACGTTGAGACGCATCGAGCAGCAGATTTCCGACGCCGTTAGCGCCGTGATAGCTGCCCGCGTCGCGCGCCTGCTCGATGAGAGGGCGGTCGGCGCCGGCAGCAACGGGGGCTTCGCTGCCGGCAGCCGCGAGCACGTCAAGAGTGTTCTGCGTGACCTGGCTGAGGCTTGCGTTGCCCGCCACGCACGTCACGGCGCGAAGGTCGATATCGGGATGTGCGGCGAGAAACAGCAGGGCGAGGGCATCGTCCACGCCGGTATCGACGTCGGCGATCACGGAAATGGGCATAGCCTCTATTCTTGTTCATGCATTCGCACGACGGCCTCATTCCCGAGAGCGCACGCGGGCTGTCGTGCTGATCAGAGCCAACGCGATGACAGCGATGCCGTAGGCAAGCGACGTGAACGACACGGACGAGATCGAGGCGAGAAAGCCCGCCGCCACCGTCGGCACCCCGAACGACAGATAAGACGTGACGTAAATCGCCGCAAAGAGGCCGGCGCGGGTATGTGGTTCTGCCTTGGGGGCTAGAGAGCCGATGACGCCCGAGAAACTCGCTCCGAACCCGATTCCGGTGATGATCACGGAGAGCACGTACCCGGCAACGGTGTCTGCCGCGAGAGCGACGAGTGCCATTGTGGTTCCGATGGCAAGAGACACCGTTCCGGTGAGGGCAACGGAACGCGCCGACCTGCGTCGAAGCAACAGCACTGCGGCGGCACCGGCCGCGGGGAGGATCGCCACGATCGCCCCCTGGAGCAGAGGGCTGTCGCTGTGCAGGCGTTCGAGGATGATGCTCGGGCCGAGTGAGAAGAAGAGCCCTCCCGTCGCCCACGTCGCCATGAGGGCCGGCGCGCTGATGAGGAACAGCCGACGGGCCTTCAGCGGCACCGTCACACGCGGGATGAGCGATCGGAGTGCGCCCGGGGTGCGACTCGTGAACTCGGGAACGCGCCAGACCATGACGGCGATTACTGCGTAGAGCACCGCAAGTGCCGCGAACGTGATCGGAAGACCAGGAACGAGGAAGGCGCACGCGATTCCACCGGCAAGTGCACCGATGGCGAGCCCGGTGCCAGGCATGATCGAGTTGAGCAATGAGCCGCGTTGCGGGCGATCGGCCGCGGTCGCGTCCAGGAGAAGAGCGGACAGGGCCGGGGTGAGTAGCCCGCTCGCGGCTCCCTGGAGGGCACGCGCGGCGAAGAGCATGGGCGCTGAATCGACGAATGCGACCATCAGCATACTCACCGCGAGAAGGCTGAACCCGATGCTGATCACCGGGCGGCGTCCGACGTGATCCGAGATCGCACCTGCCGTCACGAGCGCTGCGAGGAGCATGATCGCGTAGACAGCGAAGATCAGCGATACACCGAGGGCCGTGATGTCGAGCTCGTGCTCCAGCCCCGGGTAGAACGGAGTCAGGGCGCTCGCGGCCACGAGCAGCGCCGCGATCGAGCTGGCGGCGAAGACGAACGTCGTCCGTCGACGCGGCGAGGCCGCTGGAGCAACAGGAAGCGGTTTTGTCGTGGTCATGCGGTCTCCATTGGTTCCAAAAAAATCGAACCGTTGAAGCTTAAGCTTCTTCGACCCATAGTTCAAGTATTATCGAACCATGGTTCCTTCAGTAGATCTCGAGCATCCTGATCGCGACGCGATCGTCTTGGAGGATGTGCTGTTTGCCCTCAGCGACCCGGCGCGTCTCGACCTCGTGAGGCAACTCCGCGATGGACCCATGGCCGCGGCCAATTGCACAACGATTGACCCGCGCGTTCCCAAGTCGACGAAATCGCACATGTTCAAGGTGCTCAGAGAGGCGGGAGTGATCGCCAACGAACCCGACGGGCGTAACCGACGACTCTCGTTGCGTCGCGATGACCTTGATCGCCGGTTCCCGGGTCTTCTTGACGCGATTCTCTAAATAAGGGTAGCCTTGCCTTGCTTGGGGGCGGGATGGCGAATTGGCAGCGCGGCGTGATGCGCGCGATGGGTATCGCAAATCGTGACGATCGTGGAGATCGTCGACGTGACCCCGCGGTATCGCCGCATCATCTTCTCGGCGCCGGACCTGGTCGAAGCGCTCGAGATCTTTCCGACCGCATGGCTGCGTTTGTGGATTCCCAACCCGGACCGCGGTGAGAGGCACCTGAGCCAGCGCGGCTACACGTTCGTCGACGTCAACGCTGACAACGGCACCTTCGGTCTCGAGTTCGTGCTCCATGAGACGAAAGGGCCTGCAGGGGATTGGGCGCGCGCGGCGAACGTCGGCGACGTGTCAGAAGTGGCACTGACCCCGGCGAGAATCTCCCTTCCCGAGGGCACGCGCGAGATCGTCCTCGCGGGCGACATCACCGCGCTGCCCGCAATCAACAGCTGGGTCTCCGACCTCGACGCTTCCGTGCAGGCACGTGTGTTCATCGAAGATGACCACCACGACGTGGATCAGCTTCCCGCCGTGACCCGCTCGGGCGACACATGGGCGTGGATTCGTCGCGAGGGTAAGCGCGGAGAAGCGCTTGCCGAACACCTGCGTGCAGCAGTCGCGCCATCCGCGAGGCAATACGCATGGGCGGCGGGAGAGAAGACGCTCGTCAAGCATGTGCGCGCTGTCATGAAGGACCATCTTGGCTTGATCCGCGGTCAGCACTTCTCGCAGTTCTACTGGATCGAGGGGCACTCACCCGCGTAATCCACGTGGCGGGTCAACTCTGACATCGGGGGCACCAGAACGTCACGCGCTCCTGCGTCGCGGTCGGGCCCAGTCTTCCGCGTTCGATGAGCGTTCCGCAGCGCAGGCACGGTTGGCCCGCGCGCCCATAGACCCACACTCGGCGACCACGGCGTGTGTCACCGGTCGTCGTGCGTGAAACACGGTCGCGATTCGCGGTGATGAGTCGGTGAGCGAGGCGCACGAGCTCGCGAGTCGCCGTCTGCGCAATAGGCGAATCCGGCCGGATGCCGCGCAAGAAGCACAGTTCCGCGACGTACTCGTTTCCCAGCCCCGCGAGATTTCTCTGATCGAGCAGAGCGATCGCCGTCGGTCGGTCAGGCGCCGCGTCGAGATTCGCGACAGCCGTGTCTGCAGACCAATCAGCGCCGAGCAGATCGGGGCCGAGGTGCCCCACGATGAATTCTTCGTCGTCGCGGGAAATCAGCTCGACCATCGCCAGATCAAAGCCGACCGTCGTGTGGTCTGACGTCTCGATGACGGCACGGGCGGTGTGCGCAGGCTTCTTCCAGCGAGTTCCACGGGGATAGACGTGCCACGTGCCCTCCATCTTGAGGTGCGTGTGTAAGGTGTGCCCGTCGATCCGGTGAAGAATGTGCTTTCCTCGGCTGACCACCTCGTCGACGGTCAGCCCGGTCAGATCGCTCGTCGCATAGGCAGGGACCCGGAGAGCCCAGCGTTCGATCTCGCGCCCCGCGAGCACGTCATTCAGGTGCCGCGCTGTGCGATAGACGGTGTCGCCCTCAGGCATGGCTCGTCCGGATCCGCAGTCCGCGAGGGGTTTCGGTAAAGCCCGCTCGGCGAAGCGGGTGCTCGAGGGCGCTGCCGTACACGAACTCGCCATTCACCTTTTCGACGGCGACCTTGTCGATGCGCCCCGCTCGCACCAGATCGCCAACGGATGCTGCTGCCGCGTCGAGCGTCGACTCGTCGCCCGAAAATGCGAGCCACGTCTTGCCGCCACGTTCGAGGTAGCAGGTGAGCTCACCGTCAACGAGCACGACGATTCCGCCCGCCTTCCGCCCTGGTCGGTGGCGTGTTCCCGTGAGCTCTGCAGGGGGCCATGGCAGCGCTGCGCCGTAGGGGTTCGCCGGGTCGGTGGCGGCGAGAGCGATGGCGCGCAGCGGGCGCTGATCATCGGTGAAGACATGGCCGCGCAGACGATCGATCGTCGCCGACGTGGAGAACTGCGACGCACCAAGGCCATCGATGACGTAGCCGCGCCGGGCGCGCCCCTTCTCTTCGAAGCTCGAGAGTACGCGATACGCGAGGGCGAATCCGCCCGGATAGTCCTCGGCCATGACGGATCCGCGCGTCACGACCCCGTAGCGATCGAGCAGCGTTTCGACGGTGGCTGCCGCGCGCACTGTCGCGTCTTGCTCGGCCAGAGGCAGCAGCGACCAACGTCCGCCGAGGCGAGGACCCGATGCGCCGCTGGGGCGAGCGTAACCGCGCCGCCCGTAAAGACGAGAACGAGGTGTTGCTCGACGTGTCTTGTGTGCGCCCGTTCCGCTCACCAGCATCCGCAGTGGCGTGAATGTGTCGTTGGTGATGAGTCCGGCCCACACGAGGTTCCACAGTGCCTGCTGGAGGCTCTCATCGTCGGCTGACCCTGTGGCCTGCGCGACCTGTGCGGAGAAGTATGCTCCGCCACTCGATAGGGCGACGAGAATATCGTCTTCAAGCTGACCCATGGGGAGGTCGTCGGCGGGTGCGAGTGTGAGCGGCGCCGATTCGGCGAGGTGCAGTCCGACCCACCCGTCTCGACCGGGCAGAGAGCCGCGTCCCGACCAGATCACTTCACCGAGCGCCGTGAGTTCGTCGAGCATGGCGGGGGAGTAATCGCGCACGCGCTGCGGAAGAATCAGCGTCTCCCAGGCCGAGGCGGGGAGGTGGCATCCCTCAAGCTGCTCGATGACCGCTGCCACACCGTCGACGCCCCGCAGCGAACCGCCCACGTTCTGCCACGCGGGTAAGAACCGGGCGAACGTGGCGGTGTCGACCGGTTCCACCTCGTGGCGTAGCGCGGCGAGAGAGCGCAGCCGCAGTCGGCGCAGCACTTCTTTGTCGCACCATTCGGCCGAGTCGATGGGTGATCCGGCGCCCTCGCCTTCGGGGAGGAACTCACCGCGCACCACGCGCCCCTCGTCGGCGAGTCTGCCCAGCACCTGCGTGACGATCGCGGTTCCGAGTCCGAGGCGTGCCGCAACGTCCCCCGTTCGGATCGGGCCGTGCGTGCGAGCGTATCGGGCGACGAGATCGCCGAGGGGATCGGGAACGGGCTCGATGAAGGCCGATGGCACGCCGATCGGCAGCGGAACGCCGAGTGCATCGCGCACCCGCGGAGCATCTTCAATGGCGATGACTCGTTCGACCCCCGCGACCGGCACCCGAAGCGCACGCTTTGCCGTCACGAGTTCGTCGAGCAGCGCGGCGGCCTCGCCGGGAGTCGCATGCCGCTCAGATTGATGCTCGGCATTTTCGACCTCCCCCGTGCTGTCTCGCGGCTCCGTGTCTTCGAGAGGCTGCAAGCGCGCCGCGACCTCATCGGCATCCAAGGGTCCGAGCATGCGCAGCAGATCGGCGACGCCCTCGAGCCCGCGCATGCGTCTGCTCTCCGTGAGCCGCTGGAGCTCGCGCTCGGTGTCCTCGATAATGCCCGGATCGAGCAGCTCGCGCAGCTCCACCTGCCCGAGCAGCTCTGAGAGCATGCTGGAGTCCAGCGCCAAGGCCGCCGCCTTGCGCTCGGCGAGGGGCGAATCACCCTCGTACATGAACGCGCCGACATATCCGAACAGAAGCGACTTCGCGTAAGGGGAGGGCTCGTCCGTCGTAGTGTCGACGAGGCGGATCTTGCGACTCTCAATGCGGCGGGCGAGATCAAGCAGCGCGGGAACGTCATAGACATCTTGCAGGCACTCGCGCACGGTCTCGAGCAAGATCGGAAACTGCGGAAACTTGCTCGCCACTTCGAGCAGCTGCGCCGAGCGCTGTCTCTGCTGCCACAGCGGTGATCGTCTGCCCGGCTTGTAGTTGGGCAGCAGAAGGGCGCGCGCGGCGCACTCGCGAAAGCGCGAGGCAAAGAGCGCGGAGCCGCCGACTTCGTTTGTGACGATGACCTCGAGCTCATCAGCGTCGAAGACGAACAGCTCTGCGCCAGGCGGATCGTCGGTGGTGTCGGGAATGCGCACGATGATGCCGTCATCGCTCGCGATGCTGGCGCCATCGATGCCGAGGCGCTCCTGCACCCGCGCGTTCACGGCGAGGGCCCACGGGGCGTGCACTTGCATGCCGAACGGGGAATGAAGGATGACACGCCAATCGCCGAGCTCGTCGCGGGAGCGTTCGACGACGAGCGTTCTGTCGGTTGGCAGGTGCCCGGTGGCCTGGCGCTGCTCGGTCAGGTACGCGCGAAGATTCCGGATGCTGCGCTCATCGAGTCCCGCAGCAGACAGCCTCGTGGCGGCATCCGTCTCGCTTGCCTTGTCGATCGTGCGCGTGAATCGGCCGAGCGCCTCGCCCAGCTCGAATGGGCGACCGAGAGCGTCACCTGACCAGAACGGCAGCCGGCCGGGCATGCCGAACTCGGGGGTGACGAGCACTCGGTCGAACGTGATCTCTTGAATGCGCCAGCTCGTTGTGCCGAGGGCGAAGACGTCGCCGACGCGCGACTCGTACACCATCTCTTCGTCGAGTTCACCGACGCGTGCTCCCGGCTTTCCTTCTTCGCCGCCCACCATGTACACCGCGAACATGCCGCGGTCGGGGATCGTGCCTCCGCTCGTGACCGCGAGGCGCTGAGCCCCCGGGCGGCCTTCGATCGTGCCCGCGTCACGATCCCAGACGATGCGCGGCCGCAGCTCCGCGAACTCGTCTGACGGGTAGCGCCCTGCCAGCAGGTCAAGTGTCGCTTCGTATGCCGATCGAGGAAGCGATGAGAACGGGGCGGTCCGACGGAGCTGTTCGAACCACTGCTCGACGTCGATGACGTCGAGTGCCGTGGCCGCAACCGTCTGCTGGGCGAGAATGTCGAGCGGGTTGGCGGGAACCTGCATCGATTCGATCGCGCCCTGCAGCATCCTCTCGCTCGTGACGGCCGTATTGACGAGATCTGCGCGGTGCTTGGGAAAGAGTACGCCGTGCGAGATCTCGCCCACCTGGTGGCCGGCGCGGCCGACGCGCTGCAAGGCGCTGGCGACGGAGGGCGGTGCTTCGACCTGGATCACGAGATCGACTTCGCCCATGTCGATGCCAAGCTCGAGGCTCGAGGTCGCGACGACGCATCGCAACCGCCCGGACTTGAGGTCGTCTTCGACCTGGGCACGCTGCTCTTTCGAGACGGATCCGTGGTGGGCGCGGGCGAGGATGGCCGATTCGTCGTTCAGGCCGTGCGTCTGACCGCTGCCGCCCATTAGGGCCGCTGGTGCGCGCGTGGGCGTCGTCGATTGCGACGCGATGTGAGCGGGCTCACTCGTGCTTGCGGGCTCTCGGCCGGGTTGACCGGGCCAGTTGTCGGGCAGAGGATCGTTGACCAGAACATCTGCGTCGAGGCGTGCTTCATGAATCTCGTTCAGTCTCGCGGTGAGCCTTTCGGCCAAGCGGCGCGAGTTGGCAAAGACGATCGTTGATTTGTGGGCGAGGATGCGGTCGACGATGGCTTCTTCGACGTGCGGCCAGATGGAACCCGCCCGTTCGCCGTCGTCACGCACGGGGCCGGCGGCGGAACCGCCCTCAGTCGGCTCCGCCCGCGGTGGCTGCCCGACCGTGAGATCGGTCATATCGTCGACGGGAACAACAACGTCGAGCTCGAACGTCTTCTCTGCCGGTGGAGCGACGATCTCGACGGGTGAGGTGCCGCCGAGGAAGCGGGCGATCTCTTCGCGGGGTCGAACCGTTGCCGAGAGCCCGATCCGCTGAGCCGGATTCTCGAGCAGAGCGTCGAGGCGTTCAAGTGAAACGGCTAGGTGGGCCCCGCGTTTGGTGGCGGCTACAGCGTGGACTTCATCGATGATCACGGTGTCGACGGTGCGAAGGGTCTCTCGCGCTTGAGATGTGAGCATGAGAAAAAGTGATTCGGGCGTCGTGATCAAGATGTCGGGCGGCTTTGAGATCAATGTCCGCCGGTCTTTGGCCGGTGTATCGCCTGAACGAACTCCGACGGTCACTTCCGGCGGTTCGACGCCGAGACGCTTCGCCGTCTGCGTAATGCCGACAAGGGGAGCGCGCAGGTTGCGTTCAACATCGACGCCGAGGGCCTTGAGGGGCGAGATGTACAGCACCCGGGTGCCGCGGCGAAGCTTGCTGGCGGGCTCGGGCGAGTGCGCGGCAGCATCCATGAGTCTGTCAATTGACCAGAGGAACGCCGACAGGGTCTTTCCGGAGCCGGTCGGAGCGACGACGAGCGTGTGTTTGCCGTGGGAGATCGAGTTCCAGGCGCCCTCTTGAGCGCGTGTGGGCGCGGTGAATGCGCCGGCGAACCAGTCGCGGGTCGCGGGAGAGAATTTGTCGAGCACGCCGCTCATGACTTCAGCTAATCACAGGCACCTGACACTGCCGGGTGCTCGAAGAGGTGCCACCCGCGTCGGCGTAGTGCTGGAACCATCTGCGTAGCGCTCGCGATTGAGAAATCTATGTTCTTCGCTTGATCCGCCACCACGGGCACGCCGATCGCCACCGCTGCTCTCAGGGGATCCCGATTTCGGTCATGAGCGAGAGGACGCGGTTGCGGATCTCATCGCGTATCGGTCGCACCGCGTCAATATCCTGACCCGCCGGGTCGTCGAGCTGCCAATCTTCATAACGCTTGCCGGGGAAGATGGGACAGGCATCGCCGCAACCCATCGTGATGACAGCATCCGCTTGCTTGACAGCATCCACTGTCAGAATCTTCGGTACCTGGGACGATATGTCGATTCCGACTTCCGCCATCGCCTGCACTGCTACCGGGTTGATCTGTTCCGCCGGCATCGAGCCGGCAGAACGAACATCAACGGCTTCGCTGCCCAGCGCGGAGAGGAAGCCCGCGGCCATCTGGGAGCGTCCGGCATTGTGCACACAGACGAAGAGGACGGTTGGCGCTGAATCAGTCACGATCTGCTCCTTGAGTGTGATGGGTGACGACTCAGAGCTGACGTTCGATGAAACCCCGAATGTCGGCAACCCCCTGTTGATTGATGCCGTGCCCAAGGCCCTCGTAGATACGCCCGGACAGGGTCGAGTGCTCGGGGAGCCAGTCCGTCGTGCGCAGAATGGCCGAGTCGTGAATCACATCATCGGCCGTGCCGCGTCCCCAGAACACGGGAGGCCTGCTCTCGGCCAATTCGGTGTCGCCGGGCTCCTCGCCGGGAGTGACGAAACCGGCGAGCACGATTCCGTACGCGAAGCGCGAAGGCGCGCGGCGCATGAGCTGCAAGACCATGGCACCGCCCTGCGAGAAGCCGAGGAGCCCAACGGATGTGGGGGCGACGGTGAGGCTGTCAAGCCATGCGATGACAGCATCCGCTGATTCGTTCACCTCATCGCGGTCGGGCCCCGCGTCGGTGCCCGCGGTGAACCACGACCATCCGTCAAGTGGCCACGGCGCGGCATGCGGCGCGCGCAGCGATGCGATCACGGGCTCCAGCGGAAGCGATGGCGCGAGGCCGAACAGGTCACCCTCGTGCGAACCGTGCCCGTGCATGAGGACGAGCAGCGGTCGTCCCTCGCGATCGGATTCTGATGCAGACCAGATGACGGCGTCAGGGTCGATCTGCGGGCTCGTCGACTCGGTGCTCATGGTGCGGCATCCTCCTCTGATCGCTGTGAAACTCAGCTTACCGGCGCGCTCTGACGTCGCTGTCGCTCGCCCTTGCAACAATGAAGCATGGACGTTCGCACACCAGATCCCGACCAGCCAGACGACCCAGAGGAACCACAGGGCGTTTCGGCTCCGGGGTGGCTGACTGACATCGAGCTCGAACAGATTCGCCATCGACTGCCGCTTCTCTACGTCGAAGCGGTGCCGGTGCGCGTCGACGGCATGGGCGTCGTCACCGAGGTTGGCGTGCTGCTGCGAGCCACTGCGACCGGTCAGATGACGAGAACGCTCGTCTCAGGGCGCGTGATGTACGGCGAGACCCTGCGCGACGCACTGTTCCGCCACCTTGAGAAGGACCTCGGTCCCATGGCATTTCCGCTGCTGCCGGCGTCTCCCGCACCATTCACGGTCGCCGAGTACTTTCCGATGCCCGGGCTCACCCCGTTCAGCGACGAACGCCAGCACGCCGTCTCACTCGTCTACGTCGTACCGGTCACCGGAACATGCGATCCGAGACAGGATGCTCTCGAGCTCACGTGGATGCCACCGGAAGAAGCTCAGTCAGACGCCGTCGCCGCCGAGATGGAGGGCGGTCGCGGCACTCTTCTGCGAATGGCGCTCGCGAGCGTCGGACGCATCGTCTGAGCACGCCGTCAGCGCACTTGAATACACTTGGTCTTCGTGAGATCAGCTGCTCGTCGACGCCCTCGTGCCGTTCCTTCGGCGAACAGGCGCGACCGGCAGCGCGGCATCAAGATCGAGGTCGAAGCTCTCCTCGCGGGAATCGCCGCTGCGCTGATCGCCGTGGGCTTCGCCTTTATCGTGTTCGGCGGCATGTCCGTGCCCATCTGGACAGACTGGGAGTGGGGCCACTGGTCGATCGGCATGGTCTCTGTGTGCGCCGTCGTCGTGCTCGGAACCATTGCCGCGGGAGTCGGATACTGGCGCTCACGCCGACTTGACGGCCAGGAGTGGCGTCTCGAGCTGCCGTCGTGGAAGTTCACGCTCGACGCTCTCGTTGTCGCCATCGTGCACACAGCGCTCGGAGCGCTCGCCACCGCCGTGCTCCTGTTCGTCGTGCAACTCGCATTCCGCCGTCTCACCATCGACCCCGTGAGCGCGTCAATCGGCTGCGGAGCCGTCACGGGTCTCGCGGCGTACATGCTGTACCTCGCCGTCTCGCGCCTCAACACCGTCAGCCTCTCGCAGCGCATGTTTCTCTTCGTCGGCGTTGGCCTGCTCACCGCGATGGCGACGTCGACGGACCCCGTCTGGTGGCGATACCAGATCAGCGCCCTCGGCGCGTACGGCAACCGGCCTAGCATCAGCTTCAACGCGATCCTCATCATCGCCGGCATCCTCGTCACCACCTTCGCCCTCTACGTCGACCGTGACATTCGCAACCTGCACACCGCTCGCGTGATTCGCTACCCGTTCGCGGCGCCCCTGGTTTCGACGCTGTTCATCGCGATGGGGGTGGCGCTGGCCGGAATCGGCTTCGTTCCCGTGAACGTGAGTGTAGACGTGCACAACGTCTTCGCGATCGGGCTCTCGGCGCTCTTCGGCGTGCTCATGCTGGTCTCTCCGATCGCGCTGCGCGGAATGCCGCTGCCGTTCTTTGCGGCGACGTTGGGCAGCCTCCTTCTGCTCAGCGGCGCGACTTGGCTGTTCTACGGTCCCGGCCTGCTCCCTCTCACCAACTACGAACTCATCGCCTTTGGCGTTCTCTTCGCCTGGATCACGATGTTCGTCCGGTTTCTCGCAGCGATGCTGGCGGCAAAAGGGGCGGATGCTGTCGGGCAGACGCGCACCGGCGGCGGGCAGGGAGCTGTCGCGGCGCATCCCGCGACAGCATCCGCCGAGACCGTCGCCAGCGGTGCCGAACAGGCGAGCGGCGCCCCGGCTGAAACTGCACACGTTCCGGATAGCACCGCCGCGACAGAGAGTGTGCACGAGCGAGAATCTTCGGCGAATCAGGGGAGTCCTGCGGCTCAAACCATGCCGCTTCCCGACGACGCACCGCCGAGGCCGCCGCTGCCTGATCCGAACGACACGGGGCTCAGCCGCTAGCGTTCTCACCTCGACTGCTTGACTCGCTCAGCGGTTAACACCGAGGAAGCGCCCTCGCGGTCAGCGCGTGATTCGCAGCGTGCGCACCTCAAACGGCGTGAGCGAGAGATCCTCGCCGGTGCGTGCATCGTCGACGTCGTCTTCGATGAGCGAAACCTCGCGAATTCCGCCGTTCTCGAAGCCCACGTCGAGTCTGCCCGAGACGCGACGTCCGAGCGATTCGTAGACCCTCACGATAACGTCGCCCGAGCGGTCGTCTGCGAGCTTCACGCTCGAGATGACGATGCCATCGCCCGTCACCGAAACAACCGGTTGCACCTCGTGCGCGCCCGTCACCGCCGTTGCCGGGGCGTTCATCTCGATGCCCGCCGCCGTCGCGCTCTGCGGGTCCGCGCCGATCACGAGCCCCGTCGTGATCACGTGCGTTCCATGGTCGGTCTCGGGATCGGGGAACCGCGGCGCGCGCAGCAGCGACAGTCGCACGGTCGTGGTCACACCGGCATCCGTCGAATCTCTCGCTGTGTCGTAGCCATACACCGAGTCATTCACGAGGGCGACGCCGAAATCGGGCTCGCGCACCAGGACGAACCGGTGCATCGACGTTTCGAACTTCGCCGCCTCCCAGCTCGTGTTGACGTGCGTGGGCCGCGCGTGGAAACCGAATTGCGTCTCCGCCTCGGTGTGCGCCGCGTGCACGTGGAGCGGAAACGCGAGTTTGAGCAGCTTCTCGGTCTCGTGCCAGTCGATTTCTGAACGCAGCACGACGGTCTTCGCTCCCGGCGCCAGCGAGATCGTCTGCCGCACCGATGACTGCGAGAATGTGCGCTCGACCGTGACGTGAGCGACGCCGTCGGTGACCGTCGCGCTGAGAGATTCCACGCCGCGCAAGTCGTCAACGCGATTGCGGTAGAAGCGGTCGATGTCCCACGCGTCCCACATGTTGGGAAAGTCCTGGTGCAGCTGGAGCAGATTCGCGGCCATGCCCTGCGGGATCGCGTCGCGTCCCGTGGCGGCGTCGATCGCCGAGGTGATGAGGCCCTCCCGCGACACCACGATACTGACCTGCTCATTGGCGAGCACGAAACCTCCGTCGCGTTCTGTCAGAGAGACAGCGGGGGCGGATGCTGCGGCAGGCGCCGCGCCGAGCGGCACAGGTCCGGCGACCGAACTCGGGCTGAACACGAGCTCGCGGTTGCCCTCGCCGACAAGCGTGCGACGAGCATCGGCCGCGATCGCTTGCGCGTCGGAGACCACGCCTGCAAGTGCCGCCGCGGCCTCGCGGTGCACCCAGGCGATAGATGTTCCGGGCAGAATGTCGTGAAACTGGTGCAGCAGAAGCAGCTTCCACAACCGATCGATCTCGTCATACGGGTACGCAAAGCCCTCGCGCACCGCCGCCGTGGCGGCCCACAGTTCGGCCTCGATGAGCGCCTGCTCCGCACGGCGGTTGCCGGCCTTCGTCGCGTGCTGGCTCGTGAGGGTTCCGCGGTGCAGCTCGAGGTACAGTTCGCCCACCCACACGGCCGGGTCTGTGAGCTCGGCTCGCGCTTCGTCGAAGAAGTCATCCGGATGCTGCCAAGCAACGCGCGCGCTGCCTTCAAGGTTCGCCAGCCGGCGCGCCTTGCCGGTCATCTCGCGCGTTGTTCCGCCGCCACCGTCGCCCCAGCCCACAGGCGCGATCGACCGCGAGGCGACGCGGTTCTCCCGAAACTGCCGGCTCGACTTCGCGACCTCTGCGCCCGACAGCTCCGAGCTGTACGTGTCCATCGGAGGAAAATGCGTGAATACGCGCGAACCGTCGATGCCCTCCCAGAGAAACGAGTGGTGCGGAAAGACGTTGCGCTGGTTCCACGAGATCTTCTGCGTGAAGAACCACTCGAATCCCGCGCGGCGCATCAGCTGCGGCAGTGCGGGGGAGTAGCCGAAGCTGTCGGGCAGCCACACGCCCTTGGAGCGCACGCCGAACTCCCGCTCGAAGAAGCGCTGCCCATAGGCGAACTGACGTGCGAGCGACTCGCCGGTCGGCATGACCGTGTCGGATTCGACCCACATGCCGCCGAGTGGCAGAAAACGGCCGTGCTCGACAGCATCCTTCACCCTCGCGTAGACCTCGGGGCGGTGCTGTTTGATCCACTCGTACTGCTGCGCGCTCGACATGCCGTACAGAAAGTCGGGGTCTCGGTCGATGAGCTCGGTCATCGACGACGCGGTGCGGGCGACCTTGCGGATCGTCTCGCGCAGAGGCCACAGCCATGCCGAGTCAATGTGCGCGTGGCCGATCGCGGCGATGCGATGGCTGCTGGCTTCGGCAGGGGAGTCGAGCACGTCGCGAAGCTGAGCGCGGGCCTCGGATGCTGTCTCGACGATGCGCTGCAGATCGAGGCTGTCGAGCGCATTGTCGAGGGCCTGCAGAATGCGCATGCGGCGTGGCTCGGAGGCCGGAAGCTCTGCCTGAAGCCCGAGAAGCACCTCGAGGTCGAGTGAGAGCTCGAAGACCTCGGGTTCGAAGACGGCAAGCTCCATGCGACGCGCGCGGTACAGCGGCTTGGGTGACGAGGTTTCGATGTCGCCCTCTTGCGTGGGCAAGAAGGGGTGGTAGTCGAGAAGAACCGGGTTGGATGCTGCTTCGAGGTACAGCTCGATCGGCTCGCCGCCTTCGGCAGCATCCGCGATCGGAATCCACTGATTGCGCGGGTTGATGCTCTTCACGGGTGTTCCATCGGCGCGGTAGGCGAGTGCTTCGCACTGAAACCCGGTCATGTTCGTGTCGAAGCCGAGGTCGACGCGTGCCTCGACGCGACGCCCCGCCCACTCGGCCGGCACCGAGCCAGTGAGCTTGAACCACGTCGTTCCCCATGCCGGCCCCCACGCGCTGTCCACCTCGAACGGCGTGAACTCCAGCGCGAGCCCCACTTCTGGGGTGATCGGTTTGCCCGCGAGGGCGTGCGCGCTCACCGAGAGCGGAACGGCGCTCGAATAGATCGCGGCCGAGACGCGCTCGTTCAGAACGCGCGTCGCGCGACCGACGGTGAGATTCGTGTCGTCGTGCATGCCTGAGGCCGCCGCGCGCTACCGAACGAGCCTCACCTCGAGAATCTCTTCACCGAGGAACGGCTGCACCTGCTGCGCGCCATCGCGCTTAAGACCGTTGCGCTTGTAGAAGCCGTGCGCTCGCGGGTTGTCATCCGCGACCCACAGGTAGCCGGGGCGGTCGCCGCACGCGGCGTCGAACAGCTTCTGCCCAATGCCGGTGCCGTGGAACGCGGCAAGCAGGTAGAGGTAGTACAGCTCGCGGTCGCGCGGCGCGTCTTCATCGCGAGCCGGGCCAGAACCGACGAAGCCCACGATCTCGCCGTCGACGAGCGCGACGTGCTGGTGGTACTCGTCGCCCTGCTGCGTCCAGTGCGTCCAGAGCTCGGCGAGGCGCAGCGGCGATACGCGCTCGAGCGCGGCCGTGCTGATCAGGTGATCGTAGGTCTCGTGCCAGCACTTCGCATGCACGCGACCGAGTGACTCGGCGTCAACATCGCGCACCGGGCGAATGACCACATCGAGTGTGGGAGTGACAGCATCCGTGGTGTCCATATCGAGACGGTACATCGACTTCTCGCCGGTTCATAATCGACGGATGCTGTGACGCACTCGCCCGCCACGGATTGCGCCAAAAACGTATCGGCGGAGAGGTAACGTTACCTCTCCGCCGATACGTTCTTGGCGCCTTCAGGTGAGTGCGCGCTCGGAGTTGCGGTTAGCGTGACGAGACGCGGCGGTGCGTGCGCTCGCCACGGGGAGCTGATGCGCCCGGCGAGGACGTGCTGTACACGCCCTGCGAGCCCGATCGCCCCTGAGCAGAACGGCCTTGACCCGAGCGCGCTCCCGAGCGCCCCTGGCCAGAGCGGCTAGCGCCCGACTTCACGGCAGCAGGGCGGCCGGAACGGTCGCGCCGCGGAGCATCGTCGCGCTCTCCGCGACCAGAACTGCGCTGGCCGGAGCCGCGCCCACCGGCATCCTGACGCCCCTCGCGTGCCGCTCGCTTGCGTCGCGCGTTCGCACCCTGCGACTTACCGCCGCCCTGCTGCTGCACGGGCTTCGGCTGCGGCTTCACGTACGGCGCTTCCTCGCCCACAAGCTCGACGACGACGCGCGACTCGGCGGTCACCGTCTGCGGGGTCACCGTGATCGCCGCCTTGCGCAGAATCTTCTTGAGGTCGTCGCGCTGCACGGGGAGGCACACGGTCACAACAGTGCCCTCGCTGCCGGCACGCGCCGTACGGCCGGAGCGGTGCAGGTACGCCTTGTGCTCGACGGGCGGGTCAACGTGCACAACAAGCTCGACGTTGTCGACGTGCACGCCGCGCGCGGCGACATCTGTTGCCACGAGTACGCGCGCACTGCCGTCGCTGAAGGCCGCAAGGTTGCGGTCGCGCTGCGGCTGCGAGAGGTTGCCGTGCAGGTCGACGGCGGGAATTCCGGATGCCGTCAGCTGACGCGCCAGCTTCTTGGCGTGGTGCTTGGTGCGGGTGAAGAGAATGCGGCGACCACGGCCGGAGGCGAGCTTCTCGACGAGGGCCCTCTTGCCGTCAGCATCCTCGACAAAGAACACGTGGTGCGTCATGGCGTCGACGGGGCTGGTCTCGTCGTCGACCGAGTGCGTCACGGGCTTGTGCAGAAAGCGCTTGACGATCTTGTCGACGCCGTTGTCAAGCGTCGCCGAGAACAGCAGACGCTGCCCGTTCTCGGGTGTTGCCGCGAGAATGCGCGTGACGACCGGCAGAAACCCGAGGTCGGCCATGTGATCCGCCTCGTCGAGCACCGTGATCTCGACGGCGTCGAGGCGAACGTGGCCCTGGTTCATGAGATCTTCGAGACGGCCGGGGCACGCAACCACGATGTCGACGCCGGCGTTGAGCGCCTCAACCTGGCGGCGCTGGTTGATGCCGCCGTAGATCGTCGTGGTCTTCATGCCGTACGCCGCGGCGAGCGGTGCGAGCACGGCATCGATCTGCGTCGCGAGCTCGCGCGTCGGCGCAAGAACGAGGCCGAGCGGCCGGCCGGGACGGCGCTTGCCGCCGGCCAGATCTGTGCCGAGGCGCGCGACCATGGGAATCGAGAATGCGAGGGTCTTACCGCTGCCGGTGCGGCCGCGACCGAGCACGTCGCGCCCGGCGAGTGTGTCGGGCAGCGTGTCGATCTGAATCGGGAAGGCTTCGGTCTTGCCATCATTCGCGAGGGCAGACACGAGGGGAGCGGGCACGCCGAGCGCGCCGAATGTGTTTTCTGACATGGTGCCTTTCAGGCATCGAGATCCGCAGGTGATGCGGAGAAATGGCGAAGGCGCGGGATCGCGCATTCGTTCGCCGTATGAAAGTCATCGACCCGTTGCCGGGGAGAGGGAGCGTTCTACGACGCAAGGGGCATGACGTTGCCCGCAAGTGCACTCAGTCTAGCTGATGGATGCTGTGAGTCGCCGCCGCGCTCTCAATCGCTCTGCAGCTCGGGGTCGAACGCCCAACTCGGCGCCATGTCGCGCAAGCGGGAGCCACGCCACTGCCAGATGGCCCAGAGCGGATACCAGTACGCCGCGGCTGCCGGCCCGTGAAAGCTCAGTCGATCGCGCAGCAGCGTCCGGCCGGGTTCGCCGGGAGCGGGCGACACCGCCATACGGTGGTTCCAGCCGCGCAGGGCGCTGAGCGGACCGCTGGTTGGAGCGCCCGTGTCGCGCAGAATCTTCACGCCGCGGTGGCTCGTCTCGTCGTAGTCCAGGTCGATCAGCTGGCGCCCGAGCGGCACGAGTCCCGCGAACGACAGAGGTGCCTCGCGTGCGGTATTGCCCCACATGGTTTCGGCGCCCGTGTCGACGCTGATGAACGGAGCGTACAACTCCCGCATCACCGCGGGCGACCTCAGTGCCCGCCACGCGGCGGCGGCGTCAGTGTCGAGCACCAGCTTCAACTGCACGTACATGGCCCCAGTCTGCCTGCGCGTCGTCGGTTTCGGGTAGAAATAGCACATGGCGATTCGGTTCTGGCTTGGCGTGGTTCAGCGGGACCACGTGCGCGAGGCGGTTCGTCTGGGCATCGCTCAGCTCAATTACGGCAGCCGCGAGGCGATCAGCCGGCTCGGCGAAGCCGACGGTCTCGTCTACTACTCGCCGCGCGAGTCGGCGGATGGCGCACCGCTGCGCGCCTTCACAGCGATCGGGCGCGTTGCCGACGATGAGGTCTACTCGGCTGATCGTCGCGCCGACGCATCCGCTCGCCACTGGCGGCGCCGCATGGACTGGTACCGCCCTGCGATCGAAGCGCCGATTCGCCCGCTCAAACCCCACCTTGATCTCACCCGGTCCAGTCGCACCTGGGGCGTGAAGCTGCGTCCGGGCCTTGTCGAGCTCAGTCGTCACGATTGGGACGCCATTCGTCTCGCCATGCGCATGCCAGCGCCCGAGGATCGCCGTCCGCACGACCGCATCATCGCCGATGTCGTTCCCGAGCCGCGCGATGACCCGCGCTGGTATTGACGCGGTCGTCATACGGGGCAACACTCCGGATGCTGCCGCCGGCACAGGCCTAGGCTGGCGGCGTGAGCACAGAAGTTCAGCAGCAACAGCGGTATGAGGTTCGGTTCGAGTGGGGAAGCGCGGGGCTCGAGACCATCGCTGAGGGCGCTGGCGTCGTCATCGTTGCGCAGGGGATCGCCGACGGGCATCCGCTCTCGACGGAGATCGAGGCGCGCGGCCGCGCTCGGGCGAGCGAGTGGGTCGAGGATGCTGCTCGAGCAACGGGTGCGCGCGTGTACGCCGCCTCGCTGCGCAATCGCACGGCTGTCGCACAACGCGTTCTGCAGTTCCAAGTCGAGCAGGGCGACCGAGTGCGCGTCGCCGTCGTCGCCGAGACGGCATCTGAGCCGAACGGGTCGGGGTTCGCCGTTGACGCGTTGTTCGCGGGCGGTGCCATCGTCGATGCACTCGCTGCCGTCGGCATCGACTACGCCTCTCCCGAAGCCGCGGCGGCAAGTGCGGCGTTCACCGGGCTTGAGCGCGCCGTCGGCCACCTGTTCACGGCGTCCGCGGCGGGGCAGAAGCAGATCGCTGCTGGCCGTCGTGACGATGTTGTTGCCGCGGGCACGGTTGACGTGAGCGAGCTTGTCCCGGTTCTCGGAGCAGACGGCTACTGGGCAGCGGGCTGAGCGTTCGCCTCGGCCCTCGCTCGCTGCCTGGCTCGATGCTGCCGCACTTTGTGCCGGTTTCCGCAGCGCTGCATGGAGCACCAGCGCCGCGTTCCCGCGCGCGAGACGTCCAGGTAGATCAGCGAGCAGTCGTCGGCATCGCATGTGCGGATGATTCCGCCGCGCTCGCCGCCGAAGACGCTCACGGCGTCGCGCGCGATTGTCGACAGCGCTTGCCCTGCTCTCGGCATCGTTCGCCCCGCCTGCCGCGATCCGCCGTCGAGCCGCGGAGGAAGGTCGGGAGTCGCGGCATACAGATTGATGATGTCGATGTCGCGGCGCAGTGGGTTCTTCTGCGCAGCAGCGGTTTTCATGACATGCGCAATCGCTTCGCGCAGTGTGAGCGCGTCGCGCAGATCGCGTTCGTTCCCGGCAGACACGGTGAAGCGGTCGCTCAGCCATTCATCGAGGTCAGCCGAATTGACGAGCTGCTCCCAACTCGAGGCCAGGCCGTCGCCGGTGTCATCGTTCGGTCCGGTGTAGGCGAAATCGAGGCACAGCGCCCCGCTGTCGTACCACCAACGGGTGCCCTCTTGAGACTCGAGCCACTGCCCGGTCTCTGAAAGGCGTTCCCCCGAAATCACGCATTTACTCTATCCGGTCGCGTCGGGCCGCTTTGGTCCCTCGAAGAACCGTCACCGTGGCGGCGCCGTCGACTCGCGCACGACGAGCGACGTCGCGAGCTGAATGTGCATCGACGGCGGCGTTGCGCCGCGCGAGAGACTCAGCACGGTCTCCACGGCCATCGCACCCATACCCGCGAGCGGCTGATTAACTGTCGTCAGTTGGGGTGTCGCGCGCCGGGCGGCCGGAGTGTCGTCGAACCCCACGACCGACACGTCATGCGGTACGCCGAGCCCCGCTTCGCGTGCGGCCTGAATCACTCCGAGGGCGATCTCGTCATTGCCGCACACGAAGCCGCTCGGCGGATGTGCACGCGACAGCAGTGGCAGCGCGTTCTCGTATCCCGTCTGGAACGTGTAGTCACCGCTCACGATCAGTGACTCGTCGATGGTCAACCTCGCTCCTTGCATTGCGCTCGCGTATCCGTGACGTCGTTCAATAGACGGAATCGACCCCGAAAGGCCGCCGATCCACGCAATGCGCCGGTGCCCGAGGGTAATGAGGTGCTCGGTTGCGGTTCGACCACCCTCCCAGTTCGTGGCGCCGATGGAGACGACTCGGCTGTCTTTGGTATCGATCGGATCGATCATCACGATCGGAATGTTCATCGAATGCGCTGTCGAGATCATGGAATCCGACAGAGTTCCCGTAAGCATGATCACACCCGTTGCGTCCGCGAGTTCGGCAAGCCATTGCTCAGCGGACGCGACGTCGTCGTGCGTGTCCGTACGTCGAGCGAGAGTCACGACGAGGTCGACGCCCAGCGGATCGACGGCGCGCGCCATGCCGTCGACGATGCTCGCCGCGTATGCAGAGTCGAAGCCGTGAGAGGCAGCGACGATCGCTGGGCGTCGGTGTGGAGCTGTCTCGACGCTGCGGCGGTACCCCGTCTGCTTGATCGCATCGAGCACGCGTCTTCTCGTGCTCTCCGCGATTCCTTCGCGGTCATTGAGCACCTTGGATGCTGTCGCCGCTGAAACTCCCGCCATGTGCGCCACCGTGTGCAGCGTTGGTCGAGCTACCTCCATGCGACACCTCCCCTGAAACTATTTCGAGCCTATACCTCTGGCGAGACGTGCGGGGAGTACACGCGCGGGCCATTGTCCTGCGTAATTTGGTCTGCTAATCTCTCGAAACGACGCGGAAAGAACTGCGGAAATTGTTTCGAAGCGATACTCAACGATGAGAAAGGGCGAATCATGATCCGATCGCGAAGGAGACTGGCGCTCGGTACTGCGCTGCTGGCCACAGCCGCATTGACGCTGAGCGCATGCGGTACGAGCGGACCCGGCGAAAGCGCTGCCGGCGAGGCGAGCGCATGGGCCACCACCGGAAGCGTGCACGAACAAATCTGGAAGACGTCGTTCGAGAACTGGAACAGCGAACATCCCGATGCCGAGATCTCCGTCGAGTGGTTCAACAACGACGCGTACAAGGAGAAGATCCGCACGGCAATCGGCGCAGGTACCGGCCCGAGTCTGGTGTTCGGCTGGGGTGGCGGCACACTCGCCGACTATGTGGATCAGGGAAAGGTCGTCGATCTGACGGGCAAGGTGTCCAACCTCGTTGATCGTGTGCTTCCGTCCGTCGTGAAGAACGGCATGATCGGCGACAAGCTCTACGCTGTTCCCAACTCACAGAGCCAGCCCGTGGTTCTGTACTACAACACTGAGCTTTTCGACGAGGTCGGTGTCGACGTACCGAAGACGTGGAACGAACTGCTCTCGGCTGTCGATGCGTTCGTTGACGCAGGCGTGACACCGTTTGCCCTCGCCGGTGCGTCGAAGTGGCCGGAGTTGATGTGGATTCAGTACCTCACCGACAGGATCGGCGGATCCGAGGTCTTCGATGCTGTACTCGCAGGAGAAGAGGACGCATGGTCCGACCCGGCGATCATCGAAGCACTCGAGAAGATTCAGGAACTCGTTGATCGCGGCGCGTTCGGCGATGGCTTCGGTTCCGTCGTGGCCGATACCCGCGCAGACGCGGCCCTGCTGCACACGGGCAAGGCAGCGATGCTTCTGCAAGGCAGCTGGCTCTACTCGTCATTCCTCACAGACGCCCCCGACTTCGTGGAGCGCGGCGGTCTCGCCACGACGAGCTTCCCGACCATCGAGGGTGGTGCCGGTGATCCTGCCAACATCGTCGGCAACCCGGCCAACTACTGGTCCGTGAGCGCCGACGCATCGGAAGACGTGCAGGACACGGTCACCTCGTATCTCGACGAGATGGTGTTCTCTGACGATTACACCACCCAGCTCATCGAGGGCGGAGGGGTTCCGCCCGTCGCTGGCCTTGAAGAGGAGCTTGCGAAGTCGGACAACGCGGACTTCCTCACCTTCGCCTACGACTTGGTCAAGAACGCCCCGCACTTCCAGTTGTCCTGGGATCAGGCGCTGCGCCCGTCGCAAGCTCAGGAACTCCTGACGAACCTCGATCTCGTCTTCTTGAAGAAGTCGACACCGCAGCAGTTCGTTGACGCGATGAACGGGACGCTCTAGTGGTCACAACCGTCACCGAACGGTTGGTAGCGGGAGGAGCCACTCGGTCCGCGACGCGTGCGCGTCGCGGTCCGAGCCCGGTCATGGTCATTCCGGCCCTTGCGTTCTTCGCGGTTTTCGCTCTGATTCCGTTGGCAGGCGTCCTGGTTCTGAGCTTCATGAGCTGGGATGGGCTGGGAACGCCGACGTGGGCGGGCGTCGACAACTGGCTGCGTACGCTCACGTCGCCGGAGACTGGAAACGCGGCGTGGCTGAGCTTCGTTGTCATGGTCGCGAGCTGGCTCATCCAAGCGCCGATCAGTCTTCTGCTCGGAGTGTTCACGGCCGGTCACCAGCGCTACCGGGCCGTGCTTGCTGTGCTGTACTTTCTCCCGCTCGTGTTCTCGGCCGCAGCGGTGGCCATCGCCTTCAAATCACTCCTCGACCCGAACTTCGGCCTCGGCAGCGCTCTGGGAATCGACGCTCTCGCGCAGAACTGGCTCGGAGATCCGCAACTCGCCCTCGGCGTCGTGCTCTTCGTGATCGCGTGGAGTTTCATTCCGTTTCACACGCTCCTGTACCAAGCCGGCGTCAAGCAGATCCCGGCAAGCTTGTATGAAGCCGCGATGATCGACGGAGCGAGCGTCTGGACGAGATTCTGGTCGATCACGATCCCGCAGCTGCGGTACACAATCGTGACGTCATCGACGCTCATGCTCGTCGGCTCGCTGACCTACTTCGACCTGATCTACGTGCTCACGGCGGGAGGCCCAGGGAATGCAACCCGCATCCTTCCCCTGGACATGTATCTCGTCGGGTTCCGCAGCTTCGACATGGGGCGCGCGAGCGTCATCGCCGTCATCCTCGTTGTCGTCGGCCTGACATTGTCGCTCGTTCTCAACCGAATGAGCGGCGCCAACCGCATGGAGAGCCAGATGGAGGGCGCATGAGCGCGGTCAGAACACGCCCGAACGTCATCGGAGGGCTCCTCGGCTGGGTCTGGCTCGCCATCATCATCGTGCCGATCTACTACGTCGTCGTCACCAGCATCCGGGAACAGTCGTCGTTCTTCAGCGAGAACGCACTTCTTCCGCCGTCTGAACCCACGCTCGACGCGTATGTCACGGTGCTGCAGAACGATTTCGCCCTCTACTTCATGAACAGCGTGATCGTGACGGCGTCGACGGTTCTGGTCGTGCTCATCGTGTGCGTCATGGCCGCCTACTACGTGGTTCGCAGCAGAACGCGATTCGCGAAGAACTCGTTCGCGCTCATCCTTCTGGGAATCGCGATACCGCTGCAGGCGACGATCATTCCGATCTACTACATGATCACGCAGCTCCGCCTTTACGACAGTCTGCTTGCGCTGATCCTTCCGTCGATCGCCTTCGCCATTCCCATCACGGTGCTCATTCTCGTCAATTTCATGCGAGACATTCCCGGTGAACTTTTCGAGTCGATGCACATGGACGGTGCGGGTGATTGGCGGATGCTGCGCAGCCTCGTCGTGCCGTTGGCGAAGCCCGCGATCATCACCGTCGCGATCTACGATGGGCTCAACGTGTGGAACGGCTTCCTCTTTCCACTCGTTCTCACGCAAAGCGCCGACAAGCGGGTACTTCCGCTTTCACTGTGGGCGTACCAAGGTGAGTTCCAGATAAACATTCCTGCCGTGCTCGCCGCGGTGACACTGTCGGCGCTTCCGATCGTTGTTCTCTACGCGCTGGGTCGCCGGCAGCTCGTGAGCGGTCTCACAGCAGGATTCGGAAAATGACGGGAGACACAATGACCACACAACGACTGCGCGTCGGCATGGTCGGATACGCGTTCATGGGCGCCGCACACTCGCACGCGTGGCGCACAGCCCCGCGGTTCTTCGACCTGCCGCTGACGCCAGAGCTGACGGCGGTCGCAGGACGCAACGAGGCAGCGGTCCGCGAGGCTGCAGACCGCATGGGCTGGGAGTCGGTGGAGACCGGTTGGCGACGCCTCATCGAGCGCGACGACATTGATCTCATCGACATCTGCACACCGGGCGACACGCACCGAGAGATCGCACTCGCCGCGCTCGCCGCGGGCAAACACGTCATGTGCGAGAAGCCGCTGGCGAACTCCCTCGCCGACGCGGAGGAGATGGCGGATGCTGCTGCGCGCGCAGCCGAGCAGGGGGTCTTTGCCATGTGCGGCTTCACGTACCGCCGCACGCCCGCATTGACCCTCGCAAAGAGATTCGTCGAGGAGGGCCGGCTCGGCAGCATCCGGCATGTGCGCGCGCAGTACCTGCAAGACTGGCTGAGCGACGAGAACGCGCCTCTCACGTGGCGGCTCGATCGCGAAAAGGCGGGAAGCGGCGCGCTCGGCGACATCGGGGCCCACAGCATCGACATTGCGCAGTGGGTGACGGGGCAGCGCATCGAGGGAGTCTCGGCGCTGACCCACACGTTCGTGACCGAGCGGCCCGTCGGCGGCGATTTCGTCGGACTCGGCGGCCATGGCGATGCAGCGAATGCCGAGAAGGGCGCCGTGACCGTGGACGACGCCGCGATCTTCAGCGCGCGATTCGCCGACGGCGCGATCGGGGTGTTCGAAGCCACGCGATACGCGCTTGGCCGCAAGAACGCCATGCGGGTGGAGATCAACGGCAGCCGCGGCTCGGTCTCGTTCGATTTCGAGGAGTCGAACGTTCTCAACTACTACGATGCGACAGACGATGCCGAGGCCATTGGCTTCAGGCGCATCATCGTGACCGAGCCCGAGCACCCGTACGTGGGCAACTGGTGGCCGACGGGGCACGGTCTCGGCTACGAGCACGGCTTCACCCACCAGGTCGTCGACCTCGTCAACGACATCGCGGCAGGCAGGCAGCCCAGCCCGTCGTTTGCCGAGGCTGCCCAGGTGCAGCGGGTGCTGGATGCTGTCGAGCACAGCGCACAGAACGCGTCGACGTGGCGCACCGCATGAGATTCGAGAATCGAGAGGAAGAGCAATGACGCGTCCGATCACACTGTTCACCGGACAATGGGCCGACCTGCCGTTCGAGGAGGTCGCTCGCCTCGCCGGCGAGTGGGGATACGACGGCCTCGAGATCGCGAGCTGGGGTGACCACCTCGACGTTCGCCGTGCAGCATCCGACCCCGACTACGTGCGCAACCGCAGAGAGATTCTCGAACGCAACGGGCTGTCGGTGTTCGCGATCTCGAACCATCTCGTCGGGCAGGCCGTGTGCGACGATCCAATCGACGAACGGCACGAGGCGATTCTGCCCGCACACGTGTGGGGCGACGGCGACGCCGAGGGCGTCCGCCAACGCGCCGCTGAGGAGATGAAGCAGACGGCCCGCGCGGCCGCGGCCCTTGGCGTTGACGTCGTGACCGGCTTCAGCGGTTCGGCGATCTGGAAGACCGTCGCCGGTTTTCCGCCCGTACCGGATGGCATGATCGACGCAGGCTACCGGGACTTCGCCGATCGATGGAATCCGATTCTCGACGTGTTCGACGAGGTCGGCGTGCGGTTTGCCCTCGAAGTGCACCCATCAGAGATCGCGTACGACTACTGGACGGCGAAGCGCGCTCTTGAGGAGATCGGCGACCGTGAGGCGTTCGGCTTCAATTTCGACCCGAGCCACTTCGTGTGGCAGCAGGTCGACCCGGTGACGTTCCTGCTCGATTTCGCGCCGAAGATCTATCACGTGCACTGCAAGGAATCGGTCGTGCAGTTGACGGGAGGGCGAAACGGCCGTCTCGGCTCACACCTGCCGTGGGGCGACCCGCGGCGCGGCTGGGACTTCGTCTCGACGGGTCACGGCGACGTTCCCTGGGGTCCGATTTTTCGAACGCTCAACGCCATCGGGTATGACGGGCCGACGAGCGTCGAGTGGGAAGACGCCGGAATGGAACGGCTCGTCGGTGGCCCAGAAGCGCTGGAGTTCGTGCGCAACCTCGCGCGGATCAGTCCGCCGGACGCCGCTTTCGACGCCGCGTTTTCGCAGAAGAAGTAGCTCACAGAAAGAAGACAATCAGCAATGAGCAGTAATCGCAGACAAGCGCTCATCGTGCGCGGCGGGTGGGACGGCCACCAGCCGATCGAGACGACCGACAGCGTCATTCCGTTTCTCGAGAGCAACGACTTCGACGTGCAGGTGGAGGAATCGACGGGGGTATACACGGACGCCGAATTTCTGGCATCCGTCGATCTCATCGTGCAGACGAACACCATGAGCACCATCGCCGACGATGAGCTCGCCGGGCTCATCGGAGCGGTGCGCGGCGGCACGGGGCTCGCGGGCTGGCACGGCGGCATCGCGGACTCGTACCGCAACAGCGCAGATTACCTGCACATGGTTGGCGGGCAGTTCGCCCACCACGCGGCGAAGGCTCCGAAGAGCGAGCTCGCGGGGGAGCAGGCCGACAACTACCTCACGCACACGATCACCATCGTTCCCGAGCGCGCCGACCACCCGATCGTCGCGGGGCTCAGCGACTTCGAACTCACGACCGAGCAGTACTGGGTGCTCTCAGACGGCTACAACGACGTGCTCGCGACGACGACAGTCGCCGCCCGTGACTTCGACGCGTGGAACGAGCCCGTCACGACGCCCGCTGTGTGGACCCGCAAGTGGGGTCGCGGACGCATCTTCGTCTGCACCGCCGGTCATCGGCTCGAGGTTCTTGACGACCCGAACGTGCGCACGATCGTCGAGAGGGGACTCCTGTGGGCGGCACGCTGAACGCCGACCGAGGCGGTTCAGCAACCGGAGGCCCCCTGCGCATCGGAATCGTCGGCGTCGGCAACATCAGCGCGCAGTACTTCGCCGAACTGCCGCGGCACGCGGGCGTTCAGATCGTCGCCGTCGCCGATGTTGACCAGGGGCGAGCGGATGCTGTCGCCACAGAGCGCGGCGTCAGATCGCTGACCGTCGACGCACTGCTCGCGGACCCCGGCGTCGACCTCGTGCTGAACCTGACGATCCCTGCCGCTCACGCCGAGATCGCTCGACGCGCTCTTGAGGCAGGCAAGCACGTGTACGGAGAGAAGCCGCTCGCGCTCACCCCCGAGCAGGCGCAGCCCGTGCTCCAGCTCGCGCGAGACCGAGGACGCCGCGTGGGATGTGCGCCGGACACCGTGCTCGGCACCGGCGTGCAATCGGCGCGGCGCGCTCTCGACGACGGGCGCGTCGGGTCGCCCGTTGCAGCATCCGTTCACTGGAGCGCACCGGGCCACGAACTCTGGCACCCCTCTCCGGCGTTCTACTACCAGCCGGGCGGCGGGCCCCTGTTCGACATGGGTCCGTACTACCTCACGAGCCTCGTGACGCTGTTCGGGCCGGTGACGCGGGTCTCGGGAACCGTGAGGCGGTCGAACAGGCAGCGCACCGTCGCGACCGGAGCGCTCGCCGGAGAGCCGGTGCCCGTCGACGTCGACACGCACATCACGGCGCTGCTCGAGCACGCATCGGGGGTGACGGCGACGGTCACGATGAGCTTCGAGGTATGGGCGACGCGGGCCCCGCTGTTCGAGGTGTACGGCACGGAAGGCACGATCGCCGTTCCCGACCCCAATCATTTCTCGCAGACCGGCGAAGTGTGGACGCCCGAGAGCAGGCAGTGGATGCCGCTGGTCGACGCGGCGGGGTTCCGCGACGGCGGCCGTGGCATCGGCATCGTCGACCTCGCGGAGGCGATTGACGAAGGCCGGCCGCACCGAGCGTCTGGCGAGCTCGCGTTTCACGTGCTCGAGGTCATGGACGCGATTCTGCGCGCGGGCGCGGAGCACGCGGTCGTCGACATCGCGAGCACGGTCGAGCGACCGGATGCTGTCGCGCTGCGGTGACCGGGGCTAGCCCAGCACGTCGCGGAAGAACTCGAGGGCGTACTGGCGGTCGAGCGGTCCGCCGCCCTCGTGGCCGTTGTACTGCCACAGCGACATGCGCTTCGGCCCGCGCCACTCGTTGAACGCGCCGTAAATTGTCGACGGCGGGCACGTCGGGTCCATGAGGCTCGCCGAGAACAGCGTCGGAGCCACAGCCCGGCGGGCGAAGTTGACGCCGTCGAAGTACGACAGCACCTCGTGCACGCTCGCGACCTTGTCGCGATGCACGGCGAGGTAGCGGCCGATCTCCTTGTACGGATCGTTGTCGGTGATCACGGTCGCCCGGGGAAAATCGCACAGGAACGGAACGTAGGGCGCCGCCGCGGCGACGTCGGGAACCAGCCCGGCGACCGCGATGGCGATGCCGCCGCCCTGACTGCCGCCCGTGATCACCGTGCGTTCAGCATCCGTGATCTCGAGCTCGCGCGCGGTTTCAAGTGCGCGTACCGCGTCGGTGAAGACGCGGCGGTAGTAGTACGTGTCTGTGCTGTCGATGCCGCGCGTCATCATGCCCGGAATCTGCGGCCCCGTGCCATCGGGATCGGGAGTGTCACCGGTCGCCCAGCCCGCTCCCTGCCCTCGGGTGTCCATGAGCAGATGAGCGAAACCGGCAGATGCCCACATGAGGTTCTCGTGCAGGTGACCGCGGCCTCCGCCGTAGCCGATGTACTCGACAACCGCAGGCAGCGGCCCCTGTGCTCCCGCGGGCACACGCAGCCACGCGCGCACCGGCTGCCCCGCGTACCCCGAGAACGTCACGTCGTACGTGTCGATCGTCGTGAGCCCGGAGTCGACGAGCGTCAGGGCCGGAGCGGATGCCGCATCGCGGGCTTCCTGCAGTGTGCGACGCCAGAATTCGTCGAAGTGCTCGGGAACGGTCTGCGAGCTGCGATAGGCGACAAGGTCGGCCTCTGGCATATCAACGAACATCGATGGGCGTCTCTTTCTGCGTCGGTGCACGGTCGGATTCCTCAACAGTAGCGGCAGAGCACGCACCGCCTCGTTGTTTGTCGTTCGATTCGACAAATCGGTTGCGAAAGGCTTATCGAAGCGTTTAGACTCGTGCGCAACACAGCGCGTCGAAACGTTTAGACAAACGACGATCTCCCTCGATCGAGTTCGGCGTACACAGCCCTGGCGACCAGGGCCTTACAAGGAGGTAAACCGTGAAACGCCAATCGAAGGTGGCCACTGCAATCGCCGCCGTTGGACTGGGCGCGATGGTTCTCTCGGGCTGCTCAGCGGGAGCGAGCCACGACGAGGACACACTCGTGCTCTGGCACTACGAGAGCGCGGACAGCGCCATGGGCATCGCCTGGGCTGAAGCGATCAAGATCTTCGAAGAAGAGACCGGCGCAACCGTCGAGTTCGAAGAGAAGAGCTTCGAGCAGATCCGCTCGACAGCAAGCCAGGTTCTCAACTCAGACGAGGCGCCCGACCTGCTCGAGTACAACAAGGGCAACGCAACGGCTGGCCTGCTCTCGAGCCAGGGACTGCTGTCGAGCCTCGACGAGGCCGTCGAGAAGTACGGCTGGGACGAGAAGCTCGCGCCCTCGCTGCAGACGACCGCGATGTACAACGAAGACGGCATCATGGGCTCGGGCAGCTGGTACGGCGTGCCCAACTACGGCGAGTACGTTCAGGTGTACTACAACAAAGACATGTTCGCCGAGGCCGGACTCGAGGTGCCGACGACGCTCGACGAGTTCGAGTCGGTCATGCAGGCCTTTGCCGATCAGGGTGTGACCCCGCTCGCCGAGGCGGCAGCCGAGTACCCGCTCGGGCAGCTCTGGTACCAGCTCGCGCTGACCAAGGCAGACCGCGACTGGGTCGACGCCTACCAGCTCTACACGGACGACGTCGACTTCTCGGGTCCCGAGATCAGTTACGCCACCGAGACGATTCAGGACTGGACAGACAAGGGCTTCATCTCGCCCGACGCAACAGGGCTCAAGGCTGAAGACGCCGGAACGGCATTCATCAACGGCACATACCCGATCTTCTTCTCGGGCAGCTGGTGGTACAACCGTTTCACGACGGAGATGGATGCTGACTGGGGAACCTTCCTCTTCCCCGGTGCCGAGATGTCGCCCGGCTCGGCCGGGAACATGTGGTCTGTGCCCGAGAAGGCACAGAACAAGGAGCTCGCCTACGAGTTCATCGACATCACGATGCGCCCCGAGATTCAGGCGCTCATCGGCAACAACGGTGGCGTTCCCGTTGCGGCAGACGAGGCTGACATCACCGACGAGAAGAGCAAAGAGCTCATCGCCAACTTCAACACGCTGACGGAGCGCGACGGCATCGCCTTCTACCCCGACTGGCCCACCGCCACGTTCTACGACGAGCTCAACGCAGGGCTGCAGGAGCTGCTGAACGGCACGAAGGATGCCTCCGCAGTGCAGAAGCAACTCGGAGAGCAGTACCAGGCGGGCGTCGACGACATCGTCGGCTGAGCCGTACGGATGCTGCGGGGCGACGCCCCGCAGCATCCGGCCCCTCTTCTGCACACTGATTCGAAGGACTTCTCATGGCGACAACGGCTGCCGTTGCCCGTGCGCGCTCGCGCGACCGGCAGCGTGATCGCGCGCCCGAGGGCATGATCCCCGGCGCGACCTCGCGAACCTATTGGTTCTACCTGATTCCCGGTCTTGCCCTGCTCGCGGTGATCATCGTGATCCCGCTGTTCTGGAACATCTACCTGTCGTTCACCGACTACCGGGGAATCAAACCGCCCGAGTGGACGGGACTCGATAACTGGATCAAGCTCTTCGGCGATGAGACGTTCTGGACGTCGTTCATCAACTCGATCGCGATGATCCTCGCCATGGTCGTGGTGCCGACGCTACTCGGCCTCGTGCTCGCCGCCATGCTCTTCGACCTCATCGGGCGCAAGTTCGGCGGCAAGCTCGCGAGCTTCTTGCGCGCCACTTACTACCTGCCGCAGATCATGCCGTCGGTGATCGCCGCGATCGTGATCGGGTGGATTCTGCGGCCGCAGAACGGCGCGCTCAACAACGTCCTCGCCGCGATCGGACTCGGTGACCTGCAGCATAACTGGCTCGGCAGCCCGGACACGGCGCTCATCAGCATCATGGTGATCATGATCTGGGTGCAGCTCGGCTACCCGGTCGTGATCTTCATGGCGGCGCTGCAGCGCGTGGACCCCGAGCTGTACGAGGCGGCAGAGCTCGACGGCGCGAACTGGTTTCAGCGCTTCCGCGCCATCACCGCGAGCATCATCCGGCCCGAGATCTTCGTCGTCGTGCTCACGTGCACGATCGCCGCCCTCAAGGTGTTCGGTCCGGTCTACGCGCTCACGGGCGGCGGACCAGGCACCTCCACGATCGTTCCCGCGTACTACGCGTACAGCGAGTTCTTCCAGTCGCAGCAGGTCGGCTACGGCGCGACGATCGCCACAGCACTCACCGTCGTGATCGCGATCGTGAGCATTGTCTTCATCACCTTCCAGAACCGGCTCGAGCGCAAGGAGGAGCAGGTCTGATGGCCACAGAACTCGTGACAACAGGCAGGCGCGCTCCCATTCGCAGAGCGGGCAGCAAGAACCGCAAGACCGCGGGCGACTGGGTCGTTCTCGCCGTCGCGATCATCATCGGCTTCTTCATCGCCGTGCCGTTCCTGATGATCCTCATCAACTCGTTCAAGTCGCCCGAGGACTACAACATGTCGGGGCCGCTCGCGCTGCCGACCGAAATCTACACCGACGGGCTCGTGGCATTCTGGGAACGCGTGAACTTCCCTGAGAAGCTGTGGAACAGCATCTACATCTCGGGACTCGTCGCCGTGTTCGCCGTGCTGATCTCGATGTTCAACGCCTTCGCGCTCGGCATCGGCCGCATCAAGGGACGCACGTGGATCGTCGTGCTCATTCTGCTGGCGAACATGCTCCCGCAGGAGGTGCTGCTCTACCCGCTGTACTTCATGTTCAAGCAGATCGGGCTCTACGACAGCCAGTGGGCCGTGATCATCATCTTCACGGTGATCCAGTCGGCATTCGGCACGTACCTGCTCGCATCGGTGTACGGCACCTTCCCGAAGGAGCTGCTCGAAGCAGCATCCCTCGATGGCGCCAGCCGCTGGCGCATTCTGTGGACCGTCGTGTTTCCCATCTCGCGCCCGACGCTGAGCGTGCTGCTCATCTTCTTCTTCATCTGGACGTGGAACGAATTCCTCATTCCCCTCACGTTCCTGATCAGCAATGCGACGCAGACGGTGCCTGTCGCGATCACCGTGCTGCAGGGCGACCGGCTCATGGATGTGACGACGACGAGTGCGTCTGCGCTTCTCGGACTCATACCGACACTCATCTTCTTCCTCATCTTCCAACGCACCCTCACCAGGGGCATCACCGCAGGAGCAGTCAAGTAAATGAAGTTCACCGACGGATTCTGGCAGACCCGCCCCGGCGTCACAGCGCTCTACGCCCAGGAGGCGTATGACATCGAGCGCGTGGGGGAGTCGGTGCGCGTCACCGCACCCACGCGGGTGATCGCCAGGCGCGGCGACACGCTGAACCGCCCGGCGCTCACGGTGTCGCTGTCGAGCCCGCTCGCGGGCGTCATAGCGGTGCGCGTCGAGAACCACCTCGGTTCGGCGCACCATCGCGGGTTCGAAATGCCCGGTGCGGATGCTGCCGCGACGGAGATCCGCATCGATGACGTCGGCGGTTCGCTCACGAGCGGATCACTCACGGCGCGCATCGCCGCCGGAAGCCCGTGGAGCCTTGAGTTCGAATCGAACGGGCGCGTGCTCACGCGAAGCGGCGGAAAGTCGATCGGGCGCATGGATCTGGCACCGGATGCTGCCGTGGCAGCCGAGCCAGTCGGAGAAGTCGGTGCCTCGGCAGACGGCCGCCCCGCGGCATCCCGCTATCTTCACGCTCAGCTCTCACTCGGCGTGGGCGAGCTTGTCTACGGGCTCGGTGAACGGTTCGGCCCGCTGGTCAAGAACGGCCAGTCTGTCGACGTCTGGAACGCCGACGGCGGCACGTCGAGCGAGCAGTCGTACAAGAGCGTTCCGTTCTACCTCACCAACCGCGGCTACGGCGTGCTCGTCAACCACTCCGAACACGTGTCGTTCGAGGTGGGCAGCGAAGCTGTCGAGCAGGTGCAGTTCTCGGTCCCCGGCGAAGTTCTCGAGTACCTCGTAATCGATGGCCCGACTCCCGCCGACGTGATCGAGCGCTACACGCGGCTCACGGGGCGCCCGGCAGAGGTTCCGGCCTGGTCGTATGGGCTGTGGCTCTCGACGAGCTTCACGACCGACTACGACGAGAAGACCGTGTCGAGCTTCATCGACGGCATGATCGAACGCGACCTTCCCCTGAGCGTCTTCCACTTCGACTGCTTCTGGATGCGCGAGTTCAACTGGACCGATTTCGCGTGGGACACACGCGTGTTCCCCGACCCGGACGGCATGCTCGAGCGCTTGCACGGCAAAGACCTGCGCGTGAGCGTCTGGATGAACCCGTACATCGCCCAGCGCGGTGCAGCGTTCGAGGAGGCTGCTGCGGGCGATTACCTGGTCAAGAAGCCGAACGGCGACATTTGGCAGTGGGACATGTGGCAAGCGGGCATGGCGCTCGTCGACTTCACGAACCCCGACGCTGTCACGTGGTATCAGGGCAAGATCCGCGCGCTGCTCGAGCAGGGCGTTGACGCGATCAAGACGGACTTCGGCGAGCGGATTCCGACCGACGTCGTGTGGCACGACGGCACCGACCCTGCGGCGATGCACAACCTCTACACGCAGCTGTACAACAAGGCCGTCTTCGACGTGCTGGAGGAGTACCGCGGAAAGGGCGAAGCCGTACTGTTTGCGCGCTCGGCCACCGCGGGCGGCCAGCAGATGCCGGTGCACTGGGGCGGCGACAACTCATCGAGCTTCGAATCGATGGCCGAGACGCTGCGCGGGGGGCTCTCTCTCGCACTGAGCGGCTTCGGCTTCTGGAGCCACGACATCGGCGGCTTCGAGGGCATGCCCGACGCCGACGTGTTCAAGCGGTGGGTCGCGTTCGGGCTGCTGTCGAGCCACTCGCGCCTGCACGGATCGACGAGCTACCGCGTGCCGTGGCTCTTCGACGACGGCACAGAAGAGCCGGGGCAGAGCGCTGTCGACGTGACGCGCACGTTTGCGCAGCTGAAGAACCGGCTCATGCCGTACCTGCTTCAGGTGGGACGCGAAGCGCACGAGACCGGGCTGCCGTTCATGCGTCCCATGCAGGTGGAGTTCGCTGGAGATCCGTCGGTCGATCACCTCGACCGCCAGTACATGATCGGCTCTCAGATGCTCGTCGCTCCCGTGTTCAGCGCGGCGGGCGAGGTGCAGTACTACCTCCCGGCGGGCCGCTGGACGAACTTCTTCACGAACGAGACCGTCGATGGGGGCGCGTGGCGCGCCGAGACGCACGCGTTCGACAGCATCCCGCTCTGGATTCGCGAGGGCTCCGTGATTCCCCTCGGCGCGCGGTCTGATCGCCCGGACTACGACTACCTCGACGGCCTGACGCTCGCGGTGTATCCGACACAGGATGCCGGTGGCCGCGACGTCACCATCACCACTCCCGACGGAGGCGCCGCGGTGTTCCACGCGAGCTGGAGCGACTCCGGCGTGCAGGTGACCAGCGACGCTGAGGGGACATGGACGTGGCGAAATGCTGCCGAGTGAGTCCGTCGGTGTGATCTAAACTCCGACTGAGCGATCTGCGATTCGATGGGGAAATGGGGGACGGGTGGCGAACATCCACGATGTTGCGAAGGCAGCAGGGGTATCGATCAGCACGGTCTCGTATGCGCTGAGCGGGAAACGATCGATCGGCGAAGAGACGCGCAAGCGCATTCAGGATGCTGTGCGAGAGCTCGGCTATCGCCCGAACGCCGGCGCGCGCATGCTCGCGGGAACGAAGACGCACATCTTCGCCGTGACGGCTCCGCTGCACGCCGACACCTATGCCCCAGCACACATGGCGTTCGTGCTCGCCGTCACACAGGCGGCGCGATCGTTCGACTACGACGTGCTTCTGCTGACGGAGGATGAGGCGACGGCGGGCCTGCAGCGGGTCGCGGCGAGCCGGCTCGCCGACGGAATCATCGTTCTCGACGTCGCGAAAGACGACGAGCGCGCTCAGATGCTGCGATCGATCGGCCTGCCGTCGACGGTCATCGGAATTCCAGACGACACGCACGGCCTCGTCTGCGTCGACCTTGATTTTCGACAGGCGGCCGAGCTGTCGCTGACTCGTCTGGCCGAGCACGGGCACCGATCGATCGGCATGCTGGGACACCCGCCGCGCATCTACGAGCGCGGGTCGAACTTTCCTCATCGCTTTCGCTCCGGCTTCGTCGACGCCGCAGACGAGCTCGGCGTGCGCAGCGCCGTCGCGCTGCCTGGGCACGGGCCAGCGGGGGTGCGTGCTGCTCTCGACGAGCTCTACGCACAGCTTCCCGATATGACGGGCCTGGTCATGAACTGCGAAGAGCCGATTCAGACCTCCGCGCTCGACGAGCTCGCCGATCGCGGGGTGACTGTTCCCGACGACCTGTCTGTCGTATCGGCGTGCTCGAGTTTCGACACGTCGCGTTTCGCGCCTCCGCTCGACGTGATTCCGCTGGTCGCCGCGGACTCCTGCGTGCGCGGCGTCGAGCTGCTTGTTCAGCAGCTGACCGCAGAGATCGATCCGCACATCGAGCTTGTGCCTCCGCGGTACATCGAACGCGGGTCGGTCGCGACGGTTCGTGCGGTGGCGTCGTGATCGGCGCGCGCTGCGTCGTGACCACGGGACGAGACGCGATCCGGCCCGCATGCCGCGGCACGCATTAGAGTCGCAGTGTGGCAGTGCGCGGAAACAATCTCGATACCGTCAGACGGCATAATCTCTCGACGGTCGTCGGGCTCGTTCACCGCAGCGGCGGGCTCTCACGCTCACGGCTGACCGCCCTCACCGGTCTTAACCGGTCGACCGTCGCGGCGCTCGTCGCTGAGCTCGTCGAACTCGGACTCGCCGTCGAGGAGCTCCCCGAGGGAACGCGAACCGTCGGACGGCCCTCGCCGCTCGTGCGACCGCATAAGGATGCTGTCGCTTTCGCGGTCAACCCCGAGGTCGACGCGATCACGGTTGGCGTCGTCGGACTCGACGCCGTCGTGCGCTCGCACGTGCGCCGCGAGGTCGACGCCGCGCCGACGCCGGAAGAGGCTGTGCGCATCACCGCCGGTCTTGTCTCGGAGCTGCGCAGCGAGCTGCCCGATCGCGCCGTGATTCTCGGGCTCGGCGCCGCGGTTCCCGGTCTCGTTCGCAGCTCAGACGGCTGCGTGCGCCTCGCTCCCCACCTGGGCTGGGAGGACGTGCCGTTTTCGGCGATGCTCGCCGAGGCCACGCTGCTGCCGTGCTGGGTCGGCAACGATGCGAGCCTCGGCGCCGTCGCCGAGCGCAACTTCGGCGCAGGTGACGGCGTCTCGGACCTCGTATACCTCAACGGCGGTGCGAGCGGTATCGGTGGCGGAATGATCGTGGGCGGTGAGCTGCTCGGCGGCGTCGGCGGGTTCGCGGGCGAGTTCGGTCACACGCGCGTCGCCGGGGCGGCGGTTCCCGGTGCCACGCTCGAAGACGAAGTGAATCGAGCACGACTGCTCGACGTGCTCAACGTTCCCGCTGTCGACTCCGACCAATTGGAGCAGGCCGTTTTGTCTGCACTTGACGACGACGCCGTCGCCGAGATCGATAGGCAAGTCGACATGCTCTCGACAGCGCTGCGCAACACGATAAACATCCTCAACCCCGCCCTCGTGGTGCTCGGGGGCTTCCTCGGCGCGCTCTACGACGCTCGCACCGACGAGATGACGCGGCTTGTCGGGCTGCAGACGCTCGGCCCCGCCTTCGAAGACGTCGCCATCGCGCGTGCGGCGCTCGGCGACGAGATTCTGCTCATCGGCGCGGCGGAACTCGTCTTCGGCAGCGTGCTCGACGACCCGGCGAGAATCGTGAACGCTGTTCCACAGCATCCAGTAGAGTAGTCACTCTCGAATCGATTCGAGCGCTGGGCGGCTCGGGACCGCGCTCGACACCTCCATGCTCGGCCAAGGACTTCTGTGACTACTGTCGTGCACCCCGGAGACTCGCTCTCCGGACGTCAGCGCCTCGTCTACGTGCTCGTGCTCGGTGCCCTCACCGCGCTCGGCCCCTTTACGATCGACCTGTACCTGCCCGCGTTCCCCGTGCTCACGGAGGAGTTCGCTGTGCCGGACTCGGTGATTCAGCTCACCCTCACCGGAACGACGATCGGCTTCGCTGTGGGGCAGCTGTTCATGGGCCCGTGGAGCGACAAGGTCGGACGCCGGCTTCCGCTCATCATCGCCACGAGCGTGCACGTGTTCGCGAGCCTCGGGGCATCGGTTGCGACGGATGTCGTGACGCTCATGGTGTTCCGCGTGCTGCAGGGCGCGGGCGCGGCCGCAGGCGGCGTTGTGGCGATGGCGATGGTGCGCGACCTGTTCGGCGGCAAGCCTCTCGTGCGGATGCTGTCGCGACTCGCTCTCGTCAACGGGCTCGCACCGATTCTCGCTCCCGTGCTCGGATCGCAGCTTCTGTTGTGGCTTCCCTGGCGCGGCCTGTTCTGGTTTCTCGCTGTGTACGGGCTCATTGTCGTCGTGTGCGTCGCAGTCTTCATCATCGAGACGCTTCCCAAGGAGCGGCGCGTTGGCAAGGGACATGGAACGGTCGGTGAGCGCTACAAGAATGTCTTCGGCGACCGCATCTTCGTCGGCGTCGCGCTCATGGGCGCCATGAACTTCTCTGGACTGTTCTCGTATCTGTCGAGCTCATCGTTTCTGTTTCAGGAGATGTACGCGATGGATGCTCAGCAGTACGGCCTGCTGTTCGGGGCCAACTCCATCGGCGTGGTGATCGGCGTGCAGATCTCGTCGCGGCTCATGCGCTGGTACGGCCCGCAGTGGGTGCTGGCGACGACGACCATCGTGCAGATGCTGTCGGCCGCGACGATGTTCATTCTCGCGTTCACAGGCGCTGGCCTGATCGGCATTCTGATTCCGCTGTTCTTCTACATCATGTCGTGCGGGTTCACGTTTCCCGCTGTGCAGGTTCTCGGGCTCGTCAACCACGGGCATGAGGCGGGCACCGCAGCATCCCTTCTGGGTGCTCTCAACTTCGGCGTCGCGGGCTTGACCTCTCCGATCGTCGGTGCCCTCGGCGTGAGCACGCAGTCGATGGCCGGCGTCATGATCGCAACGGCCGCCATCGCGATCACGGCGCTCTGGATCATCGTGCGCCCGCGTTCGGTCCCTCGATTGAGCGACTGACCCGCGCACAGCACGACGCCCCCGCCGCGAGGGTGGCGAAGGCGTCGAGCCGATCGCGACGTGTCAGGCGTCGCGACGTTTGGTGAGAATCGCTCCGGCGATGAGACCGACCACGATCCACGCGGCGAAGATGACGATCGACCAGGTCTGATCGAGAACCAAGAGACCGTCGCCATCGAAGCCAGGGGCCGGTGCAGGACCGGCACCCTCACCCGTGTACTGGTAGAGAGCAGCCCCGACCGAGCCGGGCAAGATCGTGGCGATGTTCGCCGCCCAGGCCGCACCCGTGAAGCTGTAGACAATGTTGATGCCGACGGGCAGCACGAACAGCAGACCGACGGCGGCCGCGATTCCTCCCGCGGAGTTGCGCAGGATCGCGCCGAGCGAGAACGAGAGCAGCGCAATGAGCGCGAGATAGGCAGCCGAGCCGACGAGCGGGATCAGCACGTCCGGGTTGCCGAGCTCTGGAACGATCTTGTTGGCGGCGAAGATGGGAAGCGACACGGCAAGGGCTGCGGCGATCGAGATGAGACCCACGACGAACGTCACGACCGTGAGCACGAGGCCCTTCGCCGTGTACGCGCTGAGACGCTTCGGTGCCGCCGTGTACGTGGTGCGGATCATGCCCGTCGTGTACTCGCCACTGATGATCAGCACGCCGAGCACGGCGGCGATGAGCCCCGTGAAGTTGCCGCCGATCGTCAGGTACTGGGCGACCATGTTGTTCTGGGCTGTTTGCGGCAGAGCATCGTTTTCGATGTTTGCCGAGAGCGCCATGAGCACGCCGAACCCGGCCGTTCCGAGAATGATCAGAACATAGCACCAGACGGTCGAACGCAGACTGCGCAGCTTGATCCATTCGGAACGAACGAGTCCGGGAAATGACAGGCGGATGCTGTCGAGAGCCCGGGGAGCGGGAGCGGTTGCGGTGGTCATCGGACTTCCTCCGTGCGGTACTCGACCGCATCATTCGTGAGTTGCAGGTAAGCGTCTTCGAGCGACGCGTTGACGGGCGTGAGCTCGTGGAGCACGAGACCGTGGGACGCTGCGGACTCGCCGATCTGCCTTGCGTCGAGACCGGTCACCTCGAGCAGACCGTTCTCGCGCGATGTCACCGTGACGTCGGGGCCGGCGACGACGCGCGCGAGGTCGGCGGGCTGCGGCGTGCGCACGTGCACGAGGTTTCCCGTGGACGCGGCGATGATGTCGGTCATCGGAGCGTCGGCGATGATCTTGCCGCGACCGAGCACGATCACGTGATCGGCCGTCTGGGCCATTTCGCTCATGAGGTGCGACGAGAGAAAGACCGTGCGCCCCTCGTCGGCGAGCTGACGCGTCAGTCGCCGCACCCACAGCACGCCCTCGGGATCGAGACCGTTGACCGGCTCGTCGAGAATGAGCGTGTGCGGGTCGCCGAGCAGTGCAGCGGCGATACCGAGACGCTGGCCCATGCCGAGCGAGAAGCCTCCGACGCGCTTCTTGGCGACAGACCCGAGGCCGGTCATCTCGATCACCTCGCCCACGCGCTTCTTCGAGATTCCGTGCGTCGCGGCGAGGGCGAGCAGGTGGTTCTGCGCCGTTCGCCCGGTGTGCACGGCCTTGGCTTCAAGCAGCGCGCCCACCTCGTGCAGCGGTGCCTTGCTGTCCCGGTACTGGTGGCCGCCGATCGTCACCGACCCACTCGTCGGCCGGTCGAGTCCGACCATCATGCGCATCGTCGTTGACTTTCCGGCGCCGTTCGGCCCGAGAAAGCCGGTGACGATGCCGGGCCGGATCGCCGCCGTGATGTCGTCGACGGCGAGCTTCGTGCCGTAGCGCTTGCTCAGATGCTGTATTTCGATCATGATTCCACGTTAGAGACGCCGGCGCCGTTGCCGCGTCCCCCTGAAGAATGACGCTTTCATCCTCAGGATGATCTTGCTCCCGGCCAGCGGGGCGACGACTCGTGGATGCTGCGGACGCAACGTCCGCGGTGAGGTGTCGTTAGCGCGCGTGACGCGGCGGAGCCGTGGTGGCCCGCGGGATCAGCGCCGTCGCGAGGCGAATATGCGCAGCATCCGTCGTCTCGCCGTTCATCAGCGCGAGCAGCAGCGTGACAGCCTCGGTTCCGAGGCGCTGCATCGACTGCCGCACTGTCGTGAGAGGAGTGCTCAGCCGCGATGCCTCGGGAATGTCGTCGAATCCGACGATCGAGAGATCGCGCGGCACCGTCAGTCCCATGCTCGTCGCGAGCTCGAGCACGGCGATCGCCGAGATGTCGTTCGCCGCGAAGATCGCGGTCGGCCGGTTCGCGCTCGCCAGAAGGGATGCTGTCCGCTCGCGCGCCTCGGCCGGTTCGTAGCGTCCGACGCGCACGAGCGCCTGATCGAACGGGATGCCGGCTTCGCGAAGCGCCTGCCGGTAGCCGGCCTCACGCAGCGTCGAGGAGCGAAGATCGGGACGGCCGGCGACGAAGCCGATGCGCTCATGGCCCAGCTCGACCAGATGGCGCGTCGCCTGCAGTGCTCCTCCGAAACTGTCGGACTCGACGGTGGGAAGATCGGCGCGTCCCGTGTGCGGGTCAACGGCGACGATGGGAATGTCGGAGCTTGCGCCGACCACCGTCGGGGTCACCATGATCGCACCGTCGATGAGCGTGCCGCTGAGCCGGCTCAGCGACCGGCGCTCCCAGCCCTCGCTGTCGCGCTGACGTGTGCCGCTGTACGCGAGCAGGTCGAGCTCTGACTCATGGAGGGCCGCGCCGACGCCCTTGAGAATCTCTGCGCTGAAGGGCTCGAAGTCGGCGACGAGCACGCCGACGACTCCCGTGCGTCGTGATCGCATGCTGCTCGCGACGAGGCTCGACTCGTAGCCGAGCTTGTCGACAGCGTCCAGAACGCGGCGCACGGTGGGAGGTGCGATGCCGTAGCGGCCGTTCACCGCCTTCGACACAGTGGCGACCGACACGCCGGCCTCTCGGGCCACGTCGTGAATCGTTGCTCGTCGCGCCATGCGCTGACAGTAGCATGGAAAAGGATTTCGAAAACGTTTGACATCGTTGTGGGGCGTTGTCAGTATCGACCTACTCGAGTCGTGTGAGCACAGCAGCGATAAGCACGATCCGGGTCGCGACAGCATCCTTTCCGCTGGCGCAGCACCGCGTCCTCCCTTCTCGCGAGGGACGTCGCTCAATGAAGAGAAAAGGTGAGACATGAAAACCAAGCGATGGCTCGCCGCGTCCGCGTCGCTCGCTGCAGGGGCACTCCTGCTCAGCGGATGCAGCGGAACCGGCGCGGCAGATGATGGCAGCGTCGAGATGACCCTGTGGCACAACTCCACGACGGGCGACGGAAAGCAGTTCTGGGAAGATGCCGCCGCCGCGTTCGAAAAGGACCACGACGGCGTCACCATAAGGATCCAGGCGCTTCAGAACGAAGACCTCGACGGCAAGCTCCAGACGGCGCTCAACTCGGGCAATGCTCCCGACATCTTCCTGCAGCGCGGCGGAGGCAAGATGGCCGCCATGGTGGATGCCGGGCAGCTGATGGACATCACAAACGAGCTCTCGGACACGGCACAAGAACAGATCTCGAAAGAGACGTTCGCGGCGGAGACCTATCAGGACAAGATCTGGGCCATGCCGATCGCGGTCCTGCCGGGCGGAATGTTCTACAGCCAGGATCTGTTCGACGAAGCAGGCATCTCAGAGAACCCCGAGACCATCGACGACCTCGAAGGTGCCGTCGGTAAGCTGAAAGACGCGGGAATCTCCCCGATCGCGCTCGGTGCCAAGGACGCCTGGCCTGCGGCGCACTGGTACTACTTCTTTGCGCTTCGCGAGTGCTCGTCCGACGTCATGCTCGAGACGGCTGACACGATGGACTTCAGTGACGGCTGCTGGCTGAAGGCGGCAGAGGACCTTGAGGACTTCGCCTCGATCGAGCCCTTCAACGAAGGATTCCTCACGACGTCGGCTCAGCAGGGAGCCGGAAGCTCTGCTGGCCTCATCGCGAACCACCAGGCCGCGATGGAGCTCATGGGCGCATGGGACCCGGGCGTGATCGGTTCGCTCACTCCCGATGAGAAGCCGCTTCCCGACCTCGCATGGTTCCCGTTCCCCGAGGTTCCGGGTGGCAACGGTGAGCCAGGTTCCATGATGGGCGGCGTCGACGGATACTCGTGCTCCGCATCCGCACCCCCGGAGTGCGTGGAGTTCCTCAACTACCTGGCGACTGCTGACGTTCAGGAGAACTACTACAAGGCGTTCAACGCACCCCCGGTGAACACCGAGGCGCAGAAGGCCGTGACCGAGCCGTACCTCAAGCAGATCCTCGAGGCGTACAACGAGGCGCCGTTCGTCTCACAGTGGCTTGACACGGTCTACGGGCTCAACGTCGGCAACGCGCTGAACGTTGCGGTCGTCGACCTCCTCGCGGGGCAGGGCACGCCGAAAGACATCATCGATGCCGTGACCGTCGCCGCGAAGAAGGGCTAAGGCACACACATAATGTCCGTTCGAACGCACTCACCGTCACCCCGACGCGTGGACGCAATCGACGAGTCGACTGGGGCCGGCGCGGAGGTGCCGGCCCCAGTACGGCGCCGCCCCACGGGGCAGAGCTGGAGAACCCGGCTCGAGATCACTGTTCTCGTCGGCCCCGCCCTCGTCATGTTCCTGTCCTTCGTGATCTTTCCCGTCGCGATGGCCGCCTTCTACGGCTTCTTCCAGTGGAAGGGCTATGGGCCGCCGACAGACTTCGTCGGGCTGCAGAACTACCTCACGATCTTTCAGGACTCCGCCTTTCTCGAGGCGCTGATGCACAACGGCATCATCGTCGTGCTCTCGCTCGTGCTCCAGGGGCCGGCGGCGATCCTTCTCGCTCTGCTGCTCAATCGCCGCATGCGCGGGCAGTCGGTCATCCGCGTGCTCATCTTCATTCCCTACGTCATCTCGGAGGTCGTTGTCGGTACGGGGTGGAGCCTGATGCTGCAGACCACCGGCGCTCTCAACGGCTTTCTCGAGAACATCGGTCTCGGAGCTCTCGCGCAGGACTGGCTGTCTGATCCGGCCATCGCGATGTGGACGCTGATGCTCATCATCACGTGGAAGTACATCGGCTTCGCCGTCATCATCTTCCTCGCGGGACTGCAGGGGATCCCAGAAGAGCTCACCGAAGCGGCTCAGATCGACGGAGCATCCTTCTGGCAGATTCAACGACGCATTACGTTGCCGCTGCTCGGGCCGACGCTGCGCATCTGGGCGTTCCTCTCGATCATCGGCTCCCTGCAATTGTTCGACCTCGTCTACATCGTCTGGGGCCAGTACGTCGCATCGACGGCGGGCACGTCGACGATGGCCACATACATGGTCGCGAGCGGTCGCAACTCGGGCAACTACGGCTTCGGAAATGCCGTCGCCGTCGTCATGTTCGTCATCTCGCTGATCATCGCCCTGCTCTACCAGCGGTACGTCATGAGACGAGACACCGAAGGCGCGATCACGGAAGGACAGAAGTGATGGCCACCGCAACGATTCGACCTCGACTCGCGCCGCGACGCGCTGGGGAGAAGCTGCGGTGGGGAAACCCCGTCGTGTACTTCATCGCGCTCGTCGTTATCGCTCTCATGCTCGCGCCGATCGCGTACATCATCCTCGGCGGGTTCCGCACCAACGCGCAGATCACGACGGACCCGGCGGGGTTCCCTGCCCCATGGAACATCGGCAATTACCTCGACGTTCTGTTCGGATCGATCTTCTGGCAGCAGGTGCTCAACTCGACGATCGCCGCCGTCGCCACCACGCTCGGCGCCGTGGTGCTGGGCGTCATGGCGAGTTACGTCATCGCCCGGTATCCGTTCCGCGGCAGGGGAATCCTGTACTCGACGTTCGCTGCAGGGCTGATGTTTCCGATTACTGTCGCGATCACTCCGCTGTACATCGTCATCAAGAACCTCGGTCTGATGAACTCGCTTGCCGGAGTGATCCTTCCCCAGATCGCGTTCGCCCTACCCGTGACGATCATCATTCTCGTTCCGTTCCTGCGCGCGATTCCCAAAGAACTCGAGGAGGCGGCATTCATCGATGGATGCTCCCGCATCGGCTTCTTCTGGCGAATGGTCGTGCCGCTGGCAACGCCCGGCGTCATCACGACCGGCATCCTCGCGTTCATCGGCAGCTGGAACGGCTACATCCTTCCGCTGTTCATCTTGAACGACGCGTCGACGTTCACGCTCCCGCTCGGGGTGCAGGCTTTCGCCTCGCAGTACGCGGTGGACACGGCGAAGGTTCTCGCTTTCACGTCCCTGTCGATGATTCCCGCTCTGGTGTTCTTCAGCCTGTTCGAACGCCGCATCGTCGGCGGTCTCACGGGAGCCGTCAAGGGATAGCCGTTCAGGCGCACCGATTTACGCATCACACGCAGAGAAGAGAAGAAGAACTATGGTCATCTCCGGTATGCCGGAGCCGTCAGACCGCGTGCGCGAGCTGCACGCGCGCATGACGCTCGAAGAGAAGCTTGCGCAGCTCGTCGGATTCTGGGTCGACCAGGGCGGCGAGGTCGTCGCCCCCATGGCCGACGAGATGGCGACGTCGAACAAGTATGAGGAGGCGACTCGGCACGGCATCGGTCATTTGACGCGGGTGTATGGCACCAGGCCCGTGGATGCTGCGGAGCGCGCCGCCTGGCTTGCCGGCGAACAGCATCGCCTGCGCACGCAGACTCGCCTCGGCATCCCGGCTCTGGTTCATGAGGAATGCCTCACGGGGCTTGCCGCGTGGAAGGCGGCGACCTTCCCGACGCCTCTCGCGTGGGGCGCTGCCTTCGATGAGGGCCTCGTCGAGCAGATGGGACGTGTGATCGGAGAATCGATGCGCTCCCTCGGCATCCACCAGGGTCTCGCTCCTGTGCTCGATGTCGTGCGCGATCCGCGCTGGGGCCGTGTCGACGAGTGCATCTCAGAAGACCCGTACGTCGTGGGCATGCTCGGCACCGCGTACGTGCGCGGGCTGCAGTCGGCCGGGGTGCATGCGACGCTCAAGCACTTCGTCGGCTACTCGGCGTCGCAAGCGGGGCGCAACCACGCGCCTGTGCACGCGGGTCCGCGGGAGATCGCCGATGTGCTGCTGCCCCCGTTCGAGATGGCGGTTCGCGACGGCGGGGTGCGCTCTGTTATGAACTCCTACGCCGAGATCGACGGCGTTCCCGTTGCCGCCGACCCGTCGTACTTCGAGCAGCTGCTGAGACAGGAGTGGGGTTTTGACGGCGTCGTCGTCTCGGACTACTTCGCCGTGGCTTTTCTCCACCGTATGCACGGCGTCGCCGCGAGCAAGGGGCAGGCCGCCGAGCTCGCGCTGACCGCCGGGATCGACGTCGAGCTGCCAACGGGCGACGCGTACCTCGAACCGCTCGAGGAGCGGGTTCGGGCGGGAGTCACCGACGAGCAGATTGTGGACCGCGCCGTGCTGCGCGTCCTCGCGCAGAAGGAGGAGCTTGGTCTGCTGGAGGAGGACTTCGTGTTCGTTCCTGAGCCGGTCGACCTCGACTCTCCCGCGCACCGCGACGTTGCCCGGCGGCTCGCGGAGAAGTCCGTCGTGCTGCTGGCAAACGATGGCACGCTGCCGCTCACCGCGCCTGCGGAGCGCCGCATCGCCGTGATCGGACCGAACGCTGAGTCCGCCGAAGCGCTCATGGGCTGCTATTCGTTCGCGAATCACGTGCTCGCGAACCACCCGGGCACGCCCCTGGGGTTCGAGATCCCGTCGGTCGCTGAGGCGTTGCGTGGCGAGCTGCGGTCGGCGCGCATCACGACAGTGCGGGGCAGCGATGTCGACGGCGACGATCGCTCGGGAATCGCCGACGCCGTGGCGGCAGCCGGAGACGCCGAGGTGGCGATCGTCGTCGCCGGCGATCGAGCCGGCCTCTTCGGACGCGGAACGGTGGGTGAGGGCAACGACAGCGAAACGCTCGAGCTTCCCGGTGTGCAGCGTGAGCTCGTCGAGAGGGTCGTGGCGACCGGCACGCCGGTCGTGCTCGTGCTGCTGACCGGCCGGCCGTATGCGATCGACTGGGCCGTCTCGGGCGACTTCGCTCCCGCTGCCGTGGTTCAGGCATTCTTTCCCGGCGAAGAGGGCGGTGCAGCGATCGCGGGCGTTCTGTCGGGCCGCGTGAATCCCTCGGGTCGCCTGCCCGTGTCGCTTCCGCGCTCAGCCGGTGCGCAGCCGTACAGCTACCTCCACCCGCGGCTCGGCGGCACGACGGACATCACGTCGGCGGCGAGCGACCCCGTGCTGCCGTTCGGGCACGGCCTGTCGTACACGACGTTCGAGCACAGTGCCCTTTCGGTCGACGACGCGGTGGTCATGTCAGACGCCCCGTTCACGGCGCGCGTCATGGTGCGCAATACGGGCAGCGTTCGCGGCAGCGACGTCGTGCAGCTGTATGCGCACGACGAGCACGCGAGCGTGACGCGGCCCGTCGCGCAGCTTGTCGCGTACGCTCGCGTCGACCTCGACCCGGGCGAGGCCGTGGAGGTCTCGTTCCGCGTGCCGCCGACACGACTCGCGTTCAGCGACAGGCAGCTGCGCAAGGTCGTCGAACCCGGACGGATTCACCTGTGGGTCGGGGCCTCATGCGCGGATCGAGAGACCGAGGCGAGCATCGAGCTCACGGGGGAGACGTACGAGATCACATCGGACGACGAACGCGTCGTGCGCACGGAGGTGACAAGCGGCGCCGTCGTGTAGCGGCCGGCTGCGCGGCAGCATCCGCCACCGATGGCAAGATGGGGCTATGCACCGAACGCGCGATGACGCTCTGCTCGCACGCGCACGAGTCGCACGACTGTGGCCGCTGACGGCTGCCGGGGTCGCTGCACTGCTCGTCGCCGCGCTCGCTGTGCTCGTGCTGCTCGTCGACACGCCATTCGAGACCGATACCGAGTGGATGGCGACAGTGCGTGAAGACCCGAACGCCGTGCTCATGTACGTGAGCTTCGTGATGGACGTGATCGGGGGAGGCGTGATCGCCTGGGCGATCATTCCTCTCGGCGGCGCCGTCGCATTTCTGCTGGCCCGCCGGCCGATCGCGGCAAGCTACTGGCTCGTCTCGCTCGCCGCGAGCGCCGCTGTCGTGCAGGGCGTGAAGCAGCTGGTGGGCCGCGAGCGGCCGCTCGAGATGCTTGTGGTCTCGGACCACGGATCGTTCCCCTCGGGGCACACAGCGAACGCTGCCACGATTGCTATCGTTCTCGGCATCGTGCTGCAGCGCGCGTGGGTCTGGGTCGTCGGGGTGCTCGGCATCGTCGTCATGGCGCTCTCGCGCACCTACCTCGGGGCGCACTGGCTCACCGACACGCTCGGCGGCGCCCTGATCGGAGTGTGCATTGCCATCATCGTCTGGGCGCCGCTCGGGGTTCCGCTGCTGAAAGAGCGTCTCCGCCCGCGACAGTGACGAGCTCGCGCCGTCACATCAACTCATCGAACGACAGGAAGCACGATGCCACTCGAAATCGGAACAAACTGGGCCGGAAACCTCACGTATGGTGCCGAGCGCATCGTCGCACCGACGACGGTCGACGAGGTGCGTGAGGCACTCGCGGGAGCATCCCAGGTGCGCGCCGTCGGATCGCGGCACTCGTTTAATACGATCGCCGACACGTCCGGGCTGCTGCTGGCCACGTCGGGTCTCGCGGCCGCTCCCGTGATCGACGAGCGCGCAGGAACGGTGACGGTCGGTGCGGGAATGCGGTACGGCGAATTGGGGGCGGCGCTGCAGCAGAAGGGCTGGGCGCTGGCGAACCTCGCCTCGCTGCCACACATCTCGGTCGCGGGCGCGATTGCGACGGGCACGCACGGATCAGGCGATCGCGTGCCGTCACTCGCGGCGGCTGTTGCCGGACTCGAGCTCGTCACGGCGAACGGCGACGTCGTCACGCTGCGTCGCGGCGACATCGACTTCAACGCTGCCGTCGTGTCGCTGGGCGCACTCGGCATCGTCACGAGCGTGACGCTCGACATCGAGCCGACGTTCGAGGTGTCGCAGCACGTCTACGAATCGCTCGCGCTCGAGCGCGTTCTCGACAGCTTCGATGCGATCACGAGCCTCGGGTACAGCGTCAGCATGTTCACGACCTGGCGTGACCCTCAGACGATCGACCAGGTGTGGGTCAAGAGGCGAACGGATGCTGACGCGCCAGCACCTGCCGAGCTGCTCGGAGCCCGGCCGGCGACCGTGGCCCGTCATCCGCTACCGGGCATCTCCGCGGAGTTCTGCACGGCGCAGCTCGGTGAACCCGGCGCGTGGGTCGACAGGCTGCCGCATTTTCGCCTCGACTTCACGCCGTCGAACGGCGACGAGCTGCAGACCGAGTACCTCGTGCCGCGAGCACGTATCGGGGAGGCGCTCGATGTCATGCGCGAGATGGCACCGCGCGTCGCACCACTGTTGCAGGTGAATGAGATCCGCACCGTGCCCGCAGATGAACTCTGGCTGAGCCCGTCGAACGGTCACGACGTCGTCGGCCTTCACCTGACATGGCTTCCGGCGCAGAGCGAGGTGGAGCGGCTGCTCGTCGAGCTGGAGGAGCGACTGCTGCCGCTCGGCGCACGACCGCACTGGGGCAAGCTCTTCGCCGCCGACTCGCCGGCGCTGCACGAGGCATACCCCAAGCTCGCCGACTTTCGCGGCGTCGCCGAGCGCTATGACCCGAGGGGCGTGTTTCGCAACGACTTCCTGCGCCGTGTCTTCGGCGGCTGAACACACCCCTGCGAACTCATATGTCACAGATGGCACGAAGCAGCGCCGATAACGACGGACTTTGCCACATGAACAGCAGCAGTCACGCAGTACCCGGCGAGAGCACCTGCCACATCACCCCGAAGTGGTCGCGAACCTCGCCATAAGTGTCGCCCCACGGTGCGGGTAAGAACGGCATCTCGATCGTGCCGCCCGCGTCGGTGAAGCGCGCGATGAGATCGTCGCCGTCACTCGCGGTGTCGACCATCGCGAGGATCGAGTACACGCTCGAGCGAGGCGAAGGCAGATCGTCGCCGATACTGTCGCCGGCACGCAGGTCGAGGGCGCCACCGGTAAGGCTCGCGTGTGCGACAGCATCCGGACCCGGCTTGACGGGAAAACCCTCCGTCGGCATGCCCTCGTAGCTCAGTACCTCCAGCTCGCCGCCGAAGATCGACTGGTAAAAGGCCATGGCCTCGGACGTGGTGCCGGGAAACGAAATGTACGGCGCGGTCGTCAGTGACATGAGGAATCCTCTTTTCGCATGTGGCAACATCGTCGCACAACGCGTCTCTGTGCGAAAGAGAATGTCCGTAGACTCGCTGTGTGAGCAGCATCCGCCCCTATCGTCCCGCCGACCTCGACGACGTGTACGACATCTGTCTGCGCACGGGTGACAGCGGTGCCGATGCGACAGGCAAGTTCTCGCGCGACACGCTGCTCGCCGACATTTACGCGGCGCCCTATGTGCGCCACGACCCGAGCCTCGCGTGGGTCGTCGATGATGGGCGCCGGGCGATCGGGTACATCATCGCGACAGATGACACACGCGCGTTCACGCGCTGGTTCAGGGAGCAGTGGTGGCCGGCGCTCGCCGACCAGTACGCGCCGGCTCCGAACGAGAAACCGGGGGAGCGAGAGCTCATCGCATCAGCGGCACGTCCAGAGCGGATGCTGAACGACGATGTCGACGCGTACCCCGCTCACCTGCACATCGATCTTCTTCCCGAGACTCAAGGTCAGGGGGTGGGGCGTCAGCTTGTCGAGACGCTCGTCGCTGAGCTGAGGCGGCGAGGTGTCGCGGGTCTTCAGCTGACGGCGGGTGCGGCGAATGCGGGCGCGATCGCATTCTATGAGCGCGTCGGCTTCGACGTGCTGCATCGCGACGAAGGCGGCGTCACCTTCGGCATGGCGCTCTGAGGCGGCGCGGCCCGGTCACCGGCTGCGCTGGGGGCGACGTTCGAACCACGTGAGCATGTCGGGGTTCGAGCGCTGCAGCTCGTCGAGCGTCACCGCGTTCTGCACGTGCTCGACGGGTGCCGTCACCAGCCTCGAGGCGATCGTGTTGATGGCGTCGTCTTCCCAGAACTCCCCGCGCATACGCAGCAGCAGCGCACCGTCTGCATCGAGAACGAACATCTGGGTGACCGGGTCCGTGCCACCCGTGCGCCGCAGACGCAGAACGATTGCGCGTGCGACATCGGCGAGTTCGACGTTGCGCGACCCTGACAGGAACGGCACGATCATGAGCTCGGCGGCCGAAACCGTAACGCGCATCGACGCATAGCGCACGCCGGCGACGACGAGCGCGATCATGAGCAGCGCTTGTGCGCCGAGGACCCACCATCCGGCACCGACGGGAATCGCAAGCCAGTAGAGCGTCAGCAGAAGGGGCAGGGCGATCGCGCACACGACGAGCAGCCCCTGCCACAGCAGTGACCGCCGCACACGCACAACTGTCGTGTCCATCAGTGCAGCTTCCCCCATCGATCCTCCCCGTCCATCTTGGTACGGATCGACCCGCTTGTCGTGTCCTCCTTTTGGAGGACAGGCGCTGCCTTGTGGTTCGTGATTACACGTCGCGGACGCGGAACGCGACATGGCCGACGGTATACATGCTCAGAGCGGCGAGAGCGAGAATGCCGAGCCCTGCCGTGGGCGGAAGGGCTCCGTCGACGGGGATTACCGAGTATGCAGCCTGTCCTGCCGTGATCGGCCAGAACTGCTCGAACCAGTCTCCCAGAACGCCGGGGAGACCGGGTGCCAGGGCTGGAACGAGCAATAGGACACCGACGAGCACGGCGAGGCTCGCGGTGGACGATCGCGTAACAACGCCGATCGCGACGCCGATCAAGGCGACGAGTGCCAAGTAGAGCACGGCGCGGATGAGGGCGCCGAGAACGCCTGGCGAGAGGATGCTTGCAGCGGGGAGTCCCTCAGACAGGAGCGATGCCTGTCCTGCGGCAAAGCCGAATCCTACGGCGATCTCGCTCGTCAACAGCGAGAACTCAGTGGCAACCAATGTCTTTGCGGCCAGCAGCCGGCCGCGTGCCGGCACCATGGAGAGTGATGTTCCGATCGTGCCTGTGTCGTACTCCGACGTGACGCTGAGCGCGCCCAGCATCCCTATCAGCAGCTGCACGAAGAGGATGCCCTTCATGCTCAGCGCTGTCGGATCCCAGGGTTGGGGGAGATCGGTGGGAGGCGCGCCACGTACATCGGACGTGCCGAGGACGCCAAGTGCGGTGCTCGCGACGATGGTGCCCGCGGCGATCACCCAGGTGCTCCGGATGCTGCGGAGTTTCGTCCATTCCGCTCGGATGACGCTCACGCTGTCACCTCCAGCGGTGCGCTCTCACGTGTCAGCGTGAGAAACACATCCTCCAGGGAGCTGCGGTGTGTCGAAAGCGCAGTCAGTGCGATGCCGCGCTCGCTCGCGACGGCACCCACGTGTCGGGTATCGGCGTCGTGCACGATCACGGTGCGGTTTTCATCGATGTCCGCGCTCAGGCCGCCGCGTCGTAACGCGCGAACGAGATCGGACGCGCGATCCGAGCGGGCAGTGACGGTGAGGGACGTGTGGGTACGTACGAAGGTGTCGAGTGAGGATGCTGCGAGCAAGCGTCCGTGATGGATCACGATGAGGTCATGCGCGGTCAATTCCATTTCGGACATTAGATGGCTCGAGAACAGAACAGTGCGACCGTCAGCGGCAAGTTCGCGCATGAGTAGCCGCATCCAGCGGATCCCTTCGGGATCGAGGCCGTTGAGCGGCTCGTCAAGAACGAGCACCGCTGGGTCCCCGAGAAGAGCGGTTGCAATGCCCAATCGCTGGTGCATGCCGAGCGAGAAGTCGCCCGCGCAGCGAGTCCCTGCGTGAGAAAGGCCCACGAGATCGAGCACCTCGTCAACGCGTCTTGAGCGGAGGTTCATCGCTTGCGCGTATGACCTTAGATGGTCGACGGCACGACGACGCGGGTGAATTGCGCGCGCGTCGAGTAACGCGCCGATGACGCGTGCCGGTTCTCGCAGCCGAGAGACTGGTGCTCCCCCGACTGTGATCGAGCCGGCCGTCGGTGCGGCGAGGCCCAGTAGCATCCGCATCGTCGTCGATTTGCCGGCGCCGTTGGGGCCGAGGAAGCCCGTTACGCGGCCCGGCTTCGCGGTCATTGTGAGATTGTCGACGACCGTCGCCTGTGCGTAGCGCTTCGTGAGATTGCGGGATTCGATCGCGCGGCCTGCAAAGGGTGGAACCATTCGGGTCTCCTCTCTTGGAAAAAGTAAACTATCGAGTGTGGTTTTAAATCCGCTTGGCGTAGTCTATGAAAGTGGTCAGAATGACGGAGCAGACCCCGGGCCGCAGACGCCGTTCCGAGCAGAAGCGCGCGGTTATTCTCGAGGCAGCTGAATCTCTCTTCGCCTCGGAGGGTTTCGACCGAGTGAGCGTCGATGCGATTGCGGATCGTGCCGGCGTGTCGAAGCGCACGGTCTACGATCACTTCGCCGATAAGCGAGCGCTGTGGGAGAGGGCTTACACCCGAGTCGCCGACGCTCTCGCGCGAGATGTAGGCGAGGCAATCGACCAAGAGCTGGTTTCAGGACGTGAGATTCGCGAGGCGTTGATCGGATTCGCTGAGCGAGTCACGACGCGGACGCTCCCGTCAAACAGCTATTCAACGTTCCGGCGGCTCGACGAGCAGGCGAGCGGGGTCGCATTCTCCGGCGAGGAAGAGCGGAAGGTCCCCGATCGCCTTTTGGCGCGGCGCTTTAGCGAGATGACAGCTGCCGGACAACTCCATGCGGATGACGCCGAACTCGCGGCTTTGCAGTATTCCGCTCTCACAATCAGATTGGTGCTCAACGAGCTCCGTCGCGACGAAGATGTGGGTGGCGCTGAGCGACACAGGCTCATCGCCGCTGGCGTCGACGTATTTCTCAGCGCCTATGCGTGAGCTGGAAAATTGGCGGAGAATGGGGGATTCGAACCCCCGAGGGCGTTAACCCAACACGCTTTCCAAGCGTGCGCCATAGGCCACTAGGCGAATTCTCCATGGCCGCGAAAAGCGGCCTTGGTCATCTTACCCGAGACCAGGAGGTGCTGCTGACCACGACTGCTCCGTTGCTGGTACGCCGCCTCATTCTGAGTCTGTACAATGGATGCTGGCTCCTCGCGTGGCGCCATCCAGGCCAACTCCCCCAGGACGGAAACGTAGCAAGGGTAACCGGGCTCTGGCGGGTGCGCGGGGGGTCATTTTCTTTTCTAGAAGCGCTTCTGCTGCGGCGTCTTCGGCGGCAGGTTCGATCCCTCCCAGCCACGCCGGATCGAGCGGGACCCGCGATGCTCGTCGCGCGACCGATACACGATGTACGGCCGGAACAGGTAGCCGACCGGTGCTGAGAACACGTGAACGAGACGCGTGAACGGCCAGAGGATGAACAGCAGCGTCGCTGTGAGAGCGTGCAGCTGAAACAGCAGAGGAGCGTCGATCATGAGCGCGGGGTCCGGCTGGAAGAGCAGGATGCTGCGCACCCACGGTGAGATCGTCTCGCGATAGTTGTACCCTCCGCCGATGATTTGGTGCGCAATCGTCGCCGCTGTTCCGATCAGGATCGTGAGCCCGAGGAACACGTACATGATCTTGTCCATCACGGTCGTCGCGAGAAAGACCGGACCGTTCGAACGCCTGCGGTAGATGAGAATCCCGAGCCCCGCGACGAGCATCGCCGCGGCTGCCGTGCCCAGCACGGTCGCGCCCCAGTGATACATGTGCTCATCGATGCCGATCGCGTAGAGCCATTCAGCGGGAATGAGCAGCCCCGCGACATGGCCGGCAAGCACCATGAGGATGCCGAAATGGAACATCGGCGACCCGAGCCGCAGCAGCCTGCTCTCGTATACCTCGCTCGATCGGCTCGTCCACCCGAACTGGTCGTAGCGGTATCGCCAGATGTGCCCGACGATGAACACCGCCATGCCCGCGTACGGCAACGCGATCCACAGAATGAAGTCGAGGGCGTTCACGCGCCCACCTCCTCGCGAGCGGAATACGGTTTGAGGTTGCCGAGAAACGTCAGCCCGACCGTCTCGGTCGGCGGTCCCTCGTTCACGAGACTGAGATAGCGTTCGCGCGTTGCTGCGTCGATCTCGGGCAGCGACGCGGCGACAGCCTCGATGAGGTGCACGTATGGACTCTGAAGTCCGGCAAGCGCCGCGCGCAGCACCTCGATGCCGTCGCGGTGCGCGGCAAGAAGATCGACGGCAACGGGTGACGCGCTCGCCGCGGAGAACTCGAGTACCGCGGGCAGATAATCCGGCAGCTCCTCATCGCCCGGCTCCCAGCCTGCCGCTCGGTAGGCCTCGATGAATCGCACGAGCGCCATTCCCCTGCGGCGTGTATCGCCGGCTGCGTAGTACGTGAGGTACATGGCGGACTTGCGTTTGAGATCGAAGGTGGCGACGTAATTCTGCTCCAGCGCTGCCGCGTCAGCATCCGCCATCTCTGTCAGAAAGCGCCGAAAACGCTGCTCGAGCGCGACCGGAAGGCTCGACACCGCATCGGCAACAGCAGGCCAGGCGGAACGCCGCTCTTCGTCGGGGTAGTCGAGAAGAATGGATGCTGCCATGTGGGCGATGCGCCGCTGATCCGCCGTGAGCTCCAGCGGCGGCACCGGCTCGGGCAGAGGCTTCACGGGGCTCATGACTCGTCTTTCTGTTTGTCTGGCGGGAACATGCCGGTCGGCCTGCCATTGCCGTCCCAATTGAGCAGGTTCATGCGACCGGGCGTCGACGGTCGATCTGCGGTCTGGCGATCCTTCAGAACGTGGAAGTTCTCGACAGCGACGGGTTCGGGGCCGTGCCCACTCGAGAGACCGAAGGGTCCGGCTCCGCCCATTCCGGGTCCGCCCTCGTAGTCGAGCGAGCACGCAAGCTCGTCGAGCTCGCGCGCCTGCTCCGAGTGCGCCTGCGGGATCACGTAGCGCTCTTCGTACTTTGCGATCGCGAGCAGGCGGTACATCTGCTCGACTTCGTCGCCCGTCATTCCCACGGCTTCGGCGATCGACTCGTCGCGCCCCTCATCGAGGTTGATGCCGCGCATGTAGGAGCGCATCGCCGCGAGCTTCTGCAGCGATTCGGTCACGGGCCCCAGGTCTCCGGCGCTGAACAGCCCCGCGAGGTACTCCATCGGAATGCGCAGCTTGTCGATCGCGGCGAACAGGTTGTTGGCGTCTTCGCCATCGTTACCGCTCGATGCGACGACGTCGACGACGGGCGACAGCGGCGGGATGTACCAGACCATCGGCATGGTGCGGTACTCCGGATGCAGCGGAAGCGCGACGCGGTACTCGTTGATGAGCTTGTAGATCGGGCTCGACTGCGCGGCCTCGATCCAGTCTTCGGGGATGTTCTCGGCGCGCGCAGCTTCGATGACGGCTGGGTCGTGCGGGTCGAGGATGATGTCGCGCTGAGCGTCGAGGAGTTCTTTCTCGTCTTCGACGGATGCCGCCTCGAGAACCCGGTCGGCATCGTAGAGCACGAGCCCGAGGTAGCGCAGCCGCCCGACGCAGGTCTCGGAGCACACGGTGGGCAGGCCGACCTCGATCCGCGGGTAGCAGAGCGTGCACTTCTCGGCCTTGCCCGTCTTGTGGTTGAAGTACACCTTCTTGTAGGGGCACCCCGAGACGCACATGCGCCAGCCGCGGCACTGGTCCTGGTCGACGAGCACGATGCCGTCTTCAGCGCGCTTGTACATGGCGCCTGAGGGGCACGACGCGACGCACGAGGGGTTGAGGCAGTGCTCGCAGATGCGCGGCAGGTAGAACATGAACGACTGCTCGAACTCCATGGCGACGTGGTCGCTCATGTGTTTGAGAATCGGGTCCTCCTGCACGGTCTCGGTCGAGCCGCCGAGGTTGTCATCCCAGTTCGCCGACCAGCCGATTTTCATGTCGTCGCCCGTGAGCAGCGACTTCGGGCGCGCGACCGGAGTGTGCTCGCTCTGCGGCGCGTTGAGCAGCATGTCGTAGTCGTACGTCCACGGCTCGTAGTAGTCCTCGATCTCGGGAAGCTTCGGGTTGTAGAAGATGTTCGCGAGCTTCTGAAGACGTCCTCCCGAGCGCAGCTTGAGCCGGCCGCGCTTGGTGCGCACCCAGCCGCCGCCCCACTTCTCCTGGTCTTCGTAGCTGCGCGGGTACCCCACGCCCGGCTTGGTCTCGACGTTGTTGAACCACACGTACTCGACGCCCGTGCGATTCGTCCACGCCTGCTTACACGTGACTGAGCACGTGTGGCAGCCGATGCATTTGTCGATGTTCATCACCATGGACATCTGAGCCATGACGCGCATCAGTAATCGACCTCCTGACTGCGACGGCGAATCACCGTCACCTCGTCTCGCTGATTTCCTGTCGGACCGAGATAGTTGAACGCGAACGAGAGCTGGGCGTAGCCGCCGATGAGGTGGCTCGGCTTCAGCAGCACGCGCGTGAGGGAATTGTGGATGCCGCCGCGCAGACCGCTCGTCTCGGACTTCGGCACGTCGACCGTTCTGTCCTTCGCGTGGTACATGAACACGGTGCCCTCCGGCATGCGATGCGACACGTTCGCGCGCGCGACGACGACGCCATTGCGGTTGTACGCCTCGATCCATTCGTTGTCGCGAACGCCGATCTTCGCGGCGTCCTGCGGAGACATCCAGATGGTGGGGCCGCCTCGGCTGAGCGAGAGCATGAAGAGGTTGTCCTGATACTCCGAGTGAATCGACCACTTCGAGTGCGGCGTGAGGTAGCGAACGGCGACCTCTGCCTTTCCGGCGGAGCCGGGAGAGCCGGTTGCTGCCGTCGAGCCGACCTGCGCGTCGCCGAACAGCCGGTAGAGGTCGAGCGGCGGACGGTAGATCGGCAGGGCCTCGCCGAGCTCCAGCATCCAGTCGTGGTCGAGGTAGAAGTGCATGCGTCCCGTGAGCGTGTGCCACGGCTTGGAGTGCTCGACGTTGACGGCGAACGCCGTGTAGCGCCGGCCGCCGTGCTCAGAGCCCGACCACTCGGGGGAGGTCACGACGGGCACGGGCCGCGACTGCACGTCGGGGAAGGTGATGCGCGTCTCTTCGTTTCCCGCCGCGAGCTCTTGAACCCCGGGCTGGCCGGTGTGCGCACCGAGCTTCTCGAAGCCCTGTAGCGCGAGCCGCCCATTCGTGGTGCCCGAGAACGCGAGGATCATCTCGCACGCTCGAACGTCGCTGTCGAGGCGCACACTGCCGGCGTATGATCCGGTCTGCACAATGCCGTTCACGCGGCCGAGCTTCTCGATCTCGGGCGTCGGGTCGTACGTGATGCCCTTCGTCTGCATGCCGAGCTTCGCCGTGAGCGGCCCGAGCGTCGCCATCTGCTCGGCGAGCTTCGTGTAGTCGCGTTCGACGACGACGAGCTTCGGCATCGTCACCCCGGGAACGAGCGGGGCGTCGTCGGTGACCGTGCCGTTCGGCGTCGACATGGCGTCTGCCGTGTCGTGCATGAGCGGCGCAGCGACGAGGTCTTCGCGTACGCCGAGGTGCGTCGTCGCCATGTCGCTGACCTTCTTGGCGAGCGTGTGGAAGATGTCGAAGTCGGTGCGTGTCTGCCACGGCGGCTGGATCGCGGGGTTGAAGGAGTGCACGAACGGGTGCATGTCTGTCGACGACAGGTCGTACTTCTCGTACCATGTCGCCGCGGGCAGCACGACGTCGGAGAACAGGGTCGTGCTCGTCATGCGGAAGTCCGCGGTGAAGAGCAGATCGAGCTTGCCCTCTGGCGCGTCGTCGTGCCACTCCATCGTGCGCGGCCTGCGGTCGCCTTCCGCTTCGGGAGCGCGTACCGCAGCATCCGTTCCCAGCAGATGCTTGAGGAAGTACTCGTTTCCCTTTCCCGACGAGCCGAGAATGTTCCCGCGCCAGATGCTGAGTACGCGCGGGAAGTTCTCGGGGGAATCCGGGTCTTCGCACGCGAACCGCAGCCTGCCGTCTTTCAAGCTGTCGACCACGTACTGCTGCGGCTCGACGCCGGCCGCCCGCGCCTCGTCGACGATGTCGAGCGGGTTGCGATCGAAGGTCGGGTAGCTCGGCATCCACCCGCGCTTCGCCGACTCGACCATGCAGTCGGCCGTCGTGCGATCGGCGAACTGGCCCTTCGCGAGGGGAGAGGCGAGCTGGTCGGCCGGCAGCCCGTCATAGCGCCACTGGTCTGTCGCGAGGTACCAGAACGCCGTGCCGATCATGTTGCGCGCGGGGCGCACCCAGTCGGCGGCGAGCTGGTACTGGTTGTACCCGGTGAGCGGGCGCACCTTCTCTTGCCCCACGTAGTGTGCCCAGCCGCCTCCGTTGACGCCCTGGCATCCCGTGATCGTCGTGAGCGTGAGGAATGTGCGGTAGATCGTGTCTGAATGGAACCAGTGGTTCGCGCCAGCGCCCATGATGATCATCGAGCGGCCGCCGCTGCGCTCGGCGTTGTCGGCGAACTCGCGGCCGATGCGCGCCACCTGCTCGGCGGGCACCGACGTGATCTCCTCTTGCCATGCGGGCGTTCCCGGTGTCGACGGGTCGTCGTAGCCGGTGGGCCATCGCCCGGGCAGCCCGTCGCGACCCACGCCGTATTGCGCGAGCAGCAGATCGAACACGGTCGTCACGGTCTGACCGGCGACGGATGCTGTCGGCACGCCGCGGCGCACGACGCCGGAGCCGCCCGTGTGCGCGTCACTTCCGCTGTCGCCGTCGTCGGCCTCGGCATCCGGGGTGATGTCAAAGCGCGGCAGGTCGATCGCCGCGGCGTCGCCTGCCCAGGTGGGGGAGTCCATGATGGACAGCAGCGGATCGACGTCGCCGAGATCGAGGTTCCACGATCCCGTGTCGGCATCGCTGAAGCGGTGCCCGAGTGAGCCGTTCGGCACGACCGGCGCGCCACTCTGATCGAGAAGAACCGTCTTGAACGCCGGGTTCGCCGTCGCGGCATCCTGACCCCCGAGGTCCTCGGCGGTGATGAACTTGCCCGGCACCCAAGCATCGCCTCGCTTCTGCAGAGCGACGAGGTACGGGGCGTCGGCGAAGCGCTTGAGGTAGTCGCGAAAGTACGGCGTTGTGCGGTCGACGAAGAACTCTTTAAGAATCACGTGGCCCATCGCCATGGCCAGCGCGCCGTCGGTACCGGGGTGCGGCGCGAGCCACTCGTCGGCGAACTTCGAGTTGTCGGCATAGTCGGGCGAGACCGTGATGACCTTCTGGCCGCGATACCGCGCCTCTGTCATGAAGTGCGCGTCGGGCGTGCGGGTGACGGGGACGTTCGAGCCCCACATCATGAGGTACGACGCATTGAACCAGTCGGCGGACTCCGGAACGTCGGTCTGGTCGCCGAACACCTGCGGACTCGCCACCGGAAGGTCGGCGTACCAGTCGTAGAACGACTGCATCGTTCCGCCGATCAGGTTGACGAAGCGGGCGCCGACACCGTGCGACACCATGGACATGGCGGGAATCGGCGAGAACCCGGCGACGCGGTCTGGGCCGTACTGCTTGATGGTGTGCACGTGGGCAGCGGCGACGATCTCGGCGGCTTCGTCCCAGTTCGCACGCACGAGACCGCCCTTGCCGCGGGCGCGCTTGTACGCTTTTGCCTTCTCGGGATCTGAGGTGATCTCTGCCCACGCCGCGACGGGATCGCCGAGGCGCTGCTTCGCCTCGCGATACATCTGCAGCAGAACGCCGCGCACGTACGGATACCGCACGCGCGTCGGAGAGTACGTGTACCAGCTGAACGCGGCGCCTCGGGGGCATCCTCTCGGTTCGTACTCGGGCGAGTCAGGGCCCACCGAGGGGTAATCGGTCTGCTGCGTCTCCCACGTGATGATGCCGTCTTTCACGTACACCTTCCACGAGCACGAGCCCGTGCAGTTGACGCCGTGCGTCGAGCGCACAACTTTGTCGTGCGACCAGCGGTCGCGATAGAACGCGTCGCCCGCACGGCCGCCCTTCAGATACACCGAGCGCAGATCTTCCGAGACCTCTCCCGGGCGCAGGTATCGCCCCAGATTCACGAGCGAATCGGCGAGCGGTCCGTCGGTCCTCGCTCCGCTGTCGACTCGCTCGGGTGCGGTACGTGTGCGCTTCGCCATGGAAATCCGTGCCTTTCGTCTCGTCTAGGTCTGCTCGCGGTGTGTCACAGCATCCGCGCCCGTCAGCTGGGCTTCTCTGCGCCGGGCCTGGCGTAGTACCACCAGGCCAGCCACGAGCAGAAGCCGCACCAGACGGCGCAGATGATGAAGAACGTGGTCGGGCTCATGACCGAGAGAGCCATGCCGACGAGAAAGGGGCCGAAGGAGCCGATGGATGCTGTCCAGCCGATCGTTCCGCCCGCCTGCACCTTGGTGAAGATCATGGGCATCTGCTTGAACGTGCCCGCGTTCGCGAAGCCGGAGAAGAAGAAGATGACCATCATTCCGGTGAGGAAGCCCCAGAACTCGGTGACGCTCGACGGCGACAGGAAGAACAGCGTGATGACGGTGCCCGCTGTCATGCCGAGGCCGCCGACGAGCGTGAACTTCGCGCCGCCCCACTTGTCGCACAAGGGCCCGCACGCTGCACGGATTCCGGCGCCTAGTAGCGGACCGATCCACGCCCACGCGAGAGGATTCGGAGCGTTGTCGAAGTCACCGTAGACGTGGCCGATGATGAGGCCGGTCTGTGCAGCGAGGCCCGAGAACGCGCCGAACGACATGAGGTACAGCGCCGACATGATCCACGTGTGCTTGAGGCCGAAGATGTTCATCTGCTGCCGGAAGTTCGCTTTCACGGGCACGCGGCGCAAGAAGACGATGGCGGCGATCGCCGCGAGCAGCACCCACGGCACCATGACGAGGCCGCCGTTGTGCAGCCAGACGAGCGTGCCATCGGTCTGCGATTGCGGGGTCAGCGCGGCGGTGCCGAGCAGGCCGAACCCCACGACCCACGGCACGAGAAATTGCACGATGCCGATGCCGAAGTTGCCGATGCCCGCCTGCAGGCCGAGCGCCGTGCCCGAGAGGCGCTTGGGAAAGAAGTAGCTCGTCGAGGCCATGAGCCCGCTGAAGCTGCCCCCGCCGACGCCGGCGCTGAACGACAGCAGCATGAGAAACCAGAATGGAATGGTGGGATCGCGAACGACGAACGTCCACCCGAGAAGGGGAATGAGCAGCAGCATCGCGGCGAGGGCGACGAGCGTGCGTGTGCCGAGCAGCGGCGGAAGAAACATGAAGATCAGGCGGATGAGACCGCCCGCGAGCCCTGGCAGAGCGACGAGCCAGTAGAGCTCTTGATCGGAGAGTGAATAGCCGATGTCGTTGAGGCGAGGCGCAATGGCGCTCACGAGATACCACGTGGCGAACGCCAGGATCATCGTGTAGGTCGTGATCCAGAGAGTGCGCCACGCGAGCGCTTTGTCCCAGGTTTCGTCGTGCTCGGGATCCCAATTGGACAAGTCAGGCTTCAGAGGGATTCTCTCGTCTCCCGTGCCTGTCGTCGCGCTCACGCTTCCCCCTTCAATCGTGAAAGGTCGCGGCCGAAATCGGCATCTGCTTCTTGCGCTGAGCCTATCGGCACTTCTCTGAGTTAGGACAGACTTACTGCTGCTGCTGCTGCTCGTGGTGGACGTTGCCTACACTGGCGGTATGCAGAATGATTCGCCGAGCAAGGTGGCCCGGGTCATCACGGTGTCCGATCGCGCGTTCTCCGGTCAGCGCGACGACGTGTCGGGGCCTCTCGCGGTCTCGATGCTCGAAGAGGCCGGATGGAGCGCCGACGTGAAGGTCGTGCCCGACGACATCGATGCGGTGGCCGGCAACATCCGCTCTGCCGTTGACGATGGTGCGCGGCTCGTCGTCACCACGGGCGGAACGGGTATCACTGAGCGCGATGTGACTCCGCAGGCGACGGCGCCGCTGCTGCGTTTGGACCTTGCGGGCGTTGCCGAGCAGATTCGCCGCGTCGGCGCCGAGAACGTGCCCACGGCTCTGCTCTCGCGCGGGCTCGCGGGCGTGAGCGGAAATGCTCTGGTCGTGAATCTCGCCGGTTCTCCTGGTGCCGTGCGCGACGGCATTCCCGTTGTCGTCTCGGTCGCCGGACACGTGCTGTCGCAGCTCGACGGAGCAGACCACTCATGATCGTGACCACGAGTGTGTCGGAGCGTCCGCTCGACGTGATTGAGCACATGGATGCTGTCGCGCACGACGCGCAGGGAGCAACGGCGCTGTTCGTGGGCACGGTGCGCGACAACGATCCCGACGCGAACGGACGCGTCGTGCGACTGGAGTACAGCGCGCACCCCGACGCCGAAGCGGTGCTGACAGAGCTGGCCGCGGCCGCGGATGCTGAGAGGCTGCGCCTCGCGGTGAGCCACCGCGTTGGAACATTGGGCATCGGTGACGCCGCGATCGTGTGTGCCGTGTCGAGCGTGCATCGCGCGGAGGCCTTCGACGTGTGCCGCGCGCTCGTTGAATCGGTGAAGGCCGAGCTTCCGGTCTGGAAGAAGCAGATCGAGGCGGACGGCAGCTATTCGTGGGTGGGCCTCGGCCGGCTCGGTTCTGCTCAGTAGCGAGGCCTACGACGACTGAATCCTACGACGACAGTGTGTCGGCGAGGCGCCGCGCCTGATCCGCGAGGTCGCGTGCCATCGTGGCGACGTCGCCCGTGGGTGTCTGCGCCGCGCGCGCCCCTGACCGCGGCTGAGCGGAGAGAGGCGCTTCCGTGGCGTCAGAGTTGGCGTCGACATCGAAGACGACGCGGTCGGCGCGGTGCCATGTGCAGAAGTACTCGATCGTCGTCCCGTTCTCGTCACAGCTGGTGCCCTCCAGAACGAGCAGGGGAGCGCCCGGTGACAGCGCGAGATCGTGAGCAAGGGTCTCTGACGCGGCGATAGCGCGCACTTGTCTGTGCCCGGCCGAGACCGGCACGCCGTAGCGCGTGCCGAGCGTCTCGTGGAGCGAAGCGTTCGTGAGATCGGCCGGTTCAAGGCCGGGAACGAGAGCCCGCGGAATCCAGGTGTGGATGATCGCGATCGCCTCGCCGTTGATGCTGCGTCGTCGAACGAGGGCGATCAGGTCGCTCGTGCCGAGTGCCTGTTCTGCTCGGGGGTCCGACGACCGCGCGAAATCGAGAACGTCGGTGGTGACGACATCGTCAGGAGTCGAGATCTGCGACGACAGTCCCGACATTTTCTGAACGGCGCGGTGATGTTCGTGATGAGGCGCGACCACGCTTCCGCGCCCGCGCCCCCGCTGAATGAGGCCGTCGTTCGCCAGTGCAGACATGGCCTGCCGAACGACGGATCGGGATACTCCGAATCGCGCTTGAACGTCGGCTTCGGTCGGCAGTTGTGAGCCGGGAGGCAGGCTGCCTTCGGCAATGGCCTGCCGGATCACGGAGCTCAGCTGATGATGAAGGGGCCCGTCATTGCGCGCATCGACCGTGGACGGTGCGACACTGTCGATCCACATGACAGCTCCTCTCGGTCGTCAGCTTCCAGCGTACTGGCCGGTTCCGCTACATCGCCTGAGCTGCCTCCCACACGACGTCCCACTTCGGTGCGAGGTCCGCTGCCCGCTCGATCGACAGCACGAGACTGGCCTCGCGGGCAATCCCCTTGCCGGCGATGTCGAACGCGGTGCCATGATCAACCGAGACGCGCACGACGGGCAGGCCAACGGTGATGTTGACGCCGTCGTCGCCGTAGACGGCTTTGAAGGGGGCGTGACCCTGGTCGTGGTAGCAGGCGACAACGAGGTTGTATTTTCCCTTGACCGCGGCGGGAATCAGCGCGTCGCCGGGCAGCGGACCGACGGCGTTCAGCCCCTCTTCGCGAGCAGCTTCGACGGCAGGCGTGAGAATGTCGGCATCCTCGTCACCAAAGAGCCGGTTCTCACCCGCGTGAGGATTGAGACCCGCGAGGCCGATGAGCTCGTCTGGCTTGCCCATGGACTCGGCGAATGCGCCCGCAAGTTTGAGGACGCTCAGCGTGCGGTCGAACGTGATGTTCTCAATGGCCTGCCGCATGGAGACGTGCGTCGTGAGGTGGAAGAAGTAGAGATCGCCCGCAGACAGAACGAGCGAGTAGTCCGTGACGCCGAACTCGTGCGCGAGGAGCTCCGTGTGCCCGGGAAAGTTGTGTCCGCCCGCGTGCATGGCCGCCTTGTTGAGCGGAGCCGTGACGATTCCCGCGACGTCGCCGTTCTTGGCCAGCCGGCACGCCTCGACGACAAAGCGGTACGATCCATCGCCGGCTGCAGCGCTGAGCTCGCCGACGGCAACGTGCTCAAGAGAGGGTCCGACCTGAATGACCTCAATCGTTCCCGGCGCGTTCTGGGCCTCCGCCGGGCTCGCGATCTGCCGAACGGCGGCCGCGTCGCCTCCAACGCTTTCAACGCCGCGCCTGACCGATGCCACATCGCCAATCACGATCGGAATGCACTTCTCACGAAGCTCGTCGTGCGCGAGCAGTGACTTTGCCGTGATCTCTGGGCCGATGCCGGCGACATCGCCCAGGGTGATTGCCAGTGCGGGTTTGGTCATAACGGTGTTCCTACGCTTTCGTTGTCGAGAAGTTCCGAGACGATGTCGGAGATGTCAGTGCGGGCCCCGAAGCCGCCGGCCTTCGTGACGACGGTGGCGCCGTTCGCCACGCCGCCCTCGATCGTTCCGATCGGCATGCCCTCGCGGATCGCCCGATGAATGTGCACGCGTTCGGTGCCGAGCGTCTCGAGCACGGCGCGCGCGCCCTCGCCGCCCATGAGCACGAGGCTCGCGCCAGGCTCGCCGGCGACCAGCGAGTGTGCGGCCTGGGCAAGACCGTCGGCGACGCGGCCGGATGCGTCTGAGCGCGACGACGCGAGTGTCTCCCGTCGCTCTGTTGGTGCTGCGATGACCGTGACCGGAGCCGTGCGGGCGCTGGCCGCCGACACCGCGTCGTGCCACTGCGAGCGAGCGCCGCTATTGAGGAGCTGTTGTAGCGACGGCCGGAGCACCACGACGTCGGACCGGGCGTCTGAGAGCGCGTCGACTTGCTCGAGCGTGACATCGTGAAGCGAACTGGCGACGAGCACCACACGCGATGCCTGCGCGCTCGGAGGAGTGGCTGCGACGAGGCCGTCGCCCCATGCGGCCGCCAGCGCCAGTGCGAGTCCCGCCGAGCCGACCGGAATCGCGCGATGTCCGAGAGAGGTGATGGCCTCGGCGAGCTCGGCGATGTCGGCTTCCGTCGAGGCGTCGACGGTGAGAACCGACGACGCGGCACTCGCAGCCTCGAGTGCGTCGCGCAGCGAGACGTTCGCGGAGCGCGCCACTCGAGTGCTGCCCGCAAGCAGATCAGCGATAGCGCTGGTCGCGACGGGCGTGACGGGGTCGCGGCCGATCGGCGTCTCGTGCACGGGCACGTTGTTGACGAGAAGGCGGCCGTCGACGACCGTTCGACCCATCGGCGGGTACGCCGAGCAGACGACGGCGACGGCAGACGGATGCTTCTCGCGCCAGACGTCGAGAGCTCCGCTGATCTGATCCATGACCGTGCCGCGGAGCGTCGAGTCAATCTTGAGGAAGAGGTGCGAGGCGTGTCCTGCTCCAGCAGCGACAGCCTCTCGCGTGCGGCTGCGGGCCTCGGCGGAACCGAGTGCACGAGCATCCGTCACTCGTGCGGTGACCGAGCCCGGCTTGCCACCCGCCTCAGCGCGGGAGTCGAGGACCAGCTGTGTGTGCCAGCCGGCCCTCGCGAACTGCACGGCCGAATCCGTTGCGCCCGTCAGGTCATCGGCGACGATCATCGCCGAAGGCGCCTGGGAAGTCGACACGTCGTTCATTGTCCTCTCTGTGGGCTCCGTCATTCGGCCGCGTGAACGGGTTCTGCTTCTGTGTCGAGTTCTGCCATTCCGCCCTGACGCTTGAGCACCCACGCCGCGAGGAGCGGCGCGAGAACCGCCGAGACGAGAACCGCGGAGGCAACCTGGGCCGTCGCGACCTCCATGTAGGGCTCGAACGCGGGGTCGGCGGCGGCGATGATCGCGGGAGTGGCGATCGCGTTGCCCGCTGTGGTCGCCGAGGCGATGCCGATTCCCGATTGCTTGCCGCGGCGCAGGATCCAACGGTATCCAAAGTAGGCGAGCGTTCCCGTGATCAGGGTGGCGATGGCACCGACGAGCAGTCCAGAGAGGCCGCCGCTGACGACGTTGCCCAGGTTGATGCCGGTTCCGAGCGCGAAGGCGAAGAAGGGGATGACGATGTTCGGGATCGGGCGCATGATCTCGGTCCACCGTTCGTCGAGGTTGCCGACGATGACGCCCAGCAGGAGCGGAATGACCGCGGCGAGAAGGAGGGTGTAGGGGATGTCGGCGAGTCCTGCCGCTCCGAGGAACAGCATCGAGAAGAACGGTCCGTCGTTGATGGCCGACGCCATGTACGCGCCGCGGTCGCGGGCGTCGCCGTAGCGTCCCGTGAACGCGAGCCAGAGTCCGCCGTTGCTGTTGTCCATGGTGACGATCAGCGCCAGGATCGAGACGCCAAGGATGCCGTCGAGGCCGGTGAACTGGCCCAGAAGCACGACGAGCCCTGCCGGAATGAGTGACTTCGTCAGCAGGATCGTACCTGTCGTCGCGAGCACAGGGCCCGACGTCTTGAGGGTGATCTGCATTCCCGTCGCGAAGATGAGGATGCCGATGAGGGGGAGTGCGCTGTCGCGGAACAGCGCAGACGTGAAGTTTCCGAGATCGAGGAACGCGGGAAAGAAGGTTCCGACGATCGACCCGAGAATGAGCGGAATGAGCATGAGCCCGCCGGGGATCTTGTTCATTCCGTCGAACAATGGAACGCGACTGGTGATGCGTGATTCGGCTGCCATGGCGAATCTCCTCTGATAAAGGGGTGGGGCACTTGTAGGTACTCAGTGTACGTACATATGGACTGAATGCAAGTGCGTGTCCTAGCAGCATCCGTGTCATATTTCACGCTGTGCGCGTAACACTCGTGACAAAAAGTGGTTGTCGGTGCAAGTATTTATTTCATGATCACTTCACTTCCCATTCTCGACATGTCACGCCTTGACGCCGGAGCCGACGAGGCAGCCGCCTTCCGCGACGAGCTGCGCGAGGTCACCCACGACGTCGGATTCTTCTACCTCGTGGGGCACGGCGTTCCGCAAGAGCTCATCGACGAGGTCGTCGCGGTGTCTCGGCGGTTCTTCGACCTTCCCGCCGAGCAGAAGCTCGCGATCGAGAACGTGAATAGCCCGCAGTTTCGCGGGTACACACGTATGGGCGGCGAGCTCACGGCGGGCGAGGTGGACTGGCGCGAGCAGATCGACGTGGGTCCCGAGCGTCCCGCGGCTGAGGACGGGAAAGAGGACTACTGGCGGCTCGAAGGACCGAACCAGTGGCCGGACGCCCTGCCCGAGCTGCAGAAGACGGTGACCGAGTGGACCGACCGCTTGAATGAGGTCGCGCTGCGACTGTTGCGCACGTGGGCGCTGTCGCTCGGCGCTCCCGAAAACGCCTTCGACGAGGCGTTTGCCCACGACCCGTTCTCGGTGCTCAAGATTGTGCGCTACCCGGGCGAATCAGACCCCGAGCCCAAGCAGGGCGTCGGCCACCACCGCGACGGGGGCGTGCTCACGCTGCTGCTCGTCGAAGAGGGAAAGGGCGGCCTGCAGGTCGAGCACGAGGGCGAATGGATTGACGCGCCCAGCGTTCCCGGTGCGTTCGTCGTGAACATCGGTGAGATGCTCGAGCTGGCGACCGGCGGTTACCTCAAGGCCACGCTTCACCGCGTGATCTCGCCGCTCAAGGGCACCGACCGCATTTCACTTCCGTTCTTCTTCAACCCGCACCTCGACACCCGAATGCCGCAGCTTGAGCTCAGCCCAGAGCTCGCGGCGAAGGCGCGTGGCCTGTCTGTCGACCCGACGAACAGCCCGATTCTCGAGACGTACGGAGACAACGCGCTGCGCTATCGGCTGCGTGCGCACCCGAACGTGGCGGAGGCGCACCACAGCGACCTGCTCGCTCGCGCGTAGCCATCGATCAGCGACGCACAAAGTAGAAGGCGCGGGATGCCGGAGCATCCCGCGCCTCGTTCGCGGATTGACTTAATTTTCACGCCGTCGTCTCGGAGGCTTCTTCTCGGAGTTTTCCGCTGGCCTCTGAGAGCCATCTGCAGCGCCGGGGACGCGCGGCTTCTGAACGGGGCGTGACCGAGAAATGCGGTAGTCGATGCGGTCATCGATGTAGCTGCGAAGCTCGGGAATCTCAGGGATCGACTCCGTCATTCGTCCCGTGACGTGCGTGGTCACGCGATCAAGGCGCGCCAGCCGCTCCGCGTAATCCATCACGCGTCGTTCATATCGGAGACCGCGCACCGTCGCAACGCACATGATCACGAGGATCACGCTGAACGGCAGCGCAGTGATCAGAGAGCCGGCCTGCAGCGATTCGAGTCCGCCGGCGATGAGCAGCGCAATTGCCACGGCACCCTCAAGCACCGCCCAGAGAATGCGTGACCACGTGGGCGGGTTTGGATGCCCGCCCGAGGCCAGCATGTCGACAACGAGTGAGCCCGAGTCCGAGGAGGTGATGAAGAAGATCGCAACAAGAAGAATGGCGATTACAGAGAGCACCTGGCCGAGGGGAAGCCCGCTGAGTACCTGGAACAACGACCCCTCCGCCGACACTTCGCCATCTTCGACGAGGTCCCCGGCGCCGAAGAACTGCCGAAACAATCCTGATCCGCCCAGAACCGAGAACCAGATCATTCCGACAATGGTGGGGACGAGAAGGACTCCCGCGATGAACTGGCGAACGGTTCGGCCGCGCGAGATGCGGGCGATGAACACGCCGACGAATGGCGCCCAGGCGATCCACCAGCCCCAGTAGAAGATCGTCCACGACGCGAGCCATTCCTGGCCCTCGGCGCCTGTGTACGCGCCGACGTCAAACGTCATGCTGAGGACATTGGCCAAGTACACGCCGAGAGACTCGACAAGGTTGCGCAAGAGGAAGAGCGTTGGACCAAAGATCAGCATGGTGATCATGAGGAGGCCGGCAAGGCTCAGGTTGATGTTCGACAGCCACTTGATACCTGCGCCGACCCCGCTGACGACCGACAGTGTCGCGAGGAACGTGATCACGATGATGAGAATGACCAGGACTGTTGTATTGACCTCACCGATGACGCCGATCGCCTGCATTCCCGCGGAGATCTGCTGGACACCGAGGCCGAGTGATGTAGCGATACCGAAGACCGTGCCGAAGATCGCCAGGATGTCGATGACGTCGCCCGGCCACGATTTCACCTTGTCGCCGAAGAGCGGCTCGAGGGCCCATCTGATGGACACCGGGCGGCCGCGACGGTGGATGGCGTAGGCCAGCGCGAGGCCGATGACCGCGTAGACAGCCCACGGGTGCAGGCCCCAATGCACAAACGTCTGTGCCATGGCAAGACCAGTGATATCGCTCTGATCGCCGTCCCAGCCCGGCTTCGGAGAGACCGTCGCGTAGGTGAGTGGCTCGCCGACTCCGTAGAACACCAGACCGATGCCCATTCCCGCCGCAAAGAGCATGGCGAACCATGAAAGAACGCCGAATTCGGGCTCGTCATCTTCCCGGCCAAGCTTGACCGCGCCGAGACGAGAGAATGCGAGCACGATCATGAAGGCGACAAACCCGCCAATCACGAGCATGTAGTACCAGCCGACGTTCTCGACGATCCACCCTTGAACATTGCTGAATACGTCAGCGGTGCCCGCCGGGAAAGCGATGGCGAGAACAACGACGGCAAGGATGATGATGAGCGCTGGCCAGAACACTCGAGGGGCGATGAGCCCTTTGCCCAGTCGCACTCCCTGCCGTTTCAGTTTGGCCGTGATCTCGTCGTCGGAGTCGTTCTCGGCGATATGCATGTGCGTGGGGACCGGCGTTACAGCCAGGTTGACCTCCGGGGCTCCGGGGAGGGTCGGGGTGCTCGCCTCAGTGGCCGATTCTGGTGGTGTCGTTCCTTCGTCAGCTTCGGGCGAGTCGTTGTCTGCGCTCATTGTCTTCCGTTCCGTCGATTTCGACTAGCGGGTATTCATCCTGGTGCCCGAGCCGCGGAGATTCAACCGGGTTGCGCGCGGCGAGCAATCCGAATGTCGATTCTTCGCTCTCGCGTTGCCGGCGCGAGTGCCGTGTCTGTACGCGTTACTGTGCCTGCGTGTGATGGCGGAGTATTGCAGCCCCCGTCGATCACCCGCCGGCGAAGGGTGGCAGAACGTCGACCGTTGCGGCATCCGGAATCGCCGCATCGTCGCCGAGCCGCGATCCGTTCACCATGAGCGAGCAGCGCTCGAGAACGCCGGCGAACTCGGGGCCGTGCGCGTCAGCGAGGTGCTGCTTGAGTGCACCCACCGTCGTTGCAGTGTCGAGCTGTGCCTCGTCGCGGCCTGCAGCATCCGCCGCCCCGGCAAAGTAGCGAACACGAATCACGCCGTCCTCCGTTCGACGAGTGACTGGGCCGTCGCGATCGCGGCGTCGATGTCGGTTCCGCGAGCCGTGGCCATGCCGACGAGAAAGGTCGTGAGCGGGCCGGCCGGGCGCGTGACGCCGTGAGCGACGTCGCGCGTGAGATCAAGCAGTGCACCCGTGGGCACCTCGGTCACGTCGATGCCGAGCTCTGATGCCAGCTCGGCGACCCAGGTGTCGAGCTCCTCGGGTGTGTCAGCCATCGTGTTCCTCCTCGCTGCTTCGATAGTGGTTGATTGCCGCCCAAGTATCAAGGTCGCAGCTCGCGCCGAGGCGGTCGGGCACGAGGTGCAGGCGGATGCTGCTGAGAAGCTGCCGCATCGATGCACCGGAGAGCTGGGGCACGGCGTCGACCGCGGACCGCAGCGCCGGAACGCGGTAGCGCCCCGCGAGCCACTGCTCTCGGCCATCCGCGTCGACGAGGGCTACGGCGTCGGCGTTCGGCGGTATCGGGGCGCTCAGCTGCGCCACGATGTCGCCTGCCCGCGGAAGGTCGCACGCGAGCAGCCACGTTTCGGGCGAGTCGGCGTCGGGCAGGGCGTCGAGCGCAGCGGCAAGCGCGGCGACGGGGCCCGTGAACGGCGGGTCCTCCCGCACGAGTGTCACCTCGGGGTAGGGGCGCAGCACCGTCTGCGCGAGGTGCGGCGGACCGACGACGATGATGGGCGCGCAGCCGGCTACCGCCGCGAGCACGTGCTCGAGAAGCATCCGCCCGCCCACGTCGACGCTCGCCTTGTCTGTGCCGCCGAGGCGCGACGCGCGGCCTCCGGCAAGTATGATCGCGGCGTTCACGACTCGGCACCCTGCCTGCCCGAGGTCGACCTCACATGAGGGGTGCGTGCCGCAGCATCCACTCGCGCTCGTGGTGCGTGCCGGATGTCACGCATGGCGATGCCAGTCTCCGCTCTTGCCGCCGGTCTTGTGGATGAGTTCGACGCTCTGGATCGACGTCGACTTGTCGAGACCCTTCACCATGTCGACGATGGTCAGCGCGGCGACGCTCACGGCCGTGAGGGCCTCCATCTCGACGCCCGTGCGATCTGCCGTGCGCACCGTGGCCTTGATGCCAACGCCGTCGTCGCGCACCTCGAGGTCGAGCGTCGCGCCGTGCACGCCGATCACGTGGGCAAGCGGAAGCAGCTCAGGAGTGCGCTTTGCCGCCTGAATGCCGGCGATGCGCGCAACCGCCAGCACATCGCCCTTCGGCGCGGTTCCGTCGCGCAACGCCGCAACGATGTGGGGCGCGCAGCTCACAAATCCGCGCGCCGTCGCACTGCGCACCGTCGGCGTCTTCTCGGTCACATCGACCATGCGGGCCTGGCCGCGCTCATCGAGATGCGTGAACGGCTGGTCCGTTGTTGCGCGAGAGCCCTCTCCGGCGGGGTTCGAAGTATCGCCGGTCACGACAGCACCATCACCGTCACGGCGTCCCCCTCGTGCACCTGGTCGACGTCGGCGGGCACGATCGCCAGGCCCTCGGCGTCTGCGAGCGAACTCACCAGGTGTGAGCCGCTTCCACCGTGTGACGCCGGCTGCACGATCTGCTCGTTGAAGATCACCGGAAGAACCTGCGTGCGTCCGCGCGGAGTGCGCCAGCCGGTTGCCGCGGTGCGGGTGACGCGCGGTCTGTCGATGTCGGCATGTCCGGCCATGGTGCGCAGCGCCGGTCGCACGAACATCTCGAACGAGACGGCGACGCTCACCGGGTTGCCGGGCAGACAGAACACGAGGGTGTCGTCGATGCGCCCGAAGCCCTGCGGTTTGCCCGGCTGCATGGCAACACAGTCAAAGCGAATGGATGCTGTGCCATTCAGCACCGACTTCACAACGTCGAATGCTCCGACGCTCGCCCCGCCCGTGAGCACGACAGCGTCGCTCACCGCACGTGCGTCGACCATGGCTGTGCGCAGCGCAGCGTTGTCGTCGGGGACGGTCGACACCAGAGTGACGTCGACGCCTGCCGCGCGCAGAGCGGCGCGCAGCAGCACGGAGTTGGACTCGGGAATCTGCCCGCGACTGGGTGTCGCGCCGGGCTCGATCAGCTCAGAACCCGTTGAGATCACCGAGACGCGGGGGCGTCGATGCGCTGTGACCGATGCATGACCGGCAGCGGCGATCGCCGACAGTTGCCACGCGCCGAGCTCGGTGCCCGCGCCCACGGCGATGCTGCCCGATTCGGCGTCGCTCCCTGCACGCCGAATGTGCGCGGACGGAGCCGGCTGCTCGGTGACGGTGATGACCTCGGGCGGCGTCTCGTCGATCGCCGTCCCCAGATCGGTATGTTCGAGCGGAACCACCGCATCGGCATCCTTAGGCATCGGCGCTCCGGTCATGATGCGCGCCGCCTCGCCCGGCCCGATCGCGGGGTCATCGGGAGACCCCGCGGCGACGTCGGCGACGATCCGCAGTCGGGCTCCCGCGACAGCATCCGCTCGGTGTGCGGCGTAGCCGTCCATCGCCGAATTGTCGAACAGCGGCACGGGCCAGCGGTTCTCCACGTCATCGGCGAGCACGAGCCCCAGCGCGTCGCGCAGAGCAACGGACTCGGCCGGCAGCACCTGTGTCGCGCCGAGAATGCGTGCCCGGTGCTCGTCGATCGTGATCATGGGCGCGCCGCTTGCGGGGGAGTGCGTGTGCTCGCTCATACTCTGCTCCTCTGCTCCCATGCCGCATAGCCGCCATCGAGCAGCCGGATGTCGGCCTCGGGGTGCGCGGCTGTGAGGGCTCGTGCGGCTGATCGCGCGCGCGGGCCCTGCTGGCAGAACACGACGACGGTGTCGTGAAGATCGATGGATGCTGCGTCGCCGAGCACGCGCGCCAGCGGAACGGACTCGGCGCCGGGGATGCTGCCGCGGGCGAACTCCTCGGGCTCGCGCACGTCGAGCAGCGTCGCCCCCACGAGGCCGTCAAGATCCTCGAGGGAGATGTGTGCCGGGCGGCGCTCGGCGGTTGATGTCGTTTCCGCGGGAGTGTGTGCGGCAGCATCCGGGGCGAGTGGCACCTCGCGAACGCGCTGGCCGAGGGCGTCGAGCACGAGCATCCGTCCAATCAGGCTGTCGCCGATGCCGCAGATCAGCTTGACCGCCTCGGTGACGAGGATGCCGCCGAGCTGACCGCACAGCGCGCCGAGCACACCGGCCTCGGCGCACGATGGAACATCGCCTGGCGCAGGCGCTGCGGGAAAGACGTCGCGAAGCGTCACCGCCGGGCCCGAGGGCGGGCGCGACCAGAACACGGTCGCTTGCGCGTCGAAACGCAGCACGGATCCCCAGACGAGCGGGATCCCGAGCGCGGCGCACGCGTCGGCGACGGCGTAGCGGGTGTCGAACGAGTCGCTGCCGTCGATGATGAGGTCGTAATCGGCGAAGATGCGCTCAGCGTTGTCGGGCGTGAGGTGCTCGCGGTGCTCGATCACGTGCGTGTGCGGCGAGAGGGAGCGGATGCGGTCGGCGGCGACGCCCGCCTTGGGCTGGCCCACATCGGCGGACGAGAAGATCACCTGACGCTGCAGGTTGCTCGCGTCGACAACGTCGTCGTCGACGATGCCGATCGTGCCGACGCCCGCCGAGGCGAGGTACAGCAGCACGGGTGAGCCGAGGCCACCCGCTCCCAGAACGCCGACGCGCGCGGCGAAAAGGCGACGCTGACCGGGCTCGCCTAATTCGGGCAGGCGCAGCTGACGTGCAGCGCGCTCGCGTTCGTCAGCGGGCAGCTGCTCTGCTGGCGCGACGAGAGGGGGAAGAGCCATGGCTCAACGCTAGCGTGAACGGTCGCAGAAATCGTGGGGCGATCGTGTGGGAATCGTTCCGAACGCATCACGGTTTGTCTCGCTGTGTGAAAACGTAATTCCATGAGCGCGGGCTACATCGAGTTATCGAACCGCAGATGCGGTGTTATCTTCGCTGTATGACCGCATTTCGCATCAGTGAGGCTGCGCCGCTTCTCGGCGTCAGCGACGACACCCTGCGCCGCTGGATCGACTCGGGGCAATTGCGGTCATCGCGCGACGCCGCGGGGCGCATCGTCGTCGAGGGCGCCGACCTCGCCGCTCGGCTGCGAGGCTCCGCGCGCGGGCCGTCTGATCCCGTGCATCGAGCATCGAGTGCGCGCAACCGCTTCGTCGGCATCGTCACCGACGTGATCTCCGACACCGTCATGGCGCAGGTCGAGCTGCAGTGCGGGCCGCATCGCGTCGTCTCGCTCATGTCGAGTGAGGCGGTGCGCGACCTCGGTCTCGAGGTGGGCTCGCTCGCGACAGCGGTGGTCAAGTCGACGACCGTCATCGTCGAGACTCCCAAAGAAGACTGACGCGGCGAAAGCCAGCGCAACCCGATACAGAGAAATGAGAATCGTGGCACAGACTTCGCGCCGCGTCGCCGCGGTGCTTTCCGCGGCGGCCGCAACAGCGCTGCTTCTCGCGGGATGCGCCAACACGACTACGCCAGAAGAAGACAGCGCAACAGCATCCTCGCCCCTCATCATCTTCGCCGCTGCTTCGCTGCAGGGATCGCTCGACGAACTCGCTGAGGAGTTTGAGACGCAGCATCCGGAGTTCGCCATCGCCCCGATCGTGTACGACGGTTCGCAGGCACTGGCGACGCAGATCGTCGACGGCGCCGATGTCGACGTCGTCGCGTTCGCAAACGAGCCGAGTCTCGCGCCGGTGACCGACGCCGGCGTGGTGGGCGAGAGCACGATCTTCGCCACGAATACGCTGCAGATCGCCGTTGCGCCAGGCAATCCGAAAGGCATCGACGATCTCGACGACCTCGCGAACGACGACCTTGCGGTGGTGCTGTGCGCGCCGGAGGTGCCGTGCGGCATGGCGTCGCACACGCTTCTCGACGACGCAGGTGTCGCGGTGACGCCCGTGAGCGAAGAGACGAACGTCACGAGCGTCGTGACACGCGTGACGAACGGAGAGGCCGACGCGGGGCTCGTCTACGCAACTGACGTGGCGGCAGCGGGCGATGATCTTGAGGGGATCACGCCGGCGAACGCCGATGCCGCGGTCAACCGATACCCGATCGCCGTGTCACGGTCGGCGCCGGCGCCCGAGGCCGCGCGCGCATTCGTCGACTTCGTGCTCTCTGATTCGGGGCAGAAGGTGCTCGCGGAGTACGGGTTCGGGGCGCCATGACGCTGCCGCGCGGGTTGTATATTCCGGCGGTCGCCGCGCTGGCGCTTCTGGTGCTGCCGATCGTCGGGCTCGTCTCGCGCGTGCGGTGGGAGACGCTCTGGAGCGACCTCTTCTCGGCAGAAGCGCTCACGGCACTGTGGCTCTCGGTGTCGACGGGCGCTGTCGCGACGGTCGTGTGCCTCGTGATCGGCGCACCGCTCGCGGTGATCATCGCCCGTTCCAGCATCCGTACCGCCGCCGTTCTGCGCACGATCGTGCTGATTCCCCTCGTGCTGCCGCCGCTCGTCGGCGGCCTCGCCCTCATCGCGCTGCTGGGCCGCTCGGGGCTCATCGGACAGCCGATCTACGAGGCGACGGGCTTCAGCCTGCCGTACACGACGGCGGCCGTCGTCGTCGCGCAGGCGTTCGTCGCGATGCCGTTTCTCGTGATCACGCTCGAGGGCGCCATCCGCACGTCCGGTGTCTCGCACGAGCAGATCGCCGCGACGCTCGGTGCGGGGCGCTGGCGCGTGCTCAGCCGTGTGACGCTGCCGCTCATCATGCCGGGCCTCGTCGGCGGCACAGTGCTGTGCTTCGCTCGGGCGATCGGCGAGTTCGGCGCGACGGCACTGTTCGCGGGCAACGCCGAGGGTGTCACGCGAACGATGCCGCTCGCGATCTACACGGCGTTCAATGGCGTCGGCGTCTCGCAGGAGTCGGCGGTGGCGCTTTCGCTGCTGCTGCTGGTCTGCGCCATCGTGATCGTGGGCGGAATGCGCTCGTGGCGAGAGGATGCTGTGCGATGAACGCCGCTGCGCCTGGTTTCGAGGATGCTGAGGGTCGCCCTTCTGCCGTGGACTCCGGCGTGCACAGATTCGGAAATCCTGAGCGACATGCCGACAATTCGGTGCGACACGCCGCAGATGGCCGCGGAATTCCGAATTCATGCAGGCCCCACCATCTCGACGCGCACGTTGTTGTGCAGCGTGCCGACTTCGCCGTCGATGTCGAGCTGAACGTGCCCGCGGGCTCACGTCTCGCGGTTCTGGGGCACAACGGGGCAGGGAAGACGACTCTTCTGCACGCGCTCGCCGGGCTGCAGCCGCTCACTGACGGGCACGTGCGGCTGGGCGATGTCGAGCTCGAGCGCCCTGGCAGCATCCGGATACCCTCCCATCTGCGGCGCATCGGGCTGCTCGACCAGAAGCCGCGGCTGTTTCCGCACCTCTCTGCACTGCGCAACATCGCGTTCGGCCCCCGTTCCCTTGGGCACGGCAGGCACGCGTCGCGGCAGATCGCTCTGCAGTGGCTGGAGCGCATCGGCCTCGCGCATCGCGCCTCGGCAAAGCCGCACGAGTTGTCGGGAGGGCAGCAGCAGCGCGTTGCGATCGCGCGCGCCCTCGCGGCCAGTCCCGAGGTGCTGCTGCTCGACGAACCTCTGGCCTCGCTCGACGCCGAGAGCACCCCGGGGGTGAGGCGGATGCTGGTCGACGAACTCGCCCGCACGGCGACGACGAGCGTCCTCGTCACCCACGACCTCGCTGACGCGTGGCAGCTCGCCGACGAGTGCGTCGTGCTGTCGGAGGGGCAGGTTGTCGACAGCGGCGTTCCCGATGAGCTCGCGACCGCGCCACGGCATCCGTTCACGGCCGCGCTCGCCGGGTTCGCCGTTGTGCGGGGAACCTGGAGCGCTGGCGGGCTCCGGGTTGGCGACAACGTGCTGCCGGGCACGCCGGGCGCGGCGATCGCCGAGGGTGCCGACGCGATCGCGATCGTCGCGCCGGCGAGCGTTGCACTCTCGGCGACAAGCGGCACATGGAGGGCGACGATCACGGAGGTGACGTCGCGCGGGGGCAGCGTGCGTGTCGACGACGCGGCGGGCCTCGCGGCGGAGCTGCCACTCGACGATGCGCGTGCGCTCGCGGGCGGGCGCCTGCCAGCATCCGGTGACCGTCTCTGGTTCACGCCGGACCCTGCGCACGTTCGGATCGTGCCCGCGTAGCGGGCCCTGCGATCGGGCTCAGGGTCTCGAGAGTTTCGGGGACCCAGACGGGTACTGCCGTCACGCCCGCCGGCGCTCTGGACAGCAGGCGTGAGCCATGGCACGATTTGTGACGTGACCAGCGCCTCCGACGAAGCACAGCAGCGGGCACGAGACCTCGCATCGTTGCGCCGTGTTCGAGACCGCATCGACCGCGAGTACGCCGATCCGCTCGACCTGGAGGCGCTTGCCCACGGCATCAACATCTCGTCTGGGCACCTCAGCCGGCAGTTCAAGCTCGCGTATGGCGAGTCCCCGTATTCGTACCTGATGACGCGGCGGGTTGAGCGGGCAATGGCGCTGCTGCGCCGCGGCGACATCAGCGTGACCGATGCGTGTTTCGCGGTCGGCTTCTCATCGCTCGGCACCTTCAGCACGCGGTTCACCGAACTCGTCGGCCTGTCGCCGCGCGAGTTCAAGAGCCGCGCCGACAAGCACGAAGGTGTGCCGTCATGCATCGTGAAGCAAGTATCGCGACCGATCAGGAATCAAGAAGTCCCTGGTCGGCGACCGCTCTAAGCTCACACATATGAAGATCACCATCGATACAACGGTTCTGCCCCACACTGACCCTGATGCCTCGCTCGCGTTCTACCGCGACGTGCTCGGCTTCGAGGTGCGCAACGACGTCGGAAAGGACGCGATGCGCTGGATCTCAGTCGGCCCGGCCGGGCAGCCAGACGTTACGCTGCTGCTGTCGCCGGCCGCCGTCGACCCTGGCATTACCGACGACGAGCGCCGCACGATCACCGAGATGATGGCGAAAGGCACATACGGGTGGCTGCTGCTGGCCTCCGACGATCTCGACGGCCTATTCGAGCGCGTGCAGGCGACAGACACCGAGGTCGTGCAGGAGCCTACCGACCAGCCGTACGGCGAACGGGACTGCGCCTTCCGTGATCCCGCGGGCAACCTCATTCGCATCAAGCAGGCGCGCTGACAGCATCCGAGAGAAGAGAACGAGCACGATGAGCACAACGGCCCCGATTTCTGAAGCCACCGCAGCCGACAGCCACGACGTGATCCGCGTTGTCGGTGCACGCGAGAACAACCTCAAGGAGATCTCTGTCGAGATTCCGAAGCGCCGTCTCACGGTGTTCACCGGAGTGTCGGGATCGGGCAAATCATCACTCGTGTTCTCGACGATCGCCGCCGAGTCGCAGCGCATGATCAACGAGACCTACAGCGCCTTCGTTCAGGGATTCATGCCGAACCTGGCGCGGCCCGACGTCGACGTGCTCGACGGACTGACGACGGCGATCATCGTCGATCAGGAGCGCATCGGCTCTGATCCGCGATCGACCGTGGGCACCGCAACCGACACCGGCACCATGCTGCGCATTCTGTTCAGCCGGCTCGGCAAGCCGCACATCGGATCACCGCAGGCGTTCTCGTTCAACGTCGCGTCGATCAGCGGGGCTGGCGCTGTCGCTTTCGAGCGCGGCGGCAAGACCGTCAAGGAGCGTCGCGACTTCAACATCGTCGGCGGCATGTGCCCGCGATGCGAGGGACGCGGGCAAGTGAGCGACTTCGACCTCACGGCGCTGTTCGACGAGACGAAGTCGCTCAACGACGGCGCTCTGCTGGTGCCCGGGTACACGGCAGACAGCTGGTACGGGCGCATCTATCGCGGCAGCGGCTACTTCAACAACGACAAGCCCATCAAGGACTTCACGACGAAGCAGATGGACGATCTGCTGCACAAGCCGGCGACGCGCATCAAGGTTGAGGGCATCAACGTCACCTACGAAGGGCTCATCCCCAAGATTCAGAACTCGATGCTGTCGAAGGACCGCGAGGCGATGCAGCCGCACATTCGTCGCTTCGTCGACAAGGCGATCACGTTCGACACCTGCCCGGAGTGCGACGGTACGCGCCTGAGTGAGAAAGCACGGTCGTCCAAGATCGATGGCCTCAGCATCGCCGACGTCAACGCCATGCAGATCAGCGACCTCGCGGAGTGGATCCGCGGCATCGATGACCCTTCGGTGGCGCCGCTCGTCACGGCGCTGAGCGAGACGCTCGACGCATTCGTGACCATTGGGCTCGGCTACCTCTCGCTCAACCGCCCCGCGGGAACGCTCTCGGGCGGCGAGGCGCAGCGCACCAAGATGATCCGCCACCTCGGGTCGAGCCTCACCGACGTGACCTATGTGTTCGACGAGCCGTCGATCGGTCTCCACCCGCATGACGTCGAACGCATGAACACTCTGCTGCTGCAGCTGCGCGACAAGGGAAACACGGTTCTCGTCGTCGAGCACAAGCCCGAGCTCATCGGCATCGCCGACCACGCCATCGACCTCGGACCGCTCGCAGGCACCGAGGGCGGCCAGATCATGTTCGAGGGGACCGTCGATGGCCTGAAAGCCAGTGACACCGTCACGGGTCGCCACCTCGATGATCGTGCGCAGCTGAAGAGCGAAGTCAGAACATCGACGGATGCTCTCAAGATCCGCGGTGCCAGCACGAACAACCTGCAGAACGTCGACGTCGACATTCCGCTCGGCGTGCTGTGCGTGCTCACGGGAGTCGCGGGGTCGGGCAAGAGTTCGCTCGTGACCGGATCTCTTGCGAAGCACGACGACGTGGTGCTCGTCGATCAGCAGCCCATCAAGGGGTCTCGTCGCAGCAACCCGGCGACGTACTCGGGCCTGCTCGAGCCCATCCGCAAGGCGTTCGCCAAGGCTAACGGCGTCAAGCCCGGCCTCTTCTCGGCGAACTCCGACGGCGCATGCCCCATGTGCAACGGCGCGGGGGTGATCTTCACCGACCTCGGCGTCATGGCGAGCGTGGAGTCGCCGTGTGAGCTCTGCGAGGGCAAGAGGTTTCAGCCCGAGGTTCTCGAGTTCACCTTCGGCGGCAAGAACATCAGCGAGGTTCTCGAAATGTCGGTCGCGCAGGCGGCGGAGTTCTTTGCCGATGGTGAGGCGAAGCTGCCTGCCGCGCACAAGATTCTCACGCGCATGGTCGATGTTGGGCTCGGCTACCTGACGATCGGGCAGCCGCTCACGACGCTGTCCGGCGGTGAACGTCAGAGACTCAAGCTTGCGATCCAGCTCGGTGAGTCCGGCGGCATCCTGGTTCTCGATGAGCCGACGACAGGCCTGCACCTCGCCGATGTCGAGAATATGCTCGCGCTGCTCGATCGGCTCGTCGACTCGGGCAAATCGGTCATTGTGATCGAGCACCACCAGGCCGTCATGGCGCATGCCGATTGGATCATCGACCTCGGGCCCGGTGCGGGGCATGACGGCGGACGTGTGGTCTTCGAGGGAACGCCCGCGGATCTCGTGGCGCAGAAGTCGACGCTCACGGGCCAGCATCTGGCCGAATACGTGGGCGCCTGAGCATCCGCAGAATTCTACGTGGCGTAGAAGCGTGTAGATTTAAAAGAGACCACGCGCATTCTTGAGGGGTGATGGTGTCTCGATCGATCTACATCACGTCAGCCGAGGGCTACTCGGGAAAGTCGACGGTTGCCCTGGGCATGCTCGACACCCTGACGCACCAAGTGAAGCGCGTCGGTGTCTTTCGCCCGATCGCCCGCTCGACGGACCAGCGCGACTACGTGCTCGAGCTTCTGCTCGGTCACGAGGGCGTTGACCTCAGCTACGACGAGTGCATCGGTGTCACCTACGACGACGTGCACGCTGATCCCGAGGCCGCGCTCTCGAACATCGTGCACCGCTACAAGGCCGTGGAGGCCAAATGCGACGCCGTGGTGATCGTCGGAAGCGACTTCACCGACGTCGGAAGCCCGACGGAGCTCGGGTACAACGCTCGCATCGCGGCGAATCTCGGGGCTCCGGTTCTGCTCGTGCTCGGCGGCCGCGAGGGGCAGGGGCACGGTGAGCGCCTCGGTCAGGCCGAGGGGCGCACGGCAAGCGAGATGCGCCAGATCGCCGACCTTGCTCTCGTCGAGCTGCACGATGCTCACGCCACGCTGCTCGCGATCGTCGCCAACCGTGCCGACCCCGAGCACCTCGACGAGATCACGCGTGCGATCGGCGAGGTGACGAACGGTGCGCCGGTGTGGGCGCTTCCCGAAGAGCCGTACCTGGTGGCGCCGACAATCGGGCTGATCAAGGATGCTGTCGCGGGAACGCTCATCAAGGGCGAAGAAGAGCTGCTCACGCGCGAGGCGCTCGGCGTCGTGATCGCCGGGATGAGCCTGGAGAACGTGCTGCCGCGGCTCACAGAAGGCGCTGTCGTCGTTGTCGCGGGCGACCGCACAGAGACCCTGCTCGCTGTGCTGCTCTCGCAGCAGTCGGCGGCGTTCCCGTCGATCTCGGGCGTCGTGCTCAACGGCGGTTTCGAGCTGCCTGCCTCGATCAACAGCCTCATCGAAGGTCTGACGGTGAAGCTCCCGATCATCGCGACCGAGTGGGGCACCTACGACACCGTCATGCGCATCACGCACACCCGCGGGCGGCTTGCAGCGGAGTCGCAGCGCAAATTCGACTCGGCCCTCTCGCTCTTCGAGAAGCACATCGACAAAGAGACGCTCGTCAGCCTGCTCGATGTCGCGAAGACCGACGTCGTCACGCCGCTCATGTTCGAATACGGCATCCTCGATCAGGCGCGTCGCAACCCCCGGCACATCGTCTTGCCCGAGGGTGACGACGATCGTGTTCTGAGGGCCGCGCACACGCTTCTGGCGCGCGATGTCGCGCAGCTCACGATCCTCGGCGAGAAGTTCGAAGTCATGTCGCGTGCGATCGAGCTCGGGCTCGACATCTCCGCCGCCGAGGTGCTCTCGCCGCACGACCCCGTGCTCAGCATGAAGTTCGCGCACGAATACCACCGACTGCGCGAGCACAAGGGCGTCACCCTCGAGCAGGCGCGTGAGGTCGTCACCGATGTCTCGTACTTCGGCACGATGATGGTGCACACCGGCCTTGCCGACGGGATGGTGTCGGGGGCCGCACACACGACGGCACACACGATTCGCCCCGGGTTCGAGATCATCAAGACGAAGCCCGGAACCGCCGTTGTCTCGAGCGTGTTCCTCATGGCCCTTGAAGATCGCGTGCTCGTCTACGGCGACTGCGCCGTCATTCCCGACCCCACGGCCGACCAGCTGTGTGACATCGCGATCTCGTCGACCGCCACGGCAGAGCGCTTCGGCATCGACCCGCGCGTCGCCATGCTCTCGTACTCCACGGGGGAGTCCGGTACGGGCGCCGAGGTCGACAAGGTTCGCGAGGCGACGGCCCTCGTGCGCCAGCGCATGCCTGAGATCCTCGTTGAGGGCCCGATTCAGTACGACGCGGCAGCCGACGCCGCCGTCGCGGCAACGAAGCTGCCGCAATCCGACGTGGCCGGGCGGGCTACGGTGTTCATCTTCCCCGACCTCAACACCGGCAACAACACCTACAAGGCCGTGCAGCGCTCCGCCGGAGCCGTCGCGATCGGACCCGTGCTGCAGGGGCTCAACAAACCCATCAACGATCTTTCTCGAGGAGCTCTCGTGCAAGACATCGTCAACACGGTCGCCATCACGGCGATCCAGGCGGCATCATGACCGCCGTGCTCGTCATCAACTCGGGATCCTCGTCGTTCAAGTACCAGCTGATCGAGATGGATGCTGAGACCACGCTCGCCCGCGGACTCGTGGAGCGCATCGGCGCCGACGAGTCTCACGTGACCCACGAGGTCGTCTCGCAGAACGGCTCCGAGGAGTACGAGCAGGCGCGCAGCATCCGCAACCATACCGAGGGGTTCGCTGTGATGCTCGACGCGTTCCGCGAGCACGGCCCGAGCCTTGACGAGCACGCGCCCGTCGCGGTCGGCCATCGCGTCGTGCACGGCGGTAAACGCTTCTTCGAGCCCACGATCATCACAGACCTCGTGCGCATCAATATCGAAGATCTCGCCGAGATCGCTCCGCTGCACAACCCGGCGAACGTGCAGGGCATCGAAGCAGCGCAGAAGTCGTTCCCCGACATTCCCCACGTCGCCGTCTTCGATACCGCTTTTCACCAGACGCTTCCCCCGGCCGCGTACACGTACGCGATCGACAAAGACGTCGCCGAGAAGCACAGAATCCGCAAGTACGGCTTTCACGGAACCAGTCACAAGTTCGTCTCCGAGGAAGCCGCGCGTTTTCTCGAGCGTGACATCGCCGACCTCAATCAGATCGTGCTGCACCTGGGAAACGGCGCGTCGATGACCGCGGTGCGCGGCGGCGAGTCTGTCGAGACGTCCATGGGGTTCACGCCGCTCGAAGGTCTCGTCATGGGCACGCGCTCGGGCGACATCGATCCAGCTGTGCTCGTGCACCTGCACCACAAGGCCAACCTGAGCGTCGACGAGCTCGATGACCTGCTCAATCGGCAGAGCGGTATCTACGGGCTCTCGGGGCTGAAAGACATGCGTGACCTCACAGACGAGGCGAACGAGGGCAACGACACGGCACGGGCGGCGCTCGATGTCTATGTGCACCGGCTCAAGCAGTACCTCGGCGGGTACTTCTTTCAGCTCGGTCGTGTCGACGTCATCGCGTTTACGGCCGGAATTGGCGAGAACAGTGCGCAGGTGCGTGCCGAGGCGCTCGCCGGTCTCGAGAACTTTGGCGTGAAAGTGGATGCTGCTCGCAACGAGCAGCGCTCACACGACACCCGTGTCATCTCCGCCGACGACTCTGACGTGACGGTCCTCGTCGTTCCGACCAACGAAGAACTCGAGATCGCGAGGCAGACGCTCTCTGTCGTCTGAGCTCACGCGCGCTCGCCGAAGCTCGGGGGAAGCTTGCACAGGTCGTAATAGTGCTCCTGCGGAAACGCGGGATCTGTCGCGTCCACGATGAAGTTCGCTTTGCCATGGGGCAGAGTGCCGTCGGAGAACGTCCACACCGTGTAGTGCCAGACGCCGATGACGGCGGCATTGAGCAATCGTTCGCCGTCGACAAGCAGAATCACATCATCGCCGTTAGCGAGATCTCCGGCGCGAAAGGGCTCGACGGTGTCAGAGCGAAGCGTGGCCTCATCCACAGAGCCGAGCGACATCCGTGTCACGTGTTGGCCGCGTTCCCGCAGCGCCTGCGCGGCATCGTCGGCGAAGGCGGCTGCTGCGGCAGCATCCGTGCCCTCAACGGCAACGAGGCGACGTCCCCGCGCATTGTTGTGCAGAATTTGCTCGACGATGCGCGAGACGAGAGCGTCGCGACGTTCCGGGTGATCGGTCATGCATCCAGGGTACGCGCAGCGTCAACGCGATTCTGTCTGGGGAGCCGCGGCCATACGGAATAAGGATACTTTCCGAACAAAATACGCAATCTTGAGGAATTCTTTGGATATTGCTGACATCGACCGCCTAATGTGAGTGTGTCATGTCCCCCACATGGCCGACAAGATCCTGTCGATGAACCCGTATTTGTACCCGGAGTGTCCCTATGTCCTCGTCTGCTACAAAGACCAAACCTTCAACCCGCAAGATCGCCGCGTTCGTTCTCGCGGCACTCGGCATCGCCGGCCTTTCCGCCGCGTCGGCCGCTAATCTTGCACTCGGCTCGTCAACCCTTGGCGCCGGCCAGCAGGTTGTTGCGTCGTGCCAAGAGAGCGATGCAGACCCGATCGACCTGTCGTTCAGCACCGCGCTCTCGGCTGGCAGCTACCAGGCGCAGGCGCTCACGTTGTCGAACATCAGCGACGCGTGCTCCGGACTTGACTACAAGGTCGCCGTGAATGGCGCGGAGGTGGCGACGGGATCCCTTGACCCGATTACGGCCGGCACTCGCGGCGTGCTCGAGATTCCGCTGACGTCGACGGCTGCCGCCGATGTCGAGTCCGTCTCTGTCGTGATCTTCAACTAACGATCCACGGCATGCTCCGCAATCGCACGCACGTCAGATCCCGTGAGGATGCTCCTCACGGGATCTGGCGTCGCGTGCGCGGGGCGGTGACAACGTGCCTGTTCGCTGCTGTGGTGCTGCTCTTCTGGCCCGCGTCCCTCGGCGGATGCAGCACACTCACGATCGTCTCCGGTCACTCGATGGATCCGACCTACCACACAGGCGACATCGTCTGGGCGCGCTGCGGAGTGCCGCAGATCGGCGACATCGTCGTCTATCAGCCCGATGGAGTCGAGGGCGCTCGCGTCATTCATCGCATTATCGATGGCTCGTCCGTCGGGTGGACGATGAAGGGCGACAACAACGACGCCATCGATCCGTGGTCGCCGAGCCAGGCGGACATCATCGGCGTGGCCCAGGGTCACATCCCGGGAGTCGGCAAAGTATTGCTCGCCTTCGGTCATCCTCTCGTCTGGATCTCGTTGCTCGTGCTCGCGGCCGCACTTCTCGTGTGGCCGCAGAAGAAGTTCGATGGCGAGGCTGCTGACCACGCTGCGGAGAGTCTCTCCGTCAACGGGCCGGCGCAAACGCAGCAGCTTCAGGATGCTTCGAAGGTGACGTCGTGAAGACGGTTCGACGTGTCGCACTGATGAGTTGCGTGCTGATTGCCGCTGCATCACTGGTGTCGTCGAACGCGTCGAATCTGGCGATGACCGGTGCCCTTCTCAGCTCGCATTCCGAGGTGCGGTGCGCCGACGCGGCAGAGGTCCAGCCGGCATCAGCAGATGCTGCTGCAACGGCGGTATCCGTGACGCTCGCAGATGCTACGCCGGAGTGCGCTGGCGCTGACGTGTCCATCGCGCTGATCGGCATGGATGGAACCTTGCTCAGTAGCGTTCAGACGACGCTTCCGGAATCAATAGCCGCATCGATGTCGCTGAGGGTTCCGGAGTTCAAGCCATTCGCTGTGCGAACCGCGGCGATGACCATTGCGTCATGGGCTCTGCCGACGACGTGGACGTTCGACGGTACCGGCGCATCGTGTGAGGTGTTCGACGTGCGGACCGAGCAACCGATGCCCGGTGCGTCGTGCTCGCTCGGAGAACCCCTCATCGAATGGGCAAGTGCAGACTGGAAGAACCTTCGCGTTTCCTTTATTCCCGTCACGAAGTCTCTGCCTACGATCGACGGCGTCTATCCTGCCTCTTACTACGCCTACTACGCGTTCTCATTCACAGTGAAACCCGATAGTCCGGAGTGGTGGAGCTGGGGTGCATCCGGATTCCGCGACTCGAGAAACAACTGGTGTTCTGCCTCGCTCGAGCCGCTTTCTGACGGACTCTGGGTGACCGGACGCACGGGCGACAATATTGCCGCCGAGAATACCTGGGGCATCCTCTTCGATATCGGGCAGAACGGCATCACAGACATACAGCTCGAATGCTGAGAACGTTGGCCGCATCATCATTCGTGTGCCCGGCACGTGGCGCCGCGTCGCGCGAGACAGGTGTGATCAGGAGGAAGAATTACGGGTCCGGCGGCCGACCATGTCTTTGAGCGCGTTCTCGGCGTTCTGATCCGCCTGCTGTGCCGCGTCGACGTTCTCTTTGCTGACAGCATCCACGAGCTCGGCGCGTTGAATGCGCGTATCGCGGGGCGCTTGAACGCCGATGCGCACGGTATCGCCCTTGACGTCGAGGACGGTCAGTTCGACATCGTCTCCGATCAGGACGCGTTCGCCGATCCGCCTCGTCAACACCAGCACGTGTTCACCCTACCGTCTCTGCGCTCTCGTCTTCGTCTGCGTCGGTCACGCGGGCAAGCGATGGCGACGTCACACGGCCGCGCGGGATGCCGAGGCGCGCGACCGTCTCGGGGGTTGTCGTCTCGTCCTCGGCCACGGCCAAGACGGCGTCTACGCGCACGCTTTGAGCGACAACGCCGACCCAGCGGGCCGTGTCCTCTGGTTTATGACGAGCATCGACGACCACCCAGACCTGGTCGGGTTGCAGGTCGGCGAGACCCGAGAGCTCGTCGTCTGAGGCAACGGCACTGCTGAGACGCCACGCGAGAACGACGGGAACGTTGTCTGCGACAGCATCCGCTCGAGCCAGATAAGCCGATCTCCGGTCAAATACGGGACGGATGCCGCGAGGACGGCCGTGCCCGGCGACCGCAAGGAGCCCGCGCGTCGTGCGAGACACGTCAAGAGGATCCGAACCGAGCCCGATGAACACGACGAGGGAGCCTGGAGAGGACAGGAGTGTGATGTCTGGCTCGGCGTGTTCGGCCGCGGGCAAGGCGAGGCTGTGTCGGGCTCGAGGCGGAGACAACTCGGATGCTGTCACGAGAGGCGTCGCGTTCCATTCGGGCTCCGGTGCCGTCGGCTCTCGCGTCTGCGCTTCGAGGCTCTGCATGACGGCGTCGAATCGCGTGCCGCTTGTCGACACCTCGTAGCCCAGGTTCTGCTCGGCCTCCTCGGCGTCGGCGATCAGGGCGGCGATGCCAGCCTGCGGCACGTTATCGGGTTCGTCGACCTCGATTGTCGCTTCGTAGCTGTGGCGCGCGAGATAGCCCGCGATGCCGCCCTTCGTCACCTTTTCGAGCGAGACGATGCGTGCGCTCGAACCGTGCTCCCGCCGGATCTTCTCGCGCAAGGCGTCGACGGACGGGCCGTCAAGCTGAAAGCGTCTGGTTGTCACGCACAACTCCCACGGTGTCGATTGCGAGACCCGCGACCGTGGCCTCGGTGTACGAGAGTATGGGCAGCCCGTCGGTCTGCGCCGACACCAGGCGGCGCATCGCAGGACGCAACGACGGCGCACAGACGAGCACGAGTTCGCCGAGTGAGGTGTCGGCCTCGGCAACTAGCTGCTTCACCGAGCCGATTACCGACTCGAGCCGGTCAGGATCGAGAACGATCTGAGGCCCGTCGTCTGTTGGCCGGAGTCCCTCGAGCATCGACTGCTCGAGAAGCGGATCAATCATGATCACACGCAGGTGGCCGTTCTCAGCGAAGCGAGCGGAGATCGCCGGACCAAGTGCTCCCCGTGCGGCCTCGACGAGTCCCTCGGCGTCCGTTGACACCTTGGCGCGAAGCGACAGAGCTTCGTAGATTCGAGCGAGGTCGTTGATCGGGATGCGCTCGGAGAGAAGGTGCTGCAGAACCCGTTGCACTTCGGCGAGCGAGAGCAGAGCGGGCGTCAGCTCGTCGACCGCCGACGGGTTCACCTGCTTGAGACCATCGGTCAGCTGGCGAACGTCTTCGCGCGTGAGGAGCCGTGCGGCGTTCGCCTGCACGATGCTCGACAGGTGGGTCACGAGAACGCTCGCGCGGTCGATGACGGTCGCGCCTGTCAGCTCGGCGCTGTGCCGCATCTCCCCGGGAATCCACTTGCCCGGCAGGCCGAAGACCGGGTCGACGACGCTCTGGCCCGGCAGAGCATCGAGCTCGTCGCCGAGGGCGAGCACGGAGCCGGGCGGCGCGACGCCGCGCCCGGCTTCGACTCCCGCAATGCGGATCGAATACGTCGCCGGGGGCAGCTCGATGCTATCGCGCGTGCGCACCGGCGGCACGACAAAGCCGTTCTCGAGAGCGATCTTGCGCCGCAGCGCCTTCACTCGTGCCAGCAGGTCATCGGGGCCGCCGGACACCAGATCGACGAGGTTGGGGGCCAGCAGAATCTCCAGCGCGTGCACGCGCATGCGTTCCATAAGCTCTTCCGTGGGATCGGCTGCGGGCGCTTCCGGAGCGTCGGCCGCCTCGGCATCCTTTCGTGCCTGGCTCGCCTTGATGCGCTGCGCGGCAAAGAGAAGAAGCGCGCCGATGGCGACGAATGGAATCTTCGGCATGCCGGGAATGAGCGCCATGACGATGGCTGCGGCTCCCGCGATGGTCAGGGCGCCGCGCGACTGCGTCAGCTGGGCCGAGGCAGCGCTGCCCATCTCGGACTCGGCGTTCGACCGGGTCACGATCATTCCCGTCGACACGGCCATGAGCAGCGCGGGGATCTGCGTGACCAGACCGTCGCCGATCGTCAGCAGGCTGTATGTGCTGACGGCATCCTCAATGGTCATGCCGTGCGAGATCATGCCGATGGCGATGCCGCCGACGATGTTGATGATGATGATCACGATGCCGGCGATGGCGTCGCCCTTGACGAACTTCGAGGCGCCGTCCATCGCACCGTAGAAGTCGGCTTCGGCGGCGACCTCCGCGCGGCGCTTGCGGGCCTCGGCGTCGGTGATCAGACCGGCATTCAGATCGGCGTCGATGGCCATCTGCTTTCCCGGCATGGCGTCGAGCGTGAATCGCGCGCCGACCTCGGCGACACGTTCGGCACCCTTCGTGACGACGACGAACTGAATCACCACCAGAATCAGAAAGACGACGGCGCCGATGATGAGTGAGCCGCCAACCGCGATCGTTCCGAACGCCTCGATGACCTGCCCCGCGTATGCCTCGCCGAGCACAAGGCGTGTCGATGCGACGTTGAGACCGAGGCGGAAGAGCGTCGCAACCAGCAGCAGCGAGGGGAACACCGAGAAGTCGAGCGGCTTCTTGACGAACATGGTCGTCAGCAGGATCACGAGGGCGAACATGATGTTCGTGATGATGAGCGTGTCGAGCAGCACGGGTGGCACAGGTACGACGAGCAGCATGATGATGCCGACGACGCCGACCGGAACGGCCAGTTTGCTCAGGGAGATGTTCATGCTTTCCTCCTCGGGGGAAGCGAATGGATGCCGCGGGCGGCGCCGCGCTTCTTGAGGGACATGACAAAGACGAGCACCCGGGCGACGGCGTTATAGAGTTCGGCGGGAATCTCCTGCCCCAACTGGCACGCGGCGTGAATCGCGCGGGTGAGGGGGACGTCCTGCACCATGGGCACGCCGTCTTCGTCTGCCTTCTCGCGAATGCGCGCGGCGACGACGCCAGCGCCCTTCGCCACGACCCGGGGCGCTGCCTTTCCGGGCTCGTACTTCAGCGCAACGGCGACGTGCGTGGGATTGACCATGACGACGTCTGCGTCGGTGACGGCGGCGATCATGCGATTTCGGCTCATGGCGAGCTGCCGCGAACGGCGCTGTTGCCTGATCAGCGGATCGCCGTCCGAGTTCTTGTTCTCATCTTTCACTTCACGCTTCGTCATGCGGGTGTGCTTGCGGTTGCGCTTCATGACGACGAAGAGATCGATCACGGCAAGCCCAATTCCGACGGCGATCGCCGCTTGCAGCATCCCCGCGGTTCCTCCGGCCGCTGACTGCAGCAGCTGAGTGACCGAGTGGGAACCGCTCGACATCAGCACCGGCATGAGACCGGCGATCACGATCCACAGTGCGCCCCCGATGGCCGCGGTCTTGAGCAGAGCCTTCGCGCCTTCCCACAGGGAGCGAAGCCCGAAGACGCGTTTTGCACCGGAGACAAGATTGAACTGCTCAAACCTGCCGGTCATCTTCTTGAGGTGAACACCGCCTTGCGCGACGGCCGCGATCAGGATCGCGACGGCGACCACCGCAAACATGGGCCCGAGCACGCTCGCGACGTCGGCGAAGCCCTCGGTGAGTGCGGCAAGCGCCTTCTGCGGATCGGGGTCGCTGGCGATGCCGGCGACGGTGATCATCTGCTCGGTGCCCGTCGAGGCGCCTGCTGCGATGGCGACGGGCATCATGACCGCTGCGGCGGCGATGCCGACCCACGCGGTGAGATCTTGGCTGCGTGAGAGCTGGCCTTTCTGCCTGGCCTCGCGCAGATGCTTCTCTGTTGCCTTCTCGGAGCGTTCTCCGCTGTCGGACTCGGCCATCACCTCACCCCCGTCATGAGGTTCAGCGCGCTGTCGGTCAGAGCGTTCACGACGCCGGGAAGCACGAGATAGACGGTGCCGACGAGAAACAGCGTGAGGATGATCTTGAGCGGAAAGCCCATCGCGAAGGCGTTGAGCGCAGGGGCGACACGGGTGATGAGGCCGAGCCCGGCGTCGGCGAGGAACAGCACGATTACCAGGGGCCCGGCGATCTGCACGGCCGAGAGGAACATCTGGCTGACAGCATCCACGAGCATTTCTGCCGGTGCCGAAATCGCGAAGATTCCATCGACGGGGACAGCCCTGAAGCTGCCGATGAGCCCTGCGAAAATGATCTGGTACGCGCCGGACGCGAACAGCAGGGCAAGCGCCGTCATCTGGAAGAGGCGGGTGAACTGCGCGCCGTTGACCATCGACTGCGGGTCAAACGCCTGTGCGAGCTGGAATCCCCCGAACACGTCGATGAGGTTGCCCGCCGCGGTGACGGCCGAGAAGCACACGAGCACGAGAAAGCCGAGCAGCGCCCCCGTGACGAGCTGAAGCACGAGAGAGCCGAAGAACTGTCCGGTGCTGAGCGGCTCATAGCCGACGGAGACCGAGGCACCGACGGCGAGTGAGAGACCGACGCCGAGCATCGCCTTGATGCGCGTTGGAATCGCCCCGTATGAGAACGGTGGCGCGATCACGAGGAAGGCCGTGATGCGCACGGCGGCGAGCATTGTCGCTTCGAGCCACCCGAAGTTGATCGCCAGCGTCATCTCAGCCGCCCGCCAGGAGCTGCGGAATGCGGTCGAAGAGTTCGTTCGTGAACGCGATCATCTCGGTGATCATCCAGTTTCCCGCGATGACGAGGGCGACGGCCACCGCGACAGCCTTCGGAACGAACGACAACGTCACCTCCTGCACCTGCGTGATCGACTGAAGCAGCGAGATCGCGAACCCGACGACCAGAGCCGTGACGAGCAGGGGAGCGGCGAGCTTTGCGGCGATGATGAGGCCCTGCATGCCGATGTCGAGGACCGCTTCTGGCGTCATCCGACACCTCCGTAGCTCTCGAGCAGCGCTCGGATGATGAGGCCCCAGCCGTCGACGAGGATGAACAGAAGAATCTTGAACGGAAGCGAGATCATCACGGGCGGAAGCATCATCATTCCCATCGACATGAGCGCAGCTGCGACAACGAGGTCGATGATGAGGAACGGAACGAAGATGACGAATCCGATGATGAATGCCGCGCGCAGCTCAGAGATCATGAACGCGGGAATGAGCGTGTACATCGGCACGCTCGCGGGGTCGAGAGGGTTCGGCTGATCGGCGGCGCGCGTCATCAGCGCAAGGTCTTGATCGCGGGTGTACGCGAGCATCCACTCGCGCAGCGGCTGCTGCCCGACGTCGACGGCCTGCGTGAACGTGATCGTGCCGTCGAGGTAGGGCTGGACGGCGACATTGTTGATGTCGGCGAGCACCGGCCACATGATGAACAGCGACAGAAACAGGGCGAGCCCCGCGAGTACCTGATTCGGCGGAATCGACGGCAGCGAGAGGGCGTTGCGCGTCATGGCCAGCACCACGAAGATCTTCGTGAATGACGACATCATCAGCAGCAGAGCGGGCGCGACAGAGAGCAACGTGATGCCGAGCAGTGTGACGATCGACGCCGAGGGCGAGCCGTTGATGCCGTTGATGTCGACGGTGATTCCGCCGGAGGGGGCGTCTTCGGGATCGGCAGGCGGCGTGGGATCTGTGGGGTCGAGCGGATCGGCGTGCGCGGCAGTCGCCGAGAACAGCACGAAGGCGCACACGAGCAGTGCGACGCCCAGCACGACGACAGCGACGCGCAGGAGCCGTCGCCGTTGAGTGGAGTCTGCCGCTGTCATCTCACGTTGCGCAGAGCATCGGCGGTCTGCCGCCAGGTCATCGGGGAGAGTATCGACCCCGCGATTGGACTTGATTTCGTGTGGTTGCGTGGACGGCGAAGCGGCGCGGGCTCAGGCGATGCGGATGCTGCGAGGACGCGATCGAACTCGGTCGGCTCTGCGCCGGGCACCGACGCGTCAGCCGACGCTTTCGGACGCTCGACCGCCGTGAGTCGAGGACGGCCAGGGGTCGAGTCGATCACGGAGACGCCGTGCTCGGTGACCCCGAGCACGTACCGGGTGTCGTCGACCTGAGCGATGACGAGGTGCGCTTTCTGCCCGAGACTCTGCCTGCCGAGGACCGTGATCGCCTCGGGGGCACGGCGGCGGCCTGAGCCGCGGTTCAGCCGTCGATGCACGTACCAGAGCACGCCGAGTACTGCGGCGAGCGAGACGAGAACGCGCAGCGCGAGCATCAACCCGTCCATGCTAAGACTCGGTGTTCTCGAGAATGCGAGTGATGCGCACGGCGTAGTCCTGATCGACGACGACGACCTCGCCGTGCGCGATCAGGCGGCCGTTGAGCTTGATGTCGGCGGGAGCACCGGCGGAGCGATCGAGCTCGACAATGCGTCCGGGCTCGAGATCGAGAACGTCTCGAACCGGCATCCGAGCCCGCCCGATTTCGACGGTCAGATCCATCTCGACGCCCGCGATTCGACGAAGGCGACCCGACGGCGCCGTCGTTCCCGTGCGCGTGATCTGCACGGCGATGCGACCGAGTGTTGCTCCGGCAGCGTCGTGAAGGTCGAAGACCTGAGCCTGCGGGCTCGAGAAGATCGCGCTTGCGTCTCCCGGGGCGGGCTCGTCGAGAACACCGGCGCCGAGAACGCTCACCGCGGCCCTCAGCGCATCGTGAATGCGGTCGGCAATCGGCGCGTCGGCGAGACCGTCGGCGAACGTGGCGTCATCGATGATCTGCACGGCGAGATGCGCGCTGGCATCGCCGACGAACGACGCGATGACGGCATCCCCCGTGTCGCCTGAGGAATCCGAAGCTCGCGCGGACACCGGCTCCGTGGTCGGCAGCTTCGCGGCAAAGGCCGCTGCGATCGCGGATTCATGGGTCATGGTGCTGGTCACGAAGACTCCTCGGTGGTGGTGGGACCCGTTACGACGCACGCGAGACGCGATCCGTTCGAGCCGACTGCTGCTGCGGCGACGACCTGGCCGTCGACGACAAGCTCGAGCGGCTTGTCGTGGGAATGGGGAAGGGTGATGACATCGCCGACCGAGAAGTCGAGAACCTCGCGAGGCGTCAGGGTGACGGGACTCAAGCGAAGTGCGAGCTCGACCGGTGTGTGCTGCACTTGCCGGCGCATCAGATCGGGAGCATTGTCAACAGGCGTTGTCGGATTGACGCTGCTGAGTCGAGGCACCACAAGCTCAGACGGAAGCATGATGCTTGCGGGCGAAACAAGGTCGCCGACGCGAATGGAGAACCATGAGACGATCACGAGGTCGCTGGAGGCCGCTGCCTGCGCGAACTGCGAGTTGTAGTGCATCGCCGACACCGCGATGCCGTCGGGAAGGAGCCTGTTGAACGAGTACTCGAGATCTTCGAGGGCATCGCTCATGAGCCGGCGCACGAGAGCCTGCTCGATGGGCGTGAACGTGCGCTCGTCGTCAATGGTGACGGGGCGTCCGCCGAGCATCTGGATGATCCACGACAAGGCGGCCGAGAGCGGAAATTGCACAACGGCCTTGTGATCCGTGTCGGGGAACGTGCAGATCACCATCGCGGTCGTCGACGGAAGCGATGCCGCGTACTCGTCGTACGTCAACATCGACAGCTGCTCGCTCGTAACGTGCGACCTGACGCGGATCTTCGCCGTGAGCTGTGTCGCCCACTGCCGAGCGAAGGTCTCGAACGCCAGCTCGAGCACACGCGAGTGCTCGCGCGCGAGCGTCGCTGGCCTGCCGAAGTCGTAAACCTCGGCAAAAGCGCGCGCGGGCGCGACAGTTGTGCTGTGTTCCTGGACCGTCACGACCGTGACTATCGGATGCCGCAGGGAACACGTTAGGTGCGGGTATCAGGTCAGCTGGTCGGCCTCGCCTCCATCAGCCGTGCCATGAGATCGCGGACCGCTTCGCTTTCGTCAGAGAGCACGACGATGTCGACGCGGCGATTGAGCGCGAGATCGGAGTCGCTCTTTCCCTCGGCAATCGGCCGCGTAGCTCCGTATCCCACTGACTTCACGCGGGCTCCCGGCACCTGGCAGTCCTCGACGAGATGCCGGAGAACTTCGGTGGCGCGCCCCGACGAGAGTTCCCAGTTGGTCGGGAACGGGGCGACGGACTTGCGGTAATCCGCGTGCCCTTCGACCGAAACCTGATTCGGAACATCGACGATGACCGTTCCCAATGTATCCAGCACCCGCACCGCCATTGTGCTGAGCTCTGCACTATTCGTAGTGAAGAACGTCTCGCCGCCGACGAGCCGCACCGTCAGGCCTCGCTCATCGATCGTGAAGCTGACCGTGTCGCGCAGCCCCTGCGCTTCGAGCGCAGCCACCATGCGATCGCGCAGATCCTCGAGGTTCTGCAGCTCCGTCTCCGCGCGCACCGTGTTGGCGTCGGGGACGAATCCCTCTCCCTTCTCGTCCATCAGCTCCTCCGGAACGATCAACCCCTCGGAGACATCGGTGGTGTCGGAGACCGTCTGGCCGAACCCCGTCGCGAGCGATTCGCGCAGAGCGGCGAATTTCTTCTGGTCGACCGTCGACATGGCGAACAGAACGATGAACATGCACATCAGCACCGTCACCATGTCGAGATACGACGCCATCCACCGTTCGTCGACGTGGTTCTCGTCTGTGCGCGGCACACGCCTGCGCTGACGAACGCTCATGTCACGCTGCCTCGCGCGACGACTCGTCTGCGCTCGATCGAGCGGCTCGGGAGGGACGCTCCGCGACCAGCGCCCGCAGCCTCTCATCGACGAGACGAGGCTGGCTTCCCGCCTGCACGGCAAGCATTCCCTCCATGAGGAGAGTCTTGCGCTCGACATCGAGCTCTCCCAGACGTGCGAGCCGCATGCCGATCGGCAGCCAGATGAAGTTTGCCGAGAGCAGACCCCACAGGGTGGCGACGAAGGCCGTGGCAATCATCGGACCGAGCGTCGACGGGCTGTCGAGTCGTTCGAGAACGTGCGTGAGCGACACCACGGTTCCGATGATCCCGATCGTCGGGGCGAAGCCGCCCATCATCGAGTAGAAGCGAGCCGCAACGCGGTTGGAGCTTGCCGTTGTCGCGATCTCGTCTTCGAGCATGATGCGCAGATCTTCGGCGTCGGTCCCGTCGGCGATATTCTGCAGCGCACTCTTGACGAAGGGGTCGGATGCTTCGTTCGCGTCGTTCTCGAGCGAGAGCAGCCCGTCGCGTCGCGCACGCTCGGCGTATCCGACGACATCATCGATCGTCGCGTTGAGTGAGGGGGACTTGCCTCGGATGACCCGTGGCAGGGCTTTGAGCGCGAGAACGGCATCCTTCAGGGTTGAACTCGCGATGCCGACGGCGATCGTGGCGCCGAAGACGAGAACCATCGGAGCGGGCAGCAGCAGCGCTGAGACGTGCGCGCCCTCGATCGAGATCATCGCCAGCAGTGCGCCGAACGCGAGAACGAGCCCGATGATGAATGCGGGATCCATCACTTGCCTCCGTCAGAGATCGAGTCGGTGAGCGGGGCGACGAGGCCAAGAGTCGTCGCCCTGTTTGCCGACTGTGGGTAGACGTTGGCTTCGGCGAGTACGCGGGCGCGGAACGCCGCGATCTTGTCGATCACCTCGGTGATCGCCTCAGTGACGACGAACTTCGCGCCGTCGACCATGACGAGTGTGGTGTCGGGAGAAGCGTGAACCCGCTCGATCAAGTCGGGGTTCACTGCAAATTGGCTGCCGTTCAGCCGAGTGACAACGATCATCGGTCCATCCTTGGAAGATCTCGACGGCCCATCCTGGTCCGTCACACGTCACTGTCGGCACTCTCCACGAACAGGTAAGGGCTGCGGCAGGCAGAGGAGTGCCCCACCCGGCTGACACAGAACAGCCGGGTGGGGCACGGGTCGATCAGCGCTTGAGGTTCGTCAGCTCCTGCAGCACCTCGTCGCTCGTCGTGATGATGCGCGCATTCGCCTGGAAGCCGCGCTGGGCGACGATGAGGTTCGTGAACTCCTGCGAGAGGTCCACGTTCGACATCTCGAGGGCACCGCTGATGATCTCACCCATGCCATCGACGCCCGCGGTTCCGATCGCCGCATCTCCCGAGTTGACCGTCGGGCGGTACTGTGACGAGCCGGCCTTCTCGAGACCCGTCGGGTTGACGAATGTGGCAAGGGCGACACGCGCCAGCACCGCCGTCTCGCCGTTGCTGAACGTGCCGATCAGGCTGCCGTCGTCGCTGAGCGCGTATGACTGCAGCGTGCCGGCGGCGTGGCCGTCCTGATCGGTGACGGCGACCGTCGAAAGCTCAGCGAAGCCGGTCACAGACGTGAGGTCAACGGTGACCGGTCCGATGGAGAGGGTCCCGCCCGCGGTCACTTCGCCGTCGGTGAACTCGAGGCTTGTTGTCGAGGTTCCGCTTGAGACGTCCCATCCGGTTCCCGTGCGCACGAACGTGAGCGCGACGTCCGATGCATTTCCGTTCGCGTCGTAGACCGTCACGTCGAGCACCAGTTCGTCGTCGACATCCGCGTCCGACGGCAGATTCCCCGTGACCGTCGCTGCCGTTGTGGCTGCCGGGGCCGAAACGGCGTCGACGGGAAGCGTGATGTTTCCGACCGCGCTTCCCGGGCGGATTGCGCCGTCTTGCGCGGTCCAGCCCTGCACGAATGCGCCGTCGGCGCTCACCATGCGACCTTGCGAGTCGAACGAGAACCCTCCGTTGCGCGTGTAGAGAGTTTCAGCCCCCGAGCGCACGATGAAGAAGCCGTCGCCCGCGATCATGAGGTCGGTGGGAACGCCCGTCGACTGAGCAGCGCCCTGAGCGAAGTTTGTCGAAATGCCGGCCACCTGCACGCCGAGACCGACTTGAGCGGGGTTCGAGCCGCCGGTGTCCTGCTGCGGCAGCGTCGAGTTCTTGACGAGCTGCGAGAGCGTGTCCTGAAACTGCACGGATGACGCCTTGAAGGCTGTCGTGTTGACGTTGGCGATGTTGTTTCCGGTGACGTCGAGCATGGTCTGATGCGACCGGAGGCCAGAGATGCCGGAGTACAGGGAGCGGAGCATGATGCTGCCTTTCTGTGGGTGTCAGGATGCGGTGCTGATGCCCGACACGGCGTCGAGCGGAACGGTTGTGTCGCCGATGGTGACCTGGGGCACCGATTCGGCGAAGGAGACAGACGAGACGAGTCCCGAAACCTCGTTGCCGTCGGCGTCGAGGTAGCTCGCCTGCTGGCCCACCAGCGCGGCGGCGGTCTGCCGCATGCTGAGGGCGAAGTTCTCGTTCGATGTCGTCGCCATGGCGGTGAGCTGCTCCATCATGGCCAGCTGCGTCGTCTGCGAGATCATCTCGTTCGTGTTCATGGGAGAACTCGGGTCTTGGTTCTTGAGCTGCGTGACGAGCAGCTGCATGAACACTTCGGAGTCGAGGGTCTGCTTGCGATCCTGCGCGGGCGTGACCGTGCTGGTGTACAGGCCCGTGGAGGCGACCGGTTCGACAGTGGGCATGAGAATTCCTTTCGGTCAGGCGAAGACGTCGATCGTGGTGTGAGGGGACGGATGCTGCTGCGCAGGCGTGTGCGCGGCGGCATCGGCGTCGGGGGTTTCCGTGCCGCCGTTCGGCTGGCCACCGCTGTGGCGACCAGTCCCTTGCGACCCTGCGCGCTGGTCGAGGGGGTTCTGCTGGCCCCCGAGCAGTCCGCTGCCGTTCGAATTTCCGCCAGCGGTGGTTCCCGAACTCTGGCCCGCGTCGCCGGACGCGAGCGTGAGCGCGGCGTGCGGGGCGACGCCCGCGAGGTCGCGCCGCAAGTCGGTCATGATGTGCCGAATGGCGTCGCGGCCGGCATCTGTCGGCGAGAACAGTTCGATCTGCATGGTGCTTCCGGTGATGTGCGCGCGCACCGTGACGGGGCCGAGGTTCTCGGGCGATACGGTGAGGGTGAGCTGGTGCGTGCCGTCACCGGCTTGTGCGAGGGAGACGAGCGCTGGGGCCAGCTGCGGCGCGAGCGTCGGTCGCGGAACGGCTGCGGTCGAGGGTGCAGCCGAGACAGCGGCGGGCGGTGCCGGTGTGGGAGACGTCGCGCTCGCCGGTGTGTCGAGCGTTGCTGTCGTGTCGGTCAAGACGGCCGACGGTCCCGCGACGCGCGCGGTTTCGCCGTTGGTCGTCGCCGGTTCGGCGGACGGGGCGGCTGGGCGCACCGCGGTGGGATCGGCGGGTGTTGCCGGCACATTCGTCGGTGTCGCTGCCTGGGAATTCGAGGGGGCGGAGACGGACGCCACGGGAGGTGGCGCGGCCTGGTTCACGGCGGGACCGGCGGGCACCAGGGCCGAGGGTGATGCGGATGCTGTCGTCGCGGCGGCGGGAGCGGCAGTTGGACGCGCGCCATCCGGTGTCGAGACGATGGGTGCTTGTGCTGCCGGCGCGGTGCGAGCCGCGGGAGTGCCCGACGTCGTCGCCGACGCCATGGGGGTGCTGGACGCGGGCGAGTCGGCCAGCCGTGGGGGCTGTGCGTTCTCTGGCGGCAGCGGTGCTGTTGCCGGTGTCTGTGCGGTCTGAGTGCGCGTCGTCTCGGCGGCCGTGACCACGCTCTGCGCTGCCTCGTCGTGCGCAACGGGGAGCGACATCGCGGGTGCGAGAGACTCGACGGCTGCAACGACCTCCGTGTGGGGCGCTGCTGGGGCAGCATCCGCTCGTTCCGTCTCCGTGCCAGAGGCTTTCGTCGTGCGCTCAGCATCCGCCCCCGCGTCGGCCGTCTCGCCGATCACTGCGGTGGGGGCAGATGGCGTATCGAGCGCCGCGTTCCCAGGTGCTGGCTCTTGAACGGCGGCTGCGGAGTCATCGGGCGTCGCGCGCGGCGCCCGAGAGAGTGTCCCGTCACCTGAGCTCTCGGAGGCAATCGCAGACAGCGCTTCGTCAAACGCCGCACTGGGAGTGCCGTTCGCCGGCGTTCGGCGGTCGGACGACGCAGGTGCCGCCGTCAGTATGGTCGCGATGGTGGTCATGGGCGCACCGCCTGATTCAGAAAACCGGAGCGCAGCATCGCCAGAAGCTGCGATTCGGCCGGGTTAGACGTGCCCCCGATGGCACCTGCCACACCGCCGAGTCCCGACGCGCCGTACATGCTCAGCAGCGATGTGGTCGTGTCGGTCCGGCCAGCACCACTCATCGTGGCTGCTCCGGCGTCAGGAACGACACGGCGGATCGTGGAGATCTCCGATGGCGACAGGTAATTGTCGACGAGCTCGACGCTCTTGCCCGGGCGCGGAGCATGGATGATCTTGCCGTCGCCGGCGTAGATCACGATGTGACCTTCGCCCTTCACGACGAGCAGATCGCCCGGCTGAGCCTGATCGAGGGACGGCACCTCGACGCCGATATCTGCCTGGTCCTGAACGACGCGGGGAGCGTCGATGCCCAGATCGGCGAGCACGCGCTGCACGAGCCCCGAGCAGTCGATTCCCGACCGGTCTTCGCCCCCGAACACGTACGGCACGCCGAGGTATGACTTCGCCTGCTCGACGATGTCGGTTCCGGTGACAGCACCCGACGATGCCGAGCCGAGCACATCGCTGATCGCCGAGGCGAAATCCGTCGCGGTCGTCGATGAGGTCGACGTGGATGCTGTCGACACAGCACTCGTCGTGGAAAGCTGCTGAATCTGCGTCTGAATATCGCTGATGCGCTCGAGTGCGACAGTGAGGCTCATTGCTCGGGTTCCTTCCACCTGGTTGTGGCGATCTCGTCGAGAACGGCCTGCTCCGCCCGCAGCTCGTCGGCTCGCTCGCGCTTCACGTGTGCCTGCTCGAGCTTCTCGATGCTCTTCTCGTTGCGTTTGGCGCGCGTGTGCTCGCGCTCGGCCTCGTCGCGCTCGCGATTGTGCACGTCGGCGAGGTTCGTCAGCTCGGCGAGCTGACTGCGGGCGGCCACTCGGGACGCTGCGATTGCCGCCAGTGTGCGCACGTCGACGGCTTCTGTGCCGGTCGAGGCGAGGGCTGCGCGCGCTTGACGGTCGCGAGCCTCAGTCTGGCGGGCAGTGATCGACGCACGCGAGAGGCGTTCAGCCGCCTCGCGCTGCTGGATGCTGCGCAGGCGAAGCAGCCCCGTGAGAGCGAACTTTCGAGCCATCAGATCCCTCCGAAGGTCGACACGAGCTGGTCAAGACGACGCCACGCATCATCGGCGGCGCTGATCTCGTCGATGCTCTGCGTGAGGAAGTCCGTGATGCCGCGCTCATTCGCGACAGCAGCATCCACCCGCGGGTTCGCCCCGGGCTGATATGCGCCGACATCGATGAGATCGCTCGCATCGCGGCGGGCGGCGAGCACGGAGCGCAGGCTCGTGGTGATTGCCTTCTGCTGTGGCGAGATGATCTTGCTCGCGACGCGGGACACCGAACCGAGAACGTCAACTGCCGGGTAATGGCCGGTCACGGCGAGGTCGCGGTCAAGAACGATGTGGCCGTCGAGAATCGAGCGAGCTGCGTCTGCGATGGGCTCGTTGTGGTCGTCGCCGTCGACGAGAACGGTGTAGAGGCCGGTGATCGATCCGACAGCATCCGTCCCCGCGCGCTCGAGAAGCTGCGCGAGCATCGAGAACGTCGAAGGCGGGTACCCGCGGGTTGCGGGCGGTTCACCCGCCGAGAGACCGATCTCGCGCTGGGCCATCGCAACGCGCGTCACGGAGTCCATCATGAGCATGGCGTTCGCCCCCTCATCGCGGAACGCCTCAGCGATGCGCGTGGCGACGAACGCCGCTCGAAGGCGCGCCATGGCGGGTTGGTCTGACGTCGCGACGATGACGACGGAGCGTGCGAGGCCCTCGGGGCCGAGGTCGTCTTCGAGAAACTCGCGCACCTCGCGGCCGCGCTCGCCGACGAGAGCGACAACGGAGACTTCGGCGTCTGTCCCGCGCGCGATCATCGACATGAGGGAGGACTTGCCGACGCCCGACCCGGCGAACAGGCCAATGCGCTGCCCGAGTCCCACCGTTGTGAGCGTGTCGAGCGCGCGCACGCCGAGGGTGAGAGGTGACGAGATTCTGCTGCGTCCCATGACAGACGGAGGCTCATGATCAAGCGTCACGCGAGGTGCTCCCGCGAGGGGTCCTTTGCCATCGATCGGTCGCCCGAGTCCGTCGAGAACGCGCCCGAGCAAGGCCCGTCCCGTCGGCACCGTGAGCGGTCGCCCGTGTGCGCGAACGGGAGCGCCGGCTATGATTCCGCCGAGGGGCGACAAGGGCATGCAGCGCAACCGGTCTCGCGTCGTCGCGACGACTTCGGCGATGACATCGTCGCCGATCGTCACCATGTCGCCGACCGGGCACGTCAGCCCACGGACGTCGACGCTGAGACCCAGCACTTGAGAGACGCTTCCGACGCGCTCCGGTCGGGCCGCGTCCACGACGGTGGGCCAGGCGATTGTCACGGTCTCACCTCGCTGAGCGCCGATCGAGCCCGCTCGAATGCATCGCTGAGGTGGGCGTTGACGGCTCCATCGTCGAGGTCAGCGACGGCGTCCCCTGGCGCGAGAGAGAGGTCGGGGACGAGGGTGACCGTGGTGGCGTCGTCGACGTGAAGGCGCCGGAGAATGTCGGCGTCGAGCGGGTTGAGCCGCACGGCCGTGATGTCGTCGGCGTCGACGACCGAGAGGGCTCGATGCAGCGCATTGCGTGCCGACGCCTCGTGGGACGAGAGCTCGCGGGCGACGACGGCCTCGGCCAGCTCAACGGCGAGGCGTTCGAGCAGCGACTGGGCGGCAACGAGCAGCTCACCGTGACGGCGGGAGAGCGCGAGTGCCGATTCCTCGAGAATCGAGAGCGCGGTCTCGATCGAACGCGCCTGCTCGGCGCGGTTAGCCTCGTTCTCGGCGTCGATGCGGGCGCGCTGCTCGGCCGCCACGGTCGCGGCCGCTCGCACACCTTCGGCATGACCGGCGGCATAGCCGCGGGCGCGAGCGCGCTCGACGTCGCGGGCCGTCGCGGCGCCGGTGATGCGAGGGAATACTCCTGGAGTGAAGTTGTCAGTAGACATACTCCTCCTCGTCGGCGCGCTGAACCGTGATGTCTCCCTGCGCCTCGAGTGTGCGGATGACACGCACGATCTCGGCGCGCGCTTCTTCGACCTGAGAGATGCGCACGGGACCGAGCGTCTGCGCCTCGTCGTCGAGAAGTTCGCGATTGCGCTCCGACAGGTTCGTGCGAATGACTTCCGTCACGGGAGCGCTGGCACCCTTCATCGCCGTGGCGAGCACTGTCGTGTCCGTTCCGCGGAGCACCAGCTGGGCGTCTCTCTCGCCGAGCCGCACGAGATCGGCAAACGTGAGCATGCGGGAGCGCACGTCTTCGGCGAGTTCGGCGTCACGGGCCTCCAGGCTCTCGAGAAGCGCCTTCTCGGTGGCAGCATCCGACCTGTTGATGATGTCGACGAGCGGCTGAACCCCGCCGACGGCGCCGACCGTGTCACGCTGTGTGAAGACGCCGCCCGTGCGTGATTTGAGAGTCTCGGCGACGATCGATATCGCCTCCTGCGTCGCCGTTCCCATGGTGGCGATGCACTGCGCGACGTCGGCGCGGAGCGGATCGGGCAGAATGGCGAGCACTGTCGACGCCTGCGCGGGGGAGAGGTGCGCGAGCACGAGAGCAATCGTCTGCGGGAGCTCGCCATCGAGCAGAGACACGACCTGCCCCGCATCGGCGACAGAGAGGAACTCGAATGACTTGCCGGCGAGGCTCGACGTCACGCGCGTCATGACGGTCTCCGCGCGTTCCGAACCGAAGGACGCTTCGAGAATTCCCGCCGCGACCTCGCGACCACCGCGGCCCTGGAAGAGCTGCTGCGTGGCGAGCGAGTGGAACTCGGTCAGAGCAAGACTCGCGACGTCGCCGTCGACTCGGCGGATTCGAATGATCTCGGCAGTGATCTCCTCGGCTTCGGCCTCGGTGAACTGCTTCATCACCTCGGCCGCGCGCTCCCGGTCCATGCTCATGAGCACGATCGCCGCCTTCTGCACGCCGTTCAGCTCGGTCACGCGTCGTTCCTGTCGTCCATGAGCGTGCGCAGCAGTTCGGCCGTCTTGCCCGGATCGCGTCCAGCGATCGCGTCGATCTCAGCACGTCGCCTGTTGATCGAGATCTCCTCCGGTTCCGGATCTGGCTCTGGTGCGGGCTCGCTGGGTTCGAGTGAGAGCTTCTCTGTGGGGGCCTCGAGAAGCTGGTCGAACTCGGTCGGCTCTTCGAGTTGGGTCAGCTCGATGGACTCGCGGGTCTGCTGCTTGTTGCGGCGTGCGTAGAGAATGAGGCCGGCAACCAGGGTGATGACGATCGCCGCCGCGATGATGGACGTACGGATAATCGCATTCATGCGGTCGGCCTCCGCGGCATCCTTTGCCGCCTGCAGCGCCTCCTGCGCGGCGTTCGCGTCGGCCTTGCTGAACGCAACGAGGGCGACAGTCACGTCGTCACCTCGCGCAGGGTCAATGCCCGCTGCGGTTGTGACGAGGTTCTGAATCTCCCCGAGATCGATGTTCTCGGCAGCATCCGAATCGACGGCCACCGACACTGACTGGCGGTCGATCGCGCCCGAGGGTGTTGTTGTCTTCTCGGTCGATTTATTGATCGCGTTATTGCGGGTCGTCTCTGTCGACTCGTAGTTGCCCGTGCCACCGCCGCCGGGAACCCCGATATTGTCGGGACCGAGCACGCCGGAGCCGCCGCCCCCGCCGCCCGAGTACTTCTCGGATTTCGTCTTCTCATCGGTCGAGATGTCGCCCTCAGGAGCCGAATACTGCTCTTCGAGAAGTTCGCTTGACGAGAGGTCCATCTCGGCGGCAACAGTCACCGTCGCGTTTCCGGCTCCGACGATCGTGTCGAGCATCTGCTGAATGTTCTGGCTGACGCGCATTTCGTACTCGCTCGCCTGCTGGTCGGCGCTTCCCGTCGTACCGACGCCGACGGCCGAGAGCACGTCTCCTGACTGGTCGATGACCGCGACGTTCTCTGACTTGAGGTCGGTGATGGCGGCAGAGGTCAGGTGCACGATGGCGTCAACCTGCCCGTTCGAGAGCGCGGCGCCCTTTTCGGTCTCGATGAACACGGATGCTGTCGGATCGACCTTCTCTGAGACGAAGACGCTCTCTTCGGGAATCGCCAGCTGCACGGATGCTGCCGTCACGCCGTCCAGTGACGAGATCGTATCGGCCAGCTCGCCCTCGATGGCGCGCTTGTAGGTGACGGACTGTTGAAACTCCGATGTCGTCACACCCATGTCGTCGAGGAGCGTGTACCCCTCAGAGGTGGAGCTCGGCAGTCCGGCCGAGGCCGCGGCCAGGCGCTGGTCGTAGACGGAGTCCTCGGGAACGAGCACCGTCGCGCCGCCGTCGGTGAGTTCGTACTGAACGCCAGAGGACTTGAGCTGCTCGACGACCGCGTTGGCGTCCGATGCGCTGAGCCCGGTGAACAGTGGCGACATCGAGGGCCGGCTGAGCCACGTGGCGAGGGCGATAGATCCGAGCACAAGAACGGCAATTCCGATGATCGCAATCGTGCGCTGGGCGACCGAGAACGACTTCACGGTGGCGCCCAGTCTCTGAAAGACAGACGTGACGGCGCGGGGCATTATGCCTGCATCCTCATGATCTCGTTGAACGCAGCGACGCCCTTGTTGCGCACGGCGGCGACGAGCTCAAGCGTCACGGCAGCTCTCGCCGAGGCGATCGATGCGGCGTGGATGTCGCTCAGATCGCCCGTGACGGCCGCGACCGACAGCTCGTTCGATGTGGCCTTCAGCTGCTGCAGATCGTCGATCGCGCCGGTGAGCGAGGCGCCGAATCCGCCGTCGCTCGCGGGTTGCGTCTCGAGAGTCGGGGGAGTGAATGCCGCCGCTGCCTGCGAAGGGCCGTCGATGGGGGAGATGGGCATCAGCTTCGTCCGATCTGCAGGGCGGCCTCATAACTGGTCTTCGCGCGGTCGACGACGGCGGCATTCGCTTGGTAACCGCGCTGGGCAAGAATGAGCTCACTCATCTGCGTGCCCAGATCGATGTCGGGGTAGCGCACGTATCCCTCGGCGTCAGCAAGGGGATTCGCTGGCTCATAGACGAGGCGTCCCTCGGGGTCGCCGAACGCGGCTCCCGCGACGTAGACGCCCGGCGACTCCTGCCCCGCCTCGACAACAATGTAGCGTTCCTGAAACGCGGCGCTGTCTGTCGAGGTCGCCGTATTGATGTTGGCGATGTTGTCGCTGAGTGCGTCGAGCCACTTGCGGTGAACCGTGAGGCCGGTCCCGGCGATTCCGATTGCGTCGAAGGTCATCAGCTGCTCCTCAATGCGGTGCGCACGGCACTGAACTGACCGTTCATCGCCTGCGACGCGAACTGGTAGCGCAGCACCGTGTCGATGTTCGAGAGCGTCTCGGTGTCGAGGTTGACGTTGTTGCCGTCGAGACGAGTCGGCTCGAGAGATTCGCCGACGGATGCTGTCACGCTTCCGTTACCGTCGGCGACAGACGCGGCGAGTTCTTCTTCGAACTGCACGCGCTTGGCGTGGTAGCCGGGCGTGTTGATGTTGGCGATGTTGTCGGCGATGGCTCGCTGGCGCATGGAGAGGCCGTCGAGCGCGCTGGTGAGTGCAGCGGCGGTCACTGAATCGAACACGAGTACCGTTCCCAAATGCTTTCGGGTGGCCGATCCCTGGCCGAGCGTTGTGAGCGATCCGTGCTCCCTGTGCTCTATCGGCAGGGTCTCGCGCGTCGTTAGGTGGCTGCGTTATCCGTCGACGTCGAGGTAGACGGCGGCATCGCCGCGCACGGGAGGGAGGCGCTTGAGAGCGTTCAGATGCTGCTGCACCTGCGCCTTCTCGTGGGTGACTCGCGCGATCGCGTCGCGCTGCCGCTCGGCCAGTTGTCGTGCGCGGTCGGCGAGGGCGTCGGGCAGCGGTGTGGCGGCTGGCTGCCAGAGCGAGGTGGATGCTGTCGACGCATCGAGGTCTGCCTCGAAACGGTCGAGCAGCGCTGTCCATTCGGCGATCGCGTTAGGCATTGGCGCTCGCGTGAGTCGCGGTGAGGGAGGCGGCGGCTGCGTGCCAGGCATCGCGAAGCGGAGTGATGATCTCGACGCACTCGTGAGACAAACCGGCATCCCGTGTCACGTTTGCCGTGATCAGCGTTTGCGTGAGATAGGCGTACACCGCACGGAGCCCGTCGCTGCCCTCCCAATCGTCGGTGAGCGACGACATGAGCTCTGCAATGATCGACTGCGCGTGCTGCAGATTGTCGTTGGCAACGGGCCAGTTCTCTGCCTTCTGCGCGGCCTCGGCCCGCTCCACGTCGAGAAGAAGCCGGTCGTAGAGCATGGTGAGCAGGCGTTCCGGCGTCGCCGACATGACGGCATCCGTCTGGTATTGGCGTTGTGCACGAACGACGGCGTTCATGAGCTCTCCTTCATGCTCGGAAGTGACGATAGCTGTGATGTGAGGTAGTCGGATTGCGCCTGCATTTGCGACAGCATGACCTCGAGCTGCGCATACGTGCGCTCCAGCGAGGCGCGGCGCTTCTCGAGGCGCAGATCCCAGCGCTCGATCTGATCGCCGAGGCTCTCGACCTCGTTCTCTTGCCCCGTGATGCGCATCGTGAGCAGGCCATCGTAGGTGTCGGAGTACTGATCAGAGACGTCCTGCACGCGCGTTGCGATTCCCGAGAAGATCGCGTTCACCGCGGCGGGGTCCTTGGCGATGGCATCGGTGAACGTCGCCTTGTCGAAACTGAGCACGCCGTACCTGTCGATCGAGATGCCGATCGTCGACGGTGACGTGCCGTCGACGGGAAACTGCACGGCGCTCGAGAGGGCCTGTCGCAGGGCGCGCACCGTGCTGTCGCCCGTGAAGACGCCGAGGGTGGTGTTCTCGCCGGCCTCCGTCGAGACAGTGGCCTTCGAGCCGTTCGCGATGCCCGCGAGGATCGCCGCGATGGTGTCGACGAACTCTTTCGCCGTCGCGGCGCTGGCTTCAGTGTCAGGAGCGACGGTGATGGAGACGGGGGCCGTCGAGGGGCGCGAGACAGTGACGTCGACTCCCGTCATGAGTCCCGTGAACGTGTTGCTCGACGAGGTGATCGTCTGCTCGGCTGCGGTGCCTGCCCACAGAGTGATCTGCGCGTCCTGTGCGGCGGTCACAGTCGCGGCACCGGGCTGCGTGGCAACGTCGATCGCCGTTCCCGCGTCAACGGAAGCGGCGTCTCCGCGATACACGGTGAATGCGCCTTCCGTGCCGGTATCTGCGGCGACGAGCTGCAGGCGGTAGAGCGCGTTTCCGTCGGCATCTGTGCCGGCGGGAACCGTGCTTGCTGTGACACCGGCTCCTGCGGCGTTGATTGCCGTCGCGACGCTGTCGAGCGACGTCGAACCGGCGGTGATCTCGATCTTTTCGCCTGCTGCGTTCACGATCGTGAGAGTGGGCGGGTCATCGGGCCATTGCGCGGAGGCGGCGGTGACGACGGTCTGCGCCGTCGCAACGCGATCGACCACGATGTCGATCGAGACGGCGGATGCTGTTGCCGAGGCCGACACCGAAACGGCGTCGCTTGAGCTCGTTCCCGTGAACGAGGCAAGGGAGGTCGCACCTGACGCGGTCTTTGCGTCTGCGACGAGGTCCTGAAGCGAAGAATTGAGGGACTGCAGGTTCGCGATGATCGTGTTCTTGTCGGCGACCTTGTTCTTGAGAAGCGTCTGCGGGATCGCCTCGACATCCATGAGGGCTTTGATGATCGCGGTGGTGTCGAGGCCGCTGGCGAGGCCATCGAACGAGAGTCCCATGAGGCGCCTTTCGAATGAAGAATCTGGTCTCGGGCGCCCGGGCGAGGAAGGACGGTCCAGGTCTTTCCCTGCCCGGGCGCCCGGCTGTTCACCGCTTAGCGGAGCAGCTGGAGCACACCCTGGTTTGCCTGGTTGGCCTGCGCGAGCATCGCCGTGCCGGCCTGCGACAGAATGTTCGCCGCGGTGTACTTGACCATCTCGGCCGCCATGTCAGTGTCGCGAATACGGCTCTCAGCAGCCGACAGGTTCTCTGCCGACACGTTGAGGCTGTTGATCGTCGACTCGAAGCGGTTCTGCGAAGCACCCAGTTCGGCGCGTCCTGCCGAAACAGCGGTGATTGCCGTGTCGATCGCCTCGATCGTGGTCTGCGCCACTGTCGAGTCGGTCACGTCGAAGCCGTCTGCCGCAGTCGCAACAGTGCCGTCAGTGAGCGTGACAACTCCGGTCAGGGCGGTCGCGAGGTCGAGCATGTCCACGCTGATCTGCGATGCGGCGTTGCCGTCAGATCCGACCTGGAACGTCAACGAGGCGGGGCCAGCGCCGTCCGTTCCGTCTCCACCAGCCTGGAACAGGTTGATGCCGTTGAAGTTAGTGGACTCGGCGATGCGCGAGAGCTCCGCACCCAGCTGGTCGGCCTCGTTCTTGATCGCGGTGCGCGACTCGACGTTGTTCGAGTCGTTTGCTCCCTGAACAGCGAGGTCACGCATGCGCTGCAGGATCGAGTGGACCTCGGTCAGAGCACCTTCCGCCGTCTGGATGACCGAGATGCCGTCCTGCGCGTTGCGGGCTGCAACGTTCAGGCCGTTGATCTGCGAACGCAGTCCCTCGGAGATTGCCAGACCGGCAGCGTCATCTGCTGCCCGGTTGATGCGCAGACCGCTCGACAGCTTCTCCAGCGAGTTCGACAGGTCGTTCTGCGTGTTCGACAGGTTGCGGTACGCGTTGAGCGCGGCAACGTTGGTGTTGATTTGCATACCCATTGTTGATTCCTCCGTGAGTGGGTGGTGGTGCAGAGCCCGTCCGTGGGCTCTGATCACAGCTATCGGCAACGAACTGCTGCATGTAAGGAGCCGCGTAAGAGCAGACCCTCCTCACGGGGGACTTGCGGCTAGCGCCAAAAACATGAATATTTGTCATGTAACTGACGAGAACAGTAGAAGGGAGGCGCGCGTGAGGTCAGACGGCGGGAACGTGCTGACGGAATACGTCGGCGACTCGCAGGTTTGCGTGCTGGGCCATGCGCGTGAAGTACGCTGCTCGCGAGGCTGCGGAGACGCGCGCTGTGACCGCGAGGTCAGTTCCCGGCTTCTCGGCGAAGTATGCGGCCAGAGCGTCGTGCAGCAGACGCACAGCCTCGGAACGCTGCTGGGACACTGCCGAGTGCGAGATCCCCAGCTCAGCCGCGATCTCCTTGATCGGCCGGTCATTGAAGTACACGTCGCGGACGATGGCGCGCATGCGCTCGGGGAGGGCATCGATCGCGGTCTGAAGAACCTCGAGCCGCTCGCCGACGACAATGCTCTCGTCTGGCAGCGGTATCTGGCTGGCGATGGACTGAGCCGACGGGTCATCGAGGGTCGTCACGGTGCGAGCAGCGTCGGCGAGCGTCTCCGCCACTGTTGCACGGTCCGTACCCATGGCGGTAGCGAGCTCGGCAACACTGGGCGTCCGTCCGAGCCCGGCGGTCAGCGTCTCTTGAACGGCGAGAGTCTCTTTGATGCGTTTCCGGATGCCGCGCGACGCCCAGTCCATCGAGCGCATCTCGTCGGCAAACGCACCGAGAATGCGTCGGCGGGCAAAGGCGCCGAAAGGGACTCCGAGCGCAGGGTTGAAAGCATCGGCGGCGGTGACAAGCGCGACCGATCCGACAGACGCCAGGTCTTCTCGTGAGAGGTGTGTGGCACGGGCCCAGACATCTGCGACGAGATACCCCACAAGAGGGAGGTTCTCTTCAATGAGCCGATTGCGCTCTGCTCGATCCATTCGCTTCCCTGACGCTCTCACTTTGTGCCATGACGGCGTGCTTCTGGGTGCACCTAGGGGAGGCGCTCGTCGCGATGCAGGCACATCCCGGCGGGTTCGGGTCACTCATGAGCCGTTCATCTCGGTCCGCACGTCGGGTCGTGGCCGCTGGCAAGCATGCTGCCAACGAACGGTGCGAGAATTGCACCGTGACCGAGAAAAATCTGCCACTCGTTCACCCTGCACAATCGTGTCAGCAGAACGCCAAAGTATCCATGCGGGAGGTGCCCCCAAAACGGGGCGACTCGCCAATATCGCACGAAGAAGCGGGAAGTCTATGGGGAGAACTCCCCGTGCGAAACCTGTAACGCGATCTCGTCGCCGGCCGATAGATCGTAGTGATGCCCGCCAGAACAATCGAGAAAAGAGGTGAGTTCGTGGCTGCCAATGAACTTTCGATGCTGTTGTGGAGAGAGCGCGAACTCCTCGAGATGCTGCTGTTCAAGCTTGAAGAAGAACAGCTCTTGCTGACGGCGGGCAAATCGCGGTGGATCACGTTTGCGACGCGCGAGGTCGAGCAGGTTCTCGACCGCCTGCGCGCTGCGGGGCTCGGCCGTGCCGTCGAGGTCGCTGCCGTCGCCGACGAGTGGGGCGCGCCCGAAGAGGCGACCCTTCGAGAGCTCATCGCACATGCTCCCGCCGGACCGTGGGGAGACATCTTCAACGATCATCTGCGCGCCATGACCAAGCTCACCGAAGAGATCGGGCAGCTGCGCAACGCGAACGAGCAGTACCTGCGCGCGGCTATGCGTGCGACGCAGGAGACCATCGCAGGCCTGAACGTCGAGACGGGCGTCTACACCTCCCATGGAGACTCGTCACGCGACGACTCAGCGCGCATCATCGACACGGAACTGTAGGCACGAAGACCATGTCAACTTTTAGCGGAATCAACACCGCGTACACGGCTCTGTCTGCGGCGAGGCTTGGCATCGACCTGACGGGCCAGAACATCGCGAACCAGCGGACCGAAGGCTACACGCGACAGCGCCTGTCGACATCGGCAATGGATGCTGTCGCCCAAGCCGGGCGCTTCAGTCTCGGCGCGGTGCCGGGCCACGGTGTCAGTGTCGACGGAATCGTGCGTCTCGGAGATGCGGTTCTCGATGCTCGCGTACGTGACTCCCTCGCAGCATCCGGATTCTGGTCTACTCGCGCCTCTGCTGCGCTGACTGCTGAAGCGGCGATGGCGGAACCCTCAGAAGCGGGGCTGTCGAACCAGCTGTCAGAGTTCTGGTCGGGATGGCAGGACCTCGCCAACGCACCAGATTCGGATGCTGCGGCGGCCGTCGTTCTCAACGGAGCATCCGTGCTCACGTCACAGATCGCCGCGGGTTACGACGCCGTCAGCTCGCAGTGGAGCAGCATCCGAGCCAGCGTCGACAGAACCGTGACCGGCATCAACGTTGCCGCGGACCAGATCGCTGCCCTCAACGGCGAGATTCGCAGCGCCCTCAACGCCGGCCGTTCGGCAAACGAGCTGATCGATCAGCGCAATCTGCTTGTTCAGAATGTGGCTCGCGACGCGGGAAGCACCGCGACGCTTGAGTCCGACGGCACGATGACCGTGCGCATCGGCGGCAACGCTCTCGTCGAGGGAACGAACGCGCGCCACCTCGTCGCGAGCGGGCCGACCGGCATCGCGGCGGGTGAACGCGTCATCGTCGCGTGGGAATCTCGCCCGGACACGGCGATTACTCTCACCGGCGGAGAGCTCGGCGGCACGCTCTCGGTGCTCGCCCCCGCGAGCGAAGGTGGAACACTGGCGCAGCTCGCTGACTCGTACAACGAGGTGGCGACGGCACTCGCGGAGAGTGTGAACGCCGTGCACCGTACGGGCGAGACGCCGGATGGTGCAGCGGGCGGAGACTTCTTCGCAATCGACCCCAGCGGTCCGGCAGCGCTCGGGCTCAGCGTTGTGCCGGGCTCCCGCGATGAACTTGCGCTTGCCTCGCCGGGAGCCGGCGCCCTCGACGGGAGCATCGCCGACGCGATCTCGCAGATCGGCCAGCAGGGTGACTCGCCCGACGCCATCTGGACCGACGTCATCACGAGCTTCGGCGTTGCGACGGCGGGCGACGTGCAGCGCGCGAATCTCGCTGAGACATCCGCCGTGACCGCCGTCGGCGCGCAACAGTCTGTCTCGTCGGTTGATGGCGATGAGGAGACGATCAATCTGCTCACGTACCAGACCGCCTATCAGGCGGCCGCCCGCGTGCTGACCGCCATTGATGAAGCGCTCGATGTGCTCATCAACAGAACCGGCCTCGTCGGACGCTGACCTAAGGGAGCTTCATGTTTTCGCGTGTGACCTCGTCGACAATGACACAGTCGTCGCTGCGCAACCTGCAGAACAATCTGTCTGAACTCGCTCGTCTGCAAGAGCAAGCGACGTCGCAGAAGGCGTTCGCTGTGCCCTCCGAGAATCCGTCAGCCGCCGCGACGACGCTCGGTTTGCACGCTGAGCAGCGTCGCAACGAGCAGTACGCACGCAACCTCAATGATGGTCTCGCGTGGGTGGCGACGATCGACTCGGCGATCTCCGCCAGCACTTCCCTCATGAACCGCGTGCGCAGCCTCACGGTTCAGGGTGCCAACGACGGCGCGCTCGACGCGACGGCGAAAGAGGCGATCGCGGTCGAGCTTGAGGGAATCCGCGACGAGCTGCTCGCGCAAGCGAACACGAGCCTGCTCGGCCGCAACGTCTTCGCGGGAACGTCCAACGCGGGGCAGGCCTTCACGGTCGACGCGGCGGCGCCCGAACAGTATGTGTTCACGGGTATTCCGGGCTCAGAAGTGACCCGGCGCGTTGCCGACAATGCGACAGTGCGGGTGGATGCTGACGGCGCGGCGGTCTTCGGAACAGGTGCTGACTCCGCTTTCGCTCTCATCGACCAGATCGTCGATGATCTTCGCTCCGGCGTCAATGTCGGTCCGCGTCTCGAGCAGATCGACGAGCGAATCACGGCTATGCTCGGTACCCAGGCGGCTGTTGGTGCCCGCCAGTCGCAGATCGAACGCGCGAAGGAGCTGACCATGGATGCGTCCGTGTCGCTGGAATCGCGTCGCGCCTCGGTGGAGGACGTCGACTCGGTGGAGGTGCTCGTCGAGCTGAAGGCTCAGGAACTCGTCTACCAGTCCGCGCTCGCCGTCACGAGTCGTGTGCTGCAGCCGACGCTCATGGACTTCCTCCGATGAGCGCTGCCCTGAGGTTTGTGGCGCCGCCACCAGGATTCGCGCCGCACACGGAGTTCGCGCTTGAGCCCGTCGACGGTGCCGAAGGACTCTTCGCGATGAGCGCCGCCGACGACACCGCACTCCGGGTGTTCCTTCTCGATCCGCGCATGGTCCTTGACGATTACGCACCGGTGATCAGTGACGATCAGGCTGAGCAGATCGAGCTGACGGATGCTGCTGACGCGCTCGTCCTCGTCGTCGCGAACCCGTCCGACGCGGGAGTGAGCGTCAACCTCATGGCGCCTGTCGTTGTCAACACCACAACGGGACGCTCATCCCAGGTCATTCTCGAAGATCAGGACTTTCCGGTTCGCGCGACCCTTTTGTAAGTGCGCCGCGGCGCACGCCGTCAAGCCCTTGAAAACGCCCACGGTGGTTCCTACTCTGCCGAGCATGGGGTTTTACGATCCACGCAACAAGGAAATCAGTCCGAGAGCTGCTCGGCTGTACGCAGCCTTCAGCGTTGCTCATTCCATTGCAGACTTCGCCGCCGCAGCGCTCTTCGTGATCGGCAGCGTGCTGTTCTTCAGCGAAGCGCTGAAGACGCCGGGCATCTGGTGCTTCCTCGTCGGCTCGATCTGCTTCTTGCTCAAACCCACGATTCGCCTGATTCGTGAGATCAAGCTTGCAGCGCTCGACGAGGTCAGCAGTCTTGCCTCACGAGCGCCCGAGGGGCCGGGAAACGTGCACTTCGAGAGCTCAGACGATAAATAGCCGTCTCGCGGCGTGGCGCCCCGCAACTTGCGCCTGCCCAGCAGAATGTCGGCGCTGACCGTTACGATTGACTCGTGGTTACCGCCCTGTATCGCCGCTATCGGCCCGAGACGTTCTCCGAGATGATCGGCCAGTCCCAGGTGACCGATCCGCTGCGTACAGCGCTGCGCACCGATCGTGTCAACCACGCCTATCTGTTCAGCGGTCCCCGCGGGTGCGGCAAGACGACCTCGGCGCGCATCCTCGCGCGCTGCCTCAACTGTGCTGAGGGACCCACCGACACCCCGTGCGGCACCTGCCCAAGCTGTGTTGAGCTCAGCCGTGACGGCGGAGGGTCGCTTGACGTCGTCGAAATCGACGCGGCCAGCCACAACGGCGTCGACGACGCTCGTGATCTGCGCGAGCGCGCCGTCTTCGCTCCGGCGCGCGACCGGTTCAAGATCTTCATTCTCGATGAGGCGCACATGGTCACACCGCAGGGCTTCAATGCTCTGCTCAAGATCGTCGAAGAGCCGCCGCCCCACATCAAGTTCATCTTCGCGACGACCGAACCCGACAAGGTGATCGGCACCATCCGGTCGCGCACTCACCACTACCCCTTCCGGCTGGTCCCGCCGGCGCAGATGCTCGAGTACACGCAGCGACTGTGCGACGAAGAGGGTGTGCAGGTCGAGCCCGGAGTGCTGCCGCTTGTCGTGCGCGCCGGTGGTGGCTCGCCACGAGACACGCTGTCGCTTCTCGATCAGCTCATGGCCGGTTCTGAGGGATCAACGGTCGACTACGAGCGTGCCGTCGCCCTGCTCGGCTACACGCACTCGGCTCTGCTCGACGACGTCGTCGACGCCATCGGCCGCGCCGATGCCAAGGGCGCCTTCGAGTCCGTCGACCGCGTGATTCAAACGGGGCAAGACCCGAGGCGATTCGTCGACGACCTGCTTGAGCGGCTTCGCGACCTCATCATCGTCGAAGCGGCGCAGGGCAATGCTGGGGCCGTGCTACGAGGACTTCCCGAAGACGAGCTTGAGCGCATGATCGGCCAGGCGGCCCTGTTCGGGCAGGCCGAGCTTTCGCGCACGGCCGACATCGCGAACACCGCCCTGACCGATATGACGGGCGCAACGTCGCCCAAGCTTCACCTTGAGCTCATGATCGCGCGCATGCTCGTGCCCGCTGTTGACGCGACAGAACGCGGGGCCCTGGCTCGAGTCGAGCGGCTGGAACGGCGAGCAGGCATGCCAACGGATGCTGCCGCGGCAGCGCCCGCTCCCGTGACACCCGCGCCCACCGCCGTCCCTCGCGCTGCTGAACCGTCTGCTCCGGCTCTCGAACAGCCCGCCGAACCGACGCGGCCGGCCGAGACGGAGCGTCCCGCGGCCCAGAAGGCTCCGGAGCCGACGCCGCGGCCCAAGCCGACCGGGCCCGTCACGCTGCAGCTCTTGAGGGACTCCTGGCCCGAGGTTCTCGAACAGGTGGCGAAGACCAAGCGCGCATCGTGGATGCTCGTGATGAACGCCGACGTTCGCGACCTGAACGACGACATTCTCACCCTCGTCTTCCCGAGTCCCAAAGATGTCGACTCGTTCAAGAAGCTTGCCGGGGGAGACGGCCCCAGTGAACACCTTCGATCGGCGATCGTCGATGTGCTCGGGCTGCGGGTCAAGTACATCGCAAAGGTCGACGGTCCGCCAGAAGCGGCGTCGCAGGGCGCGCCCTCGCACGCGCCTGCGCAAGCGGCTCCCCGCGAGCCGCGCGCCTCAAGCGCCGCCGACGCACCAGCGGCGGAGCCTGAGGAGCCTGCGCCGGCGGGGCCTTCGGGAGCGACCGGTCAGAGTGATTGGGCACCGGCAGACGACGAGCCACCGTACGATCCGTACGAAGACGCTGCGCCACCGGACGAGCCGGTCGCTGTTGTCACGCCCGCGCGCGAAACGAGCCCTGCGCCGGTTTCGGCGCCCGTTGCGTCCGCGAGCGAACCCGCGGCTGATTCGGCACCGGTTACCGGCTGGAGCGTCGTGCAGATTCCGGCGGACGATGACGATGAGGCGGCGGCGCCCGTTGCCGAAGCTCCCGTCGCAGCTTCCGCACCCGTACGTGAGACCGCACACGTGCGCGAGCGCGCTCCCGAGTCTTCGGAGCCGGTCGAAACCGTGCCGGCACCGAACCCGACACCAACCCAATCAGCACCCACCGAGGTCAGGGCCGAATCGCCGAGTGTCCCCGCAGCTGAACCGCCGGCTCCGGAGACTCACCCTCAGCAGCAGCGCGCTCGTTATGGCGAGGCAGTCGTTCGCGAGGTGCTTCGCGCCCGGTTCATCGAAGAGCAGCAGTACACACCGCAGCAGAGGTTCAACTAGCGCATGTATGAAGGAATCGTTCAAGAGCTGATCGACGAGTTCGGTCGCCTCCCGGGTATTGGGCCGAAGTCAGCGCAGCGCATCGCGTTCCACATCGTGCAGACCGAATCGTTCGATGTCTCGCGACTCGCAGAGCTGCTCGTCGAGGTGCGCGACAAGGTGCACTTCTGCGAGATCTGCGGAAACGTCGCAGAGCAGGAGCAGTGCTCGATCTGCCGCGATCCGCGACGCGACCACTCGTTCATCTGCGTCGTCGAAGAGGCGAAAGACGTTGTGGCGATCGAGCGCACACGCGAGTTCCGCGGGCTGTACCACGTGCTGGGCGGAGCGATCAGCCCCATCGACGGCATCGGCCCCGACGATCTGCGCGTTCGGGAGCTCATGCAGCGTCTCGCCGACGGCGCCGTCACCGAGGTCATCATTGCGACGGATCCCAACCTCGAGGGCGAAGCGACAGCGACCTATCTCAGTCGATTGCTCAAGACCTTAGAGATCCGCGTGACGCGGCTCGCCTCGGGCCTCCCGGTCGGCGGCGACCTCGAGTACGCAGACGAAGTCACGCTCGGCCGCGCCTTCGAGGGGCGCACGGCTCTCGGCTAGTTCGTCGTCTTCAGACGAAGTGTGTCATCGCCGAGCAAGCTGATGCGCTCGCGCGACGGAAACGCCCAGCACGCTGGCAATATCCGCGAACGTCATCCCGCGTTCACGGAGATCTTGAACAGACTCCCGGCTCAGCGCAGCCGCTGCTCTTTCGTCGTCTCGGGCGTGCATGGCGAGCTGCCTCGCATGTTTCCACTTCTGCGTAGCGCTGGCAGCCGTGGCAATCGTCACATCGACGTCAACGTGAGACGGTTGGATATCGAGCCACACAGCAGCTGCGTCACGCGCCATAGTCTCGATTTCGCTAACTCGTCGCGCCTGTGTGACGGTGTCGAGATCACGGAACCGGATGATCCACCATTTGTCTTCAAGATCTGCTGTAGCGACCACACTATGCTTCTGCGAAATCCGAGTATCGGTCGACATCTCTTACCTCCACGATTTCGGGTATTCAGGAATGACCGTGATGATTTGACGAATAACACCCGGGGACACAGTTCGGTGACGGGGGACAGACAACCTGCCGTTGCCGTCCGGGCCCTGCCAGTGCGTGTGGCTCCCGGTGGTTCGAATTTGTACCCAGCCTGATTCTTCGAGGAACTTTCGTACCTCTCTGTACTTTACGGCGCGGACCACAGAATTTCAATCCCCTCTTGAAATGAGACTCGAACGAGTTATGGGTTCGATCCGGCACACAATCGAGAGTAGGCGAGGCCTCTGACAGAAGTAGCGGCCGCGACTCAGGGACGCGTCGCGTCGAGTGCAGCCGGCGGCGTCCACGTACGACCGTAGGCTGCCGCGATCGCCTGGTCGAGCTCGACGATCTCAAACTCGAAGCCGGAGTCCTCAAGCTTCTGCGGAATCACCGGTTGGTCAGCAAGCAGCATGTCGTCTGCAGCCACGCCGAGACCAGCGCGCATGAGGGGTGCGGCGATCCGCAGCCAGCTGGGCCTGCGAAGTTGGCGAGCGACAGCATCCGCTACGTCTGACTGCGTGTTGAGGGCGGGTGCAACGATGTTCACAGGGCCCGACACATCGACGGTCAGGATATGCTCGATCGCACGCGCCTCATCGGTCAGCGCCACCCAGGGCCAGCGCTGTGCGCCGGACCCGAAGGTCGGCGACACGTCGAAACGCGCGGCGAGGGTCAGCGGCGTCAGTGCCCCCATGGGGCCGAGTACAACTCCGGAGCGCAACAGCACGACACGCGTCGATTCCCGTGCCGGTGCCGTGGCTGCCTCCCACTCGGCGACCGCGTCGGCGAGAAACCCCGTGCCCTGCGCCGATTCTTCATCAAACGGGTCAAGAGCCGGGCCACGACCGTAGTATCCGACCGCCGACGCGTTGGCCCAGACGGTCGGTGGATGCTGCGACGCCGCGATCGCGGTCGCCATCGCGCTGGTGCTGCGCACGCGGCTCGACAGGATCTCGCGCCGGTAGGCGGCGGACCACGGGAGCCGCGACAGGCTCGCGCCCGAGAGTGAAATGACAGCATCCGCCCATTCGATCTGGCCGGAGGGAACGGTGCCGGAGCTGGGGTCCCACTGCACCTCAAGGCTGTGCCGGGGCGGGCGACGCACTAGAAGACGCACCTCGTGGCCCATGTCGCGCACACGCATGCGCACGGCCGTTCCGATCATGCCGCTGGCGCCCGAGAGCAGAACCCGCATTGTCATACGGCATCGTAGGCATGCGTGCGTGTGAATGGGGTGTGCACCGTGATGGATGCTGTGCGACGGTGCGAACCGAAGCAAGCGCCGAGACTAAGCCGCGATTCGCGCGAGCGCAAGCCTCTGACGAGGTTCGCCGGCAGAAACTACGGTGAACAGCACCGGCGCCGATTCGTGCCGCCGGTCGTTGCAGTCCAGATCATCACAGGTCGCAAGGGAGGAACCCGCCATGACGAACGACCAGCTGACTTTTCAGAACCCCGTAACCCGGTATCCGAAGATTGAGCCGCCGAAGCAGGACCAGCCGGAGCCGGGACTCGACGCCGATTTGAAACCGCACGCCGACCACGGCGAAGACACATACCGGGGCACCGGCCGGCTTGAGGGGCGCAAGGCGCTCATCACCGGAGGCGATTCCGGGATCGGAGCATCGGTTGCCATCGCGTTCGCGCGCGAGGGCGCGGATGTCGCGATTGCGTACCTGCCCTCAGAAGAGGAAGACTCTCAGCGCATTGCCGATCTGATTACGAAGGAAGGCAAGAAGGCCGTTGCTCTGCCCACGGACGTGAGCAGCGCCCAGAACTGCCGCGACCTCGTCGAGGCAGCGGTCGACGAACTCGGCGGGCTCGACATTCTGGTGAACAACGCGGGAAAGCAGATCGCACAGGAGTCGATCGAAGACATCTCCGACGAGCAGTTCGACGAGACGTTCAAGACGAACATCTATGCGATGTTCTGGACGGTGAAGGCAGCACTCACGCACCTGCAGCCGGGATCGTCGATTATCAACACCACGTCGGTGAATGCCTACCTGCCGTCGCCGACACTTCTCGATTACGCAACGACGAAGGGCGCGATCAACAACTTCACGAAGGGACTGTCGCAACAGCTCGCCTCACGCGGCATCCGTGTGAATGCCGTGGCGCCCGGGCCGTTCTGGACGCCGTTGCAGGTGTCGGACGGACAGCCGAAAGACAAGTTGCCGAAGTTCGGCACAGACACGCCCATCGGACGTGCCGGTCAGCCGACGGAGCTCGCGCCCGCCTACGTGTTTCTCGCGTCGAGTGAGTCGAGTTACGTGATGGGCGAAACGCTCAACGTCAACGGCGGAATGCCCACTCCGTAAGGCAGCGCGGCACCGTTTGCACGATAACCAGAGGAGAGATCGCACATGAGCATGGAAGATATTCGCACAGTCGCCGGTCTGGTGAAGAAGGCAAAGATTGCGCTGCTCACGACGCGCACGACCGAGGGGAAGCTCGTGAGCAGACCCCTTGCTGTTCAGGAGGTCGAATTTGACGGAGACTTGTGGTTCTTCAGCAAGGACCCGTCGCACAAGACCGAGCAGATTTCGCGCGATCCGCAGGTGAACGTGGCCATGCAGGCCGGTATGACCGACTACGTTTCGATCTCTGGTCATGCGGAAGTCGTGCATGACCGGTCCCGCGTTGACGAGTATTGGTCACCTGCGGTCGAGGCGTTCTTTCCCAGCGGCAAGGACGACCCCGAGTTGAGCCTCGTTGTGGTCCACGCCGATACGGCCGAGTACTGGAAGAGCGATGACCCGACGGTGGTGACCATGTTCAAGCTGGCGAAGTCGTCGGTGACCGGCGAGCATCCGGATGCCGGCACGAACAAGACGCTCGATCTTTAACCATGGGTGCGAGAACTCAGTCGACGAACTGAACTCAGCGGCGGGTTGCAGGGGTGCAGTGCGATTCTCATCAAGCTGTGCAGACGGCATCGCGCTACGCAGATTTGATGCTGCCGAAGGCCGCGAGCGCTTCTCGTCTGCTCTGTGCGAGGTCAACGATTGGCACGGGCCGGCTGGCTGAGAGGTACTCCGGTGCCCAGGTGCCCACGTATGCATTCTCGGCGTCGAACTTCTTTCGCTGAAGCTCGGGGTTGAAGACGCGGAAGTAGGGAGCTGCATCTGCTCCCGAACCCGCGATCCATTGCCAGTTGAATGGATTGCTGGCGGGATCAGCATCGACGAGGGTGTCCCAGAACCAGCGCTCGCCGTGCCGCCAGTCGACGAGCAGGTTCTTGACGAGGAACGATGCGGTGACCATGCGCACTCTGTTGTGCATCGTTCCCGTGTGCCACAACTCCCGCATGCCCGCGTCGACGATGGCAAAACCCGTCTCTCCGCGCTGCCACGCCGTGAGGTGCCTTTGGTTGAGGGGCGGCCACGGGAAGTCATCGAACTGGGCTCGAAGATTGCGTGTGGCTAACTGCGGAAAATGAAACAGCGTGTGCCATGCGAACTCTCGCCACCCGAGCTCCATCATGAATGCGGATACCGATTCTTGAGGCGCCAGCGTACTCGGGGACGTTGCAACCGCGTTCCAGACCGTGTGCGGGCTGATTTCACCCCAGCGCAAATGGGGCGACAAGCGTGATGTCTGTGACTCGCCTGGTACATCGCGGCCGATGTTGTAATCCGCAAGCTCCGCATCAAGAAATCCGGCGAGTCGATCGGCAGCGGCCTGTTCTCCCACGGACCAGTTCGCTCGGAGCGGTGCTGCCCAGTCGGGGTTCGAGGGGCGCAACTCCCAATGCGCCAACACGTCGCCGTCGACATCGCCATGTGCTGCACGCTGAAACCGTGGTCGTGGCAGCGGCGGGCGGGGGTGCTGGTGCTCGCGGAACGCGCGCCAGAACGGCGTGAATACGGAGTACGGTGTGCCTGCACGAGTCAGGAGTTTCCACGGGTCGTGAAGGAGCGAGGCGCTGAAGGAGGCGCACACGACACTCTCAGCTTGGAGATGCTTCTTGATGTCTGCGTCAATGCGGCGTTCTGCCGCACCATAACGACGATTCCAGAAGACAGCTCCCGCCGAGATATCGGCGGCGACAGCGGGAACGATTTCGTCAGCACGCCCTCGCCGGAGTACAAACGTTGCGCCGGCTGCTTCTACGTCAGAAGCCAGGGACTCAAGGCTGCCGTGTAACCACCATTTCGCCGCGCCGCCGAGCGGACGCACGTCTGGAGAGATCTCGTCGAGCACGAAGAGCACCACAACCGGCCGTTCTCGTTGTGCGGCGGCGTCGAGAGCCGGGTTGTCGTTCAGGCGCAAATCATCGCGGAGCCAGACAAGACTGGGGTGCATCTCACCACTCACGGTTTGAGCCCGGACACGGCGCAGCGTGCCCCAGCGCGAGCGCTGGCACAGCATCCGGGGCGGCAGACATCGAACCATGGGCCCAGCGCTGTGAGGGCGGGCCGCCCGGTGGGGGGTGTGCCGTCAATGCGCTCCTCGATGAGGTCGGCGAGGCCGCTGACAAACGCGGGGTGCGTGCCGGGAGTCGCGACACGGATCATCGCTAGGCCGTGCGCGTCGGCTGTCTTCCGTGCTTCGTTGTCGAGATCCCACATCACCTCCATATGGTCGCTGACGAATCCGATCGGAACGACAACGACAGCGCGACGGCTCGACGCCAGCTCGGCAATAGCGTCGTTGACGTCGGGTTCGAGCCATGGCGTCGACGGGGCGCCCGAACGGGATTGGTAAACCAGCTTCCATTCAGCGGGAGCGTCAGCTTCGTTGCAGCCGCTCCGCCGGCTGCTGACCGCGCGCATCACAACGTCGGCTATCGCCCGATGCTGTGCCTCATAGGCACCGCCGGCCCCGAGATCCAGATCGCGGGGCCCCGAGTTCTGCGCGTCAGCGCTCGGGATCGAGTGCGTGACGAAAAGCACCTCGATGTCGCGGGTGAGATCGAGGCCATCGCTCTCGAGACTGCGGAGTGCAGCATCGACACCATCGACGAAAGGCTCGACGAAACCCGGATGGTCAAAATACTGGCGCACTTTGTCGATGGTCACGCGGTCGACGGCATCGGCGTGACGAAGGGCCTCCCACAAATCTTCGCGATACTGCCGGCAGCTCGAGTACGACGAGAACGCGCTTGTGACAGTCGCGAGAAGGGACGTCGCGCCTCTGGCGTCAGCATCAGCGATCGCTTCGTGCAGATAGGGAGCCCAATTGCGATTTCCCCAGAACACCGGAAGGTCGATGCCGCGCGAGGCCAGTTCCTTCTGGAGCGCTGCCTTGAGCTCTCGGTTGTGGGTATTGATCGGGCTGACGCCGTTGTAGTGGTGGTAATGCTCGGCAACCTCGGTGAGGCGCTCGTCGGGAATGCCGCGGCCCTTCGTGACATTGCGCAGGAACGGCATGACGTCGGCTGGGCCTTCGGGGCCTCCGAAACCGACGAGCAGAATTCCGTCGTATCGCGACGGTTCGTCGACATGCGGTGTGCCGGAGGAAGCAGCAGGGCTGGCATTCAGGACTTGTGTCATTTCTCTTTTTCTCTCGCTTGGTAAAAGATATGCTTAGCTTACATTCCAGCGAACCGTCAGCAAGGAGGACACTGAGATGAACCGTTCTGCCGCTCACGACTCCGCACACTCGCAGGAATCTCGTGCGCCTTCGGGCGGTCTCTCGGACCGGCGTCCACGGGGCAGTGACCGCGTTCGACAGATCGTTGTTCTGGTTCTCGCGGTGCTTGCAATCGCGGGCGCAGCGATCGGGTCGGGTGCGTTCGGCGGAACACAGATTCAGGATGCTGCCGGAGGTGCTCTTGACTCTGATTCCACGCTGATCGCACCCGCCGGTCCTGCCTTCAGCATCTGGTCGGTGATCTACCTCGGTCTTCTGGCTTACGCCGTGTGGCAGCTGTTCCCGAATCAGGCGGGTCGCAGCGTGCACCGTCGCGTTGGGTATCTCATCGCGGTTTCGATGCTTCTCAACGCGGCGTGGATCGGCGTTGTGCAGCTCGGTCTTCTCGGAGGCTCGGTCGCGGTCATCGTCGCGCTGCTCGCTGTACTCTGCGCTGTGTTCGCCGTACTGCAGAAAACACCGCGGCAGGCGGGTTCCCGGGGTGCTGCTGTTGCCGAAGCGATCATTCTCGATGGCACCATGGGCCTCTACCTCGGCTGGGTGACAATTGCGACTGCCGCGAATATCGCTGCATGGCTGAGTGCGCTCGGCTTCACGGGCTGGGGCGTTCGTCCTCAGGTGTGGGGTGTTATCGTCGTTGCCGTGGCTGGCCTCATCGGTGTCGCAACGGCGGTCGGCGACCGTGGGCGGCTCGCCCCGGCGCTCGCCCTCGCGTGGGGGCTCGGCTGGCTCGCCTTCGGGCGTCTCGGGGGAGAACCCGTCTCGGTAAGCGTGGGGACTGCAGCCGTCGTCGCCGTGGTCGTTGTCGTGGTCGCGACCCTCATCGTGCGAATCGTCGCTGAGCGAGCACCGGAGCGTGCAGCGGGCTGAGCACCGGGTCAGTCCCGCGACACGACGGCTGCGTGCTCGGCTTCGCGCAGGATGCTTCTGGCCATTCCCGTGAAGATCACACCGTGGAACGGCAGCAGGACAAGCCAGTACAAGCGGCCGAGAAGTCCCCGGGGGAAATAGACGGCACGCTGACGGTAGCGACTGCCGTCCTCGATGGGGGAGACGCCGAGCTCGAGCCAGCCGCGGCCCGGCATCCGCATCTCTGCGCGCAGGCGCAGCATCCGTCCCCTCTCGACAGATTCGACGCGCCACACATCAATGACATCGCCCGTGTTCACTCGAGAAGGGTGGCGGCGGCCGCGGCGCATTCCCACTCCACCGGACAGCCGATCGATTGCGCCTCGCAGTGCCCACGCGAGTGGGAATGAATACCAGCCATTGCGGCCGCCGATCGCCTCAATGACCCGCCACACGTCGGCGGCCGACGCCGTGCTCGTTCGTGTTCTGAGATCCGTGAAGACCGTGTGCCCTGCCCATTCTGGGTCGCTCGGCAGCGGATCGCTCGGCGCGCCGGGAATCGTCGCGCTCTGCCAGCTCGTCTCAACTTCGCCCTCCGCTTCACGCCGCAGTGCGAGCCGCACCGCGCTGCGGTACGGGAGCAATCCCTCTGCGGGCGGTGGAATATAGCGATCGATCGCCCGGTCGGCGACGACGCACTCGTGTTGCAGCGAGGCGATGATCGGAACGGCGATCTGGCGCGGTACGGGGGTGACGACGTTGACCCACTGGGAGGCGAGCCACGGAGTGAAGACCGGAAGCGAGGCAATCGGGCGCTGGGGAAGCCCGGCTTCGATCGCGTATCCGTTCATCATCTGCCCGTAACGCAGCACGTCCGGGCCCCCGACGTCGAATGCGCGATTGAGCCTCTCTGGGAGCGATACCGCCTTGACGAGGTACCGCAAGACGTCACGGATAGCGATGGGCTGGACCCGGTTACGCACCCAGCGCGGCGCGGGCATATACGGAAGCACGTCTGTCAGGTGGCGGATCATCTCGAACGATGCCGAGCCTGAGCCGATGATGATGCCCGCCTGCAGAACGATGGCGGGCACCGGACTCGATAAGAAGATGTCCCCCACGGCGACGCGCGACGCGAGATGCTTTGAGAGTGAAGCGGTGCGGGGGTGCAGACCGCCCAGGTACACGATTCGGCTCACCTCGTTTCGTGCCGCCGCGTCAGCGAAGATCTCAGCCGAGCGCTTCTCTGTGGCAGCGAAGTCTGAACCCGCGGCCATCGAGTGCACGAGGTAGAACGCGACGTCGATCCCTCCAAGCGCCCGGGACGTTGTCTCGGTGTCCGTGAGATCGCCTGTCTCGACACGCACCTCGTCTCTCCAGGGGACATCGCGGAGCTTCCACTCAGACCGAACGAACACCGTAACGTCATGTCCTGCGGCGAGCAGCTGAGGTACCAGTCGCCCGCCCACATATCCAGTCGCACCCGTGACGAGAACGCGTGTCATGCGAACATCCCCCGCATCGTGCAGACGATAAGCAGGATCGTGATCCCGAAACCGACCGCGTAGTTGATCATGAGAAATCGCCGCCATGCTCGATTGCTTGACTCCGCCGTATCGTCCGTGATGCTGAGGTACGGAGCAACGGCGAGAAGGTAGGGAACCGCGCCGAGGGCTGCGAGGTTGGCGGGCCAGGGTGCAGCCAGCATGAGCAGGCCGGCGACGCCCCAGAGAGCGAACGCAAGGCGCACAGTCGTCGCCGCCCCGAAAACCGTGGCGATCGAGCCGATACCGGCGGCACGGTCGGGACCGATGTCCTGAACAGCGCCGAACGCGTGGCTCGCCATTCCCCACAGAAAGAAGGCAAGCATCGCGAGAGCGAGCGGAACGGTCATCGTCGTTCCAGCCAGCGCGATGCCGAAGAGCGCAGGGGTGACGAAATGCGTGCTCGACGTGACCGAGTCCAGAACCGGAATCTCCTTAAAGCGCAGGCCCCGAACAGAGTAGGCGAGCACGGCGAAGAGACTGACCGCCAGAACGGCAAGAGAGAGCGGATGCTGTAAGCCGAACATCGCGAGAACCACGATGAATGGTGCCGCCGCTACGCCCGCAGCCACGAGCGTCGTGCGGTGCAACCCGGGTGGCAGTTTCGCGCCTTCCGCGCCGCCCTTTCGTGGATTCGCCAGGTCAGATTCGTAGTCGAAGACGTCGTTGATGCCATACATGGCCAGGTTGTACGGCACGAGAAAGAAGAGGGTGCCGACAATAAGCGCAGCGTCCACGCGCCCGGTACCCAGAACGTAGGCCGCCGCAAAGGGGTATGCCGTATTGATCCAGCTGAGCGGCCGAGACGTGATGAGAAGCGTGCGCAGCGTTGCTGTGGTCTTAGATGTCGGCGTCACGGTCTCTTCTTTCGGGCGAAATCAGGCTGCTCAGTCCTGCGATGAATAGTGAGCCGGCCAGGGGGTACAGCAGATCTTCGGCAGGAATCAGGCCGATGCGGAGTCCGGAGATCTGAGACGTGCCGTAGTCGAAGAACCCGGCGGCCATCATGATGTTGTCGAAGATGAGGGTCAGGGCAACGAGGGCTGACACAGTGATCGCCCACGAGGCGAGGTAGCGTCCACCGCATCCTGTTCGATGTGCTCGCACACCGCCGACGGCGAATATGCCGACGGCGACGATCGAGAACGGGACGGACATGAGGCTGTAGGTCACTTGCGCTCCCGGCGGGCGAGTAAGCGCGTGCTTCCGCTCAGCATGACCAGCGTGAGGTAGCTGAGGAACACGAGGAAGATGAGCTCCTCGACAGGAAAATGCGGAGCGAGAAGGATGCCCGTTGCCCACTGTGACTCTGTGTGGCGGAAGACTCCGAGGGCGATACCGGCGACGTCCCAGACGGCGAAGAACGCGACGGAAACGATGATGATCGCGGCGGATCGCGCCGGGGATCGCCAGAGGGCGAGCCGGAATCGCCAGTCGAGAAGGCCGATGCACGTCAGGCTCACGAGCAGGCAGCCGGCGTATATCGCGATCACGACACCTCCAGCGGACCAGGCGAAGTGTCGCCCCTCACATTCTTAAGCACAAGCTCAGCACTGATGAGGCACATCGGCAAGCCGACACCGGGCACCGTTGTCGCGCCGGCATAGTAAAGACCGCTGACGCGGCGTGACGCTGTGACGCCGCGCAAAAATGCGCTCTGGCGCAGAGTGTGCGCGGGACCGAGCGCGCTCCCGCGAAAGCTGTTGTACTGCTGCTCGAAGTCGGCGGGGCCGACCGTCTTTCGCAGCACAATGCGCTCAGCAAGGTCAGGAATGTTCGCCCACGTCGAGATCTGAGCGATAGCACGATCGGCGATCTCCGCGACGCGCTCATCTGCAGCCATGTCGCGTCCGCCATGACCGATCGACGTGTCGGCGGGAAGCGGCACGAGCACGAAGAGCGATTCATGCCCCGGAGGTGCGACATCGTCTGTCGCGCTGGGTTTGCAGACGTAGAGTGACGCGGGATCGGGGACGCGCTGTCGTGACCCGAAGATCGCATCGAAGTTCTGGTGCCAGTCCCGAGCGAAGAACAGACTGTGGTGCGGCAGCTGCGGGATCTCGCCCTCGACGCCGAGCATCAGCAGAACGGCGCTCGGTCCGGTCACTTGCCTGCGCCACCTTGAGGCGGGGTACGACCGCGCGGCGGCGTCAAGCAGGATCTGTTCGGTGTGATGCTCATCGATGGCCGAGACGACGGTGCTCGCAGGGATCCGGAACGTGCGACCGTCGAGAACGTATTCGACTGCTCGAGCCTCACCGGCCTGTGTCTCGATGGAGACGACGTCGGTGTTGGTGCGCATGTCGACGCCGTGTGCTCGCGCCAGGTCCACGAGGCTCTCGACGACGCGCGTGAAACCTCCGCTCGGGTAGCGGACACCATCGACGAGGTCGAGGTGACTCATGAGGTGGTACAGCGCGGGCGCCTCAAAGGGTGATGTGCCGAGGAAGACTGCCGGGTATCCGAGGACCTGCCTCAGGCGGTTGTCGGCAAAGCGCCGTGCGATGAATGCCCACAGTGACCGCGTGAGCAAGGGCAGCACGGCAGGCGCGGCGGTCAGCACGCGACGTGACAACAGCCCACGCCAGGAGGCGAAAGGATTGTAGAGGAACGAATCGACAGCAGCGTGATACGCGCGCGATGCAGACGCTAGATAGCGGCGAAGCCGGCGACCAGCACCGGGCTCGATGGACTCGAACAGAGCCGCTGCCGATTCGGGTCCCGAACGAACATCGAAGGACGAGCTGTGTGCGATGCCGTCGGGTTCTGGAAAGACTCGATAGGCCGGATGAAGACTGACAAGGTCGAACTGCTCGCGGGTTGACGTGCCCATGAGCCGGTAGAAGTGCTCGAAGACCTCAGGCATGAGATACCACGAGGGTCCTGTATCGAAGGTGAATCCTTGATGCCGCCATACGCCTGCGCGGCCTCCGAAATGCTCTGATCGCTCGAGGAGTGTGACCTGGTGGCCGTCACGCGCGAGCAGGCATGCGGTCGCGAGACCGCTCACCCCACCGCCAATGACGACGGCACGCCGTGACGTCACTTCGCTGCCTTCATCGCGAGCGCCCGGGCCAGAATCGCCGCTTTCACCGTTGTGGGAACGCTCACGCGGCGCTTCTCGATGACCAGAGCCGGAGTTGCTTCGATCTGATCAGTGAGCTGGACGAACAGAGACCGGGCGGCCCATACGGCGGCGCGGCAGCCGGGAGCGAGGAGAGGAATCGTGGCATCGGCGATCTGCAGATCCGATCGGATCGAGGCGACGGCATCGGCCTTCGACGTGTCCGTGAGGCGATGACGCGTTCCCGCGAAGTACGCGCGTCCGAGTCCGTCGTGGTCGCGACCGTAGTCCCGCAAGAAGTTGATCTTCTGAAAAGCGGCGCCCAGTGCGCGTGCCCCATCGACGAGGCGCTCTCTCTCGATGGCGGAACGCTCGCGCCCCGCTTCGAAAACGCGGAGGCACATGAGCCCGACAACCTCGGCAGAGCCGTAGATGTACTCTGCGAGCTCGCTGACATCGTATTCACGCTGGTCAAGATCGCAGCGCATGGAGGCGAAGAACGGACGGCACAGGTCCATAGTGATGCTGTGGCGCCGGGCGGTGAAGGCGAAGGCATGAACGATGAGGTTCGTGCTGTAGCCGATTGCGAGCGCGCGCTCGGTTTCCTGTTCCAGCTCGTCAAGAAGAAGTCGCTGTGTCGAGCTGTCGACGCCGGCGCTCGTTGCCGGGCCATCGACGAGCTCGTCGGCAACGCGAACCAGTGCATAGATGTTCTCGATATGCGGGCGGGCGCGGGCATCAAGCAGGCGACAGGCCCACCCGAACGAGGTCGAGTACTGGCGGATGACGACCGAGGCGCTCGCGTGCGACGTGGTGTTGTAGAGGTGAAGTTCGGAGTCTTTCACGAGCGCCTCGTGCGGCAGTATGTCGCGAGAGCTGTCAGCCTGCTGCGGAGATGCTCCGGAAGCTTGGTGTCGGCAATGAGCTCGTGCACGCGGTCGCACCGATCCGCGATGAGCGCCTCCACCAGATCGAGCGCACCCGATGCGACGATAATCTCTCTCAGCCTCTCGCTGTCGGCTACGGTCAGGTGTGGCGCGCCGAACACCTCGGCAACGTCGTTCCACCTTTGGTGTGCGCGGGCAAACGCAATCAGCAGAGTCTCCTTGCCTTCACGCAGGTCGCTCAGCGTCGATTTACCGATGGTTTCTTCGTCGCCGAACACGCCGAGCACGTCATCGCGAAGCTGATAGATCACGCCAAGATGCGTGCCGATGTCCGCGAGACGCTCGTGAACGTTGATGTCGACACCGGCCAGAGCAGCAGCCAGCAGGAGAGGCGCCTGAAAGGAGTACGCGGCAGTCTTGTGCTCCATCATCGCGAGCACGTCGTACGAGCTCGCATCATCGATGTGCATGCTGAGCCAGACATCGGCATGCTCGCCTGCCGCGCTGACGAAGAGGGCCTCGTCGAATATTTCCAGGACGGAGCGGCGCGTCTCGTCATCAACGTCGAGCTGAGCGATCAGCGAGTGCGCCGCTGTCAGCATAAGGTCGCCCGCGAGCAGTGATGACGCTTCACCCCAGTTTTGTGCCCGGGTTCGCAACGCTCCGCGGGCAACGGCATCCGCGGAGAAACGACCCGTGATGTTCAGCTCGCCTCGTCTCACATCGTCGCTGTCGATGACATCGTCGTGGATGACCAGTGCGACGTGCAGAAGCTCGATGGCGCAGGCAGCGTCGAGGGCGACGGCATCCAGCTGCCCGCCGAATGCGTGGTATCCGTCGAGGAGCAGCCGCGGGCGAAGCTTCTTGCCGCGCATCACGATGTCGGCGATGGCGTCCCAGAGCTGAACGTATGGCTGGCTGAAACGGGCTGCGCGGCGACGTCGTTCGGCGATCACCTCGGCAAGCCGAGCATCGAGCTCGAGATCGACCGCGGGAGCCTCAATGGCAGACGTGCGCATGCGGTCCTCCTGGTGCCGTCGTCAATTTCGTTAGCTAAGCGAGAGTTCAACGTATCATGCGAAATGTATGATTGTCATCGTGCCAGAGGGAAAGAACGACGCGGATCCGAGCATCCGCTATTTCGCGGCCGATCCATCGCTCGTTGACACGTCCCAGCTCTCATCGGCCGATGTCGAACAGTGCATCGAGGTGATGGAAGCCGTTCGTCAATGGCGTGAGGCAGACCGTGCCCTCACCGAAGCCTCCCGACGGTATATGCGTCTGAATGATACGGATATGCGTGCAATTCGCTTTGTCATCCGGCGGCAGGAGCAGGGGAGCCTGCCGACTCCCAAAGACATCGGCCGCGAAGTCGGCATCTCGAGCGCGTCGACGACGAAGCTCGTGGATCGTCTCGTCGCCGGAGGACACGTCGTGCGCGTTCCGCATCCGAACGATCGGAGGACGACGTGCATAACGGTTACCTCATCGACAAGGCGCGCCGCCCGAGAGACGGTGGGGCGCCAGCACGCGCGGCGTTTTGCCGTTGCCGCCGCGCTCAGCGCACCAGACCGTGCCACCGTCGTGCGCTTTCTGACCGATCTCGCTGCTGCCGATGTACCGACAGGCGCTCTCGCGAACATTGAACAGGCGGATGCGCAAGCGCTTGATTCTGACTGAAGAGCAATGCACACTCACACATGATGAGTGTGGTGCTGGCTGACAGCTTCCACGTTTCGTGGGTGCAACGTCCTTGGTGACTGTTCTCGATTGCTGTCGGCGTGGGAAGAGAGGATCGTAAAGTGGCGGCAGCGAAGCCGGATGATGCAGTCCCTCAATCTGGCGGTCAGGGCGAGACGATTGTCGGTGGCAATGACTGGACTGGGCATCGCGGGATCCAGCGCTTGAGGTCGTTGGCACGACGGCCAGAGACATCCACGGAATTGCTTCAGATTCTGAAGAGCGTGGTGGCAGCCACGGCCGCGTGGTGGATATCGCTTAACGTGCTGAACTCGGCACTGCCATTCCTCGCTCCGTGGACGGCGCTCCTGACCGTCCACGCGACCGTCTACAGATCGTTGTCGCGCGGAGTGCAGACCACCGTCTCGTCGGCTATCGGCGTTGCCCTGTCATTCGTTATCGGCAACTACCTCGGCGTGCACCTCTGGACGTTCGCGCTGGCACTCTTCGTCGGCCTCGTGGGCGCGCGTCTGTCGTGGATACGTGATGAGGGTGTGGCAATTGCGACGACCGCCATCTTTGTGCTTGGCAGTGGGTTCAGCGACCAGGAGCCCTTGCTGCTCAACCGGCTGGTTGAAGTCGGTCTCGGTGTCGCCATTGGCGTCGCTGTCAATCTCGTCGTCATTCCTCCGCTCCGAGAGCAACAAGCGGCGCGCTACGTCGACAGCATCAACCGGCGCATGGGAACGGTCCTTGAAAGCATGGCGGACGAGTTCTCGGCGTCGTGGGACACCGATCGCGCTGATGCCTGGTTCGACGAGGCGCAGGCCATGAGCGACGAACTGCAGTCCGCATGGCAGACGGTGAAGTTTGCGCGCGAAAGCCGTCGGGGCAACCCTCGACGCGGAATACGCCGGATCGCGCAATGGTCGAAGCAAGGGGGAGGAACGACGGGCAAGAACCACCGGCCCAGCTACGAGAACATCCTTTCTCGCGTTGACGAAGGGGTCTCTCATCTTCTGCACCTGACGCGCACGCTCCAAGAAGGTACCTATGCCTCCGGAGAATGGGATGAGCAGTTTCGGGAGGGGTGGGTCGCGATTGCTCGCGACGCGGGCCGGGCGATTGCCGATCCCGACGCCGACGTCGAACCGATTGCCGATCGGCTCGCCGAGCTCACGGCCGCACTCTCCGACGACCACTCACTGCCCACGAGCACGTGGCCGATCTACGGTTCGCTCATCTCGAGCTTGAACCACATTGTCACGATCGTCGACGACGTTGCCTCTGCTCGATACGCGCGCGACCAGTGACGCGTTCATCGAGCTGTCGCCCGATCCGGCGGAGCAGGTCATCGGATTCGTTCGCTGGCAACCCCCTTCAGCCCACGACCGCGCACACCTAGCGTGTGCGGTGAATCCAACGACGAAGGAGGACGTGATGCCTATTCGAGAAATGGTCGAGAGCTACCCGAAAGACCGCGGCGGAATCGACCGAGATGCGCTCGTCGCGTGCATTGAGGCGTGCTTGGAGTGCACGCAGAGCTGTACCGCCTGCGCCGACGCGTGCCTGAGCGAAGACGGCGTCGCAGAGTTGCGCACGTGCATTCGCAGCAATCTCGATTGCTCAGACATCTGCGCGACGACGGCGAACGTGCTCTCGCGGCATACGGGCTACGACGCAAACCTCACGCGAAGCGTGCTCGATGCATGCCGCGTGGCGTGCCGCAGCTGCGGCGACGAATGCGGCCAGCACGCCGAGATGCACGACCACTGCCGCGTCTGCGCCGAGACGTGCCGTCGATGCGAGCAGGCGTGCGCGAGACTCATCGACTCGCTGTGAGAGTTTCGGATGCTAGGCGTCGCCGCCCAGCATCCGGCTCCCATACTCGTTGCCCACGTGTCGAATGCGATGCCCGCTGCCTCAAGTGTGGAGAAGATCGGCGCTCGCATTTACATGTCAACCCCCTCAACGGATGCTGTGCAGAGAAGTTAGCGTTCAGGAAAACGACAGGAGGTACACGATGTCTGCAGTCGATTCACCACGGTTCGAGGTCGGATACGCCAAATCAGCGGTTCAGATCGTCGCGCTCATCTACGGGATCGTTTTTCTCGCCGTCGGCATTCTGGGATTCATTCCCGGTATCACGACGGGGTACGACCAACTCATGTTCGCCGGTCACATGTCGGGCGCGATGCTGCTCGGGATCTTCCAGGTCTCGGTACTGCACAACATCGTTCACCTCTTGTACGGCGTCGTGGGGCTCATCTGCACGCGTCGAATACTCGCCGCCCGCCAGTACCTGATCTGGGGCGGGATCATCTACGCTGCCCTGTGGATCTATGGTCTCGTTGTGAGCGAGGAGTCGATGGCCAACTTCGTGCCGCTCAACGATGCCGATGACTGGCTGCACTTCGCGCTCGCGGTCACGATGATCCTGCTCGGGATCTTCACGCCGCCGAAGCGGGCTCGCACGGTGCGCGAGTAGCAGCGGCACGGCCCACATGAGAGTCGCGATCGTTGGGGCATCGGGCAATGCCGGCACTGCGATCCTCGAGCGCATCACCGAGAGCGCCGAGGAGACGGAGGTCGTCGGCATTGCCCGACGCATGCCCGATGACACTGTCGCCCCCTACCGAGCGGCACGGTGGCGGTCCATCGACATCTCAGCATCCCTTGCAGCGCACCGGCTCGCCGACGCGTTCGAGGGCTGCGACGTCGTGGTGCACTTGGCCTGGCTGCTGCAGCCGAATCACGACGAACGCGTCATGCGGCGCACGAACATCGACGGAACGAGAGCCGTGCTTCGCGCCGTCGAGCGCGCCGGTGTCCGCCATCTTGTGGTTGCGTCATCGCTCGCGGCTTATAGCCCAGGTGTCAAGAGCCCGCGAGTGACGGAGGATGCCGAGGCGCGCGGCATTTCCGGCTCGCACTACGGCCGCATGAAGGGAGAGCAGGAGGCTCTTCTCGATATTTTCGAGCGGCACCACGCCGGCGTCACCGTCGCACGCGTGCGCCCTGGCCTGATCTTCTCGGCAGAAGCCGGCACCGAGATCGGGCGCTACTTCATCGGGCCGTGGATTCCGAAGCGCCTGCTCACAGCTGTTCCTCTTGTGCCGCTGCCCGCCAGCTTTGTGTTTCAGGCCGTGCACGCGCACGATGTCGGCGACGCGTACTGGCGCATCGTCCAGCAGGGTGCCGGCGGCGCATTCAACGTCGCCGCCGAGCCCGTTCTCACTCCCGATCTGCTGGCGCGAGCACTCGGCGCCCGACGCATCCCGATGCCGTCGCGGGTACTCCGGGTGGTGGTGCACATCCTCTGGAGCGCGCGTCTTCTCGCCGCGGACCCTGGATGGGTCGACCTTGCGCGCAAGACTCCGGTTATGAGCACGCAGCGCGCTCGCACCGAGCTCGGGTGGTCTACGCGTCACGACTCGACCGAGGCGCTCGCGAGGGTCATTCGCGGGGTCGTCGAGGGCGACGGCCGTCAAGGATCGCCGTTGCTGAAACCCCGGCGCTGGCCGTGGCAGCGGCTCTAAGGTCACGCCGCAGACGAACGCCCGGCCGGTTGGGATACGGGTCCGGCCGGGCGCTCTTCAACGAGCAGAGCTAGTGATGATGCTCGTTGAGGTGCGACATCGACGGCTGATCACCACTTGGATGCTGAGCCGCTGACATCGCGGGAACCGCGATGAAGGGAAGCATCACGGCCCCGGCGACGAGCGCCGCGGTGAACATCCACGGTCTCGCCGGGCTCGAGACACGACGCGATAGGCGCACGGATGCTGCCAGCGACAGCGCCGCCGTGAAATTGAGCGCTGCCGCGGCCAGCATCGGGCCCACGGGCAGGGGAGTCTCGGCACCGAGCAGGCCGTCAGCGAAGACGAAGACGGCCCACACGATCAGTGGAGCGCTCGAGAGCCCGATCAGCCGCACGCTCGGCACGAGTCGCCCCGAGAGCACGCCGATCGAGAATGCGAGCTCCGCCGTCGCCAGCACCGCAAGGCCAGCAAGTAATGGCGTCGCCTGCGCTGGCGCAACGGCAAAGTGCACGAGACCGGCGCCGAGAAGCGTCAACCCCGACACGGCCCGAGCAATAGGTCGGTCGCCTGCGCTCGAGTCGGCAGCCTGAGTCGACACGGTGCGGCCGCGGGGAGCAGCCGGTGCAGAAGCGGTATTCATGCCAACCTCCTCTTCTCTGCAGCGCAAACAGCGCGGCGTGCACTATGCGAGCTGACTCTTTGTCGCTGTCGCTTTGTCAGCGCCAAGACCTATCCCAAGCAGGACGACAGCGCTGCCCAGGTGCAGGAAGTGGTCGGGCACGTTGAGCGCGAGCACGTTCACGGGACCGGAGACGAAGAAGCCGACGATGCCGAGCAGCAGGTAGGCGGCTCCGATCACGATGTTCGTCGTCTTTGCCGCCGGTGCGTTCGACAGCCCGGCAATGAGCAGGGCGGCACCGATAAGCAGATGCGCAACGTTGTGCAGCGGGTTCACCATGAAGATTCCGAGCAGCAGCCCGCCCTCGTTTGAGATGAACCCCACGCCTCCCGTGACGGCGAAGCCGAGCAGCCCGACGAGCAGGTAGACGGCGCCGAAGATGGTGGCGAGCAGACGGTTCGGTGACGATTTCATTGTGTGCCTCCTTTGTCGTGCACGGCTGTGGCGTGCATGAGGGGGTTCGGAGACCGCGCCGAAACGGATTGGACGACACCGAAAATCGTCGGCGCAAGCCCCTGCCCGTACGCTCGCGCTGGCCGTAGCCTCGGAAATCACGCGAGGTGAGGAGAAGACCATGGCATCGGCGCCGCGCAAAGGGCAGCCCCGGTTTATCCGCGGCATCGCGCCAGGAGTGCACCGGCTCGAGCACGCGTACGTGAACTGCTACATTCTCGAGGGACGCGACGGAGTCACGATCGTCGACGCTGCGTTTCCCAGCAGCTGGCCGCACGTTTCGCTTGCGCTCGACAGCATTGGCCGCGCGTTCTCAGACGTGCGCGCGCTCGTGCTCACCCATGCGCACTTCGACCATCTCGGCATCGCCCACCGGCTCGCTCGCGAGTACGCGGTTCCGGCGGCGGTTCACCCCGACGATCATCGAATCGCGCAGCATCCCTATGCCTATGCGCGCGAGCGCACGCCCTTTCTCTACCCGCTGCGGTACCCGAAGGCGATTCCGATTCTCGCCGCCATGACCTTTGCCGGCGCCATCACGGTGAAGGGGACGAACGCTCTCGAGTCGCTGCCCTCACAAGGCCCCCTTGACGTTCCCGGGTCGCCCGAAGTCATCTTCACGCCCGGGCACACAATGGGACACTGTGCGCTGAGACTTCCCGACAGCGGCGCGCTCATCAGCGGCGACGCGCTCGTCACTCTCGACCCCTACAAGGGAACACGCGGCCCGCAGATCATCGCAGGCGCGGCAACGGCCGATTCTGCGCAGGCGCTCGCCTCGCTCGACGCGCTCGTCGCGACGGAGGCCGAACTCGTGCTGCCCCGGACACGGAGAGCCGTGGCGCGACGGCATCCGCTCTGCTGTCGACGCCGCACGCGCCGTCGGGCGAACCTGACGAGCGCACCCGCAAGAGGTCGCGCGCGGGCGCGCGTACCGCACGTCACATAGAGACCGGGGAATATGGCCCCTGCGTAGAATGGGTCGTTGGGCCCTGACTGCAACCCCCGGGAGTTACTACGTGAGCCTTATTGTTCAGAAGTTCGGCGGTTCGTCCGTTTCGGATGCTGAGAGCATCAAGCGCGTTGCGAAGCGCATCGTCGACACGCGCAAAGCGGGCAACGACGTTGTCGTTGCCGTGTCGGCCATGGGCGACACGACAGACGAGCTGATTGACCTCGCCAATGAGGTGACACCGCTTCCGCCTCCGCGAGAGATGGACATGCTGCTGTCGTCGGGAGAGCGCATCTCGATGTCGCTGCTCGCGATGGCGATCAAGAGCATGGGGTACGAGGCGCGGTCGTTCACCGGTATGCAGGCGGGAATGATCACCGACGGGCAGCACGGCTCCGCGCGCATCGTCGACGTGACCCCCGTGCGCATTCGTGAGGCGCTCGACGACGGCGCCATTTCGATTGTCGCCGGATTTCAGGGGTTCAATCTCGACACGAGCGAGATCACGACTCTCGGCCGCGGTGGTTCCGACACCACCGCGGTGGCGCTAGCGGCCGCGCTCGGCGCCGACGTCTGTGAGATCTACACCGACGTCGACGGCATCTTCACCATGGACCCGCGCGTGGTTCCGCTTGCGCGCAAGATCGACGTGATCACGGCCGAGGAGATGCTTGAGCTTGCAGCATCCGGGGCTAAAGTCCTGTACATCCGGGCCGTCGAATACGCGCGCCGCCACGGCGTGACCCTGCGCGTTCGCTCCAGCTTTACCAACGACGAGGGCACACTCGTCATCAATCCGAAGGAAGGCGACTCCATGGAACAGCCGATCGTCACCGGAATCGCAACAGACCTCAGCGAGGCCAAGATCACCATCGTCGGAATCCCCGACGTGCCCGGAAAGGCCGCGCAGATCTTCAACCTCGTCGCCAAGACCGACGCCAACGTCGACATGATCGTGCAGAACGTGTCTGCTGCCGCGACGGGTCTCACCGACATTTCGTTCACGCTGCCCAAGGACCAGGCGCAGAACGTGCTGCAGTCCCTGCGCTCCGAGCAGGAGACCATCGGCTACACCGCGCTGCAGCACGACGATCAGATCGGCAAGCTCGCCCTCGTGGGTGCGGGCATGCGCGCGAACTCGGGCGTCTCGGCGAAGCTCTTCGAGGCGCTGTACGAGAACGACATCAACATTGACATGATCTCCACCAGTGAGATTCGCATTTCGGTCGTCACGCGCGCCGACACCCTCGAGAAGGCCGCGCGCGTTGTGCACACGGCCTTCGGCCTGGACTCCGACCACGTTGCCGTCGTGCACGCGGGCACGGGCCGCTGAGCGCAGACCACGATCGACAATCACCTGAATAAGGGAGAGATATGACCCAGGAACTCCGCATCGGCATCGTCGGCGCGACCGGCCAGGTCGGCACCGTCATGCGCACACTTCTCGAAGAGCGCGAGTTTCCCATCAGCGAGATCCGGTTCTTCGCCACATCGCGCAGCGCCGGCAGCACTATTCGCTTCCGCGACGCGGACTACGAGGTCGAAGACGTCGCCATCGCCGATCCCACCGGACTCGATATCGCACTGTTCTCGGCCGGGGCAACGGGATCGCGCGCGCACGCGCCGCGCTTTGCCGAGGCCGGCGCCACCGTTATCGACAACTCGAGCGCCTGGCGCATGGACCCCGAGGTTCCGCTCATCGTGAGCGAGGTGAACCCCGAGGCCATCGACGACGCCCAGAAGGGCATCATCGCCAACCCCAACTGCACGACGATGGCCGCGATGCCCGTCATGAAGGCGCTGCACGAAGCGGCCGGTCTTGAGCGCCTCATTGTGAGCACCTACCAGGCCGTCTCGGGTTCCGGTCTCGCCGGGGCCATGGAGCTGGCGAGTCAGGTGCGCACCGCCGTGCAAGACGAGAACCTGCTGCAGCTCGTGCACGACGGTCACGCTGTCGCGATGCCCGACCCCGTCAAGTACGTCAAGCCGATTGCGTTCGACGTCGTGCCGATGGCCGGCTCGATCGTCGAAGACGGCGAGCTCGAGACCGACGAAGAGAAGAAGCTGCGCAACGAGAGCCGCAAGATCCTCAACCTTCCAGGTCTTCGCGTCGCCGGCACGTGCGTGCGCGTTCCCGTCTTCACGGGACACTCGCTCGCGATCAACGCCGAGTTCGCCAACGACATCACGCCCGAACGCGCCGCCGAGGTGCTGGCTGCGGCGCCCGGCGTCGAGCTGACCGATGTGCCGACCCCGCTGGATGCTGCCGGAAACGACCCATCGTATGTGGGACGCATCCGCGCTGACCAGTCCGCACCCGAGGGCAAGGGTCTCGTGCTTTTCATCACGAACGACAACCTGCGCAAGGGCGCCGCGCTCAATGCGGTGCAGATCGCCGAGGTCATCGCCGCAAAGAAGGTCGCCGCGGCCTAGCGCCGCTGCGAGTGACACGATGCCGCGGTAGCGCGTCTCGGTCGTCGGCTAGAGCTTCTGGGTCGATCTTTGGCAGAAGTTGACGTTCTGAGGCTCCTTTTCCTGATCTGAAGGTGACAAGATTGTTCAGAGCCAAGAAGGAGTCCGGGCACGACCATGAGTTCGAGCGTCATCAGCGAGAGCGAGCCACATCTCACTGTTGACCCTCAAAGGCTCGAGCGACTCTGCGCAGACCTTGACGGCGACACGGAAGCGGTCACCGGTTTCATCAGCGCGTTCGTGCGCATGTGGCCCGCGCGTCTTGATCGAGTGCGCGGCGCCGTGCATCGTAACGACGTTGAAGCGATTCTCGATTCTGCCCTGAGCATCCGGTCGTCGAGCGGCATGATCGGAGCGGCGCAGCTTGGCGCCGTCGCAGTCGACGTCGAACGGTGCGGGCGCCGCGGCGATGTCACCGGGGCACACGCGCTGATCCCGCGGCTCTCGACAGCGGGCAGCGCCACGGTCACCGTTCTCTCGGAGATGCTCGTAGCCGGTCGCTACTGAGAGTGAGTCGCGGCCGTCAGGCGGTACCCGACACCGCGAACCGTGAGAATCCAGCGCGGGCGCGCCGCGTCTTCGCCAATCTTGCGTCGAAGATTGCCAATGTGCACCTCGAGCGCACGCCTGTCAGCGTCGCTTACGTAGCTGTCATAGGCGTCGTGATCGTCTCGGATGCTGCGCACCAGTTCATCCTTCGAGGTCACTCGTGAGCGATTTCGCAGCAGTGCGGTGAGCAGGTCGAACTCCGTGCGGGTGGTGGGCGTGAGCTGCCCATCGACGTGCACCGTACGCTCGTCGACCCGCACGACCAGTCCATTGTGCGTGAGAGTTTCGATCTCATCGGAAGCCGTCGCTTGTGATGGCGGGGACACGAGTGCGTCGCGCCGCCGCATGATCGCGGCGACCCGTGCCCGGAGCTCGCGTGGGCGGAACGGCTTCGTGAGGTAGTCATCGGCCCCGGCCTCGAGGCCCATCAGCACGTCGGCCTCGTCGGCGCGTGCGGTCAGCATGATGATGTGCGCATCGCTGAACGTGCGAAGTCTGCGGGTAGTCTCGAGGCCGTCGATGCCCGGGAGACCGACATCGAGAGTGATGACCGATGGCCCGGTTGATCGTGCAAGCTCGACACCTGCAGTACCGTCGGCAGCTCGTGACACCGTGAACCCGGCTCCGCTCAGCGACGATGTGAGCAGCATGGCGATATCATCATCGTCTTCGATGACAAGCGCATGACGGTTGTCCACAGCGCGCCCCTCTCGCGTGCTTAGCCTGGCGGTACTACTCTAACGGCCCGGCCGCAGGCGCTGCGCGACGGAGCCCTGTCTTCTCCGGTAAGAATGCGGCACAGCAACGGTGTTGCAGCGAATTCCCCGATAACCTCAGGCTATGAGCTCCCGGACCCGTCGCATGTACCGTCTCGGCATCCGCCGGTCGGTGTTCTTGTCGCAGCTTGTGATGGGCTCGTGCGTGCTCGCGCTCGTTGTTCTGCTTCTTGTTCTGAATGTGGGCGTATTCGCGCAGTACACGTTCTTCTCGGGCGTCGTGCTCATCTTTGCACTGACAGCCTGTGGCGCCGTCGTCGACTGGTCGCGGCTTCCTCTCTGGACCATTGTCATCGTTCCGGTTCTCGACATCGTGGCCGTCACTCTCATGCGCATTGGTCAGCCCTCACTTGCCGTCGCATTCTTCTACATTCTTCCCGTGATCTGGCTCGCCTCATACTTCGATCGCTGGGGAGCGCTCCTGGGGGCTGGGCTGTCGAGCGCGCTGTATATCACTGTGACGACTTCCGAGACGAGTTCGTTCGGAACCACAGATGTTCCGCGTATTCTCGTGGTCCCCATCACCCTCGCCCTTGTCGCGGTCTCGACGTATCGTGCCGCTGCGCGCAACCGCGCCCAGCGAGTAATTCTCGATCGGCAGTCGGGGCTGCTTGAAACGGCACTTGAGCGGTCGAAGAAAGGCGAGCGGCTTCTCGACGAAGTACTTGACACCTTGCCCTTCGGAGTTGTTCGCATGAACGACTCCGCGCGCGTTGAGTTCGCGAATCGCGCCTACCGGTCGTGGGTCGCCCGGCAAACAGCGCCGGTCCCCGGGGACATCGGGTACCGCGTGTATGCGGCCGACGCGCGCACCGTCCTTCCCGAGCATGAGCGTCCATTTGTGCGTGCGGCGCGGGGAGAAGAGTTCGGCGAGTCCGTCGTATGGATGGGGGAACCGGAGTCCGAGGTACGCCGGGCGTATGCGGTGGCCGGGCAGCGAGTCGACGTCACTGACGACTCCACGGGCGTCGTGGTTGTCGCGCGCGATGTCACGACGGAGCTGGAAGCGGTGAAAGCCCGGGACGACCTCATGGCGTCAGTTACGCATGAACTCAAGAATCCGCTCACGTCGGTCGCTGGTTTTGTCGAGCTCGCCCTCGAGGATCCGGAGCTGTCGGACGTCACCCGCCGGCAGCTCGAGGTCGTGCTGAAGAGCAGTGATCGCATGCTCAGCCTCGTCACCGATCTGCTCGAGGCCTCCCGAGCCCGAGCGGTGGGCTTCACCCTGTCGCGGGCGCCGATGGATCTCGCCGACATCGTGCGCGATGCTGTCGAAGCTGCCCGCGCACGGTCCGGCGACGTTGAGCTGCGGCTCGGCAATCTTGATGATGCTCCCATGATCGCCGACGCCTTCCGGCTCCGGCAGGTCGTCGACAACCTCGTCTCCAACGCCATGAAGTACAACCGTGCCAATGGAAGCGTGACGGTGACCATTCACGCAACGAGCGACGACGTAAAGCTGGCGGTGAGTGACACCGGCGTCGGGCTCACCGAGAGCGAAATGACGCAGCTGTTCACCCAGTATTACCGGGCACCCTCGACACGTAACGTGGGCGGTACGGGGTTGGGGCTGAACATCAGCCGCGAGATCGCCAGGCAGCACGGAGGCGATATTTCGGTGCACAGCGTTCCGGGCGAGGGCTCGACGTTCACGGTTCACCTGCCACGCAGCGGCAACGAGGGGGAAGAACGATGATCGACACCGTCACCATCCTGATCATGAGCGGACTGCTCACGATCGTCTGCGCGGTGATCTTCGTGCTCAACAGCGCATTCGGCCGTCAAGACAAGGTGGCGCTGTTCTGGAGTTCCGCGCTGGTGTTCGCGATCATGTCGTCTCTGTCGTTCGCCGTCTACGGCGTGAATTCCAACCAATGGTGGGCGAACTCTGTCGGAAACGCAGCCATCGTTGCCGCGATGGGGTGCGTGTGGATGGGCGTGCGTTCCTTCAACTCACGCTACTCTCGCGCATGGATCGTCTTCGGTGCGGGAGGTGTCGCCTTCGTTGCCACGTTTCTTGACTCACCGGTCGAGAATGAGTGGGCGGGGGCGCCGGTCTCGTGGGTCGGAGTGGCAGTGTTCATGGCCCTGGCAGCCGCCGAATGCGTGAGAGGGCGGTTGAAGCGCAGCATCAACAGCAGCATCCTCGCCGTCGTCGTTGGTGCCGAGGCCCTGTTCTACCTGGGCCGTCTCGTCGTCTTTCTCGCGTATGGTCCCGAGTCACCGGTGTTCGCCGACTGGTTCGGTACGGGGCCCACCACCGGTCTGGCGATTCTGCTCGTGGTGGCCGGCACATTGTCGATATCTTTGCTGAGACTTGAACGCGCGAACAACTTTGCCGAGGCAGGCCTCTTCACCGACCCCGGGTTTTCTCGCGAGGGTGTGCTCGACTGGGCGCACTTCACGCGAGGCGGCTCTGACCGCGTCGTGCGTGCGGGCATGCACGACATGAGCAGTGGAGTGGTCATGCTCACCATCGACAGCCTTGACGAGATCAACACGGCGTTTGGAAGAGACGTCGGTGATCGGGCGATCAATGTTCTCGCCGACGTGTTGCGCGAGACGATGCCGCCGACGTCGATCATCGGGCGCAAGAGCGCGGGCACGTTCGGAGTGGTGACGACGATGCATGAGCCTGACGAGTCGGTGGCGACGATCGCTGCGCTGCACAATGCCCTCGTGGCCCGATCGTTCGACAAGCGCGCGAATCTTCGTCTTACGGTGAGCATCGGCGTCGCGACGGCAAGTGCACCGGATGCTGCCTGGCAGCAGCTCTTCGACGATGCCAGCGCGCGTCGTGACGAAGCCCAGGCTCGTGGCGGCAATCTTGTGCTCGACGGACGTGCGTGACGCGCACGGGCCGATTCCGGCGGCTTGGCACATTCTTGTGAATTTCTTTGGCGAGAGGCAGGGCCCTCTGCCTTCTGGCTTGAGGTTGCGGCAGCAGAATGAAGGTGTCCGGTCACCCAGGTGATCTCGGTGCTCGATCACCCGTCGGGCAGAGCTGAAGGCTGGATGGGCGTCCCGAAACGCCGCGGTCGCGCGAACGGTTCCCTAGCGTTCGCGCGGCCATAATCACTGCGCCTCGGTCAGCCGGTAGCCGACTCCGCGCACGGTCTCAATGAAGCGGCAATTCTCCGGCAGATCGCCGAGCTTGCGCCGCAGGTTGCCGAGGTGGGCCTCGACGGTTCTGCGGTCGGCGTCGCTCACGTAGTCAGACTCTCCACCCGCACGTGCACGCATGGCGATCGCCAGGTCTGCTTTCGTGCGCACGCGCCGCCCCGCTTCGACGAGGCTGGCCAAAAGGTCGAACTCCGAGCGCGTCAGAGCGACATCGACGCCGTCAACGGTTGCCGTGCGAATGTCAACGTCGATGTGCAGCCCGTTGTGCGCGAAACTACGCGGCGTGTTCGGCGTCGGCACACGGGGGAGCGACTCCGACTGCGCAGCAGCGGCCGCCGACGGTGCAGATTCGTGCGGGTCTCCACTCCTTCGCGGAACATGGAGCGGACGGCGCATGAGCGCGTCGATCCGGGCGCGCAGCTCTCGAGGGCGAAACGGCTTAGTCAGATACGTATCTGCGCCAGCCGAAAGTCCCTGGAGCACATTGACCTCATCGGAGTGCGCCGTCAGCATCACAACGTACGCCTGGCTGAACTCACGAAGTCGTCGCACAACAGCGAAGCCGTCGATGTCGGGAAGTCCGACGTCGAGCACGACGACGTCCGGATCCTTGCGACGCACCGCATCGATGCCGTCGATGCCAGTCGCGGTAGGCACGACCTCGAATCCTGCCTGCGTGAGGATCACCTCGACCAAGGCACGGATGTCGTCGTCGTCCTCAATGATGACGACGACGTTGCTTGTCACTTCATCGCTCATGACGACACTCCTCCTGCGCTGGCGTGAGATTAGGTTATAGCGCGCGCGAGCGGCACCACGGTATTCCCCCCGCACACTGGGGGTGAGTGCAGCGCTCGTGACGGCTCATTCGTCGCAGGGCGATGCTGGCGCGTGAGCGCGGCGGCTCCCGGCCACTCTGCCATGCACCGTCGGGCGTTCTCGAGCCCGTCCGGACTACCTGGATCATCGCCGTAGAATGGAATCCATGACCTCTTCCCAGCCGGTCGATGTCGCCCTCATCGGGGGCGGCATCATGAGTGCCACACTTGCGTCCCTGATCTCTCAGCTCGAACCCACGTGGAAGGTGGAGATCTTCGAGCGACTGGGCGATGTGGCACAGGAGTCGTCCAACCCGTGGAACAACGCCGGAACCGGGCACTCTGCGCTGTGCGAGCTCAACTACATGCCGCGGGCGAAAGATGGCTCTATCGAGGCATCGAAAGCCGTCGGAATCAACGAGCAGTTCCAGGTCAGCCGCGAGTACTGGAGTCACCTCGTCGAGCAGGGCGTTCTCACCGACCCCAACACGTTCATCAACGCCACTCCGCACATGACGTTCGTGCGTGGCAAAGACGACGTCGACTACCTCAAGCGTCGCTACGAGCTGCTCAAGGAACAGCCGCTGTTTGAAGGCATCGAGTACTCCGAAGACCCGAAGGTCATTAACAAGTGGGCTCCGCTGCTCATGCAGAAGCGGCGCAAAGAAGACCTGCCCTTCGCCGCCACGTGGCAGCCCGCGGGCACCGATGTCGATTTCGGCTCGCTCACTCATCAGCTGTTCGACGCGGCCGGGCGCTCAGGTGCCCGTTTGCGGCTCAACACCGAAGTCCGCACGCTCAAGAAGCAGAATGACGGCACGTGGCTTGTGAAGTACCGGCAGCGTGTGGGCCGCACCCCTGGGCAGACCCGGGCTCGTTTCGTCTTTGTCGGCGCGGGCGGCTGGGCGCTGAAGCTCCTGCAGAAGTCGGGCATTCCCGAGATCAGGGGATACGGAGTCTTCCCGATCTCGGGTCAGTTCTTGCGCACCGACAACCCCAAGGTCGTCGAGCAGCATGACGCCAAGGTTTATAGCCAGGCTGCCGTTGGTGCGCCTCCAATGTCGGTGCCGCATCTTGATGCGCGCATGGTTGACGGAAATAAGAGCCTGCTCTTCGGCCCGTACGCCGGTTTCAGCCCCAAGTTCCTGAAGAACGGGCACATGTGGGACCTCGTCACGCAGGTGCGGCCGCACAACCTTATTCCGATGCTGGCGGTGGCAAAAGACAATCCCGACCTCATCAAATACCTGCTCGGTGAGCTCATGGCGAGCAAGGGCAAGCGATTCGAGGCACTCAGAGACTTCATGCCGACGGCGCAGCAGAAGGACTGGTACCTCATCACCGCCGGTCAGCGTGCGCAGGTCATGAAGAAGGATGAGAAGAAGGGCGGCGTCCTGCAGTTCGGCACCGAGGTCATCTCGAGTGCTGACGGATCCATCTCGGGTCTGCTCGGTGCTTCCCCGGGTGCGTCGACCGCTGTGCCGATTATGCTCAACATTCTCAAGCGCTGCTTCCCTGGAAAGTCCGATGAGTGGGAGTCCAAGCTGCGCGAGATGATCCCAACGTTCGGCACAACGCTCAACGACAAGCCGGAGCGCGCCGACGACGTGCTCGACGAAACCTCAGAGGCTCTCAACATTGGGCGCTGACGCGCTTCGTTGAGAGGGCGCCGGGCTCTGTGCCTGTGGAGAACCGGAGAACCGAATTCCTGTCGCTTACGATCGTTGTTTGTGACTCCGAGGAACTTTGGGCGAGACGCACAGAGAAGGCATCGCAGGGCGATTCGAAACGCCCAGGACGAAACCGTAGACAGCCGCTGGATTCCGGACGAGTCGCGGAACACCGTGGAATCAGTAGAACGGTGGGTAGATGCGCAGGATTTTCGAGTGACAAACCGTACGGTGCGCGACAGCGAATCGGGGAGGCTTGTCGACTACGCGGTAACGCATGAGGTCATGGAACAGGACGGCACATGGCACGCGGTCGCCCGGATCGACTGCAGCCACGGCGAGGTCCATAGGCATGTACCACCAGCCGACAGCAACGGCGAACTCAAACGCGAGGTTATCCGAGTCATCCGTGGGCAGGGAGATGCCGAGAACACGTATCAGTACTCCCTCAGCGAGATTTACGATAATTTGGAGATCCACGAAAGCAGGTGGCGAAATGGCTACTGATTCTGACGCGACTCTTCGACGTGAGTATGCTCGACGCCTAATGTCGGTTGTTGCAAGCAAGAACCTTCATGGCGCGTTTCCTGTGAAGGACGCCTCCGGGGCGTCACCGATCGTTATTGCGCTAGGGCATGAGAAAGTCGACGCTGTGTTCACACGGATCGTGAGCGCTGGAGGTTCAGCAAACCTCGTCATCGTTGATTCTGCAGACGACGTTCACGTTTTCTCGATGGTGCCGCCGATGAGCCTAGGATCTCAAGAGTTGAAGCACGATACCGCGATAGACGTCCACAAAAACATCACGATGGACTTTCTGGTGATGTACATGAAACAGGTAAGCGGAAACGGAACCCTGCGGATCGAACTACCCGGTGTCAACATCGATGCGCGATGGGAGTCCGGAACCGAACTCGCAGGCGCGTTGTAACTCGGAGCCTTTCACGGGCCTCTCGCTTACGAGCGCAGGTAGGCGAGCGTCGCGAGCACTCGGCGATGGCCGGTGTCGTCTGGGGCGAGGTCGAGCTTCGAGAAGATGTTGCCAATGTGCTTGCCGACGGCGGCTTCTGTGATCACGAGCTGCTCGGCGATCGCCACGTTGCCCATGCCCTGGGCGACGAGCCCCAGAACTTCCCGCTCGCGCGGGGTGAGGCGCTGCACGGGGTCGTCCGCGTGTCGGCGGCTCACGAGCTGCGCGATCACTTCGGGATCCATGGCGGTGCCGCCGTCGACGACGCGCTGAAGCGCGGCGACGAATTCGCCCACATCGCCAACGCGCTCCTTCAGCAAGTAACCGACGCCTGAGGCTCCGTCGCTGAGGAGTCTCGAGGCGTAGGCGTCTTCGACGTATGCCGAGAGCACGAGCACGGGAAATCCGGGTCGCTGCTGCCGCATGTCGAGAGCGGCCTTCAGGCCCTCGTTCGAGAAGGTCGGCGGCATGCGAACGTCGAGCACGGCGGCATCCACCTCATTCTTCGTGAACGCGTCGAGCGCGTCGTCGGCGTTGTCGACGGCGGCAACGACCTCGATGCCTTCACCCGTCATCAGCATCGTCAGACCCGCGCGCAGCAGCGCATCGTCTTCGGCAATCAGAACCCGCACGGCAACTCGACTTTCAGGTGGGTGGGCCCGCCGATCGGGCTCGACAGCGTGAGCGTACCGCCAAGGGCCTCGGCGCGGCGTGCGACGCCCGCGAGGCCGGATCCTGACCCGCCGATCGTTGCGCCGCCATGCCCATCATCGTCGACCTCCACAATGAGAACGTCCTCGGGCGTCCCTGAGACCGTGCTCAGCGTTACCGAGACCCATGACGCGTCGGCATACTTCGCCGCGTTCGTGAGCGCCTCGGCGAGAACGAAATATGCTGCTGACTCGACGGCAGCCGGCGCCCGCTGCAAGCCCGAGACATCGAGAGCGGTCGGCACGCCCGAGCGGCTCGTGAGCGTCGAAGCCGCCCCAGACAGCCCGAGTTCGTCGAGAACCGGCGGGTAGATGTCGTGCACCATTTCGCGCAGACCAGTGAGGGCGTCGGATGCTGCATCCTGCGCCTGCACCAGGAACGACGCAGCTTTTTCGGGATCGTCCTTCAGCGTTCGCTGGGCGAGGCCGATCATCATCACCACCCCGACAAGCCGATTCTGTGCGCCGTCGTGGAGCTCTCGCTCGATGCGCCGCAGCTCGTTCGAATGCGCGTCGAGCGCTGCTGCACGGCTTCGGGAGAGGGACTCGATGCGCTCTTGCATGTCGTGCACGCGATCCGGCCAGAGCATCGCGAGCGTGCTGCCCGCTGTACGGCGCGCAAGCGTCGGCAGAATCAACCAGCCGACAAGTCCCGCGGCGACCCCGATGGCCGAAGAGAGTATCGCAAGGGGCCAGCTCGTGACGGGAAAGAGAGTGATCGCGGGATCGTTGGCGGGCAGGCCCCACCAGTAGAGCGGAACCAGAGAGCTGTTCACGGCGATGATCGGAAGGCCCAGCCCCACCACGATGATCACTGGCATCACGATCAGGTGCGCGAGCGCCCACGTAGCGTTTCGTGTGAACTCCGGCGTGCGCACAAGAGCCACGCGGTGTAGAAACGACAGTTGGTGAGGTACTCGCGTCATGCGCTCAGGCACAGGCGACCGCGCGAACCTCGCGGCCCGCTCGCGGCCGTTGCCAGCGAGCTGATCGAGCCAGTCGACGAGTGTGGGCACGGCGTACCAGCCGACGAACAGCAAGAGAAACGGGGCGACGGCCAGAGCGGCACACAGATAGAAGAGGCCGACGAGCCACCAGCCCGCTTCGACCGCGATGTACGCGATCGCGCGCCAGCGAGGCCGAGCGCGGGTGAACGACACTGACGACATGATCTCTATCCTTGCGGATGCCACGGAGGCTGTCAGTAGTGCTAGCACTACCGTCGAGACACCCGAAGGCACCCGTGTGTGCGCGAGCCGCGGTTCGTAGCGTCGAAGCATGACTTCTCACACCGACCTCCTCACTCCGGCTCACGCTCCTCACAGCGCGCAAACCATTGCGGTGCAACTCGACAACGTCGTGAAGACGTACGGCTCCGGGTCCGGCCGAGTCACGGCCCTCGCAGACGTCTCGCTGCAGGTCCCGGCCCGCTCATTCACTGCGATCATGGGACCATCTGGTTCCGGGAAGAGCACGCTCATGCACCTCGCAGCCGGTCTTGACACCCCGACGTCCGGCACGGTGTCGCTCGCATCCACGCCGATCTCCTCAATGCCGGAGCGTCAGCTCACACGCTTCCGCCGTGACCACGTCGGCTTCGTGTTTCAGACATACAACCTTCTTCCGCAGCTCACGATCGAGCAGAACATCACGCTTCCGCTCCTGCTCGGCAGACGTGCCGTCGACCGCGCGTGGCTCGAGCACGTCGTCTCGCAGGTCGGCCTGCACGACCTCGTTCACCGCAAGCCGCAGGAGCTCTCGGGAGGCCAGCAGCAGCGCGCCGCCATCGCTCGCGCGCTCATCACGCAGCCCGCGGCGGTCTTCGCCGATGAACCGACGGGAGCGCTCGATTCGCGCACAGCACGCCAGGTGCTCGAGCTCCTCCGCACGGTCGCGTCGTCGGTGAACCAGACGGTCGTCATGGTTACGCACGATCCCGTCGCGGCATCCTACGCAGACACCGTCGTCTTTCTCGCCGACGGTCGGCTCGCCGGTCACCTCACGTCGCCCACGGTGTCCAGCATCACGGCGCACATGGCGCGATTGGGGGAGTGACCATGTGGACCCTTGCTCGCTCGTCTGCTGCCCACCATCGCCGCAGCGTCATCGGCGTTATCGTCGCGGTGCTGCTCGCCTCAGCCCTCACCACTGCCCTCGGCGTCCTGATCGAGTCCGGACTTCGCGGCGGTGTTCCCGTTCAGCGTTTTGCCGCGGCCGATGTCGTGGTCGGTGCTCCGCAATCTCAGCCGGTTCCCGACGACGTCGACGTTCCGTTCCCCGAGCGGGCGCTCCTTCCGCAGGAGACCGTCGACAGCGTCGAAGCCGTTCCCGGCGTTGATCGCGCGATCGCCGACGCAACGATCCCACTCGTCGGCGACGACGGAACGCCCATCAGCGGGCACGCCTGGGCGTCTTCGTCCCTCACGCCGTTCGCGGTGACCACTGGTGAACCTCCTACGTCAGACGGCCAGGTCGTCCTCACGGAGTCTGCCGATGCGAGCGTGGGCGATTCGATTGCGCTCGCACACGGGGGAGTGGCTACTACTTATACGGTCTCGGGCATCGCCACCGCGGTCGGTACCGAAGTCGACCGGCCGCAGGCGTTCCTGACCCAGCAGGCGCTCGCCGCACTCTGGCCGCACGCAGGATCGGTCGACCTGATCGGCGTCATTGGCGACGAGGGAACGGATGCTGCCGCGCTCGCCGCCGCGATCAGCGACGCTGTTCCGGGCACCGTCACCTACACCGGCACCGCGCGCGGCGACGTCGAGACACTCGAGGGAGCCACGGCACGAACCAACCTCATCGCGCTGAGCGGATCGCTCGCCGGTGTGGCGCTCATCATCGCCCTGTTCGTCGTCGCCAGCACTATGTCTCTGTCGCTGGGCCAGCGGCGCCGAGACATTGCCCTGCTCCGTGCCGTAGGCGCAGAATCGCGTCAGATCCGCGGTCTTGTCGTGCGCGAAGCCGGACTCATCGCGCTCGCGGCATCCGTCGTGGGTGTGCTGCCCGGCTACGGCCTCGCTCAGCTGCTCGGCGACCAGTTCGCGGCATCCGGACTGATCTCCACCGACTTCGCCCTCGCGTTCAGTCCGCTTCCCGCGATCGGCGCGGTCGTGCTCATGGCCGGCACGTCCCTGCTCGCCGGGCTCGTCAGCGCGCGCCGCCCCTCACGAATGGCGCCCGTCGATGCTCTCGGCGATGCTCACGTCGAGACGCCTGCCCTCAGCAGCGGGCGCGTCATCACCGGCGTCACGCTCATCGCGGTCGGCCTTGTCGCCTCCCTGCTCCCGCTGGTCATACCCGGCGAAGCCGCGCTCGCCGGCCCGGCGTCGGCGGCGCTCGCAATCATCATCGGGGCCGCTCTGCTCGGCCCGCGCATCGTTGAAGTCACGATTAACGCAATTGGTCCGGTTCTGCGTCGCATGCCCGGTGCGGCATCCGCACTCGCCGACGCCAATGCTCGCAGCTTCACCCGGCGCCTCGCCACCGCTCTCGTGCCCCTCGCGCTCGGCATCACGCTCGCCATCGTGCAGCTGTTCGTGCCAGCAACCGTCGCGTCCGAAGCCGCGGCGCAGTCCGTCGAAGGCACGACCGCTGACCTCGTTGTCACCGCGCCAACGGGCGGCCTCGCGCCGAGCGTGACCGGCGACGTGACCTCGATCGAGGGCGTCGACGCCGTCACCCCGATCGTCCGCTCGAGCGTGCTCGTCAACATGGGCGTCTCCGAATTCGACGTCAACATTGTCGAGCCCACACCGATCCAAGGCATCAACCCAGCCACCGCATCGGCCACGCTCGATCTCGGCGTCACCGCTGGATCCCTCGTCGATCTCTCCGGTGCCGACACGATCGCCATAAGCGACTCGGTGGCGTACGGGTTGCGCGCGGGCGTCGGCGACACGATCGACGTTGTCCTTGGCGATGGCGATCAACTCACGGCGACCATCGTCGCCACGTACGAGCGCGGCCTCGGCTTTGGAGACTACGCAATCGACGCAAGCGTGCTGCGCCAGCACACCACGACGGGTCTCAACGACCAGCTGCTCGTGTTGACGAATGCAGACACGGATGCTGTCGCGACGGCACTCGCCGATCGTGGACTCCGTGTTACGAGCGGCGCCGATCTCGGGGCCGCAGGGGCAGAGGAAGCCGCAGCCCAGTCGTGGGCATCGATCGTGGCACTCATGCTGATCCTCGGCTTCATCGCGCTTGCCGTCGTCAACACACTTGTGATGGCCACAACCGAGCGCCGTGCCGAGTTCGCACTGCTTCGCCGACTTGGAGCGACGCCCGGCCAGGTCTCCGCGATGACGTTCATCGAATCCGCCATGATCTCCGTGCTCGCCGTTGTGCTCGGCACGGTGATCACGCTGCCGCCGCTCGCGGGCATCGCGTTCGCGATCTCAGGCCAGCCGCTGCCGACGTTCCCGCCGGTCACGTTCGCGCTGCTCGCGGGAGCAACGCTGCTGCTCGGCATCCTGTCGATTGTCGTCCCCACGCGCTCTGCCCTGCGCGCCCCGCTGACGTCCTCCGTGTGACGTCAGCGGCGGACGCGCGGCGATACCGCTATGCTGACTCCTTGTGTCGAGAACCACGAGGGCCAAACCGATGAAGCGGCGGAATATCCGTGGCCCGCGCTCGTGGCATTATCTGCTTCTCGCCATGGCGACGGTGGGCGCCGGAACGCTTGTCGTGTTGGCGCTCTAGCCGCACACCTCGCTACTAAACTCGATTCGTGGCAAAACTCTACTTCCGCTACGGCGCGATGAATTCGGGCAAAAGCACGGCGCTCTTGCAAGCGGCATTCAACTACGAAGAGCGCGGGCAGCATGTTCTTCTGTCGAAGCCGTCGGTCGACACGAAAGGCGATCGTTCGATCGAGAGCCGGCTCGGCGTCACGCGCGACGTTGACTACGTCATCTCTCCCGACGACGACACGTACGCGCAGTTTCAGCGCATGCGCGCCGAGCACGTCACGAACACCAATCAAGATGTGAGCTGCTTGCTGCTCGACGAAGCTCAGTTTCTCACCGAACAGCAGGTTGACGGGATGCTGCGGATCGCGCTGCTCGAAGACATTCCCGTGCTCGCGTATGGCATTCGCACGGATTTTCTGACGCACGCGTTCCCCGGAAGTCGGCGCTTGCTCGAGGTCGCGCACTCACTTGAAGAGCTCAAGACGATCTGCCGGTGCGGGCGCAAGGCACTTTTTAACGGACGCCGTGTGGGCGACCGCTTCATCTTCGATGGCGATCAGGTGGCCATAGACGGCGAGGCGGTCACCTACGAGTCGCTGTGCGGATCCTGTTACCTGCAAGAGTCGGGCGGCGCTCTCGGCGGCGTGAAATAGTGCGTCACACTCGTCCCCAGACGTGGGGGCGTACTCGGGCCGTTAGTGCAGCTGTTCTGCGCGAAACCACGCGGGCCCGTCGAAATGCGGATCCTCGATCACCTTTCGTGGTTGTCTAAAGATGTGTAAACATTGAGAGTCGCGGCATCTTGAATGCGAACGCATGATCCGCAGGCGCTCACAAGACGTAGGGAATTCGGTGGAACTTCGCGACTACATTCGCATTCTGCATAAGAACTGGATGCTGATTGTTGCTTGCGTCCTTGTCGGCGTGGCTGTCGCAGCTGCGTATTCGATTATGACGGCGCCGAAGTACCAGACGACGACGCAGCTGTATGTTTCCGTTCAAGGCGGCGAAGCGGCCGGCAGCGCAGGCGACCTTGTCCAGGGTACGAGCTTCGCCAGGCAGGCGGTGTCCTCTTATGTGGACGTTGTGGACACGGCAATTGTTCTTGATCGTGTAATAGACGAATTGAAGCTTGACACGACATCTGGTCAACTCGCTCAGAAGATCTCGGCCGAGTCGCCGGAGAATACCGTGCTGATTAACGTCAGCGTCACGGATACCGAACCTGAGAAGGCAGAGACGATTGCGAACAAGGTCGGTGAAGTCTTCGCCGACGTCGTCGTTAATCAGCTCGAGAAGCCCGAGGGCGACGCTCCGAGCCTTGTGAAGATCGAGACGATTCAGCCCGCACCCGTGCCCACCGCTCCCGTCAGCCCGAACGTCAAGCTCAACATCGTTCTCGGGCTGCTTCTCGGTCTGGCGGTCGGAATCGGTATCGCCGTTCTTCGCACCGTGCTCGATACTCGCATTCACTCGCAGTACGACATCGAGCAGGTGACTGACAAGCCGTTGCTGGGTGGCATTGCATTCGACAACGAGGCGAAGAAGCGTCCTCTTGTTGTGCACGCTGACCCCAGAAATCCACGCGCGGAGTCGTTCCGCAGTTTGCGGACGAACCTGCAGTTCGTCAATATCGAGAAGGGTCCGCGCAGCTTCGTCATCACGAGCTCGATCCCGGGCGAAGGTAAGAGCACAACGGCGGCGAACCTCGCAATCGCGCTGGCAGAGACGGGTGCGAAGGTCGCGCTCATCGATGGCGATCTTCGTCTTCCGAAACTGTCGGAGTACATGGGCATCGAAGGTGCCGTCGGTCTGACGGACGTGCTTATTGGTCGTGCAGACCTCGTCGACGTCCTGCAGAGATGGGGGAGAGGTCAGCTCTTCGTCCTCCCGAGCGGACGTGTTCCCCCCAACCCCAGCGAGTTGCTGGGCTCCGCCGCAATGGAGACACTGCTCTCCACGCTGACGGGCACATTCGACTACGTGCTTATCGATGCACCGCCGCTGCTTTTGGTGACGGACGCTGCCGTCGTCTCGAAGCTGACGGGCGGTGCGATCATGGTCGCTGCTTCTGGCCGAACCAAGCGTCAAGAGCTCGCAAACGCCGTGCGTACGCTTGAGGGAATCGGCAGCAAGCTCGTCGGCGTTGTCGTCACGATGCTTCCGACAAAGGGGGCTGACTCGTACGCGTATGGGCAGTACAGCTACGGTACGACGTCCGACGCAGAACGGCTGCTTGATGACGAAGAGCGTCAATCCGCCGGGCGACGGCGTATAGGCCGAGGGACGTCGCGATGACGATCCAGGTCCTCACCGTATGTTCCGGTAACATCTGCCGCTCGCCGATGGCCGAGCAACTTCTCCGCGCTCGGCTCAGTGATGATGACAAGCTTGCGTTCTCGAGCGCGGGAACGGTCGCCCTTTCCGGCGCACCGATGGATGAGCGCGCGGCTCAGCTGGCTACTGAGCACGGTTCGGTAGACGCTGAGCAGCAAATCGCCCGCGAGCTCTCACTCGAGATGGTGAGAGATGCTGATCTCATCCTGGCTATGGCGCGAGACCACAGGCGGGCGATTGTTGAGGCTTTGCCGCGCGCGGTGCGCAAGACGTTCACCATCCGGGAATTCGCTCGGATCGTGTCATCGCTGAACGTCGACGAGCTCACGCTCGCCATGGAGCAGGCCGGTACCGACGCTTCTGCGCGATTCGAGGCGGCGATCCAGCTAGCGGCGGGTGAACGAGGCATGTTCCCGTCCGATGAACCAAGCGACGATGACGTGGTCGACCCGTATAGGCGCGATGATGCGACGTATAGAACCTCAACCGACCAGCTTATCCCCGCGGTGAATGCGACAGCGGAGTTCCTTGGCCGCGTCTTGAAGGCTGATTCGGAGCACTGATATGACGAGCGGTCAGCGCAAAGACGCGGTGGAGCTGGACGAGCAACAGCGTCAGCTTAACAATGTGCTCGAATCGAGCAGGCTCGTGCGTTTCGGCCGCCAGTTCCTGCTTGATGCTGGCTCGTGGGCCCTCGCGATCATTTTGGCGATCGTTCTGCGTTTCGGTTTCGACCTTAGCCAGATCAACTGGCTTGCCGTTTTCGTCCTTGTCGTCGGCGTCATTATTTTCCAGCTGGTTGCTGGTTGGGCTCTTGCCCTATATACAGGCCGCTACACGTACGGAAGTTTTGAAGAGGTTCGCGCCCTCGTTGCCGCCACTCTAGGCGTCGCCGTGATTATCGGCATCCCGCTGTTGATGCTTGGCAGCGGTGCGACGATCCCGCGCAGCATCATGGGAATCGCCACTCCTATCGCTATCGTGTTGATGTTTGCCCTGCGCTACCTCAAACGCCTCTACGTCGAGAGCCGATACCGTCCAAGGAACGACGCGACAAAGACCATCATCTACGGGGCGGGTTACCTCGGCGCCACGATGGTGCGCCGAATGCTGACGGATTCACGGTCAAAGTATCGTCCTGTGGCAATGATCGACGATGATCCTCGTAAGTCGAACCTGCAGCACCACGGCGTGAAGGTGAAGGGCAGCATTCATGACCTTTCGCGCGTTGTTGAGAAGACTGGAGCGTCGGTTCTCGTTCTGTGCATTGGCTACGCGGACTCAGAGCTGATCCGCCGTATCTCTGATGCGAGTGTTGCTGCAGGTCTTACGGTCAAGGTCATGCCGTTGCTCGAGGATCTTCTTGAGGGAAAGACGAGCCTCAACGATCTTCGCGATATCTCGATTGAAGACCTCATCGGGAGACACCCTGTCGATACCGAAGTCGAATCGATCGCGAGCTATCTCACGGGCAAGAAAGTGCTGGTTACGGGTGCCGGTGGTTCCATTGGTTCGGAACTGTGCCGTCAGATCTCACGGTTTGACCCGGGCGAACTCATTATGCTCGATCGTGACGAGACTGGCCTCCAAGTTGCCGAGCTCGGCATCTACGGTCACGGACTGCTCAACACCAAAGACGTAGTGCTCGCGGACATTCGGGACGTTGGGGCGTTAGAGAAGATCTTCGCCGACAGGCAACCGGACGTCGTCTTTCACGCAGCGGCTCTCAAACATCTTCCAATGCTGGAGCAGTACCCAGACGAAGCGTGGAAGACGAATGTCCTCGGCACTCTAAATGTACTTCGAGCGGCTCGGTTGGTGAACGTCACGACCTTCGTCAATGTATCTACCGATAAAGCTGCTGACCCGACCAGCGTTCTAGGGCACTCCAAACGGCTGGCCGAGAAGCTCACAGCGTGGATGGCTGAAGAAACAGGCGGACGATACCTGTCGGTACGCTTCGGGAACGTGATCGGCAGCCGAGGCTCAATGCTGCCGACATTCACGCGCCTCATAGAGTCGGGAGGACCAGTCACAGTGACGCACCCTGATGCGACTCGGTACTTTATGACCATTCCAGAAGCGTGTCAGCTTGTTGTGCAGGCCGGCGGCATCGGCGATGCGGCAGAAGTGCTGATCCTCGATATGGGTGAGCCTGTGCGAATTCTCGATATTGCCCAGCGCATGGTTGCCATGTCGGGGAAGGACATCGGGATTGTCTTCACAGGGTTGCGTGACGGTGAGAAACTGCATGAAGACCTCATTGGAAGAGGTGAAACAGATTCCCGCCCTAGGCATCCGAAGATTTCGCACGCTCGAGTCCAATCACTCGCTCCAGAGCAGCTGAGCATGCAGTTGTGGAACCATCAGATGTCCGAAACTCCACGTGAAAATGACACGACTGTGATTATGCGGCCAGGTTTCGGCGCGCCAAGCGCTGAAAGTGAGGCAAGATGAGCAAGGGTCGGATACTGATGTCCTCGCCCGATGTCGGTGAACTCGAGGAGCAGTACGTTATGGCCGCCATGCGATCAGGATGGATCGCTCCGTTAGGCCCTGACGTCGACGCATTTGAGAGTGAAGTCGCCGCCCGTGTCGGAGTCGAACACGGTGTCGCGTTAAGCTCCGGTACAGCAGCGCTTCACTTGGGACTTCTAACCCTGGGCATAGGGGACGGCGACATCGTAATAACCTCGACGATGACCTTCGCTGCAACAGCGAACGCGATCGTCTACACGGGAGCGGAGCCCTTTTTCATCGATGTTGACCCATCAACTGGCAACATGGATCCGAACTTGCTGCGTGAAGCGCTCAACCGTCTGCGAGCCGCTGGTGAACCGGTCGCAGCCGTGGTGCCCGTTGATCTTCTAGGTAAAGCGGTTGATTACACAGCGATCCTCGAAATCGCTGCGGAGTTCGACGTTCCGGTACTAGCGGACGCCGCCGAGTCTCTTGGCGCGAGACACGCGGGCAAAGCTGCGGGAAGCTTTGGGCGCGCATCTGCTGTGTCGTTCAATGGTAATAAAATCATGACGACCTCTGGCGGCGGGATGCTGCTTACCGATGACGCAGATTTTGCGCAGCATGTCCGCTATTTGGCGTCCCAGGCTCGGCAGCCTGTTATTCACTATGAGCACGTCGATGTCGGGTACAACTACCGTATGAGTAATCTTCTCGCAGCGTTGGGTCGCGCCCAACTGTTGCGGCTGGATCAGATGATCACGATGCGTCGCGAACTGCGCGATCGTTACAAGCAATTGTTTGCAGATGTAGATGGTGTTGAGGTTTTCGGTGTCAGAGGCGATGAGGATGACAATGTGTGGCTTACATCGATTCTGGTCGATGCCGATGCTGCGGGCTGGACACCGTCGCTGCTTTCTGCCGTTCTCGCTGAATACGACATCGAGAGCCGCCCACTCTGGAAGCCGATGCACCTCCAGCCTGTGTTTGCAGGATCACGCGGAGTGATAAACGGGGCGTCGGAGCGCCTGTTCAACACCGGGCTCACGTTGCCGAGCAGCTCTGCGCTCAGCGATGAACAGCGGGCCAGCGTGTTGTCTCGGATTTCCGACTTCGTCCGCGAGAAGCAGTCGGCCCCGTGAGATTGCCACGTCTTGCCAGCTACCACTTCGGCAAACGCGTCATCGATGTGCTTGCGTCCGGGTTCGGGTTGGTCATACTGTCTCCGGTATTTGTCGCTGTTGCGGTGAGTGTGGCGCTTATCCTCGGGCGACCAGTGCTCTTCGCGCAGGTGCGGCCCGGCATGAACGCCCGCACCTTCACGCTCTACAAGTTCCGTACTATGAGAAACATCGACCCGTCTCATGGGTGGGTGACAAATGAACAGCGGATAACTCGCTTTGGTCACTTCTTGCGATCCACTAGTCTCGACGAATTGCCGAGCCTCTGGAATATTTTGCGCGGCGAGATGAGCCTCGTAGGTCCGCGTCCCCTGCGAGTCTCCTACCTTCCTCGCTACTCATCAGAGCAACAACGCCGACATGAAGTGCGCCCTGGTCTTACCGGGCTCGCGCAGGTTCGGGGGCGCAACGCTATGGGGTGGGATGAGACGTTGAAACTTGACGTCGAGTATGTTGACCGACAGAGCGTAAAGCTCGATATGTCGATTCTTATCGAGACTGTACGCACAGTGGTGCGCCGAGACGGGATAACGGAACAAGGACAGTCAACGCGGAGCGAATTCCTCGGGCCCAGGAGTACAAGGCGCGTTGAACTTGTCCAGCTTTCAATCGAGCACTTGGCAACGCGGGTTCAGTGGTTGAACGACCCGGTTGTGCGTGCGGGCGCCTCGGTGTCCTTCATTGCAGATTTGGCCGCGATGGAAACTTGGTTCGACAGTGTCCGCGAGGATCCTGCTCGGTACGATTGGGTGGGAATTCATCGTCAGGACCGTTCCCTCGTGTCAATGTGTGGCCTGCAGCGCGTTGAAGCTGGACACTTTACGCTCTACATCTACGTCGATCCGTCGAGACACGGGCAGGGAATCGGTCGCGACACCATGCAACTCATGATTGCGCGTGCCCGGGAGCTTGGCGCCAAACGATTGACGCTCGAGACGCGAGTTGACAATGCTGCAGCCATCCGACTCTATTGCAGCCTCGGATTTGAAGACTTTGGCGCAGTTGCCGGAGGTTCGAAGCGGAGAATGAAATTGGACATTGAATCAGGACACGGCAATGCGTGAAGATTCGGCACAGCAGCCAATGCGCATTCTGATCGGATCTGTCGGTCGCCGCGTCTACCTAGTGGATTGGTTTGAACAAGCGTTCACAAAGCTCGGCGTGAACGGCGAGGTTCACGTCACCGATGCCGACCCATTCAGCGCCGCGTACGCGCGCGCCTCGTTTCGCCATCTTATGCCTGAATATGGCGAGCCAGGTTACGAGAATGCCATGATTAGTCTCTTCAAGAAGATTCGCCCGAACTTGTTCTTTTCTGTGAACGACTTCGAACTGGCCTATTTGGCATCGACGCGATTCGCGATTCGCCTACGTCAGTTCGGCGGCAATGTGCTAGCCCTACCTGAGGAACGCCACAGGGCCGTGCACGACAAATATCAAATGGCGATCGAGCTGGCAGCAGTTGGTGTTTCCACCCCTGACACTGCGCTTCTCTCAGACACCGCAGGTGTAGAGGCAGTTTTGGAATCCTCGACGGAAGTGGTGATTAAAGATCGATTCGGGAGCGGCTCGTCCGGTCTCGTGATCGCGCGTACGGCTGATTTCGACAGCGCGGTCAAATGGCTGTCAGTGAAGTGGCGCAAGGAAATTGAACGCCACAAAAGGGCTGCGGAATTCGTAGTTCAGCGCGCGATTATTGGAGAGGAATACGGCATGGACTTGGTTTCGCCCCTCGAGGAGGGCGTCCATCCACTCGGTGTGCTGGCGCGTAGAAAGAGCCGCATGCGCTCGGGCGAGACAGATCGGGCCGAGTCAGTGGATGCATCCCCCTTCGTTGAACTCGCTCAAGCTGTTGCGAGCTGGACGGGTCATCAGGGGTTGATTGACGTGGACGTGATGGTTGCGCAAGATGGGCGTCCATTCGTCATCGATATCAATCCTCGATTTGGTGGCGGGTATCCATTCAGTCATCTCGCTGGCGCTGACGTCCCTTCCCTCTATGTTGCGCAACTACTTCAGGGCTCGTGTCGACGCCTAGACGCAAAGGGCCACCTGTCATATGTACCGGGCGTTGTTTCAACTAAGAACGAAGCCGTCACAAAGACAAGTGTGAGATGAATCTCGAAGGTTGCAACAGCACGCTTTTCCCTGAGGACGGAAGCTGCGCCTTGGTGGGACCCAGTGAAAAAGTCACCTCGCCCCATGAAGCTTTCCTTCGTTGCGTATCGCATGTCAGCAGGACGTGACGTGGTGGGAGAACACCGGTCAATTTGTATCGTGGTCACAAGCCATACAACTGCCGCAACGTTCCTGCATGGGTACTTGACCGAGTTGCGCACGCGCGGGTGGCGGGTAACGGTAATTTGCTCTCCTGGTGAGGGAATTGAGGACTGGGCACGAGAGGAAGGAGTGACGCTTCATACGATACCTATGGAGCGTGCACCGTCGCCAACAAAAGACCTGCGTTCGCTCGTCTCCCTCGCCAATGTATTGCGACGGCTGGAGCCCGACGTTCTGGTATACGCGACGCCGAAGGCAAGCCTATTGAGTGCGCTGGCTGGCACCATTGCCGGTGTGAGGACCCGCGTGTATGAGTTATGGGGGCTGCGCTTGGAGACCGCAGCTGGTCCAGCACGTCACATCCTTCGAGCACTTGAGTTCATCACCGCTCGGTTGTCGACGAGTGTCGTTGCAAACAGTCGCAGTCTCGCCAAATATGCACACAATCTAGGGATCACTCCGCAAGTCCCGGCAGTATTGGGTGCGGGATCATCTCATGGCGTCGACTCAGAACGATTCCGTCCCAGCGCGGATTATCCTCGCATCGACGGTAGGACCCGTGAGTTTCTTGATGAGACAACTGGACTAACGGTCGGCTTTGTGGGGCGCTTGCACCCAGACAAAGGTGTTGACACCATCCTGAAAGCCGCCGGTAGCTGCGCCCGACGTGGTACCCGTATCCGCACGCTGTTGATCGGAAGTGACGAGGGCGCTCAAGTTGCTCAATTGTGCAGAGAACTCGATGGACTCGTTCCAGTCCATCTCACTGGTAGGGTTTCTGACCCGCGCCCGTACCTTGCGCGAATCGATGTTCTTGTTCTCATGAGCCTTCGTGAGGGTTTCCCGAACGTCGTGCTTGAGGCTGCCGGTATGGAAGTACCCGCGATCGTCGCCGACAGCACGGGCACTGTCGATTCAGTTGTAGATCGAATCACTGGACGCATAGTCCCAGTCGGCAATGCCGCAGCCCTCGCGGAGGTTCTAGATGAGCTCAACTTAGATCGAGAGCAGCTCAGCAGGCTCGGACTATCGGCCCGAGAGCGTGTGGTCTCGCACTTCGACCAATCGACTGTCTGCGGCCTCCACGTAGATTTTTTTGAGAAGGCACAGAAGCAGCGTTAATCAGTTTCCTCATGTGAGTGAACGCGTCCTCGCTCACTTCGTAATGCGTGCACGCCAAATGCGAGCATGCCAAGGAAGAGCCAGAACATGCGTGCGTTGTTCAGTGAGAGTGATGCCCCCGCCAGCAGGAAGACGAGCACCATGTCGCGTAGCTGGACAACGTTTAGTGTCTTCTCCAAGAAAGGGGCGTGTCGTTGAGAGGCAAGAAAGAGATGAACTGCAATCCAAGCAAATAGGACAATGGCCAGGGGCAGACCCCATTCAGCGGCGAGCTGGAGGTATGTATTGTGGGCGAGGGTGACGGAACCAGCGAGCTCTGCCGTCGCATCCTGATAAGACCCGACTCCGCTACCCCAGAATGGCGCGCGTTGGATTACCAGCAGCGCATTGCCCCAGGCGTCATCGCGGCCCGACCCTTGCCCTGCGATAGCATCCTGTGCATCAGTAGAGAACAAGAGGGCGATGCGGTTCAGCTGCGGGAGAACGGTACCGGCGTGCAAGAGCGTGGCATGCAGCCCGTGGAGAATGGTGCTACCCGCTATCGCAACTGCAACTACACCGATAGCCGTGAGTGGGAGTGCCACTACCCACCGGGCTTTCCTAAAGGTCCTCTCGAATAGTAAGAGCGTGAGAACGGCGACAAGTACGATCGCGCCCGTCTTGGACGCAGAGAACACCACCGAAGTAGCCAAAATAGCGACTAGGGGCCAGCGTATAGGACGCTTCAGATCGGTATCTCGTGCGATGAAAATGAGCGCGGCAACGGCGAGTGCCGAATAATAATTTGGATCGGACATTAGGCCCCGGAACCGGAACGAGCCGTAATACATCAGGTCAGGCAGGGGGACACCGATGAGATTGTTTGCAAGGCTGAGCAATGCGACGGCGGCGGCACCAAACGCGAACCATCGGAGAGCTGTTGAATGGGCTCCAGCGCGCACCAGCGAGTAACCCGCGATGAAGTAGAGAAATGACACGACCATCTTGACCAACTCACCCATGACGCTCTGGCTATCTGGGGTGGTCCCAAAAGTGAGCGGAGTGAACCACAATGCGGTGGTGATCGTCAGGGTAAAGACAGCGAGTGAGTAGAAGACAGCTGCACGGGGCAATATGATGCCGTGGCTGCATGCGAGCGCGATCAGCAGCAAAGGCAGGATTACATCGGCGAGAGAGACATTGAACCCGGCAATCCGTGCGGTTTGGTTCAGGAATAGTCCCAGCGCACCCGCAAGGACGATTAATCCGGATCGCTCCTGCGTTCTCCACCTGCGACCAGAATTGGGATCGCCCTCAGGGCGTGACATGACATTGCGGTCTAGGCTCCTTGATCCGCGACCGCGAAATTGTGATTCCCTCAATGTGCTTGATTCTCCAGACCGACTCTGGTGGGCGAAGTCCTCGATGTGCGACGCGCAGTGCTGAACAGTCAGAACAGCGATAGTGCTCGCCGGCGAAGCGCGTGTGCATACTGGTCACTCTATCGGCCTTCGAATCGGGTTTCGTTTGTTGGGCAAAGGTTCAACTCACTCCAAAATTTCTTCGACTCGGTAGTTGCCTTCGGGAGCTTCAGATCGCGAATTGAGATAGCGGCAGACAGAGTACATGCGCTAGCTTCTAGTGGTCGCTTTCTGCGGAGCCGCTCGTGTGAGAAACCGTGCTTGCTCCTTGCCGTCTACCGGGCTCACCCCGGGCCCCGGAAACAATTGGATTCAGATCGAGAGGGTGAACGGGTATCTGCCGGGCCGCCTCTCAAAGCCGGACAACTGGAACCTTCGGTATGCAACGCTCTGTTGATTAGGCAGACATTCCCGATGTAACGAGCCGCCGAAGCCCCATACCCAATCCCCGGACCAAGGCATAGCCGAGTCGCGCGGGCGGATAGACTATTCGCTGGCGAACTATGAACAGGAAGGGTGGCGGATGCCTGAATCGCTCGTCACTCGGGAGCTCGACAAGCATCGCCGCTTCGAACTGCTTGACCTACTCCGCTTCCTTGCTGCGCTCATGGTTGTCGCTTTTCACTGGTTCTTCAACGGGATCAGCAACGGTAAGGTCGAGAGCATAGACTTCACGGCATTAGCCCCGATCGCTCTGTATGGAGTGTACGGCGTCCACCTGTTCTTCCTCATCAGTGGGTTCGTCATAGCAGAGTCAGCGCACGGCAAGACCGCGGGCCAATTCGTCGTGAGCCGCGGAGTCCGGCTGTTCCCCGCTTATTGGGTTGCAATGGCATCAACAACAATCATCGTCAATGCCTGGGGTGACGAATCGATGCATGTGACTCCGGTGCAGTTCCTTGCGAACCTGACGATGATGCCCCGCTTGTTCGGTCAACGGGCCGTGGATGGTGTGTACTGGACGCTCACTGTCGAGTTGACATTCTATCTATTGGTTTTTCTAGTGCTTCTGCTCGGACTCGGCCGATTCCTTGACATCGTATTTCCGACCTGGGCATTAACCATGCTCACAGTGACGGTCATCGTTCCCCAAGCATCCGGTTTGCCTTACCTCGACGGATACTACGCATTCTTCGCGTCTGGCGCGATTATGGCGTCCATCCGGCGGCGTGGCTTCTCGCCTTTTCGGGTGCTGGGCCTTGGCGCAGCGGCTGCAACGTCAATCGTGTTTGTCGGGCGCAACATCGCCACGTTCAACGAAGGACACGCGTTCGCGGTGTCACCCGTTGCGGTGTTTGCGCTGATCGGTGCGTTTTACGTCATTATTTCGCTGATGTGGATACCGAGAATGACCAAGGTTTCTATCCCGCTCTCTCGGTCGATAAGCGATCTGACGTATCCTATCTATCTGCTGCACGCGCACATCGGATATACCTTGCTCGGCTCGCTCGCCACACAGTCCACCGTTTGGCTGATATATCCGCTCTTATTCGCGGGATTGGTCGTTTCGGCAGGGTTGTTGCACTGGGGGATCGAAGTGAAGATGCGGGATATCTGGTTTAGCGGATTCAAGTTGCTCCAGGCGCCGGTCGACTGGATGCAAGCGCTGCTGACCCCTCCCGGACGCCTCAGCAAGAATGCGGGCGGAATTTCCGTATAACCCGGACCGCAATCGAACGCGCTATCGGCCCTCGTGCTTGCGCAGTTGACCTGCCAGGGTCTTGCGATGGTGGGCAAGAGACATCGTACTGTTTAGCCCGATGCCCGCGTTCAACCGTTTCTTCGACAAGCCCTTTCGCACCGCGAAGGCTTTCGCCGCGCCTCAAGCAAAAAATGCCGAGATACAGGCTCAACCGATCCGCATGGGTAGTACAACTAGAATCCTTTCGGGGCCGACATGCGCGACGACGTCGGCGGCCAGGCCAGCGCGCAAATCGAGTGAAGAGTTGGGTTATAAACAACGCACGGCCAACTGACACTGCTGAACGTGCTTTGACGGCACGATCTTTCAATGTAAAGGCGGGAAAATGGCGAGCGATCTCGTTAGCGTTGTAATTCCACATTTCAATTCATCGAAGACATTGGCTCGTGCATTGGACTCGGTTGTTGCACAGTCTTGGCCCGTCCACGAAGTTATCGTGGTAGACGACGCATCATCGAAGTCTGAGCGGTTGGTGGCGCAAGAGATCATTGCAGGACGCGAGGGTACTCGTCTCATCTTGCTTGAGGTGAATGGCGGGCCGGCGAACGCAAGAAACATCGGGTGGAATGAAGCGAAGGCCGAATGGGTAGCGTTCCTTGACAGTGACGATGCATGGCATCCGCGGAAGATCGAGCTTCAAATTCAACACGCGATCGAATCGAATCCGCCAGCCGTACTAATCGCGAGTCGTACGGTGCAGGTCAATGCGCCATCAGACTTGGATTCGATCGAAGTGTCCTTAGACACACCCGCTATCCCGGTGCGGAAACGGGAACTGTTGTTGAGGAACCGAATGTCTACCCCGAGCGTCGTTTTGCGGCGAGAGATCCCGGAGCGATTCGCCGCTAACCGGAGGTTCTCCGAAGATTACGAATTATGGCTCACCCTCGTCGGCAAAGGTTACCCCGTATTGCTCATCGACGCGCCACTTGCAGCCGTATTCAAAGCACCATACGGAGCGTCCGGGCTATCTTCGCGCATTTGGTCGATGATTCTCGGTGAATATAGGGCATATCTCGGTGCTAGGAACGCCGGCGCATTATCCATGTTGGAAACGGTTTTCGGGATTCTGAATTCGACCGCGAAGTCATGTATTCGTTTGCTCAAGATCTTATCGAGCAAGATTCGCAGGGGTTTCACGTGAGCAGACTGGGCGGAGCTCTATTCTCAATTGGCTCGCTCAGCGTAGCGGTCGTGCAGTGGCTGCTCGTCTGGATGTTTGCACGCTTCGCAGGAGGACCGGAAGCTGTTGGCGAGTACGCGCTAGTGCTATCCGTTGCCACGCCGGTGTTTACTTTTGCACAACTAGGCTTGCGCACTGTTTACTTAAGCTTGCGCGCCAACTATCCTTGGCGCTCTTATATCACTCTAAGGATGGCGGGCTTGCTTCTCGCGGTCCTGATCCTTGTCTTGTATTTTCAGACTTCATCAACGGTGGGCTCGGCGCTTTGGGTAGCGGTGCTGCTATCTAAAGTTGTTACCGCGTACTTTGACATTCTCCAAGCACGGATTCAGCGTCATGGTCGCTTAATCGGCCTAGGAGCGCTCAATCTAGCAAACAGCCTCGGCACGATAGCATTCGCTGCATCGGCTCTTTTGATATTCGGCACAGTCTCTGCAGCAGTTTTTGCGTCGGCAATGGTGTCGACTGCGGTTGCAGCGGGGGCTCGGCGTCTCTCCAGACAACAATCGTCAGAGCGCGTAGAAGAAGGCAACGGCATTCGCGAGATTTTGCGGGCCGGCCTCCCTACAACGGTTGCAGAATTCCTAGCCGCGTTTGCAAGCTATTTGCCGATTCTTGTCCTGTCAAGGATTGCAGGTGAGGCGTTAGTCGGTCTCTTTTCCGCGGCCGCCTATTTACTCACCTTTGCCAACCTGTCCGGAGCCATCGCGAAGAATATTCTGATCACCGCTTTCAGACGAACGTTGGCAGACGAAGGTGTTCGGGCCCTGTTGCGGCGATCACACCGGGTTGTTTGGGGAGTCGGACTGGTCGGTTGTTGCGCGGCGCCGTTCGTGATTTTGTTAGGTGATCCTGTGATGCGATTGGTCTACGGTCCAGGATTTGGGATGTCGTATGGAGATCTTGCTCTGCTGACGGTCGCGCTGATTCCCATAGCGCCCTCTTACATTTACAGCACGACAATTAATGTTTTGGAACGGTTCTCCAGTCAGGCGTGGATCTGGGTAATGGCGCTTGTTCTTGGATTATCTACTGGCGTCGTCTGCTTCTTCCTTGGCGTTTCGTCGATCGCAATTGCGTTCGCTGTTGCGCTCGCCATCAGTTGGGCCCGTTTCCTTGGCGCTTTTTGGCTGGCGATGAGACTTGCCCGCAATTGAGTAGGCAAAGTTTCGGAGATGTTCGCTATGCATATCTAGAGCTGACGGGGCAATCACACCGAGAGGATGTACATGCGACGTATCAATGCAGTTGGTTACTACGGTTGGGACAATTTCGGGGACGAGTTATTCCGCATCGCGGTTCAGCGAAACCGTGAACTCATATGGGGTGAGGGGGCTCGCGTCCGCTCGTTTGTGACGCCGGTTCGCACCTTGCATCAGAATTTGGGGGTGCTGGGGCGAGTAACGAGGCTGGTTGAGACTCTGATCGGTGCTGTGTGGGCCGACACGGTTGCATTATGTGGCGGATCCGTGTTGGAAGACGTGCGCGGAACTCAGCGATTGCGAGGCCTCATACTTCGGAGACGAACCATCGAAGGCCTTGGGGTCTCGCTCGGTCCTTGGGAATCTGAAGCTCCACGAGAACGAGTTCAGGCCTACCTCAAGCGGATGGAACGCGTCGTGGTTCGCGATCAGGCATCGTCGGATCGATTGGGAGGTTCGGTGCCAGTCGGCGGCGACCTCGCAGCCTTATACCCGATGCCGAGGTTTAGCACGGGCGAGCGCAAGCATCTGACGATTTGTGTGTCAAAGGATTCACGATCAACGGTGGACGAACTGGTTGCTCTCCTTTCGGCCTTGCTGCGCGGTATCGACTTGCCAGTAAAGTTGCTTGCTCTAAATGTTCGTCGGTCGCATGGCGATGTCGAGTTCTCCCACGAAATTCGCGAACGCTTGCTGCCTCATCATTCGGATGTCGAGGTCGTTAAATTCGAATCGATTGATCAGAGCATCGGAATCATCGCGAAGTCGAAGGCCGTGTGGTCACAACGCCTGCACGGACTAATCGTCGCTTACCTTTGCGACGTGCCGATTCTCGCTCTGAGCCATCATCAGAAGATTTCTGATTTTGCAGCGCATATACGTCTTCCGACTCGGTTCCTTCGCACGGATCTAACTTTTGATGATGAAGTTCGGAGTGCAGCCGCCGAGACTTTGCTGGCTAATCCGAAATGGGAAGTGACACCGCAGCAGTACAAGGATGCGACTATTGAAGCGATGCGCGCGTCGTAATTACTAGCCGGAGCCAGCACGTCGAGCGAGACGGCTACAGTTACGCTGGTTTCCGCTCTTCGATCAGATTGAGTTTGCATGAACAACAGCCTCTCTGGGAAGTGGTTGCCCCGCGCTGCTCAAAGCGGACGATCCGTTATTTCGTGCGGTTGCGAGTGCGTTTTCCTCGCTATTGCATTTGCCACTTTGCCCCCTCGAAGGATTGAACCAAACGGCGCGTATGGTGCCCTAGATATGGACGTACATGCCGATGCGTGCGGTCTTCGGACCCACAGTTCGTTTAAGTGATGATCCTCTCGAGATGGAGATGATGCGATACAGCGATTCTCACGGCCGCTGTTATCACGCAAGGACATCATCAGCGGCCTTCTGAATCTCGATGGATGAGGCCGTGTGTCGTGCTCTTAGGATCCGGATTTTGGACTCAAAGCACTACCTCGGGCCCTCATGAAAATGGCTTAGGATTGGGGCGGTTCTTGAGTGATTGCGAAAGAACAATGCGTACGCTTCAAACCCTCATGATCACCGGACAAAGGCAAACGTTAATTTGGGAAGACGCAGCAACAAGCAGAAACAACCATTGTTGAAGAGCTTTCGACTCTGGGTACCGGTGGCTGTTGTCGCATTGCTCCTCATTATCGCGATAGCTGGAGTGGTAGTCGCATCGAAACTTGTTCCCCGCGCGACTGCCGCTAAGGACGAGCTTCAGGCTGCATTGCCGCTTGCGTCACAGGTTCAGCAGCAGATTCTTGATGGCGACACCGACGCTGCTGCCGAAACTGCCGCCAAGCTTCGCGAACACACGAGCGCGGCACGCGCACAGACGACGGGTGACCTCTGGCAGTGGGCCGAAGCAGCTCCGTTTATCGGAGACAATCTCAAGGCGGTGCGCGTCGTTTCAGAGACCGTTGACGACCTTGCTGTCGACACACTTGAGCCGGCCACGAAGCTGTCGATCAGCGCGCTTCAGCCGGTTGACGGACGCATCGACGTGGAAGCGATCTCTGACCTCTTGCCATTCATCGACTCGACCGCGGCGTCTATTGACAGTGCTCAGGAGAAGCTCGGTGACGTACCGCGCAACGCGTTGATCGATGAAGTCTCGGACGGGATCAGCAAGCTGGAGACCGCTCTGGCTAAGGCAGAAACAGTGCTGGAACAGCTCCGCGTGCCCGTTGCAGTGCTGCCTTCGGCGCTCGGCGCAGAGGAACCGCGCAACTATCTCATGATCTTCCAGGGGAACTCCGAAGTGCGCGCGGCAGGTGGTAACCCGGCCGCGATGGTACTTGTGAAGGTAGACAATGGAGCGATTTCGATCGCTCAACAGGCATCCAGCGGTGACTTCAAGAACTCGATGCAACGAGAGCCGGTGAAAGAACTCGATCCAAACGTCGAGAAGATCTACTCCGACATTATCGGGAAGTACATTCCGAACATCACGAGCACACCCGACTTTCCGACCACGGCCGGGTTGATGAACGCGTATTGGAACGAAGAGTTTGACACCGAGCTAGATGGGATCATTTCATTCGACCCGGTCGGCCTCAGCTATCTGCTTGGAGCCACCGGACCGGTGGAGATGCCGACGGGCGACACGCTCACTGCCGAGAACGCCGTGCCACTTCTGCTGAATGAGGTGTACTTCCGGTATCCGGACGGCGCAGCGTCTGACGCATTCTTCGCTGCGGCGGCAGCATCCGTCTTCGATGCTCTGACGACGGGATCTGGCGACCCGAAGGCCATAGTTGGTGCTCTCGTGAAATCGGCGAACGAGGGACGTCTCATGATGTGGTCGCCGCATGAGGATCTGGCTGGCGCCATTGAGGGAACCGCGCTGCAGGGTGTGCTGCCGAGCGATAACACTGAGAAGACGACGGTCGGTGTGTATTTCAATGACACCACCGGCTCGAAGATGGACTACTACGTGGACGCGAAGATCGAGGCGAGCACGAATCAGTGCGATGTCTCGAGTGGAGAGTCTCCCACGTTTAAGACCGACGTCACGTTGACGAACTCGATTACGCGAGAAGAAGCGAAGACTCTGCCCGGGTACATCACGGGACCGTATTACACGCCCGGCGACATCGCGACCGATTTTGTCGTGTACGGGCCCGTCGGCGCAAAGATCGACTCATGGCTCGTGAACGGGAAAGAGCACTCGGCCAAGGCGACCGGTGAAATCGATGGACGCCCTGTCGTTCGCCTGAGCTACGTTCTCAAACCCGGCGAGTCCGTGACCGTGTCGTACACGATGACCGGTGCCCCGGACCAGGAGTACGGAGACTTCACCATCGACACGACTCCCATGGTTCGTGACACCCCCATTACGATCACCGGGTGTAAGCCCGAAGATCCGGAGTGAGCTGCTTGAGCTACTCGACACGTGCGCCTGAGCTCTAGTCGGATTCAGCAACGCGGCTGGGGCGTACTCCTCGGAAGACAACGTAGTGGTAGAGCAGGAAGCGCACCACGACGACAATGCCGATGCTGACGAGGTTGATGACGTTAACCAGGAGCGGTCCTGCGTCGGGGAACAGCCAGAGTCCCAACCCCACAATGCCGGCGCCGAGCAACGTGCAAACGCCGTTGACGATGAGGAACAGGATGACCTCGAGCATCCGCCCGTGCTTGCCGCGATTTTTGAACGTCCATTCGCGGTTACCGAAGTAGGCGTTTACGAGCGCGATCAGTGACGCGAAGATCTTTGACCAGACTCCGTCGACATGCATTCCGTAGAGGAGGATGTTGAAGGCGACGATTTCGATTAACGTGGAAATCGCCCCGATGGTGAGAAAGCGCGAGCTGAGGCCGATCAGGCGGCGAAGGCGCGGGTGACGAGTCATGGCTCGACTACGCTACTACTAGTCCGATGACAACTTACCCTGGAGGATTCGTGCCGCGCAGACACGTCGCTATCGTCATGCCTGCGTACAACGAAGCCGACGGCCTTGAAGAGTTTCTGACGGAGATCGTTGCCCACGTCGCACCCGTCACCGAGAAGCTCTCGATCGTTGTCGTGAACGACCGGTCGACCGATGAGACAGCCGACGTGCTCGATCGTCTGGGACGAACGATGCCTGAGCTCGTTGGCATCACGTCGGTGCGCAATCAGGGCCACGGGCCCACAGCTCTCGCTGCTTATCGAGCGGGACTCGAGCTCGAACCGGACGTCCTTGTTCACGTGGATGGTGACGGGCAATTTCTCGGCAAGGACTTTCCGCGGGTGATCCGTGCTCATGAGGAGTTGCGGGCCGACGTGCTTCACGGTGTGCGCCGCGGGCGCACTGACCCGTGGTACCGCAAGGCAATCACCGCCATGGTTGGCGCGATCGTCGGCGCTGTCGTAGGTTCTCGCGTTCCGGACGTGAATACTCCGCTGCGCGTCTATCGTCCCGCCGCGCTTCGCTTTCTTCTCGCCCTGGTTCCCGCGGACTCCAAGGTTCCGCACGTGCATTTCTCTCTTGCGGAGAAGCGCAGCGGAATGCGCGTTGCGTACGCCCGAGTGCGAAGTATGCCGCGACGCGGCGACTCGGAGCACGGGACGATGTGGGGAAAGCAGAGCGGCGTGCCGGTGCTGCCACCGAAGCGTCTTCGCGCATTCATCATGGCGGCGGCCCGCGAGGTGTGGTCCGTGAGCCTTCGACCGGGCGCGCCGGCTCGCCGCGTGGGGACGTTCTCATCATGAACGCGATCACCTGGCGTCGCCTGGTGAGAGGTGGGTTCTGGGTCGTCGTCGCGATTGTCGCGGCAGCGCAACTCTGGATCGTGATTCACGGCGTGTTCTTCATGCGCCTGTGGGAAGACGAGGCATTCAACCTGACGGTTCCCATCAACATGGTGAACGGACTCGGTTATACAAGCGATGGGACGCTGAGCGGGAGTCAGCTGACACCGTTTGATCCCCGGATATCCACCGGTCCGGTTGTCTTGCTTCCGATCACGGCGCTTGTCGCTCTTGGTGCCGACCCGGTGATCGGCGGTCGTCTTGTGGTGCTCGTGTTCTACGCGGCTCTCCTGGCAGGTCTATGGGTTCTCGGCGGCCGGTTCGGTGGTCGTTGGGGAGCGCTCGCCGCCGTGTGCGTCCCCCTCGGGTGGAACACGTGGAGCTCCGGCTCCCCGATACAATCGCCGGTCGACATTCTCGGAGAAGTTCCGGCAGCCGCGCTTCTTGTGTGGGCATTCGTCGTAATTCGCCGTCGACCCTGGCTCGCGGGGCTCTTCATCGGATTGGCCATGCAGACGAAGCTCCTCGGCGCATTGGCTGCGATCCCCATCGCGCTCGTCGTCGTTCTACTGACCCAGGGAAGCATCCTTCGACGGCTCAAGCGCCTCGTGATCTGCGCGCTTGTTGCCGTGATACCGAACGCTCTGTACGAACTGTGGAAGCTCATCGCCCTGGGACCTGCCGCGTACCTGACGAATCTGCGCGAGTTCTACTGGTTCTTCAAATCGGGCGGGCAGAACATTGCGCCCGTCGACCCGACGAAGAAGCTCGTGTCGCTCGGAAACGGGTGGTTCTCGCCTACCTGGCTCACCGTCATCTGTGCCGCCGTCGTTCTCGCGCTGGTGTGTCTCACGATCGTGCGGTGGGTGAGAGAGATTCGCGATGGGCCCACTGACGCTGATGCCGGACGGCGTGAACGTGCGGTTTTCGGGATCGCGGCGATTTTCGGCCTCGTCGTCTGGTTCGGCTGGTGGCTGGCCTCGACGCACACGCCGAACTGGCCGCGCTATGCGGCGATGGCGATGTACATTTTCGTGCCGATTCTCGTTGCGATCGCCATTCGGGCGCTCATCGAGCTGTGGCAGCGCCAGCGGGGGAGCCTTGTTGCTCGCGTCACAGCGGTCGCTGCCGCGGTGGTGGTTGCCGCCACCGTGAGTGTGCAGACGTGGGGACACGTTCAGATCTCCGACGAATCGCGATTCGGTGAGCCTCTCGCGGAACAGCGAGCCGTTGCCTCTCAGGTCGCTGAGGAAGATCTTGACGTGATCGTCACGTCGTGGGGTCCGACCATTTCGATCATCGTTCTCGCAGGAGCACACGCAGCGCTCGATGACGTGCCCTCCTGGGAGGGAACGCCGGAGCTGTGGCGGAACTGGGACACCTCTGAGGCGGGCGAGAAGGCGTTCGCCGAGCGTCTAGACGAAGAGTGCGATGATGTCGCGTCGACACCGGGCAACTATGCACTGTGCCTTGCTCCCGTAAGCCCGTAGTGGCGGACGTTGCGCGACAGCATCCGCCCTTTCACCTTCTCTCCACCTGGCCGCGGCTACGCTGAGGGCATTATGAAGATCTCAGTCATCGGGTGCGGATACCTCGGGTCGGTGCATGCCGCATCGCTTGCGTCGGTGGGTCATGACGTCATCGGTATCGATGTGGATGCTGCCAAGATCGAGGCGCTGTCGCAGGGGCGGTCGCCCATCTTCGAGCCCGACCTGCCCGAGCTGCTCAGCGAGGGCATCGCGTCCGGACGGTTGCGGTTCAGCACCAACATGGCTGACGCCCGGGATGCTGAACTGCACTTCATCGCCGTCGGAACACCGCAGAGCGCTGGCGCGGGCAGCGCCGACCTGTCGTATGTCGACGGCGCGTTCGACGACCTCGTGCCGTACCTGACTGAGGGTGACGTCGTCGTTGGTAAGTCAACGGTTCCCGTCGGCACTGCGGTAACTCACGTTGCTGCTGTCGAAGCGCGCGGTGCCCACCTGGTGTGGAACCCGGAGTTCTTGCGCGAAGGCTTCGCCGTGAAGGACACGATTCAGCCCGATCGGCTGGTGTATGGCGTCGCCGACGGGGATGAGTACGCGGTGCAGAAGCTCAACGAGGTGTACGCGACGGCGATTGAGAGCAGCAGCCCGGTCATTGTGACGGACTACGCGACCGCCGAGTTGGTGAAGGTGTCGGCGAACGCGTTTCTCGCGACGAAGATCTCATTTATCAACGCGATGGCGGAGATCGCCGAGGTCACGGGCGCGGACGTGACCAAGCTCGCAGACGCGATCGGTCATGACAACCGCATTGGCCGGAAGTTCTTGAATGCCGGCGTCGGTTTCGGCGGTGGGTGCCTGCCGAAGGATATTCGCGCGTTCACCGCTCGGGCGGAAGAGCTCGGCCGCGGTGAGTCCGTTGCGTTCTTGAAGGAGGTCGACGCCATCAATCTGCGGCGTCGAGAGCGGGTCGTTGAACTCGTGACCGAGGAGCTTGGCGGCAGCGTCTTTCAGAAGAAGGTGGCGGTTCTCGGCCTGGCGTTCAAGCCGAACAGCGACGACGTGCGGGACTCGCCTGCACTCGACGTAGCTGTGCGCCTGAATGGTCTTGGTGCAAAGGTCGTCGCGACGGACCCGGAGGCGATTGCGAATTCACGCGCGCTGCACCCGCAACTGGTGTACGGCACGACGGACGAGGCGCTCGCCGGAGCAGACGCCGTCGTCGTGGTCACCGAGTGGCCTGAGTACAAACAGCTTGACCCAGCCGCCGTGCACGAGGTCGTGCGCACGCCGATCGTTATCGACGCGCGCAACTGTCTCGACGCCGACGCGTGGGCGGATGCTGGATGGGAGTACGCCGGGCTCGGCCGCCAGGTGAAAAACGGCCGCGCTTAGTGGCGGTGGAACTCCCAGCCCGTGATGTGCGGCGGGTCCTCGCCGTTGGAGTACGCGTAGTCCTGGGCGTCGGCCCGCGCTGATTGCCAATCGCGAATGGCTGCGTCGGCAGCATCCTGATCGGGCTTGTCGGGAATGCGACGAACGACGTCGCTCGCGAGCTCGTAACGGTCGAGGTCGTTGAGGTTCACCATGTCGAACGGCGTCGTCGTTGTGCCGCGCTCTTTGAAGCCGTGCACGTGTAACTGGGCGTGGTTCGCGCGCTTGTACGTGAGCAGATGGATGAGCGACGGGTACCCGTGGAACGCGAAGATCACCGGACGGTCGGTCGTAAACAGCGCATTGAACTGGTCGTGGGGGAGCCCGTGCGAGTGATGCTCCGGGTCGTACAGGCGCATGAGGTCGACGACGTTGATCAGGCGCAGCGTGAGGTCCGGGAAGCGCTCGTGCACGAGCTCTGCGGCGGCGACGGCCTCGATCGTGGGGACATCCCCTGCGCAGGCGATGATGGCGTCGGGGGTCGTGGACTCCGGATGCTGCAGGTCGAGGTCGGGCTCATAGCTCGCCCATGGCCAGATGGAGAGCCCATCGTTCACGTGCTGCGTCGCCTCGTCGAGGCTCAGCCATGCCGGCTGCGGCTGCTTGCCCGCGACGACGGTGTTGACGCGATCGTGGGTGTCGAACACGTGCCGCATGGTGACCAGCAGCGTGTTGGCGTCGGGCGGCAGATAGATCCGCACGATCTCGGGTTTCTTGTTGACGACGACGTTGAGAAAGCCCGGGTCCTGGTGCGAGAAGCCGTTGTGGTCTTGCCGCCAGACATGGGACGACAGCAGGTAGTTGAGCGACGCGATCGGCTGCCGCCAGTCGATGTTGCGGGACGCCTCCAGCCACTTGGCGTGCTGGTTGAACATGGAGTCGACGATGTGAATGAACGCCTCGTACGACGTGAGGAGTCCGTGGCGACCTGTGAGCAGGTAGCCCTCGAGCATCCCCTGCATGAGGTGCTCGCTGAGCGCCTCGATGACCTGGCCGTGCGGAGCGAGATGCGTGTCGTCGTCGTGGATCGCCGATGCCCAGCTGCGATTGGTGACGTCGAACACGGCAGCGAGCCGGTTGGACTCGACCTCATCGGGGCCGAACAGGCGCATGTTCGTGGAGTTGACGCGGATGAGCTCGGCGAGCCATTCCCCGAACGCGCGCGTCGCGGAGGCCTCGCCCACCGGGTCGTGCGTTGTCTCGACGGCGAACGGGGCGAGGTCGGGAAGCTCGAGCGGCTGCTTGATGCCGCCGAGGGTCTCCGGCGACGCGCTCATGCGCAGCGGGCCCTCGGGGCGGAGCGGGTCGAGGCGCGGTGTTGGCGCACCATCGTCGCTGAAGAGCTCTTCGGGCTTGTATGAACGGAGCCACGTCTCAAGCTGAGCGCGGTGGTCTGAGTTCTCGCGAACCTCGGGCAGCGGCACCTGGTGCGAGTGATACGTTCCCTCGACCTGAGTGCCGTCGACCACCTCGGGCCCCGTCCACCCCTTGGGAGTGCGCAGGATGATGACGGGCCAGCGCGCCTCGCGCTCGGCGGCTGTGCCGTTGCGGGCCGCAGATTGAATCTCATGGATGCGGTCAAACGCACGGTCGAACGTCTGCGCCATGTGCGGGTGCACGTCGTGCGGAGCATCGGCGACGCCGTCGATGAAGAGGGGGTCGTACCCCTGGCCGTGGAAGAACGAGATGAGTTCGTCGCTGGGGATGCGCGCGAGGGGAGTGGGATTGGCGATCTTGTACCCGTTGAGGTGGAGAATCGGCAGAACCGCTCCGTCCTTCGCCGGGTCGATGTAGTTGTGCGCGCGCCACGAAGCCGCGAGCGGACCGGTCTCTGCCTCCCCATCGCCGATGACGCACGCGACAGTGAGGTCGGGGTTGTCGAGAATCGCGCCGTACGCGTGCATGAGGGAGTAGCCGAGTTCGCCGCCCTCGTTGATGGATCCGGGAACCTCGGGAGCAGCATGAGACGGGATGCCGCCAGGGTACGAGAACTGGCGCAGAAGCTTCTCGAGTCCTGCGCCATCGAGCCCGACGCTCGGCTCGAGTTCGCTGTACGTACCGTCAAGCCAGGCGTTGGCCATCATCGCGGCGCCGCCGTGCCCCGGTCCGCAGATGTAGAGCATCTCGCGTTGACGCTGCACGATGATGCGGTTGAGGTGCGCGTACACCAGGTTGAGCCCCGGAGCCGTACCCCAGTGGCCGAGAAGGCGCGGCTTGATGTTCTCGGGTTCCAGCGGCTCGCGTAAGAGCGGGTTGCTCTGCAGGTAGATCTGGCCCGCGCTGAGGTAGTTGGCGGCTCGCCACCAGAGATCGACAAGCTCCAAGTCGTCGGCAGGCTGAGAGGACGCGGTGTGGTTATCGCTGAGTGAGCCCATATCGCGGACTCTACGTCTCTGCGCCTGCCGAAGGAAGAGGGTTGAAGGAGCGGGCAGGCAACATGTATGTCGACTTCGGCCTAACGACGTGAAAAAGCCGTCATTCAAGGCAGGCCATCGGAATGCAAGGACTGTTACTATATTAAGTAACAGTTGGCGGGAGGTGGCATTATGACAGTGGCGAAGCAGCTCAAGCGCGCCCGTTTGAACGCCGGGACAACGCTTCGCAGTGCAGCGACTAACGCGGGGCTCGCTCCGAGCAATCTGTCTGAGATTGAAAATGGCCGCCGTGACCCTGCGACCAGGCTTGCCTCCCGCATCGCCGGGTCACTGGGGTATCGACTCGCACTTATCCCTCAATACAACCGGGCATCAGCCGCCGAAGTTGCGGACGTTATCGCTGCAGCCGAACGTGACCAGGTTGCATACCGTGTTTTCTTGCAGCTGGCTGACGACCTCGCAACGGTCGACCCAACGGCTCGCGTGCTCCTGACAGCGGAAGAACCGGGTTTGACTAAGACGCGCTGGGATGACGCGATTGCGGCGCTTGTGGAGATGAGGCTCCTCGAAGTGGGCGCGCCCGTCCCAGTGTGGGCGCAGGATCGCGGCGTCGGTTCAGCCGATGAATGGGAACCGCAGCGGACGAGATTTCCCGTGGCGTACTCGACAGACATTGAAGACGTGCCAATGCAGTTTCGCAAGCGCGGCATTCTCATTACGGAAGCTGAGTTGACGAGCGTGTGAGTCATGCGGGGAGCGAGGGTGCTCTCAAGCCGTTAACCGTTGTTCGCTCCGTCGGCACTGCCTGCTGAATCAGCGGCTCAGTCCGTCGATGGCGCGGTCGAGGGTTTCGCCGAGGTCGCGTTCGCCGAGGCCTTCGCCTCCGGGAACGGGTGCGTTGCGGCGGGCGCGTGCGACAGCATCCTTCAGCTTCTGGACGGTCGGCGGTTCGCCTCCTGTGACAGGTCGCACATCGGTCACGAGCCAGCGCTGATCGATGCCCGCGGTCGGCGAGAGTGCATCAGCGAGATCGGCGGCGGTGAAGGCCACCGTCGCGCCTTCCGGGAGAAAGCGTGCCGCGCGGTCGACGTCGGCGGCGCTGAGCCCGATGATCAAATCGACGGACGCCGTCACGACGCCCTTCTCGGCGACCACCTGTGCGGGAAAAGAGGCTGCTTCGACGCGACTCTGGAGCTCGGCGCGCAGCTGCGCCTCGGCGTCGCTGTCGGTGCTGAAGGCAAGAATGCGGAATGCAGGATCGGGTTGTGCGGACATCGGCTCCCTCGCTTCGCTCGCTGTCGCTCCATGCTAATTGAAGAGTGTGAGGGTGAGGGAGAGGTTGAAGTCGAATACTTGTTCTACGAAGATGTGTTCGATAATATCGGCGCATGGAACTCTTCAGTCGACTCGAGAACGCAGCGCACAAGGTGTCTCGCGTCTACGCTCAGGCTGAGACATCGGCGGTCGCTGGTCTGGCTGGCTCGGGAGGCGTGCGACGCAGGGCGGCCGTCGGCAGCGTCTCGGAACTCGTGCAGCAGATGCCTGACGACGCCGTGAATCAGTTGCTGTGGCAAGCCGGGCAGCTGCGACGTGCTGCTGATGCCGTGATCGCCATTGCTGCGGCCGAAACCAAGGGGCGGTCGGAGACTGCGGCGTCGGCGCTCGCGGGAGTCGCTCGCAGTGATGTCGAGCAGCTTGCGTGCGTGGGCGCGATGATCGAAGAGTCGGAGCGCGTGATCGATGCGTGCGGCGTCGTCGAGGCGGAGGCGTTGGATATCGTCATCGACGTGCCCTGGTGGCACTCGATCTCTCTCGCCGTGATCGACGGTGGGCTGAGCCCGGCGTCCGCTGCCGCAATGCGCGAGAACCTGGGGGAGCCCGGCGGTGTGGTGACCACGCAGCGCCTCGCGCAGGCCGCGGAGGAACTGACGGAGCAGTTGGTCACAGCAGCACCGGATGCTGTCGCCGAGGCGTCGCGTCAAAAGCGCGCGGCGCTCGAGGGCGCAACGGAGCTCGTGAGCAGTGAGTGAGTCGGGGACAGCGCTCATGTCACGAGCACCCCTGTTCATCAGCTAAGATGATTGAGGCTTTTCAGCCAATCGGGGTGTGGCGCAGCTTGGTAGCGCGCCTCGTTCGGGACGAGGAGGTCGTGGGTTCGAATCCCGCCACCCCGACTCTGTGATGTCTCGCGACATAGTTCTCTTATGTCGCGAGACATCGTTTTGTTATACGGGGATAGTGTAGAGACCCATCGCTCGGTACCTTTCGTCGTTCGTCGCAGTGACGTATGTTTCGTGCGCGCCACACGGTTTCGAAAGGGGCAGTGTTGAAATCTCCCGTCTGGCTTTCCGCCAATCAGCCGCGCAACCGGTTTTACGAAGGTGGCGAAAAGATCGCGACGTTTCGGGGCTTGAGAACGGCTACGCCGTACACGCCCGAAGATTGGATTGCATCGACCACATGCATTTTCGGTTCACCTGAACAAGGCCCGACTCGACTGCCAAGCGGTGCTCTGCTGCGCGACGAGATTGAGCGAGCCCCCGACGTGTGGCTTGGCGGCGCGCACGTCGAAGCGTTCGGCACGGACACGAAGCTGCTTGTCAAGCTCTTGGACGCGGGTCAACGCCTCCCCGTGCACTTTCACCCTTCCGGGATCTTCGCTCGCCAGAACCTGGGTGCTGCCCACGGAAAGGCGGAAGCCTGGTACATCCTCGAGGCCGGGGATGTGTTCTTGGGGTTCAACCGCGAGGTTCGTCAACACGAGATTCGCGGGTGGATGGCCGCCCAGGATCACGAGGCCATGCTTGCAGCGATGCATCGGATCGCCGTCTCGTCGGGCGATCGCATCTATGTCCATCCGGGAATGCCTCACGCCATTGGCGCTGGAGTTTTCTTAGTTGAAGTGCAAGAGCCCGAGGACATGTCGGTCCTGCTTGAGTGGGGCCAGTTCGAACTCGACGGCGAGAACGAGGGCCACCTTGGCCTCGGCTTTGGCAGGGCGCTCACAGCTCTTGATCTCACGGCGTGGTCGCGCTCAGGTATCAATGCATTCGTTGTGCGAGCCGACGACGAATCTCACGGTTTGCCGCCTGGCGCCGCTCCATACTTCCGGATGAGCCGGCTAATGGTGCGCGGCACTACCCACCTTGAGGCGAGTTTCGGCATTCTGATCGTGGTCGACGGCGAGGCCTCGCTCGAGACGGATGGCATCAGGAACGTCGTGCGCGAAGGAGAGACCATCCTCGTGCCGTTTGGTGCAGGACCGATCGCGCTCACGGGCGACGCGCATCTCGTGTATTGCGCTCCGCCACTCATGCAGAAGTGAGCGGACTTTCGCTCATATCAGGGCAGTTCAGGCCCTGATGACCGTGCAGCCGTGAGCTTCGATCGATTCAACAGCAGAATCCGGAGCGCGAGTGTCCGTGATCAGGACGCTTACCGCGTTCATGGGACAGAGGCTCGCCAGCGCTATTCGGCCGATCTTTGTGGCATCCGCAAGGACCACTGTCTTGCGTGACTGTTTCATCATCGTCGAGTTGACTTTGGCTCCGACCTGGTCGTAGTTGGTGCATCCAGTCGATCCATCGACCCCGTCGACCCCAATAAACGACACATCGATGTGGTAATCGAGAAGAAACGTCTCGGCGCTCGGGCCCACCGCTTCTTGGCTGCTCGAGCGGACTTCACCGCCCACGGTGAAGACGCGCATTCTCGGATTCTCGGTGAGTCGGATCGCAATATTGAGCGCGTTGGTCACCACGGTCAGTCCGTCTCTGTTGCTCAATAATGGCGCAAATTCCCCGATCGTGGTTCCGCCCGTGAAGCCGACGACCCTGGCATCGTTCGCGTACGCGAGGGCGGCGCGGGCGATTCTTTTCTTCTCTTCACTGTCTTCGCATGTCTTGTAGCCGAGGGGGACATCGTTGAACGCAATATGTCGCGTGGCTCCGCCGTGCGTGCGGCTCAACAGCTGCTGTTGTTCGAGCAGTTCGAGGTCGCGACGAATGGTTGCTTCTGAGACGTCGAAATGGCGCGCGAGTTCGTGCACCTCCATCGAGTTCTTCACGAGCACGGTCGATACGATCTGCTTCAATCGTTGCTTTCGTTGCACAAAGCCGACGTTAGCAAACACGCACCCAGAATGTTCGAAATGAGCAGATCGGCTGCTCGAGAATGCTTGTATCGCGCCTAGTATGAGCGCTTCGCTCACTCATGATTGACCGAAATGTTCGGAGAGTGCAAAGATCACGGTGCCCGCGCAAGCGGTGCGAGGCACACGCCTCGCGCGTGACGCGGCAGAAGGGTCAAGACAATGACGTTTATGCGGAAAGTGGCCAAGGGCTCAGCTCTCCTAGCTGGCGCCCTCGGCCTCACAATGGCAGCCTCGGGCTGTTCTGGCTCGACAGGCGGTGGTTCCGACCAGATTGAGGGTGCGACGATCACCGTGGCCTGGATGACGGATCCGCCGCCACAGGCAGCGCTGGATGCTTTTACCGACGAAACCGGAATCAAAGTCAAATGGACCGTCGTCGATTGGGACAGCTTGCAGACGAAGATCGCGGCGGCCGCGACATCCAATACCTACTTCGCCGACGTCACGGACGTCGATTGGTCTCGGGTCGGTCAGCTCGGAACCCTGGGTTGGTTCTATCCCATGTCTGACTACCTCGACGTCGACAAGATGGAGCAGGACATGCCTCAGATGAGCTCCTTCAAGTCCGACGGCGAGGTGTACGGGATTCCCTTCGACTCGTCGTACATGGTCACCACGGTGAACAAGGCGATCTTCGAGGAAGCCGGAATCACGGAGATGCCGACAACCATCGAGCAGTACACGAAGGATCTTCAGCAGATCAAAGACAAGGGAGTGCTTGACACCCCTCTCAACATTCCATTCGCTGCTGCCGAAGGCCTGTCGACGTATTGGTACCAGACCACGGCTGCGTTCGGGGGGACTGTGCTCGACGATGAGGGAAAGCCTCAGTTCTCCAGCCCTGATTCTGCGGGCTACAAAGCGGCTGAGTGGATGGTGCAAGCACTCAAAGATGGGCTTGTCCCCGAAGGAAACATCAACGTCACTGACTCGCAGGGCATGCAGAAGCTGATGGCGAAGGGAAGCGTTGCGAGCACCTTCTCCGACTACTCGGGAAACATCGGGAGCCTCTACGATGTTCCAGCATCCTCCACTGTCGTCGACGAAGTGCAGTACATTCCCACACCAGGTGTCTCGGGACCGGCGACCAACTTGGGAAACCCGGATGGCATCGGCATCCCCAAGCAGGCCAAGTACCCCGAGGCAGCCGCGAAGTTCATCGAATGGGTGACCAGCACGGAGAACCAGGTTGACTTCGCCGGCGGATCCGGACCCGACAAGGTCATGCCGCACTACCCGTCGCCGTCCCGGTTAAGCGCCATGGAAGCCCTGACGGAATCGGGTGAACTCACTCAGGGTGAGGTGCTGACGGAACTGCTCGAGGGGTCTGAAGCAACGTTCCCGGCTGGCGCTCCGTCGTGGTACCCGGACTTTTCGCGGGCCGTGAATACAAACCTGCATGCTGCCGCCGTTGGATCGAAATCTGTCAGTGCTGCCATTGAGGACATCGCCAAGACCGCTACGTCCAATGTCAAGGAAAATTCGTGATTCATAACGCAACAGCGCACGCCGTCTGGGGAGCGCTTCGATGAGCATCGAAGCGCGCCCCGCGGCGGGTTCCCTTCCCCCCAGCCAACCCGGCCAAGGCAAGCGAACAAAAACTCGTTTACGGCGACGCATCGACCTGCTTCCATACGCGCTCATCACTCCGCTGATCGTCTTCATCATCGTTCTGGCGCTTGTGCCAGCCGGGATGACCTTGGTGCAGTCGTTCTACAAGGCGCAGCCGCTCAATCCGCCGAACTCATTCGTCGGGCTGGGTAACTTCTTCCGCCTGTTCGCCGATGACACGGTCGTCTCCAGCATGGTGAACACCGGTTGGTATGTGCTCATCGGTGTTGTGCTCTCGACCGTGCTGGGCATATTCATGGCCGTCACGCTTCAGAAGCCCTTTCGGGGCCGGTCGATTCTCATCGCCGTGTTGATTCTTCCGTGGGCTCTTCCCGGGGTCGTGGAAGGAATTGTCTGGTCGGGAATCTGGGACAGCAACACGGGTCTCCTGAACAGCGTGTTGACATCGCTCCATCTCATCGACACGTACCAGGTATTCCTTGGCCAGAACCAGTTCGTGACGATTCTGCTGATTGAGATCGTTCAGGTCTGGCAGATGACGCCGCTGTCCACGTTGCTGATTCTCGCGGCGCTGCAAAACATTCCGGGCGAGCTCTATGAGGCGGCTGCCCTTGATGGCGCGACGGGGTGGGAAGCCTTCCTCCGCGTCACTCTGCCGCTCGCGCGCCCCGGGATCGCCGTTGCAATGGTCCAGGCGGTGATCGCGACGCTCAATGTCTTCGATCAACCCTTCGTCTTGAACGGCGCGGCCGCTACGGGAGCGTCTGTGACTCAGCAGATCTACTTTGTCAGCTTCCAGAACCTTGATTTCGGTCAGGGCTATGCGCTTTCCCTACTTGTCACCATCGTCACCGTCGCCATCTCGCTTGTCATCGTGCGGCTGGTCTACCGAACAGTGGAGTTCTAATGCGCACTAGATCGCTTTCGCGCCCCCTCGGAATAGCCTTTATCGCGCTGTGGACCCTGATACCTCTCTATTGGGTATTCAACATCAGTCTCCAGAACGACGCGCAAGCCAGCGCGCGGCCGGCCCACTACCTTCCGCCGACGCCGACATTCGAGAACTATGCCTCTCTGCTTCTCGGCAACAGCGATGTCGCAAGCTCGATCCGTCGATCGGCGCTGAACATCGTTATCGAGTGCGCCGGTGCCACGATCGTGACGGTGGTGCTCGCAACGCTCGCCGCCTACGCATTTGCACGCATGAACTTCAAAGGGCGGAACATTCTGTTCTATGCAGTTCTCGCGACTATGGCGTTTCCGCCGTATGCGACATTGATTCCGCTGTACCAAATGATGAGTTCCGCGGGCCTCGTCAATACCTACACGGGCATCATCCTTGTCTACGTGTCGGGCTTCCTTCCGCTCGCGACGTGGATCATGTACAACTACATGTCCAGTCTCCCGATCGCCCTCGAGGAGTCGGGGCAGGTCGACGGCGCGGGGCGCATGCGTGTGCTCTGGAACATCGTGCTTCCACTCGCCCGCCCAGGGATCGTGTCGACAGCGATCATCACGTTCCTTCAAGCATGGGCGCAGTTCCTCTTCCCGCTCGTGCTCTCCAGCGACATCTCAACGCAGCCGCTCACCGTCGTGATCGCCGCCTTGCAAGGTCGTCATACCGTGCCATATGCGCTCATGAGCGCTGCAGGAGTCCTCGCGGTTGCGGTTCCGGCGGTCATCGCGGTTCTGCTCAATCGATATATCGTCAGCGGCCTGCTGACAGGAAGCGTGAAATGACGACCCGCCAGCCTGACGTCTTTGTCATCATCGGTGCTGGAAGCACCGTATTCACCCCGGGGCTGCTCAATGATCTCGCCCGCTCACCGGTCTTCGACGACGCGACGGTTCGCCTTGTCGACATCCAACCCGAATCGGCCGAAACGATGGCCGCTGTCGGGAGGCGAATTGCGGAAGAGAACGGGTCCAACCTCGTTGTAGAAGCTGTCGGTGACCGTCGCGCCGCGCTCACGGGAGCGACATTCGTGGTCACCACAATTGCGACAGGTTCCGCTGAGAGTTGGAAACGCGATCTCGACATCCCGCGACGACTCGGGATCAGCCAGACCGTCGGTGACTCGGTTGGTCCCGGAGGGGTTTTCCGGGCACTCAGGCACATTCCTGAGCTTCTTACGATCGCCGCGGATATAGCCGATATATCGCCGGCGGCATACCTTTTCAACTACAGCAATCCGCTCACGCCGAACGTGCGCGCGATCACGCGGGAGACACCCGTTAGAGCATTCGGCCTCTGCCACGGCACAATGCACACCAAAACGGCGCTCGCTGAGGCGCTCGGGGTCGCGCCTGCGGATCTCACTGCCACATTCGCGGGACTCAACCATCTGAGTTGGCTGCTGGAGCTTCGCGCAGGGCATGACGATCTCTATCCACGCCTCCGTGAGCTCGTCGCGGCTCAGGCAGCGGACGCCGAAGCGCCGTCGAGCCGCGTTGAAGGGCCGCATGCGGCAGTTTCCGCAGATCTTCTGCGCAGATTCGGCCTGTATCCGGCGCCCGGCGACCGGCACGTTGCGGAGTTCTTCACCGACTATCTGCAGCCGAGCGGCCTCGAGCTGCGGTGGGGGTTACAAGGTGGACTCGATACGACTCACGAGTACATTAACGAAAAGGGAGCGCTGTGGGAACATCTGCGCGAGTACGCGGCAGTCGGAAGTTCGATCGCAGCGTTTGCTGATAAGGAAGCTGAACGCCTCGTCGCAATCGCGGAGGCCATTCGTACCGGCCGGCGACTTCTCGAACTCGCGGTCAATCTTCCCAATCGAGGCCTGATCTCGAATCTGCCCGACATTGCCGTTGTCGAGGTTCCGGCTGCTATTGACGGTGACGGCGTCCACGGGCTCGCGGTGGGGACGCTCCCGGAATCTGTCGCCACAACGTTGGCGCATCGCGCGCACCAGCAGGAGACCACCGTTGACGCTGCGATCAGCGGTCACCGCGACCTCGCGGTTCACGCGCTCGTGCTTGACCCGCTCGTGCCTGATCGCGAGACCGCAGTCGCCCTTCTCGACGCTGCTGCAGCGGCCGACCCGACCTACTTAGGGCGGTACGCAGAGGACGTACCTGCGGCGACGAACGTCGAGTGACGCCTCGAGACGAACGCTTTCTTATCACCTCGGGAGCACCAGTGTGTGCCGCCCTTGAACGCTATGGAGAAGAAATGACCGAAACGCAACGAGCACAGAGCGAGAGGGCAATCGCTGCAGGCTCCGGGACCACTATTCACGAAATCAGACAGCAGCCGGAGGTGTGGCGCCGCGCGGCGGACGTGGTGCAGGCGCGTCGCGCCGATCTCGACAGCTTTCTCGCAGCGGTTCGCTCTAAGGAGGGCCTACGGATTATCGCGACCGGTGCTGGAACGTCGGCCTTCATCGGCGGCGTGATTGCTCCCGTCATAGCGAAAGAGACCGGCCAGCGAGTCGAGAGCATTGCCACAACCGACCTGGTATCGAACCCGCTTCAGTACCTGGCAGAAGCCGTTCCGACGCTCGTCGTTTCGTTCGCGCGCTCGGGCAACAGCCCCGAGAGTGTGGCCGCCGTCGAGCTCGCCGACAGCATCCTTGACGATGTGCATCACTTGGTGATCACGTGCAACGCCGACGGGCATCTCGCGAGAAAGTACGCCGATGAATCACGGGCCCGTGTGCTCCTCATGCCGCCCGAATCGAATGACGTCGGATTCGCTATGACCTCGAGCTTCACTTCGATGCTGCTCAGTGCGCTCCTAGTCTTTCTCGGTGACGCACCAGAGCTCGTTCGCTCATTGGCAGCGTCCGGGCAGTCCATCGTTGAGGGCGAGTGGGACACGCTCGCCGACCGAGCAGATCCCAGTGTGGGCCGAGTCGTCTTCCTCGGAAGCGGTCCGCTCGCCTCTCTCGCACGGGAGTCTTCTCTCAAGATGCTGGAACTCACGGCCGGACGAGTCGCGAGCTTTCACGACTCGTCGCTGGGGTTCCGACATGGGCCGAAGGCGCTACTCGATGACGGGACCCTCGTCGTCGTGTACGTGTCGACAGATCCGCATGCTCGTGAGTACGACCTCGACATCGTGGCTGAGCTACGCGAGGCAATCGGGCCAGACAGAGTGCTCGTCGTCGCGGCCGACGCTGCGGACGATTCGGGCTCTGTCAGCGTGCTAGATCTGCAATCAGCGGGGGACGGCTTCCTCTCCGCCGTGTTCGTCATGGTGGCACAGATTCTCGCTGTGTCGTTTGCGATCTCGCTCGGAGGCACGCCGGACAATCCGTTTCCGGATGGAAGCGTCAATCGTGTCGTCCGCGGGGTCACGATTCACGAGCTGTCCATCAACTGAGGCGGCGAAGGGAATTTGATGCCCCTTTATCTGGGTATTGATGGAGGCGGCACGAAGACCAGCTTTCTTCTCCTCTCGGCTGATGGAACGGTGCGCTCAACCTTCAACGGGCCGAGTAGCTACTATCTTGAGCACGGGATCGAGCGGATAGAACGCGTCTTTGTCGATGGCGTCGCGGCAGTCACCGAACGTGCGGGGATTGGTCCGGAGCACATAGATTTCGCGTTCTTTGCCATCCCTGGTTATGGCGAGTCCAGCGCAAACCTGGCACGGATGTCTGAGATGCCTCGCGTGGCGCTTGGCCACGAACGCTACGCTTGTGGAAACGACATGACGGCCGCGTGGGCGGGCTCGCTCGCTGAAGAAGACGGGATCAACGTCGTAGCAGGCACCGGAAGTATGACGTATGGCGTCCGACGCGATCGAGATGTTCGGGTCGGCGGCTGGGGCGAACTGCTGGGCGACGAGGGCTCGGGCTATTGGATTGGTCTCGAAGCGCTGACGGCCTTCACACGGATGAGCGACGGGCGCCTTCCTCGCACCGACCTCTACGAGGCCGTGCGGAACGTCGTTGATGTTGCGAACGATCTTGATGTGATCGATGTTGTGTCCTCCCAGTGGGAAGCGAGCCGTGCACGCATCGCGTCTCTTGCTCCAATCGTCGCCGCTGCCGCAGACCGTGGCGATATCGTCGCGAGAGGCATCCTTGAACGAGCCGCACGACAGCTCGTCGAGCTCGTCGACACAGCCAGAGCGAACCTGGGCTTCACCCCAGGAGAGATTGTGCCTGTGTCATACTCCGGAGGCGTGTTTAAGATTTCGGCGATTCGTCGCACAGTCACAACGGAGCTTCAGAGCCGTTCGGTCGACTATGACTTTCGGCCACCGCGACTGTCGCCTGTCGTAGGATCGGCACTTCACGCGGCTCGGCTCGGGGCGCAGCCGCTCGACGCGGCCGCGATTGCCTGTCTCGAAAGAGAAGCGCGAAACGATACCTCGTTGGGCCTCCCTCGGGAGAGTCGAACGTCGGATTCGCCTTGGGTGCTTCTCGGAGAGCGCACACGATGATTGCAGCAATCGAGACCGGGGGAACGAAAGTTGTCTGTGGAATCGTGCGTGAGGAACAACCGCAGCAGGTGGTTCACTCGCGCCGAATATCGACGACAACGCCGAGTGAGACGATTGGCGCAATCAACGAGTACCTTGACGAGGCATCACGACGAGAACCGATATCGGCACTCGGAGTTGCGTCGTTCGGGCCCGTCAACGTCGAGTCAGGCCGTGATCGATACGGATGGGTCACGGGTACTCCGAAACAAGGCTGGGCCGACACGGATCTTCTGGGGCGGATTCCTCTCGCTGATGACGTTCCGACAGCGTTCCTCAGCGACGTCGCAAGCGCGGCGCTCGGCGAACAGACATGGGGCGCGGGCGCCTCACACGAGCGTGTCGCCTACGCGACCTTCGGCACCGGCGTCGGTGTGGGAATCATCATCGATGGTGAGCTGCTTCACGGCAATGGGTATCCCGAACTCGGGCACGTGCTGGTTCGTCGGCATCCGGAAGACAGCTACGAGGGGAGCTGCACATTCCACGGTGACTGCCTGGAAGGTCTCGCCTCAGGCCCGGCGATCATGAAAAGGTGGGGAGCTGAAACGTCGTCTCTGTCACCTCAGCAACGTGAGCGGGCCTTTGAGATTGTGGGGTACTACATCGCTCAGCTTGCTACGACTACTGCCTATGCCACAGGAGTTGAGAAGTTTGTGGCGGGGGGAGGAGTGCTGAAAGCTCAGGGACTCCTGGAATCCGCTCGTCTGCAACTGGCGACGGTTTCCGGCGGGCGAGGTGCGTCACACGCCGCATCCCTTGACCAGCCCGATTTTCTTGTGAGTCCAGAACTCGGAGATTTCTCCGGACTGCTGGGAGCGGCTGCCGCTGCGCTGCGTCGTCTCGAGAGCTAAGGTCCAGCGCGCGGCGGCTGCGGCCTAGCTTCGCGATGCTTTCCGAGCGCCGGGTCGCGAACGCGTGCCCGTTGCGAACAGGGAAAGCGCAACGACGCAGATCACCGCCGACACGATGAAGATTGTCGTGTACGCCGGCTCACCTCCGCCGGACGCCAGTTCTGAGACTCGCAGCGCAAGCGATCCGAGACCCGATCCAGCCCCGATACCCAGCTGGATCGCGACGACGAGCGCTGCCGAGACGGTCTCCCGGTTATCGGGTGCTTGCGTCAGCATCCACGTCTGGAGTCCGAATGGAACGGCACCCCAGACCGTTCCCCAGAGAATCACGACAACAACGACGACCGCAGCGGGCGATCCTGACGCGCTCACGAGGGCGACGAGACCGATCACAGCAGTGAGAAGGGCGATGGTCGCGCTCAACGTGGCGTAAGCGTGCCGAGCGAAGCTGAATGACGCGATGAGCATTCCTAGGATCCCGACCCCGCCGAAGACCGTCAATACGGCTGTCAAGAGGGCGGGCAAGGCGACCGATGTGCCAAGGAACGCGCCAAGAAACGTTGAGGACGCGAACTGACCGACGAACACAGTGAAGGCCGTCACGAGGCCCCAGAGAACGACCGGACGGGCCAGCGCCTTTCGTACCGGTGCCTGTGCCAGTCTGTCGTGGTGCGCCGTCGTGTCGCCTTGGAGCCGTGGCAAGAGGGCCGCGAGTAAGAACGTCGCGGCGAGGGCGGCGACAGCGAACACGACGAAGACTGCGCGCCAGTTTTCGGGTGGCCCCACCAGTGATCCCGCCGGCATTCCCGCGACAAGTCCGAGCGACGTTCCACCGCTCACGATTGAGATCGCTCGAACTCCATGCGCGTCTCCCACGAGTCGTACTGCCGCTGCAGCTCCGACCGTCCAAAACATCCCGAGGGCCAGCCCGGCACTGACGCGGCCGAGGAGCACCACCGGGAACGCCTGCCCGGCCACGACAAGAGCGTTTGCGCCGACGGTGAGGAATCCCGCGCTCGCCAGCACGAAGCGGCGATCCCAGGATGCCGGTATACGCATGGCGAGCGGTGCCGTGAGCGCGGCGATGAGACCGGGGATGGCAGTCATCATTCCGGTGGCGCCGAGGGGGACATTGAAGTCAGCAGCTACCGCCGGGAGTACGGCCGTCGGCGCGAATTCCGTTGCCACGATGACGAACGCCGTGGTGGCTATCGTGATAACTCCGAGCCATCGAATGGCGGTGGAAGGAGGCTGTTCGGCCTGAGTCGGTCCGCGGATTAGTCCTTCACCTCCGCCAAGGCGATCTCTCGAGAGACGTGACGTCGAGTGTTTCCGGTGGTGCTCGCCATTACGTCGCCTTTCACAGGGATCGAACGCACAGAGACTCGGTCTGCGCCTTGATTGCCGAATGAGACGAAGACTACGGACAAAGCGAACGGGTTTTCTACTAACGCTCAGAGCGCATGAGCGCTGCGGGCGAGCAGACGACGAAACGCGCAGAAATCGACCTCGTTGTGCGTGTTTCAGCTCTTTCGCTCAAAGTTGAGAGCGAACTCTTGCATGCAGCATCCTGGATACTGTATACAATTCTCCATGAGACCAATAATCGTCGTAGCCCATGGCCACCTGGCTAGTGCGCTACTTGCCACGGCAGAAATGATCGTCGGCCCTGCACCGTCAGCTCGCGCAGTTGATTTCGAGGTGGGATCGAGCATCGAAGACCTTCAGAACCGCGTTGCAGCGGCCGTCGAGGAATTCTCCGGAGCTGGACGAGCGCTGCTGTTCGTCGACCTTGCCGGCGGATCACCCTCGAGAATCGCTGCCAAGCTCGCTCTCGATGGCGACAGTGACGTCGTCGCGGGGGCGAACCTACCCATGTTGATCCACGCCCTCACCGCGGGCGAAGGCGAAGACAGTGTAGAGGACGTGCTCGCTGCGGGAACGGACGGAGTCTGTCAGTACGGCGTCTCGAAGCGTGTCGCAGGGGGTCTTCAATGAGCTTGCTTCAGGCCCTGCTTATCGCGCTCGTCGTCGGAGGCGCTTACCTTGCACGACGCATCGCCGGGGATCCACAGCTCGAACGCCCCATCGTGTTGGGACCGATCGTGGGCTTGATCACGGGCGATGTGACGACAGGGATCATCGTTGGCGGAGCCCTTGAGCTTGTTTTCATCGGCGCTGCCCCGATCGGTGGCACCGCACCACCCAATGTCGCTATCGGTTCCGCGGTCGGAGTTGCCCTCGCAATCAGCTCAGGGAGCGGAACCGCGGCCGCGCTCGTGCTCGCTGTGCCTGCCGCCGTGCTCGGCACTTTCTGCGAACTGTTTGCCAAGACCGTGTGCTCGTTCCTTGTGCACCGTGCCGATACCGCGGCAGAAGACGCGAGGTCGACATCGATCATGACGGTCGTGTGGACAGGTAACGCAATTCACTTCTTCGCGTACGCGATCCCGACGTTCCTTGCGCTTTATTTCGGCAACAACGCCGTGCAGGGGCTCGTCGATTCTTTGAGCGATGATGTGATGAACGGCCTCAACACCGCTGCCGCAATTTTGCCGGCAGTAGGCTTTGGCATCCTCCTTTCGGTGCTGTTCAACAAGTCACTGTTCCCACTGTTCTTCGCGGGGTTCACGATTGCTGCTTTCACCAACTTCACGGTGATCGGCGTTGCACTGCTTGCAACTGCACTAGTCATCGTCATCTACCGTCGAGGACGTTCAGCCTCCCATAAGGAACTGACTGACACCCCGTCGCCGACGCCCGCCACCGCGCCGACGCCCGAGCGGCAGCTGCCCAAGACGACCCTGAAGTGAGACCGAGGCATTGTGATGATTGAGAACGAAACAGTCCGAACCGACAAGACAGATCTGAGCGAGAAAGAGCAGCGCCGCGAGATTCGCTCTCTGACTTTCCGTGGTCTGCTGCTTCAAGGTGCATTCAATTATGAGCGCTTCCAGAACCTCGGCTTCTGGTGGATCTTGCGACCGATGCTCGACCGGCTCTATCCAGATGAGAAATCGCGCTCGGCGGCTTACCGGCGGCACCTCGCATATTTCAACACGCATCCTTGGACGCTGGGTCCGATTACTGGAATCGTCGCCACGATGGAGCACCGGCGCGCGAGCGGCGACGAAGCCGTATCGGACGAGGCAATCACCTCAGTCAAGGTCGGACTCATGGCACCGCTCGCAGGGATCGGCGACTCGTTGGTGTTCGGCACGATTCGCCCGATTTTCTCGGCGGTCTGTGCCGCTCTCGCGGTCAATGGAAACCCGCTCGGTCCGATACTCTTCGTGCTCGGGTTGCTCGCAATTCAAATGGGCATGAGGTTCTGGGGCACGAGCCTTGGATACCGAACAGGAATGCGCTTCCTCGATCGGCTCGGCGGGAGTGAACTCGAAAAGCTCAAGGAAGGCGCAACCGTCGTCGGCTTGGCCGTGACAGGCGCGCTTGTCGCGACCCTGTTGAATGTGACGACTCCATTTGTCTATGAAAATGGGGACGCGTCGATCAGCCTTCAGGATCAGCTCGACACTGTTCTGCCGGCCGTGCTCCCGTTGGCGGCAACGTTGGCTGTTTTCTGGCTTGTTCGCAAGAGAGTCGCCCTCTGGCTCGTGCTGGTCGGTGCCGTCGTCATTGGCGTTGTTACTGGTTATTTCGGAATCCTGGCGTAAGCATGACCGCTCGCGCGTATGTGGGAGGCAGAGTCCTCATTGACCGGGAACTCCGGAACGCGACTGTCGTCGTCGACGGATCTCTGATCAGGGACGTACTGACCGATGACCGGCATGTCGGGAACACTGAAACCATCGACGCGACCGGCCTTATTATTGCCCCGGGATTCATCGACACACATGTTCATGGAGCGCTCGGCAGAAATCTCATGGAGGCATCCTCCGACGCGGTCGATTCTGTCGGACGGTATCTCGTCTCGCAGGGAGTCACATCGTTTGTCGCCGCGACGGCAAGCGTGCCACTGACGAGCATCGAGGTCTCTTTGGCGGGACTCTCGTCATGTTCGAAGAGGTCAGGCGCTGACAACACGGCGGCACTGCTCGGGGTGCATCTAGAAGGCCCCTTTATCAGTGCCGAGCGTCGCGGCGTTCACAGGCGCGAGTATTTGCTCGAGCCTACGGACTCCAACCTGAGCCGTGTCATGGATGCTGCCGATGGTGCTCTGAGGATATGCACCATCGCGCCAGAGCTTACGCGCGGAATTCCCGCGATTGAACGTCTCAGAGCTGACGGTGTGGTGCCCTCAATCGGACACACGGATGCCGACTACGCAGCGACGTCTCGGGCAATCCGTGCCGGTGCTCGGCGAGCGACGCACCTGTGGAACGGCATGCCTCCTGTGCACCATCGCGCACCCGGGCCCGTTGCCGCGCTCCTTGCCGACGATCGTGTCAGGGCCGAAGTCGTGGCAGACGGTATCCATATTTCTCCTGAGATGCTCGCGGCGCACTTCGCTGTCGAGCCAATCGCCGCGCGCATGATGCTTGTAAGTGATGGTTCTGATGTGACCGGACTCGCTGACGGCCCGCAGCAACGCTGGGAAGGCACTCGCGTGACGCTCACGAACGGAGTCGCGCGTAATTCAGCGGGGACAATCGCGGGGAGCACCTCAAGCGTGTTCGATGGCGTGAGAACTCTTGCCGAGGCCGGGGTTCCACTCGCTTATGCGCTTTACTCCGCGAGCACAGTTCCGGCCGAATCACTCGGCTATACGCGGATCGGCCGGCTTAAGGTGGGCGCGAAGGCAGATCTGGTCATGCTTGACGACGCCCTGTCGCTTCGACGCGTCGTGCTCCGAGGGAGTGAGGTCAATTTGTGAACCCATGTCAACGCACTCTCGATAGCTTTATGGAACTCACTAGGAAGGACAACGTATGCGCATCTCATTGATCCGCGTCGACGACCGACTCATTCACGGCCAAGTTGTCATGGGGTGGACCCAGGCACTCGGTATTGAGCAGATTCTCGTGGCCGATGACGAGATCGCGGTCGATGAGACTCAGAAGCAACTGCTTCTCATGGCGGTTCCGGCCGGCGTCACGGCAGACGTGCTGACGATCGCCGACTCGGCGACGATTGTTAATGCATCTGATTCAGCCGTTTCGACAATGGTTCTGGTTCGCGGGCCCGCTGAGCTTGCCGCTCTGCGCAGCGCGGGCATGCCCATGTCGACGGTGAACGTCGGTAACGTGCACACCGCTCCTGAGCGCAAGCGATTGACGAAAGAAGTGCATGCGTCAGACGAAGAGATCGGCATCTGGCGCGACCTTGCAGCAGCGGGTGTGCGCCTCGAGGCACGGTGGCTACCCAGCTCGCCCGTGACGGACTTGGGCCGACTTGTGGGGACCCAGTCTTGAGCGAGATTGCGGAGCAACCGAGCCCTGTCGTGGTGCGAGGCTCGACCCTGCGTACGCAGGTGAGGAACGCAATCGAGGATCTCATTGTGTACGGAACGCTCTCTCCGGGAGAGCACGTCGTTGAAGGCGCTTTGGCTGAGCGGCTTGGCGTGAGCAGGCAGCCAGTGCGTGAATCGCTCCAGATGCTGGCTGGGGCAGGCTTTATCAACCTTGTGCCGGGGCGCGGGGCTTTCGTGCACCGTCCGACTCCCCGAGAAGTTATGGAAGTGTTTCATGTGCGGGCGGTGCTCGAGGCAGATAGTGCAGCGCTTGCTGCACGTTCCATCGAGCCGGTCGTTCTCGATCAGCTTTCGGAGATCGTCGCGAACGGCACCCGCTTGGCCGCTGACCGAGGTTCTACGGAGAGTGCCGACGGTGATTCTCGGACGCTCCTCGAGCTCAACACGACATTTCACGATCTCATTACAGCAGCGGGGGGAAACCGCGTATCGAGACGTATTCTTGATGACCTAGAGCGAAGAATTGCGTGGTTCCTCGCCACGATCATTGCGGGCCGCGCGGCCTCATCTTGGTCCGAGCACGCTTCGATCCTCGAGGCTTTGTGCGCTGGTGACGCGCAAGAGGCCTCCGAACGCACCCGCGCACATATCCTCCGTTCGCTCGAGCTGATCGAATTCGCGATCTGACAAATTTCGACTCTCACGTCAACACTTCTGGACTCTTGTGACCTTCTTCGACTATGCCTTGCTGTGTGTGTCTGCGCTCGTAGCAGGTTCCATTAATGGCGCGATCGGCTCCGGCTCGCTTGTCACTCTCCCTGTGCTGCTGGCAGTGGGCGTTGAGCCTACGGCGGCGATCGCAACGAATACGATCGCAATGGTGCTCTCGGCCTTCGGCGGCACGCTTGCGAATCGCAAGCAGCTTCTCGCGGAGAAGCGTGAAATTGCACCGTTGACCGTGATCGCGATCATTGGAGGAGCTCTTGGCGCCGTCCTCCTTCTCGTGACCTCCCCGGACGCCATTCACTTTGTTGTCCTCGTCCTGCTCACCGTCGCGTTGGTTATGGTTGTGGCTCAGCCGATCATCGCTCGTTGGCTGAGTCGACGTGCGGGAGAGGCGCCGCAGTTTCCCTACCGAGGCATTGCTACCCGCATCGGGGCGTTCTTCACGTCCATTTACGGCGGCTACTTCGCGGCGGCACAAGGCGTACTTCTGCTTGGGATCTTGGGGATTACAACTCGTCGACCGATTCGCGATATCAATGGCGTTAAGAATCTCCTGACTCTTACCGTCAATGTGACGGCTGCGCTAGCCTTCTCCGTCACGGCCGTACTGGGCGGCGTGGACGTCAGGTGGCTTGCCGTTGCTGTTATGGCTGGAGCCGCATTGATTGGCGGGTATCAGGGCGCTTCACTTGCCAAGCGTCTACCAGATCTGCTCTTGCGCGCACTCGTTGTTGTCGTCGCCATTGTCAGCCTTACCCATGCTGCAATGACGTGACGACACCGACTCATATTCCTCTTCCACATTTAAGTTTCACATCCGCTCGAGCACCTAGGTAGAAACACTCACGCTTCTGAGAGCTTCTCGCCCGAGGTGTACACGCCGCGACGTACCCTTTATATGGAGGAGCGCGGCGCCGCAGAATCCTGTCGAGCGAACCTTGTTCGCATGATTGACATTGCTGCCACCGCATCCTAATCTTTTCGGTAAGCAATATTTAGCTTTCACATTGTGAAAGTGGCGAGGTAGGTTCAGGAATGAGTTCACAGGGTGACGCTGTCGTCGCGGCTGCTTCGAATGAGGGCCCGGGGGCGGTGCGCCGGACCCGATCGGTTCCGGCGAAGCTTGCGCGCTCATGGCTGCTCGTTCCCGCCACCAAACCGGAGGTCTTCAGCGACGCCGACCGCAGCGCGGCCGACGGAATCATTCTCGACATCGAAGACGCCGTCGACCCGTCGCGCAAGCCACAAGCGCGCGACGCCGTGGTCGAGTGGCTGAGCTCGGGCGGCGAAGCCTGGGTGCGCGTCAACGACGCCTCATCGGAATTCTGGGGTGAAGACCTCGCCGCCCTGCGCGACGCGCCCGGTCTGCAGGGTGTCATGCTCGCCAAGACCGAGACGCCACGTCAGGTCGAGGACACGTTTCGCAATCTGAGGAACAGCTTTCCCGTGATCGCGCTCGTTGAATCGGCGGTCGGCATCGAATCGGCAACGGATATCGCGCGGGCCGACGGAGCGTTCCGGCTTGCCTTCGGCAGCGGAGACTTCCGTCGCGACACGGGAATGTCAGCTGACAAGGAGGCCATGGCATACCCACGCGCCAAGCTCGTCGTCGCCAGCCGCTGCGGAAACCTGCCCGGGCCGATCGACGGACCGACCGTCGGATCGAGCCACCCTGTGTTGCGCGAGCAGTCCGCCACGACCGTGAGCATGGGGATGACCGGCAAGCTCTGCCTCGATGTGGAGCAGGTTCCCGTGATCAACGAGGTCATCAGTCCGACGCCGACCGATGTGGCCTGGGCGAACGGCTTCCTCGCCGACTTCGAGGCGCGCGGTTGCGTGATCCGCGACGGCAGTGACCTTCCCCGACTGGGGCGTGCTCGGAAGATCGCCGAGCTCGCCGACGCATTCAACGTGTCGGCCCCCGCAACGTAGACCGCGCTCACGCGCATAAAGGAGATGTCAATGACGAAACAGCTCAGCACCGGGGACACCGCTCCCGACTTCACCCTGCCCGGCGTGGATGGCAAGGACGTGTCGCTCAGCGACTTTCGCGGCCGCGACGTCGTCGTCTATTTCTACCCGAAGGCGGAGACACCCGGATGCACGACAGAGGCCTGCGACTTCCGCGACAATCTCGCGTCGCTTCGCGGTGCGGGATACGAAGTCATTGGAATCTCGGCGGACCCCGTCGACGCCATCGCGTCGTTCGCAAAGAACCACGACCTCGTCTTTCCGCTGCTCTCGGATGCCGGAGCGGCGACGGCGAAGGAGTACGGGGCGTGGGGTGAGAAGGTCATCAATGGCACCGCCATGGTCGGAATTCTGCGCTCGACGATCGTCGTCGACAAGGCCGGAGCCGTCTCGCGCGCGGAGTACAACGTGCACGCCGACGGCCACGTTGCGGCGCTGCGGCGCGAGCTGGGAGTCGACGCGTAAACACACCCGGGTCTCGTCTTGACAAGGCCCGGGCTTCCGGCTTGAATTATTGAAAATGAAATAGATATTCCGAACTGTGGAATATCTGGCTAGAGGATCAACGATGCAACTCGAGCAGTTCAACCAGCTTTCCGACGACGACGCACTGGACGTTCTGCGACCCTGCCTGGACATCGAACGGTGGGGCAGGGCGATCAGTGTCGAGCGCCCGTTCGCGAGCCGCGCGCAGCTTATCGCCTTCGCCACGGAGGCGGCATCGCCCTTCACCGAAGCAGAGCTCGAGCGCGCGCTCTCGCATCACCCGAGGATCGGCGAGCGTGCCGAGGGCGAGGGTGCCGAAGCATCCATGTCGCGATCGGAGCAGGCGGGCGTCGACACCTCGGACGCCACCGCACACGCTCTCGCTGAGGGCAACAAAGCATACGAAGCGAGATTCGACCGCGTCTTTCTGATTCGGGCGGCCGGGCGCAGCTCTGAGGAGATTCTTGCTGCGCTCACTGCACGCCTCGGACATACTGCCGAAGAGGAACAGGCGATCGTCGACCACCAGCTGCGCGAGATCGCAGCGCTTCGACTAGAAGGAGTAGTGAGCGCATGAGCGTCTCGCACGTGACCACCCATATTCTGGACACGATGGTCGGCGCGCCGGCCACCGGGGTCTCCGTTGTTCTTGAAGCCCAGAACGGCGAGACCTGGGGCCAGGTAGCCACGGGCTTCACCGATGCTGACGGGCGGGTGAAAGATCTGGGCCCTGAGCGACTCGACTCCGGTACATACCGGCTGCGGTTCGACACGGGCGCCTACTTCGCCGGCATCTCCCAGGACACCTTCTTTCCGGAGGTCTCGTTGACGTTCTCCGTCAACAGTGAGCAGGCGCACTATCACGTGCCGCTTCTGCTCAGTCCGTTCGCCTATTCAACATATCGAGGGAGCTGACATGAGCAACGTCATTCTCGGCAAGAATCAGTACGGCAAGGCAGAAGTGCGGGTGGTGCGCGTCAAGCGGGACACCGACCGGCACGAGATAGCCGATCTCAACGTCACCAGCCAGCTGCGCGGTGACTTCGAGACCGTGCACACGGAGGGCGACAACGCCCACTGCCTGCCGACCGACACGCAGAAGAACACGGTCTTCGCATTCGCGAAGAAGGGTATCTCGTCGCCCGAGGACTTTCTGCTTGGACTGGCCGAGCACTTCACGAGCGGCTGGGACTGGATCACCGGCGGCCGGTGGGAGGCCGAGCAGTACTCGTGGGATCGCATTCTCGTCAACGGCGAAGAGCACGACCACTCGTTCGTGCGCAACGGCAGCGAGACGCGCACGGCCGTCGTCGTCGGTGACGGCGACACGCGCACGGTCATTGGCGGGCTGCACAGTCTCACGGTGCTGAAGTCGACCGGCAGCGAGTTCGTGGGCTACGAGAAAGACAAATACACCACGCTTCCCGAAGCAACTGATCGCATTCTCGCGACCGACGTCGCGGTGCGCTGGCGCTACAACACGACAGACCTCGACTGGAACGCCACGTACGACAGCGTGAAGGCTCTGCTGCTCGAGGGCTTTGCCGAGAAGCACTCGACGGCACTGCAGCAGACGCTGTTCCAGATGGGGGAGAAGGTGCTGAACGCGCACCCCGAGATCGACGAGCTGAAGTTCTCGATGCCCAACAAGCACCACTTCGTCGTCGACCTCGAGCCGTTCGGCCTTGAGAACCCCAACGAGGTGTTCTTCGCGGCCGACCGTCCCTATGGACTCATCGAGGCAACGGTGCAGCGTGAGGGCGCTGCGCTCGATGAGAAGGCCTGGGAGGGCATCGCCGGCTTCTGCTGATCGGGCGACGCCCCGGGGTGAAAACTCCGGGGCGTGGTTCCACACACAGACAACTGCATACCGTTAGTCGCGTTTTGCCGATTGCTCTTCGGCCGAGCGCCGATTCGCGACACCGAATCAACTTTTCAATCACTCAAAACCACACCTCGGTTCGATCGAAACTCCTGGTCGAACGGTACCCAACATCTGGACGAGGAGGTCCACATGTCCCGAGCACAGCGCGTGAAAACGCCCATTGATCCTGAGCGCCCTGAAGACGAGCGGATGCCGGTTGGCAGCGCGTTCGCCTACGGCTTGCAGCACGTTCTCACCATGTACGGCGGCATCATCGCCGTGCCGATCATCATCGGAGGGGCCGCAGGGCTCGGCTCCGGCGAGATCGCCATCTTGCTGGCATCCTGCCTGTTCATCGGAGGCCTGGCGACGCTCTTGCAGACCGTCGGCATTCCCTTCTTCGGATCGAAGCTGCCGCTCGTTCAGGGTGTCTCGTTCGCCGCCGTCGCGACGATGCTCTCGATCCTGAATCAGGGCAGCGGCATTCAGGCCGTCTTCGGAGCGGTGCTCGTGGCGTCGATCATCGGGCTCGTGATCGCTCCGTTCTTCGCCCGGATCGTGCGGCTCTTTCCGCCGATCGTCACGGGAATCATCATCACGACGATCGGTCTGACCCTGATCCCCGTGGCCGCCGGGTGGATCGTCGGCAATAATCCGGATGCTGTCGACTACGCCGACCCGAGCAACATCGCGCTCGCCGGCATCACCCTCGCGATCATCATGCTGCTGAGCAAAGTCGGCAACGCGACGATCTCGCGGTTGTCGATTCTCATTGCGCTCGTGCTCGGCACAGGAGTCGGCGCCCTCATGGGCAAGGTCAACTTCTCGGGTGTCTTCGATGGACCGTACGTCTCTTTTCCGAACCCGTTCCACTTCGGACTCCCGCAGTTCGAGCCCGCCGCCATCTTCTCGATGGTCATTGTGATCCTCGTGATCATGACCGAGACGACAGCCGACCTGATCGCCATCGCCGAGATCACTGGCTCGAAGATGGATTCCAAGCGGATCGCCGCTGGCCTCCGGGCCGACATGCTGTCGAGCGCGGTCTCGCCCGTGTTCAACTCGTTCACGCAGAGCGCGTTCGCCCAGAATGTCGGTCTGGTTGCCGTCACCAAGATCAAGAGCCGCTGGGCCGTCGCAGCCGGCGGCGTCATTATGGTCGTGCTCGGCCTGCTCCCGGTGCTCGGGCGGCTGGTCGCGGCGATCCCGATGCCCGTGCTTGGCGGTGCAGGCATTGTGCTCTTCGGCACGGTGACGGCGAGCGGCATCCGCACGCTCTCGAAGGTGAACTACCGCGACAACATGAACCTCATCATTGTCGCGACGGCCATCACGTTCGGCGTGCTGCCGGTTGTGAACCACGACATCTACTCGAATTTCCCGTCGTGGTTCCAGGTCATCTTCGACTCGGGAATCAGCTCGGCGGCGGTCATGGCCGTTCTGCTCAACCTGCTCTTCAACGAGTTCCGGTTCGGAACGCCCAAGGACCCGTCGGTGTTCGCGGCGGCCCCCACCCGGCAGATTCCGATTCAGGTCATCGAGTGCCTGCAAGAAGGCGACCGGTGTGTCGACGGCAAGATCGTGGATGCTGACGACAACGAAGTCGTGCTCGTCGACTCTGAGGGGAACGAGATCGACGTGCCCGGCTCCGACGCGACGGACTCGTCGGAGCCGCCGAAGAACTCGCCTGCGTCATAGCGAGGCATTCCGACACTGCGTGTGGCGCGCCCAGCTGCTGGGTGCGCCACACGCTCATGGGAATGCGGAATGAGCTCATCTTGCGCTCCGAGATGCCTGGGCTTCTGATTACCGTCCGAAAACTGTGAGCGGTGATGTGTTGTCCACAACGCCCGGAGCTTCAGGTTTTCGTCGTGATCCAAAGTTATGATCAAAGTATGGCGACGCTTCCCGAAATCTACCTTGCGCCGCGCTACTCACAGGCAGAAGCAGCGCGGATCATTGACGTGCCGCCAAACTCACTTCGCAACTGGGCCAGCGGGTATACCTACCCTACTCGTGAGGGTCGGCGAGAGTCGACGAGCCTCATCACTCTTGCGGAGCCGTTCAGGTCTCTCATCGTCCCGTTCGCAGGTCTTGCGGAGGCGTACGTTGTCAAGACACTTCGTGATGCCGGATTATCGATGCAGCGCATTCGTCCAGCGGTACTAGCGTTGAAAAAGGAGATCGGCACTCAAGACGCACTCTTGAGCGGCAGGTTGAAGACCGACGGTGTCGAACTTCTCTATGAGTATCTCGACGACCCAGATGCGTCGCCCGATTCCGAGTCATCATTGGCAGTCGTTCGTAATAAACAGCGAATGTTTCGGGAGGTTGTCCAGGAGCATTTGCAGACGGTCACGTATTCTCCGGAAAACATGATCTCCCGTTTCTACCCGGCGAAGTTCGGGGGAACGGATGTCATCGTGGACCCACGGATCAATGCGGGAAAACCGACATTCGAGTCTGTCGGTGCCCGGGTCTCCGATGTCGTCGGACGAATCGAGGCGGGTGAGCCATTCGACGAAGTGATCGACGATTTCGGACTCGACGAGGTCGTTGCTCGTCGAGTGATTCACGAATATGGCTCCTGAGTTCTTCCTCGACCGTTCGCTCGGGCGCAAAAAACTTGCCACTGCACTTCGCAACGCTGGGTGGCGAGTTGCGACCCTCAGCGAGGTGTATGGTGTGCAGCACGGCCAGCTCGTTGCAGACACAACCTGGATTAGCGAACAGGCGGACGCTGGTCGAGTGCTCCTCACGAGCGATGCGAGAATTCTCTCTGATCCAGGTGAGCGCCAAGCCATTGTGAGCGCAAGTGCGCTTATGTTCACTTTTCCGTCCGCCCGGATGCGCTCCGAGGATCACTTCGCCCGCTTGTCGACGCATCGTGCGCGATTGGCGGACATTGCGATACGCGATGACGTTCCGGCTGCCTACGTGCTCTATGAGCGCACAATCTCTCGCGTTCTTCCCTGACCTCGCGACTGTGGTGCAGGCGCGCACTTCGGCGTCAGCCGCGGCCCACGTAGGGCATGCCCGAGGCCGTGATCGTGAGGGAGTTGACGGTGGCATTCGGCGGGAGCTGGGCCATGAGCACGACTGCTTTGGCAGCATCCTCAACCGAAAACTTCGGCTCGACTAAGCGCGAGCCGTTCGCCTGCAGAGCGCCCTCGGTGATGCCGATGGACTGCGTGAGGTCGGTCGCCGCATTGCCGATGTCGATCTGACCGCACGTGATGCCGAAGGGGCGGCCATCAAGGTCGATGGACTTCGTCAGACCGGTGACCGCGTGCTTCGTCGCCGTGTAGGCGGGGGAGAGCGGGCGCGGGGCGTGCGCCGAGATCGATCCGTTGTTGATGATGCGTCCGCCCTGCGGTGACTGCGCCTTCATAACGCGCACGGCCGCCGCACTGCACAGCATGACGGCGGTGAGGTTGACGGCGAGGGCGCGATTCCACTCATCGAGTGGCAGCTCGTCGACGGCGGCAGCGACGGGGAAGACGCCCGCGTTGTTGAACAGCACGTCGACCCGGCCCCACTCGGTGACGACCCGGTCGAAGACGGCATCGACCTGCTGCGGATCACTGACGTCGGCGGGAACGACGAGAGCATTGGGGTGACGCGTGGCCGTCTCAGCCAGCGCAGCTTCACGCCGGCCGACGAGAGCGACGCGGTAGCCGGCGTCGAGAAGGGCCTGAGCGCTCGCGCGCCCGATGCCCGACCCGGCGCCGGTGACGACCGCGACGCGACTCACGCGAGCGTGAGGTCGGCGGAAATGGCTTCGGCGGCTTCGGTGAGCAGCGGGATCGCACGAGCAGCGAACTCGTCGTCGACACGGCTGTCGGGCCCAGACACGGAGATGGCTGTCGGGGTCGGAGCATCCGGAACCGCCATGGCGTAGCACCGCACGCCGAGCTCCTGCTCGCCATCGTCGATGGAGTATCCGCGATCGCGGATGCGCTCGAGTTCGGCAAGGAGATCGTCGACCGTGCCGATGCTCTTCTCCGTCGGGGTGGGCATGCCTGCGCGCTCGACGATGCCGCGCACGCGCTCTTCGGGCAGCTGCGCGAGCATGGCCTTGCCCACACCGGTGTCGTGCGTGTGTGCACGGCGCCCGACTTCGGTGAACATGCGCATGGAGTGCTTGGACTGCACCTGCGCGATGTAGACGACCATGTCGCCGTCGAGCACGGCCATGTTCGCGCTCTCGCCCAGATCGGAGACAAGCGAAGCGAGCTGCGGGCGTGCGAGGGCGCCGAGCTGTTTGTTCGCTCCTTCGCCGAGGCGGATCAGGCGCGGCCCAAGCGCGTAGCGGCGGTTGGGCAGCTGTCGGGCGTATCCGAGGGAGACCAAGGTGCGCAGCAGCCGGTGAATCGTGGGGAGGGGCAGATCGGTGGATGAGGACAGCTCGCTGAGCGTCACCTCTCCGCCGGCGTCGGTGATGAGTTCGAGAAGTTCGAACACGCGCTCAACAGACTGCACGCCTCCGGACGGTTTCGCTTGCTTGACCGGCACGGGTCACCTCTTTCTGAATGTTTCATTCCATCATGTGAGAAATGGGGGTCTGGCGCAATGGGGCGCACCCTCTCGAGGGCGCTACGCGACAGCATCCGCTCGATTTTGTGAATGTGCCGACTTGTCATTCCATCTAGCAAATATTATTATCCATAATACGAAAAGACTTGAGCGGCCCGAAAGGGTCAGACCTCACTGAGGAGGAAACCCATGGCGAACCCGGGCCCCGGAAATTCGATCACCCTGCGACTGGAAGCGCCCGCGAACTTCACGGCCACGAGCGAACTTGCCGCGGCAGCCGCGCGGACGGGAGCGGTGGTCACCGGGCTCGACGTCGTGGAGTCGCACCATTCGGGAATGGTCGTCGACCTCACGTGCAACACGACGGGGACCGATCACGCCGACGACGTGAAGACCTCGCTCGATGCGCTGGACGGAGTCGTCGTGCGCAAGGTGAGCGACCGGACGTTCTTGATGCACCTGGGCGGCAAGCTCGAGGTGGTGTCGCGCGAGCCGATCCGCAATCGCGACGACCTCTCTCGGGCGTACACGCCGGGCGTGGCTCGCGTGTGCATGGCGATCGCCGAGAACCCCGCTGACGCTCGCGCGCTCACGGTAAAGCGGAACACCATCGCCGTCGTGACGGATGGCTCGGCCGTGCTCGGTCTGGGCAACATCGGGCCCGCCGCGGCACTGCCCGTGATGGAGGGCAAGGCGGCACTGTTCAAGCAGTTCGCCGACGTCGACGCGTGGCCCGTGTGCCTCGACACGCAGGACACCGAGGAGATCATCTCAATCGTGAAGGCGATCGCGCCGGTGTACGGGGGTGTGAACCTCGAGGACATCGCCGCGCCGCGCTGCTTCGAGATCGAGGCGCGGCTGCGCGACGAGCTCGACATTCCGGTGTTCCACGACGACCAGCACGGCACGGCGATCGTGACGCTCGCGGCTCTGACCAACGCGCTGCGCGTCGTCGACAAGAAGATCGAGGACGTGCGCATTGTGGTCTCGGGTGTCGGTGCCGCGGGAAACGCGATCGTTCAGCTGCTGCAGGCGCAGGGCGCGCGCAACATCATCGCGTGCGGGAGCACGGGCGCCATTCACACGGGCGAGACGTATGCGGACCCGCATCGGCAGGAGCTCGCCAAGACCACGAACCCGGACGGGTTCTCGGGAAGCCTCGCCGAAGCGGTCGTCGGAAGCGACGTGTTCATCGGCGTGAGCGCTCCGGACATTCTCACCGGAGACGACATCGCGGCAATGGCCGACAACGCCATTGTGTTCGCCATGGCAAACCCCGTGCCCGAGGTCGACCCGGTCGTCGCGTCACGCACGGCCGCCGTCGTCGCGACAGGGCGCAGCGACTTTCCGAACCAGATCAACAACGTGCTCGCCTTTCCCGGCGTGTTCCGCGGGCTGCTCGACGCGGGCGTGTCGGACATCGCCGCGCCTATGCTGGTCGCAGCTGCGCAGGCGATCGCCGACCGGGTGGAGCCGGACGAGCTGAACGCGAGCTACATCATTCCGAGCGTCTTCGATCCGCTGGTGTCGGTCGAGGTCGCCGAGGCCATCGTCAAAGCAGCAGAATCGCACAAGGAGTAGAGAAACAGTGTCACTGACAGCGAAGAACAGCGAAACTGCGCCCCGCGGCGACGAGATTCTCACAGAGGAAGCCCTCGCGTTCGTCCAGAAGCTTCATGCGGAGTTCGCCGCACGTCGTGACGAACTGGTCGGCGCTCGCCGCACGCGCCGGGAGGAGGTCGCGCGAACCGGCAAGCTCGATTTTCTGCCCGAGACGGCCGACGTGCGCGCCGGTGACTGGACGGTCGCCGAGGCACCCGAGGCGCTGCGCGACCGACGCGTCGAGATCACAGGGCCGGCATCGCCCGCGAAAATGGCGATCAATGCGCTCAACTCCGGCGCGAAGGTGTGGCTCGCCGACCTCGAAGATGCGAGCACGCCGCACTGGTTCAACGTGGTCGATTCGCAGCTGAACCTCAAGGATGCGGCGCGCGGAGTTCTCGCGTACACCTCGCCCGAGGGCAAGCAGTACGCCCTGCGCGATGACGGGCAGCTCGCGGTCGTTGTCGTTCGTCCCCGCGGATGGCACATGGACGACGACAACTTCGACGTCGACGGCTCGGACGCGGTTGGCGCGCTGGTGGACTTCGGCCTGCACTTCTTTCACAATGCAGCGCACCTGACAGCATCCGGCCAGGGGCCCTTCTACTACTTGCCGAAGATGGAGAGCCACCTCGAAGCGCGCCTGTGGAACGACGTCTTCATGTTCGCCGAGGCCGAGCTGGGGATTCCGCACGGCACTGTGCGCGCGACCGTGCTGATCGAGACGATTCCCGCGGCCTTCGAGATGGACGAGATTCTCTACGAGCTGCGCGACCACGCGTCGGGGCTCAACGCCGGGCGCTGGGACTACCTGTTCAGCATCATCAAGTACTTCCGCGACGCCGGCAGCGACTTCGTGATTCCGGACCGCGCGAGCGTGGCGATGACCGCGCCGTTCATGCGCGCCTACACGGAACTGCTCGTGCAGACGTGCCACAAGCGCGGCGCGTTCGCCATGGGCGGCATGGCGGCGTTCATTCCTAACCGCCGCGACCCCGAGGTGACTGAGGCCGCGATCGCGAAGGTGCGCGACGACAAGTCCCGCGAGGCGAACGACGGATTCGACGGATCGTGGGTGGCGCATCCCGACCTCGTGTCGATCTGCCGCGAGGAGTTCGATGCTGTGCTGGGCGACAAGCCGAACCAGCTCGACCGCACGCGCCCCGAGGTGAACGTCACCGCCGCCGACCTGCTCGACGTGTCATCGACGCCCGGCGAGGTGACCGAGGAGGGGCTGCGCCTCAACCTCTACGTCGCCGTCGCCTACACCGCCGTGTGGTTGTCGGGAAACGGCGCGGTCGCCATTCACAACCTCATGGAGGATGCTGCGACCGCCGAGATCTCGCGCTCGCAGGTGTGGCAGCAGCTGCACAACAAGGTGCGGTACGCCGACACGGGCAATGAGGCGACGCCTGAGCTCGTGACGACGCTACTCGCCGAAGAGACCGACCGCCTCAAGTGCGAGGTCGATGCCGAAGCGTTTGCGCGCTACTACGAGCCGGCGAGCAGACTCATTCGTGACATCTGCCTCTCGAGCGACTACGAGGACTTCCTCACGACCCCCGCCTACAAGCTGGTGCGCTGATGGCAGCATCCCTCACCTCTGGCGACGTCGCGCGGGTCGACGCCCACCTGGCGGCGACCGACCGGCTGCTCGAGACCGCCTATCCCGGCGACGACGGCAGCCGGCAGCCGATTCACACCGTGTACGTTCCCGGCCACCGCTACGAGCCCGCGCTCGCCGCGCGATGGGGAGCGGATGCTGCCGCCGCCGTCGCCGAGGCGGGCGGCACGATCGAGCTGTGCGCCAAACTGGGCTTGCGCGACGAGCTCATCGCGCAGGTGGCACCGCTCGTCGACGCCAAGCTCGCGAGCGAGCCGATTGAAGATCTGCGCATCGACTTCGAAGACGGGTACGGCGACCAGGGCGATGTCGCTGAAGATGCCGCGGCCGAAGCCGCGGCCGAGAACGTCGCGGCCGCGTACCGTGCCGATCGAGGCACGCCGTTCATCGGCATCCGCTTCAAATGTTTTGAAGAGGCGACGCGGCACCGGGGCCTTGCCACGCTCGATCGCTTCGTCACGACGCTCGCCCAGGCTGGGCCGCTGCCCGACGGGCTGATCCTGACGCTTCCGAAGGTGACAACGGTCGACCAGGTCACCGCCATGGTCGACGTGTGCGAGAAGCTCGAGGGCGCGCTGGGCCTCGACGCGGGAGGTCTGCGCTTCGAGGTGCAGATGGAGACGCCGCAGCTGATCCTCGCCGCCGACGGCACCGTGCCGATCGCGCAGCTGCTGCACAGGGCTGACGGCCGCATTACGTCGCTGCACTACGGAACGTATGACTACAGCGCCGCGCTGCAGATCGCTGCCGAGTACCAGTCGATGGAGCACCCCGCCGCCGACTACGCCAAGCAGGTCATGCAGGTCGCAGTCGCTGAGACGGGCGTGCGCCTGAGCGACGGCTCGACGAACGTCATTCCCGTGGGGGATCCCGACGACGTGCTTGCCGCGTGGCGCCTGCACGCGCGGCTCGTGCGCCGGTCGCTCGAGCGCGGCTTCTACCAGGGGTGGGACCTCCATGCCGCGCAGCTGCCCACGCGGTTCATCGCGAGTTACGCGTTCTACCGCCAGGGTCTGCCTGCGGCCACCCGCCGCCTCGACAACTACCTGCACCACGCAGACGCGGGCATCATGGACGAGCCCGCCACAGCCCGTGCCCTCGCGCGCTTCGTGCTGCGCGGTGTTCAGTGCGGCGCCGTGACCGAGTCAGAGATTCAGGATGCTGTCGGCATCACGACGCGCGAGCTCACGCACCTCGCGCACCCCAAATTGAGCCGTGAGGAGAACACATGAGCGAACGAACCTACTACGCCCCCGAGGGCGGCCTGCCGCCGCAGACCGACCTGCTCACCGACCGCGCCATCGTCACCGAGGCATACACCGTCATTCCGCGAGGCGTGCTGCGCGACATCGTCACGAGCAACCTGCCCGACTGGCAGAACACCCGCGCGTGGGTGCTCGCGAAGCCCATCGCCGGATTCTCGACGACCTTCGCCCAGCTCATCGTCGAGGTCGGCGCGGGCGGAGGCAGCGATAGTCCGGAGCCCGAGGCCGGCGTCGAGAGCGTCGTCTTCGTGCTGCGCGGCTCGCTCGTGGCGACGATCGACGGCACCGAGCACGTGATGGATGCTGGCGGGTACGCCTATCTTCCCGCAGGAGCGTCGTGGAGCTTGCACAATCGCTCGGACGACGTGGCGTCGTTCCAGTGGGTGCGCAAGGAGTACGAGCCGCTCGACGGCGTGGCTGTTCCGGCTGCGTTCGTCACGAGCGACGATGCTGTTGAGCCCACGCCGATGCCCGACACCGACGGCGCGTGGGCGACGACGCGTTTTGTCGACCCGAGCAACATGGCGCACGACATGCACGTCAATATCGTGACCTTCGAGCCGGGCGGGTCGATTCCGTTCGCCGAGACGCACATCATGGAGCACGGCCTCTATGTGCTCGAGGGCAAAGCGGTGTACCGGCTCAACGGCGACTGGGTCGAGGTTCAGGAGGGCGACTTCATGTGGCTGCGTGCCTTCTGCCCGCAGGCCTGCTACGCCGGCGGCCCGTCGAAGTTCCGGTACCTGCTGTACAAAGACGTCAACCGTCATGTGTCGCTGACGGGCAGCATCCTCGGTCGCTGAGCGCACCGACCGGAGAACCGCGTCATTCACGAGCCGCCCGGCAAACAATCAGGGACCAACTTTCACTAGGACGGGCATGGATTGCATAGAGAAAGTTGGTTCGCAATTTTGATTGCGGATTATTGAGGGACGGGTGCGACACCGAATGGCGCGGCATCGCGCTACGCGGGCAGCTCTGGCCGCGTGGGCGCGTGCAGAGGGCGCTTTTGCTGCGCCAGGATCGCTTCGCCCACCGTGGATGCCGCGAGGTTGGGGTAGGCGAACACGTGCGTGCTGGTCAACTGCACGGTGTACCACCCAAGTCGCGCGAGTTCGGCCAGGGCACTGACATCCCTCGAATACTGTGCAGCCTCGCGATGATAAGCGCTCTGGTACTCGATGGCGATTCGCCACTGCGGGTAGGCGAGGTCGACACATTTGACCCAGCGACCGATCTCGTCGACGATGTTGTAGTTCAGCACGGGTTCGGGCAATCCGCCATCAACCAGAAGCAGCCGGAGGTGCGGCTCTGGTCGCGACCACGAGTTCGTCCGTAAAAGTGGTAGTGCCTGGCGGAGGAGCGCGGCGCGTGGGTGGCGCCGTGAGATCGCGTCGGCGAGGGCATCGACGGTTGTCAGCGGTGGCGTCGGCGTCGAATGATCGTACGGTCCCGCCGATTCCTTCACTCGCACGACGGCGTCGCCTGCTGCCACGAGATCATAGAGGCTGAGGCGAGTCGCAAGTTGTACCCACGTCGAAGCCGGGTCGGTGATTCGAAGCCCGCGGTGCTCGACGACCTGAACCAATTCGGGCTTCACTCGATGCGGCCGCACACCGCGTCGTCGGACGGTTCGATGCGGATCGGCGACGCTGACGTCGAGCACGTCGTACTCTCGAAGCGGAAGTGGCAGTCCCCACGCAGCGGCCGCCGGAGCATGGCTGAAGAATGCGTAGCTCGGCAGCGCCGGCGCCAGGTCGTGCATGCGAGCGATGAGGGCTTGTGAGCGCGTCCCCTCGAGCGGTTCGGTGGATGCTGTTCGTCGACGCACTCCCCAGAACGGCGCCTCGAGGTCGTCAGCATCCAATCGCCATCGCGGCACTCCCGCTTCAAGCGCTTCTGCAACGGTGAAAACCTCGCCGAGTGACGCTGGGAGCGGAGAGATCGGGCGGCCCATGCCTCCACTCTGCCGAAAGTGCCCGGCCCAGGTTCACGTTATCCACAGAGCTGCATTCACGTCGCTACGAGCGACGGCTCAAAAATGTCCTGGCTGGTCAGCTGATCGCGCGACAGGCCCTGCTCATAGTGATAGCGCAGGAAGGTGTCCACGGCGTGACGGTTCTTCTCTACTCCATAGGGCCACCAGTCCTCCGGCAGCATCCTCTGGTTCTGCGCAAACAGTGTGCTGAACCACGGGGTGATCACGCCCATGTGCTGCTTTGACGCTTGGCTCACGTAGTACCGCTGGCTCTGCTCTTTCGCCGCCAGAAACGCGTCATACACTGCCCGCGCGACACCAGGGTTCTCGGCATGGAAGTCCTTGCGGATCGCGACGACGTGCATCATCGGGAAGATGCCGGTCCTGGCATAGAACTCTCGCTCGACCGACTCGTAGTCCGGGAAGAGTCGGCGGATCCTCCCCGTACCCTTCAGAACGGACTGCGGGACGTCCACCGACAGGAGTGCGTCGATCTCGCCCGCCTCGAGCATGACAGCGAGGGTTTCATTGTCACCGGCATGACGGACACTCACCCCCTCCGGAATCGGCTGGGGCAGCCAGTCGAACGACGGGATCGGAGCGTCAGTGCCGCCGATGACCCAGTTCATCTGATCGGGTGTCACGCCGTAGTCATCGGCGAGAATGCCTTTTACCCAGACTCCCGGATCGCTGCCCCAGAGAGCGAACTCGCCGACCGTCTTGCCGACCAGATCCTCGGGTCGTTCAATTCCACTGTCGGCGTTGACGAAGACCGCGGAATGCCGGAAGTTGCGAGCCGGGAAGATGGGAAGCGCCAGGAACGGCGACTCTTCGGTGTCCCACATCCGCAGGAAATACGTCAATCCCAATTCGGCGACGTCGTACTGCCCGTGGATCATTGCCTGGAAGACATCCGAGACGAGGGGTTTGGGGCTCGCAACGACATCAACTCCCTCGATCGGCGCCGTTCCGTCGAAAACCGTCGACGCGTGCTCGTAGTAGTCAGCACCTCCGAGTCGCATGGTCACATCAGCCACGATCAACCTCCATTCGTCCCGTCACTATTTCCGTGAATGATCTTTCATTTTCATCGTAGAAAGCAGTCTTGTGTAACGTCAAGGCGAATGATTATTCATTTTCAACTGCCGGAAAGAGGGATGCCATGCCCCGGATCACCAGCGAGCAGAGGTCCTCAAACCGCGACCAGATCATCGCGGCGGCCCGTCGCTGCTTCGCCCGTCAGGGCTTCCACAGCACATCGATGCCAGACATTGCAGCCGAAGCGGGCCTTTCCACGGGAGCCCCGTACCGCTACTTCACCGGCAAACAGGAGCTGATCGTCGAGGTCGCGACGCGGGCATTCGCGGCCGCCTTCGACCCGGTTCTGCGCATCATCGAAGAGTCCGAGGCCATCACGATCGGCGATCTGATGACCGCAGCCGTTCAATCTCACCCGCCGAGGGGGTCCGCCGACTCGACGGACGATCGCGTAGCCAGTGAAGAGTTGCTGCGCTGCGGCATCGCAGCCTGGGCAGAGTTGCTCCACAACACCGACCTGCACGAACACGCGGTGACCGGCTTCAACCGAATCACCGGCGACATCGCCCGGGCGATACACGGTACGCAGTACGCCGATGGGGAGGCGAACGCCCGCGTCATCGTCGCCCTGCTTCACGGGTTCATGATCCAGAGAGTCGCCTTCGGACTCACCGACCTCGAGTCGCTCGACCCCAACATCCGCGCGGCGATGACCCGAATCGGGATCATCAGCGACAAGACGTTATAGCGTGCCGAGAACCACTGCAAGATCTACCGGGCGACTGCGTGATTCTCGGGCAGTCTCGATTCCGCCGACGGCATCGGGCAGCACATGAGCTGGGTACGGTGGGAGGGACCACTGACGAGGCTGACGGAGGCGCACGACATGAACGATGCTCTCAAGCAACGGATCGCCGATCGCATCGAGCAGGTAGACGCCGAGCTCGTCGAGCTGTCGAACGGTCTCCACGCGAATCCGGAGGTCGCCTGGCACGAGCATCGCTCTGCAGCATCCGTCGCCGCCGTGCTCGCCCAACACGGGTTCGCCATTGAGCAGCCATACCTCGGGCTCGACACCGCGTTTCGCGCAACGCTCGGCACTGGCGCGTTCACCGTTGGGTTCCTCGCAGAATACGACGCTCTGCCCGGGCTTGGCCACGCGTGCGGCCACAACCTCATCGCCGCGATGAGCGTCGGCGGCGCAATCGGCCTCGCCGCCGTCGCCGAGCAAGCCGGCGTCGCGGTTGAGGTCATCGGCACTCCCGCAGAAGAAGGCGGAGGCGGGAAAGTCGAACTCATCGAGCGCGGCGCCTTCGCCGCCCTCGACTTCGCCCTCATGGCGCACCCCGCACCTGACGACGTCGCCGAAGCACGCCCCTTCGCCGTTGCTCACTGGCACGTCGCTTACGACGGACGCGCTGCACATGCCGCTGCCTATCCGGACCGCGGCGTCAACGCGAACGACGCCTTCGTCATCGCTCAGACGGCCATCGGGATGCTGCGACAGCAGCTCCCCGCAGGAGTACGCGTTCACGGCATCCAGACCCGCGGGGGAGAAGCGCCGAACGCGATCCCGGAACGCACAGAAGGGCGCTGGTACGTGCGGGCCGAGACGACAGAGCTGCTCATCGAGACAGAAGAGCGCGTGCGCCGGTGCTTCGAAGCCGGTGCGCTCGCGACCGGCGCCGAACTCACGATCACACCCGAGAGCGGGCGGTACTCAGAAATGCGCCCTGACAACGAGGCGCTCGCCCTCTACACGGCGAACGCAGAGACGCTCGGTCGGCGCTTCGATGTTGCGCCCGAAGAAGCGAGCATGAACCGAGCGTCGACAGACATGGGCAATGTCTCGCAGATCGTCAACGCGATTCACCCGTTCATTGGCGTCGGCGGCGAGTTCAGCAATCATCAGCCCGGCTTTGCCGAGGCGTGTGTCGGGCCGCAGGCAGAGCAGACTCTGCGCGACGGAGCTGTTGCACTCGCGTGGACCGCCCTCGATGTCGCTGACAGGCGGCGCTGATTCGAGTGCTCGCCGCCACGAGGGCGAGCGCTTGCGCGCCGTGCGACGGGCGAGGGGTGAACTGCGGGGGTTAAATTCTGAGGAACTGTCGAAAACTCTCGACGAACGCCACACCGTGGACTAGCATTCGAGAACATTGTGAACGTGTTGATCGCTTGAGTGAGTTCAAAAACCCGAATCGTCGTCTCGACGCTGCAGCATCCCCTCCCTGAACCCACCCCGAGTGTGGCGTTCGCACGAGACGACATGAATAGCCCAGAGGACCCTCCTCGATGAAAAAGCAAGATTGTCTCCTTGACGAGCCCTTAGACGCACGGCAAGCTGCCCTCGGCCTGCCCCGCGCATGGAGTCTTCGCCAGACCACCGGGCAGTATCGCGTGACACAGAGCGGCACCATTGCTGTCTCTGTCACCGTCGTGGCCAACCGAACCGACCCTGCTCCGCGGCGCTTCCCACCCGAGGTGCGCGTGCAGGCAGGCGGCGTGGAACTCCCGTGCGTTCTGAACCCACGCTGGTACGGTTCGGCGTCAACGCTCTTCGCCGTGCTCGAAGCCGAACTGCCCGGGCTCACCCAGTTCACGGCATCGGTGCAGGTCGACGACGTGACCGAGTCGCTGCCACTGCTTCCCGCACCGTAAATCCCACCTCACGAAAATGGCCGCTGCAGTCCTGCAGCGGCCATTTCTACGCCTGCGGGTGGCCGCGAACCCAGGAGCGCTCTGACACAGCATCCGAATCGGTTGACGCGATTCCCACTTACGCTTAGACTTTCATTTAGCAGAAAGATAATTCCAGCATACGAAACAACTTGGAAGGGAATCGCCATGACGTACACGGTCAACGCCTCGATCCTTCTCACCGACCTGCCGATCAACGAGCGCCCAGCTGCAGCGAAGGCCGCAGGCTTCGACGCCGTTGAGTTCTGGTGGCCATTCCCGACCGCTGTGCCGGCGCAGTCCGACATCGATGCGTTCGTCGCTGCCGTCAGCGGCGCAGGCGTTCAGCTCACCGGACTCAACTTCTTCGCGGGCGACATGCCCGGCGGCGACCGCGGTCTCGTCTCGTGGCCCGCGCGCTCGGGCGAGTTTCGAGACAACATCGACGTTGTCGTCGAGATCGGTGAGCGACTCGGATGCCGCGCCTTCAACGCTCTGTACGGCAACCGCATTGACGGCGACGATGCCGCACAGCAAGATGGCCTCGCGATCGAGAACCTCGCGCTCGCTGCCGACGCCGTCGCGGCGATCGACGGAACCGTTCTGCTCGAGCCCGTCAGCGGCACGCCCGCGTACCCGCTCAAGACCGCGCACGACGCCCTCGACGTGATCGCCAAGGTCGGCAAGCCCAACGTCAAGCTGCTCGCCGACTTCTACCACCTCGCGGTCAACGGCGACGACGTCGAGCGCGTCATCGCCGAGCACGCCGCCGACTTCGGTCACATTCAGATCGCGGATGCTCCGGGCCGCGGCGCCCCCGGAAGCGGAGAGCTGCCGCTCATGCGCTGGATCGACGACGCCCGCGAGGGCGGCTACGCCGGGCCCATCGGCCTCGAGTACAAGGCCGGCGACGAGAACCCCTTCGCCTGGCTCACGGCAGCGGCAGCGGCATCCTGATCACCTTCACAGACCACCACAAAGGAGTGACACGAATGACAAACGTCACCGTCATCGGCCTCGGCATCATGGGTCTCCCGATGGCCGTCAACCTCGTGAACGCGGGCTTCACCGTCACCGGGTACAACCGAAGCCGGCCGAAGATCGACGAGCTCGTGAGTAAGGGCGGCTCGGGAGCGTCGAGCATCGCCGACGCCGTTGCCGACGCCGACGTCATCATCACCATGGTTCCCGATTCGCCCGACGTCGAGGCCGTCGTTTCGGGTGAGGACGGCGTTTTCGCCAACGCGACGTCCGGAGCGCTCTGGATCGACGCGAGCACTATTCGCCCCGATGTCTCGAAGCGTCTCGCCGAAGACGCGGCGGCCGCCGGCATCCGCCCGCTCGACGCGCCCGTCTCAGGCGGCGAGCAGGGGGCGATCGACGGTGTGCTCTCGATCATGGTCGGCGGCGAGAAGAGCGACTTCGACGCAGCATCCGACGTTCTGAACGCCGTCGGCAAGACGATCGTGCACGTGGGCCCATCGGGCTCAGGCCAGACCGTCAAAGCGGCGAACCAGCTGATCGTCGCGGCGAACATCGAAGCACTCGCCGAAGCTGTCGTCTTTCTCGAGGCCTACGGCGTCGACACCGAAGCTGGGCTCAAGGTGCTCGGCGGAGGGCTCGCCGGCTCGAAGGTTCTCGACCAGAAGGGGCAGAAGATGCTCGACCGCAACTTCGACCCCGGATTCCGACTCACCCTGCACCACAAGGACCTCGGCATCGTCACGTCAGCGGCTCGCGAGGCGAACGTCTCGATTCCGCTCGGCGCCACCGTCGCGCAGCTGGTGGGCAACATCGTCGCCCAGGGCGACGGCGGGCTCGACCACTCCGGCCTCTTTACTCAGGTCGCGCGCTCGTCTGGGCGCGAGTAGCTGACACACGTCTAGGAGAAGACAATGACAAAGATGCGCACCGTTGACGCTGCCGTCCTGATCCTCGAGAGGGAGGGCGCGACCGAGACCTTCGGTCTGCCCGGCGCAGCGATCAACCCGTTCTACTCGGCGATGAGGGCCCACGGCGGCCTGCGCCACACCCTTGCGCGCCACGTTGAGGGCGCCTCGCACATGGCCGACGGATACTCGCGCGCGGCCGCGGGCAACATCGGCGTGTGCCTCGGCACCTCCGGCCCCGCGGGCACCGACATGATCACGGGACTCTACGCGGCCATCGCCGACTCGGTACCGATTCTCTGCATCACCGGGCAGGCGCCGACGCACGTGCTGCACAAAGAGGACTTCCAGGCCATCGACATCGAGTCGATCGCCAAGCCCGTGACGAAGTTCGCCATGACCGTTCTCGAGCCGGCGCAGGTTCCGGGCGCTTTCCAGCGGGCATTCCAGGAGATGCGCACGGGTCGTCCCGGCCCCGTACTCATCGACCTGCCGCTCAACGTGCAGCTCGCCGAGATCGACTTCGACATCGACACGTACGAGCCGCTGCCGCTTGCGACGCCGAAGGCGACGCCGCAGCAGGCGAACAGGGTTCTCGACATGCTGGCTGCATCACAGCATCCGGTCATCGTCGCCGGTGGCGGAATATTCAACGCGGATGCTGCCGCCGAGCTCGTGCAGCTCGCGGAGCTGCTCGACGTGCCCGTCGTGCCCACGCTCATGGGCTGGGGAGCGATCCCCGACGACCACCCGCTCATGGCCGGAATGGTCGGCATTCAGACACAGCACCGCTACGGCAACGCGTCGTTCCTCGAGTCGGACTTCGTGCTCGGCATCGGCAATCGCTGGGCCAATCGCCACACGGGCGACCTCGAGACCTACCGCGCGGGCCGAACGTTCGTGCACATCGACATCGAACCGACGCAGCTGGGCCGCATCTTCGCCCCGGACTACGGCGTCGTCTCTGACGCGAAGGCCGCGCTGCAGGCGCTTCTCGAGGCGGCGCGTGAGCGCAAGGCCGCGGGCACGCTGCCCGACTACAGCGCCTGGGCGACCGAGTGCACCGCGCGCAAGGGCACGATGCACCGCAAGACGCACTTCGACAACGTGCCGCTCAAGCCGCAGCGCGTGTACGAGGAGATGAACGCGGTGTTCGACAACGACACGACCTACGTGTCCACCATCGGGCTGTCGCAGATTCAGGCGGCACAGATGCTGCACGTGTTCGGCCCTCGCCGCTGGATCAATGCGGGACAGGCCGGGCCGCTCGGCTGGACGGTTCCCGCCGCGCTCGGCGTCGTGCGCGGCAAGCCGGGGCAGAAGGTCGTCGCCCTGTCGGGAGACTACGACTTTCAGTTCATGATCGAAGAGCTCGCTGTCGGCGCGCAGCACAACCTGCCGTACGTGCACGTCGTCGTGAACAATTCGTACCTCGGGCTGATTCGGCAGTCGCAGCGTGCCTTCGACATGGACTACCAGGTCTCGCTCGCGTTCGAGAACATCAACTCGCCCGAGACGAACGGCTACGGAGTCGACCACATCAAGGTCGCCGAGGGTCTCGGATGCAAGGCGATTCGCGTCGAGCAGCCCGACGAGCTGGCTCCGGCACTGCGCAACGCGCAGGTGCTGGCCGAAGAGCACCAGGTGCCCGTGATCGTCGAGGCGATCCTCGAACGGGTCACGAACGTGTCGATGGGCACGAGCATCGCCTCGATCAACGAGTTCGAAGAACTCGCTGCGGCTCCCGACGATGCGCCGACGGCGCTCACCGAATTGCAGGCATAATCTGTGCCATGCGCATTCTGATCGCCACCGATAAGTTCAAAGGCTCGCTGACCGGTCCCGAGGTCGCCGACGCGCTCGCGTCCGGCCTCACAGACCACGAGGTCGAGACTGTCCCGGTCGCCGACGGCGGGGAGGGAACAGTGGATGCTGCCCTCGCCGTCGGCTTCACCGAGCGACGCGTCTCGGTGACGGGGCCCACGGGCGAATCCGTGGCGGCCCGGTTCGCCGTGAACGGGGGCGAAGCGGTGATCGAGATGGCCGCCGCGAGCGGACTGGACGTGCTGCCCGACGGTACTCCGGCACCCCTCACGGCCACGAGCCGCGGCACAGGTGAGCTGATCGCCGCGGCCCTCGACGCCGGAAGCACGCGCATTGTGATCGGCGTCGGAGGCAGCGCCAACACCGACGGGGGAGCGGGCGTGCTCGCGGGGCTTGGTGCGCGGCTGCTGGATGCTGACGGAGCCGAGATCCCCGACGGAGGCGCCGCACTCGCTGACGTTGCTGACGTCGACGTGTCTGGGCTCGATCCACGCGTGCACGACACCGAGATCGTGCTCGCCGCTGACGTCGACAATCCGCTTCTCGGCGAGCGAGGCGCCGCCGCCGTGTTCGGGCCGCAGAAGGGTGCATCTGACGAGGACGTCGCGACGCTCGACGCCGCGCTCGCGCATTTCGTCGACGTGCTCAGCGCTGCCGTTCCCGGGGTGCAGGACCTCGCGGAGGCTGCCGCTGCGGGAGCGGCCGGCGGCGTCGGCTTTGCGGCACTCGTGCTCGGCGCCCACCGCGAGCCGGGAACCGCCGTCGTGCAGAAACTCACAGATCTGCCGGCGAAGGTTGCCGACGCCGATCTCGTGATCACGGGGGAGGGCAGCCTCGACGAGCAGAGCCTCGGAGGCAAGGCGCCGATCGGCGTCGCCAACGCGGCGGTTGACGCGGGCGTTCCCGTCATCGCCGTGTGCGGGCGCACGACCCTCAGCGACGAAGCCGCGCGCGACGCGGGTTTTGCTGCCGTGTACGCGCTCTCCGACCTCGAATCTGACGTCGCAAAGAGCATGTCCGGTGCCTCTGAGCTGCTGCATCGCATCGGAACCACGATCAACGCGCACGCCGAGGCGTTCGCAGAAGGAGCAACACCGTGACCGAATCCGCCGCTGCGCGACGCTACGACCTCGTCGTCCGCGGGCGCGTTCTGACCGCCGAGGGTGAGGCCCCGCGAGAGATCGGCGTCACCGATGGACGTATCGTTCGCGTCGAAGCATCCGGCGCCGGTCTCGACGCCGAGCGCATCGTCGATCTCGCCGACGACGAGCTTCTGCTGCCGGGACTCGTCGATTCGCACGTGCACGTCAACGAGCCGGGACGCACCGAGTGGGAGGGGTTCGCGTCGGCAACGCGCGCTGCTGCGGCCGGCGGCGTGACGACGATCGTCGACATGCCCCTCAACAGCATCCCGCCGACCGTGAACGTCGACGCGCTCGACATTAAACGCGAGGTCGCTGGCCCGCAAGCGCACATCGACGTGGGTTTCTGGGGCGGCGCGGTTCCGGGCAACACGGCCGACCTGCGTCCGCTGCACGACGAAGGTGTCTTCGGGTTCAAGTGCTTTCTGTTGCCGAGCGGCGTCGACGAGTTTCCGCCGCTTCCCCTCGACGAGATCGAGCAGGACATGCGGGAGATCGCGGCGTTCGACTCCCTGCTCATCGTGCACGCCGAAGATCCGCAGACGATTGAGACGGCACCGCAGACGTTCGGGCCCGGCTACAGCGGCTTTCTCGCATCACGGCCGCGCGACGCCGAGAACACGGGCATCGCCGCGGTCATCGAGAGAGCGCGGCGTACGGGAGCTCGAGCGCACATTCTGCACCTGTCGTCGAGCGACGCGCTGCCGATGATCGCGGAGGCCAAGCGCGACGGTGTGCGCCTCACGGTCGAGACGTGTCCGCACTACCTCTCGCTCGCGGCGGAGGAGATTCCTGACGGAGCGACGGCGTACAAATGCTGCCCGCCGATCCGCGAGCAGGCCAACTGCGACCTGCTGTGGCACGGGCTTCTCGACGGCACGATCGACTGCATCGTCTCGGACCACTCGCCGAGCACGGCCGAGCTCAAGAGCACGGGCGACTTCGGCACTGCGTGGGGCGGGGTGTCGTCGCTGCAGCTCGGCCTGTCGCTCATCTGGTCGGAGGCACGAGAGCGCGGCATCCCACTGGAGCGGGTCGTGGAGTGGATGTCGTCCGCGCCGGCGAACCTCGTCGGGCTGCAGCGCAAGGGCCGCGTCGAGGTGGGGGCGGATGCTGACTTCGCCGTGTTCGCGCCCGAAGAAGAATTCACGGTCGAGGCCGCCTCGCTGCGTCACAAGAACCCCGTCTCACCCTACGACGGCAAGACGCTCACCGGGGTCGTGCGCCGCACGGTGCTGCGTGGCCTCGAGGTCGACGGTGAGACGCCGCGCGGCGAGCTGCTGCGGCGCGGTGACGCGTAGCATCCTTTCTCGGTCCTCGCCTGCTGCGCGCCGAGGGCCTGTGCTGAGGAGCGCCGCCGTACCTCAGCCGTGCCGGTCAGCGACCGGTCGCCCGCGCTGCCGAGAGCGCCATGAGCACAAGGGGCACCTGCACGGGAAGCCGCAGCACAGCGATAACGATGGCGACCGGTCCACGCCGCCGCGCAACGCGGACGGTACGCACGTTCGCCGGAAAGACGGCGACGAAGAACGCTGAGGCGATGAGACCGCCCAGGCTCTGCGTGCGGCGGAAGGCGAGCAGGCCAGCGATTCCCCACTCTGCCAGGCCCGAGTTGATGGTCCAGAACCGCGGGCTCCCCGGCAACGATCGAGGAACGACAGGATCGAACGTCTGCGGCCTCACCGCGTGTACGAGTCCGCTCGCGGTGAGCAGCGTCGCGAGTGATACCGCCGCACGACGTGAATGGTGTGCACGCTGCGTAGACATAGGCACAGCCTACGCCGTGGCGGTGCCCGTCGTGATCAAGAGGATGCCGCCGGCCAGCAGCGACGCCGTCAGCAGCGCCGCGCCCAGCCAGATCAGCGTGATCCACGCGTTCGGCTTCTTCGGGTCCCGCCCGATGACCGAGAAGAAAAAGCCGCCGGGAATGAGGATCGCCGTTGCGAGCACGCCGCCCGCGACCCGGTCGCCCCACGCACCCACGTCTGCCGCGCTCATGAGTAGCCCGATCACGAGACCGAGCGTCACCAGCATGCCCGCGTGAGCGTGCCCTGCGCGGAAGAACGACTTCTGCAGCCCGTTCGCACCCTGCTTTCCCGTGACGACGCGCAGCATGAATGTACCGCCGTAGGCGATGCCGATGATGGTGAGCAGAACAACGCCGGCCGTGATGGTCATTGATGCGCTGAGCATGATTCCTCCTTGACGATAGTGCCGGTATCCAACAATAGATACTGATACTATCCAATGCAAGAGGTGACGATGAGAATTTCTGAGCTGTCGCGAGCGACCGGCGTCTCGATCGCGAGCATCAAGTACTACGTGCGCGAGGGGCTGCTGCCCGCGGGTGAATCGCTCGGGGCACGGCAAGCTGACTACGGCGACACGCACGTGACGCGATTGCGGCTCATTCGCGCGCTCGTTGACGTTGTCGGCCTGCCGATCGCTCAGGTGAGGCGCCTTTTCGCGCTCATCGCTGATCCAGGCGACGACATGTTCGCGGCGCTCGGCGAGGCTGTCGGTTCTCTGCCCCCCTATGGAACGGACAGTGAAACGGATGCTGCCGCCGAGAGCCGTGCTCGAGCGACCATCGAGCGGCTGGACTGGACCTACGACGCGGGCTACGCGGCGACGGCGCAACTCGAACGCTCACTCGCCGCGCTCGAGGGCACGGGAGTCCCCATGTCAGACGACCGGCTCGAGGTCTATGCCCGTGCGGCTCGCATGATCGCCGAGTTTGACATCGCGCACATGCCCGACGAGAACCCGAGCGCGGCGATCGAGTACAGCGTTCTCGGCACGGCGCTCTACGAGCCGGTTCTCGTCGCGCTGCGGCGGCTGGCGCACCTCGATATTGTGGCGCAGGCGCTCGATGACGACGAGTAGCGGAGCTCAGATCTGCGCGGCGACCAGCTTGATGAGCGTCGCCTCGGGCCGGCATGCGAACCGCACGGGCGCATAGATCGAGGTGCCGAGTCCGGCCGAGACGTTCAGGAACGACGACCTGAGCGCGTGCGTCCACACCGAGAGCCCCTTGACCTTCGTGCGCGGAATATCGCAGTTTGTCACGAGGGCGCCGTAGCCCGGCACGCACACCTGGCCGCCATGCGTGTGCCCCGCGAAGATCATCTGCGCACCGTGCGTGACGAACGCGTTGAGAACGCGCTGATACGGAGCGTGCGCGACACCGAGAGTGACGTGACGCGACACATCGGTGTCGTCGTCAGAGGTCTGGTCGTCGCGCAGTTCATCGATGAGGCCCGTGAGCACGTCGAGCCGGTCGCGATGGATGTGCGGGTCATCCACACCGAAGAAGTCAAGCGCCGTGCCGCGAACATCGAGGCTCGCGACGGCGTTGTTGAGGTCTTTCCACTGTAGCGTCTCGCCGAAGAAGCGGTCCATGGCTGCCGTGTCGAGGTTGGGTGAACGCCGTGGAAGGCCGCCCGTGTGACGCTGGAAGTAACGCAGCCAGTTCTTGCGCAGCGGCCCGTAGTAGTCGTTCGATCCGTGCACGTGAACGCCGGGGATGCCGCGAAACGGCTCGAACGCTCGGCGCAGACCGATGAGACCGTCTTCGTGACCGAGGTTGTCGCCGGTCACGACGACCAGATCCGGCTTCAGCGCCGCAAGGTCGGCTACCCAGCGCTGCTTATCGCGCTGCCACGGCGCCATGTGCAGGTCAGAGACGTGCAGCACCCGGATGCTCTCGGCACCGGGCGGAAGCACGGGCACCGTCTCGGAGCGCAACGTGAACAACCGTCGCTCGATGAGAGAGCCCCACGCGAACGCGCCCGCGCCCGCAGCGACAGCGGTTCCGAGCAGACCGCCGAGCACGCTGAGCCGACGACTACTCATCGTCAATCATCGTCGTTGCCTCGGCCCTTGTCGCCGTTGTCTCCGCAGTACAGCGTGAGGGTCACCGTCGCGCCCTCACCGCCAGTTTCACCGGCACCGGGGTCCTGCTTCGCCACCGTGTCCTTATCGCCGCCTGGTTCGCAGGATCCCGCCTTCTTGGCCGTGAAGCCGGCATCAGCGAGGGCATCCTTGGCGGCATCGTACGACTCGCCGACGACGTCGGGCACAGAGGTGCCCTTGCCGTTGCTGACCGAGATCGTGATCATCGACCCGCTGTTGGCACGCTCACCGCCCGCAGGGTTGGTGCTGGCGACCTTTCCGGCCTCAATCGTGGAGTTGACCTGCTCCTCGGCGACAGTGACGCCGAATCCAGCATCCTTGAGCGTCTTCGTTGCGTCTTCGACGGACTGGCCGACAACATCGGGCACGTCCTTGAGAATGCGCCGTGTGAGGTTCTTATCGGCCTCGGGGAACGGGTTTCCGCCGTAGAGCTCGAAGGTCTTCGACGCAATCGTTTGGGTAATACCGAACTTGACCTGGCTTCCCAGTCCGCCCTTGATCCACTTGTGGTTCATGGGCGTGAAGTTCGTGCTGTTCAGGTTGCCGACCCAGACGGCGTTCGCAGCCTCTGTCGTCGAGGTAACGAGCCACGTGTCCTTGTATGCATCCGTCGTACCGGTCTTACCGAAGATGGGCCCAGTCCAGGGGTTGCCGCCGCGCCCCGTGCCCTGCGTCATCACCTGAGTGAGCGACTGCACAGCGGTCGCCGCGACGTTCTCGGGAATGGCCTGATCGCAGGTCTTGCCGGGAACCTTCATCTCGGAGCCATCGGCCTTGACGATCTTGTCGATTGCCCGCGGTTCGCAGTGCATGCCGCCCGCGGCGAGCGTTGCGTACGCGTTCGCCATGGAGAGCGGCGCGATGGTGTCTTCCGACGTTCCGATGAGGGTTGTGGGGTAGTGCGTCAGCTCGGCGCCCGTCGCGCTGTGCGCGCCCATGGCCTCAGCAGTGTTGGCGATGTCGCACAGGTCGAGCTGCTCACCCATGGCGGCGAGAACCGTGTTGATCGACTGCGTCATACCCTTCTGCACCGTGTACATTCCACCGGGCATACCGCCGCCGTCGCCGGCGTTCTTCGGTCCTGGTGCCCAGTTGGCCGGGCCCTCGCACGTCTGGTAGTGGAAGTCGCGCTTTGTGGCGTTCACGATCTCATTTGTCGAGTGCCCCTGCAGCAGCCATTCGACAAGCACCATGGTCTTCCAGGTTGATCCGGGCTGGAATCCGCTCGAGCCGCCATACTTCTTGTCGGTGTTGAAGTTCACCGCCGTGTAGCCCGGGCCCTTGTCGGGGTTGGCCGAGTACGCCGTGTTCTGCACCATCGCGAGGATGCGGCCCGTTCCCGGCTCGATCGTCGTTGCCGTGCCGCCGAGCTTCATGCCGTCTTCGTGCGACGGAACAGCGGAGTGCAGAGCATCCGCCTCGGTCTTCTGCAACCGCAGGTCGAGAGTCGTGTAAATGTCGAGACCGCCGCGCTTGAGCAGTGAGACGCGTTCGGCCTTTGAGTCACCAAACGCTTCGTTCTCGGAGATCACCTGAGTGACGTAATCGCAGAAGTACGCGTTCGAGCCCGCTGCCGCACACCCGCCCTTCGGCGGCGTGATGTTGGGTTTGATCTCTGTCGCAATCGCCTCGTCGTACTGCTCTTGCGTGATCTTGCCGTAGTACAGCATGGCTTTCAGCACCACGTCGCGCCTTTGCTTCGTGAGTGCGTAGCCGTTCTCGGCGCCATTGTCGGGGTTGTCGGGCTTATCGATCCGAAGCAGGTTCGGGTTGTTCACGATGCCCATAAGCGTTGCCGCCTGCGCGAGGGTCACGTCTTTCGCGCTTGTGCCGAAGTAGTAGTTCGCCGCTGACTCGACACCGTAGATCACGCCGCCGAAGCCCGAGATGTTGAGGTATCCGCGCAGGATCTCGTCTTTCGAGTACTCCTTCTCAAGACCGATCGCGTAGCGCATCTCCTTGAGCTTGCGCGAGTAGTGAACTCCCGCCACCTCGTCGTAGCACTTCGCGAGCTCTTCCTTGGAGTCGGTGTCGCGCTCGCACTTCTGAATGCGCACATTCTTGACGTACTGCTGCGTGATCGACGAACCACCCTGCGTGTCTTCGCCGAGCTGGTTCGACACGAGGGCTCTCAAGGTACCCGTGAGGTCGATGCCTCCGTGCTCGTAGTACCGGTTGTCCTCTGTCGCGACAGCGGCATCCTTGAGGTATTGCGAAATCTCGTCCCACTGAACCTCGACGCGGTTCTGTTCGTAGAAGCTGGCGAGCAGAACGTTCTTATCGCCGTCTTTGGCGTAGATGTTCGACTTCTCCATGAGCGGAGTGATCTCGAGATACTCGGGGAGGTCGTCGAAAACGCCGATCGCGCTGTTCGCCGTGATGCCGGTGACGGCAAGGGCCGGAGTGACAGCGGCAGTGACGAGAACTCCGGCTGCGGCGCTGAGTCCGACAAAGCCGAGAAGGCCTCCGACCACACCTCTAGCCGTTCGTTTCTGTTCAGGCATAGGATTGATGCTAAGTGACGTTTCTGAAAATCCGCCTACGTGCGCGCGCATTTAATCGGATCGTTGCCTCGCGAAATCAGCCCTGACGAAGGAGCCGCATGACCAAATGGGAGTACCTGACCACGCCGCTGATCGTTCACAACACCTCGGCGATCCTCAATAACTGGGGCAGCGAAGGCTGGGAACTCGTGCAGGTCGTGACCGGGCCCGAAGGCGGTCTCGTCGCGTATCTCAAGCGACCGGTTGAGGACGCCTGATGGGCCGGATCGCTGATCGTCTGGTGGAGCTCGGGCTTGAGCTGCCGGCCGTCGCTGCGCCCGTTGCCGCGTACGTTCCGGCCGTCGAGAACGATGGTCTCGTGTACACGTCGGGGCAGCTTCCGTTCGTTGAGGGCGCGCTTCCGGCGACGGGCAAGGTCGGCGATGGGCACGGGCTCGTTCCGGCAGCAGACGCCAAGGATTACGCTCGGCAGTGCGCGCTCAACGCGCTTGCCGCCGCCGAGACCGTGATCGGCTCGCTCGACCGTGTCACGCGAGTGGTGAAAGTCGTCGGCTTCGTGTCGAGCGACCCGTCGTTCACGGGGCAGCCCGGCGTGGTCAACGGCGCGAGCGAACTGCTGGGCGAGATCTTCGGCGACGCGGGCCAGCATGCCCGCTCGGCCGTGGGCGTCGCGGTGCTTCCGCTGGATTCCCCCGTCGAGGTGGAGCTCGTTCTCGCCTACGCGTAGAGCGTTCGCGCGTCACTCGGCCTTCGCGGCCGCGATGCGGTGAGCCGCAGCATCCACTTTGCTGGCAAAGTCGGGATCGTCTTTCGCGCGCTCGAGCACCGCGTCTCGCATCTCAGGGTAGACGGACGGGTCACTGGAGACGAGCAGCAGGTCGACGCCGGCATCGATCGCCATGGTCGCACGTTGCGCCGGTGGCCAAGCCGAGACTTGGGATGCTGCGCTGAGGTCGTCTGTCGTGATGACGCCGTTGAAGCCGATGTCGTCTCGCAACAGCGAGATGACGTCTGACGAGAATGCAGCGGGCAGCTCCGGGTCGATGTTCGCGTAGATCGCCGTGGACATCATGACAACGGCTGCGCCCTCGCCGAGGAGCGTGCGATAGACGCCCATGTCAGGGCCGCCGGCCGTGACGACGTCGTCGACGACGCCCGTTGAGAAGTCGGTGTTGGCCGTGACGTAGCCCAGGCCGGGAAAGTGCTTGAGCGTGGGAAGGATGCCCGCATCGCGCATGCCCGCGGCAAATGCTCCGGCGCCAGCCGCGACGGCCTTCTCATCGCCGCCGTACTGGCGGTGCAGTGCTCCGATCGGGGGATTCGTCGCGGCGCTGCCGTTTGGGACGATGTCGGCGACGGGAGCGAGGTTCATTGTGATGCCCGCGCGAGCGAGCTGCTCGCCCCACGTCGCCGCTGCGGAGCGAAGCGCGTCAGCATCCATCTCCCCTTGTTCGACGGCCGAGGGGATGTCATCGAATCCGGGACCGCTGAGCACCTGGACCTGCCCGCCCTCCTGGTCGGTGGCAACCCAGAGTGGAAGTTCGGATGACGCGAAGCCGGTGAATTGGTCAACGAGCGCGGCCGTCGCGTTAATGTCGTCGGTGGATCGGCCGTGCAGAAAGAGGCCGCCAACGCCGTCGTCGCGAACCGCCGCGAGCGTCGTGTCGTTGACGGCGTCGACCGGCGTGCCGACCATGAAGAGCTGCGCAACCTTCTCAGACAGCGACATCGACGCAGTCGGGTCATTCGGAGTCGGGGATGCGGAGGGCGATGCGGGCACTGAGCTCGACGGTGTGGCGGTCGGTGCGGTGTCAGCTGCGGCGCATCCGCACAAGGTCAGCACTGCGGCCGCCATGACGGCGGTTCGTCTCAATCGTCGCGTTCGGGTCATCGTTGTCATGATCGCAGGCGGCGACGGTCGGCGACAGGCATGGCGGGCCGGCGCGACGTTGGGTAGCATTGCCGCAGCGTCGCGTGCCGGTGGCAGACCGTGTCAGGCATGGAGGCGCCGAATCACGAAGGAGCATGATGATGTCATTGTTCCCTTCGCCCTTACGTGACTGAGGGCGAGAAGGCCAGGTTCGTCGCCTGGAGCGCTGAGCTGCGCGCCGTTCACGAACGGTTGCGAGCGGCACTGCGCGTGACTCGCGAATCGCTTGATCACGCGGAGCGCGCTGTGCCCGCTGCTCGCGACCTGCTGCTGTATTGCCACGGCTTTTGTGTGGCGCTCGCGGGGCACCACGAGGCTGAGGATCGTGAGCTGTTTCCCGCGATCGCGGCTGCGCACCCCGAGCTGCGAGATACGTTGCGCATGCTTGAGCAGGACCACTCCATGATGTCGCACCTGATCGCGGGGCTTGTGGATGCTGTGAAGCACGCTGCGCCGCCCGATGAGCTGGAGCGCCACGTCGAGGGGATCTCGGCGATCATGGAGAGCCACTTCCGGTTTGAGGAGCGGCGTCTGCTCACGGTGCTTGACGCGCTCGCGCTCGACGCGGACCCGGAGAGCGTGCTCGGCCCGTTCTGACCGTTAAACGATGGATGCCGCGGGGCAGCGCCCCGCGGCATCCACCATGTGCAGCGACTAGCTGCGCACCTGGTCGGTAATGACCTTCATCACCATCGTGTCGGCGAGCGTCGTCGTGTCGCCGACCTCACGGCCCTCGGCGAGGTCGCGCAGCAGGCGGCGCATGATCTTGCCCGAACGCGTCTTGGGCAGCTCATTGACAACGAAGATCTCGCGCGGGCGGGCGATCGGGCCGATCTGATCTCCGACCCAGCCGCGCAGATCAGCCGCGATGTCCGCGATCTTCTCTGCTTGGTCGAGGTGGCTTTGCTTGATGATCACGAACGCGACAACGGCCTGTCCCGTCGTCTCATCACTCGCGCCCACAACGGCGGATTCGGCGACCATCTCATTGGCAACGAGCGCCGACTCGATCTCTGCCGTTGAGAGCCGGTGCCCCGACACGTTCATGACGTCGTCGACGCGACCGAGCAGCCACACGTCGCCGTCATCGTCGAGCCGGGCACCGTCGCCGGCGAAGTACTTGTCGCCAAATTTTTCCCAGTACGTCTCCTTGTAGCGCTCCGGGTCGCCCCAGATACCGCGCAGCATCGATGGCCACGGCTCGTCGATCACGAGCAAGCCCCCGTTGCCGTTCTCAACGGCGTTTCCGTTGTCGTCCAGCACCGTGACGGAGATTCCCGGAAGGGCGACCTGCGCACTGCCGGGCTTTGTCTCGGTGACGCCGGGCAGCGCTGACACCATGATCGCGCCGGTCTCGGTCTGCCACCACGTGTCGACAACGGGCGCTGCGTCTGCACCGATGACCTTGCGGTACCACATCCACGCCTCGGGGTTGATCGGCTCACCCACCGAACCGAGCACGCGAATCGACGAGAGGTCGAACTCCTGCGGAACCTGACGGCCGACCTTCATGAACGAACGGATCGCCGTAGGCGCCGTGTAGAAGATCGTGACCTTGTACTTCTCGATGAGCTCCCACCAGCGGCCGGGGTGCGGCGTGTCTGGCGTGCCCTCGTACATGACCTGCGTCGCGCCGTTCGCGAGCGGACCGTAGACCATGTACGTGTGACCGGTCACCCACCCGATATCGGCCGTGCACCAGAACACGTCGGTCTCGGGGTGCAGATCGAAGACCGCCTTGTGCGTGAACGCAGCCTGTGTCAGGTAGCCGCCCGAGGTGTGCAGAATGCCCTTGGGCTTACCGGTCGTTCCCGACGTATAGAGAATGAACAGCGGGTTCTCGGCCTCGAACGCCTCCGGCGTGTGGTCAGAGGATGCTGTCGGCACGACGTCGTGCCACCAGACGTCGCGACCCTCGACCCAGTCCACGTCGTTCTCGCCGCGCTTTACGACGAGCACGTGCTTCACGGTGTCCTGCGTGTCACCGTCCTTGCCCGCGAGCGCCTGGTCGACCGCGGGCTTGAGCGACGAGACCTTGCCCTTGCGCCATGCGCCGTCGGCGGTGATCACGAGCTTGGCCTCCGCGTCGTCGATGCGAGACCGCAGGCTGTCCGAGCTGAATCCGCCGAAGACGACCGAGTGGATTGCACCGAGTCGCGCCACCGCGAGCATCGACACGACGGCCTCCGGGATCATCGGCAGATAGATGGCAACGCGGTCGCCCTTGCCGATACCGAGGTCCGAGAGCACGTTCGCGGCCTTCTTCACCTCGTCGGTGAGCTGCGCGTAGGTGATCTCGCGGGTGTCGCCCGGCTCGCCCTCCCAGTAGATGGCGACGCGATCGCCGTTGCCTTCTTCCACGTGGCGGTCAAGACAGTTGTAGGCGACGTTGAGGGTGCCGTCGTCGAACCACTTCGCGAACGGAGGATTCGACCAGTCGAGCGTTCGTGTGAACGGCGTGTCCCAGCTGATCAACTCGCGCGCTTGCTTCGCCCAGAACTCGAGACGGTCGGCGGCTGCCTCTTCGTAGATCGAGGATGTCACCACGGCGTTCGACGCGAACTCCTCGGTGGGGGCGAACCGACGGTTCTCCTGCAGCAGGTTATCGATCTGCGTATTCATAGTTCGACTCTTCGCTCCTTTGCGGTCTGCGTTCAGTGATGACAATACTCGTTGCAGCCGACCCGCGATAATCCGTGCCGTTCCGCGGATTATGAGGGCTCCTCGCATCAAACGGATATGCCGCGGTGTGCGGGGTTGAAAAATCTGTCCCCCAAAAGGCGGACGGATCGCTTGCGCTCATAGCTCGAATGCGTATTATGAGACAGGCCGAATAACTTCATTCTGGCGTGCAACGCACAGATTCCCCCCAATCGAGACGTTGCGGTGACGGCACCCATTCCCCCCGATGGGTGCCGTCCTCTTTTAACCAGCGGCCGCGCGGTGGCGGCTTATCGATACGGTCACCGATCGCTGCTCTGACTCTCCACAGCATCCGTCGCGCACGCCGTTGTGCACAGGGCGAGTGAACACGGATGCTGTCGCACAACGAACTTCGTAGGCTCTGCCCATGGAGTCCTTCGTCGCCGAGCCGTCGTTCGCCCCAGCTGGCGACGCCGTGCGGTTGGAGCTCGCCAGCCGCTGCGGCGCCTTGGCGGCGTACCTGGCCTCGGCTGATGTGACGGATGTCGTGGTGAACGGCGCGTCGGGCCTCTGGTTCGACCGCGGCTCCGGCCTCGTTCGCGACCCGCTGTGGAATGTTCCGGAGGCTGAGCTGCGGCAGCTCGCCACGCGGCTCATTGCCCTCGGCGGCAGGCACGTCGACGAAGCCACGCCGTGCGTCGACGTGCGGCTTCCCGGCGGCATCCGGGTTCACGCCGTTCTTCCGCCCGTCTCGACGACCGGAACCCTGCTCTCGATCCGCGTGCCCCGTACAGGCCTTCTCGACCTCGGAGCCCTGCACAGGACGGGCATGCTCGGCGACGACGCCAGAATGCGGATGCTGCATCGCGCCGTCGCGCGGCGCACCAACGTGCTCATCACGGGTGCTGCCGGAAGCGGTAAGACGACCCTGCTCGCGGCGCTGCTCGGTGAGGCAGACCCCGCCGACCGCATCGTCGCGATCGAGGACGTCGCGGAGCTGCGCATCAACCATCCGCACGTCGTGTCCCTCGAATCCCGGCAGGCCAACCTCGAGGGCGCAGGACGGATCGGCCTCGAACAGCTGCTGCGCGAGGCGCTGCGCATGCGACCCGATCGTCTCGTGCTGGGGGAGTGCCGCGGCGCCGAGATTCGCGAACTGCTCGCAGCGCTCAACACCGGGCATGACGGCGGTGCGGGAACTCTGCACGCCAATTCGCTCGCCGATGTTCCCGCACGCCTCGAGGCGCTCGGGGCCCTCGCCGGAATGACGGCCGAGGCCGTCGGGCGACAATCGGTGAGTGCCATCGGGCTCGTTCTGCACCTGGAGCGAGACGGCGGCAGACGGCGTCTCGCGCAGGTGGGGCAGCTGGCGCTGACGAACGGGCGGCTCGACGTGATTGCCGAGGGCGCATGAGGCGTGCAGCATCCCGAATCTCCCGGCGGGCTCGCGCCGCACCGACAGTCGAGGGCGTCGCAGCGGTCGCCGAGCGCATCGCCGTGCTCATGACCGGGGGAGTCGCGCCGTCTCTCGCGTGGCAGTACCTCGACGAGTCTCTCGGCCGCCGCGATCCGGTGGCGCGCGTCGTGCACGCGGCTGCGACAGCAGACGATGTTCCCGCGGCACTCGTCAACGCCGGCGCTGAGTGGCGTGTGCTCTCCGCGACGCTCGCCGTCTCGTCGCGCTGCGGTGCTCCCGCCGCAACAGCACTGCGCACTCTCGCCGCAACACTCCGCGCGATCGGGCAGACGCAGCGCGATATTGCCGCGGCGCTCGCGGGACCGCGCTCGACATCGCGACTCGTGATGCTGCTGCCGGTCGTCGGTATCGGCTTCGGGATGCTGCTGGGCTTCGACACGTGGGCGGCACTCGGCACCGTTCCCGGCGCCATCTGCGGCGTGCTCGGCGTGCTGCTCATGCTCGGCGGCTGGAAGTGGAGTTCTGCGCTTGCCCGCCGGGCGCAGCCGCGCGACACAGCGCCGGGTCTCATCGTCGATCTCACCGCCATCGCGCTCTCGGGCGGTTCGTCTGTGCCCGGCGCGCGCGCCGTGATCGCAGACGTCGCCGACGACCTGGGGCTTCTCGACGGATCCGGTAGGGGCGAATCCGATGTCGACGAGGTTGTCGCTCTCGCACAGCGCGCCGGAGTTCCCGCGGCCGACCTGCTGCGCAGCGAGGCGGCGCGCATTCGACGCGACGCCGCCTCGAAGGCCGCCGACGACGCGGCGCGCCTCTCAACGCACCTCATGATCCCGCTGGGCGTCTGCGTGCTTCCCGCGTTCATGCTGCTCGGCGTCGCGCCCATGATGATCGGCATCGTCATGTCGACGAACCTCGGAATCTGACTGCCGTCTCTCAGCGACCGGCGCGGCCCGCGGCGGCGCGCGGCGAGCCATGCGGGGTCGTCGTCCACAGGGAGCCGATCGGCGCGTGGCCTCCACAGCATCCGGTTTCATTCGCCCGCACTCGCGCGGCTTCGCGCACACTGGATGTACTCGTGCCATCCGACCCCAGAGAGGGAAACGAAAGGATGCACATGCCACACTCCCCAACCGCCCGAGCCCTTGTCGACCGTCTGCGCGACGACGAAGGCGCGGCGACCGCCGAATACGCCATTGCCACGATGGCGGCCGTCGGCTTCGCTGGCCTGCTCGTCGTCATCATGAAGAGCGACGAGGTGAAGGGCATACTCACCGATCTGGTGCGTCGTGCGCTCACGGTCGACTGACAACGAGCACGGCAGTGTCACGGCGGAGCTCGCGGTGGTGATCCCCGCCGTGATGCTCGTGCTCGCGTTGTGCATGTGGGGCCTTCAGGTGACGGCTCTTCAGGTGCGGGTGACGGATGCCGCGGCCGACGCCGCGCGCACGCTCGCTCGCGGCGACAGCATGTCTGTCGCCCGGTCTCGCGTCACGACACTCGTCGGCGGCGCCCAGGTGACATCGGCGCCCTCGGGGGACTTCGTGTGCGCGACGGTGTCGGCGCGGGCTGCCGTGCTGCCGATCGACGTGTCTGCGAGAAGCTGCGCGCTCGCGGGAGGACTCTGATGCGCGGCATGACAGCGCCGTGCGAGGTGCGGCAGTCTTGCCGAAACGTCGCGGGTTCGATGCGTGTGTGGCGGAGCTGTTCGCGACGAGCGCATCGCCGCCTCGCGAACGAGCGCGGCGCAGCATCCGTTCTCGCCATCGCCCTGGTCGCGGCGACGCTCATCGCTGTCGGAATTCTCGCGCCGCTCTGCTCGGTCTACGCTGCCCGGCAGGCCGTCGCGGGCGCTGCGGATGCTGCAGCGCTCGCCGCAGCCGACACGGCGTCTGGGCTCGTGGCCGGGGTTCCGTGCGAGGCGGCGCGTCGTGCCGCTGACCTCAACGGCGCGGCGCTCGACGACTGTTCCGTGGAGGGACTTGTTGCGCTCGTGCGCGTGTCGACGACGGTGCTCGGTCTTCCGGTCGCGGCGTCGGCGCGAGCGGGCCCGCCTCAGCTGTAGTTCGTGGTGCGGTAACGGTAGCCAACGGCGGTCGGCTGGTCGGAGTCTTCGGTGTCGAACTCCGTATGCCCCGACTGCACGTAGAGATAGGCCTTGCCCTCGTCGACCGGAACCTCGATCGACGGCTTGGCGTCGCCGGAGGGCAAGAAGTCGATCGAGATCGTCTTCCCCTCAAGCGGGCCGTCCGTGAGCTTTGCGGTGTAGCTGCTGCCTGAGGTGTTGTTCATACCTTTATTGTGCGGGTCCCCGCGGAATGCGCAAGTGTCGCCGCAATGCGGAAACTGCGCCGGGGAACAGAAATGTGCGAAACTCTGTTCTCGGTACGTGAGCCGCGCAATCCATTGTTCGCATCGTGCCGATGTTCAGGCTCCGCACAGCAGGTCACAAGGTGAGGGCGCAGGCGGGGTGTGTATGGTGTGCACGACGAAAGGAGTCGGGTGTCAGGCACGAAGAAGCTGGTCATCGTTGAGTCGCCGACCAAGATGAAGTCCATCGCCGGGTATCTGGGCGACGGCTATGAAGTGCTGTCGTCGGTCGGGCACATTCGAGATCTCGCGGAGCCCAAAAAGCTGCCCGCCGAGGTGAAGAAGGGCTCCCTCGGCAAATTCGCCGTCGACATCGATAACGACTTCGAGCCGTACTACGTGGTGTCCGACACCAAGAAGAAGACGGTGGCCGAACTCAAGCGTGCGCTCAAGGATGCCGATGAGCTCCTGCTCGCCACCGATGAAGACCGCGAGGGCGAAGCCATCGCGTGGCACCTTCTTCAAGTGCTCAAGCCGAAGGTCCCGGTGAAGCGCATGGTGTTTCACGAGATCACGAAAGACGCCATCCTCGCAGCCAAAGACAACACTCGTGAGCTCAACGACTCGCTCGTCGACGCGCAGGAGACACGGCGTATTCTCGACCGTGTCTACGGATACGAGATCTCGCCCGTTCTATGGCGCAAGGTCGGCCCGGGTCTCTCGGCCGGTCGCGTGCAGTCGGCCGCGACGCGTCTGGTCGTGGATCGTGAGCGCGAGCGCCTCGCGTTCGTCGCAGCATCCTATTGGGACCTCACCGCCGAGGTGACGCCCGCAGACGCCGAGTCGAGCTTCGAAGCCAAGCTCGTGCGGCTCGACGGAACCCGCATCGCCACGGGACGGGACTTCGACGACAACGGCACGCTCACCGCGAAGGTGCGGCAGCTCGACGAGGCCTCGGCCACGGCTCTTGCCGCGAGCCTCAGCGCCGAGACGACGTCTGCGCGCATCTCGAACCTCGAGACCAAGCCGTACTCGCGTCGCCCGGCCGCGCCGTTCATCACATCGACGCTGCAGCAGGAGGCGGCGCGAAAGCTGCGCTTCTCCGCGAGGCAGACCATGAGCGTCGCGCAGTCGCTGTACGAGAACGGGTACATCACCTATATGCGCACCGACTCGGTGTCGCTGTCGAAGCAGGCGACGGATGCTGCTCGCGCGCAGGCCCGCTCGCTCTACGGTGACGACGCTGTGCCCGAGAAGCCTCGCCTCTACTCCGGAAAGTCGAAGAACGCGCAAGAGGCGCACGAGGCGATCCGTCCCTCCGGCGACACCTTCCGCACCCCGCAGCAGGTCAAGAACGCCCTGCACGGCAACGACTTCAAGCTGTACGAGCTGATCTGGAAGCGCACGGTCGCGAGCCAGATGGCCGACGCCAAGGGGCAGACGGCCACCGTGACGGTCGAGGCTGAACTGCAGGGCAGCGATGTCGCGAAGTCTGCTGAGCTGACAGCATCCGGCACCGTCATCACGTTCCGCGGATTCCTCGCCGCCTACGAAGAGGGCCAGGACGAGGTGCGCGGAGACCGCGACAAGAACGCGAAGCTGCCGCCCATGACCGAAGGCCAGGCTGCTGCGCTTGCCGACGTCGAGGCAAAAGGTCACGAGACGAGCCCTCCGCCCCGCTACACCGAGGCAAGCCTGACCAAGCGTCTCGAAGAGCTGGGCATCGGGCGTCCCTCGACGTACGCGCAGATTCTCTCGACGATCGTCGATCGCGGCTATGTCACGCAGCGCGGAACAGCGCTCGTGCCGAACTGGATCGCGTTCAGCGTTGTTCGCCTGCTCGAGGAGCACTTCAGCGACCTCGTCGAGTACGACTTCACCGCGGGCATGGAGGAAGATCTCGACCGCATCGCGGCGGGAGACGCCAGGCGCGCTGACTGGCTGAACGCCTTCTACTTCGGAAACGACAGGCATGCCGGGCTGCGGCACGTCGTCGACAACCTCGGCGAGATCGATGCCCGCGAGATCAACTCGGTGCGCATCGACGACCAGATCACGCTGCGCATCGGCAAGTACGGGCCGTATCTCGAGGTGATCGACGATGACGCGACACCGGATGCTGCCACGGGAGAGATCCCCGTGCGACGAGTGAACATTCCGCAGGATCTCGCTCCTGACGAGCTCACGCTCGCGAAGGCGCACGAGCTCAAGGACGCCCCGGTCGTGCACGATCGCGAACTCGGGCAGAACCCCGAGAACGGAAAGACGATCGTCGTGAAAGACGGCAGGTTCGGGCCGTACGTGACCGAGCTCGAGCCCGAGCCGGAGACGCCAGCTGAGGATGCTCCGAAGAAGAAGTCGGCCAAGAAGGCGCCGAAGCCGCGCACGGCATCGCTGTTCAAGTCGATGTCTCCCGAGACTGTTGACCTCGAGCAGGCGCTGCAGCTTCTCAGCCTGCCGCGCGTCGTGGGGGAGGACCCGGAATCGGGCGACCCGATCACCGCGCAGAACGGCCGCTTCGGACCGTATCTCAAGAAGGGAACGGATTCCCGGTCGCTGCAGAGCGAAGAGCAGATCTTCGACATCGACCTCGCGGGTGCCCTCGAGATTTTCGCGCAGCCGAAGTACGGCGGGCGTCGTGCCTCGAGTGCGCTGAAGGAGTTCGAGGAGGACCCCGAGAGCGGCAAGCCGGTGCGTGTGAAGGACGGCCGCTTCGGACCATACGTGACCGACGGTACGACGAACGTGACGATTCCCAAGGGTGAGGACCCGCAGGATATGACGTTCGAGCGCGCTGTGCAGATGCTTGCGGACAAGCGTGCGAAGGGGTCGGCGAAGCCGCGCAAGAAGGCGCCGGCCAAGAAGTCGACGGCGAAGAAGGCACCGGCCAAGAAGACGGCTGCGAAGACGTCGACGTCAGCGAAGAAGAGCACGACCTCGAGCGCCGAATGAGCGGACTGTTCATCACGCTCGAGGGCGGTGACGGCGTCGGCAAGTCGACGCAGGCGGCGCTGCTCGAGCAGTGGCTGAGCGGTCTCGGACGTACCGTCGTTCGAACGAGAGAACCGGGCGGCACGGAGGTCGGCGAGCAGATTCGAGAGATCGTGCTTCACCACCGCGGCGATATCGCGCCTCGGGCGGAAGCACTGCTGTATGCCGCCGACCGTGCGCACCACATCGCGACGAAGGTGCGTCCGGCGCTCGAGGCGGGGAACGTCGTGATTCAGGACCGCTACATCGATTCGTCGGTCGCCTACCAGGGCGCGGGGCGAGTTCTCTCGGGCGAGACGATCCGAGACCTCTCGATGTGGGCCGTCGAGGGGCTCCTGCCTGACCTCACAGTGCTGCTCGACCTCGATGAGACGAAGGCGCGGCAGCGACTTGATGCTGCCGAGAAGCGGTTCGATCGTCTTGAGGCCGAGAAGGCGGAGTTTCACGCTCGGGTTCGGGCGGCGTACCTCGAGCTTGCAGCATCCGACGACCGCTTTATCGTTGTCGATGCGGCGCGTGCCCCTGACGAGATCGCTGCGGACATTCGGGCGCGCGTGGAGGCGCTGCTCGGCTGACGTGCCCGCAGACGTCCGTCACCCACGGTTCCGTCGGCGGGCGCAGGTAGGCTGGTGACGTGAGCGCATGGGATGACATGACGGGCCAAGCGGGGGCCGTCGACGTACTGCGCTCCGCAGCATCCGCGTCGAGTTCGTCGATGACCCATGCCTGGCTCATCACGGGGCCTCCCGGCTCTGGGCGATCCAACATCGCATACGCTTTCGCCGCGGCGCTGCTGAGCGGCGACCCCGACGGAGACCAGCAGACCATCGCCCAGGTGGAGTCGCGCACGCACCCCGACTTGTCGATTCTGAGAACCGAGAACGTCTCGTACAAGATCGAAGAGGTGCGCGCCTTCGCGACGACGTCGTACTACTCGCCCTCCGTGGGCCGCTACCGCGTCATGGTCATCGAAGACGCCGACCGCATGACCGAGCGCACGTCGAACGTTCTGCTCAAGGCCCTCGAGGAGCCGCCCGAGCGCACGGTCTGGGTGCTCTGCGCGCCCAGCGACGCCGATATGCTTCCCACGATCCGCAGCCGCGTGCGCACACTGCGTCTGAGCCTGCCGACCGTCGACGACGTCGCCGCCCTGCTGCAGGTGCAGCTGGGGGTGGACGCCGTCACGGCAGAGCGCGCCGCGCGCCTTGCGCAGAGCCACATCGGCATGGCGAAGCGTCTCGCGACCGACGCTGATGCGCTTTCTCGACGCGAACGCACCCTGCGCACTGCCCTGGCTATGCGCACGGTCACCGACGCCGTGATGGCGGCGGCGGGCATGCTCGAGATCGCCGGAGACGACGCGAAAGCGTTCACAGCGGAGCGCGACGAGGCAGAACGCGAGAGCGTGCTTCGGTCGCTCGGCGTCGAACCGGGAAAGACCGTGCCGCCCGCGCTGCGAAGCCAGTTGAAGGCCCTTGAAGACGACCAGAAGCGGCGCGCCACTCGCAGTCTCCGCGACGGGATCGACCGCATTCTCGTCGACCTGTTGTCGCTGTACCGCGACATCACGATGGTGCAGCTCGGCCGTGACGCGGCGATCATCAACCGAGAGTTCACTGACGATCTGCGTCGTGCCGCAGAATCCACGGATCCGGCACGTACGCTTCACACGATGGATGCGATTCAGCTGGCCAGGCGACGCATCGCCGGCAACGTGGCTCCCGCGCTCGCCCTCGAGGCGGCGCTGGTAACCGCGATCCGCTGAAGGGGGAGGACCATGAGAAAGAACCGTGCTCGTCGACTTGCGGTCGTCGCGTTCGCCGCTGCGCTTGTCGTGCCATTGAGCGGATGCTTCACGGCGTTCATTCCCCCGAACGACGGCAGTTCGTCGTCGCCCACCTCCAAGCCGCAGCCCACGACGACGGGCACAACGGCCGATGAGTTCTACGCGCAAGACATCGAGTGGTCGACGGACGCGTGCCCGTCGAACTTCGAGTGCGCCACCGTACGTGCGCCGATGAACTGGGACGAACCCGAAGCCGGCGAAATCGAACTCGCGCTCATTCGCAGCAAGGCTCAGGGTGACGCCATCGGCTCACTACTGCTCAACCCCGGCGGTCCGGGAGGGTCAGGTTTCGATTTCGTCAAAGACAGCCTCGACTATGCCGTCGACGCCGACCTCAGAGAGAACTTCGACATCGTCGGCTTCGACCCCCGCGGCGTCGGACGATCGACGGCCGTGAAATGCTACGAGCCCGAGCAGATGGACGAGTATCTCTACGGGATTCCCGAGAACACCGACACGGGCAGTGAAGCCTGGATTGACGAGATGACCGAGAGCGCGACCGATTTCGGGCAGGCGTGTCTCGACAACACCGGGCCCATGCTCGAGTTCATCACGACGGTTCAAGCCGCGAAAGACCTCGATCTGCTGCGCGCCGTCCTCGGCGACGATGAGCTCTACTACCTCGGGTACTCGTACGGAACGTTCCTCGGGGCCACCTACGCAGAGCTGTTCCCCGACAACGTCGGTCGCCTCGTGCTCGACGGCGCGATCGACCCGTCGACGAGCAACTTCGAAGTGTCGAAGGCGCAGGCCAAAGGCTTCGAGGGGGCCCTCTCGGCGTTCCTCGAAGACTGCATCGACAACAACAGCGATTGCGCCTTCTCAGGCAGCGTCGACACCGCGCGTGACACGATCGTCGACCTCATCGACTCTGTCGGAGAGTCACCTCTCAAGGGGCCCGATGGCCGCATGCTCGGATCGAGCACGCTCATCACGGCCATCATTCTTCCCCTGTACTCGCCGGGCAACTGGGAGTACCTCAACCTCATGCTGAGTGACGTCATGAAGGGCGATGCCGCTAACGCGTTCTTCTTCGCCGACCAGTACAACGGGCGCAAAGATGACGGGACGTATGCCGACAACTCGACCGAGGCGTTCATGGCGTACAACTGCCGCGACTACACGTACAACGCCGATCCGGAGAAGATGCGGGACGAAGCCGAAGAGATCGAGAGCGTGGCGCCGGTCTTCGGTCCGTATATGGGGTACGGCGACATTGGCTGCGCCAACTGGCCGTTCACCGACGGGGCGGAGCGCACCGAGATCCACGCTTCCGGCGCCGACCCGATTCTCGTCGTCGGCACGACGGGCGACCCGGCCACTCCCTACGAATGGGCAGAGAACCTCGCCGAGCAGCTCGACTCCGGGCAGCTCGTCACCTACGAGGGCGAGGGGCACACGGCCTACAACAAGGGCTCCCAGTGCGTGAACGACGTCGTCGACGACTACCTCATTAACGGCACTGTTCCCGACGAAGACCCGATGTGCACGTAGCAGGCTCGGCCGGGGCGCTCTTCGTCCTGGCAGCATCCGTGCTCTGGGGCACCACGGGAACAGCGGCGACATTCGCGCCCGGGGTCGGCCCCCTCGCCATCGGCTCGTTCGCCATGGGGGTCGGCGGGATGCTGCAGGCGGCTGTCGCGGCACGGTCACTGGCCGCGCATGCCGCTGTGCTCTGGCGCATGCGATGGACCGTTGCCATCGGAGCCGTGGCCGTCGCCACGTACCCTCTCGCGTTTTACAGCTCGATGCGCCTCGCCGGCGTTGCCGTGGGAACCATTGTCTCGATCGGCTCAGCGCCCATCGCGTCGGCAGTGATCGAGCGCGTCGTCGACAAGACGCCACTGCGCTGGCGGTGGGGGATCGGCACCGCGATCGGGTGCGCCGGCGCCCTGCTGCTCTGTGTGACTCGTGGAGGATCGCCCGGAGATGCCCCGATGCTCGGCGTCGTGCTCGGCGTCGTGGCGGGAATCACCTACGCCGCGTATTCGTTCGCCGCCACACGTCTCATGCGAGGTGGCGCTGCTCGCGCCGCGGCGATGGGCTCGACGTTCGGTCTCGGCGGCGTGCTGCTGATCCCCGTGATGCTCGCGACGGGGGCACCGATTCTTGATTCGCCAGGCACCCTCGCGGTGTCGGCGTACATGGCCCTCATTCCGATGTTCGCGGGATATGTGCTGTTCGGCGCGGGGTTGTGGCGCGTCACGTCGAGCACGGCGACGACCCTGTCTCTCGCCGAGCCCGTCGTTGCCGCGATCCTCGCCGTGCTGATTGTCGGCGAGTCGCTGCCGGCGCTCGGCTGGGTGGGGATGGCGTTGATTGGCGTCAGCATCCTCGTGCTGGTGATGCCCGCCCGCGTTGCGCGATCCGCGGCGCACGATCTGGAGCGTGCGTGGTCATGAGCGCCCTCAAGAACGTGTAATATGGTTCGCTGTGCGCGCACGTTGATGGTGTGCCCACGCCGCCTTAGCTCAGTCGGCAGAGCGATTCACTCGTAATGAATAGGTCGTCGGTTCGATTCCGACAGGCGGCTCCGAAAAAGACCCCGGCGAACAGCACATGTTCGCCGGGGTCTTTCGCATGTCAGCCCACTGGTGGCGTCAGCGCGGCGACGGCCGCAGCGAGTGCGGCGCGCTCGTGAGATGACCGACGCGCTCGATACGATGGGGCGATGACGTCATCGCAGACATGGAATCCGACGGGCCAGCAGTTCACGCTCACCGGTGCACGCGACAGTCTTACGGTCACCGAGGTCGGCGCGACACTGCGCGAGCTTGTGCTCAACGGCACGCAGGTGCTCGAGACCTTCGCCGAAGATGCTCTGCCGCTCTCGGCGCAGGGCAATGTTCTCGTACCCTGGCCGAACCGGGTGCGCGACGGAAAGTGGACGCTTGACGGAACGACGCAGCAACTCGATATCACCGAACCGAAGTTCGGTAACGCGAGCCACGGCCTGCTGCGCACACAGCCGTATGCGCTCGTGGAGCAGGATGCTGCCAGCATCACGCTCGCTGCAGACATCCACCCGCAGCGCGGCTATCCGTTCAGCCTTGAAACCTCGATTCGCTACGCCCTCACGGGTGGCGGCCTCGAGGTGACGCACTCGATCGCGAATCGCGGCACGAGACGTGCGCCCGTCGGCATCGGCACCCACGGCTACTACCGCATCGGCGATGTCGACACCGACGACCTCACGGCGACGAGCACCGGAACGACCGTCATCGACGTCGATGATCGCATGAACCCGACCGGGGTTTCTGGCGTTCCACCCGAGAAAGATCTGCGGGCCGGGCGGGCGGTTCGAGAACTCAACGTCGACACCGCCTACACGGGACTTGCGCTGAACGAAGGCCGATACGAGCATTCGCTGACAGCATCCGACGGCCGAGCACTCACCGTGTGGGGTGACGAGCAGTTCGGCTACGTGCAGTTCTACACCTCGGATCGCATTCGGTCGGACGGCACGCGCTCGCTCGCCATCGAGCCCATGACCATGCCGGCGAACGCGTTCAACTCCGGCGAGGGCCTGCGCTGGATTGAACCGGGCGAGACGTGGACGGCGCGCTGGGGCGTCACGTTCTCGGGCTGAGCGCCCACTGCACATAAGCTGGGAGCCATGACGACACCGCACGCACTGCGCTGGGGCATTCTTGCGCCCGGGGGAATCGCCCGCACCTTCACGAAAGACCTGCAGCTGAACGGCTTCGCGGTTACCGCCGTCGGCTCGCGTTCGCTTGAGCGGTCGCGCGCATTCGCGGAGGAGTTCGGCATCGAGCGCGCGCACGGCAGCTATGAAGAACTCGTCGCAGACCCCGAGGTCGACGTCGTCTATGTCGCCTCGCCACACAGCCTGCACGCTGCACAGGCAACGCTCGCGCTCGAGGCCGGAAAGCACGTACTCGTCGAGAAGGCGTTCACCGTTACCGAAGACGAGGCACGTGCGCTCGTCGACCTGGCTGCCAAACGCGGGCTCGTCGTGCTCGAAGCGATGTGGACGCGCTACCTTCCGCACATGCGCCGTGTGCGGGAGATCATCGCCGACGCAACGCTGGGCGAGATCGTCGCGGTGACAGCCGATCACACGCAGAACATCACGGTCGGACCCGAGCATCGCATGATGGACCCGCACCTCGGCGGGGGAGCGCTGCTCGACCTCGGCATCTACCCCATCTCGTTCGTCGTCGACGTGCTCGGACTGCCCGATCGCCTCACGGCCACGGCGCAGCTCACAGATACGGGTGTCGACGCGCAGGTATCCGCCGTCTTCAGCTACAGCTCTGGCGCCATGGCGACGACGTTCAGCTCCCTGCGCGGGGCTGGCCCGAACCAGGCGAGCATCATCGGCACCGACGCGCGCATCGACATCGACCGCGTCTGGTACACAGCAACGTCGTTCAGAACCACGACGACCGCCGGCGACGTTCTCGAGGAGTTTACGAGCGAGGTGAACGGCAGGGGAATGCACTACCAGGCACTTGAACTCGAGCGTCTCGTCGCGGCGGGCGACCTCGCTGGCAGCATCCTCCCGCCCCGCGAATCCGCCGACATCATGGGCCTTCTCGACGAGGTGCGCCGTCAGATCGGCGTCGTCTATCCGAGCGAGTTCTGAGCCTCCACCCGCTAAAATCGAGCACGTGTCTCGCCCTGCTCGCACTTCGTCGCGTCGGCGCGCCTTCTGGGCCGTCGGCGCAATCGTCGGTGTGCTGCTGGCGGGAGGCTCCGTCACAGCAGGTGCGGTGCTCGAGAGCCCGTTCGCCGTTGCCGCGACACCCAGCGCCACGCCGACTCCGAGCGCAACCCCCGACCCTCGTGCGCTCGCGGAGGACCCGGTTCCGGCAAGTGGAATCCGAGAGTGCTCGGTCGCTGACGCGGCATCCGACCCGCTCCTGCACACGCTCCAGGCTCGCGTGGTCAATGCCGAAACAGGAGAGCTGCTCTACGACCGCAACTCCACGCATCCCGCGGCGACCGCGAGCAACCTCAAACTGATCACCGCCGCCGCGGCGCTCCAGACCTTTGGTCCCGACTACCGCATCTCGACGCCCGTCGTCGCCGGAGTCGAGGCCGGAACCGTCGTGCTCGTCGGTCAGGGCGATATGACGCTCACGCGGCTTCCAACGGGGCAAGAGTCGGTGTATCCGGGGGCTGCGCACCTTGACGCCCTGGCCGAGGCGACAAAGACAGCATGGGCGGATGCCGGTCACACCGAGCCCATCACCCGCATTCTGCTCGACAGCACGGCCTTCACCGGCGAGACCTGGCTGCCGAGCTGGGACACCAAGGGAATGCGCGAGGGCTACCAGTCGCACGTGACCGCGTTGCAGGTCGACGCTGATCGGCTCTACCCGGAATACGAGTACTCCGCCCGCGGAAGCGACCCTGTCACGCGTGCGGGCAACGCGTTCGCCTCGTACTTTCCGGGAGCTGCCGTCGAGACAGGCACCGCGCCCGCGGGCGGCACGCAGCTGGCGAGCGTCGAGTCCCCGCCCATGAGCGCGCTCGTCGAGTACATGCTGCTCTACAGCGACAACATGATCGCCGAGTCGCTTGCTCGGCTCGTCGCCATTGAGCAGGGAGCGGGCAGCTCGTTCGCTGCGCTCGCCGAGGGCATCCCGGCTGCGCTCGACCCCCTCGGCATTGATACGAGCGCGCTCACCATCGTCGACGGGTCGGGACTGAGCGCGCTGAACGCGGTGCCGAACAGCTACTTCACGAAACTGCTGCGTGGCATTCAGAGCGGTGACATCGACATGCCCTCCGTGCTGGCCGGCCTGCCCGTCGCAGGCGAGACCGGGACGCTCCGCTACGACAGCCGGTTCTCTGGCGATGCCGAGGCAGCAGCCGGTCACGTGCGGGCGAAGACGGGGTGGATCCAGACGGCGTATACGCTGTCGGGCGTGATCGATGCTGAAGACGGCACAACGCTCATCTTCTCGATCTACGCGCTCGGGGAGGAGCCGCTGCCGAACACGACGGCGCACGCGGTAGATATGCTGACCACAGCCTTCTATCGTTGCGGCAACGACCTATCGAATCTATGACCTGAGGTGGAGGACCTGTGACGCGCGCACTGCTGATCGTCGATGTTCAGAACGATTTCACGGAAGGTGGCGCGCTCGGCGTGTTCGGCGGCGCCGACGTGGCCCGCAACGTCACGCGGTGGCTGAACCTCGCGGCGAAGCGCTACGGTACCGTCGTTGCCTCGCGGGACTGGCACAACGCAGCCGATGACAATGGCGGCCACTTCGCGTCCGACGGCGATGCTCCTGATTACGTCTCGACGTGGCCCGTGCACTGCGTCGCTGACACGCCGGGAGCGGAGTATCACCCGGCGTTCGACACGGCCCGCGTCTCGACGCATGTTCGCAAGGGGCAGGGCGTTCCCGCGTACTCGGCGTTTGAAGGCACGACCGACGACGGCCGAACCCTGCTCGAGACTCTCAGCGAGGCGGGAGTCACAGAGATCGACGCCGTCGGGATCGCGACAGACCACTGCGTTCGGGCATCAGTTCTCGACGCCGTCGATGCGGGAATGCACGTCACGGTGCTGACCGACCTCATCGCGGGAGTCGCAGCGGAGTCAAGCGAGGCGGCCCTTGCAGAGATGGCGGTACACGGCGTCACGCTCGCCAAATCGAGTGAGGTCCCGACCGAGTAGCAGTCACTCGGTCGCAGCGTGACGATCGAGAAAGTCGTACACCTCGTTGTCGTCGACGCCGGGGAACCGACCCGAAGGAAGCGGCGCGAGCACCTGCGTGTGGAGTCGGGCGCTTGGCCATGACTTGTCGCGCCATTTGCCTGCGAGCTCGTCTGACGGGCGCTGACAGCACGACTCATCGGGGCAGCGCGACTCGGCCCTGCGGTGTGTTTCGCGGCCGCGGAACCACTTCGCCTCATCGAATGGGACGCCGACCGAGATCGAGTATTCACCAGCATCCGTGGTGCCCGTCTGCGTCGAGCACCAGAAGGTTCCCTCCGGGGTGTCGGTGAACTGGTACTGCTCTGTCGTGCGATTGCGTCGCGCGAACGCCGAGCGGGCGCTCCATTTGCGGCACACGCGCTGCCCCTCGATCGATCCCGTGACATCGCTCGGCAGCGGAATGCCGTCGTTCTCGTAGCCCTTCTGCAGCATCCCCTCGTCTGTCACGCGAAGGAAGTGCAGCCTCATGTCGAGCTGCGATGTCGCGAGGTTGGTCAAGCGCAGTCCGGCAGCCTCGTGGGTGACCCCGAAGGCATCGCGAAAGTCCTCGACGGCAAGATTTCGGTTCTTCTTCGCGTCGCGCAGAAAGGCCACGGCGCGGGTCTGCGGAATGAGGCAGCACGCGGCGAAGTAGTTGATCTCGAGACGCTGCTCAAGAAACTGCGCGTAGCTCGTGGGAACCGTGTGACCGAGAATCCGATGCGCCATCGCCTGCAGCGCCATCGACCGCAGCCCGTGGCCACCGGGAATGGATGCTGGTGGCAGATAGATGCGCCCGTTCTCGAGATCCGTGATCGAACGCGCGGAATTGGGAAGATCGTTGACGTAGAGCAGCTCGAATCCCAGCTGCTCGGCCATGATGCCGACGGTGCGGTGCGTGAGTGCACCGGTCGCATGCCCGGCGGCCGTGACGCGCTCCTCGGCAACCTTCTCGATCTCGGGGAGGTAGTTGTCGCGCGCACGCATGCGCGCACGCAGTTCGGTATTCGCTCGCCGCGCTTCTTCTGGCGTCGCAATGGCCTCGCTCGCACGGCGCTGCAGCTCACGGTGCATGCCCACGAGCGATTCAAGCGTCTCGTCACTCATGCCCCGATTGGGCTTCACGGCAGGGAGGCCGAGCGTCGAATACAGCGGGCCGGCCTGGGCCTCGAGCAGCTCGAGTTCCAGCGCCGCACGATGCGAAGGCGGCTCGCGCGTGAGCAGGTCGGTCAGCGGCACGTGCACGGCGTCAGCTATGGCGGTGAGCAAGGACAGCTTGGGCTCGCGCTTGCCGTTCTCGATGAGCGAGAGCTGACTGCCCGTGACGTTGACCGCTGCGCCCAACGCATCGAGGGTGAGTCCGGCCCTGGTTCGGAAATGGCGCACGCGGTGCCCGAGGGTTGCCAGATCGCTCGACGTCGTCATGATTCAACAATAACGTAAAAATTGTACTTCTTGACAGCAGAAGGAGCGGTTCAGCAGGCAAACCATGCCGCAAAGTGGAGATAGACACGATCTTGACACCGCTCGGAGGTACGAATGTCACTCGCAGAACTCATCGGACAACGAATCAGCGAGAACGAGTCATATGGGAACGACGCCGTTCCCTCCACTGACCAGCGTGATCTTCCGAGAGGCCTCGATGAGCTGCGCGCCTGGGTCGACGAGATTGCGGAGCTGACTCAGCCCGACGACGTTGTCTGGTGCGACGGCTCGCGCGCGGAATTCGACCGCTTGACCAAGCAGCTGGTGAGCGAAGGAAAACTCATCAAGCTGAATCCAGAGTGGAGACCGAACAGCTACTTGGCGCGCTCGACGCCCTCAGACGTGGCCCGTGTTGAGGCGCGCACATTCATCGCCAGCGAAAGTGAAGAGGATGCTGGTCCGACCAACAACTGGGCAGAGCCGGCAGAGATGCGCGAGACGCTGAACCGGGTATTCACGGGCAGCATGCGCGGACGCACGATGTACGTCGTTCCGTTCTCAATGGGGCCTGTCGGTGGACCGCTCTCGCAACTCGGCGTTCAGATCACCGACTCCGCGTACGCTGTGGTCTCGATGGGCATCATGACGCGCATGGGCGACGAGGTGCTGGAACTCATCGCCGATGGTGCATCGTGGATCAGAGCGCACCACTCCGTCGGTGCGCCGCTCGAGACAGGCAAGCCGGACGTCACATGGCCGTGCAATGACGAGAAGTACATCGTTCAGTTCCCCGAGAGCCGTGAGATCTGGTCGTACGGCTCCGGATACGGAGGCAACGCCCTGCTCGGCAAGAAGTGCTTCGCGCTCAGGATCGCGAGTGTCATGGCACGCGACGAAGGCTGGCTCGCCGAGCACATGCTGCTGATTCGCGTGACAGATCCGAACGGCCGCGCGTACCACGTTGCCGCCGCATTCCCATCGGCGTGCGGCAAAACCAACCTCGCGATGCTGCGGCCGACTATTCCCGGGTGGAAGGTCGAGACCATCGGCGACGACATCGCATGGCTGCGGCCGGGCGACGACGGGCGACTGTGGGCCATCAACCCCGAGGCCGGCTTCTTCGGTGTCGCTCCGGGCACGGGCGAGTCGACGAACGTCACAGCCGTCGAGACGCTCTGGGGCAACACGATCTTCACGAATGTCGCGTTGCGCGACGATGGCGACGTGTGGTGGGAAGGGCTCACCGACACTCCGCCTGACCACCTCATCGACTGGGAGGGCAACGACTGGACGCCGGATTCGGAACGCCCTGCTGCGCACCCGAACTCGCGATTCACGGTCGCGGCGGCGCAGTGCCCCCAGATGGCGCCGGACTGGGAGGCCGACGGCGGGGTTCCCATCGACGCCATTCTGTTCGGGGGACGACGCGCGACGAACGTCCCGCTTGTGGTTGAAGCTTCTGACTGGAGCCACGGAGTCTTCATGGGTGCCACGATTTCGAGCGAGCGCACGGCCGCTGCCGAGGGCACGGTCGGCGAGCTCCGTCGCGACCCGTTTGCAATGCGTCCGTTCTGCGGCTACAACATGGCCGATCACTGGGCGCACTGGCTGTCGATCGGCAACAAGCTGCGGTTCGATCGTGCACCGCGCATCTACCAGGTCAACTGGTTCCGCAAGGGAGACGATGGGCGCTTCCTGTGGCCCGGATTCGGCGAGAACGCGCGTGTGCTCGAGTGGATTGCCGGGCGCCTCTCCGGCACCGTTTCTGCGGAGACGACCCCGATCGGGCGCCTGCCGAAGGTTGATGACCTCAACCTGCACGGGATCGATGTGCCGCAGGAGGATCTCGAGGAGCTGTTCTCGCTCAACCGCGAGGGCTGGCTCGAAGAAGCAGAACTCACCGAGGAGTTTTTCGACACGTTCGGGACGAAGGTGCCTGCGGCGCTGAGGACCGAGCTCGCGGCGCTTCGGTACCGACTCACGAAGGAGTGATCAAGCCACCGCGGCGCGTGCGGGGGACACAGTGCGCGCGCCGCGGTCACCCTCGCCAGCGGCGAGGAGGTGGGCCGGAATAGCGCCTTGGCCGGACGGTTCCGGATCACCTCCTCGCTCCTGGAGCGGGTGACGACGGGCGGCGCATGCCAGTGGGGCGTGCATGTGCCGCCCGTTTTGCTGTGCCGCGTCGGGCGCCTCTGCGAGACTTGAGGACATGCAGAACGAAGATGCGGCCTCGCGCCTCGATGACTGGCTCGAGTTGCTTGACGAGGACGACGTTCGGGCGCTGCTCAGGCAGGCGAGCAACCACGTGCCCCAAGTGCGCGACTGGCTCGAAATTCAGAGGGCGGCATCGTCCGACAGTCCGAACGAATTGCTCGGCATGATCAACGAGACGCTGAAACCCGGGCGCCGCTTTTACGACTACTGGCAAGCCAACCGATACGCCGAAGAAGGCGCCGACGTCGTGGATCTTCTCGAAACCAAAGCGCAAGCAGGCTCACCCGATCTTGTCCCCGTCATCGAGCGCGCGATCACGCTGGCGACTCGCGCAATACTCAAGTCGGACGATTCCTCCGGGCTCCAGGGCGACCAAATTCGTACGCTGCTCGACGCGCATGCCACGGCTGTTCGTACGGCGACTCCGCCGTTGACGCAAGCACAGCAATCAAAGCTCGTGAAATGGATCGTGAAGTATCGCTATGGCGGGACGCAGGATTTCTTCGATCCCGACATCGTCGCCTATGCACCAGGACTCAGCGAGAAGAGCATCTCTGCATATCGTGCTGCCATCGCGGACGCCGACCTCGGCCCGTACAGCACCTACCCCCTCGAGCGGCTTGCCGTGCTGGACCGCGATCGCGACGCCATCCTGGCCGCGCACGGAGGGGAACCGTCGAACCCGATGGTCGCGGAGCGTCTTGTCGATGACTTTGTCGAGGCGGAGCTGTGGGACGACGCGCTGCATTATGCCCGCATCGGGGTAGAACTCGACTCGCGCGGGTGGAATCAGAAGCTCGTGAATCTGCTCGTCGAGCGCGCCGATGCTCAGGGTGATCAGGACGAGGCGCTGAGACTTCGTCGCTCCTGGTTCACGCGATTCCCCGGAGGCGCATCGTTCGCGAGCCTTCGTGCGACAGCTGAGTGCTGGGGTGCGTGGCAACAGGAGCGCGTCGCGGCCGAAGAGATGCTTGCCGCACGAAGCCCCCATGCCTACGTGCGTTACCTTCTCGACGAGGGGCGCAGCGACGACGCCTGGACGTTTGCGATGCAGAATCGTGAGGCTCTGGTGGACGCTGGTTTATGGCAGCGGCTCTGCACGGAGCGAGCGCGCACGCGCCCGGCCGATACGCTTCCGATCTACCGGCAGATCGTTCTCGATACTCTCGAGGTGACAGACAAGCGCAACTACCGCGCGGCCGCGAAAACGCTCACGACGATGCGAAAGGTCGCGCATTCTGCCGGCGCCGCCGACGATTTCGCTGAGTTTCTCGCGAGGGTGATCGACGAGAACCGGCGCCGCCCGACGTGCATCGCCGCGTTCAAGCGTGCCGGGCTGATTCCCACCTCGTAGAAGGTGTCAGTCAGAAGAGAGGTGGTGGATGCTGACAGCATCCACCACCCCTCTCACCATGCTGTGAGGCTTAGAGCGTATTGCCGAGCTTGAAGCCCTTCTCGTCATCGCCCTTGCGCGTGTAAGAGAAGCCGTCGGCGCCGATCGTGACGGCCATCTCGCTTTTCTCTTCGCGCTCGTGCACCTGCTGCGGGTTGCCGTCGAGATCGAGCACCAGAGAGGCATCCGTGTACCAGCTCGGCACCACGGGGTTGCCCCACCAGTCACGGCGCTGGTTGTCGTGCACGTCCCACGTCACGCGCGGGTTGTCGGGGTCGCCCGTGTAGTAGTCCTGCGTGTAGATCTCGACGCGGTGGCCGTCGGGGTCGCGCAGGTAGAGGTAGAACGCATTCGAGACGCCGTGACGCCCGGGACCGCGCTCGATCGCGTCTGACATGCGCAGCGCACCGAGTTTGTCGCAGATCGCGATGATGTTGTGCTTCTCGTGCGTCGCGAACGCCACGTGGTGCATGCGGGGCCCTGCCCCGCCGGTCATCGCCGTGTCGTGCACGGTCGGCTTACGCCGCATCCACGCCGCGTATGTCGTTCCTTCGTCGTCTTGAATGTCTTCGGTGACGCGGAAACCGAGGTCTTCCATGTACTTCACCGCGCGCGGGACATCGGGCGTCACCTGGTTGAAGTGATCGATGCGCACGAGCGCTCCCGGCGAGTACAGGTCGTAGCGCCAGGCGAGGCGCTCGACGTGCTCAACGTCGTAGAAGAACTCGTACGGAAAGCCGAGCGGGTCCTCGACGCGCACCGAGTCGCCGATGCCCTTCGTGAATCCCTCGGAGCGACGTTCGACGCGGCACCCGAGTTCTGTGTAGAACGCGACGGCCCGGTCGAGGTCTTCGGGCGAGCGCACACGGTACGAGAACGCTGCCACGGCAGCCGTGTCGCCCTTGCGCAGAACGAGGTTGTGATGAATGAACTCTTCGAGGCTGCGCAGGTAGACCGTGTTCTCATCTTCCTCGGTGACGACGAGCCCGAGCACGTCGACGTAGAAGTTGCGGCTCACCTCGAGATCGGTGACCACGAGCTCCATGTAGGCACAGCGCAGCACATCCGGAGCCGGGGCCTTCGGCGTCGGGATCGGGTCGGCTGGTGCGGGGACGGGGTCGCCCTGGGTGACGACGGGTTCGGGGGCGTCGGAGGTCACGACGGGTTCCTTTGACATGTCAGCTTCCTTGCGTGAGAGAGGGGGTGATGAGGGACGCCGCCGGGTTTCAGTACCCGACCGACTTCGCCGCTGCGGCACCGAACCGGGCCGTGTGCACGTCGCCGAGCGTGATGTGCACGGCCTGCTGGTCGGTGTAGAAGTCGATGGAACGGTAGCCGCCCTCGTGGCCGAGGCCCGAGGCCTTGACGCCGCCGAAGGGCGTGCGCAGGTCTCGGACGTTGTGCGAGTTGAGCCACACCATTCCCGCGTTGATCGATTGCGAGAACCTGTGAGCGCGCGTGAGGTTCTGCGTCCAGACATATGCGGCAAGGCCATAGCGCACGCTGTTCGCGAGTTCGAGCGCTTCATCGTCTGAGTCGAACGGCGTGATCGCGACGACCGGACCGAAGATCTCCTCTTGGAAGACGCGCGCATCGGGCTTCACATCGGCGAAGACGGTGGGCGCGACGTAGTTGCCGTGCTCGAGTCCCTCGGGACGCCCGCCACCAGCGAGCAGCCGGCCTTCGGACTTGCCGATCTCGACGTAGCTCATCACCTTGTCGAAGTGCTCGGGGTGCACGAGCGCGCCCACCTCGGTCTTGGGGTCGTGCGGGTCTCCGACCACGATGTTCTGTGCGCGCGCCGCGTAGCGCTCGCAGAACTCATCGTAAATTGCGCGCTCGACGAGGATGCGGCTGCCCGCTGTGCAGCGCTCGCCATTCAGCGAGAACACACCGAAGAGCGTCGAGTCGATCGCGGCATCCAGATCGGCATCGGCGAAGACGACGGCGGGCGACTTGCCGCCGAGTTCCATCGACATGCCCTTGAGATGAGGGGCGCAGTTGGCGAAGATGATCTCGCCTGTCTTGCTCTCGCCCGTGAACGAGATGAGGGGAACGTCTGGGTGCTTGACGAGTGCATCTCCCGCATCCTCCCCGAACCCGTTGACGAGGTTGAACACGCCCGTGGGAAGCCCTGCCTCCTCGAAGATACCGGCCCAGAGACTCGCCGAGAGCGGGGTGAACTCAGCCGGCTTCAACACGACCGTGCACCCAGACGCGAGAGCGGGAGCAAGCTTCCAGCTCTCGAGCATGAAGGGCGTGTTCCACGGCGTGATCAGGCCTGCGACACCCTTGGGCTTGCGGTTGACGTAGTTGATCTGGCGACCGGGAACCTTGTAGGCGTCGTCGGCCTGGGCGACGATGAGGTCGGCGAAGAAGCGGAAGTTCTCGGCGGCGCGCTGCGCCTGACCGAGAGCCTGCGTGATCGGCAGGCCGGAGTCGAAGCTCTCGAGCTCCGCGAGACGCGCGTCTTGCGCTTCGACAGCATCCGCAATCTTGTTCAGCACTCGAGCACGCGCCCGGGGGAGCATGCGCGGCCACGGTCCATTGTCGAACGCCTCTTTCGCGGCGGCGACGGCGCGATCGATGTCTTCTTTCTTTCCGGATGCTGCGGCGACGTAGTTCTCGTTCGTCACCGGGTTGAGAACATCAAACGTCTCGCCCGACAGACTGTCGACGAACTCGCCGCCGATGTAGTGCTTGATGCCCGACGGCAGATTCTCCGGAACATGGTGAGCCATGGTCGTGCCTCCTTCTGGTTATGACGACGGGGCAGGCTTGTTCGCCTGCTGGTATGTGCGGAACGCCTCGAGAGTGGCGAGGCGATGGTTGCGGGCCGCCAGCTCGATGTCGATGGGCGCGGCGTTCTCTTCGATGAGTCGCAGGATGTTCTCGTGTTCGGCGACGGATTCGCGCGCGCGACCGGGAACAAAGCTGAACGTCGAGTCGCGCAGAGCACGCATGCGATTCCAGCCCCTGTGCACGAGCTCGAGAATGTGCGGGTTGGGGCACTCGTGGTACAGAATCGCGTGGAACTCCTTGTTGAGCTCGGTGAATCGGTGCGGGTTGAAGTCCTCGAGACTCGCAACCATGTCGTCGTTGATCTCGCGCGCTCTCGCCACGCGCTCCGGGGTCATGAGATGGGCGGTCAGCCGAGTCGCAGCTCCCTCGATGATCGCGAGAGATTCCATGGTGTGCACGTACTCGGCGATCTCGATCATGGCGACCTGCGCGCCGACATTGCGCTCGAACGTGACGAGACCCTCGGCCTCGAGCCGGCGGATGGCCTCCCGCACGGGGACGACGCTGACGTCGAGCTCACGGGCGATCTGCCCGAGGACGAGCCTGTAGCCGGGAACACAGCGCCCGTCTTCGATGCGCTCGCGGATCCACCGATACGCTCGCTCGGACTTGCTGACCGAGGCCGGCTGTTCTTCGTTCATTGCTGCGAGAGCCATGTCTGGTACCGCTCCTTCCACTCATCGTTCATGGGGAAGAGCCCTTCGATGCGCTCGCCGTTCGCCACCTGCTCTGCGGTCCACGCGTCCTTGCGCTCCTGGTCGTATGCGGCCTCGATGACCTCGCGCGCCAGGGGCGGGGGAACGACGATGACGCCGTCGTCGTCACCGACGATGAGATCGCCCGGCTGCACAGCAGCGCCGCCGCAGCCGATCGTGACGTCGGTCTCCCACGGCACGTGACGGCGACCGAGCACCGAGGGATGCGCGCCTCGCGAGAATGTCGGAATGTCAAAGCCCGCGACCTCCGAGAAGTCTCGGATGCCGCCATCGGTGACGATGCCCGAGGCGCCGCGCACCTGGGCACGCAGGGCGAGAACGTCTCCGACGGTGCCCGTTGCGCGTTCGCCGCGCGCCTCCATGACGAGGACCTCGCCGGGCTTGACGCTGTCGAACGCGCGCTTCTGCGCGTTGTAGCCGCCCCCGTGGCTCGCGAACAGGTCGGGTCGGAACGGAACGAAGCGTAGCGTGCGAGCGAGTCCGTACATTTTCGTGCCCGGACGGCTCGCGTGCACGCCCTCGATGAAGATGTCGACGTGACCGCGCTTTCGCAGCGCGGCACTGAGTGTTGCGACCGCCGTGGCGTCGAGCTTCTCGCGAAGGTCGACGGTGAGCTCGAACGCGTCGGGCTCCGTGAGACCCGCGGCCTCACGGTTGCCCCACGCTGCTTCGCGCTGAGCGTCTGTGGCCTTCGGCTTCTCGCCGGCGTCGCTGAACGGAACCTCTCCCGCAACGACGCGCGTCATCAGGCGGCCGCTGGACGGTGCGCCCGGTGCCGATGGGGCGTCGACCTCGACGACGACCTCGTCGCCCGGCTGCACGACGGAGGAGCCAGCAGGGGTTCCGGTGAGAATAATGTCTCCTGCGTGCAGGGTCATCATCTGCGACAGGTCGGCGACGAGCTGTCCGAAGGGGAAGAGAAGGCCAGCCGTCGTGTCGTCTTGCACGAGCTCATCGTTGACCCACGTGCGCACGCGAACCGCGGAAGGGTCTATCTGATCGGCGGGAATGACGTCGGGTCCCAGGGGTGTGTAGCCGTCGCCGCCCTTGGACCGCACGTTGGAGCCCTTGTCTGCTGCGCGAAAGTCGTAGAGCCCGAAGTCGTTCGCCGCGGTGATGCCGGAGACCGCTGCCCATCCTTCGTCGGGGGAGACCCGCCGCACGTCGGAGCCGATGATGAGCGCGATCTCGCCCTCGAAGGCGAGAAGCTCGGTGTCAGCGGGGCGCTCGATCGTTGCGCCAGAGGGGCTCAGTGACGACGCTGGTTTGAAGAAGTAGGAGGGGTGCGCGGGAATGCGCCCGCGCTGCTGTGCGCGTGAGCGATAGTTCAGGTGCACAGCGATGATTTTCGGTGCGGTCACCTCGTGGTTCATGACGGTCTCTCCTCATCGTGGACTGTCGTATTCCAAATAATATACGATTTACCGAGTTTCGGGAAGCTCAGTGACGGGGCGGATTGCGCCGTCTCTTGTCAGTAACTCGCCCGTTCCGATTCACCCTGCTCGCCGGGCAGCCACGCCGCCGCGAGAGCCTCACTTGCTCGGGCGAGCAGAGAGACGTCGGCGGCCACGAACACGAAGTCGACGCCCTCGCTCACGTGCTGCCGAGCCACCTCGGGAACGAACGCATTGATGCCGACGCTCACGCCCGCGTCTTTCATGGCGCGAATCGTCGACGAGACGGCCTCGGCCACAGCGGGGTGGCTCTGCTGACCGAGATGGCCCATGGATGCTGCCAGGTCAGCGGGCCCGATGAAGACGCCGTCAATGCCGTCGACCGCGGCAATCTCTCGCGCGTTGGCCACAGCATCCGCCGATTCGATCTGCACGTAGAGCGAGATCGTGTCGTCTGCGTCGTTCAGATACCCGTCGACGCGGTTCCACCGCGAGGCGCGGGCGAGAGCGCTTCCGACTCCGCGGACGCCTCGGGGAGGGTAGCGAACTGCTGCAACGGCCTTGGCAGCATCCTCTGCCGTATCGACCATGGGAACGAGCAGGTTCTGCACGCCGATGTCGAGGTACTGCTTGATGATCACGGGGTCGCACACAGGAACGCGCACGAGTGGCGTGACCGGGTACGCGGAGATCGCCTGAAGCTGCGACAGGATCGTCTCAAGCGTGTTGTGGCTGTGCTCCCCGTCGACGAGCAGCATGTCAAGTCCGCTCCCGGCGCAGATCTCGGCGTTGAGTGGACTTCCGCTGCTGATCCACATGCCCACGAGCGGACGGTCGGCACCGGCAAGGCGCTCGCGCAGTGTCGGGGGATGGCTTAGGCGAATCGGCATGTGATGGCTCCCAACTGGCCGTAATCGGCGTGGACGGTGTCGCCGCGCTCGACCCACATGGGGCGCGTGAACGAGCCGGCGAGAATGATCTCTCCTGCCTCGAGCCGGTCTCCGTGGTGCGCGAACTTGTTTGCGAGCCAGGCGACTCCGGATGCTGGATGATTCAGCACCGCGGCGGCGACGCCCGATTCTTCGATGGTCTCGTTGCGGTACAGGAGTGCGGAGACCCAGCGCAGGTCGACAGCGTCGACGGTGACGGGGTGGCCGCCGAGCACCATCGCGCCCATTGCCGCATTGTCGGAGATGGTGTCGACGATCGTGCGGCCTTGCATTTCAATGCGGGAGCTCAGCACTTCGAGCGCGGGAACGACGTACTCGGTCGCGCGGAGCACATCGAACAGGGAGCAGTTCGGCCCCTCGAGTGGTGAGCCGAGCACGAACGCCAGCTCGACTTCGATGCGCACGTTCGAGAAGCGGTCGAACTCGATCACCTGGCCGTTCTCGTAGACCATGTCGTCGAAGATGACGCCGTAGTCGGGCTCAGTGATTCCCGTCGCCTGCTGCATGACCTTCGATGTCAGCCCGATCTTTCGGCCGACGAGGCGGCGACCCGCGTCGATGCCGCGCTGCTTCCAGACGTTCTGCACAGCGTATGAATCCTCGATGGTCATGTCGCTGTACCGTTGCGTCAGCAGCGGGATCATCGACCGGCTTTTCTCGGCCCCGGCCAGCTCATCGGCGATGGAGACGATGTCGGAGTGCTCAAGCACGTGTGGCTCCACTTCGTTGTCGATAGCTCTCGCTGCAATCGTATACGATCGCGCGTCATCGTGGGAGAGCACTGCCGGGCATCGCGGAGAGGATCCCGGCCTGGCGGCAAGTCATCAGCGCATCACAAAGGGTGATGATATGATGCACTTATGCGCACGACGGTGACTCTCGACCCCGACGCGGACGCACGCGTCCGGGCGCTCATGAAAGAGCGCGGGCTCACCTTCAAGCAAGCGATCAACGCGGCGATCGTTGAAGGCGCCCCTCGGCGCGAAGCTGAGAGCATCGCGACGCCGACTTTTGCAATGGGCAGAGAGCGAGTTGACCTCGATCGAGCACTAGCGCTTTCGGGAGCCCTCGAAGACGATGAACTCGTGCGAAAGATGCGTCTCGGCAAATGAAAATTGTCGATGCGAACGTCTTGATCTACGCGGTCAATTCAGACTCACGTCATCACCACGAAGCGAAATCGTGGCTCGATGCCGCGCTTGCCGGTCCCACGACTCTCGGTTTGCCCTGGGTGTGCATTCTTGCGTTTCTGCGAATCTGCACGCACCCGTCCATCTTTGAGAATCCACTGACAGGCGACCAGGCGCTCGACATTGTCGATTCCTGGCTTGCACGGCCGAACGTGGTAAGTCCCGAGCCCGACGCGCGTCACACCGTGACCCTTCGCACCCTTATCGCGGAAACCGGCGTCGGCGGCAATCTCGTGAACGATGCCCACATTGCGGCTCTCGCCTTTCGTCACGACGCTTCGGTTGTCACTTTCGATCGTGACTTCAGTCGTTTTCCCGGCGTGAAGTGGGAGATTCCTTCACCGTAAGCAAAGACTGGGAGAAGCACACACCAGCCGCGTCCTAGGCGTGCGCAGGGGCGAAGAGCGCGCTGTTCTGCGCGATGACTTCTTCTTGATACGGCGCGCGTAGGGACTGCGTAATGCGGCAGTCAAGCAGCATGACGCCGTCGTCGCCCGACGCCACCCAGCGCTCGAACACGTCGAGGTCGTCGAGCGTGTTCACCGTGACAGCATCCGCCCCCACCGAGCGAGCGAGGCCCGCGAAGTCGACGCCCGAGATCATCATGGGGTGTGCGTCGAATCCCGCGAGCCCGTACAGGTGGATCTCGGCTCCGTACGCGGCATCGTTGTAGACGATGATCACTCCGCGCTTGACGGTGCGCACGGCCGACTCGAGATCGGCAAGGGCCATGAGCCCGCCGCCATCGCCCGTGCACAACACCGAAAACTCCTCAGGCCTCGCCGCCGCAGATCCCACAAGGCTCGGCAGCCCGAGACCGATCGACTGGAACGGGGTGCCCACCATGGCGAAGCGGTCGGGGGAGGCGACGTCGAAGTACTGGTTCACCCAGCCGAGAAAGTGCCCGCCGTCTGTGACCATGACGCGGTCGTCGGGAATGATTTCGTTCAGGCGCTTCGTGAGGCTGCGCGGGTCGAGCAGGCCGTCGGATGCTGCGCGGTCGCCGGGCTCACGCGTGGTGAGCGTCCCGTCGGCAAACCCCGTGACCGAGTCGCGCCAGCCCGACGATGCGGAATCGGCGAGTCGAGCGTTGAGGCCCTCGACAGCGGTACGTGCGTCGCCCGAGACGAAGACGTCGACGCGATCGCTCGTCGGCGCGTCTTCGATGTCGAGCTGCACGACGGTCGCATCGTCGCCGATGAGCGCGCCAAAGCGCATGGTGAACTGATTGAGGCCCGCGCCGATCACAAGAACCACGTCTGCGGTCGCGGCCAGCTGCATGGCGTTGTCTTGCCCGAAGCCTCCCGCAACTCCCAGGTCGTAGCGCGCGTCGAATTGACCGCGCCCGAGGGCCGAGGATGCTGTCAGGGCGCCGAGCCGCTCGGCCAGGTCGCGCATGGCGTTCGCGGCCCCCGAGAGGAACGCTCCGCGTCCGGCGAGCAGGAGCGGGCGGCGTGCTGCGCGCAGTGCGCGTGCCGCGACATCGAGATCGTGCGCGCGGGGAGGCTGTGGTGCGGGGACGGCGAGCGGCGCTGACGCGGTGTCGACAGCATCCAGCGCCTCGAGACCGCCCACATCGTAGGGAATTTCGAGAACGACCGCCGTGCGGTGCGTGAGCGCGTACTCCAGGGCGGCGCGCGTGCTCGCAACGGGGGAGTCCTGGCTAACGGTGACGACGTGGGCTCCGACTGCGCGGCAGAGCGCAGCCTGGTCGACATCCCAGGGGCGTAGACCGGTTGTGGGCGCTGCTCCCGTGACGAGCACGACGGGAGTGTGCGCCTTGACGGCTTCGGCGAGCGGCGTGATGGTGTTGGTGAACCCGGGGCCGTACGTCGACGTGGCGACGGCGATGCGTCCGCACGTGCGGTAGTACGCGTCGGCCGCCGCGACCGTGCCGGCCTCATGCCGCACGGCGGCGTAGCGAACCGGGGTGTCGGCGAGGGCGTCGAGCAGGTAGGCGTTGCCGTTGCCCATGACACCGAACATGTCGGTGACGCGGGCGGCGAGAGTCGTGGCGATGTGCGCAGAAACGGTGGGCATGGTGCTCCTTCGAGACGAACGGACGATTGAGATTTCCGTATATGTCTCGCGCACTGCGCTTCGTGCCCCTTTTTCGAGCACCGGGCTTCGTAACCCGGACATTTTCACTGTAACACCCGGTGCGCGTGGATGCGCTGTGACGCAACGTCGATGCGCCGCGGGGCAGTCGGACGCACGATCAGCGCGCGCCGGCGCTACACGAGCAGCTGGTGCTTGGCGAGGTCGCGGTAGAGGGGAACCTCCTGAACCAGCTCGGAGTGCGTCCCTGTGCCGATGACGCGACCGGAGTCGAGAACGACGATGCGGTCGCTGTCGACAACGGTCGAGAGACGGTGCGCGATCACGATGAGCGTGCGGTTCTCGGCGACCGCGTCGATGGCCTCGCGCATCTTCTGCTCGTTGACGCCGTCGAGGCTCGACGTCGACTCGTCGAGCAGCAGAATCGGGGGAGCGGCGAGGATCGACCGGGCAATCGCGAGGCGCTGGCGCTCGCCGCCGGAGAGCATAATGCCGTCTTCGCCGACGGGGGCGTCGAGGCCCAGCGGATTGCGCTCGAGCACGTCACCGAGGTTGACGGCGTGCAGCACGTCGATGCACTCCTGCGCACTCGCCGTGGGCGACGCGAGCAGGAGATTGTCGCGGATGCTGCCAGCGAGAACGGGGGCGTCTTGCTCGACGTAACCGATGCGCGAGCGCAAGTCGTCGCGATCGAGGGAGCGAATGTCCACGCCCCCGATGCGGATGCTGCCGCCCGTGACGTCGTAGAAGCGCTCAATAAGGCCGAGGATCGTGGACTTGCCTGCGCCGCTCGGGCCGACGAGCGCCGTGCGCGTGCCCCGTTCAACGTCGAAGCTCACGTTGCGCAGCACGACGCCGTCACGCACGCCCTCAGTCGGTCCTTCCGGTACACGTGACGTCGCACCCGTGAGCGGATCGGCCTGCTCGGCGTCGTCTTCGCGGTGCGCGCGAGCGACAGCATCCGGATACGAGAATGACACGCTCTGGAAGGCGATGGCGGGCGCGTCGGCCGCGGCAGTCCGGTCGTCGCTGAGGGAGACGGCGATGGCGGCATCCTTCTCGGTCTCGGATTCCAGACCCACGATCTCTTGAATGCGCCCGAGCGCGCCGAGGGCCAGATTCGTCGCGCTGATGGCACCGAACGCCTGCCCGAGCGGCATGATCATCATGAACAAGAAGAGAATGAAGGCGACGAGGTCGGCGATCTCAAGATTGCCGTTTGCGACGCGGAAGCCGCCGACGCCGAGCACGACGAGAAACGATGCCTGCATGGCAACGCCCGCGACGGGAACCACGAGCGCCGAGATCTTGGCGACGTTCACGCCCATGCGCCACGCGCCCACGGCCTCGGTCTGCACGGCCTCGATCTCTCGCGTCGTCGCTCCGGACGCGCGAATCGTGCGCACGGAACCGATTGCTCGCTCGAGCGCCGCCGTCAGGTCGCCGACCTTCTGCTGTGTGCGTGCACTCGCGACGCGAATGCGCCCGGCCAGTGCTCCGACCACGACGATAGACGCGGCGATGACGGCCGCCGTGAGCCCGAGTAGCACGGGATCGATGATGAGCATGGCGATGAGCGCCCCGACGAACGTGACGCTGCCGCCGATCGCCTCGACAAGTCCTTGCGTCAGTACGGCGCGCAGCAGTGTCGTGTCGCTGCCGACGCGCGAGACGAGGTCGCCGGTTCGGCGTGCATCGAACTGGGCGATGGGCAGGTGCAGCATGCGGGCGATGAGCGTGCGCCTGCTCGACAGCACGACGCCCTCGCCCATGCGCTGCAGCAGATAGTGCTGGTACCCCGAGATCAGGGCAGAAGCGACGACAAGCGCGACGAGTGCCCAGACGAGCCATCCGAGCGGCTGCGAGTGCTCGACGAGCTGAATGACCTGACTGACGAGCAGCGGCTGCGCGAGCGATGCGGCTGCTCCCAGAACGCCCAGCACGAGTGCGGCGACGAGGGGGGCCTTGTGCTCGAACAGGTAGGGAAGCAGCTGGCGGAATGTCGCGCGGGGCCCGTCGTCGGACGGTCGGGCGAAGGGGGAGCGGCGGGATGCTGACGGTGAGCTCATGCGGACTCTCGACGAGTGGATAGAAGCACTCGACTCTATCGATCAAGGCTTTGAGAATGGCGAGTGCCGCCGCGTGCGTTCCCGGCATACCCTGACAGAGAACGGATGCTGGAGGAGCGCACATGCACATCGAATCACTCAAACCGGGAGAGATCTTCGTGTTCGGGTCCAACGCTTCCGGGGCCCACGGTGCCGGGGCGGCCCTGACCGCGTACGAGAAGTTCGGAGCCGTGTGGGGTCAGGGCTCAGGACTGCAGGGTCAGTCGTACGGCATCGACACCATGAGCGGGATCGACGTCATGCGACGCGAGGCCGCCGAGTTCGTCGCGTTTGCGCGACAGCATCCGAATCTGACGTTTCTGCTGACGCCCGTCGGCTGCGGAATCGCCGGGTTCGCGCCCTCCGAGGTCGCGCCGCTCTTCGCCGATGCACCGCACAACGTCGTGCTCCCCGAGTCGTTCCGCGAGGTGATCGGGGCACCCGATGCCGCCGCACGAGGTGGTGCAGAGCACAGGCAGGAGTACTGGGACAACCGCTACGGCGAACGCGAGCGCATGTGGTCGGGGCGCGTGAACGGCGTGCTTGCGGATATCGCGACGCCGGTTCAGCCGGGAACGGCACTCGATCTCGGCTGCGGGGAGGGTGCCGACTCGCTGTGGCTCGCCGAGCGAGGGTGGACGGTCACGGGCGTCGACGTCTCTGCCGTCGCTCTCGAGCGGGCTGCTGGCGAAGCGCGAGCGAGAGGAACGGATGCTGTCACCTGGCAGCACGCTGACCTCGAGACCTGGGAGCCGGACGGCAGCTTCGATCTCGTGTCGGCGTGCTTTCTGCAGGCTCCGGAGGACTTCGGTCGCGCGGGCGTTCTGCATCGCACGAGCCGACACGTGCGGCAGGGCGGGCACATGCTGATCGTGTCGCACGCTGCGATGCCACCGTGGTCGCGTCACCACGACCACGCGGATATGCCGACGCTGCAGAGCGAACTGGCCGCGGTGGGCGCCGACGCTGATTGGGACGTCGTGGTAGCCGAAACGCGCGGACGGCAGGCGACGAGCCCCGACGGCGACGAGGTCACGGTCGACGACAACGTCGTGCTGCTGCGCCGCCGCTGACGGCTTCTCAAACGGTGCGCCCGCCGGGGCTCGAACCCGGGACCCGCGGATTAAAAGTCCGATGCTCTACCAACTGAGCTACAGGCGCCGACCTTCTTAATCTACAGGTCTTTGCTGGATGTTGTGACCACGCCAGGCGCGTCTCGCGGGAGTACCGTTGGTGTCAGTCCCGACGCATTCGAGGAGAACGGTTCTTGCGAGACTTTCATAAACCGGCGCGGTACCCGGCGGCGGCATTCGAGAACATCCCGGGTGGCATTGACCCGGCCGAATCGAGCCGCATCGCGCACGAAACGGCGAGGGCGCTGCTTGCGCGCGTTCGTGACGAAGGAGATTCTCGCATCGTCGAGCGCGTCGTCGCGTACACGGACGAGCACGGGATCGACACGATCGCCGAACTCTGGTCGCACGCGACGAGCCGCAGCCTCCCCGGGTGCCTGTGGCGCATCTATCTCCTGCGCATGCAGGTGCGTGAGGATCCGCACGGGACGGGACTGGTCTTTCAGCGTGGAACCGAAGTGCTTCGCACGATCGATCCCGTCGTCGCCGGAGCATCCGACCCGACAGGCCCCACCGAGATCATCGATCTTGCCGACCGCATTCTGCGCGGAGTCTTCGAAGGCGATTTCACGATCGCTCTCGACCGCGCCGCCGCCTACTGCCGTGTCTGCGCCGCCGGATGCACCAGCATCGCGGACGACCTCGAGTCCACGGAGCCAGAGCGCGCGAGCGATCTCACACAGAGGGCGCTCCGCCTGTCGACGTACGCCGCCGATCTGTCGTCAGCAGCACGGTTGTGGTGGCGAGACGAGCTCGACTGAGCACCGCAACATCCGCTGGGAATATCTGCGGAACCGGTGCGTTACACTTTTTCGTGGCCGGGCCGCTAACCCCGGGCTCCAACATTTGCCGCTTCGAGCGGCCTTCCGCCGAGAGGCGTTCAGCGGCCCGGTCCTTTTGTGTCTCGGCGTGGTTCGGGCTCGCCGCGGGCATGCAGGGGGCTCACCGCGTGGTCGTGAGAAGCTTGTGAACGTGAGCAACGAGAATCACGCGCCCTTACAGGACGGGCCGACGACCAAATCGGGTAAGAGCGCGCCCTCCCAGGTCAGCGAGACCGACTGGAAACAACACAAGGCCAAGCGGCGGGCTGCCAAGAAGGCTGAGAAGAAGTGGTTCTCGCGACCCGTGGCGCTGGTTGTCTCGGTCGTCGCCGTCTGCGTGTCTGTCGCTGTCGCAAGCGGCGTCGTCGGACTCGTCGAGAATGGAAATCAGCTTCCGCAGGCGCTGACCCTCGCGCAGGTAAATGCCCAGACCGATGTGACGCGCTCGGAGGTCGTGCTCGACACGATCGACAACGAGACGGCGACTCTCGTGTGGTCGCGCCATGTGGAGTCGGCTGTCGTCATCGTCGAGGGGCTCTCGAGGCTCGACAACAGCTCCTACCGCGTCTGGTATGAGACAGCGGGAGAGTACACGCCCGTGGGCGAGCTCACGGTCACCCACGATGGCTCGGAAGTCTGGGCGGCGCTCTCGGGAGACGTGCGGTCCGCGCAGACGGTCGTCATCACGATCGATCCGGCCGACGCCACAGAGCCCGGTCCCGACGTCGTCGCCGAGATCAGGCTCTGATCGGCATTATCCGAACCGGCCGGAGACGTAATCCTCTGTCGCCTGAACGCTCGGCTGCGTGAAGATCGTGTCAGTGTCGTCGAACTCGATGAGCTTTCCGGGCTTGCCCGTTCCGGCGATGTTGAAGAACGCCGTGCGGTCGGAGACGCGTGATGCCTGCTGCATGTTGTGCGTCACGATCACGATCGTGTACTGCTCCTTCATCTCTTCGATGAGGTCTTCGATCGCGAGCGTCGAGATCGGGTCGAGGGCCGAGCACGGCTCGTCCATCAGCAGAACGTCGGGCTCCACGGCGATGGCGCGCGCGATGCAGAGACGCTGCTGCTGCCCGCCCGAAAGACCTGAACCTGGCTTGTCCAGCCGGTCCTTCACCTCCGTCCAGAGATTCGCTCCGCGAAGGGCCTTCTCTGTGAGAGCATCCTGATCGGATTTGGACATGCGCTGGTTGTTGAGTCGGACTCCCGCGAGCACATTCTCTTTGATGGACATTGTGGGGAACGGGTTCGGGCGCTGGAACACCATGCCGATCTGGCGGCGCACCGCGACCGGGTCGACGCCGGGGTCGTACAGGTTGTTGCCGTCGATGAGCACATCGCCCTCGACGTAGGCGCCCGGAATGACCTCGTGCATGCGGTTGAGGGTGCGCAGGAAGGTCGACTTGCCGCATCCGGACGGCCCGATGAAGGCGGTGACGCTGCGCGGTTCGATGGTGAGGGTGACATCTTCGACGGCACGAAAGGCGCTGTAGTAGACGTTGAGGTCTTTGACTTCGATTCTCTTGGACACGTTATTCCTTAGCGTCAGCGGCCCGACTTCGGGGCGAAGTACCGGGCAATGATTCGGGCGACGATGTTGAGAAGCATCACGATCAGAATGAGCGTGAGCGCACCGGCCCACGCACGATCGAGGTAGGCCTGGGCCTCGAGTCCCTGGCTCACATACGAGTTGTAGACGGCGACAGGGAGGCTCTGCATGCGGCCCTCAAGAAGGCTGTAGTTCATGTTGTTCGTGAAGCCGGCGGCGATGAGCAGCGGCGCCGTCTCGCCGATCACCCGGGCGACGGCGAGCATGACTCCCGTTGTGATTCCCGCAATCGCGGTCGGCAGCACAACCTTGAGGATCATGAGCCATCGCGGAACACCGAGCGCGAGCGCAGCCTCGCGGAGCTCGTTGGGAACCACCTTGAGCATGTCTTCGCTCGAGCGGACGACGACGGGGATCATGATCACCGCGAGCGAGACCGCGCCCGCAAGGCCGATCTTCGTGCCCGGGCCGAAGATGAGGGCAAACAGTGCGTAGGCGAAGAGCCCGGCGACGATGGAGGGGATGCCGGTCATGACATCGACGAGGAAGGTGATGGCGCGAGCGAGAGCGCCACGGCCGTACTCGACGAGGTAGATCGACGTGAGCAGTCCGACCGGAACGGAGATGAGCGTCGCCGTGAGCGTCATCAGAACGGTACCGACGATGGCGTGGATGAATCCGCCGCCCTCGCCGACGATATTGCGCATCGACCACGTGAAGAACGTGGCGTCGAAGCGCGCTGAGCCGTTGACGATGACCGTGGCGACGAGGGAGATGAGCGGCGCGAGCGCGACCAGGAACGCAGCGCTCACGAGCGTGGTGATGACGCGGTCCTTCGCACGGCGTGTTCCCTCGACGAACAGCGAGGAGACGAAAAGCAGCACGGCGTAGAGAAGAGCGCCGATGATGACGGCACCGGTGATGTTGATTCCGTCCGTCGCCCCCGCGGCAGCGAGCAGCGCGAAGCTGGCGAACGAGATCACCATGGACCCGGCCAGGATCAGCCATGGCGCGGGTTTCGCGAGGCGTCCGCTGGCGTAGACGTTGGGAACTGCGGTCTGTGTCATCAGTTCGCTCCCGAGAATTCCTTGCGGCGGGCGACGATCCACCGGGCGATCATGTTGATGATGAGGGTGATCGCGAAGAGCAGGAGGCCCGTCGCGATGAGTGCGTCGACATTGAGGCCGAACGCCTCGGGGAAGCTCAACGCGATATTCGCCGCGATGGTGCCGGGGTTGGCGGACGTGAGCACCTTGAACGTGATGCCGCCCGAGGCCGAGAGCACCATGGCGACGGCCATGGTCTCGCCCAGGGCGCGTCCGAGGCCGAGCATGGATGCTGAGACGATTCCCGAGCGTCCGAAGGGGAGCACCGCCATGCGAATCATCTCCCAGCGCGTCGCCCCGAGAGCCAGCGCTGCCTCTTCGTGAAGGACGGGAGTCTGCAGGAACAGTTCGCGGCACAGCGCCGTGATCACCGGAAGGACCATGACAGCGAGCACGATCGCAGCCGTCATCATGGTGCGGCCCGTTCCGGAGACGGGCGGTGCGAAGAGCGGAAACCAGCCCATGTTCGCGGTCAGCCATGCGTACACGGGCTGAATGGCCGGGGCGAGGACGTTGGCTCCCCAGAGACCGAAGACCACGGAGGGCACGGCGGCCAGCAGATCGATGACGTACCCGAGCGCCTGGGCGAGCCGTCGTGGCGCGTAGTGGGAGATGAAGAGGGCGATGCCGACGGAGACCGGAACCGCCATGAGAAGTGCGAGGAACGCCGCCCACACGGTGCCGAATGCCAGCGGCGCGACGTACGTCCAGAAGGTGCCGCCGTCGAAGAGAGAGATCTCGTCTGGATCGGCGACGAGCGCAGGGAATCCCTGCATGATGAGGAACGCGGCAACGGCGGCGAGCGTTGCGAGGATCAGCGTTCCCGCGGTGAGCGCGGAACCGGAGAAGATCCGGTCACCGAGTCGCTTTGTCGCGGGCCTTCGGGTGCGGGGCGACGCTGTCGACGAAGTCATTCGAAAGTGGTGTCCTGTTGGGTCGTGAGGGAGCGGGCGTGCAGGTGGCCCGACGCTCCGTGCGGGCGCCGGGCCACCGCGCCGTGGTTACTTGATTGCCTCGACGGCTGCCGAAGCCTTCTCGAAGAGCGTGCTCGAGATCGGAGCGGTTCCGGCGGCCTCCTGTGAGGTGGCCTGTCCTTCTTCGCTGATCACGTAGCTGAGGTACGCCTTTGTCAGCTCCGCTGCCTCGGCGTCCTGGTACTCGTTGCATGCGATCAGGTAGCTGACGAGAACGATCGGGTAAACGCCCGACTCGGTTGACGAGCGGTCGAGCTCGATCGCGAGGTCGCCCTCATCGCGGCCCTCGGCGAACGGCGACGCGTCGACGATTGCCGCAGCTGCCTCAGCGGAGTACGGCACGTACTCGTCGCCGACCTTGATCGCGACGGTCCCGAGGTCGCCTGCGCGGGATGCATCGGCGTAGCCGATGGTTCCGGTGCCGTTGGTCACGGCGTCGATCACGCCAGAGGTTCCCTGTGCGCCCTCGCCGCCCTGGTATGGCCAGGTTTCGCCGGCTTCAGCGTCCCACACGTCGCCAGCAGCTGCGTGGAGGTAGTCGGTGAAGTTCTCTGTCGTCCCCGACTCGTCGGAGCGGTGCACGGCGGTGATGGCCTGATCGGGCAAGTCCGCATCGGGGTTCTGACTGACGATGGCTTCGTCCGTCCAGTTGTTGATGTCGCCCTTGAAGATGCCGGCGAGCGTTGCCGCGTCGAGGTTAAGGCTGTCGACCCCCTCGATGTTGAAGACGATGGCGATGGGGGAGATGTACGCGGGGATCTCGATGATTCCCGTGTCGGGCGTGCACGAGGCGAACTCACCGCTGGAGATCTCCTCTGTCGTGAAGGCGGCGTCGGAACCGGCGAACGAGCTGGCGCCCGCCATGAAGTTCTCACGGCCCGCGCCCGAGCCCTCAGGAGCGTACTCGACCGTGACGTCGGGGTTTGCCTCCTGGAAGGCGGCGACCCATGCCTCTTGGGCCGCTTGCTGCGATGATGCGCCGCCGCCGACGAGTGTGCCCGAGAGTGACGAGTCGGCACCGGAGTTGTTCGCCGAGCTCTCATTCGCCGCACACGAGGTGAGCAGGAGTGACGCGGCTGCGGCCACGGCGAGTGGGAAGCCGTAACGCTTGATGTTCACAGGTTTGAGCCTTTCGCTGATAACAGGACGTGGTGGGGCTTTTCGGCCCTACCGCTGGTCACGCTAAGCAGGTCGTGTGACGAGCGTCCCTCAGCGGAGTAAACGAAAGGTGAACGGAAGGCGTCTACTCAGTCACGAGTGGGGTGGGTCTCGATTGTGATGATGCCGGAGCCGGGGTTTGTTGCCGACAGATGAACGATTGAGAACTCGCCGGTTCCGAGCGCCGCGGCATCACGCAGGTACGATCCGTCGAGCGTTCCGGTGGCGAGCGCGATCTCGCGAAGGATGTCCGGGATCACGGGACCGTGGCTGCACACGACGGCGGTCTTGCGCTTGCGTATGCGCTTGCCGATGACACTGCGCACGTCGCTCGTGCCCTCTTCCCACGCGTCTTGACTCAAGGCATCTGTGTGCTTCGGCTCGATGCCGCTCGCCGCCGCGAGCGGGGCCACAGTCGTGACACAGCGCACCGCGCTGCTCGTGACGATCTTCTTCGGGTTCAGCGCAAGGATCGAGGGAACCGCGGATGCCGCCTGGCGCACGCCCTTCGGCGTCAGCGGGCGGGATGCATCGGAGCCGTCCCAGTCGCCGCGTGCTGTCGCTTTCGCATGGCGCAGCACGATGAGGGCGAACGTGGCGGTCACTCCCTCGTCGACCAGGTCCGCGAAGCGGGCGACGACGTCGACATCCTGCGGGTAGGTGAGATACCGCTGCGCACGGTCGAGCGATACCCATTCCTGAGCGGCAACCTCTCCGTTGGGCACGAATGTCGACTTCTGCACGGCCCGCTCTGTCACCTCGGCGGCCCAGTAGTGCACGAACTTATCGCGACCGGAGCCCAGCGTGTAGTGAGAGATGCCGACGGGAACGCCGAGCGTGACGTCGAAGCCTGTCTCTTCTTTCACCTCGCGCACGGCGGTCTGCGGAAGGGATTCACCGGGATCGACCTTGCCCTTCGGCAGTGTGACATCGCCCTGCTTCGTGCGATGGATGACAAGCACGCGCACCTCGCCGGCGATCTCGCGCCAGCACAGTGCGCCGGCCGCGAAGACGGCCTTCTCGTGTCGGCTCATCGACCGCTTCGCCTCCGCTTTCTGCGCGACACCGCTTGCATGAGCTCGTCTTGAAGGCTGCGCAGCGGCCGCCCGTCGGTGTCGAAAGCATGTCTTGTCCAGGTGCCGTCGGGCTCCAGCCACCACGACGACATGCTGTCATCCATGGCCATGTCGAGCATCGTGTCGATCTGCTCGATGTGGTTGGTGTCGGCGAGGCTCACCAGCACCTCGACGCGGCGATCGAGGTTGCGGTGCATCATGTCGGCGCTTCCGATGTACGTCGTGTGCTCGCCATTGTTCTCGAAGGCGAAGATGCGCGAATGCTCGAGGTAGCGCCCCACGATGGAGCGCACCCGGATCGTCTCGCTCAAGCCGGGTACGCCTGGCCGCAGGCCGCAGATGCCGCGCACCCACACGTCGACGGGAACACCCGCCTGGCTCGCGCGGTACAGCGCATCGATGATGGCCTCGTCGACGATGGAATTCACCTTGATCCGGATGCCGCTGGGCTTTCCGGCCTCGGCGTTGCGACGTTCCTTCTCGATCAGCTTCAGCAGGCCCTTGCGCAGGTGCAGCGGCGCCACGAGGAGCCGGTTGAACTTCTTCTCGATCGCGTAGCCCGACAGCTCGTTGAACAAGCGCGTCAGGTCCATGCCGACCTGGTCATCCGCGGTGAACAGCCCGATGTCTTCGTACACGCGACTGGTCTTGGGGTTGTAGTTTCCCGTTCCGATATGCGAGTAATGCCGCAGCTTGCCTCCCTCGTGCCTGATCACGAGTGCGAGCTTGCAGTGCGTCTTGAGTCCGACGAGTCCGTAGACGACGTGGACGCCGGCCTTCTCGAGCTTTCGCGCCCATTCGATGTTGTTCTGCTCGTCGAATCGAGCCTTGATCTCGACGAGCGCGAGCACCTGCTTTCCGGCCTCAGCGGCGTCGATCAGCGCCTCGACGATGGGGGAATCGCCCGACGTGCGGTAGAGCGTCTGCTTGATCGCCAGCACGTGGGGGTCGGCGGCGGCTTGCTCGAGAAACTCCTGCACGCTCGTCGCGAACGACTCGTAGGGGTGGTGCACCATCACGTCGCGACGGGAGATCGCCGCGAACAGGTCGGCCTTTCCGTTGGGCTCCGGCGGGCGAAAATCGAGAGCCGTGTTCGGCACGCGCCTCGGGTACTTCAGGTCGGGCCTGTCGATCTTGGCAACCTCGAACAGGCCGCCGAGGTCGAGCGGGCCCGGGAGCCGGTAGACCTCCTGCGCCGTGATGTCGAGCTCTCTCACGAGCAGATCGAGCGTCTGGTCGTCCATGTCGTCAGTGACCTCAAGGCGGATGGGCGGCCCGAATCGGCGACGCAGCAGCTCGCGCTCGAGCGCCTGAATGAGGTTCTCCGATTCGTCTTCCTCGATCTCGATGTCTTCGTTTCGCGTCACGCGGAAGACGTGATGATCGATGACCTCCATGCCCGAGAACAGCGCGTCGAGGTGCTGCGAGATGAGGTCTTCGAGGGCGATGTAGCGAATGTGATCGACAGACTCGCGGTGATCAACGCGCACGAAGCGCGGAAGCATCTGTGGCACCTTGATGCGCGCGAACTCCTGGCGGCCGGTGCGCGTATTGCGCACCCGCACCGAGAGGTTGAGCGAGAGCCCCGAGATGTACGGGAAGGGATGTGCCGGATCGACCGCCAGCGGCATCAGCACGGGGAAGATCTGCCCGGCAAAGTAATCGCTCAGGTAATCGTGGTCGCTGTCATCGAGCGTCTCCCAGCTGACGATGCTGATGCCAGCGCTCTGCAGCTGCGGCTCGATTGACGAGTGCCATGTGTCGGCGTGCCGCTTCTGCAGCTCGTGCGCGCGCTCGGAGATCTCGTCGAGCACGTCCTTCGGTGACCGTCCGACGTTCGTCGGCACCGCGAGCCCCGTGACGATGCGGCGGCGCAGTCCGGCGACTCGAACCATGAAGAACTCGTCGAGGTTGCTCGCGAAGATCGCGAGAAAGTTCACGCGTTCGAGAACGGGGAGGGTCTCGTCTTCGGCGAGCTCGAGCACCCGCTGGTTGAACGCGAGCCAGCTGATCTCCCGATCGAGGTACCGGTCGTCTGGCAGCCCGGCGTCTTCATCGCCCACCATCGGGTCGAAGTCATCGTCGTCGCGATCGATGGCTGAGTCGTTGACGAAATCGGTAGGTGCCATTGTCTTATCTTGGCATCACGCTCGTGCCGGCGCGAAGAGTTCTCGCGGAATTCATGCGGAGGCGTCGCGGCGATACTGAACATCGATCGTGTAATCGGCGAAGCCCAGTGATCGGTACAGGCGCATTGCTCGCTCATTGTCGCCGTCGACGTACAGAGCCGCCACACGGCATCCTCTCGTCTTCATGTGCGCCAGTCCCGCTTGCGTCAGGGAACGGCCGAGGCCCTTTCCCGCGCGTTCGGAATCGACACCCAGAACGTAGATCTCGCCGATGTCTCCCGTGATCTTGAGCCAGTTGTAGCCGATCAGCTCGCCGGTCTCCGAACGCGCGACGAGCACGTCATCGGCGCGAAACCACGGCTCAGCCATGCGCGCCTCAAGGTCGGCGAGCGTGATGCGGCCCTGCTCGGGATGGTCGGCGAACACCCGGGCGTTCAACTGTACCCACGCACGAGAGTCGCGTTCCGGCTCGAAGCGCTCGAACTCCGCGACGTCGTGGTTCACGTCGTCGAGAGGGCGCCTGAGCTGGTAGAGGGTGCGAATACGCGACAGATGAGCGGATGCTGCAAGCCGCGCAGCCGCCGGGTGATCGCCGTGCGCCCACGTGAGCACGTCGCCGTCGTACCGGGCAAGCAGCTCCTTCAGGGCCGCGCCGCCGCGCCCGGAACCGCGGTACGCCGGTGCGATCACGAATTCGAACTCTGCAGGGTCGTCGGGACGAGCGATGGCAACGCCCGTCACCGTGCCGTCATCGTCAACGATCTCGAGAAACCGCCGCTGCCCCGAACGGGCCTCGACGATCGACTGATCGCTGAACGGCGGCTGCCCGTCAGCGGCCTCGGCGTCGGCGACGATTCGCTCGAACCTCTCGCTCTGGTCGCGCAGGTCACTTTGTCGCAGCATCCGTCATCTCTCCGTCCGACGCATTGAACCGGTAGCCGACGTTGCGCACTGTGCCGATCAGCTGCTCCATGTCACCGAGCTTGGCGCGAAGGCGCCGCACGTGCACGTCGACCGTACGGCTTCCACCGTAGTAGTCATAGCCCCACACCTCGCTCAGCAGCTGCTCACGAGTGAACACGCGCGTGGGGTTCGCGGCGAGGAACCGCAGCAGCTCGAACTCCTTGAAGGTCAGGTCGAGCGGCCGGCCCTGCACCCGCGCCGCGTAGCTCGCCTCGTCGATCACGAGCCCCGACGTCGAGATGACCGTTGTCTCCTCCTCGGGCGCCGCGCGGCCGAGGGCCAGGCGAATGCGCGCATCGAGCTCGGCCGGCCCGGCCGTCGTCAGCACCACGTCGGCGATGCCCCACTCGTGCGACACGGCGGCGAGGCCGCCTTCTGTGAGCGCGACGAAGACGGGCGCGGCGTTTCCCGTGCTGCGCAGAATCGCGCAAAGGGCCTTCGCCTGGGCGAGGTCGCGCTGACCGTCGACGATCACGATGTCGGACGGGGGAGCGTTCACGAGTTCCGCGGGAGATGCAGCGACCCGGCGCACCGTGTGTGCGAGCAGATCGAGCGCGGTCAATGAGCCCGACGTGTCGGGCGTGAGAACGAGCACGTGTGCCAAGAGGGGGCCTTCCCGTGTGTGTTTCCAGTGTAGAGCGATGCCCGCCCGGCGAGTTGCGGCACAATGGAACAGTGACTGATCAGACCGCTCTCGCCCGCAGCCCAGCGCTCGTCGGCCAGATTGTCGTGTGGTCGCTCACCCTCGTGCTGGCGGTGCTTGCGGCGATCTTCGCGCCCGAGGGCTTCCGGTTCACGTGGCTTGCGCTCGTGTGCAGCATCGGGGTGATCGCCGCGTTCGTTCGCGAACTCTCGACGCACACTCAGAACGGCTTCATCATTCGGGTGGCTGTGCTGTGCACGGGCAGCTTTCTCATTGTCTCGATCGTCGCGGGCGTTGCAGGCCTTGCCGAGCTGCTGACCTACTAGACTTGGGGCATGGACCTCGTAGCTCTTGAACTCTTCTTCGTCGGTCTGCTCGGCCTGGCGAGCCTCGCCATCGTGTGGACCGCCGGCGTCGTGTGCTGGAACCTCTTCCGCGGCCAGAGGTAAGGGGCAGCGCCGTGCGTGAGATTCCGGCTGACCTCCCTTCAGAGATCGTGCCGCTGTCGTGGCTGCTCGGCGTCTGGGAAGGCACCGGCGTCATCGACTATCCGATCGGCGACGAGAAGGTGTCGCGAGAGTTCGGCCAGCGCGTCTCGTTCAGCCACGACGGCCTGTCGTATCTGAACTACTCGTCGTTCACGTGGCTTGTGGGCGAGGGCGAAGACGAAGATGAACCCCTCACGGCCGAAACCGGGTACTGGCGTCTCGAGCGGCCACGGCAAGACGGCGACGTCGGTCCGGGGATGCTGCCCGCGCGCGGTCCCGCGCCATTCTCCGACGTCGACGCCGTGGAATCCCTGCGCCGCCCGTCGGGCGGTTTTCCGCTCGAGGTCGCGATCGTGCACCCCGACGGCGTCTCGGAGCTGTACCTCGGCGAGGTCAACGGACCCCGCATCGACATCGGGACGGATGCTGTCATGCGCAGCGCGGGTGCCAAGAACTACAGCGCGGCGACGCGCATGTACGGCCTCGTCGACGGGCATCTGCTGTGGGCGTGGGACATCGCCGCTCTGGGCCAGGAGCTGCGCTCGCACGCGTCAGCGCGACTGGCCAAGGTGGATTGATGTCCGCTTCTCCGTTCCTCTCCCTTTCCGGGGCGATCGAGCTTCCCGGACTGAACGACCGAGGCGTCCCCTCTCACTACGGTTCGCCCAACATCGAGCAGCGCGCTCTCGAACGCGGTCAGGCGATCGTCGACCTGTCCAATCGCGCCGTCATCTCGATTACAGGCCCCGATCGCCGCAGCTGGGTGCACTCGCTCGCGAGCCAGAGTGTCGCGGACCTCGCCCCCGGCGTCAGCACCGAGGCGCTGTTCCTCGGGCCTCAGGGCCGGCTCGAGCACGCCGTCGGCATCGTCGACGACGGTGAGACGCTCTGGATGCTGTCGGAGCCCGAGAGCGCGAGCGCGCTGATCGACTGGCTCACGCGCATGGTTTTCACGCTTCGCGTCGAGGTTGCCGACCGCACGGAGGAGTACGCGCGCATCGGCCTCGTCGGCGACGCCATCGACGTGGAGGCTGCAGCGCCCTCCGGCATCCCCCTGAGCTGGAACGACCCCTGGGGCAGCGTTCTTCCGGGAGGGTGGCAGTATGCCGAGGGCGATCACCCGAGTGTCGACTGGACCTGGCGCGAGGTACTCGTCGATCGCGCATCGCTTTCGGCGCTCGCCGACCGCGTGCGCTCGGGCGAGTTGCGCGCGGCGGGATCGCTCGCGGCCGAGGCTCTGCGTGTCGCAGCGTGGCGTCCGCGGCAGGCGGCAGAGGTCGATGAGAAGACCATTCCGCACGAGCTCGACTGGCTGCGCACGGCCGTGCATCTGCACAAGGGGTGCTACCGCGGCCAGGAGACCGTTGCAAAGGTGCACAATCTCGGTCGGCCTCCGCGACGGCTCGTCATGCTGCACCTCGATGGCAGCGAGTCCGTTCTTCCCGAGCACGGCGCAACGGTTCTCGCCCCGAAAGGCGATGACGAGCGCGAGGTGGGACACATCACGACCGCGGTCATGCACCACGAGCTCGGCCCGGTCGCTCTCGCGGTGATCAAGCGCGCCGTGCCCGACGATCTCGAACTGGTCGTGCTGCACGGCGAGACGCGCATCGCCGCGGCCCAAGAGATCATCGTGCCGCCTGGAGCCGGCGCTACCGCCGAGGTGCCTCGGCTGCCCCGGCTGGGAGTTCGCACGCGCCCCGGCCGATAGCGCTCGGCTGCGCAGCCTGAGCGCCGTGCCCCTATGCTGGAAGCATGTCTGAGCCTTACACCCTCATCCTTCTCCGTCACGGAAACAGCGAGTGGAACAAGAAGAACCTGTTCACCGGATGGGTCGACGTTCGACTCAGTGAGCAGGGCGTCGAGGAGGCGACGCGCGCCGGCGAGCTGATCGCCGAGTCCGGCCTCGCTCCCGACGTGCTGTACACATCCGTACTGACGCGTGCCATCCAGACGGCGAACATCGCTCTCGACCGTGCCGACCGCGCCTGGCTTCCCGTGAAGCGCTCCTGGCGCCTCAACGAACGTCACTATGGCGCGCTGCAGGGCAAAGACAAGGCACAGACGCTCGAGGAGTTCGGCGAGGAGCAGTTCATGACGTGGCGCCGCTCGTTCGACGTTCCGCCGCCCCCCATCGCCGAAGACGCCGAGTACTCGCAGGCCAATGACGAGCGTTACAAGGGCATTGACGGCGAGGTTCCCAGCACCGAGTGCCTCAAGGACGTCATCGAGCGCTTCCTGCCCTACTGGGAGTCCGACATCACCGTCGACCTCGCCGCGGGCAAGACCGTGCTCGTGACCGCGCACGGCAACTCGCTGCGCGCTCTCGTGAAGCACCTCGACGGCATCAGCGACGACGACATCGCGGGCCTCAACATTCCGACGGGCATTCCGCTCGTCTACAAGCTCGACGAGAACTTCTCGCCGGTCGAGCCGAGCTACTATCTCGATCCTGACGCTGCAGCGGCCGGCGCCGCCGCTGTCGCGTCGCAGGGTAAGAAGTAGCACCGGCAACCGGTTAACGAGCGAGTGCGATGCCGAGAGGCATCGCACTCGCTCGTTAAGCGTCGAACCTCACGCGCTCGTCTCTGTGTCGTCCGCTCCGCTCCAGTCGCCCGTCGCGAGGTACTGGACCTTCTTCGCGATTGACACCGCGTGGTCGGCGAAACGCTCGTGGTAGCGCGAGGCGAGCGTTGCATCGATCGTCGCTTCTGCCTCGCCCTTCCACCGCTCGCTCAGCAGCTTGTCGAAAACGCCCGCGTGCAGCTCATCGACGCGGTCGTCTTCGTCACGGATCTCATTGGCGATGAGCGGGTCCTGCGTCTTCAGCAGAACCACAAGCTTCTGCGCGATCTCGACATCGACCCGGCCCATCTCGGTGAACGTCGACTTGAGCCCCTTGGGGATCGCCCGCTCGGGAAACCTGTACCGCGCGAGCTGGGCGATGTGCTCGGCCATGTCGCCCATGCGCTCGAGCGATGAGCTGATGCGCAATGCGCTCACGACGATGCGCAGATCACGCGCAACGGGCTGCTGCAGGGCAAGGATGCTGATGGCGAGCTCATCGAGCTCAACGGTCTTCTCGTCAATGCGGTTGTCGTTCTCGATGACACCTTCGGCCACGGCGACGTCGGTCTTCGCGAAAGCTGTCACCGCGTTCGTAATCGAGTCCTCGACGAGCTCGGCGATCTCGACGAGACGCTCCTGCAGCTCGCGGAGCTCCTGCTGAAAAACATCGCGCATGGGCGGATCGGTCCTTTCGATCTGAAGACGGCTGACGTCGACACTCAGGGTGCCCCGCGAAGGTTAACGAATGGTGCCCTCCAGCTGAACACTTCGCCAAAACGCCTGGTCGCGGGGGTTGCCTGTCGGAAACCGAATGACGGTTCCCTCTAACCTAGTGCTATGGATGCAACCTGGGTTGTGCTGCTGGCGCTCGTGCTCGGCATGTCCATGGGAGCCGGGCTCAGCGTCTTTATCTTCTCAGCCGTCAAACGCGGTGAGCAGGCGCAGAAGGTGATCAATCCGACCGTTCCGGACGGCGTCGACCAGATTCTCGGCGTTCTTGAGAGCATCGGCATCGTGCTCGACGCGTCAGACAACGTGCTCAAGGCGTCACAGGGCGCGCTCGCGCTCGGAATCGTGCGTGCCGAGCGCATCGTCGTGCCCGACGTGCAGACGATCGCCGACGAGGTGCGCCGCACCGGGGAGCCGCAGACCAGGCGAGTCACGCTCGAAGGTGCGAGATCGGGCGAGATCACGCGCATTCTCTCCGTGAGGGCTGCCCCTCTCGGCACACGGTACGTCGTCGTGCTCGCGAACGACCTGACCGAATCGATCAGGCTCGATGAGGTCAGGCGGGACTTCATCGCGAACATCAGTCACGAGCTGAAAACGCCGATCGGCGCCATCAGCGTGCTCACGGAGGCGATCGCGAGCGCCGTCGACGATCCCGTGCAGGTGCGGCGGTTCGCCGAGAAGATGACGACGGAGGCGGACAGACTTGCGGCGCTCACGGCCGACATCATCAACCTGTCGAAGCTGCAGGCGAACCAGGCTCTGCACATGCCTGAGCTCGTGCGCATCGACGACGTGATCGACCGGGCGATCGAGAGCAACGCCGTCGTCGCAGGCGCGCGCAATGTCGTCATCGCGCGAGGCGAGCCGAGCGAACTCACGGTGTACGGCGAAGATCCGCTGCTTACTATGGCCCTGCAGAATCTCGTGTCGAACGCTGTGCAGTATTCGCCGGACAAGTCGCGGGTCGGCGTCGGCGCGCGCCTCGTCGACGATGTCGTGGAGATCAGCGTCACCGATCAGGGGGTGGGCATTCCCAAAGAAGACCATGATCGCGTGTTCGAACGGTTCTACCGTCTCGACGGCGCCCGCTCACGCAACACGGGGGGCACGGGGCTGGGTCTCGCAATCGTCAAACACACCGCCCAGAACCACGGGGGAGATGTGACCGTCTGGTCACGCCCGGGGCAAGGATCGACGTTCACTCTCAAGCTTCCCGTCGCCACCGGCGACGATCACGTCACCCCGATACCGGCCGCACGGCTCGAGAGGACACAGATATGACCCGCATCCTGCTCGTCGAAGACGAAGTCGCCCTGAGCGACCCGCTCGCCTTTCTTCTCGAGCGCGAAGGGTACGACGTGACGATCGCGGAAGACGGGAAGGCCGCGATCGATGAGTGGGAGCGAGACGAAGCCGATCTCGTGCTTCTCGATCTCATGCTGCCGAAGGTGCCGGGAACCGAGGTGTGCCGGCGCATTCGCACCACTTCGACGGTGCCGATCATCATGCTCACCGCGAAGGACACAGAGGTCGATATCGTCGTGGGGCTCGAACTCGGCGCCGATGACTACGTGACCAAGCCGTACAAGACCCGCGAACTTCTCGCCCGGGTGCGGGCGGCGCTGCGCCGCCGTGACTCTGACGAGCCAGGCCAAGACGACACCGTGCTCGACGCGGGTGACGTGCGCATGGACCTCGACAGGCACACGGTTACCGTGCGCGGCGAAGAGATCTCGATGCCTCTGCGGGAGTTCGACGTTCTCGAGTTCCTCATGCGCAATGCGGGACGCGTGCTGACACGCGGTCAGCTCATCGACCGGGTGTGGGGAAGCGACTACTTCGGCGATACGAAGACGCTCGATGTGCACATCAAGCGCATTCGGTCGCGCATCGAGAAAGACCCGTCGAACCCCGTGATGGTCGTCACCGTGCGCGGGCTCGGCTATCGGTTCGAGGACTGAGGAGCGCCACGGACGAGATGAGGGCGGATGCTGGAAGCATCCGCCCTCATCTCATCTCTGCGCTACTGGGCCTCGGGCGTGGGAACGAGAGTGCTGTATTCCTCCAGCTCGCCGGTGTACACGGGCACATCGAGCGTGACACCGGTCTCGGTTCCGTACTGGAAGAACACCTCTGTCGTTGATCCGACCTGCACCGTCAGCGGATCGATAACGATGTTCTCGTACTCGTCGTCGCGTTCGGCGTCGGCGCTGAACGTGAACACTTCGTCGGCTTCGATCATGACGTCTGTCGAGGTGCCGTCGGCGAACTCGACCGTCACGCTGTGCGAGCTCGTGCCGTTGTTGATGAGCGTGACGACGAGGTGCCCGACGGCACCGTCTTCGCCGGCGATGATGAGCGCATTGCGAACATCAACATCACCAACAGAGCCGCTGACGCCGTCACTTGCGTCGTAGCGGATCGTCGTAGCCTGCGAGGCGAGGAGCCCGCATCCACTCGTGCCGAGCGCGACGGCTGCGGCCAGAACGACGATTGCGGCAAAACGCGATCTCACAGAAAGCCTCCAGATGATGGGCGCAGGTCGTCTCGCACGCGTTCCGTGCGCTGCGCAGTCTCAGTCGATTTTAGCCTAGCTTGTCGGCCGCCCAGCACAGAGTAAGGCGAACCTTACAGTATGCCCCCTGTGGTATCCTAGATAGTGCTGAAGGGATGCTTATCGATGCTTTTTGAGGTTGGCGAAACCGTCGTATACCCGCACCATGGAGCCGCGACAATCGCGGAAGTGAAGACTCGGGTGATCAAGGGCGAAGAGAAACTCTACCTGAAGCTGCACGTGACACAGGGCGACCTGACCATCGAGGTTCCGGCTGAGAACGTCGACCTCGTGGGTGTTCGCGATGTCATCGGACAAGAGGGGCTCGACAAGGTGTTCGAGGTGCTTCGTGCGCCGTTCACCGAGGAGCCGACCAACTGGTCGCGCCGCTACAAGGCGAACCTCGAGAAGCTTGCGTCCGGCGACGTCATCAAGGTCAGCGAAGTCGTTCGCGACCTGTGGCGCCGTGATCAAGACCGTGGCCTCTCTGCCGGAGAGAAGCGGATGCTTGCGAAGGCACGGCAGATTCTGGTTTCAGAGCTCGCTCTCGCCGAGAAGACAGACGAGGCGAAGGCCGAGGGGATGCTCGACGAGGTCCTCGCGTCATAGCCTGTCAGAACAACACGAACGAACGGCCCGGAAACGGGCCGTTCGTTCGTGTTTAACACCGATTACGCTCGTGCATATGAGTGATTGCCCACGCACCGCCGTGATCGTCGTGGCTGCCGGACGCGGAACCCGGCTTAGAGCAGCCGGCCCGAAGGCGCTTGTCGATGTCGCCGGGAGGCCGATTCTGCAGCACGCGCTCGACGGCGTCTTCCGCATGCGCGAACCCGCTCAGGTCATCGTCGTCGCTCCGCCCGGGCGCCGCGACGATGCCGAGCGCATCGCCAGAGCGTGCGCGGGAGCAGCATCCGACTACGTCAGCGTCGTCGAGGGCGCCGACACGCGTCAGGGATCCGTGGCGGCAGGCCTTGCCCGCGTCGAGGATGGGGTCGATGTCGTCCTCGTGCACGACGCCGCCCGGGCGCTGACGCCGACCGAGCAGCTGGACGCCGTTGCCGACGCGGTTCGTGAGAGGGGAACGGGCATCGTGCCTGCCCTGCCCGTTGCCGACACGATCAAGCGCATCACCGGGTCGGCTGTGATCGAGAGCACGATCGACCGCGATCCGCTTCGAGCCGTGCAGACTCCGCAGGGTTTCCCGCGCGCGCTGCTCGACGCCGCCTACGCTGCGGCGACGGAGCCTCTTACGGACGACGCGGCTCTCGTGACGGCAATCGGGGGCGAGGTTGCGACGATCGCCGGGCACGAGAGTGCCTTCAAGATCACAACCCCGTGGGATTTGCGCAGAGCAGAGCTGCTCGTCGACGCAGCCCCTGCGCTCCGCACGGGCCTCGGCGTCGACGTGCACGCGTTCGATGAGGACCGTGAGCTCTGGCTCGCGGGTCTGCACTGGCCCGGTGAGCCCGGTCTCGCGGGCCACAGCGACGGCGACGCCGTGAGCCATGCGGTCACCGACGCGGTGCTCTCCGCGGCAGGACTCGGCGACATCGGCGGGCTCTTCGGAACCGACGACCCGCAGTATGAGAACGCTCGGGGAGACGTGTTCGTCGCCGCCGCCGTGCAGCGGGCGACAGCATCCGGGTTTCGCATTGTCAGCGTCACCGCGCAGATCATCGGAACCCGTCCGCGGTTCGCAGGTCGACGTGACGAGGCCGAATCCGAGATGCGACGCATGCTGGGCGCACCCGTGAGCCTGACGGCGACGACAACAGACGGGCTGGGCTTCACGGGCCGCGGAGAGGGAATCTGCGTGATCGCCACGGCGCTGCTCACCGCGCAATCACCCCTCCGGCACCATTAGGCTTGATCCGTGGCATTGAGACTGTACGACACAAAGACGCAGGACCTGCGCGACTTCACACCCTTGACTCCGGGCGAAGTGGGAATGTACGTCTGCGGGCCGACGGTGCAGTCATCGCCGCACATCGGGCACCTGCGTTCTGCGCTCGTGTACGACATTCTGCGCCGGTGGCTCACCTATCGTGGCCTGCGCGTAACCATGGTGCGCAATGTCACCGATATCGACGACAAGGTGCTTGTCAACGCGGCAGAAGACGAGCACTGGTGGGCGCTGGCGTACCGCATGGAGCTGGAGTTCAGCGAGGGCTATCGCGCGCTCGGCATTCTGCCCCCGACGTACGAGCCGCGGGCGACCGCCAATATTCAGCAGATGCACGAGCTCATCGAGCGACTCATCGCGGCAGGGCACGCCTACGCTGCAGCAGACGAATCAGGCGACGTCTACTTCGATGTCCGCTCCTGGCAGCCGTATGGCGAGCTGACTCGGCAGGACCTCGACAACATGGAGGATGCCGAAGACGCGGACCCGCGCGGAAAGCGCGACCCTCGCGATTTCGCCCTGTGGAAGGGGCACAAGCCGGGTGAGCCCGAATCCGCCAGCTGGGCGAGTCCCTGGGGTCCGGGGCGGCCCGGATGGCACATCGAGTGCTCAGCGATGGCTCGCCGCTATCTCGGCGAAACCTTCGACATCCACGGAGGAGGGCTCGACTTGCGCTTCCCTCACCACGAGAACGAACTCGCGCAGTCGACGGCGGCGGGCGATGGTTTTGCCCGGTTTTGGGTGCACAATGGTCTCGTCTCGATCGACGGCCAGAAGATGTCGAAGTCGCTCGGCAATTCGGTCTACGCCTCGGAGCTGCTGGCGTCAGCATCCCCCCTCGTCGTGCGCTATTACCTGGGTCAGGCCCACTATCGGTCGACCATTGACTATCACGACGGATCGTTGGCGGAGGCCGAAGCCGCTCTCGAGCGAATCACGGGCTTTCTCGAGCGCGCATCGCGGCGCCTCTCGGGGACGCGGTTCTCCGCCGCGGCCGAGGTGACGATTCCGGATGAGTTCGCCGAGGCGATGGACGACGACCTCGGGGTTCCGCAGGCGCTCGCCGTGCTGCACGACACCGTGCGGGCGGGCAACGCCGCGATCGACTCAGACGATCTGCTCGCAGCGGCCTCCGCGCTCGGCGCCGTGACGGCGATGACCGACGTGTTGGGAATCAATCCAGGTGCAGCCCCCTGGAACGGGACAGACGACGTGGCGCATGAGGCGACGCTGGCGCGTCTGATCGATGCACTCGTCGATCAGCGACAGTCCGCTCGCGCGGAACGAGATTTCGCGAGAGCGGATCGCATCAGGGATCTTCTGACCGCGAGCGGGATCACAATCGAAGACACCCCGACAGGGGCGCATTGGAGTATCGATGGCTAGCAAGGGACGACCGGGAGCGAGCAAGGGCAAGAAGGGCCCCACAAAGGGCTCGGGCGGGCTCGGGCGCAAGGCTCTCGAAGGCCGCGGACCGACACCGAAGGCGGAAGATCGCACATACCATCCCGCGGGCAAGCGCAAGGCGGCTCGCGAGCGCTTGGAGAACGCGAGGGGAGGGCGTGCGCCTCAGGGCAGGCAGCAGCGGCCTCAGCCGAAGCGTGCGGCGTCCGACGACGTCGAGACCGTAACGGGGCGCAACTCGGTGCTCGAGGCGCTCCGCACGCGGATTCCCGCGACGACGCTGTACATCGCGACGCGCATCGAGATGGACGACCGGGTCAAGGAGATCCTGTCGATCGCGACGGGGAAGGGAATTCCCGTACTCGAGGTGACGCGACCGGAGCTCGATCGCATGGGTGGCTATGACTCCGTGCACCAGGGCGTCGCGATCACCGTTCCCGCCTACAGCTACGCCCACCCGGGCGAACTCTTCGACCGCGCCGTGGCCTCGTCATCGCAGCCGCTTCTCGTCGCGCTCGATGGCATCACCGACCCGCGCAATCTCGGTGCGATCATCCGCTCGGCGGCGGCCTTCGGCAGTCACGGCGTGATCATTCCACAACGGCGCTCTGCCGGTGTCACGGCTGCGGCATGGAAGACCTCGGCCGGTGCTGCTGCACGGCTTCCCGTCGCGCGCGCGGCAAATCTCACTCAAGCGCTCAAGGACATGAAGAAGCAGGGCGCGTTCGTCGTCGGGCTCGATGGCGACGGCGATATGAATCTGCACGCGTTCGATCTCGCCGACCGGCCTCTGGTGGTCGTCGTCGGGAGCGAGGGCAAAGGTTTGTCACGACTCGTCGCCGAGACGTGCGATGCGATTGTCTCGATTCCGATCTCGGCAGCGACGGAATCGCTCAACGCCGGCATCGCGGCATCCGTGACGCTCTACGAGATCGCGAAACGGCGCGGCGAGGAGACCCGCTAGACCCTGTCGCGCCAATCGCCGTCGTCATCGTCGACGATGTCGATCGCGGAGGTGAGCGCGCCCGTCGGCGGGTTGATCATGGTCGCCTCGTCGCGGCGGTGCCTCAGCACCGTGTTGATGTAGGACGTGAGTGCCTCGGCGAGGGGGACGTCTCGCTGCTCGGTCTGCGACAGCATCCATCGGTGCTCGAGAAGCTGGTGGAAGACCTCTGCCGGCTCAAGTTTTCCGCGCAGCTCACGCGGAATCGCGCGCACCACGGGCTCGAACACCCGAATCAGCCACTCGTGCGCGACGACCTCTTCGTCGTCGTCCTGCTTGCCGGTCGTTGCCCGATAGGAGTCGAGGTCGTTGAGGAGTCGACGTGCCTGGTTCTCGCCGGTGTCGAGGCCGGTCAGGCGAATGAGGCGGCGCTGATGATGTCCCGCATCCACGACCTTCGGCTGAATGCGCACTTGGCTGCCGCTCGCGTCTGTCTTGATGGCGAGTTCTTCGATGTCGAAGCCGAGCGCGTTGAGGCGTTGCACGCGTTCGTTGATGCGGTACCGCTCGTTCGACGCGAACTGCTCCGTTCCCGTGAGCTCGCGCCAGAGGGAGCGGTATGCATCGACGATGCCGTTCGAGACGGCGACGGGGTCGAGCTCCTCATCGGTGCGGCCGCCTGCCGAGAGATCCATGAGCTCGCCGGCGATGTTGACGCGCGCGATTTCGAGATCGTTCTCGCGTTGTCCGTTCGAGAGGCCGCCTTCGTAGAGTTTTCCCGTCTCGGCATCGACGAGGTACGCGGCGAAAGCACCGGCATCGCGGCGGAACAGCGTGTTCGACAGCGAGACGTCGCCCCAGAAGAAGCCGGCGATGTGCAGGCGAACGAGCAGCACGGCGAGGGCGTCGACGAGACGTGTCGCCGTGTCGGGCCTCAGCTGCTGGCTGAAAAGCGCCCGGTATGGGAGCGAGAAGCGCAAGTGACGTGTGATGAGCACGGGGAGCAGGTCGTCGCCGTCGGCCGACTGTCGTCCGGTGATCACGGCGACGGGATCGACGCACGGGATGTCGAGCCGCTGCAGTGTGCGCAGCATCTCGTATTCGCCCTTCGCCATGTCGAGAGTCGTCTCTTTCACGGCGATGACGTAGCCCGAGAGGTTGGCAAAGCGCACAAGGTGACGGGAGATCCCCTTGGGAAGCGATGCGATGTTCTCAGATGGCCAGTCCTCGAGGGGGAGTGCCCAGGGCAGATCGAGAAGGGCGGGGTCGACCGTTGCCGACGTGATATTCAGAGAGGCGCTCATGCGTTAATGTGAGTGCCGGTCGGCGGATGCTGGTGCATCCGCCGACCGGCACACGAGATCGTCAGTCGCTGATGACTGCCTTGTTGCCGAGACGCTCGCCCGACTCCTGGCTGAACACGTGAACGTGGTGAGCGGTCGGCGCGATGTAGACCTTGTCGCCCGCGTTCGGGTGAATGCGTCCGTCAACGCGCGCGACGATGTCCTGACGCTGACCGTCGACCTCTGCGTGGCCGTACAGGTAGCCGTCCGCACCGAGCTCCTCGACGAGGTCGACGTTGATCTCGAGGCCGTCGCCCGGGTTGTTCGACACGACGATGTCCTCGGGGCGAACGCCGATCGTGACGTCTGCGCTCGTCGCCTCGTTGAGCACCTCGCGCTCGACGGGAACCACGGCGGCACCGAACTGCACGCCGCCATCGACGACGCGGCTCGTGAGCAGGTTCATCGCGGGTGATCCGATGAAGCCGGCGACGAAGACGTTCGATGGCTTCTCGTAGAGGTCGCGCGGCGTGCCGACCTGCTGCAGCAGACCATCCTTCAGCACGGCGATGCGGTCGCCCATGGTGAGTGCCTCGGTCTGGTCGTGCGTGACGTAGACGGTCGTGACGCCGAGGCGGCGCTGAAGCGACGCGATCTGGGTGCGCGTCTGAACGCGCAGCTTGGCGTCGAGGTTCGACAGCGGCTCGTCCATGAGGAACACCTGCGGCTGGCGGACGATTGCGCGGCCCATGGCGACACGCTGACGCTGACCACCCGAGAGGGCCTTCGGCTTGCGGTTGAGGTAGTCCTCGAGGTCGAGCAGCTTCGCCGCCTCCTGAACGCGCTCGGCGCGCTCGGCCTTGTTCACGCCGGCGATCTTGAGAGCGAAGCCCATGTTCTCGGCAACGGTCATGTGCGGGTAGAGGGCGTAGTTCTGAAAGACCATCGCGATGTCGCGATCTTTCGGGGGAATGTCGGTGACGTCACGGTCGCCGATCATGATGCGCCCCTCGTTGACCTCTTCAAGGCCGGCGAGCATGCGCAGCGACGTGGACTTACCGCAACCAGACGGTCCGACAAGGACGAGGAACTCCCCATCGGCGATGTCGAGGTCGAGCTGGTCGACTGCGGGGCGGGTACCACCGGGGTAGACACGGGTGGCCTTGTCGAAAGTTACCGACGACATGTGTTGTTTCTCCTTCACCGGCAGGTACGTGCCGGACGATCCGAGTGACGGAGCAGGGCATTGCAGCCCCGCAACGCGGCATCGTCACCGCGTTAACACATCAGTATTGCACGAACTGAGATGTGCTCGTGAACGCGAGTCGGCAAACCGGGCGGTTTGGGCTTTTCACAGCGCCGAGCACTACCATCGGATGGTATTTGGCGCGGCCACCCGGCAGCAGCATGACCGCGCAGCATCCCGACATTCTTCGAGCGAGGTTCAATGGCCGGCGACGGTGAGACGAACAAGGCGAGCAAACGGACCCACGTGCGCGAGAAGGCGCGCCAGCTCCGTGAGACGCAGCGCAAGCGCGACTTGCGCAACCGCGTGCTCCTGCAGGGTGGCATCGGAGTGCTCGTGATCGCCGCCATCGTCGCCGTCGTCATGATCGTCGTCTCGTCGATCAAGCCCGAGACGCCCGGCCCGAAGAACATGGCAAGCGACGGAATCGTCATCGGACAAGACCTCGTCGCCCAGACGTCTCCCGCGCTCGCTGCTGGGGCTTCGCCGGTTCCCGCCACGTCAGAGCCCGGCGTGGCGCACATTCGCGTCTACGTCGATTACCTCTGCCCGTGGTGCGGTCAGTTCGAGCGAACGAACGTCGAGCAGATCGAGGGGTGGCTCAACTCGGGAGCCGCCGTTCTCGAGGTTCATCCGATCGCCGTGCTGACGAGCAAGTCGCAGGGGACCGAGTACTCGCTGCGTGCGGCGAATGCCGCCGCGTGCGTCGCGAACAGCTCGCCCGACTCCTTCTTCGCATTCAACCGGGCGCTCTTCGAGAACCAGCCCGAAGAGGGAACATCCGGCCTCACCGACGACCAGCTGGTGAAACTCGCCTCGAAGGCGGGAGCGTCATCGATCGCCGATTGCGTCGAGGAGCAGACGTTCGCGTCGTGGGTCCAGGCTGCGACAGAGCGCGCCGTGAGCGGACCGCTGCCGGGCACCGAGGTTGAACGTGTCGAGGCGACGCCGACCGTGCTCGTGAACGGACTGCAGTACAAGGGCTCGCTCACAGACGAAGAGGAATTTCACGCGTTCGTGATCGCGACGAATAGCGAGACGCTGGCCACCACGACTCCCTCGCCGTCGGTCTCGCCCACGGACGAGCCTGCCGATGAGAAGTGACGTTCGCATCCGCATCTGACTGCCCCTATGATGGGTAGGTCCCGCCGCCTTAGCTCAGTTGGTAGAGCACTTGACTTGTAATCATGTGGTCGCGAGTTCGATTCTCGCAGGCGGCTCCAAAATGAGGCCCGGCTTCCCAAGGGAAGATCGGGCCTCGCTGCGATTCTGCCATGCTCAGCTGCCTGGGGGAGCGGGCCACGTGACGGGCTCTGCGCCCCATTCCGCGAGGGATTCGGGAGCGGGGAAGCCCAGGTCGTAGTACAGCTGGGGAGCGGAGACATCTCCGAAGTCGTCGAGCTTCGCTCTGATGCCCGTCGGGCTGACTTCGGCGAGGCGCACGCGGATGCTGTGCCCCGAATCGAGGGTCAGCCGGTAGGGCTCGGCGAGGTATCCGATTCCCCGCTCATCAAGCGTCTCTTCCGCCGTGAGCCAGTCGACCGGTTCCGTCACGTGCCGCCCCAGCAGATCGATCGCGATGAAGCCATCGCCGTCGGGCAGCATCCAGCCCACTCGCTCCCCGTCGGGGCGGCGGTGCTCAACCCAGGCGGAACGGTCAGTCATCGACAGTCTCCAGAAATCTTGCCGGGTCAAGAGGGGTGGCGGCGCGCGTGCCGGCCTCGGGCACGCCGCCGACGTAGAGCCACCCGAGAAGGTATTCGTGGTCGCTCAGCGCGTGCATGCGGTGCACGGGCTCAGAACGCACGAAGCTGCCCGTTCTCCACATCGAGCCCCAGCCCGAGTCGGCGAGCAGAAGATTCAGCATGTGGGCAACACCGGATGCTGTCGCCTCCTGCTCCCATGCGGGCACTTTCTTGCTCTCTCGCGGGCTCACGACGATCGCGATGAGCAGCGGCGCGCGCAAGGGCTTCGACGACGACTTGTCGTCGCCCGCAGCATCCGCCAACGCCCGCCCGAGGCGCTCGCGCGCTCGTCCGCGCAACTCGATCAGCCGCCACGGCTCAAGCCCGCTGTGATCGGCGACGCGACCCGCGGCAGCCACGAGTCGCAGCAGCTCGTCATGGCTCGGTGCCTCGTCGGTGACCTTCGACGACGAGCGCCTCGCAGCGACTCGGTCGACGAGGTCTGTCACGACTCTGGTGTGAACGAGAGCGAAATGGAGTTCATGCAGTAGCGATCACCGGTCGGCGTGCCGAAACCGTCGTCGAAGACGTGCCCCAGGTGAGAATCGCACGCGGCACAGCGCACCTCGGTGCGAACCATGCCGAGACTGCGGTCCTCGAGGAGCGTGATGGCTTCGGGGCGAACAGACTCGTAGAAACTCGGCCATCCGCACGCGGAGTCGAACTTGGTGCCGCTCTTGAAGAGCTCTGCGCCGCAGGCCGCGCAGTTGTACACGCCTGAGCGCGACTCGTCGAGGAGTTCTCCCGTCCACGGGCGCTCGGTTGCCGCCTCGCGGAGAACCGCGTACTGCTCGGGCGAAAGCTCGGCACGCCACTGCTCGTCTGTCTTGGTCTGCTTCTCGGTCATGCGTGCTCCTGAACGTCGAAAAATGGATGCTCTTAAACGTTAAGCCGCGCGAGTCCCGGAATGTTCCTGTGTTTCACACCGCGCTCTCACTCATGACCCGGGAAACTAGGATGGCGACAGAAGGGGAGAGATGGCGCCAGACGGGCACACTGAGCACGCAGCCAGCAGCGCTGGCGGTGAGTTGAGCGTGCGCGACAAGGCGATTCTCGACTTCGAGCGCCAATGGTGGAAGCACGCTGGCACCAAAGAGCAGGCCATCAGGCAGCGCTTCGACGTGTCGTCCGCGCGCTATTACCAGCTTCTGGCCGCGCTCATCCGGCGCCCTGAGGCACTCGTGTACGATCCGATGCTGGTGAAACGTCTGCTTCGGGTGCGTGACCAGCGGTCGGCTGCTCGACGCAGACGAACGTCGTCGGACCAGTAGCCACGGCCGACTTTCGAACGAAGGAAGACTCCACCGCATGGGCAGTTCGTACCCCAGAGACCGATTCGACGATGTTCCGCGCTCATCGCGAGTCGGCGCGCACCGCGCACCGGGCAGGCGCGGCTGGCACGGATTTCTCTGGGCAGCTCTCGCGACCATCGTGCTGATCGCACTGGGGATCTTCGGGCTGAGCCTCGCGACAGACCGGCTCAACCTGGATCAAGTGCTTCCCGGAACGGGAGAGACAAGTTCGGCGCCGCCGACATCGACGCCGACTCCCACACCGACGGCAGAGCCGACGATCGACCCGGAAGCGCTTATTCAGGTGCTGAATGGCACAACGACCTCTGGACTTGCCGGCGAGGCGAAGACGCGGCTGGGAGAGAGCGGATGGACGGCGTCGAACATCACCGCAAGCAACGCGAGTGACAATAGTCTCGAAAAGTCCGTCGTCTACTACGACGATGACTCGCTCGAAGCGGCGGCACGAGGCGTCGCGCAATTACTGGGCGTCGAGGCCGTGGAGTATTCAACGGAGTTCAGCGTGGGAGAGATTCCGCAGATCGTCGTCGTACTCGGCGCCGATTACGCGCCCGAGGGCTGAGTGCCTGCCGTTATGCCGACGGCGAAACGAATCGCATCGACGTAGCTTGCACTCGACGGGGCTGAGTGCCAGAATTGCCATTAGCACTCCCAGTCGTGGAGTGCTAAGAACGTTCATTCACGTCCGGGAGGGACGAAACTCACGATGGCAAAGATCATTGCTTTTGACGAAGAGGCCCGCCGCGGCCTCGAGCGTGGCCTGAACACGCTCGCCGACGCAGTCAAGGTGACCCTTGGGCCGCGCGGCCGCAACGTCGTCCTCGAGAAGAAGTGGGGCGCCCCCACCATCACCAACGATGGTGTGTCGATCGCCAAGGAGATCGAGCTCGACGAGCCGTACGAGAAGATCGGTGCAGAGCTGGTCAAGGAAGTCGCCAAGAAGACGGATGACGTCGCAGGCGACGGAACCACCACGTCGGTTGTTCTGGCTCAGGCACTCGTGCGCGAGGGACTGCGCAACGTCGCAGCGGGCGCCGACCCGATCGCGCTGAAGCGCGGCATCGAGAAGGCCGTTGGCGCCGTCTCGGACGAACTGCTCGCCGCAGCCAAGGAGATCGAGACCAAGGACGAGATCGCCGCAACGGCTTCGATCTCTGCCGCTGACGCGCAGATCGGCGAGATCATCGCCGAGGCCATCGACAAGGTGGGCAAGGAAGGCGTCGTCACTGTCGAGGAGTCGAACACGTTCGGCACCGAGCTGGAGCTCACCGAGGGCATGCGCTTCGACAAGGGCTACCTCTCGGGCTACTTCGTGACGGACCAGGACCGCCAGGAGGCTGTCTTCGAGGACCCGTACGTCCTCATCGTCAACTCGAAGATCTCGAACATCAAGGATCTGCTGCCCGTCGTCGACCAGGTCATCCAGGCCGGCAAGCAGCTGCTCATCATCGCTGAAGACGTCGAGGGCGAAGCTCTTGCGACGCTCGTGCTCAACAAGATCCGCGGTATCTTCAAGTCTGTCGCCGTCAAGGCACCGGGCTTCGGTGACCGCCGCAAGGCTCAGCTGCAGGACATCGCGATCCTCACGGGCGGACAGGTCGTCTCCGAAGAGGTCGGTCTCAAGCTCGAGAACGTCACGCTCGATCTGCTCGGTCGCGCCCGCAAGGTCGTTGTCACGAAGGACGAGACGACGATCGTCGAGGGCGGTGGCGAGGCCGACGCCATTGCCGGACGTGTCGCTCAGATCCGCAAGGAGATCGAGAACACCGACAGCGACTACGACCGCGAGAAGCTGCAGGAGCGTCTTGCGAAGCTTGCTGGCGGCGTCGCCGTCATCAAGGCCGGTGCCGCGACGGAGGTTGAGCTCAAGGAGCGCAAGCACCGCATCGAGGACGCCGTCCGCAACGCGAAGGCCGCCGTCGAAGAGGGCATCGTCGCCGGTGGTGGCGTTGCGCTCATCCAGGCGGGCAAGACTGCCTTCGGCAAGCTCTCGCTCGAGGGCGACGAGGCAACCGGTGCGAACATCGTCAAGGTCGCTGTCGACGCTCCGCTTAAGCAGATCGCCACGAACGCGGGCCTCGAGCCCGGCGTCGTCGCCGAGAAGGTTCGCGGGCTCGAGGTCGGCTACGGCCTCAACGCGGCAACCGGCGAGTACGAGGACATGCTTCAGTCCGGTATCGCTGACCCGGTGAAGGTCACGCGCTCGGCTCTGCTGAACGCAGGCTCGATCGCCGGTCTGTTCCTCACCACGGAGGCCGTCGTCGCGGACAAGCCTGAAAAGGCTGCCCCGGCTGCTCCGGCCGACCCGACCGGTGGCATGGACTTCTAAAGTCTGACGCGAGAAACACAATGGGCGCCCCCGCGGGGGCGCCCATTGTGTTTCTCACCGTCCGAACATTCCGGTGTTCTGCAGTTCGACGTCGGCGTACTGCGAGCCCGCCTGTGCGAGCGCCGTGTTCAGTTCGTTGATGGACTCCTCGACGCGCGCCTGCGTCGTCCGCCAGTCATGGGCTGCCGCGGTGAACGCACTCGCGGCTTGACCTGTCCACTGGGACTGCAGGTTCTGAATCTGACCCATCAAGGTGTTCACATCCGCTCGTAGCTGCTCCGTAATGCCGCGGATGCTTGCGCTGGCGGCCTGAACGGCCTCGCTGTCGACCGTGTACTTGCTCATCGTGGCTCCTCTCGTCTGATGTGGTTCGACGGTACAGACGAAGACGGCGGTGCCGAGCGGAGCGCAGCTCGACTGTGGATGAACGGGCGTGCAGCGTCGCCTGTGGACGACGGTCAGCTCTCGGTCGCTGACGGCGATTCGGAGACGGTTGAGGCGAGGGGAAGCCGAATGCGGAAGGTCGCGCCACCGCCGGGAGTCTCATTGACGTCGACACTGCCGTTGTGCGCGGCAACGATCGACGACACGATCGCGAGGCCGAGTCCGCTTCCGCCCGTCTCGCGCGTGCGAGACGAGTCGGCGCGCCAGAATCGCTGGAAGATCTTCTCTCGAATCGGTTCGGGCACACCCTCCCCGTGGTCGATCACGGCGACGGTGGCCATTCCCGTGAGCGGGTTGGCCGAGACGCCCACTTCGATGGGACTTCCATCGGGAGTGAAGCGCATGGCGTTTCCCATGAGATTGGCGATCACCTGACGAATCTTGTTCTCTTCACCCATCACAATGGCCGGAACCGTCGGGATCGACGACGTGATGTGCGTGACCGGCTTCGACGCTTCCTGAGAAGGCGCGGTCTCTGCTCCCTTGCGCGGACGGCGGCCCCTCAGCCGAGCAAACGTCGCTCCAGCGAGGGCGATCGGTCCCGTGTTGCCTCCCGAGCCGTTCGGGCGGGTCACGGCACGGGGTTCGGGCTCGGGCGAGGTGGCCGGCTGCTCGGGAGCGAGCGACGCGCTGTCGGGCGGCGTATCGATGACGAACGATACCGGGCGTCCTGGGTAGGAGGCGCGGGCATCCATGACAGCATCCTTCGCGAGAGGCGTGAGATCGATGCGTGTCAGTTCGCGCGGTCGTGCCTCGTCGAGGCGCGCGAGTTCGAGAAGGTCCTGCACCATGCCGCTCATGCGCACGGCTTCCTTCTCGATGCGCTCCATCGCCTGCGCGACGTCCTCGGGCTTCTCGAGAGCGCCCATGCGGTACAGCTCCGCGTATCCGCGGACCGTGACGAGGGGAGTGCGCAGCTCGTGGCTCGCGTCGCCGACGAAGCGACGCATCTGCTCGATGGTCTGTGCCCGGTCTTTGAACGCGCGGTCGATGCGGTTGAGCATGGTGTTGAGCGAGCGGTTCAACCGGCCGACTTCGGTGTTGGGCGTCATGTGCGTCAGGCGCTGGCTGAAGTCGCCGCCCGCGATGTGCGCGGCCGTCGTCTCGGCCTCGCGAAGCGGGTGCAGCGTATTCGTCACCAGCACGCGGGTGATGAGTGCGCCCAGCACGATGACGCCGAGGCCAAGGCCGAAGAAGATCGTGAGGTAGGTGGCGACGACGCTATCTGGGCCGCGCATCGAGCGTGCGATGAAGACAACGCCGTTCGTCCCGCGATCGTCCATGGCGTCTGAGACGACGGTGACGGCCTGAAACTCCGAGCCGATGACGTTCGTCACGGCGCGCGGGTACGTCGAGATGGCGTTCGCGACGCTGATGGTTCCCTCTGCCGGACGCGGGAGCAGCCTGCTCTCCCGGTCATCCCAGTTGTGATCGATGAGGGTGCCGTCGGCATCGTAGAGCGCGATGTAGTACTCGTTCGTCTCTCGCACGTGCCGCGCTCCTTCGTCATCGACGTCGATATAGCGCGAGATGTCGCCCGTGGCGAAGGCGACGAGCTCAGCCTTCGCCTGTTCGATGAGCGCCTGCTTCAGAATGATGACCGTGCCGGCACCGGTGACGAGCAAGCCGAACGTCAGCACGATCACCGTGACGCCGGTGATCTTGCTGCGCAGCGTGATCGAGTTCCACCAGTCGGCTATGGCCTTCATACAACGAGGCTATTGCTTGCTGGTCTTCAGCATGTACCCGAATCCGCGCTTGGTCTGAATCAGCGGCTCGTCAGAGAACTGATCGAGCTTGCGCCGCAAATACGAGATGTAGCTCTCGACGATGCCGGCATCACCGTTGAAGTCGTACTCCCAGACGTGATCGAGGATCTGCGCCTTGCTGAGCACGCGGTTGGGGTTGAGCATGAGGTACCGCAGAAGCTTGAACTCCGTCGGGCTCAGCTCGACGCTCGTGTCTCCGACGAAGACTTCATGCGTGTCCTGGTCCATGGTGAGCTCGCCGGCACGGATGATGGCGTCTTCATCTGCCTGCATGGTGCGTCGGAGGATCGCCTTGATGCGCGCGACGATCTCGTCGAGGCTGAACGGCTTGGTGACGTAGTCGTCGCCACCGACCGTGAGTCCCGTGATCTTGTCTTCGGTGTCGTCCTTCGCCGTGAGGAAGAGAATGGGCGCCGTGTACCCCGAGGCGCGAAGTCGCTTGGTGACTCCGAAGCCGTTCATGTCGGGGAGCATGACGTCGAGAATAATCAGGTCCGGCTCTTCTTCAAGGACGGCAGAGATGGCCTGAGCGCCGTTGCCGACGGCTCTGACAGCGAAGCCGGCGAAGCGCAGGCTCGTCGTCAGCAGGTCGCGGATGTTTGGCTCGTCATCGACGATGAGGATTCGTGGTCCTGTCATGCCCCCAGTATCTGCAAGATACCTGTGAGCGGCCTGGGTGAATTTGCGGGTTTTTCCGAGGGCGCTTCGCGTCGGGGCACGATGCGGCACGATGGAGACATGACCGAGCCTTCCCGTCACGATCTGCCCGAGCTCCCGACGATCGCGGCGGCGGTGCGTCAGATTGGGGCGCGGCGCTTCGACTTCTCGCGCGAGGTCGCGGTCATGGCAGTCGTCAATCGCACGCCCGACTCGTTTTACGACCGCGGCCGCACGTTTGCCCTCGACAGCGCGGTGACCGCCTGCCTCGACGCGGCCTCAAGCGGAGCGGACTGGGTCGACATCGGCGGAGCACCGTTCGCCCCTGGTCCCGAGATCCCGGCAGACGAGGAGTCCGACCGCGTCGTCCCCGTCGTCGAGGCCGTGCGCGCAGCATCCGACATCGTGATCTCCGTCGATACATTCCGCGCAGACGTCGCTCGTCGCAGCATCCTGGCCGGTGCCGACATCATCAACGACACGACGGGCCTCGCCGATCCGGAGCTTGCTCGCGTCGTGGCGGACAGCGACGCGAGCATTGTCATCACGCACAGCCTCGCGGCTCCGCGCACCCCGCTGGCATCGCCGACGTATCGCGATGTCTCGATAGAGGTCGCTGAGTTTCTCGAACGCCGCGTTGAGCGCGCGCTCGGCGCAGGCATTCCCGAGGAGCGCATCATCGTCGATCCGGGCCATGACCTCAACAAGAACACGCTGCACAGTCTCGAGCTCACGCGGAGACTCGGCCCGATCGTCGACCTCGGCTACCCGACGCTCGTCGCGGTGTCGAACAAGGACTTCATCGGCGAGAGCCTCGACGCCGATCGGGGAGACCGCGTTGAAGGCTCACTCGTCGCTGCAGCGTTGTGCATTGCTCAGGGGGCGCGGATCGTGCGCATGCACAATGTGCGAGAGTCTGTCGCTGCCGTGCGCATGGCAGAGGCGATTCTCGGTATGCGGCAGCCCGCGTACCTCCGGCACAACATGGGAGAGCGCAATGACTGAGATCACGCGGGTATGGCCGCTGCCCGCCGAGTCCACGGCGGATACCGCGAGAATCGCCGACTGGTATGACGTTGCCGATCGCGGCGAGCCGTGGCTGCGCATGAACTTCGTGTCGAGCGCCGACGGGGGAGTGACCGTCAACGGTCTCTCGGGAGGCCTCGGAACAGACGCCGATCACGTCGTCTTCGATGCTCTGCGCACGCTCGCAGACGTCGTCATCGTCGGAGCCGGAACCGTGCGCGCCGAGGGCTACGGCGCCATGAGAGTGGATGCTGTCGAGCAGCGAACGGCGCGGGGAATCGCCCCGCAGCCGGTGTTCGCGATCGTGTCGCGCAGCCTGAGCCTCGATCCCGGCGACAGGATCTTCCGTGACGCGCCGGTGCGCCCCATCATCGTCACATGCGAAACGGCAGACGCCGAACGGCGCGAGCGTCTCGAGTCGGTCGCCGACGTGCTGATCTGCGGCGCAGGGCGCGTGGACGGCATCGCCATGCGTCGCGCACTTGCAGAACGCGGTCTCAACCAGATGCATTGCGAGGGCGGTCCGACGCTCTTCGGCGCCCTCGTGCGTGACGACGCCGTCGACGAACTGTGTCTCACGGTGAGCCCGACTCTCGTCGGCGGTGCCGCGGGCCGCATCCTCTCCGGCGACGATCAGACGCTGCGGTCGCTGTCACTTACGCACATCTGTGAAGATGACGGGACCCTTCTGCTGCGGTACGTGAGAGCGTAGCTCAGGCGGCGATGCTTGACGCATCGAGGATCGAATAGCTGTAGCCCTGCTCCGAGAGGAACCGCTGCCTGTTCTGCGCGAAGTCCTGGTCGAGCGTGTCGCGGGCGACAAGCGTGTAGAAGTTCGCCGTGAGCCCCGACGTCTTCGGGCGCAGCAGGCGGCCCAGACGCTGCGCCTCCTCTTGGCGCGAGCCGAACGATCCTGACACCTGAATGGCGACCGTCGCCTCGGGCAGGTCGACCGAGAAGTTGGCGACCTTCGAGACCACGAGCACAGGTTCGCTTCCGTCGCGGAAGAGCTGGTACAGCCGCTCGCGCTCATCGTTGGGAGTCTCTCCCGTCAGCTTGGGAGCGCCGAGAACGTCGGCGAGTTCGTCGAGCTGATCGAGGTACTGCCCGATCACGAGAATCCGTTCGCCCGCGTGCTTGTCGATCAGCCGCTTCACGGTGCTGATCTTCGCGGGAGTCGTCGCGGCGAGGCGATACCTCTCGTTGTCCGCCGACGCCGCGTATTCGAGCCGGTCGGCCTTGGGCATGTCGATGCGCACCTCGAAGCATTCCGCTGGGGAGATGTATCCCTGCGACTCGATCTCCTTCCACGGAGCGTCGAACCGCTTGGGGCCGATCAGGCTGAACACATCGCCGGCTCGCCCGTCCTCACGCACGAGCGTTGCGGTGAGGCCGAGGCGACGCCGTGCCTGCAGATCCGCCGTCAGCTTGAACACGGGGGCCGGAAGCAAGTGAACCTCGTCGTAGACGACGAGTCCCCAGTCGAGAGCGTCGAGAAGAGAGAGGTGTGCGTACTGTCCCTTCCGGCGCGACGTGAGAATCTGGTACGTCGCGATGGTGACGGGCTTGACCTCTTTGACCTCGCCCGAGTACTCGCCGATTTCGTCTTCGGTGAGGCTCGTGCGGCGCAGCAGCTCGTCGCGCCACTGCCGCGCAGAAACGGTGTTCGTCACGAGAATGAGCGTCGTGGTGTTCGCGGTCGCCATGGCGCCAGCGCCCACGAGGGTCTTCCCGGCGCCGCAGGGCAGAACGACCACGCCGGAGCCGCCATCGAAGAAGTTGTCGATGGCCTTGTGCTGATAGTCGCGCAGCGACCAGCCATCTTCGCGCAGATCGATGTCGTACGGCGTGCCAGGCGTGTATCCCGCGAGGTCTTCTGCGGGCCAGCCCAGCTTCACGAGCTCTTGCTTGACCTGCCCGCGAGCCCATGGCTCGATGAGGTAGCTCGTCTCTGACGGCTTTCCGATCAGTAGCGGGCTGATGCGCTTCGAACGCGCCACTTCCGTGAGCACAGCCGGGTCACCGCTCGACAGCACGAGCTCGCCCTCGTTGTTGCGCTCGATCACGAGCCGTCCGTATCGCGACACGGTATCGGCGATGTCGGTCGAGACGCTCTGCGGAACCGGGAACTTCGAGTACTCGTTGAGCGTTGCAAGCATCTCGTCTGAGCCATGGCCGGCTGCGCGAGCGTTCCACAGCCCGAGCCGCGTGATGCGATACGTGTGAATGTGCTCGGGGGCGCGCTCGAGTTCGGCGAAAACCGCGAGTGCGTGCCGAGCGTCTTCTGCGTCGGGGTGAGCGACTTCGAGAAGCACGGTGCGGTCGCTTTGAACGATGAGAGGGCCGTCAGACATAGCGTCTCAGCTTAGCGTCGTCAGCTGAGAACAGGGTTCACGAGCCAGCGGGCGACACAGAGCGGATGCTGGCAAGCGGAAGCGTTCGCTCGACATCTGCCGTGCTGTCGCGCCCCCGCAGCCGGCCCCCCGCGAGCCCCGTCGGCTCGAGCGAAAGTTCGACCGTCTCGCCTCCGGGCATCGCCACCGCGACGATGACGGTGCTGCGCGACCGGACGGCGAGCTCCAGCTGGCGAATCAGCCAGGCGTCGTCGGGGTGCGCGCTCGTTCCCTTGACGGAGCCGCGCAGCCTCGAGACAAACCCCGACAAGTCGGGTTCGGAGTCGACGGAGGGCTCCGCGACATGATGGCGTGAGACGCGCACAAGCTCACCGTGCTCGTCTTCTGCCGAGACGGGGTACCGTGCGTCCTGCAACGCCCAGAACACGAGATCGCGAGAGAACCGGCTCTCGAGGAGTCCGTGCCCCATCCGCCGCAGCGACAGCGACGCGAGGTTCTGGTCGACGGTGAGGGTCTCAAGAAGATCGTCATCGCTCGAGCGGATGATTGACGTCGCGCGGCCATCGATGATGCTCTCGCGCACGCGCAGCAGGCCGTGGTGCGCCGCAACGTCAGAGATCAGGTAGCGCAGGGGCTGAGGGATCCCGGTGAGCGAGAGGTCGGTGAGAAACGCGACGATGCTCGACTCGTCTTCGCCCGCGCCGAGTGCCCGGTCGATGCTGGCGCGCGTGAAACGGTACGTCGTCGCCTGCGATCGTGACTCGATGTCTGCCATGACACGCAACCGGGAGTCGCGCGATGGCACGAGCGGTCCAGGCGAGATGACGCTCAGGTCGTCTTGGACATAGACCTGACTGACCTCGTGGGGGAGCGTCGACCGCAGATGCGTGGCAGCGGCGTCAGGATGCCCCTCAAGCAGTTCCGCTCCGGCGCGTGAGAGAGTGTCGTCGGCGACGATGCCGAGAAGTTCCGCCTGAGTTACGAGGGCGTCGACGCGATTGCTCACGCGTTCGCCTCCGAGCGGATAACGCCAGCGTGCCTTCTCACGCAGCGTGCTCGCCCAGCGCGCGTCGCATCGAGCGCTCAGCAGCGGCCGGATCTCGTCAGGAATCGCGGTGCACCAGGCCGAGGCGAGAGCCATCCAGCGGTCAGCTGTCGATAGTTCGAGCCAGTTCAGTCCGTGCTGCGTTGGAGCCCAGTTGCGGCCGTCCAGCGCGAGAAGCTGTGCTGCCGCCGCCGCACGAAGCACCGCTCCGACGCTCTCGAACTCGATGCCCGTCGCCGTCGCAAGTCGTCGCGCGTCTGGCAGTGCGAGCCCTCCGCGGCCCAACTCTCTCGCAGGCGCGCGCAGCAGCTCGGTCACGAACTCGCCAGCCGCCGTCGTCGTCGTGAATGCGCGCTCGCCGGCAAGGGAGTCGATGCGGTCCGTGTCCGTGACGACGTTGAGCGCCGTGGGCGGATGATCGGCAAGCGCCGCGGTCGGGGGAAGGCCCTTGCCTCGAAACTCGTCGAGCGCGCTTCCGACCGCGTCAAGCGAATGAACGTGGTCATCCACAACGACGAGGCCAAGCGCGCCAGCGCGTGCAAGGCCATCAGCGGCCTCTTCCGCCGTCTCCTCGCCCGCACCCAGGGAGGCGACGAAGCTCGTCAGCTCAGCGAGAGTGTGGGGGGAGCGCAGCTCCGCTGCGGCCGAGAGCGCGAGCAGCATCCGCCTGTCACACGCGCGAAGCGCGCGCTCAACGCTCTGTCGCTCGAGAAGCTTCTCTGCAAGATCGAAGAAGTCTGCGATGCGCGGATCGTCAGAGACTCCGCGAGCGTGAAGCAACCGTAAGAGCTCATCGTCGGACAATGAGCGCACGTGCGTTGCGACGAGCAGGGCATCTGTCATGCATGGTTCCCGGTCATTGTCTGCGGGCTGCCCGGCTGCGGCCGACCGCTCCGGCGACGAGTAGCGCGATGAGCATGATCATCGCGAGAGGAAGTCCGATATACGGCGTCATCGCCACGACAGGCCAGAGCCCCGTTCCGAAGTCGGCCTGTTCCATGCCGTTCCAGGTGCCGATCATGATGGCGAAGAAGCTCGCGACCGAGATGAGCACGACTCCGAGAAGAGCGTAGGCGAGAACGCGCTGAACAACGCTTGTCGACGAATCCGATCCAGATGAAGCCACGTCCTCAAGGATAGGCCCACGAGCGCGAGCAGCGAATACGATAGAGGGGAGCAGGGTTCTCCTGCTCGCCGACGGTGACGTTCCGTCGGCGCACACCAGGCGCGTTGAGCGTCTCTTTTCACAGTGAGGTTTTCCATGCCCACCGGCAAGGTTAAGTTCTACGACGAAGACAAGGGATTCGGCTTCATCACGAGTGAAGACGGCGAGCAGGTCTTCGTGCACGCCTCGGCGCTTCCCGCGGGCGTGACGAGCCTGAAGGCGGGAACGCGCCTGGAGTTCGGCGTTGCGCAGGGAAAGCGGGGCGCGCAGGCATTGTCCGTGCGCCTGCTCGATAAGCCGCACAGCGTGGTTCGCATGAACCGCAAGCCGGCCGACGACATGGTTGTGATCGTCGAAGACCTGATGAAGATCCTCGACGGCGTCAGCGGAACCCTGCGTAAGGGGCACTACCCTGAGAACGCTCACTCACGAAAGGTCGCGGCGCTCCTTCGCCGCGTTGCGGACGAACTCGATGCCTGATTCCAGCGAAGAGACAACACGCGAGACAGCCGAGCAGGCGCCGCCGATGACGGATGCTGCGACAGCCGCAGCTCCCGAGGCCGACCCAGTGCTGCTCGACTCCGTCGATCTTGCCCGCGATGCGCTTCTCGATGTGACAAGCGAAAGCACGATCGGCGCCTTCGTCGGACACACCGTCGAAGACGCGACGACAGTGTCGCTGCTGTTCGAGAACAAGCTCGACGGGTATCCCGGGTGGCTGTGGACGGTCACCATTGCTCGTGTGGACGCCGAAGCACCCACGGTCGTGGAATCAGAGCTCATGCCGGGCGACTCGGCGCTGCTCGCCCCCGACTGGGTGCCGTGGTCCGAGCGTCTCGCCGAGTACCGTGCGCAGCAAGAAGAGGCAGCGCGAGAGGCCGCCGAGGCAGACGACGACTCTGACGACGATGATGATGATGACGACGTCGATGAGCACGGCTCGCACCTGCACGCGGGCGACCTCGACGGGGTCGACGTCGATGAGCTCGACGAGTCGAACGCCGAGGCCGATGATGATGAGACAGACGACTCGGACGATGACGACGCCGATCACGAAGACTCCGACGACGCCTCTGAGGGCTCAGCCGACGATACCGAGGGCGACAACTCCTCGAATCGAGCCGGTCGGCGCGGTTCTCGGCGCGGCGGCGGACGCGGCAGACGGCGTTCCCGGGGACGACGCCGCAGCTGAAAGCCGGCGTGGCCGTCCCCGAACGGCACTGCGACTACAGCGCGTCGACGACGTACTCGATCGACTGCACGAGCAAGCGCACGTCATCGGGGTCGATCGAGACGAACGTTGCTATGCGCAGCTGGTTGCGCCCGAGCTTTCGGTACGGCTCGGTATCGACGATGCCGTTTGCGCGAAGAGCCGATGCGACCGCCGCCGCGTCAACGCGATCGTCGAAGTCGATTGTGACGACGACGTTCGAGCGGTGGTCGGGGTCGGTGACGAACGGACGAGCGTAGTCGACAGCCTCTGCCCACGTGTAGAGAACAGACGACGACTCTGCCGTGCGCTCGACAGCCCAGTCGAGACCGCCGTTCTCACTGATCCAGCGAAGCTGGCTGTCGAGAAGATGAAGCGTTGCGACGGCAGGAGTGTTGAGGGTCTGGTTCTGCCGTGAATTGTCGACGGCGTTCTTGAGGCTCAGAAACTCGGGAATGTATCGATCAGATGCGGCCACGCGCTCCACTCGCTCGAGTGCCGCGGGCGAGAAGAGAGCGAGCCACAGGCCACCATCTGAACCAAGGTTCTTCTGCGGAGCGAAGTAATAGACATCGGTCTCCCGAGCATCGACGGCGAGACCTCCTGCGCCGCTCGTCGCGTCGATCACCGTCAAAGCGCCGTCGTCGCCCGATACGCGCTGCACGGGCGCCATGACGCCCGTCGATGTCTCGTTGTGCGGCCAGGCGTAGACGTCGACGCCTTCGACGGGGGACGGCGTCGCGAGCGAGCCCGGCTCGGCGCTGCGCACGTCGGGAGCCGACAGCCATGGCGTCGCGGCAGCCTTGGCGAACTTGCCCCCGAATTCACCGAACACCATGTTCTGCGAACGCTGTTCGATCAGACCGAACGCCGCGGCGTCCCAGAACGCTGTCGATCCGCCGTTTCCGAGAATGACTTCGTAGCCATCGGGAATCGAGAACAGCTCGCCGATCTGCTCTCTGACACTTCCGACGAGGTTCTTCACTCCTGGTTTGCGGTGCGACGTCCCGAGAAGGTCGCCCGCGACGTCGGAAAGGGCCTGAACCTGTTCGGTGCGGACTTTTGCTGGACCGCATCCGAATCGTCCATCGGCGGGCAGCAGGGCAGAAGGAATTTCGATCTCAGGCATAGGCCGATTCTATTTGCACGTCGACCGCGGCGCCGTATATTTGACGAATTCAAGATTCAGACGGATTCCCGGTAGGCTTGACGCCATAAGTGAGCACTGCCGGGGGAGGCATTGATGACCGACCTTATTGACACGACCGAGATGTATCTGCGCACGGTTCTCGAGCTGGAAGAAGAGGGCATCGTTCCTCTGCGTGCGCGCATCTCGGAGCGGCTCGGGCACTCGGGACCGACCGTGTCCCAGACTGTCGGGCGCATGGAGCGCGATGGACTCATCGTCGTGTCAGATGATCGCCACCTCGAGTTGACTGAAGATGGTCGTCGCAAGGCCGTTCATGTCATGAGGAAGCACCGGCTCGCCGAGCGGCTGCTGAACGACGTGATCGGTCTCGAGTGGGAGTACGTTCACGAAGAGGCGTGTCGCTGGGAACACGTGATGAGCGAGCAGGTTGAGCGCAAGCTCCTCGACATGCTGAATCACCCCACAGAATCCCCGTACGGCACGCCGATTCCCGGACTCGACGAGTTTGGGGAGAGTCCCGGTTCTGCGTTTTCCCAGGGCGTCGTCAACCTTGTCGCTCTCGTTCGTGATGCTGCTGGCCCCCGGCGGGCCAGCGTACGGCGCCTCGCTGAGCCCGCCCAGTTCGAGCCAGAGCTTCTCGCTCAGCTGAAGCAGGCGGGAGTTGTTCCCGGAAACGACGGAGAGTTCTCGCAGAACGACTCGTACATTGCTGTCACGATCGACGGCTTCGATGAGGGAATCGAGCTGCCCGAAGAGGTTGCGGCACACATCTACGTCACCGCGCCATAGCCGCACAAAAGGGCAGTGGGAACTGTCTGGCGCAAAACGTTGCGAAAACGTGACAAAACGATGCTGATGCCGTAGCCTCGGGTGGGTCCTGGGGTGGTAAGCCCTGGGAACGCCGTCGGGCGCCCTGCGTGAACTCGTCCCTGACGGCGAAACCCGAGACGACACCGCGTGGACGAGTCAGCTGTGCTGAAAGGGCGCCGGAGGAACCAGTGGCCCTATCCACCCCCACCGAACCCGAATCGACATCGTCCGCATCTGACGCACCGCTCACCCGACGGCAGCGTCGCGCCGCAGAGGCGAAGGCATCGACGGAGCTCGCGCATGTGCGCAGCACTCCACGGCTGGCGACAACGCGTGCCGCGCGCAGCGCCTCGACGCGGCCTGCTACGCGAACGGCGCCGGCCTCGGCGGAACGCATGGAGCGGACATCGCGATGGAAGCGCTGGCGTTCGACTCTCGTCATGATGATCGTCGTTCCGGGGCTGTGCGCGGCATTTGCGCTCCCCGGATCGTTCGCGGCGCCGAGCCAGGCTGCCGCCCTCTATGCCGAAACCGATCGAACCGCCGGTGCCCAAGAGCTGAGCGTCAGTACGGAGGCGAGTATCGCGACGGTTGCGCGTGACACTTACTCGGCGACGACGCAGGGCGAGCTCGATGCGGCAGCGGCCGAGAAGGCGGCGGCCGAGGCGGCGAAGCGCGCGCGTGCAGCGGCCGAGAACTCCACGCCGTCGGGCACCGCTGCACCTGCCGCCCCGCCGACCACCCCGTACAGCCTGTCCGCCGTATTCAACACGGCCAAGCAGTACATCGGCACTCCCTACGTATATGGGGGCGCGACGCCCGCTGGCTTCGATTGCTCCGGCTTTATCATGTACGTCTTCGGCCAGTACGGAATCTCCCTTCCGCACGGCGTCTCCGGTCAGGCGGCTGCCGGAACCCGCATCCCGACATCGCAGGCGCAGCCGGGTGACCTCGTCATCATGAACGGACACGACGGCTTCTATGCGGGCAACGGCATGATCCTCGACGCTCCGAAGCCCGGCGGGCATGTCAGCATTCGCCCGATCTGGACGAGCAACTACTACATCGTGCGCATCTGAGCATCGTGACGACCGGGTGAATTCTCGGTTGCAGCAACAGCGAACGGCGCGCCCGGTTACCCGGGCGTGTCGTTCGTGGGTTAATCTAAAGCTCAGACAACCCGCTGGAGGTGAGCGAGGCGATGAGCGGATTAGCCGGTGTCCATCCCATGGACATACGAGACTTCTCTGCTCGCCGCCATGTCGGAGAGATAGGCCGTCGATCGGCTGGAGGAAGGCACTGCCCACAGGGCGGTGCCTTTTGCGTTTCCGACCCCGTCTCCCCGCGGGATGCCGATGTGTCGAATTACCGGGAAGCCGTCACGGCCATTCGAGAGGAAGCGCTATGCGCACGTTGGTATTGAACGCAGGTTTCGAGCCGCTCGCGGTCGTCTCGTTCCGCAGGGCCCTTGCCCTGGTGATCTGCGGAAAGGCAGCCGTCGTCGAGATCGTCGAGGACGATCCGGTATGGGGAGTATCCGTGCGCTATGACAGACCGAGCGTCATCGTGCTGACGCGGTACGTGAAGGTACCGTACTCGCGACGCATCCCCGTGACGCGGCGCGGCGTGCTCAAGCGCGATCTGCACCGATGCGCCTACTGCGGAGCGCACGCGACGACGATCGATCATGTCGTTCCGCGGTCTCGAGGGGGAGAAGACAGCTGGCAGAACCTCGTGGCCTGCTGCCTCGCCTGCAACAGTACGAAGGGAAATCGGACGCCTGCGGAGATCGGCTGGCAGCTGCGCATCACTCCACGCATGCCGTACGGACCCGGGTGGGCCGTTCGCGGAGCCGAGGGAGTCGTGCCGCAGTGGGAGCAGTACCTCGCTCCCGCCGTCGCGGCGTGAGACGCAGAACACGTTAGACTGTCGAAGGTTTGCCTCTGTAGCTCAATGGAAGAGCAGTTGCGTCCTAAGCAAACGGTTGGGGGTTCGAGTCCCTCCAGGGGCACCGTTGAACAATGATGACACGTGATCACTGGCGACATCGCGACGTGCACCCACAGATTCCTCAGGCGTCTCGGCATAGGATCGAAGCTGATTGAGAACCTGCGAGGAGTGCCCCATGAGACTGCTGCTGATTCGTCACGGACAAACCCCGTCGAACGTAGCAGGACGCCTCGACACCGCGGTTCCCGGTCCCGGCCTGACCGAACTCGGCCTTGCTCAGGCCGCCGCAATTCCGCGAGCACTCGAACACGAATCTATCGGGACGATCTTCGCATCGACGCAGCTGCGCGCCCAGCTCACCGCGACCCCGCTGGCCGAGAGCCTCGACCGCGCGCTCACGGTGCGCGACGGCATCCGGGAAATCGACGCGGGTGAACTCGAAATGCGCAACGACTGGGATGCTGTTATGGAGTACCACCGCGCCTCGTTCGCGTGGGTCGACGGTCAACTCGATGAACGTGTTCCCGGCGGCGAGAATGGGCACGACGTGTTCGGGCGCTTCGACGCTGTCGTCGACGAGGCGGCAGCGCTCGGAGACGAGACCGTGGCAATTGTCGCGCATGGTCAGGTGCTGCGCGTCTGGGCCGCAGCGCGAACACGCGCCACGCAGAACTTCGCCGCAGAGAACCCGCTGCACAATACGGGCATGATCGTCGTCGACGGTACTCCGGGGGACTGGTCACTTGTCGAGTGGCGCGGCGAGCCGCTCGGCGGCGAGAACCTTGATGTCGGCATCAGCGGCGGTCCGGGCGGCACCGCGGAGCCCGTGCGCTGACCGCGCAGCTCGAATCAGGCGCGCGTGGGCTGACGCAGCGGAAGGCCTGCCGCACGGTACGCATCGTCAATGAGCGACATCGTCGCGACAGCATCCTGGGCATCTGACACGACGGGCGTGCCCGACCTCACAGCGTCGACGAAAGCGCGCAGCTGAAAGGCATAGGTGCTCTCGTTCGTCACGGACGCGACGCGCGTGCCCTCGGTCGTCGTGATCGTGAACTCGTTCCCCTCGTGAGGCAGGAACGGATGCGACGACACCAGCGTGCCGCGCTCGCCCGTGATCGTCGCGGACATGCTGGGCTCGCGTGTCATCGAGCAGGATGCCGTTCCTGTGGCGCCGTCCGGAAATTCGAGCGAGATGAGCATTGATCCGTCGACGTCTGGCGTGAACTCCGTCGCGGTGGCCGAGACCACGCGAGGCTCACCCGTGCCGAGCGCGCGCAGCAGGCGCAGCGGGTAGCAGCCGACGTCCATGAGCGAGCCGCCGGCGAGCTCACGGCTCCAGCGGACGTTGTCGGACTGGTCGACGATCGAGAACGAGAAGTCCGCGTCGATCGATCGGATGCCGCCGAGCTCGCCCGAGCTGATGACGTCGGTCATGAAGGACGTGACCGGATGGTAGAGGTTGTGGAACGCCTCCATCACGACGAGCCCGGAATCTGCGGCAACAGCGGCAACGCGGCGCGCCTCGTCGGCATTGGCAGCGAACGGCTTCTCGCACAGCACGTGCTTTCGCGCAGCGATCGACGCGAGTGTCCACCGGCCGTGAAGCCCGTTGGGAGCAGGAACGTAGACGGCGTCGATGTCGTCGTCGGAGAGGAGCTCATCGTACGAGCCGAACGCCCGCGGAATCGCGTGTTCGGCGGCGTAGCTGCGCGCACGGTCGATGTCTCTCGCTGCCACGGCGACGACCTCTGTGTCTGCGTTGTCGCGGGCAGGCTCGATGAGCGCGCGGGGCGCGATGTCTGCAGCGCCGAGCACGCCGATGCGAAGACGGGTCATAGTGCTCAGTCTGGCAGAACGGACACGGCTGTGACGCGTACGGGGGGCACGCTGGAGCGTCCGTGACGGCATCCCGGCGCCACGATGCACAAAACTGTGCGAAACTCGCCGACATTACCGGTTTTTCATGCTCTGGCGCTTAGTGTGGCGGTGTGTGGAGGCGTGACAGAATGAGCGAGAGAGCAATGTCTGACGACAACTCGTCACTTGAGCTTGCTCCCAACCTGACGCAACCACAGCAGATTTCCATGGGGGATCCCACAGTCGAAATGGGCAACGTGGCAGACGACGAGTGGCAGCGTTGGCGTGACGATCTCGCCGAGACCGGCGGAGTGTCGCCGCTGCTGCACTTCGACGACGAGCGCGAGTACCGCATCGAGCTGAGCGCGGCCCACCCGGGAAGCCTTCCGCAGTTCATCACCGGAAACTCCACGCTCCTGTCGAACCTCATTCGTGACGACGTCGCCCTGCGCTCCGCGCGGTCTGCGGCCGACCTCATCACGACGAAGGGCATCGAGCTGCGCACCGTGCGCGGGCTCGAAGCGGTGCACCTCGCCGTGGGGCTCGCTCACTGGCGGCATGGCGGAAAGAACTTCTGCGCTCCCGTGCTGCTTCGCCCGCTCGCGATTCGCCGGTACGGCAACGACTTCGAGCTCAAGCTCACGGGCTCCATCACGCTGAACCCCGAGCTCGCTCGCGCGCTCGAGGAGCAATTCGACATTCACCTCGACGCTCGAGCGTTCGAGGCGCTCGCCATGTCTGAGGGAGTCTTCAAGCCGCAGCCGGTCATTGACAGCCTGCGGGGCCTCACGGGCCATCTCGACTGGTTCAACGTTCAGCCCCGCCTCATCGTGTCGTCGTTCTGCGCCGTCGGTGCCGCCATGCGCCAGGATGCTGCTGAGCTCGACCATCCGGTGCTCGACGCTCTCGCTGGCAACGCGAGCGCGCGCCGGCTCATCGAATCGGGAACGAAACTCGTCGACGCAACGGGATCCGACGAACGCAGCCCCTCGACAGACACTCTCCTGCTTGACGCTGACGCCGAGCAGGAGAACGTGATCGCGCAGATCACCGAGGGGCAATCGGTCGTCGTCTCGACGCTGCCCGGAACAGGCGGTACGCAGACCATCGTCAATGCGCTCGGCGCGCTGGTCTCAGAACACAAGCGCGTACTCGTCGTGAGCCCGCGAAAGTCGACACTCGACGGCATCCGGCACCGCCTCAACGGTGTTGGGCTGCAGGGCCTGGCCGCTCACCCGCGCACACTGCGCCGAGACATCGTGCAGGCGATCTCGCGCAACGAGAAGTCGACGAGTCCCAAAGTCGCCGACATCGACGACGCTCTCGTGCGTCTGCGCAAGGTGCTGCTCGACTATCGCGCGGGGCTCGCGCGCAAAGACCCCGCTCTCGGGGTCACGATCTCAGACATGCTGAGTGCGCTGACGGCCCTGTCGAACCGTGCGACTCCGCCCTCGACGACCGCTCGACTCGGCTACGCGTCGCTGGCGCAGCTCGCCACGGGACGCGATGAGGTCGCCGAATCACTCGCGCACGCGGCGACGCTCGGGGAGTTTCAATACGGGCCGGACGACTCGCCGTGGTACGGAGCGAACTTCTCGACGACACCGGAGGCCAAGCAGGCTCACGAACTCGCGAAGCGCATCAACAACGTCGACCTTCCGCGTCTGCTCGAGCGCGCGTACGAACTCGTCGGGCAGACCCGCATGCGGCCGTTCGAGAGCATCGACGAGCTCGGCGTCTACCTTCGGCTCATGCTCGATATTCGCGAGACGCTCGACAAATTTCAGCCGGCCGTTTTCGATCGCTCGCTCACGGAGCTGATCGCGGCGACGGGGAGCCGCCGCGAGTCCGGGAGCATGTCGGCAGGCAACCGGCGTCGGCTGAAGAAGCTTGCGCGCGAGTACGTTCGCCCGGGCGTGCACATCGCCGACATGAACGCCTCCCTGCGTCGCATTCAGCAGCAGCGCATTCTGCTTCAGCGGTACGTCGATTCGGGACTGGCTCCAGAGGTGCCGCTCGGCATTGCCGATGTTCATGTCGCGCACCAGAAAGTCGTCAACGATCTCGCTGAGCTCGACATGCCGCTCGGACGCACCGATCACAACAGCCGCCTGGCCGCGCTGCCGATCCGGTCGCTTGTTCGCGTCATGTCGGGGCTCGCGGCAGAGTCGACGGTGATGGAGAACCTGCAGGAGCGCACGACCCTGATCACGCAGCTGCGTGAGCTCGGACTGACCCCGCTGTTGACCGATCTGTCGAACAGGCACGTTCCCGCCGACCGCGTCGCAGACGAGCTCGAGCTCGCGTGGTGGCAATCGGCGCTCGAGCACATGCTCGCCACAGACAAATCGCTGCTCGGGGCGAACACGAAGGTCGTCGACCGGCTCGAGTCGGACTTCCGGCTCGTCGACGAGGCGCACGCATCCGCGTCGGGGCAGCTTCTCGCCGGCATGCTCGCAGAGACGTGGCGCATCGGCCTCGTGGACTGGCCGGAAGAGGCGCGGGATCTCCGCTCCCTTCTCAAGTCGGTTCCGCGAGCGACCCCGGCGGAGCTCGAGGGAGTCGCGCCGCACTTGTCGCGTGCGCTGTCGCCCGTGTGGCTCACATCGCCGTACGAGGTGTGGCAGATTCCCGACAGCATCCGATTCGACGCCGTCTTTCTCGTGGATGCCGGTGCGTCGACGATCGCCGAGAATGTTGGTGCGATCAGACGCGCCAAACAGGTCGTCGCGTTCGGCGACACGGTGACGCAGAGCCCGACTCCGTTCCACACGGCAGTGGCGGATGCCGCTTCTGACGCGGCGCTTGCCGAAGACGTCGAATCACGCCACGCTGACTCAGCCATGGCCCGGCTTTCAGACCTGCTGCCGGGGCTGACGCTGACGCGCAGCTATCGGGCCGGGGGAGAGGACCTCGCAGAGCTGGTCAACCAGCGCTTCTACGGCGGTGAGATCGACTCGCTTCCCTGGGCAGGCTCGTTCCTGGGGCACGGCAGCCTCACGCTCGATTACGTGTCGAACGGTCACGGCATGCCCGACCCCGACACGGGAACCGTCGAATCCGTCGATCCCGAGGTCGTGCGCGTGGTCAATCTCGTGCTCGAGCATGCGACGAATCGCCCGCGCGAGTCGCTCATGGTCATCACGGCAAGTCAGCGGCATGCGACGCGCGTGCAGCAGTCCGTGCTCGCGGCTTTCGCGCGGCGTGCCGATCTGGCGGACTTCATCTTGCGCGAGCGCGCCGAGCCATTCACCGTGCTCACACTCGAACAGTCGGTGGCCGAGAGCCGTGATCGGGTGATTTTCTCGCTGGGTTACGGCGTGACCCCGCACGGTCGCGTGCTGTCGACGTTCGGCACGCTCGGGGAGCCCGGAGGGGACAGGCTGCTCGCTGTCGGCATGACCCGCGCACGCCGCTCCATGGTGATCGTGACGTGCATTCGCCCCGAAGACATCGATCCCGAGCGCATGCAGCACGGCATCGCCGCGCTCGCTCAGCTTCTGCGAGAACCGCCGCGCTGGTCTCCGCGTCCACCCGTCGTCGAAGGTGCCGAGCCGATGATGCTCGATCTCGCGGAACGCCTCTACCGCAACGGGCTCTCCGTCGAGATCGGCTATCGCGGAAAGCTCGCCCTCGTGGCCAGCTACCGTGACCGCGCGATCATCGTCGAGTCAGACGTCGAGGTGGCGTCAGAGTCGCTTCGCGAATCGCTACGTCTTCGGCCCGAGGTGCTCAGGCGGCTGGGCTGGCATTATCTGCGGGTGCACGGTTTCGATCTCTTCAGCGATCCCGTCGCGGTAGCGAGCAAGGTCATGTCGATCGTCGGCGCTCCCGAGACGCAGCCCGCGCAGCCGGGCAATGATCGTGCCGCTCAGCTTCTCGACACGGCACCGCAGCCCACGTTCGACGCGTGAACATGAATGAGCGTCCCGAACCGGCGCCGCGCCGCATCGTCCGGTCGCGCGGAGGCAGACGGGCGACGCTTCCGGCAGCGCCCGGCACCGATCCCGAGCCGGAACGAGGGCGTCCTCGTCCGCAGAGCGACTCCGATGAGGCCTGGGGCGACGACCCCTCGGGAAACGACCGCCGACTGCGCGCGGATAAACCGCCGCACTGGGGTTAAGGTGGCGCGCCGCAGCCCTCTGCGGGGAACCGCGGCACGCCTGTCTGTGTCAGACGTGCTTGCCCGTGCCGGAGTCCTTCGTCGTGTCCTGCTGCAGCAGGTCGCGAATCTCGGTGAGAACGTCGAGCTCGGTGACGGGACCCTCCTCATCGACGACACCGGCGTTCCGTCGCTCCTCTGCACGCGTGCGGAGCGTGTTGACGGGCAGAACAAAGACGAAGTAGACGACAGCGGCCACGATGAGGAAGCTGATGATCGCACCGATCACGGCGCCGAACTTGAATTGTGCGCCCGCGACCTCGAGAACCAGCGCGTTGTTCAGGCTCTCGGCCTTGAACAGCAGTCCGACGAGCGGGTTGATCAGGTTGTCGACGAGCGATGTGACGACAGCGGTGAACGCGGCTCCGACGACAACGGCGACGGCAAGGTCCATGACGTTGCCGCGCATGATGAATTCTTTGAACCCCTTGAGCACGTATCCCCCTCGTTATGAGCCGGAGGAGCTTCCCCCGGAATCCGATGCTGTGGTTGAGGATACCGGCTTCGACGCCGATCGCGAGTCATTTCGGTAGAAGCCTGTGCCGTTGAACGTGACCCCGAGGTTTCCGAACACCTTGCGCAGTTGCCCGCCGCATGAGGGGCATTCCGTCAGTGACGCGTCGGAGAACTGCTGGTGAATATCGAAGGCGTTATCGCACGCCGTGCAACGGTAGGAATAGGTGGGCATGGTCTTTCACTCGAATGAGAAATCCAGAATGCGGCCCGGAGTCACGACGCCGTCGACCGGCTGGTCGTGAGCCTCCTTCGGTACTTCCGGGAGCACCTCGTTGTCGAAGACGACTGCGTACACGGGAGGACGTTTCTCCATGGAACCCAGCGTCTTGTCGAAATAGCCGCGGCCCCATCCTAGCCGGGTTCCCTGAGTGTCGACGGCGCACGCGGGCACGATGATGAGATCGACATCGTTGATGGCGATCGGGCCCAGCAGCTCGCCGACGGCCTCGGGCATGCCCCACAGCCCTGTCTTCTCGACTCCCTGCTCACCGACGGTCCAATCGAGAAGGCCGTCTTCCCTGCTGATCGGAAAGAGAACCCGGATGCCGCTTGCCAGCGCCCAGTTGATGAAAGGCCGAGTGTTCGGCTCTGCCGTCGACGAGAGGTAACACGACACGGATCGGGCATCGAGTGCGGTCACGAGCGACTGCAGATTCTGCAGAAAGCCCTGCGTCGCCTGCTCCACTTCCGTCGATGTGAGGTTGTGGCGGCGTTCGCGAAGCTCGGCGCGCAGGGCGCGCTTCTCGTGATCTGAGGGGCTGGGCATGGGCCCCATTGTAGGTCGGGCGGCATCGATGCTTGTGTCATGAGGCGCGAGAGAGCGTCTGGCCGGTTACGCTTGGGGTATGACAGCGAGAGTTCGTAAAGCCGTTATTCCCGCCGCAGGCTTGGGCACCCGTTTCCTGCCGGCGACGAAGGCTCTTCCGAAAGAGATGCTTCCCGTGGTGGATAAGCCGGCGATCCAGTACGTCGTTGAGGAGTCGGTCAGCGCGGATCTGACGGATGTGCTGATGATCATCGGCCGGAACAAGAACGCGATCAGCAATCATTTCGACCGGGTGACGGAGCTTGAGCTGAATCTGCAGAAGAAGGGCGACACCCAGAAGCTCGAACGGGTCGTGAAGTCGCAGGAGCTCGCCGACATCTACTACCTGCGCCAGGGCGACCCGAAGGGGCTCGGCCACGCTGTCGCGAAGGCTCGCGCGCACGTCAACGATGAGCCGTTCGCCGTGCTGCTCGGAGACGACCTGATCGATGCGCGCGACCCGCTGCTGTCGACGATGATCGCGGAGCAGGAGAAGCGTGACGCGACGATCATCGCGCTCATGGAGGTCGACCCCGATCAGATTCATCTGTACGGTGCGGCGCAGGTCGAGCAGACCGATACCGAAGATGTCGTGAAGGTGACCGGGCTGGTCGAGAAGCCGGCGAAGGAAGATGCGCCGTCGAATCTCGCGATCATCGGCCGCTACGTGCTCAAGCCCGAAGTTTTCGACATCCTCGAGCGCACGGAGCCGGGTAAGGGCGGCGAGATTCAGCTCACGGACGCGCTGCAGGAACTTGCTGCCGATGACGAGCTCGCGGGCGGGGTCTACGGTGTCGTCTTCCGCGGACGTCGCTACGACACCGGAGACCGACTCGACTACATCAAGGCGATCGTGCAGCTCGCCCTGGACCGTGACGACCTCGGACCAGCCCTGGGGCCATGGCTCAAAGACTTCACCGGCTCTATCGACTGACGCCAACGCTCATCCTCGAACGCCGGCAGGAGGACTGACCGATGGTTGCTCCGCTGCCGACGCTTGAGCACGGGCGAATCGGCCTTCGCCCCATCAAGGTGCGGGACTCGAAGGTGCTCGAGCGTGAGCTTCTCGGAAATCGGACATGGCTGCGAGCCTGGGAGGCGACGAACCCGTATGGGGCCGGAAGCTTCGACGTTCGCGGCAGCATCCGCTCGCTCTTGGCACAGTCGCGGCAGGGAACCGGCCTTCCGTTCGTGCTCGAGTACGACGGCGAGTTCGCCGGTCAGCTCAACGTCTCGGGAATCACGTACGGTTCGGTCTCGTCTGCGACGCTCGGCTACTGGGTCTCTGAGCGGTTCGCGGGGCGCGATGTGACCCCGACGGGCGTCGCTCTCGTGACGGACTACTGTTTTGAGCGGCTCGGTCTGCACCGAATGGAGATCTGCATTCGCCCGTCGAACGCGCCGAGCCTGCGCGTCGTCGAGAAGCTCGGCTTTCGCTACGAAGGAATGCGCCGTCGGTACATTCACATCAACGGAGAGTGGGCCGACCACTTCTGCTTTGCTCTCGTGCGCGAAGAGCTCAACGAGTCGCTCCTCACGCGATGGCTCGGCAGGCGTGTGCCGCCAGATGCCTGTGTGATCCCCGAGGCGGACCGGCTGGCAGCGTCAGCGCCGCTTCGCATCTATCCGACTCGGTGAGGATGCTGGTAGGACACACCGAACGAATGACGGCTGTGTGCCGGTGTGACACGTAGCCTTGTGCCATGGCTGGCGGCGGATTTCTCAGCGGGGGCATCGTCTTCGCAATCGCAGCCGTGCTCTGGCTCGTCTACCTGATTCCCACATGGGTGCGCCGGCACGAGTACATGACGGCCGAGCGCAACTCCGTCCGGCTGCAGCAGACCCTGCGCATTCTCGCCGAGACGTCGGAGCTTCCCGACGAAGTGCGTGTCGAGGCCACGGCGCGCGAGGTCGCAGAACAGCAGAAGCGACTCAAGCGCATTGAGGCGGAGCGCGAGGCTGCGCGCAAAGCTGAGAGTCGCGCTGCCGTCGAGGCGGCGCGTGCAGAATCGCATGCTGCCGCGATGCGCGCGAAGGCCGATGCCCGGGCAGCGGCCGCACGAGCACGCTCGCAGGCCGCAGAGGCAAAAGAGCGTGCCGCAGCTGAACACGCTCGTGCTCGAGCGAAGACCAGGCTCATGCGCTCGCGTCGACGCGCGCGTCTTGCCACAACCGTCTTCATGGTCGCGAGCGCCGTCACGGCGGTCGCGACAGGTGTACCGGCCATGTCGACCGGGGCATGGATGCTGCCGGGCATCGCCGCGGGAAGCGTCGTCGTATCGATCGCGCTGCTGTCGCGTATGGCGACGATCGGCGCGCGAGTGATGCCAGCCGCGGCCGTGCCGCGCATGACGAACGTCGCCGAGCGTGAGATCTTCGATGCCGATCTGACGGACGAGCAGGAGGCCGTCGAGCGCACCTGGACGCCCACGTCACTGCCCAAGCCCCTGCACTTGTCGCAGGGTTCTGTTGCCGCGGCGACGCTCGCGGCAGAGGCGTCGCGCAAGCGTCTCCGTGAGGCGGCGCTCGCCGAGGCAATGGCGCAGAAGGCCGCAGAGGCGCAGCCGCAGGCGCTCTCGATCGAGCAACGGCGCGCCGCGAAAGACGAGCAGCGTGCCGCGCGGGAGCAACCGGCGCAGGCATCGCCCTATGCATCGATGGGCGTGGTCGATGAGGGCGAGATTCGAGCAGCCGATCTGCTGCGTCGGCGTATGGCCGCCGGATAGCCTGCTCACTCCTCGTGTCCGGAGAACGTGTCAGGACGTGATAATCTCGTATGCGTCTACGGGCCTATGGCGCAGTTGGTAGCGCGTCTCGTTCGCAATGAGAAGGTCGGGGGTTCGAATCCCCCTAGGTCCACCGTTTAAATGTCGCTGACCAGGCGTTGTGTATCACGCGACGTCGACGCGAACCTCATGCCAGCCTTCGGCGCCATCGGGAACGACCGGGACATCGTCTCCGCTTTGAACTGTGCCTTCGGCGTCGGTGGCACGAGCTTCGATGGTGTGCGCTCCTGGGGGAGCATCCCACTCATAGACCCACTGCACCCACGTGTCCGCTGAGATCGGCTCAGCGAGCCGACCCGGCATCCATTCGCCTCCATCGACGCGAACCTCCACCGCGCGAATTCCCGTGTGCTGCGCCCACGCGATGCCGGCAACGGCAATCGTGCCGACGTCGAGCGTCTTGCGTCCGGTCGGTACATCGATGCGCGAGCTGACCTTGACCGGACCCTTCTCAGCCCAGCCTCTGTTGGTCCAGTACGCGCTGGAACGCGCGAACGTTGTGACCTCGAGCTCGACGACCCACTTCGTTGCCGAAACATAGCCGTACAGGCCGGGCACGACCATGCGGACGGGTGAACCATGCTGGGGTGGAAGCGGTACGCCGTTCATGCCGACGGCAAGCAGGCAATCGCGATCCTCTTGCTCGAGAACCTTGAGCGGTGTGCCAGCCGTGAAGCCGTCGATGCTCCGCGACAGCACCATATCGGCGCCCGCGCGCGGCTGCGCCCGTCTGAGGAGCTCTCGAATCGGATAACCGAGCCATGTCGCGTTGCCCGTCAGGTCTCCGCCGACCTCGTTCGAGACGCACATGAGCGTGATATTCCGTTCTGTGAGCGGCAGTTCGAGCAACTCGCTGAAGGTGAGCGTCAGCGGGTTGTCGACCATTCCCGTGACGCGCAGGCTCCAGTCGTCAGGCGCGATGGACGGAATCTGAAGTGCGGTGTCGATGCGATAGAAATAGCGATTCGGGGTGATCAGCGGTGTGATGCCCGTGACGTCGAGAGCGGCGCCTTCGGGAATCGGGGGAGCAGGGGCCGCGGGACGCGGCAGCTTGATCGCCTTTCGAGCGGCATCGACCGCGAGGGATCCGGCATTGATGGCCCGGGACCCCGCGCCGATGACGGCGGCGCCCACGGCCGTGCTCGCGAGCACGACGAAGAAGCTGCGCCGCGACGCGACACCGGGCTGTCTCTGCCCGGTGCTGGATGGACGAGCGTCTGCCTGCCAGTGCGTGAGCAGTCTGCCGATTCGCAATAGCGTAAACACCGCTCCGAGCGTCCCGACGACGGCAGGGATCGCCCACCAGGGATCGGATTGCTCGCGCGTGGTCGCCGCAACGGTGGCGACGGCGCCGAGCACGCCGAAGATCACGACGCCCCACGGAGTACTGCGCACCTGGAGGATCCCTGCCGCCACCGCGGCCGCCACGAGAACGGCGGCGAGGAGCGTGAGAAGGAAGATCTTGTCGTTCGTGCCGAAGACGGCGATCGAGACGTCCTTTGCCCATGCGGGTGCGACATCGATGACGACAGAGCCGATTGCGATGATGGGACTGCTGGCGGGAGCGATGACGAGCGCAAGAGCTTCGGCAATGGCCGTCCCCACCGCCGCACTCACGATCCCCGAGAGTGCGGCCCACGTCAGAAGTGGTCTCGGCTTCATGGAGTCACCTTAGGCCGCATTCTCGTGAGTTCTCCGATTATCCGATGTCTGGACGCACCCCACGTGCGCGCGTCACGCTGCTGTCGGATGCTGTGCCCTGACAGCATCCGCGTGGCGCGAGAATGGGGCCATGCCGTTTACTCGTGAGCAGCTCGAGTCCTTTCGCAATGCGCCCGTTCCCGATCTGGTTGATGATGGCGTTCTCCTGCTCTTCGTCGGGATCAACCCGGGACTCTGGACGGCGGCGACGAGCACGCCGTTTGCGCATCCGGGAAACAGATTCTTTCCCGCGCTCCGTGAAGCGGGCATCTTCGATGCGGGAACCACGTTCTCAGACGGTCTTTCGGACTCAGAACGCCGCCGGTTCACGAACGCAGGACTTGGCGTGACAAATCTCGTGAATCGCGCCACGGTGCGTGCAGACGAGCTCTCCCTGCAGGAGCTGCGCGATGGGGCAGAGGCCCTTGAGCAGCGCGTTGCGCGACTCCAACCGCGCGTCGTCGCCATGGTCGGGCTTACAGCGTACCGGCAGGGGTTCAGGAGGCCGAAGGCGCGAGCGGGGCGTCAGGAGCAACGGCTCGCCGGCGCAGAACTCTGGGCGGTTCCCAACCCGAGCGGATTGAATGCTCACGAGACCATCGAAAGTCTCGCGCGCGCATACGCTGCGCCCGCGCGATCAGCGGGTGTCATCAGCTAGGAATGCCGTGCGAGGGCGCCCTTGATGTCTCGCAAAAAAAGTGGCGCAGTCGGGAATGATTCGAGAGCCCCAGCGTTACATTGAGTCGAAGGCACTCAAGTTTACTGTGGAGGTCAACACCTTGCCTGCATACTTCGGCCCCGTCGGCTCAGATCCACGCTCATTCGACGAGTTCCTCGCTCGTTACCTGCAGGGGCAGCGGGCCGCTCAATCAAGCCGCTCCATTGACATCACCCGCGTGCTCACGCGACGCACTCACGGCGTGCTCAATGACGCCGCCCGCTTCGCGGTGGAGCACGGCCATCACGAAGTCGACGCATTGCACATCCTGCGCGTCATGGCACTAGAATCGCCCGCCGCCGATGCCATGCGCGGCACGGGCGCGGATCCCGACGCGATCGCGACGAGCGCGGAGCAGGGACTGCCTGCAGCCCGCGAGCGCGATGCAGAAGAGCAGTCGCCCTCGCTGACGTCGTCTGCGCGACGTCTGCTCATCGACGCGTATCAAGTTGCTCGCGGATTCGGTTCGACCTATGTTGATCCCGAACACCTGTTTCTGGCGTTCGTTCTCGGAGACGACTCTCCGGCAGCGCGAATTCTGCAGAAGGCCGGCGTGACCCCTGCAGCGCTGCAGGCCGCAGCGAACGGGGAGGCTCCGACTCAGACCTCGACGGGGCAGGCCACGGGTGAAGCATCCGACAGTCCCATGCTCGAGCAGTTCGGTCGCGACCTGACGGCTGAAGCGCGTGAGGGCAAGCTTGATCCCGTCATCGGGCGCGCAGATGAGATCGAGCAGGCTGTTGAGATTCTGTCGCGGCGCACCAAGAACAACCCCGTGCTCATCGGCGACGCCGGCGTCGGAAAGACGGCTGTCGTCGAGGGTCTGGCACAGAAGATCGCGGCCAAGAGCGTGCCAATTCAGCTTCGCGAGAAGAGCGTCATCGAGTTGGATGTCGCGGCGATGCTGAGCGGCACTCGCTACCGCGGCGACTTCGAAGAGCGTCTCACCACCGTGATGAACGAGATCAGTGCTCGCAAGGACGAACTCATCGTCTTCATCGATGAGCTGCACACCGTCGTCGGAGCGGGTGGAGGCGGCGAAGGCGGAATGGATGCCGGAAACATCCTGAAGCCCCGACTCGCTCGAGGTGAATTGCACCTCATCGGCGCCACGACGCTCACGGAATACCGCACAATCGAGAAGGATGCTGCGTTCTCACGCCGTTTCCAGCCGATCACGGTCGGTGAGCCGAGCATCGACGACTCCGTGACGATTCTTGACGGTCTCAAGGGCGCATACGAGCAGTTCCACGCCGTCACCTACACGGATGAGGCGCTGCGCTCTGCCGTCGAACTTTCTGCACGGTACATGACCGACCGCTTCCTGCCGGATAAGGCCATCGACCTGATCGACCAGGCGGGCGCTCGAAAGCGTCTCGCCGACGGAGAAGCTCTCGACCTCGACACCCTGCGCACGGAGCTTGCCACACGCGAGGCCGAGAAGGGGGATGCTGTCGAGCGCGAGGACTACGAGGAGGCGTCGCGCATTCGCGATCAGATCACCGAGATCGTCGCCACGATCGACGCCGCGACCGGGACGGCGCAGCCAGTCGTCGGAGAGGCTGACATCGCGGAGGTGATCTCGCGAGCGACAGGAATTCCGGTCAGTCAGGTCAGCGACGACGACCGCGTGAAGCTCGCACGGCTGGAAGAAGAACTGCACGAGCGCGTCATCGGACAGCACGACGCTGTCGAGATGGTGTCACGCGCCGTGCGTCGCAGCAGAACCGGCATGGGCGACGAACGACGTCCGGTCGGAAGCTTCCTCTTCCTCGGACCGACGGGCGTCGGAAAGACCGAGCTGGCCAAGGCTCTTGCCTCGTCACTCTTCGGCACCGACGACGCTATGGTGCGGTTCGATATGAGTGAGTTCGGCGAGCGGCACACGGTGTCGCGCCTTGTCGGAGCGCCTCCCGGATACGTCGGCTACGACGAAGCGGGTCAGCTTACGGAGCGGGTGCGTCGGCGCCCGTACTCCGTGGTGCTGCTCGATGAGATCGAGAAGGCACACCCCGACGTCTTCAACCTGCTCCTGCAGGTGCTCGACGACGGACGGCTCACCGATGGCCAGGGGCGAACCGTTGACTTCCGCAACACGGTCATCATCATGACGTCGAACCTCGGGTCTGAGTTCTTGTCCAGTAAGACCGGAGCAATCGGCTTTGTTGCCGACGGAGCCGAGGGGATCGACGTTCGTGCACGGGTCATGGGTCGCCTGCGTGAGTCGATGCGGCCCGAGTTCCTGAACCGCATCGATGAGATCGTGCTCTTCAGCAAGCTGGAGCCCGAGCAGCTGCACGAGATCGTCCGGCTGCTTGTGACCAGCACAGAGAAGCGCGTGCAGGCCCAGGGCCTCAGCTTCTCGATCGACGAGCAGGCCATCGAGTGGATCGCGCAGCACGGGTACGAGCCAGAGTACGGCGCCCGGCCGCTGAAGCGCCTCATCCAGCGCGAGGTCGACGATCGCATCGCCGAACTGCTCGTCGACGAATCGTTCGCCGACCGTGCCGGGGTTGAGGTGACGACGGCTGACGGTGAGCTCATCGTTCTGCCGAGCCACAGCGACACGCGCCTCGTCGCCTGATCACGCAACACACACGGCGGCTCCCGCATTGCGGGAGCCGCCGTGCTCGCGTTCACTCCGGTCAGGTCTTGGAGGACCCGGAATCGATGATGGGAATCTCCGTCGTCGGAATCTCGGTTCCCCTGATGGACGCCCCTGCCGTCTCCGGAACGAACTTGAGGGCGATGAGTCCGACGGCGCACGCAGCCATCATGTAGAAGGCGGGAACAAGCAGGTTGCCCGTCGAATCGATGAGGGCTTCGTTGACGGCCGGAGCCGTGCCTCCGAAGAGCGCTGTCGCGACGTTGTACGTGATCGCGAACCCTGCGTATCGCACCTGAGTGGGGAACATCGCCGGGAACGTTGCTGAAATGGTTGAGAGCTGAATCACGTACAGCACGCCAAGGACCGCGAATCCGACGAGCGCGCCCGCGAAGCCCGTGCCCATGAGCATGTACATGGGCACCGCCGCGACGATGAGTCCGATCAGCGAGACCGCCCACATCGGTCGTCGCCCGACTCTGTCAGAGATCTTGCCCGAGAACGGAATGATGGCCATCATGCACAGCTCGCCGATGATGATCAGCAGCAGCGAGCCATCCTTGCTCATGTCGATCTGAGTTTCCAGATACGTGGGCATGTACGTAAGCAGCGTGTAATTCGCGACGTTCAGGGCGATCACGAGTCCCGCCATGCTCAGCAGAGGACGCCAGTAGTGGAGCACGAGGTCCTTCAGATCTCCGGTCGCCGACTGCTCGATCTGAGCGGTGTCCTCCATCTCGCGGAAAACGGGAGTGTCTTCCATCTTGCTGCGCAGATAGACGCCGATGAGGCCCATGGGTGCAGCGATGAGGAACGGAATCCGCCAACCCCACTCCATCATGGCGTCCTCGCCGATGATGAGGCTCAGAATCAGCACGAAGGCGGTCCCGAGCACGTAGCCGAAGAGAGTGCCGAATTCGAGGAAGCTTCCGAAGAAGCCGCGCTTCTTGTCGGGCGAGTACTCCGCCATGAACGTGGCAGCTCCTCCGTACTCGCCGCCCGTTGAAAAGCCCTGGACCATACGCAGGAAGATCAGCAGCCCTGGGGCCCACATGCCGATCGCGTCGACGTTCGGCAGGAGTCCGATCAGCGTGGTCGATCCCGCCATCATGACGATCGTCAGTGCAAGAATGGCCTTGCGCCCCAGCCGGTCTCCGAGCGGCCCCCAGATCAAGCCGCCCAGAGGGCGCACGAGGAAGGAGATTGCGAATGTCGCCAGCGCCCAGACGGTTCCGCCTGGGAAAAAGTTTGCCGTGATGTACGTAACGGCAACGGCGTAGACCCCGTAGTCGTACCACTCCGTCGCATTTCCGATCGCTGATGCTCCGATCGCACGCCTGATGGTCTTGCGCCCTTCGGGCGAGTCGGCGCTGGGAGCGCGGTACTCGGCCTCAGGCTCGGTCGGCTCCCCGGTATTCGGTGGCGTCGCCATGCTTCCCCCTCTGCAATTCGCGTGAACGTGCCAGGTGGCAGTGGGCCTATCTTGCCGCGCTTGAGGGCATTTGTCACCCATTTGCGACGAGAAATCACCGTGGTTCGCCACGCATGCGCACACGCCTCGTCACTCAGATAGGATGGAGCGCATGGGCTTCATCATCTCGTTCCTGCTCTTTGTCGTCGGGCTCTTCCTCTTCGGTGTTGCCTTTAACGCCGCCGCGTTCCAAGCTGTCATCTTCTTCGCCGGGATCATCCTGGTATGCCTCTCGTTCGGCATCCCTGCTCACATCCTGTCGAAGCGATAACGAGTTCATCGACTGGCGTCGGTTCAACTCTGTGAACGGTCTGCGCCGCATCGCCAGCAGGTCGGTGAGTCATCTTCGATGAACGCGCCGCACTCCGCGCAGACGTGGCTTAGCCAGCATGCTGGGTCTCCACCCGAATCCACATCGTCACCCATCACTTAATCGTGCGACGATGTTCGACGCCGGTCAAGACATCGAGCATCCCTGCCGTGTCACGCTCCCGAGACCGGACCGAGAAGTCCGTTGGCCGCCGCTTTGTGCGCAGCATCCGAATCGGATGGATGGAAGGCTCCTGCGAGCACGTCCCGATAGAGCCGCCCGAGCTCGCTCTTCGAGAAGTAGCTGCTCCCGCCCGCGACAGCTATGGCCTGGTCGACGACTGAGCGGGCTGTTTCGGTTGCTCGCACCTTGACCGCCGAGAGCTTGGGAAACCAGAGGCTTGCATGATCGACGCCATCGGCGATGTCCTGAGCGGCGCGTTCGATCTGAGCAGGGATCGCGTCGAGAGCCATCCACGCGTCTGCGATGCGCCAGCGAATGACCGCGTCGTCGGAGTACGCCGCGCCGTTGTTCTGCTTCGACGTGCGCTTCTTCGCGGTCTCGATGGCCAACTCGAGTGCGCGCTCTGCAAGGCCGGTGTACACGCTCGCGACGAGCAGCTGAAAGTTCGAGGAGATTGCGAAGATGAATGGATCCGGGTTCGGCCCCGGCTCCAGCCGACGCACAATCCTGTCAGGCGAGGCATGCGCACCCTCGAGGATCGTCGTGCGGCTCTGCGTCGCGCGCATGCCAACGGTGTCCCAATCATCCTTGATTGTGAATCCGCCATCGGCGCGGCGCACGAATCCGTACGCGATCTTCGGTGCATCGTCGGACGTCGAATCGAGTCCCATGGTTCCGAGGACGGTCCAGGCGGGGGAGAGCGACGTGAAGATCTTCGTGCCGTAGAAGGAATAGCCTCCCTCGCCATCAGGCCGCGCCTCAGAATTGGAGCCGACGAGAACGAGATCGTTGCCTGCCTCGCTGATTCCGAATGCGTAGACCTCGCCACGTGAAGCGCCTTCGAGCACAAAGTCCAGAGAGGAGTCGCCGCGTCGTCGGAGCTGCTGGGCCACTCCCGTCCAGATCAGATGCATATTGACGGCGAGGGCAGTCGCCGGCGCGGCTGTCGCGAGCCTTCGCTGCAATCGGGAAACCTCGACAAGCGACAGCCCCGATCCTCCGAGTTCTGTCGGGACGAAGGCTTTCAGATACCCGGCCTCCACGAGATCTTCGAGATCGTCGTGGAAGAACCCGTTGCTGCGATCGAGCTCCGCGGCTCGGGAACGAATGCGCTCGAGCAGAGCGTCGGGCAGCAAATCAGTCATTGTCGTCTCCTCGATCCTCGACGCTGCCGAGTGGCGTCGTCGTCACCTCCATGCTCGCACTCCGGCGGTGTCCGAGGGGGCTATTCGCGGACAGCATCCGACATAAATGATGAATGCTCAGCTTTCCCCCATTATTGGGGTGAGAAATCTCTCACGCTCGGCCACACAATGGAGGAGAGCTGGCCCCTAACCAGTTGAACCCGAAAATTCCTCCTCAGAAGAGTGAGCCAATGACGATCAAAAACCCCCGATCGAGCGAGCGTCCCCAACGTTTCATGCTCGTTCTCGGCAGCGCCCGCCAGGGGCGCATCGCCCTCCCGATCACCCTCTGGGTGCATGACCTCCTGTCGGACTACTCCGGTGTGTCGGTCGACCTCGTCGATCTCATGGAACAAGACCTCCCGTTCATGAGCGAACCCGATCTCAGCGAGAACCGTGCCTATATCAACGCACACTCACGAGCCTGGAGCGAGCGAGTTTCCGCGGCGGACTCGGTCATCTTCGTCGCTCCCGCGTACGGCGATGGCCTCTCGCCCGTCGTGCGCAACGCCATCGACTACCTGGGCCGAGAGTGGAAAGAGAAGCCCGTTGGCCTCGTCACGTATGGGCGAGACGCGAAACGACTCTCGAGGCGTCTCGGTCGCTCGCTTCAGGAGCGCGGCATGAGCGTTGTTCGGCCCCTCGTTGCGCTCGCTCACGCGCGAGCGCACGTTCACGGTGTCGACTTCGACAATGATCCGCAGAGCAGCAGGGCGTGCGAACGCATGATCGATGAGTTGCGCGTACTGTCGGGGCGTTCGGATCGCCAGATGCTCGCCGAGGACGTCGCCTGAGAGCGCGTCAGAGTGTCTGCACCGGCTCGGTGTCGGGGATGGGCGATGCGTCTCTTCCGCGAAGGTCGGGCAGAGCGGGGCGGAGTGCAAGCGGCACGAGGAATCCGATGAACGCGAAGACGGCGGCCGTCCAGAGCGCTCCGACGGCGCCGTTCTGATCGATCAGGAATCCGGCAATCGCCGAACCGATCGCCGAGCCGATCAGCTGGCCCGTGCCGATCCAGCCGTACGCTTCCGCTGTATCGCTGAACTTGACGCTCGACGACACGATGGCGAAGATCACGGCGAGAGCCGGAGCGATGCCCACTCCGGCGATGAGGAGCGTTCCGGCGAGCCACCACACGCCAAGCGCTGCGGTGGCTGCGGCCATTCCGAAGCTCACGATGAGCATTCTCCGCGCGAGGGACCACGGCGTGATCCCCGCGTGTCCAAGTGATAAGCCGCCGACGAGACTCCCGACAGAGAAGATCGCCAGGACCAGCCCCGCTTCGACTCCCTCGTCTCCGAACGTCGCCACGACTCCCGCCTCGACGGCTGCGCACGCGCCTACGAGCAGAAAGCCCGTCATGGTGGCGATGAGCACCGTCGGCTTCTTCAGAACGCTCCCGAAGGATCTCCGGCTGGGCGGAATGCGCACCTGCCCCACTTCCGGTGAGGCGATGAACCATGTGCCTCCGATGACCATGAGGGATGCTGCGAGGGCGATAGCCCACACGGGGCCCACTTGCGTCGCAACCACCGTCGTGACGACGGGGCCGAGTACCCAGATGATCTCCTGGGCGGAGGCATCGAGCGAGAACAACGGCGTCAGCTGCGTCGAGTTCACGATCTTTGGATAGATCGTGCGCACGGCCGGCTGGATCGGCGGCGTGCTCAGGCCTGTGAGGAGTCCGAGGCTGATGTACGCCCAGAGCGGCATCGGCACGAGCGCGATCGTGAGCACGGAGAGCGTGCATATCGCGAGTGTCAGAACGAGCACGCGCCGCATGCCCCAGCGCCCCATCCAGCGGCTCGTCAGTGGGCCGGCGACGGCCTGCCCGATGCTGGTGGCGGCGAGCACCAGCCCCGCGTCGGCGTACTGCCCAGTCTTGTGCTCGATGAAGATCAGGAATCCGAGCGACAGCATCCCTCCAGGGAATCGCGCAACCAGCTGCGCGCTGATAAGCCGCCCCACTCCGGGGTGGCGCAGCAGGCTCCAGTAGCTCGTCACGATTCACCAGTGTAAGTGCATCTCGACACGCCGACACGCCCAAAGAATGTCGGTGGCTGCCCCTAATTTTGGAGCTGTGGATGAAGAGCGGATTCACAGCGACGAAAGGGCAGGTATTCGCCCATTTAAGTGTTGTATTCGGTGAGGGAGCGGCAGTGGAGAAACGGTGGATAACTCACCGAAATCGGTGGAAAGTGCGGTGGAAAACTACATCCCTGTAACTACTATCCCTAGGGGTTCCACTCAAAACGAAGAACTATATGTAGTATTGAAAGCCCGGCGGGGGAATGCCGGGAAAACAAGAGATTTCAGGTTGGGAAGGGTCTTCAATTATGGCAATCGCGGTTTACACAAAGCCTTCATGTGTTCAGTGCACGGCGACCTACCGAGCGCTCGACAGCAAAGGCATCGAGTACGAGGTTCACGATCTTTCCGAAGACGAGTCGGCGCTCGAGCAGGTCAAGGCTCTCGGCTACCTGCAGGCCCCCGTCGTCATTGCCGATGACGAGCACTGGTCCGGGTTTCGTCCCGACAAGATCAACGAGCTCGCCGAACGTCTCGGCTAACAGCCTCGACGGTGCCCTGCATCGCGTGGCGGCACCACGCAGCCGCCACGCCCACACTGCCATGGGAGGTGACGCACAATGACTCGGCTCGTCTATTTCTCGAGTGTCTCGGGAAATACGCACCGTTTCGTCGAGAAGCTGGGGAAGCCGGCTGAGCGCATACCCCTGTACGCGAAGGAAGCCGGGTTGAAAGCCGACGAGCCATTTGTGCTTGTCACCCCGACGTATGGCGGCGGCAATGGGCAAGGCGCTGTACCCAAGCAGGTGATCCGGTTCCTCAACGACGAGGAGAACCGAGGCCTGCTGAGGGGCGTCATCGCCGCGGGAAACACCAATTTCGGTGACGCGTACTGCCTCGCGGGCGACATCATCTCGGCTAAATGCAAAGTGCCGACGCTTTATCGATTCGAACTCTTCGGAACACCGGACGACGTGAGCGTCGTCCATGATGGATTGGACCAATTTTGGAAAGCACACTGACCGACGCGGTCGCGACGGAGAGCGGCATGGACTACCACTCGCTCAACGCCATGCTCAATCTGTATGGAGCGAATGGCGAGATTCAGTTCGACAAGGACAGGGAAGCGGCTCGCGAGTTCTTCCTGCAGCACGTCAATCAGAACACCGTCTTCTTTCACTCGCTCAAGGAGCGCCTTGACTACCTCGTCGAGAAGGAGTATTACGAGAAGGACGTTCTTGACCAGTACTCCTTTGAGTTCATCCAGAAGCTCAATGACCTGGCCTATTCGAAGAAGTTCCGTTTCCAGACCTTCCTCGGCGCTTTCAAGTACTACACGTCGTACACTCTGAAGACGTTCGATGGCAAACGCTACCTCGAGCGGTTCGAGGACCGCGTCGTCATGACGGCTCTCGGCCTCGCGCAGGGCGACGAGAAGCTGGCGATCGACCTGGTCGAAGAGATCATCTCCGGGCGCTTCCAGCCGGCGACTCCGACGTTCCTCAACACGGGCAAGGCCCAGCGCGGCGAACTCGTCTCGTGCTTCCTGCTGCGCATCGAAGACAACATGGAGTCGATCTCACGCGGGATCAACTCGTCGCTTCAGCTCTCGAAGCGAGGTGGAGGAGTTGCGCTGCTGCTGTCGAACATCCGTGAGTCGGGCGCCCCAATCAAGCAGATCGAGAACCAGTCCTCTGGCATCATTCCGGTCATGAAGCTGCTCGAAGACTCCTTCAGCTACGCGAACCAGCTCGGAGCGCGTCAGGGAGCCGGTGCCGTCTACCTCAACGCGCACCACCCCGACATTCTGCGCTTCCTCGACACCAAGCGAGAGAACGCTGACGAGAAGATTCGCATCAAGACGCTCTCTCTCGGAGTTGTGGTTCCCGACATCACGTTCGAACTCGCCAAGAAGGGCGAGGACATGTACCTGTTCTCGCCATACGATGTCGAGCGTGTCTACGGAGTTCCCTTCGGCGACATCTCGGTGAGTGAGAAGTACCAGGAGATGGTCGACGACCCGCGCATCAAGAAGTCGAAGATCAATGCGCGCGAGTTCTTCCAGACGCTCGCGGAGATTCAGTTCGAATCGGGCTACCCCTACATCGTGTTCGAGGACACGGTCAACCGTGCGAACCCGATCAAGGGTCGCATCAACATGTCGAACCTGTGCTCGGAGATCCTGCAGGTCAACACGCCGACGACATACAACACCGACCTGTCGTACGACCAGATCGGCAAGGACATTTCGTGCAACCTCGGGTCGCAGAACATCGCTCTCACGATGGACTCGCCCGACTTCGGCAAGAGCATCGAGACGGCGATCCGCGGCCTCACGTCGGTGTCCGACCAGAGCCACATCAGCTCAGTTCGCTCTATCGAGGACGGCAATGACCGCTCGCACGCCATCGGCCTCGGCCAGATGAACCTGCACGGTTACCTCGCCCGTGAGCACGTGCACTACGGCAGCGAAGAAGGCATCGACTTCACGAACATCTACTTCTACACGGTGCTGTTCCATGCGCTGCGCGCCTCCAACGCGATCGCGAAGGAGCGCGGCGAAACCTTTGATGGGTTTGCCGACTCGAAGTACGCCTCGGGTGAGTTCTTCGACAAGTACACGGATCAGGTGTGGGAGCCGCAGACAGAGCGCGTGCGCGAGCTGTTCGCCGATGTTCACATTCCCACCCAGGAGGACTGGGCGGCGCTCAAGGCCGACGTGCAGGAGCACGGCATCTACAACCAGAACCTTCAGGCTGTGCCCCCGACGGGATCGATCTCGTACATCAACAACTCCACGTCGTCGATTCACCCGATCGCGTCGAAGATCGAGATTCGCAAGGAAGGCAAGATCGGCCGCGTGTACTACCCGGCGCCGTTCATGACGAACGACAACCTGGAGTACTACACCGACGCGTACGAGATCGGCTACGAGAAGATCATCGACACGTACGCTGCGGCAACTCAGCACGTCGATCAGGGTCTGTCGCTGACGCTGTTCTTCAAGGACACCGCTACGACTCGAGACATCAACCGTGCGCAGATCTACGCATGGCGCAAGGGCATCAAGACGATCTACTACATTCGTCTCCGTCAGCTGGCCCTCGAGGGCACTGACGTGTCCGAGTGCGTCTCCTGCATGTTGTGACTAGATCGTTATCTGTGAAAGGTAGTAAGAACCCGTGACCCCTCCCGAGAAGTTGAAGCTGGTCGAGCAGGTGCAGGCCATCAACTGGAACCGCATCGAGGACGAAAAGGACGTCGAGGTGTGGCACCGCCTCACCGGGAACTTCTGGCTACCCGAGAAGGTGCCGCTCTCGAACGATGTCCAGTCGTGGAACACGCTCACCGAGCAGGAACAGGTGCTCACGATGCGCGTGTTCACGGGGCTGACGCTGCTCGACACCATTCAGGGCACGGTCGGCGCCGTCTCGCTCATTCCCGACGCTGTCACACCGCACGAAGAGGCCGTGTACACGAACATCGCGTTCATGGAGTCCGTGCACGCGAAGAGCTACTCGTCCATCTTCTCGACGCTGTGCTCGACGAAGGAGATCGACGAGGCGTTCCGCTGGTCGGTCGAGAACGACAACCTTCAGCGCAAGGCAGCGATCATCATGGATTACTACCGTGGTGACGAACCGCTCAAGCGCAAGGTCGCCTCGACGCTGCTCGAGTCGTTCTTGTTCTACTCGGGCTTCTACCTGCCCATGTACTGGTCGAGCCGGGCCAAGCTCACCAACACGGCAGACCTCATTCGCCTGATCATCCGCGATGAGGCCGTGCACGGCTACTACATCGGCTACAAGTACCAGAAGGGCGTCGAGAAGCTCGGCGAGGCAGAGCAGCAGGAGCTCAAGGACTACACGTTCAACCTGCTCTACGAGCTCTACGAGAACGAGGTGCAGTACACGCAGGATCTCTATGACGGCGTCGGTCTGACCGAAGACGTGAAGAAGTTTCTGCACTACAACGCCAACAAGGCGCTCATGAACCTCGGATACGAGCCGATGTTCCCCAAGACGGTCACCGACGTGAATCCGTCGATCCTCTCAGCGCTCTCGCCGAACGCCGACGAGAACCACGACTTCTTCTCGGGGTCGGGATCGTCGTACGTCATCGGCAAGGCCGTGTCGACCGAAGACGAGGACTGGGACTTCTAGATCGCACGAATGAACGGGGTGGATGCTGTTGCACACGCGACAGCATCCACCCCGTTCTCGTGTCGGGGAACGTGGCAGACTGAACGAGATGACAAAGCCGTACTACCGCGACCTCGGCGGATTGACCTTTGAATCGACGATCCACGCCCAGGGGGCCTGGAACGAACACGAGCAGCACATGGCTCCAGCATCGGGGCTGCTGACGCACGTGATCGATGGGGAATTCGCGAAGCCGGGGCTGCGCATCTCCCGGCTGAGCTTCGAGATCTACGGGATCATTCACGCAGGACAGTTCAGCGTGCGCACTCAGGTGCTGCGCCCCGGCCGCACGATCGAGCTCGTGCAGGCCGACATGATCTGCGGTGATCGAGTCGCGATCTCGGCCCGCGCCTGGCTGCTCGCGACCTCAGACACTGCCGATATCTCGGCGATTGAGGATGCTCCCATGCAGCCGCTCGCCGCCGCGGCCGAGTGGAACGGTATGTCGCCGTGGCCCGGAGGCTATATTGAGTCGCTGGAATTCAGAACCCTCGGCGAGCCTCGTCCCGGCGCCAGGCAGACGTGGCTGCGGTCGCAGCATCCGCTTGTCGACATCGGTGATGTGTCGCCGCTCGCGCACCTCGTGAGACTTGCCGACACGGCAAATGGCCTCTCCGGTCGTGAGCATCCCGACCGGTTGCTGTACCCCAACGTCGATCTGCAGATTCACGTGCACCGCCTGCCGCAGGGCGAGTGGCTCGGCATCGACGGTGTTCAGCAGTACGGACCCGATGGCGTCGGGCTGACCTCAAGCATCCTGAACGATGAGCTCGGTCCGTTTGCACGCACAGAGCAGATTCTCACGTTGCGGCGGCGCTGACCGCCTGGCGATCGAGACAGAGGAGGAACATGACATCGGCCCTTGTGACGCCCCGGCAGCTTCGAGGGATGCTGGAGGGCTCGTCGACTGTGCGGCTTCTCGACGTGCGCTGGAGGCTCGACAGCCCGCATGGCAGGGCGGAGTATGAGCGCGAGCATCTTCCCGGCGCCGTCTACGTGGACCTCGACACCGATCTCGCTGCTCTGGGGAAACCGGCGACCGAGGGGCGCCACCCGCTTCCGGACATCGCTGCGCTGCAGGAGACCGCACGAAGGCTGGGAATCTGCTACGGCGATACGGTGATCGCGTACGACGCGTGGAACAACATGGGCGCGGCACGCGCGTGGTGGCTGCTCGGCTGGGCAGGAATCCGCGACGTGCGCGTCGTGAACGGCGGCATCGCCGCGTGGCAGGCTGCGGGTCTGCCGGTCGAGAGTGGAGACGTGGTGCCCGCGCGCGGCGACGTTGACCTGATGCCCGGGAGTCGGCCGACGCTCACGATGGATGAGGCGGCTGCGCTCGCCGACGACGGAGTGCTCACCGACTCGCGTGCCGAGGAGCGCTTCCGCGGGGAAACGGAGCCGTTGGACCCTCGCGCCGGACACATTCCCGGGGCAGCCAATGTTCCTGCGGCGTCGTACCTGCGCGACGGCATCTTCGCAGACGCAGATGAGCTGGCGCACGTGTTTCGCGAGATCGGAGTCGAACCGGGAGTCGAGGTCGGCACCTATTGTGGCTCAGGAGTTACGGCGGCCCATACCGCTCTCGCGCTGCACGAGATCGGAGTGACAGCCTCCCTCTTTCCCGGATCGTGGAGCCAATGGTCGAACCACAGTGATCGCCCTGTCGCGACGGGACGGTGAACGAGGGTGCCGAAACGCTACTGCTCTGAGGGCTGCGGCCGCAGAAAGTAGGCGCCGAGTGAGCCGGCGAGAGTGGCGAACACCACGACGGAGTACACGGCGAGAACGATCTGCAGAAACTGCGAGAGCGCGCTCGTGCTGTCGATGCCGCCGCCCGTAATCGTTGCCAGTGCGGCCTCGTGCAGTGCCTGCCCATACGTCTCGTATGAGCCGGTGAGGTACAGCAGCTGACTCGACACCAGCACGACGACGGCGGTGACCGCGCCGAGCCAGGCAATGCGTCCCGTGAGCAGTCGTCCTGCCGAACGCGTTCCGCGGATACCGGCCGAGATGACGCTGCCGAAGCGCGCGAATCGCGTCAGCCGCACGAGGCGAAACGCCTGCAGCGCCCGAAAGAACCGCAGGAACGGTACGAGGAGGAAGATGATCTGCCACCAGTTTCGCTTCCAGAAGGCCTTCTGAAATCGAGCGATGTACGCGCGCAGAAGGAATTCGGCGACGAAGATTGCCCAGAAGCCCCAGCTGAGGACCGTCAGCACCGTGATGAGAACGGGGTTCTCGGCGAGAAGCTGACCGAGCACGATGAAGACGAAGATGACCCCGAGGATTCCCATGGGACGGTCGAGGTGCCGCGCGAGCGCTTCGGCATCGCTGATGCGCTCTGCCTCGCGGGCCGCGGCGGTATCCCGTGTCTCTCCGCTCGTCATCATCGCCTTCCTCTTCGCCGCACACAGCTGCGCCGATTGGTTCGACGCTACCAACTCGCGGCGCGGGATCAGGCGGTGAGCACCTTCTGAATGCGCTGCGGCGAGACCGTTTGAGCGGTGCCCAAGTGCTGCGCGAAGTAGCTCACGCGCAGTTCCTCAATGAGCCAGCGCGCGGTCACGAGCTTGTCTGCTGCGAAGGGCGCAAGCGGAATGGTGCCGCCAGCATCTTCGAAGCGCTGGGTCACGGTCTGCACGTCTGTCATCCACACGCGATCGCGGTTCGGGTTGTCGGGGAGCTTCTCTGCGCGATGCTTAATCGCCGCAAGGTAACGCGGGAGATGCTGGAGGTGCTCGCGTCCGGTCCTCGACACGAACCCGTCGAACACGAGACCCTCACGCTGCTGCTTGGCATCGGTCAGCGCTGGAATTAGCGCCATGCTGCTCACGCGCTTCAGCGCTTTGTCGGCCTCACGCGCTGCCGTGAGAATGCGTGCCGTGAGTGAGACCACCTCGAACATGGCATCCATGACCGACGACGACACGCGATCGCGCACGGCCTCGAATTGAGCACGCGTGAAGACCATGCCGTCGGGGTGCATTCGAAGCAGCACGTCATCGACGCACGCGAGCAGGCAGTCGTTCATCAGCTGCGGCGTGGACGGGTACGGACTCGCCGCGAGCGTCAGCTTCTCGGCGGATGTCAGGTGGGACTGCACATACGACGCAGGGTTTGCGGTGGCGAGCAGGAGCAGGCGCCGGATGCCGCCTGGCATCGCCCTGCGCTGGTCGCGCTCAGAAGCTTCAATGCGAATCGAGACGCTCTCGCCGTCGTCGACAAGCGCCGGGTATCCCCGGATGACTCCGGCAGCCTGCCGGGTGTCGACGTAGCGCGGCAGCTCATCGACGTCCCACGTCGTCAGCCCCGTTCTCTCGATGCGGCTCGGAGCGCGCGTCGATGCTGCCCGAGCGACGCTGTCTCGCACGCGCGAGCTGAGCCGCTGCTGCAGCCGTCGGAGATCCTTGGATGCCGCGACTTCGCGCCCCTTCTCGTCGACAACGCGAAAAGTCATGCGCAGGTGCCCCGGTACGCGGTCGATGTCGAAATCGTCGGCCTCGATGGGCATGTAGGCGAGGCGCTTCACCGCGATCGCGAGCGAGGCAGTGAGCGTGTCAGCATCCGTCGATTCTGGCTCTGGCGGCGCATCGGGGAGCTCGGCCAGCAGCTTTGCCGCCCAGTCGGAGGCCGGAACGATATTGCGCCGCAGTGCCTTCGGGAGTGATTTGATGAGAGCCGTCACGAGTTCGTGTCTGAATCCCGGAACCTGCCAGTCAAAGCCCGCCGGCGACAACCGGGGGAGCAGGGCGAGAGGAACGGCAGCGGTCACACCGTCTCGCTCGCTGCCCGGCTCGAACCGGTAGGTGAGCTTGAGGGTCTGGTCACCCTGCCGCCACGTCGGAGGGAAGGCCTCGTCGTCGACGGCGGGGACATCTTGCGGAAGAAGGTCGTCGGGCTTCATCGTGAGCAGCTCCGGAGCGTCGCGACGCGCAGTGCGCCACCAGCCCTCGAAGGAGCGCGTCGACACGACGTCTGAGGGAATTCGCGCGTCGTAGAACTCGAAGACCGCTTCGTCGTCGAACAGGATGTCGCGTCGGCGCGTGCGTTCTTCAACGCGGGCCAGTTCGCGACGCAAACGCGTGTTCGCCTTGTCGAACGACTGCGGGGAATCCCACTCTCCGTCGACGAGAGCGTGCCTGATGAAGAGCTCTCGGCACAGCGGCACGTCCACGCGGGCGTACTGCATGCGCCTGCGGGGCACGATCGGTACGCCGAAGAGCGTCACCTTCTCGTAGGCGACAACAGCGCCCTGCTTCTTCTCCCAGTGCGGTTCGGAATAGCTGCGTTTGCACAGATCTCCCGCGATCTGCTCGGCCCACGCGGGGTCGATCGACGCGTTCGTGCGCGCGAAGAGCCTGCTCGTCTCGACGAGTTCCGCACTCATGATCGCGTTCGGCTGCTTCTTCGCGAGGGCCGAACCGGGGAAGATGACGAATCGGGTGTTGCGCGCGCCGATGTAGTCGCCCTTCTTCGGCGGCCGGCCAGACGTCGTTCCTTTTCGTGATGTGCTTGCGGCAGCATCCTTGAGCCCGATGTGCGAGAGCAGCCCGGCCAGCAGCGATCGATGGATGCCGTCGGGATTCACCGCGGGCGCGGCGAGGGTGAGACCGAGCGGCTTTGCGAGGCGCTTGAGCTGCCGATACACGTCTTGCCACTCGCGCACGCGCAGGTAGTTGAGAAGCTCCCGTTTGCAGAGTCTGCGGAATGCACTCGACGAAAGCTCGCGCTGCTTCGCCTCGAGATAGTTCCAGAGCCCGAGGAGCGTGAGGAAGTCGCTTGTCGGATCGACGAATCTCGCGTGCAGCTCGTCGGCCTGCTGCCGCTTCTCGAGGGGACGCTCGCGCGGATCCTGAATGGTCAGGGCCGCGACGATCGCGAGCACTTCGCGGGACGTGTTCCAGCGTTTCGACTCCACGACCATGCGAGCGAACCGGGGATCGATGGGAAGCCGCGCCAGATCGCGGCCGACCTTGGTGAGCTTCGGCGTCGTTCGCGCGCCGTGGCCTGGCGGCAGCGCGCCGAGCTCAGTGAGCAGGTCGACGCCGTCTTTGATGCCTCGAGGATCGGGTGGCTGCAGGAACGGGAATGCCTGGATATCACCGAGCCCGAGCGACACCATCTGAAGGATGACCGATGCCAGATTCGTGCGCAGGATCTCCGGGTCGGTGAATTCAGGCCGCCGCTCGAAATCTTCTTCGGAGTAGAGGCGGATGGCGATGCCGGGGCTTGTTCGGCCCGATCGCCCAGATCGCTGATTCGCCGATGCCTGCGAAATGGCTTCGATGGGTAGACGCTGCACCTTCGATCGCGCGCTGTAGCGCGAGATGCGCGCCGTGCCCGCGTCGACGACGTAGCGTATTCCCGGAACCGTGAGGCTGGTCTCGGCCACGTTCGTCGCCAGAACGACGCGTCGTTTCACGCCCGCCAGTTCAGACGGCCGGAAGACCTTGTGCTGGTCGGCCGAACTCAGGCGCCCGTACAGGGGGAGAACCTCCGTGACACCGCCGCGCTCATTCGCAAACCTGCTGCGCAGCGCGTCGGCGGCGTCTCGGATCTCCGCCTCTCCGCTGAGAAAGACGAGAACGCCTCCATTCGACTCGCGGGAGAGCTCGTCGAGAGCGTCGACGATGCCGTCGACGATCGTGCGGTCGTCCGTCGAGGAATGCGTCGCGTCTTCGTCGTCGGACTCCGTCTCGTCGTCGGCGACGAGCGGGCGGTAGCGAATCTCGACGGGGAACGTGCGGCCGGAGACTTCGATGATCGGTGCGTCGTCGAAGTGCTGCGAGAAGCTCTCGGGGTCGATCGTCGCCGACGTGATGATCACTTTCAGGTCTGGCCGCTTCGGCAGCAGCTGCTTGAGGTACCCGAGGAGGAAATCGATGTTGAGACTTCGCTCGTGGGCTTCGTCGATGATGATCGTGTCGTAGGCACGCAGCATCCGGTCTCTGTGAATCTCGTTCAGAAGAATGCCGTCGGTCATGAGCTTGATGCGGGTGTCTTTCGACACGCGGTCGGTGAAGCGCACTTGGTACCCGACCGTCGCCCCCAGTTCGCTGCCCAGCTCGTCGGCGATCCGCTCGGCGATCGTTCGCGCCGCGAGACGCCTCGGCTGCGTGTGCCCGATGCTCTCGCGGCCGAGTTCGAGACAGATCTTGGGCAGCTGCGTCGTCTTTCCTGACCCGGTCGCTCCCGCGACGATGACCACCTGGTTGTCACGGATCGCTGTCGCGATGTCGTCGCGCTTCTGGCTGACCGGAAGCTCAGGCGGATACGAGACCGAAAATGACATAGCCCTCCATCTTACCGGCGGATGGCTGTGCACGGCCGTCGTCGCTATGCTCGTTGCGGGGCGAAGCGCTCCACCGCGACTTTCAAGGAGGACACATGGCCTGGCTGGTCACCGGAGGCGCCGGGTACATCGGCGCGCACGTCGTTCGGGCGTTCCGCGCCGAGGGCATCGACGTGGTCGTGCTCGACAATCTCTCCAGCGGCCATGCTGACTTCGTTCCCGACTCGGTGCCGTTCGTGCGCGGCTCAATCCTCGACAGAGAGATGCTCGAGCGAACGCTCCGCGAGCACAACGTCACGGGTGTTGTTCACGTCGCCGGGTTCAAGTACGCCGGCGTTTCTGTTCAGAAGCCGCTGCACACGTACGAGCAGAACGTCACGGGCACCGCCATCCTTCTCGAGGCGATGCAGAGCACGGGAGTCGACAAGATCGTGTTCTCCTCGAGCGCCGCCGTCTACGGCACGCCTGACGTGGATCTCGTTACCGAGGACACTCCGAAAGCTCCCGAGTCGCCCTACGGCGAGTCCAAGCTCATTGGCGAATGGATGCTGCGGGACCAGGAAATCGCGATGGGGCTCGCCCACACGTCGCTGCGTTACTTCAATGTCGTCGGCTCGGGCTACTCCGACGTGTACGACACGAGCCCGCACAACCTGTTTCCCCTCGTCTTCGACGCGCTGCTCGGGGGCCAGACGCCGCGCATCAACGGCGATGACTACCCGACCCCGGACGGAACCTGCGTGCGCGACTACATTCACGTCGCCGATCTCGCCGCCTCGCATGTTTCGGCGGCGAAGAGTCTGGATGCTGGTCAGGTGCTTGAGCCTGTCTACAACCTGGGGTCAGGCGACGGCGTCTCTGTCGGGCAGATCATGGCGACCGTCGCCGAGGTGACCGGAATCGACTTCACGCCGGAGATCGCGCCTCGCCGCGCCGGCGACCCCGCGCGAATCGTGTCGACGGGGGAGAGCGCGGCCCGTGATCTCGACTGGGTGATGCGCCACAGCCTCGCCGACATGGTCTCGAGCGCGTGGAGCGCACGTCGCTCAGCACAATGAGATAACTCTCGGTGAGTCGTGAACCCTCGATCGAGGGTTGAGGGTTTACGATCTACGACTTGACCGAAACGAATTACAGGGGTGTAATTTATTGAACGCGTCAACCGGCGTGTTGCGGGTAACACAAGGTGGGGAGACGATATGGCACTGCCAGAATATCGTTCCGGAGTTCCCGATGACTGGTTCGTCGACCCGGTTCAGTTGGGGGTCCCTGGAGTTCGGCGGGATGTCGATGATGACAATCCGCTGGCGTGGCAGGCAGATGCGCTGTGTGCTCAGACCGATCCCGAGGCGTTCTTTCCCGAGAAGGGCGGCTCGACGCGTGATGCCAAGCGCATCTGCGACAGTTGTGAAGTTCGGTCCGAGTGCCTGGAGTATGCGCTCATGAATGACGAGCGATTCGGCATTTGGGGCGGCTTGTCTGAACGTGAACGCCGGAGGCTCAAGAAGCGGGCGAGCTGACTGGTCACGGCAGCAGGACGCGGGACGCCGACGAGGCAAAGGCCTCGTCGGCGTCCGCGTTTTCGACTGGGCGTGCCGCAACGCGTGTCTCGGGCAAAGCCGACATAAGCTGAGCCCATATGGAAACACGAGTCACCGCACTCGTCGTCGCCCACCGCGACGTCGAGCACCTGCGCCGCACGCTCGACGCGCTCGACAGTCAGACCCGTCGTGCCGATGCGGTGGTCGCCATCGCGTTCGACGCGTCTGACGAGGTACGGCGGCTACTTGAGGAGCGACCGATCGATCGTCTTCTCACATCGAAGGAGCAGCTGACCTTCGGTCGCGCGCTCGCCGAGGGAGAACGCACGCTTGAGGATCCCCGGGGAGACGATGACTTCCTGTGGCTGCTCGCACAAGACAACGCTCCACTCCCGCACGCGCTCGAACAGCTGCTCGCGCGCTTCGAGACAGCGCCCTCGGCAGCGGTTGCCGGGCCGAAGCTCGTGGATTGGAATGACGCCTCCCGGCTCAGGGGCATCGGTGAAACGATGACGACCCGCGGCAAGACCGTGACCTACGTCGACGATCAGCTCGACCAAGGGCAATACGACACCATGAGCGATGTGCTCGCTGTCGCGTCTCCCGGCATGCTCGTGCGGCACACCGTGTGGCGCGAGGTCGACGGCTTCGACCCGGCACTCGGTCCGATTGACGATGGTCTCGATTTCTGCGTCCGCGCTCGGCTCACGGGGCGACGCGTCGTTCTGGCGCCTCGAGCCGTCGTCGCGGTCTCGGGAGATGGCATCGCCGGTGCGCCACGCTCTCGCCGATGGAGCGTCAAACAGAGGCGCGCTCGCCTCTCCCGTACGGCAGAACTTCATCGGCGGCTCGTCTACGCCCCTCGCGTCTCGCTGTTCTGGCATTGGGTTCTTCTCATCCCTCTTGCCGTTGCGCGCTCGATCGCGCTGCTCATCCGCAAGCAGCCGGAACTCATCGCAGCGGAATTTCGAGCGGCGGCGTGGGTAGTGTTCGGCGGCACCCACGTGGCGGCGGCCCGCAAACGACTCGCCGCAGCTAAAACGGTCGGCTGGTCGACACTCAACGATCTCAAGATGTCAAGCCGCGAAGTCGCCCGCCGCAAGCGCCTGGAACGTGAAGACGGCGTGCCTCTCGGGGCCGTCGAGCGGAGTGACCTGCGCTTCTTCACGGGCGGTGGCGGATGGATCGTGCTCGCGTCACTCGTCACGGGAGCGATCTTGTTCATTCGCTTCGTTCCCGCGACGACGCTTGCCGGAGGGGCGCTCCTTCCGCTCAGCGGCGACGTCTGGAGCCTCTGGCAGAACGTCGGCTACGGCTGGCGCAGCGTCGGCGACGGCTTTGTCGGAGCGGCAGATCCATTCGCTGTCGTTCTGGCTCTTCTGGGCACCCTCACGTTCTGGCAGCCGTCGTATTCGCTCGTCCTGCTCTGGATTCTCGCGCTTCCTCTTGCAACGCTCACGGGCTGGTTCGCCATGACGCGGCTCACGGAGCGCAGCGGCTACCGCAACCTGGGCGCCATCGCCTGGACGCTCGCGCCGACCTTCCTGATCGCCCTGGCCGAGGGACGTCCGGCCGCCGTCATCGCGCACATTCTGCTGCCTGTGCTCTTCTCGGCGGGAGTCGTCGCCGCGCGCTCGTGGGGCGCTGCCGCTGCAGCATCCCTTCTGCTCGCTCTTGTCTCGGCGTGCGCGCCGTCGCTGATTCCCGCTCTGCTTGTGCTGTGGCTCGTTGTCGTCGTTCTTGCGCGTGCCCGTTTCGGGCGCGTACTCTTCGTTCCAGTCCCGCTCATCGCCCTCTTCGGGCCTCTCGTGTGGCAGCAAGGGGTTGAATCCGGGCGGTGGATCGCGCTCCTTGCCGATCCGGGCAAGCCGATCATCTCACCAGACGTGTCTGTCGTCGACCTGCTTCTCGGCATTCCGCAGACAGGTCTCGCCGGGTGGCGGGATGCCGCAGCAGAACTGGGCGTGAATGCGATGGCCGTAAGCATCGCCGTTCCCGTGCTCGTGGGAATCGTCGCTCTGGTCGGGCTGAGCGGCCTGTTCCTGCCCGGTGCACTGCGGGGCCTCGCCCTCTGGTGCATCGCGGCGCTCGGTTTCGTCACGGCCGTCGTGGCCTCACACGTCGCCGTGACGTTCGTCGGCGCGCAGACCACGAGCATCTGGCCTGGGCCGGCACTGAGCCTGTTGTGGCTCGGCATGACGGGAGCTGCGGTTTCTGCATGCGACAGTCTGCGTGTTCACGGTCGGCTTCCGGCGATCGTCGCGGGAGTGGCCGTCGCAACGGTTGCCGTACCCGCGCTCATCATGGTTCCGCTGGGAGACGGCTCCGTGTCGTCGAGCGATGGACGCACCCTGCCCGCCTATGTCACAGCGGCTGCCGACGACGATCCGGGACTCGGCACCCTTCGCATCACTCCCGAATCAGACGGGGCGATCGTCGCGACGGTGATTCGGGGCGAGGGCGAGTTTCTCGACAGGCAATCGACACTCGTGAACACAGGCTCGCTCGCCGCTGACGCGAACGGCGACCTGGCCGTGCTCACGGGCAACATCGTCTCGGTGAGCGGACATGCATTCACACCCGATCTGCAGAAGCAGGGGATCGAATTCGTGCTGCTCGCACCGGCGCCCGACGCGACGAGCGAGGAACAGCTCGCCGTCGCGTCGCGTGCAGAAACTGCTCTTGACGCGAACGCCGAGCTGGAGAACGTTGGCGTGACAGACGTCGGAACCCTTTGGCGCACGACGGAGGAGGTTGACGGACGCGAGCCAGGTGCTGTGCGCTCAGTCGGAACGGCTCTCTCGCTTGCCGCACTCATCGCCGTGACGCTTATCGCGCTGCTCATTGCGATTCCGACGAGCAGCTCGAGAGAGGCGGCCCGTATGAGCCCGCGCACGGTCGGCCGACGGGACCCGAACGAGGGAATGGTCGTGCGCGAGGTACCGGATGATCAGGCGCTGCTCGCCGATCCGGATGCCGAAGCAGAACCGGAGTGGGCGGACGTCGTGTCGCTGCCCGGTGCCGCGCCAGCGCCCGAAGGCGCCACATCAGAGAAGGAGAGCGACGATCATGCGTAAGCACCTGCGATTCAGCATGCGCATGGGCGCGGGAGCGGTGACGGTGCTCGCACTCGCTGTCATTGCCGCGGCCGCGCTGATCGTCGACGTTCCGACGTACCGGGCCGACGCGACTCCAGTCACGGTGACGCCCGAAGCCGCTGATCAGGTGCGCGTGTGCCCGGGGAGCCTGCTCGAGGTCGGACAGGAGGCGAGCGCGGCGACCGCACTCACGCGCTTGGGCGATCCGTCGCGCGCGGCCTCGGCATCGGGAGACACCGGCATCGACGCGTCCACGATCGCCGCGCCCGGCGTCAGTGGTGACGCTCCAGGACCTGCGACTCTCACGCTCCCGGCATCCGGCGACGCGGGAACCATGGGGGCAAGCCAGTCGCAGTCTGTCGGCACAGAGACGATCGCGGGCTTCGCCGCGGCCGAGTGCCAGGAGACACGCTCCGACATGTGGTTCGTCGCCGGGTCGACCGATGTCGGGCGCACGAGCCTCGTCATGCTCAACAACCCCACGGGAGTCGACGCGATGGTCGATATCGCGGTCGTCGGAGAGAACGGGGCGATCGACAGCCCCAACGGAATCGGCATTCTCGTCGAAGCAGGCTCGCAAAAAGTTGTTCCTCTGGCCGGGATTGCGCCGAACACCGTGACTCCCGTCGTGCACGTGACGAGCACGGGAACCGATATTCAGGCGTGGGTTCAGCATTCGTCGATCCGCGGTCTCATTCCCGCTGGTGTCGAGATGGCCGGGCACGGAACCGACCCGTCCGAGTCGACGACGATTCCCGGCGTGCAAATCTACGCGGAACAGCCGACGATCGATACGCAGGAGTACGACGATCGGCGGCCGTCGCTTCGCATCTATGCGCCGAGTGGAGCTCCCGCGCATGTCTCGGCTACGGTGACTGACGAAGCGGGCGCCGAAGTCTCGACGTTCGCTGTCGATGTCGCCGCGGACACCGTGGGAGAGTATCCGCTCACCGACCTCAAGCCGGGGCGCTACAGCATCCAGATCGACGCCACAGAACCCGTCGTCGCAGGCGCGCGCACAAGCGTCGCCGACGACAAGAGCGGTGATTTCGCCTGGTTCGCATCGGCTCCGCCACTCGAATCGCCATTTGTCGTCGACGCCGCACCTGGTCCAGGACGGAGCCTCGTTCTGCACAACGCAAGCGCGACCGAGACCACCGCAGACATCGGGTCAGAGTCCGTGACGATCGCGGCCGGGGCCACCTACACGCACGCGCTGGACGGGCCGGTCGTCGTGACGCCGGAGTCGCCGCTCTCGGCGGCCGTGACCTACGCAGGCGGAGACTCCGTGTCGTCGTTCACGATCACCGCGCCGAAGCCGGCATCGGAACCCGTCGACGTCTATGTGCGATGACCTCAGTGAAAGCTGTGCCCGCCGAGATCGAGATCCCAGGGGTCGAGCCCGAGGTATTCGGCAGCCGCTTGAAACGTGCAGCTCTCGGCCGCCATGCGCCGGTGAAGATCGTCGTTGAGATGCAGCCGCGTCAGACGCTGAACCGGAACGCGATACAGCACGATGCTCCGTCGAGAGCGGTCGATGCTCCAACGGTCGATGCCGTCGCCGTGCTGCTCAGACGCGGGCATGCTCGCCACCATGAACGTCACATCGCCGAGCTCCTCGGGGTACGCGCCGCGCAGATAATCGGCGGCCGCGGCGACACTCACGGCGAACAGATCCGTGCGTGCGGCGAGCGGCCGAAGCGGAGGGCGCAGAACCGAGCTGCGCCCCGAACGACCGTGCCTGTCGTGGCGGTGTGCGGGGCGAGGAAACATCTCGCGTTTTCCGCGTCCGGAGATGCGTCTGGGCATGTTCCCATCGTATGTGAGGAGCGCCCCGCTCTGGGGTGAGGAGCGGTGGTGAAGTCACCGTAAACTGATGCTGATGGATGAGAGAATCTGTTCACGAGTCGGATGCAGCCGCGAGGCCGTCTCGACGCTCACATACGACTACGCGGACCAGATGGCCGTGCTCGGCCCACTCGGTCTGTCACGGGAGCCGCACAGCTACGATCTGTGTGCGCTGCACGCGGAGCGGCTCTCCACTCCGCAAGGGTGGCAGATCATCAAACATGCGAGTCAGACGGAGGCATAGTGGGCGCGAAGCAGGTTCGGTCGGCGGCTGAGAGGCTGACGGCCGCCGTCAAGACGTACGACGTGCGCGGGCTCGTCGACGTCGATCTGACCGACGAGATCATCGAGGCCGTCGGTGCCGCGTTCGTGGATGAAATCGACGCGGAAGGCACCGAGGTCGTCGTCGGACACGACATGCGGGACTCCTCGCCGCGCTTCGCCGCCGCGTTCAGTGCGGGCGTGCGCGCACGCGGCGGCAATGTCGTCGCGATCGGGCTCTGCTCCACAGACGAGAGCTATTTCGCGTCGGGGTCGATGGATGCCGCGGCGGCAATGTTCACGGCCAGCCACAACCCCTCGGTGTACAACGGCATCAAGCTGTCGCGTCCGGGCGCGCAGTCCCTGTCGATGGACACGGGCCTCGGAGCAATCAGGGACCGCGCTATCCGCTATCTCGAATCCGGGATCCCCACGGTGGACGCACCGGGCACCGAACGCTCCGCTGACGTGCTCTCTGACTATGCGCGAGCCCTGCGTGCCGTCGTTCCCCTCGAGCAGATCCGACCGCTGCGCATCGTCGTCGATGCCGGCAACGGAATGGGCGGTATGACGGTCCCCGCAGTCCTGGGCGAAGCAGCGGGTCTCGCGGCGCTTCCCGTGGAGATCATTCCCCTCTACTTCGAACTCGACGGCACGTTCCCGAACCACGAGGCGAACCCGCTCGACCCGGCGAACCTCACAGACCTCACTCGCGCCGTCATGGAGCACGGTGCCGACGCCGGTCTCGCCTTCGACGGCGACGCCGATCGCTGCTTCGTCGTTGACGAGAACGGCGACGCCGTGAGCCCCTCTGCGGTCACGGCGATCGTCGCCGTGCGCGAGATCGCCCGTGAGCGCGAGAGCGATCCGGCCGCGAGGCCGCTCGTGCTGCACAACCTGATCACGTCGCGCTTCGTTCCCGAGATCATCGAAAGCCGCGGTGCCGAGCCCGTGCGCACGCGAGTCGGTCACTCGCTCATCAAGGCGCAGATGCGCGATACCGGAGCAATCTTCGGTGGCGAGCACTCTGCGCACTACTACTTCCGCGATTTCTGGGGAGCCGACAACGGCATGCTCGCCGCGATGCACGTGCTCGCCGAGCTTGGGTCGCAGCCCTTGCCGCTGTCAGAATTCTCCGCCGAGTTCAGCCCCTACCGGCAGTCGGGCGAGATCAATTCGACGGTCGACGACGTCCCGCTGGCGTATGCGCGCATCGTCGAGGCGTTCCAGGGGCGGGCGCAGTTTGACGAGATGGACGGCCTCACAGCAACGGGAATCACGCCGGAGGGCGAGCCGTTCTGGTGGTTCAATGTTCGCCCGTCGAACACCGAGCCGCTACTGCGCTTGAACGTCGAGGGCGAGGATGCTGCGACGATGGAGGCTGTGCGCGACGAGGTGCTGTCGCTCATTCGCGCCTGAGCCGCGTGGAACAATGGTCGTATGACCAGTTCTGCGCCCTTCGACTACCAGATCGCCGACCTCTCTCTCGCTGAAGCGGGGCGCCACCAGCTTCGCCTTGCCGAGAACGAGATGCCCGGCCTGATGGCCCTGCGCGACGAATACGGTGCGTCGCAGCCGCTCGCCGGCGCGCGCATTGCCGGTTCTCTGCACATGACGGTGCAGACGGCCGTGCTCATCGAGACCCTCGTGGCGCTCGGCGCCCAGGTGCGCTGGGCGAGCTGCAACATCTATTCGACGCAGAACGAGGCGGCTGCGGCCGTTGTCGTTGGACCCGAGGGAACGATCGATGCGCCCGCGGGTGTTCCCGTGTTCGCGTGGAAGGGCGAGACCCTCGCCGAGTATTGGGCGTGCACCGATCGCATCTTCGATTGGAGCAGCGAATCAGAAGCCGCGGGGGAGAGCTGGATCGGCCCGAACCTGATTCTCGACGATGGCGGCGACGCCACGCTGCTCGTGCACAAGGGCCGAGAGTTCGAGGCTGCTGGGGACGTTCCCGAGGCGACGGATGCTGACAGTGAAGAGTTCAGCGTTGTTCTCGACGTGCTGCGTCGCTCCCTTGCAGCATCCCCTGACCGCTGGACCCGCATCGCCGGCGAGCTCGAGGGCGTCACCGAAGAGACGACAACGGGCGTGCATCGCCTGTACGAACTCGCGCGTTCGGGTGAGCTGCTCTTTCCGGCGATCAACGTCAACGACTCGGTGACGAAATCCAAGTTCGACAACCGCTACGGCATTCGCCATTCGCTTCCCGACGGGCTCAACCGGGCAACCGACGTTCTCATCGGAGGCAAGGTCGCCTTCGTCGTCGGCTATGGCGACGTGGGAAAGGGTGCGGCCGAGGCGCTGCGGGGTCAGGGCGCTCGCGTGATCGTGTCAGAGGTGGACCCCATCTGCGCCTTGCAGGCGGCGATGGACGGTTTTCAGGTCGCGACGCTCGAGTCCGTCGCCGACCAGGTCGACATCGTCATCACGTGCACGGGAAACCGCGCTGTCGTTCGTCCCGAGCACATGCTCGCCATGAAGCACCTGGCGATCGTTGCGAACGTGGGGCACTTCGATAATGAGATCGACATGGCGGGCCTCGCCGCGATCGATGGCGTTGTGAAGCTCGAGATCAAACCACAGGTTCACGAATGGCGCCTGCCGACGGGTCGCTCGATCCTGGTGCTCAGCGAGGGACGTCTCATGAACCTCGGCAACGCGACGGGGCACCCGTCGTTCGTGATGAGCAATTCCTTTGCCAACCAAGTGCTCGCGCAGATCGAGCTGCACGAGCGTGGCGATCGGTATTCGACGGACGTTCACGTTCTTCCGAAGCGCCTCGACGAGAAGGTGGCACGGCTGCACCTCGACGCGCTCGGTGTTGAGCTCACCTCGCTGTCGCCGGAGCAAGCGGCGTACATCGGCGTTCCTGTCGAGGGGCCGTACAAGCTCGAGCACTACCGGTATTGAGCGATCGCGCCCGAGATCACCGCGCAGGAGACGGATGCTGCGGGACGCGCGCCGGAAACGAATGCGGATTGTCGTGCAACAGCGGCTGCAGGCGCTGCAGCCGCTCGCGCTCGAGCATGAGAGCGCGGTAGCTGCGCTCGCGACGCAGAGCGGCGACGGCGTAGAGGAACGACAGCGGATCGGTCTGGGGCAGCGGAGCGACGTGCGCTGACGCCTCGTTCGCGAGATCGTGTGCCAGCCGCGCGCGAGAGTGCGGGGTCATGCGTGCGGCCTGGGAGAGAAACTGCGCGATGCGCCGTGCGAGCCGGTCGGGAAGACGTGCGACATCGGCGACCTGGGCCCACGCGGTCAGGTGCTGCGGAACGGGGTACACGGCCGGGCTGATGCGCGGGACGCGCTCGTGCTGTGAGTAGGTTCCTGCGAGCATGTCGCCGATGCGCTTGGAGCGGGCGCCGAGAAGTCCGACGAGGGCCGCGCCGCCTCCGAGCGTCATATAGATCTCGAAGAAGCCGACGAGGGCGCGGATGAAGGCGTGCCTGAAGCCGATTGCGCCGCCGTCGTCGCGCACGATGCGCGCGCCGATCGCGAGCCGACCGAGCGAGCGGCCTCGTGTGAGCAGTTCGACAGCGGTCGGCACGACGATCGTGGAGAAGACAATGATGGCGATCATGAACGCTTGCATCGCGGCGGTGTCCATGCCGGTCTGTGCTGCCGACATGACGAGAAGCAGCACGAGAACCACTGCCAGGGCGACAGAGACGAGAACATCGATCATGGCGCCCGCCGCGCGCAGCAGAAAGCTCGTCGAGCGAACATCGAGTGCGACAGCCTCGCCGGTGATGAACTCGTCGGCGTCGCGCGAGAATGTGACGGCTTCGCTCATGGGTATCATCTAATCAGATGGATCTTGATGCCTATACCGCAGCCCACAGATCGGATTGGGAGCGACTCGACGAGCTCTCGCGCACTCCGAGGCTGACGGGCGAGCAGTCAGACGAGCTCATCATGCGGTATCAGTCCGGCGCGACGCAGCTGTCGGCCATCAAGACGACGGCCGGATCGACAGCTGTCGGGGATCGACTGAGCGTCGTGCTGTCCCGAGTGCGCCTGCGCTTTACAGGAGCTGCGGGCAACGCGCTGTCGCAGCTTCCGCGGTTCTTCATGCTTCAGCTGCCCGCAGCCCTGTACCGGCTGCGGTGGCTCACACTCGCTGTCACCGTCGCGACAGTACTCATCGCTCTCGCGTTCGGAGTATGGATCTCGCAGGATCCGCGCGTTCTCGCCAACCTCGGCAGCGAGTCCGAGCTCTCATCGCTCGCGCGCGACGAGTTCGTCGCCTATTACTCCGAGAATCCGGCGGCGTCGTTCGCCGGCCGTGTGTGGACGAACAACGCGTGGATCGCCGCGCAGTGCATCGCCTTCGGAATCACCGGCGTCTGGGTGCCCTACGTCGTGCTGCAGAACGCGCAGAACCTCGGCATCACGGGCGCTGTGATGTTCGCGTACGACAAGGGTGACGTGTTTTTTCTCTTCATCGCGCCGCACGGCCAGCTCGAGCTGACGTGCATCTTCGTGGCCGCCGCGGCGGGGCTGCGCATCTTCTGGTCGTGGGTGGCTCCGGGGCGCCGCACGCGTCTTGACTCAATCGCCCACGAGGGACGTAGCCTGATCACCGTTGTCGTCGGGCTTGTCATCGCTCTGTTCGTGTCGGGAATCATCGAGGGCTTCGTCACGCCCTGGCCTCTGCAGGAGCAGACTGAGCCAGCACTCGGCTGGGCGATCAAGATCGGCATCGGAACACTCGCGCTTGCGGCCTTCCTCGCGTACATGCTCGTCGTCGGGCGCAGAGCGGCTCGCCACGGCGAGACGGGAGACCTCGACGCGTTCGGCTCGGGGGCGACGACGCTCACGGCGGCGTGAAAGGCGAGGCCTCGCGACACGGCTTCCGTTCTTTTGACTGAGTCAAAACAAGTGATAGAGTGCTGATATGCACACCACGACGGACGCCGAGTTCAGCACAGCGCTGCGCGACGCGGGGCTGAAGGCCACGGCCCCGAGGCGGAGTGTGCTGCGCGTGCTCGAAACCAACCAGCACGCAGATGCCGCCGCGATCTTCGAATCCGTGCTCCACGACCTGCCCGACACCTCGTTGCAGGCCGTGTACGGAGTGCTGTCGGCGCTCACAGAGGTCGGCCTCGTGCGGCGCATCGAGCCCGCCGGGTCGCCCGCACTCTACGAGCGGCGCATCGGCGACAATCACCACCACGTCGTGTGCACGCAGTGCGGAGCCGTGCGAGACGTTGACTGCGTGGTCGGTGAGGCGCCGTGCCTCACACCGTCGAACACGGCGGGATACGCCATCTCAACGGCCGACGTCACATTCTGGGGCGTGTGTCCCGACTGCCAGAAGGCCACTGACTAGTTTTTCTCGTTCTTTTCACGACGTGCGATCGTCCGATCGCGTCATCACCCATGCCCACAATCAAGGAGAAGTATGTCTGAAACTCCCGTAACGACAACGAACACCGGCTCGCCTGTCGCCGCAGACGGATACTCGCAGACCGTCGGCGCCGACGGGTCGATCGTGCTCACCGACCACTACCTGGTCGAGAAGCTCGCGCACTTCAACCGTGAGCGCGTGCCCGAGCGAGTCGTGCACGCCAAGGGCGGTGGCGCGTTCGGCACGTTCGAGGCCACGGAGGACATGAGCGCGTACACGCGCGCGGCGCTGTTCCAGAAGGGCACGACAACCGAGATGCTCGCACGCTTCTCAACCGTCGCCGGCGAGCAGGGTTCGCCTGACACGTGGCGTGATCCTCGGGGCTTCGCGCTGAAGTTCTACACGTCGGAGGGCAACTACGACCTCGTGGGCAACAACACGCCCGTGTTCTTCATTCGCGACGGCATCAAGTTTCCCGACTTCATCCACTCGCAGAAGCGTCTTCCCGGCATCAACACGCGTGACAACGATATGCAGTGGGACTTCTGGACGAACTCGCCGGAGTCCGCCCACCAGGTGACGTGGGTTCTCGGAGACCGCGGCCTGCCGGCATCCTGGCGCACTATGGACGGGTTCGGCTCGCACACGTACCAGTGGATCAATGCCGAGGGCGAGCGCTTCTGGGTCAAGTACCACTTCAAGACCGATCAGGGCATCGAGAACCTCACGAACGAGCAGGGCGAGAAGCTCGCGGGCCAGGACGCCGACTACCACCAGCGCGACCTGTACGAGGCGATTGAGCGCGGTGACTTCCCGTCGTGGACGCTCTACGTGCAGATCATGCCGTATGAAGACGCGAAGACGTACCGCTTCAACCCGTTCGACGTCACCAAGGTGTGGCCGCACGCGGATTACCCGCTCGTCAAGGTCGGCACGATGCAGCTGAACCGCAACGCCGAAAACTACTTCGCGCAGATCGAGCAGGCGGCGTTCGCCCCCTCGAACTTCGTGCCGGGAATCGCGGCCAGCCCCGATCGGATGCTGCAGGCGCGCATCTTCAGCTACGCAGACGCGCATCGCTACCGCGTCGGCACGAACCACGCGCAGCTGCCCGTGAACGCGCCGAAGGTCGACGTGCACTCGTACTCGAAGGACGGCCAGAGCCGCTTCTCTTTCCCGTCGTCGGACCGCCCGGTCTACGCGCCGAACTCGTTCGGAGGCCCGCAGGGAGACCCCCAGGTCGCGGGCGATGCCGCTGGATTCCCCAGTGACGGAGAGCTCGTGCGGTCCGCTCAGGTTCTGCACAGCGAAGACTCCGACTTCGTGCAGGCCGGCACACTGTACCGCGAGGTTATGGACGATGACGCGAAGGCTCGCTTCCTCGACACCATCACAGGCCACGTGGGAGCGGTGAAGAACGACGACATCCGCGCTCGCGCGATCCAGTACTGGAAGAACGTCGACGCCGACCTCGGTGCGGCGCTCGAGGAGCGTCTGGCCGCGGGAGCAGCGGGAGCGCCCGTTGTCAACGGCACCGACACCGAAGCAGCAGAGGCCGTCGCCTAGCACGACCGCCACGAAACACGCCCGGGAGCCGCTCGGCTCCCGGGCATTCGTGCACGGTGGCCGCTACAGCCGACCCGCGGCCTTGAGCGCGATGTAGTGATCGGAAAGTGCCGGGGGAAGATCAGCGGGCGCCCCCGTGACCACGTCGGCGCCCTGCTGCCTGATCGCCGCCGAGACGCGAGCGACGTCCAGTAGCGAACGTTCAGCGGATGCCGCACGATAGACGTCCTCTCGACGATCACGCTGCGACACGGCAGCTTCGACGTCCGGATCCGTGACACTGGCCACGACAACCGTGTGCTTCTGGGTCAGCTGCGGCAGAACCGAGAGCAGGCCCTGCGAGGCGCCAGGCGCGTCGATCGACGTGAGCAGCACGACGAGCGCTCGGTGCGCCGTGATGTCCCGCACCTGCCCGGGCACAGCATCCCAGTCCATCTCGATAAGCTCAGGATCGATCCCTGCGAATGTGTCCACCATGCGCGCCAGCAGCGCGGGACCGTTCGCTCCTTGCACGCGTCCGCGCACGCGCCTGTCGAACGCGACGACGTCGACGCGGTCTCCCGCACGCGTCGCGAGAGCCGCGAGCAGCAGCGACGACTCGAACGCCGTGTCGATGCGCGGCTCGTTGTCGATTCGCGCCGCAGACGTGCGACCGGTGTCGATGATGATGACGACGCGGCGGTCTCGTTCCGGACGCCACGTTCGCACGACCAGGTCCTGACGCCGCGCGGTGGCGCGCCAGTCGATGGAACGCACATCGTCTCCGCGCACATACTCGCGCAGCGAATCGAACTCGGTTCCCTGTCCGCGCACCATCACGGGACTCGCGCCGTCAAGCTCTCGCAGGCGCGCGAGCCTGCTGGGAAGGTGCTTTCGCGCGTTGAACGGCGGAAGCACGCGCAGCCGCCCCGGAGCTGACAGCGTTGCCTGACGCGCGCCGAGCCGCAGAGGCCCGAACGAGCGCACCGTGACATGGGAGCTCGTGCGGTCTCCGCGTCGAAAGGGCGTGAGCCGCTGCGTCGCAGCGCGTCGCTCTCCCGGCGGCAGCACGACACGCTGGCGCGGCTCAGTCGCTCCCGCTGACGGCTGCCACGCGTCGCGCACGATGGCGCGCACCGTGCGCTCGCCCTGATTTGAGACCAGAATTCTGCTCGTCACGGTCTCGCCGAGGCGCACGCGCTCGGGGAGCTCGCGCAGAATGCTGAGGCGTCGCGGGGAACCGGCGAGTGAGACGTCGATGACCAGCAGAAGCACGCACGCCGCGAGCCAGAGCCCGAGCGGCGCCCACGCGTTCCCGGTCGCCTGTCCGACAACGATGACGGGAACCACGCCCGCCGCCAGGAGCGCAACGAACCAGCCGGTGACCGCCATGACTAGAACGGCACCTGCACCTGCTGCATGACCGACGTGAGGATCGCGTCGACAGACACGCCCTCCAACTCGGCTTCGGGGCGAAGCTGCACTCGGTGTCGCCACACGGGAATCAGCATCGCCTGCACGTGGTCCGGGGTGATCGATGTGTACCCCGTGAGCCAGGTCCAGGCCTTCGTCGCTGCGAGCAGTGCTGTCGTGCCGCGCGGGCTCACCCCGATGCGCACCGAGGGGCTCTGCCTCGTGGCGCGCGCCAGATCGACGAGGTATGTCAGCACAGCGTCCGTGACGCCAACGCTCGCGACAGCATCCTGAGCCGCTCTGATGTCGGTAGCGCTCACAACGGGCGTCACCCCGGCAGAGGCCAGATCGCGGGGGTCGAAGCCATGCGCGTGCCGTCGGAGCACCTCGACCTCGGTCTCGCGTTCGGGAACCTCCAGAACGAGCTTGACGAGAAAACGGTCCAGCTGCGCCTCGGGCAGCGTGTACGTTCCCTCGTACTCGATCGGGTTCATCGTGGCGGCGACGAGGAACGGGTCGGGAAGCTTGCGCGTCACGCCGTCCGCCGAGACCTGGCGCTCCTCCATGGCCTCGAGAAGAGAGGACTGGGTCTTGGGCGGCGTGCGGTTGATCTCGTCTGCGAGCATGATGTTCGTGAAGACGGGGCCTTCGCGAAACTCGAACTCACCGGCCTTCGTGTCGTAGACGAGCGAGCCCGTGACGTCTCCTGGCATGAGGTCGGGCGTGAACTGCACGCGCTTGGTGTCGAGCGACAGCGACGTGCTCAGCGACCGAACGAGCAGCGTCTTCGCAACGCCAGGCACGCCCTCGAGCAGCGCGTGCCCGCGGGCGAGCAGCGCGACGACGAGTCCCGTCACCGCGGCGTCTTGCCCCACGACAGCCTTGGCGACCTCCGCGCGCACCTGAGCGAATCGTTGACGCAGGTCGTCGTGCGTGTCCGTCGTGGCCTCGGGGGCGGTGCCTGTGGCGTTCTGAGGCGAGTCGTGATGATTCGTCATTGTCACATTCTTCCTGTTTCGTCGATCGTCGCGCGCACGCGGGTTTCAAGGTCGTTCACGGCGTCAGACAGGGCCATGAGCTGAGAGTCGGACGACGGAAGATCGTCGACGAGCACAGCGCGAACCTGTCGCGGGTCACGGGCGAGGAGGGATGCTGTCGCGTCAGCGACCTGCCACGCCGTCGTGCTCGGCGGCAGTCCGAGCAGACCGGCGAGGCGCGACACAGCGCCCATGCGCAGCGTGTCGATCGCGTGCACGCGCGCGTTGCCCCGCTCATAGAGGCGCGCGCGACCCTCAACCGTCTCGCGTGCGGGAACGTGAACAGGCAGCTTCTCGACAACGACGGGACCGAGCCTTCGGCCACGCCAGAACATCGCGGCGATGGCGGTGAGCGCGAGCAGGACGGTGAAGGGAACAACCCACGGAGGCGTCAGCTCGCCGAGCGTCGGGGGAGCATCGGTCTCGACGTCGGCGATCGTCGGCAGGTACCAGACGAGTTCGTCATTCGCGCCGAGCAGATTGAGCGCCAGGGCGGCGTTGCCGCCGTGCAGAATCGCCTCGTTGCTGAACGCGTTCGGATCACCGAGGAGCGTGAGAGGTCCTGCTGCACGCGGAATCGCCACGAGACCGTATCGACCGTCCGTGGCGGGAAAGCAGCCGTGCGCGTCGACACCGTTGTCAATGCGAAAGGTGTACAGCACGTCCGCAGTCTGCGCCGCTTGAGCGGCGGGAACCGTGCACTGCGCCGCGACCGGGGCAGCGTCGTCGGGCTCGGCACCGCCGGCTCGCACGCCGGGGGCGATCTCACGTAGATCAGCGAAATCCGGAGTCATGATGACGACGTTCGCCGCCTTCTCCGCGAGTTGAGAAAGACCGCGCGCGTCGAGGAAGCCACTCTCGTCGTAGACGAACAGCGTCGCATGCGCACCCGCGAGGCCCTCGGCAGCATCCGTCGCGCTGTCTGCCGTGGTGATCGAGACGCCGTGCTCTTCGAGAACCGTGACGAGGCCCTTGGCGCCAGATGGCGCGGGGCTGTCGGCCTGGAGCGGCCGGGTCTGCGCGGCGTTGCCGCCGGTGAGTGCGATCGCGATCAGCGTGATGACGAGGGCTCCGACGGCGCACACCATCCAGAAGCCAGCACGACGCAGCCGCGTTCGCACCGTGGGCGTCAAAGACTCGGCGATGCTCACGATTGCGAGACCTCCGGCGTCGTTCGCGCCGGCTTCAGCTCAGTGATCTCCGCGTCGAGTGCCGCGATCGCCTCGTACTGCTCGCGCGAGGCATGGCCCTGCAGGTAGCGGACAGAGTCGAAGTCGGATGCTGCCGCATGCAGCGACTCGGCACGAGTCGGGAACGCGGCGCTGGCTGAGGCCGCGAACGATCGGGCGGTCGTTCCGGGCAGCACGGTCACGACGGTGCGCTCATCGAGCCCGCGGGCGAGCGCCCGGAAGGCCTCGAGGGTCGCGATGTCCCACTCGCGTGCCTGCGCAGCATCACGGGCCGCGGCACGCAGATCTCGCGCACTGCGCGTGTCGTCGTCTCCGAAGAGTGCCGGGGGACGCTGGCTTGAGCGGTTGCGGCGTGGCACGCCCCAGATCATGATCGCCGCGACAATTGCCGCGGCGATCACGAGCACGACGAGCACCGGAATCCACGCCGCGAACGTTCCGTCGCCCGGAACGACGAGCGAGAGGAACCAGTCTCGGATCGCTGCGGCGATGCGGTCGATGAGCGAGGGCTGCGCTGCCGTGTACTCGGGCTTCGACAGTTCGCGTACGAGCCAGTCGTACGCCTCATCGCGACCCGGGGTCAGCGGGGGAGCGTCGTCGAATGCCAGGATTCCGCTCACTGCTGGCTTCTTGGTGCGAACGGGTCTGGCGCAGAGAGATCGCCGACCTGGCGAGACTCCACAAACCGAATGAGCTCGATGTCGAGCCCCTCGCGCCGCATGCGCAGATCAACGTAGATGAGCGCGAGTGCCCCCGATTGCACGACCGACATGATCGCGCTCAAGACAACGGTGATCAGCACCAGAATGACTTCGGCAACCGCGAGGAGCGCGAGCATCGCGCCGACGTCGGAGCCCGTCGGATCGAGCAGCCCGGGGACGATCCCGAAAATGAGCGAGACGGGGGTTGTGATGATCTGGGCGGCGATGTTGAGGATCGTCGCGATGAGGAAGATCACGCCGAACGTCTTCCAGAAGCTTCCCGTCGTGAGGCTCCAGGAGCGCGCTAGGGCGCGCTTGAGTGAAGCCCGCTCCATGACGATCACGCTTGGAGCGACCGCGAGCTTTGTGAACACCCAGATTCCGAGAGCTGCCACGGCAAGGCTGCCGAAGACGATGATGAGAATGCCGATGACGATTCCCGCGTCGCCCTGCACGATCACGAGCGCGCCGAGACCCCCGACCACGGCGAGTGCAACGAGGATGGAGCCGAGGTAGAGGAAGGTCCACGCGAGCAGCGTCCAGAATCGTGGCCACGTCGCACGCCAGATCTCCCGAAGGCGAGGCTTTTCGCCGAGGATCGCTCGCGCGGTGTCTGTCACGACGACGCCCTGCAGGAAGGCAGAGCCGACGACCGAGACCAGGAGGGGAACGATCATCGACAGCAGGATGGTCAGCACCGCGCCCGCCGCGATCTCGTCCTGGTCCTGCGCTGTTGCCTGGTCGATGCGCCCGAGCATGACCGCGGTCACCACGCCCGTGATGACAATCGTGAGAAGAACGACAACGCCCTGAATGATGAGCGCGCTGCCGACCGTTGCCTTGGGGTTGTGGCGCAGCTCTTTGAACGGAGCGGTCAGGAGCGCACCGAAACTCAGAGGGCGCAGCGGAATAAGTCCTGGCGTCGGCGGCGGAGCCCATCCGCCCGGTGCGCCGAACGGCTGCTGCCCAAACTGCGGTGCGGGGTATTGACCGTATGGCGGCGCCTGCTGTTGCCCGTACTGTGGCGGCGCGTACTGGCCGTATGGCGGAGGCTGACGCTGGTCGTACGGCGCGCCGTGCTGCCCGTGAGGAGCGTGCTGTCCCTGGGCGTGGCCGGATTGGGCACCGTTCCCGTCGCGGCCATCACCCGCGCCGGGAGGTGGGCCCGCGGAGTCGCCCGATGGGGAGTGCCATGACCCGTTGTCGCTCACTCGTGTGTGCCCCCTTTAACTCGCGCGCGAGACAGTGTGGTTCTACTCTGTCACACGGCGTCGCGGTCGCGCGCGTTTCGTCGCGAGACGTGACCCGTGACGTCAGATAGCCTTGTGGCACGCGTGACGGGACGCCGCCGCGCGCACAGAGAAACGAGAACGAGACGAATGAACCCACGAATTCTTGTTGTCGACGATGACACAGCGCTCGCGGAGATGATCGGCATCGTGCTGCGAACCGAAGGGTACGAACCCATCTTCTGCGCGGACGGCACCGCTGCCCTCACCGAGTTCAAGCAAGAGAAACCCGACCTCGTGCTCCTTGACCTCATGCTTCCCGGAATCGACGGGATCGAGGTGTGCACGCAGATCCGTCAAGAATCCGGGGTTCCCATCATCATGCTCACGGCGAAGTCCGACACGGCTGACGTGGTGCGCGGGCTCGAGTCGGGAGCGGACGACTACATCGTGAAGCCATTCAACCCCAAGGAGCTCGTCGCACGCATTCGCACACGTCTGCGACCAGCATCCGAACCGGCTCAGGAGACGCTCGAGATCGCCGACCTCAGCGTCGATGTGGCGGGACACGAGGTGCGACGTGGCGACAAGAGGATCAACCTCACGCCTCTCGAATTCGACCTGCTGCTCACGCTCGCGTCGAAGCCTCAGCAGGTGTTCACGCGCGAAATGCTGCTCGAACAGGTCTGGGGGTACCACTACAAGGCTGACACGCGGCTCGTGAACGTGCACGTGCAGCGGCTCCGCGCCAAGATCGAGCACGATCCCGACAACCCGCGCATCGTGACGACCGTGCGGGGGGTCGGATATCGGGCGGGCGCATCGGGCTCTTGAGACCATGAGCTCACCGCTGTCGTTCGCGGAGCTCGGGCTCTCGCAGGTTCGCACGTGGCCGCGGCGCGTGCGAGAACTGTGGAGAAGATCGCTGCGGTTTCGAACCGTGTCGATCACCGTCGGGCTCACGCTCGTCGCCGTGCTCGCGTCGGGCGTCTACATGTCGATCAGCGTGCGCAACGACCTGTTCTCGTCGCGCTTGAGTCAAGTGCTTGATGACTCGAGTCGCACCATGAGCTCGGTGCAGCGCCTGTTTGAATCAGCCGCCATCAACGATCGTGTGGCGATCACGACGGTTATGAACACGGTGCGCAATCAGCTGGCGGCGACGTCATCAAGCCAGCTCATCGCCGGCTACCGCGCGCCGGGGCAGAGCTACAGCCCGTACGCGCCTCAGGGGTTCCGCAGCTCAGAGCTGGCGGGGGGCGTTCTGTCCTCTGAACTGCGCGACAAGGTGCAGCAGGACGTCGGCACACAGTGGTGGCAGTCGGTCACGCTCTCGGGACCAGACGGCGAGGTCCCCGGCGTGATCGTCGGCCAGCTCGTCGACGTGCCCGGTGCCGGACAATACGAGTTCTACATCGCTTTCGATCTCAGCGATTCGGAGCAGACTCTGCAGTTTCTGCAGCAGACCATGCTCATCGTCGGTCTCGCCCTGCTGCTGCTCGTCGGAGCTGTCGCGTGGGTGGTCGTTCGCCTGGTCGTCGAACCCATCACGATCGCGGCAGAGACCAGCCAGAGGCTCGCGGACGGCGATCTCGGCGTTCGGATACGCGAGACCGGTGCCGACGAGCTCGCGACGCTCGCGCGCTCGTTCAACGGCATGGCCGACACCCTCCAGCAGCGGATTCGAGAATTGGCAGAGCTGTCGCTCGTGCAGCAGCGGTTCGTCTCCGACGTCTCCCACGAACTGCGCACTCCGCTCACCACGATCCGGCTCGCCGATGACGTCATCTACGACCAGCGCCACTCGTTCCCGCCCGCGACCACTCGCACGGCAGAGCTGCTGCACACCCAGGTCGAACGATTCGAACTGCTGCTCGATGATCTTCTGGAGATCAGCCGGTATGACGCTGGTTCCGTTCAGCTCGAACTCGAGCCGACCAATCTTGCGGCGCTTGCGCGCGACTGCATCGAAGGCATGGAAGCACTCGCGGCAGAGCGTGGATCGGACATTCGCCTCGTCGCCCCGGGCGGGCACGGCGATGTCGACATGGATCCGCGGCGCATCCGGCGAATCGTGCGCAATCTGATCGGAAACGCCATTGAGCATGGGGAGGGCGGACCGATCGTGGTCACCGTCGACAGCAACGCGGATGCTGTCGCCCTCACCGTGCGCGATTACGGGCTCGGGATGAGCGAGTCCGACGTCGAGCACGTCTTCGACCGGTTCTGGCGCGCAGACCCGTCGCGCCGGCGCACGATCGGAGGCACGGGTCTCGGCCTGGCGATCTCCCTTGAAGACGCGGCTCTGCACCGCGGTGTGCTCGACGTGTGGTCTCGCCTCGCAAAGGGAAGCAATTTCCGGCTCACGCTTCCGCGAAAACCGGGAGCAGTCGTTGCCTCGTACCCGCTTGAGCTCGTGCCCGAAGACGCCGACGGCTCGCTGCCGCTGCTTCCGAAAGGAGACGACGCATGAGACGCGTGACGACCGTCGTGGCCATCGGCGCGATCATGGCACTGCTTGTCGGCTGCGCGGGGATACCGCGCAGCGGCAGCGTGCACGAGGGAAATCCGGTGGGCGAAGACGAGAACAGTGCAGACGATGTCACGCTCATCGCCGACGCCCCGGTTCCCGGCGCATCGCAGGAGGACCTGCTGAAGGGGTTCATCGCCGCCGCCTCGAGTCCGCTCAACAACTACGCCGTCGCGCGCGAGTTTCTCGCACCGGACTTTCGGCTCGAGTGGAATCCTGACGCTTCGGTGACCCTCGACGATCCCGGTGGTCGACAGTTCGACCGTGTCTCGGACTCCGCCATCGACGTCGCGGTATCTCCCACGGCGGTTGTTGACGACTCAGGCGTCTACTCCGAACGTGCGGGAGCCGGCACGGTGGAGCAGAGCTATTCGTTCGCCAAGGTGGGAGACGAGTGGCGAATCACTGAAGCGCCCAACGGCATCCTCCTCGAGCAGTCGCTTTTCGAGACAGTGTTCGACCAGCACGCGCTCCGGTTCTTCACTCCCGACTGGACATCTCTCGTTCCCGACCTGCGGTGGTTCCCTTCGGGAAGCTCGTCAGCAACGCGCATCGTCACCGAGCTGCTCGCCGGACCCAGCGAGTGGCTGGCACAATCTGTGACGACGGCTTTCCCCGACGGAACACGGCTGGCCCGCAGCTCGGTTCCCGTGACAGATGGGGAGGCGCAAGTCGACCTGAGCCGAGACGCATTGACGGCCGACGATTCCGCCCGCAAGCGCATGAAGGCGCAGCTGGTCGCGAGCCTCGAGAACGTTGCGGGCGCAGGGATCGTCTCGATTCTCTTCGACGGGCAGCCCACCGACATTCCGTCGCTGACCGTGCGCGAGCCGCGCGTCGACTCTCGACCGCTCATCATGACCGAGGAAGGATTCGGCTACGCGGCTGGAAGCGGCATCGAGGAGATCGCAGGGCTCTCGGAGCCGGTGGAGAGCCTCGACGTCACGGCAGCGGCGATCAACAGTGAGAACACGCAGATCGCGGTGCTCAGCGACCGCGGCGTGTATTCGATCAGCGCTGGCGAGGACCCCGTGCTCGTCGACGGGAGATCGGACCTCATCGCCCCGACAATCGATGACGCGGGATTCGTGTGGACGGTTCCGGCAGGCCAGCCCGGAGGCGTGAGAGTCCACGATGCCGAGGGAACGGCTTTCGACCTGCAGCCATCGTGGCCGGAAGCATCGACGATTGTCTCGCTCGAACTATCGCGCGACGGCACTCGTATCGTGGCGCTCATCGATTCGGGTGGAACACCTCAGCTCCTGCTCGCCGGAGTGCGTCGCGGAGCTGACGGAGCCCCCACGTCGCTCAGCGACACTGTGCGATTCCCCGTTGCCGACGGCACGCCTCTGTCGGCCACGTGGGTTGATGACAAGTCCGTCGCGGTGCTCACGAGCGAATCGACGAACCAGGTTCAGCTGATCGAATTGGGCGGACCATCGACGAGTATCGGCGCCGCAGAAGAGGCTGAACATCTTGTCGGCAGCAACGGCGCCGAGGAGCTCAGGGCACTCACGAGCGACGGAGATCTGCTCTCACGACGGGGCAGCGGATGGCAGACGGCTCGTGAGGGAGTGCGCTTCATCGCAACGCAGATCGGTTCGCCGTCGGGCTGATTCGTCCACAGTCGCGCATGCGATGCCGCGCGCCCACAGGTTTCGCGACGATCGGCCGTCACGGCGTCTCGCAGGCGAGACTTGATGCATGCCACGACATCTCGGCCGACCCTGGGGTCCTGCTCTCAGGGATCGGTGCGTCACCGGCATCCGGCATGTCGTCGGCGAGACGCTCGCCTTTCTCATGCCCGTGTCGTGCGCCGGCTGCGGAGATCCCGGCGTCGCCGTGTGCGCCGTGTGCCGGGGGTCGCTCGCCGACGGCATCCTGACCCGCACTGTCGACGGTGTGCGGGTCTACAGCGCTGCTCCGTACTCCGGAAGGGCGAAGCGGATGCTGCTCGCACTCAAACGCGACGGGCGCGTTGACGCGGCCACGGTACTCGGCGAGGCACTCCGCGCTGCGATCGATGCAGCTCTCGATGACGCCGAGGGCGTGCAGGTCGAGCTCGCAGCGGTTCCCGCCTCACGGCGATCGCGTCGGACGCGCGGTTTCGTCCCCGTCGATCTCATTGTTCGTCGCGCAGGCCTCACCCGGTCGCGCGTGCTTGCCTGGGCACGTCGGCCTCGCGATCAGATCGGGCTGGGTCGCCGGCAGCGCAGCGAGAACCTGAGGGGCGCGATCACCGCACGTCGAGCATCTGGACGCCGATTCATCCTCGTCGACGACATTGTGACGAGCGGCGCGACGCTCGCCGAGTGCGTGCGTGCGCTGCGGGAATCCGGGGCGGAGATCGTTGCGTGCGCGACCGTCGCATCGACCCTCATGCGCGTCGCCACGCCCGATTCGCCAGTAGGCGTGACAAGGTTCGCCGCTGGGGCTACGGTGTATGAAAAGGCGTGAAAGGATCGCCCGGAAGACCAGGCGACTTCGCGCCGGATCCGGAGGTCGCCGTGGAAACTAACATCGTCGGAATTGGCCTGGGAATCACCGATCGCTTCCGTGATTACGTGGAAGAGAAGTCGGAGAAGATCACCCACATCACGGACCGCATGATCGCGTTCGAGGTCAAAGTCAGCCGCCACACCGACAAGAGCGGAAGGAACGGCGACGATCGCGTCGAGCTGACGCTCATCGGCCCAGGCCCGCTCGTGAGGGCCGAGGCTCAGGGCGGAGACAAATACAGCGCGTTCGACGTCGCGATCGACAAGCTTCTTGAGCGAATACGCCGCGCGAAGGAGCGCAGGCAGGCTCGTCGTGGAAAGAAGCGCACGTCGCTGCACGCTGCCGCCACGGGAGAGTTCGCGGCTGTCGGACTTCAGCCCGCTCCCGCTGAGGTCATCGATCGTGTGCGGGCGGGGGAGTCTCCCGTTGACGACGTTGAGACCGAGGAACAGTATTCGCCCGTCGTCATCAGACAGAAGACGTTTCCTGCTGAGTGGATGACCGTCGATGATGCCGTCGATCGCATGGAGCTCGTCGGACACGACTTCTTCCTCTTCATCGACGCGCGCACCGACCGTCCGAGTGTAGTCTACCGGCGCAAGGGATGGGACTACGGCGTCATCGAGCTTTCAGACGAAGCAGAGGCTGCAGCCAACAGGGCATGAGTCACGGCCAGGCGGCCAGGCGAACCCGGATGCGCAGGGCGCCTGGCCGCCGTTCTTCAGCGTGTGCCAAGCGCCAGGTCGCTAACATGGGTACGATCGACCCCGGCCCGATCGAACGAGACGGGACCTGGCGCCGTTGGCGCCGTGAACAAAGTGGAGTGCATTCGTGGCCTCAGTACTGGAAAAAGTCCTTCGCGTCGGCGAAGGACGCACCCTCAAGCGCCTGAAGAACTATGCAAAGGCGATCAACGCACTCGAGGATGACTTCGCCGAGCTCAGCGACGAGGATCTCAAGAACGAGACCGCAGAGCTTCGAGAGCGTTACGAGAACGGTGAGAAGCTGGATCATCTTCTTCCGGAGGCATTTGCAGCGGTCAGGGAAGCGTCGAAGCGGACGCTCGGCATGCGCCACTTCGATGTTCAGCTCATGGGCGGTGCCGCGCTTCATCTCGGCAACATCGCCGAGATGAAGACCGGTGAGGGAAAGACGCTTGTCGCGACGCTGCCGGCTTATCTCAACGCCATTACGGGACGAGGCGTTCACATCATCACGGTGAACGATTACCTGGCGAGTTATCAGTCGGAACTGATGGGGCGTGTCTTCCGTGCGCTCGGAATGACGACGGGCGTGGTCGTCTCGGGGCAGACGCCGGACGTTCGGCGCCAGCAATACCAGGCCGACATCACATACGGCACGAACAACGAGTTCGGATTCGACTATCTGCGCGACAACATGGCCTGGCAGAAAGAAGGCATGGTCCAGCGCGATCACTACTTCGTCATCATCGATGAGGTCGACTCCATCCTCATCGATGAGGCGCGGACGCCGCTGATCATCTCGGGCCCGTCGTCAGGGGAGGCCAACCGCTGGTTCACCGAATTCGCACGCATTGCGCAAAGCCTCGTCTCCGGCGAGGACTACGAGGTCGATGAGAAGAAGCGCACCGTCGGCGTGCTCGAACCCGGAATCGAGAAGGTCGAAGATCATCTCGGAATCGACAACCTCTATGAAGCCGCGAACACGCCATTGATCTCGTTCCTCAACAACGCCATCAAAGCGACAGCCCTCTTCAAGAAGGACAAGGACTACGTCGTGATGAACGGCGAGGTCATGATCGTCGATGAGCACACCGGCCGCATCCTCGTCGGACGCCGCTACAACGAAGGCGTTCACCAGGCGATCGAAGCCAAAGAAGGCGTGTCGGTAAAAGCTGAGAATCAGACTCTTGCGACAGTGACGCTTCAGAACTACTTCCGCATGTACGACAAGATCGCGGGAATGACCGGTACGGCTGAGACGGAAGCCGCTGAGTTCATGTCGACGTACAAACTCGGTGTCGTGCCGATCCCGACGAACAAGCCGATGCAGCGCGTCGACCAGTCGGATCTGGTCTACAAGACCGAAGAAGTGAAGTTCGCCCACGTCGTTGACGACATCGCCGAACGACACGAAGCGGGTCAGCCTGTACTCGTCGGCACCACGAGCGTGGAAAAGAGCGAGTACCTCTCGCGACTGCTTGCGAAGAAGGGGATCAGGCACGAGGTCCTGAATGCGAAGAACCACGCTCGCGAAGCGACAATCGTTGCTCAAGCCGGACGCGTGGGGGCTGTCACCGTCGCAACCAATATGGCCGGTCGTGGAACGGACATCATGCTCGGCGGAAACGCGGAGTTCCTCGCCGTTCAGAAGATGGAGGAACTCGGCCTGTCGACGACCGAGACGCCCGACGAGTACGAAGAGAAGTGGGACGACGTCTTCGACAAGGTCAAGGCCGACGTTCAGATTGAAGCCGACAAGGTCATCGAGGCGGGCGGGCTTTACGTGCTGGGCACAGAACGGCACGAGTCGCGACGCATCGACAATCAGCTCCGCGGACGCTCGGGCCGCCAGGGAGACCCGGGAGAGAGCCGCTTCTACCTCTCGCTCCAGGACGATCTCATGCGTCTGTTCAACTCGGGTGCTGCCGAGAGCCTGATGTCTCGTGGAGTGCCGGACGACGTCGCCATCGAGTCGAAGGTCGTCAGCAGGGCCATCCGCTCGGCTCAGTCGCAAGTGGAGTCCCGAAACGCTGAGATCCGCAAGAACGTTCTCAAGTACGACGATGTCCTCAACCGGCAGCGCGAGACGGTGTACACCGACCGCAGGCAGATTCTCGAGGGCGATGACCTGCAAGAGCGGGTCAGGGTCTTCCTTGAAGATGTCGTCACCGAAGTGCTCGACGAGCACATCGGTGAGGGTAACGGCGATGACTGGGACTTCGACGCCCTGTGGGCCGAGCTCAAGACTCTCTACCCGATCGGGCTCACCATTGACGAAGTGGTCCAGGAGGCAGGCTCGAAGGGCCGCGTCAACCGGTCGTTCGTGCAGCGGGAGATTCTCTCTGACGCGAAGCTGGCGTACGAGCGGCGCGAGGAACAGCTCGGTTCCGATGCCATGCGCGAGCTTGAGCGTCGCGTCGTGCTGCAGGTGATTGACCGCAGATGGCGCGACCATCTGTACGAGATGGACTATCTCAAAGACGGCATCGGCCTACGGGCCATGGCGCAGCGCGACCCGCTCGTCGAGTACCAGAGAGAGGGCTTCTCTCTCTTCCAGCAGATGATGGGGCAGATCCGCGAGGAATCGATCGGTTACCTGTTCAACCTTGACGTCGAAGTCACTCGACCCGACGACGCGGAGGGTGAAGTGAGCCCCGTGATCGTCGCCAAGGGGCTCGCGCGACCCGATGGAGAGACGGAGAAGCTCAGCTACTCGGCCGCGAACGAAGAGGGCGAAGTCGAAGTTCGCAATCAGCGAGGTCAGATCGAGAAGGGCGCGACGGGCAAGGCTCAGCGAGCGGCGCGCGCGGCCGGCGGTGCTGGTACACGACCGCAGGCTCCGCGTCAGCCTCGTCAGACGGCTCCGGCTGCGCAGAAGAAGCCCGCGCAGCGTGGAGCATTCGGGCAGGCGACCTCAGACGAGGCAAAGCCGGAGCCGGCAAACCGCGCTCAGCGACGGGCGCAGCAGAAGAAGAAGTAGGTCTTCAGAGAACGCCAACGGACGTCGCGCGCCAGCGATGGTCGATGCCCTCAAGCCGGATCGCCACGGCTCGAGCACGCGTGCGCCCTACCTGAACCATGATCACGGCCTCGCACACGTCGTCCACCGGCGTCTGCAGGTGAACGGTCCCGACATGCACGATCGGTCGAACCGCGCTCTGGTTCTTGAGAGATCGAGCCCGCGCGGCGAGCACCGCCTGCTTCACGAGTGTTTTATAAACGTCTTCGCTGATCCAGCGTGAGAGCTGTTCGAGATCGCGTGCCCCCGCGATGACTTCGATCACACTCCGCGTGAGGTTGACGAGCAGAGGTTCGGGATCCGGAAGCTCCGACGCGCTCGTTCGCAGATAGGTGAACTCACTGTCGGGATCGGCAATGCCGCACCGGGCGGGGAGGGCAGGAAGGGCATGTGTCTGCTCGTCGTTTCGTGCGAGATTGCCTTCACTCATCTTTTCTCCGCCCGACCGTGGGATCGGCCCTGGCCGGGCCGCTGCGCCGTAGCGGGCCCGTGATGAACCCACTGAAAGTCGACCCCCGCGCGGGGGTCAGAACTCATGGTTAGACACTCAACCAGGTGGGAAGCAATCTTGTAAAGGAATTTGGCCAATCTGTGGATAACTCGGCAGTCGAACGGGCAAGGCGCTAGTCTCGGGCACCATGAGATGGGACAGCTTGTTCGACGATCTCGAGAGCCAGCTGGATTCGGCATGGAGCGCTGAAGAAATTGAGCGCCGTGCAGAGGACGAACGGCTTCGCATCGCCCGGCTGGGCATGCGAGATCGCCTGATCGCCCTCGGTCGCAGCTCCGTCGGCGATCGCGTCCCGCCCTCCCCGTTACGGGTGATCCTGCGCTGCGGGCGCGAGGTGTCCGCCATTCCGCGAACGTTCGGAAGGGACTGGATCGCCGCGGACACGATCAGGCAGCACGGAGGCAACGGTGCATGCCTGATTGCGCTTGCGGGCATCTCCAGCATCCTCGTGAACTCTGACGACGCCGAGCGCAGCCTGGCGGAGGGAGATCCCATGGGCCAGGACCCTCAGATCACCGATCGCATCGGCTTGCCGTTCGTGCTGCGGGACCTGTGCCGCCGGCGCAGCTATGCGAGCCTCTCGATGGCGACCTCGCGCGACGCGATCGGCGGAACCATCGATCGCGTTGCTCGTGACCATTTGGATGTCGCCCGTCACCCGCGCGACACTCCACGTCGTGCACGCGATGTCTCGCATGTGCAGGTTCTCGCCCTCGCCGAACTCGACATGGTCGAACTCTGATCGAGCGATCAGCGGCGGTGTTTGGCGGTCTCGTCGATGTCTTGGATGCTCGCCGCATTGGCTTCGTGCCAGAGACTCATGCGGCGGGTCTCTTCGTACTTCTGCTGAATGTAGTCTTCGAGCACGCGGCGTTCGACGCGCCACCGAGCCGGGCTCCCGACACGAATCGCGGGCAGCTCTGCAGAGGTGATGAGCTCGTGCACCTCGTCGATGGAGATGTTGAGGATCTCCGAGGCATCGGCCACCGTGAGAAAGCGGCCGATTGACTCCGACGAAATGTGGTCCATATGTATCGATTATGGTCACTGCACCTGAGTGAAACGTGGCCTGTGGATAACTTTCTTCGATCTGTCGTGAACTTGGCACGATGGTCACCATGCCGAAGGAAACCTCGTCCGCGCCGCGCTCCACTCGTCGGCGATTCTGGTTTGATCCTCGCTTCGTCATCGGCCTCGTTCTGGTCGTCGTCTCCGTTGCGGGAGTGTGGTTCGTCGTCGATTCAAGTGACAAGACGGTTCCCGTGTATGCCGCGTCGTCGACGCTCCCCGCGGGCTCGCCGTTGTCCGTCGACGATCTGACGGTCTCGCGCGTGAGTCTTGGCTCTCTCGACGGAGAGTACATTCGCGAAGGTGACTTGCCCGAAGGACGGCTCGTCATCTCGAGAACGATCGGTAACGGTGAACTGGTGCCCGCATCCGCGGTGGTCGCGGCGGTCGAGAGCTCTGTCTCTGCGGTTGTGATCGAGATTCGCGGAGAGCTTCCCGAGTCCGTCGCGGTCGGCGCTCGCGTCGACGTCTGGGCCGCGGCACCGGACGAGCAGAATGGCTTCGGGCAGCCGACGGTCATCGTCGACGGTGCGGTCGTTGCACGGGTGAGCTCTGACGACGCCATGGTCGGCCAGCAGAGTACGAGCGTTGAGATTCTCGTTCCCAAGGGTGACGTGGCCACTCTGCTGAGTGCGCAGGCGAACGGGCACGCGCTGTCGCTCGTGCCAGAAGCGAGCGCATCGTGACTCGGCTGGTTCTCGCTGTATCCCGCGAGACGGAAGAGCGCATACTCGAGCCGGTTCTCGAGCGAGGCCACGATGTTCTTGCCCGGCTCGGCCCGCTCGATGACGTTGCTGAGATCGTCGCTCGCACACGTCCCGACGCGCTGCTTGCCGACGGAGACGTCATGAGCGAGGAGCTTCTCGCCCGCTGTGACGATTGCGGATGCCGAGCCGTGGCCGTGTGCTCGGACGAGGGGCAGCGCCGGCACGTATCGCGTCTCGGTCTTCGAGAACACGTTGATTCCCACGCCAGCATTGCGCAGCTCGAAGCCGCGATTGCTGGCCCCGATGTCTCGACCGCGACGGCCGAGCGGTCGCGGGGGATCGTGACCTCTGTGTGGGGTCCCGCTGGAGCTCCCGGGCGAACGACGCTGGCGATCTCGCTGTCTGTCGAGCTGGCGGCTCTCGGGGCCCGCGTGTGCCTCATCGATGCCGACACCTGGGGTGCTTCGGTCGCGCAGATGCTGGGAATGCTCGACGAGTCGCCTGGTTTCGCCGCCGCGTGCCGACTGGCCGGCCACGGGGCTCTGACCCACGACGAGCTCGATCGCATCAGCGAACGCTATCCAGTCGCCGACGGCTCCCTCGTCGTTCTCACGGGGCTCACGCGAGCGTCGCGCTGGCCGGAGCTGACGACATCTCGGGTCACCGACACCGTCGAGACGTGCCGCCAGTGGGTCGACCACGTCGTCATCGACACAGGATTCAGCCTGGAAAGCGATGAGGAGATTTCCAGCGACCTGTTTGCGCCACGGCGCAATGCGGCGACGCTTGCGGCCCTTCGTGCGTCGGACCGCGTCATGGCGGTCGGCCGTGCGGATCCTGTCGGAATCAGCCGGTATCTTCGCCAGCACGCAGAGCTGCTCGAGGTCGTCGCAGGCATACCCGTTCACACGGTGATGAACCGCGTACGCTCGGGACCGATCGGCGTCGCGCCTGCGGGGCAGATCGCCTCGACGCTACAGCGTTTCGGCGGCATCGAGAAGCCGACGATGATCGCGAACGATGACCGTGCCGCTGACGCTGCCCTGCTTGAGGGACGTTCGCTTCGCGAGGTGGCACCGCGGTCTCCTGCCGGGGCGGCCATCGCGAGCCTGGCGCGATCCATGATGCCCGAGGCAGCGACGCCTGCGACGCGGAGAGAGCGCAGGGCGCGATCGGCACCCACTCAGCATCCGCGCGCGTGGCGGCTGTCCGGGAGAGCGACCTCGTCACCATAAACTGGTGCAATGTCGACGCTCAGTGATCTGATTCTCGCTCAGGGCCGCTCAGACGAAGCGGATGTTGAATGGCTGCACATGCTCGTGGAAGACGCGCAGCTGCTCGCCGATCTCGCCTTCGCTGACATCGTGCTGTGGGTGCCGACGCACGACGACAGCTTCATCGCTGTGTCGCACTATCGCCCCTCGAGCGCCGCGACGCTCTTCTACCGTGACTTCGTCGGGCAGAAGGTGAAGCAGCAGTGGCGAGCTCAGGTGACGGAGGCGTTCTCGTCGGGCACAATCATCGACTCGTCTGCTCCCGACTGGTACGAGGAGACACCGACACGCGTCGTTGCCGTTCCCGTCGTTCGACGGCTCACAGCAGAAAGCACCGTCACCACCCCCGGGCCGATTGCCGTGCTGACGCGGCACACGAACCTCAGCGAGACGCGCTCGCCGAGCCGGCAGGAGCTGACCTTCAACAGCTGTGCCGCCGACCTCTTCGGAATGATCGCGTGCGGCGACTTTCCCGACCTGTCGGCTCCGACGGGTCCGAGGCGAGGAGCGCCACGGGCATCAGACGGTCTGCTGCGCATCGACGTCGAGGGCACGACGACCTTTGCGAGCCCGAACGCGCTCTCGGCGTTCAACCGCATGGGCTTCGAGGACGAGCTCGAGGGGGAGTCGCTCGCCGACGTGACGACCGAGATCTTGGGCGATCAGCAGGACATCGACGAGTCGCTTCCCCTCGTCGTCACGGGACGTGCTCCGTGGCGCACCGACGTCGAATCTCGCGGCGTCACGATCTCGCTGCGTTCGATTCCGCTGCGCGTGAACGGCGACAGGGTTGGCGCCATCATCCTGTGTCGTGACGTCACCGAGCTGAGGCACAGGGAGCGCGAGCTGCTGACGAAGGACGCCACGATCCGCGAGATCCACCACCGGGTCAAGAACAACCTCCAGACCGTTGCGTCTCTGCTGCGCATTCAAGCACGCCGCGCCCATTCCGACGATGCGAGCAACGCGCTGACCCAGGCGATGCGACGTGTGACCGCGATCGCCGTCGTGCACGACACGCTGTCTGAGGGGCTGTCTCAAGACGTTGACTTCGACGACGTCTTCGAGCGGGTGCTCATGCTCATCGCCGAGGTCGCCTCAACGCACAACACGACAGTGCGGCCCGCGAAGACGGGTGAATTCGGAGTGCTGCCGAGCGAATACGCGACCCCGCTCGCGCTCGCGCTCACAGAGCTGGTCACGAACGCCGTCGAGCACGGCCTCGCCGGTCGCTCGGGCGAAGTCGAGATTCACGCGGAGCGGTCGGACGACGTTCTCTCGGTCACGGTGCGTGACAACGGAATCGGTCTGCCCGAGGGGCGCGTCGGCCAGGGACTCGGAACGCAGATCGTTCGTACGCTCATTCAGGGCGAGCTGAGCGGAACCATCGATTGGCACACGGTCGTCGGTGAGGGCACCGAGGTCACGATCGAGGTTCCCCTGCGGTTCATTCAGAGCGACCGCGGCCGTTAACGTCAGACGAGGTCGGATGCTGTCGACAGCATCCGACCTCGTCGTCAGGGAGTGCTAGGAGGCGCGGCGGGCGCGAGCCGCCCGACGCTTGAGCGCGCGGCGCTCGTCTTCGCTGAGACCGCCCCAGACGCCGGAGTCCTGGCTGGTCTCAAGCGCGTACTGCAGGCAGATCTCCGTGACCGTGCAGGTGGCGCAGACGGCCTTGGCCTTTTCGATCTGGTCGACGGCTGGACCAGTGTTACCTACCGGGAAGAAGAGCTCCGGGTCAGCTGTGAGGCAGGCGGCCTTGTCGCGCCAGTCCATGGGTATGCTCCTTATATCTGCGAGAATTGGTCGAAATGACCACAGGGAACGGCCGAGTCGAGGGGGAGGCCCGCCGATCGGAGCCTGCTCACAACCCTGTGAACGAAAAACTCGGCCTGCACAATCGTCGCATATCGGCCAGAATCGATCAATAGTTTTGTATGGGATATTTCTGTGAGTAACCGTTTCGACACCGCTTCGTCACCGGGCTCTGGTAGCCGTTCTCGAGCAGTCGTCGTCACGGCGGCGCTGATCGGCCTTGAGGCCCTTGCGCTCGTGATCATTGTCGCCACGCTCGTCATCGACCTCTTTACGCTGCGTCCTGACCGGTACGACTCGGCGATCGCCCTGACGGTGCTCGCCGCTGTCGCGGCAGTCTGGATGCTCGCTGTCACTGCCGCATTCTGGCGCGGGCGACAGTGGTCGAGGGCGGCGGCCCTGACATGGCAGGTGCTTCAGATCGCCGTCGCGATCGGAGCCTTCCAAGGCGTCTTCGCCCAGCCGACGATCGGCTGGGCACTGCTTGCCCCCGCGCTCGCGGTGATCGTGCTTCTCATGACGCGCTCAGTCATCGAGCATTCACGCGCGAGAGACGGCGGGGCATCGTAGCTCAGTCGTCGACGCCGAGCTTGCGGCGCAGCATTCCCACGTGGCCCGTTGCTTTGACGTTGTACAGCGCGAGCTGCACCGCCCCGGTTTCGTCGACGACGACCGTGGAGCGCAGCGTGCCCGTGAGAATGCGTCCGTAGCTGTTCTTCTCACCGTAGGCACCGTACGCCTTGTGCACGGTGAGGTCTTCGTCTGACAGCAGCGGAAACGTCAGCGCATCGCGCTCGGCGAAGGCCGCGAGCTTCTCGGGCGAGTCCTTTGAGACGCCGACGACGCGATACCCCGCAGACTGGAGGCTCGCGAGGTTGTCGCGGAAATCACACGCCTGCGTCGTGCACCCCGGCGTCATGGCGGCGGGGTAGAAGTAGACGATGACACGCTCTCCAGAGAAATCGGAGAGCGAGACGGAATCGCCGTTCTGATCGGAAAGCGTGAAGGCGGGAGCGGCGTCGCCGGCAACGAGTCGGGGGTAGTCGGTCATTCCTCCAGCCTATGCGCCGAACGGAGTCAACCGGTGAAGGTCGTCAGCAGCCGCTGAAGCGAGTCGAGACGCTGGAGCGCGACCTCGTCGAGATCGCCGTCTCGCGCGGCCTCGTTGAGGGCGCAATCGGGCGCGTCGGGGAGATGCGTGCAGCCGCGCGGGCAGTTCTCGGCCACCTCGCTCAGGTCAGGAAACGCCTCAAGGATGTTGTCGGTGTCGACGTGTCCGAGACCGAATGACCGTACGCCAGGAGTGTCGATGATCCAGCCGGAGCTCCCGTCGCGCGCGACCCGGTAAGAGACGGCAGACGACGACGTATGCCGGCCACGCCCCGTCACCTGATTGACGTGACCCGTTGAGCGATTGGCTTCGGGGACGAGGGCGTTCACGAGCGTCGATTTACCGACGCCCGAGTGACCGACGAACACTGTCGTGTGCCCGACGAGTGCCCCGGCTATCTGGTCAAGTGGCATGTCATCGGTTCGGCTCGTGAAGACGGTGAGGGGAAGCTCGGCGAAGAGCGAGCGAAACTCCGCTGGATCGGCGAGGTCGGTCTTCGTGATGACCATGAGCGGTGTGATCCCGGCGTCGAACGCGGCAACGAGGTACCGGTCGACGAGGCGGGCCCTGGGTTCGGGATTCGCCGCGGCGACAACGATGAGCATCTGGTCGGCGTTCGCGACGATGATTCGCTCGACGTCGTCGGTGTCGTCGGCGCTGCGGCGAAGCAGCGTCGATCGGTCTTTGATTCGAACGATGCGCGCGAGCGTTCCCGGTTGGCCCGAGAGGTCACCGACGACGTCGACGCGATCCCCGTTGACGATGGGCTGCCGTCGCAGCTCGGACGCCCTGCTCGACGTGACCTCGCGTTCGGTCGGCTGATCTTCATCGAGAAGCACGGTGTACCGCCCGCGGTCCACCCCGAGCACGGTGCCTGTGACAGCATCCTTGTGGGCAGGCCTCGTCTTTGTACGGGGCCGTGAGCCGCGCCTGCTGGGCCGAACGCGCACGTCGGACTCGTCGAACAGCGGTTCGTCGGTCTCGTCGTCGCCGTTCCACCAGCTCATGTGAGGGTGGCGTCCGTTGTTCCCGAGGAGACGAGGCCGTGCCACAGTTCCGTGAACTGGGGCAGGGTCTTCGCCGTCGTGGCGATGTCGACGATCTCGACGCCGGGCACCGCAAGCCCGATGAGCGCGCCCGTCGTCGCCGTGCGATGGTCGTTGTAGGTGGGCCAGATGCCCCCGTGGAGCGGTTTCGGACGAACCGAGACGCCATCGTCGTGCTCGGTGACGTCACCGCCCAATGCGCCGAGTCCCGAAGCGAGTGCGGCCAGCCGATCCGTCTCGTGATGACGGATGTGCCCGATGCCGCGAAAGCGCGATGGCCCGTCGGCGAAGGCGGCGAGAGCGATGAGGGTCGGCGCGAGCTCGCCTGCGTGGCTCAAATCGATGTCGACACCGCAGATGCTGTCGCCAGACGTCACGGTGAGGCTGCCGTCAGTGCCGTGCGAAACCCTCGCACCGAACTCGGGGAGGATCGTCGCCAGATCGGCACCGACCTGCGTGGTCTGCGCCGGCCAGTGCGGAATCGTCACGGAGCCTCCGGCGACAAGAGCCGCGGCAAGGAAGGGCGCCGCGTTCGACAGATCCGGCTCGATCGTGACATCGCGACCGGCGATGCCGCCCGGTTCGACGCGCCAGATTCCGAGCTCAGGCGACGACGCCTGAACGCCGCGGTCGCGCAGTGCCGCGATCGTCATGTCGATGTGCGGAAGGCTCGGCAGCCGTTCGCCCGCGTGGCGAAGAGTGACGCCCGTGTCGAAGCGAGCCGCTGAGAGCAGAACCCCTGAGATGAACTGGCTCGAGGCAGACGCGTCGATCGAGATCTCGCCGCCAGCGACGGAACCGGTGCCATGTACGGTGAAGGGCAGCGAGCGCGTTGCAGGATCGATGTCGACCTGCAGCTGTCGCAGCGCGTCGAGAAGGCCCTCCATGGGGCGGCCCCGGGCAGCAGCATCCGCATCGAATGTTGTCGGCCCGAGCGCGAGCGCGGCAACGGGAGGCACGAAGCGCATGACCGTGCCGGCAAGGCCGCACTCGACAGTGGTCGAGCCAATCAGCTCACCTGGCGTCACCGCGAAGTCCGGACCGTACTCGCCCCTCGCGTCTACCTCGTCGATCTGCGCGCCGAGGCCGCGGAGCGCCTCGACCATATTCTGGCTGTCTCGCGAATGCAGCGGTGCCCGCAGCCGGCTGGGCGCTGACGCAAGCGCCGAGAGAACGAGCTCGCGATTCACGAGAGATTTTGAGCCGGGAAGCGAGACGTGACCTGACAGGGCAGCGCTCGCCGTCGGAGCCGGCCACAGCGTCTCGCCGTCAAGGCGGCTGCGGTCGCCGGCAAGCTGGTCATCGGGACCGGAATATTTCGACTCGAACATCGTTATCTAATGTATCGGCGAATTCTGCGGAGGGACACATATGACGATGGGCGTAACTCTCGAGCGTCCTCGCGCGCACGACGTAGACTTGACAGCGATGACTGTGCCCGAGAACCCGACGCCACAGGCGGGGGACGATCCCCACGCCCTTTTCGAGGAGCAGGCTCTGCCGTTCCTCGACCAGCTTTACGGAGCTGCAATGCGCATGACGAAGAATCCGTCTGACGCTCAGGATCTTGTGCAGGAGACGTTCGTCAAGGCCTACGCGGCGTTCGGTCAGTTCAAACAGGGCACCAACCTCAAGGCGTGGCTGTACCGCATCCTGACAAACACGTACATCAACCTGTATCGCAAGAAGCAGCGCGAGCCGTTCCAAAGCGCCATTGACGATCTCGAGGACTGGCAGCTGGGTGGAGCGCAGTCGACAACGGCGAGTTCTCACCGTTCGGCCGAGAGCGAAGCCATCGACCGCATGCCGGACAGCGCGGTGAAGCAGGCGCTCCAGGACATTCCCGAGGACTTCCGTCTCGCCGTGTACCTGGCAGACGTCGAAGGATTCAGCTACCAGGACATTGCAGAGATTATGAAGACCCCCATCGGAACCGTGATGAGTCGACTGCACCGTGGCCGTCGCATGTTGCGGGACCGTCTGACCGATTACGCCGTCGAGCGGGGCATCACGGCCTCATCGACTAGGAGCACGAAATGACTGATTGTGGTTGTGAGAAGGCACGTCAGGACCTTGAGGAGTTCTTGAGGAACGAAGTGTGTCGCACAGATGCTGCGGACATTCGAGCGCATCTTGCCGAGTGCGAGGACTGCACGCGCGAGGCACTGCTTGCCCGAACGCTCACAGAAGCCGTGCAGCGTGCGTGCAGAGAGACGGCTCCAGAGGAGCTGCGCGCGCAGGTGATCGCGCGGCTGCGAACGGCGACAGCGCACTGACCGCGCAAGCGACGCTCAGTGCGCGCTCGTGCCGTCGTCCATGTGGCTGAGTCGTGTCTCCTCCGCATCGAGAATCGCTTGAGCCCTCTCGAGAACGCGCGAGCTGTACACGCCGCGTGACCGGGCATCGAGCAGCGCAGCGCGCTCGGCTTGCAGTACAGTGCGGCGCAGCGCGCGCCTTTGCTCGTGCGGCCCCGGCGTATCGCCCCCGAGCGACTCCGACATGGCCTCGGCCAGTCGCGTCGTGTCGACTCGGACCTGCGCGATGGTCGACGGATCATACGGTTGTCCGTTCGGCTGCTTCAGCTCGGGGTTGTCGAGCAGCGCACCGCCGACTGTGCCGATCTCGTCGATCAGCACAGCGAGTTCGGAACGATCGGCCGTTGCGTCGGAACCCTTGATGCCGAGAGCCCTGATCAGAAGCGGAAGCGTGCCGCCCTGCACGACGAGGGTGACGATGGCGACGGTGAACGCGATCAGCACGAGCTGAGGCCTGTATGGAGTCTCTTCGGGGAGTGACTGGGCCGCCGCCAGAGTGACGACCCCGCGCATTCCCGACCAGCCCAGCACGGCCGCACCGCGCCAACCGAGTCCCTCCGACGTGAGAAAGTCCATGTCGGCCTGGCGTCGCTGAAGCATGCGTGTTGCACGGTTCCATCGCTTCGATGGCTTGACGTCGGCTGGTCGTGCCGCGGCGAGGCGTTCCAGCGCCTGGTTGAGCCGAGGGGCCTGCTGTTGCGCGCGGCGCTGCTCTGACCTCAGAGAGGCGAAGAGCGGCACGATGAAGATCACGCGCACGACGAGCAGAATCGCCGTCGCGAGAAGGCCCAAGAGGATGCTGTTGATGACGCTGAATCCCGCGTCGTCGACCCGCGCGACGAGCAGGTGCACCTCGTAGCCCATGATGAGAAAGACGCCGTTCTCCAGAATGAGCTGGGCCGTGCGCCAGTTGATGCGCTCGCTGATGCGATCTTGCGCAGAGAAATGACGTGCACTCTGGTGCCCCGTGATGAGTCCAGCGGTGACGACGGCGACGACGCCCGAGGCGCCCATCTCCTCTGACGGCACGAATGCGATGAACGGCACCGCGAACGAGATCGCCGTCGTCAGCACTGAATCGTTGAGCTTGGAGCGCACCCACACGGAGACGAGACCGATGATCGTGCCGACGGCAATCGCGACGAACACGGCGAACAGGAAGTCGCCGACAACACCGAAGAACGTCACGGTACCGCCGACGGCGGCGATCGCGGAGCGAAGCATCACAAGGGCCGTCGCGTCGTTGACAAGCCCTTCGCCCTCCATGACCGTCACGAGGCGGGGCGGAAGACCAAGGCGCTTTCCGATCGACGTTGCCGCGACAGCATCCGGAGGGCTTACAACCGCTCCAAGCGCGATTGCTGCGGGCAGCGAGAGGTCGGGCAGGAGGAGATAGAAGATGAAGCCCGTCACGAACGCCGAGACGATGACGAGCAACACGGACAGACCGCTGATCGCCTTGAAATTTCGCCGGAAATCCACGATGGGAACGTTGACGGCCGCCGAGTAGAGGATCGGCGGGAGTGCGACCGTGAGAATGAGCTCGTGCGGAAGCTCGAATTCTGGTGCGCCGGGAATGTAGCTTGCGCCGACGCCGATCAGGACGAGCACGATCGGTGCCGCGACACCGAGCTTCGGGGCGAAGAACGAGACGACAACGATGACAAGCACGCCCACCGCGCTTAGGAGGGCGAGCTCAGATTCCATGGAACCATTTTACGGATCGGCTGGACTGAGAACGACAAAGCGGTCGGCGCCTGCAGGCGCCGACCGCTTCCAGCACGGCTCAGAGCGAGAGTGCGCGCTCGATGAGCTTCGTGTGCTCAGCGGCGTGCCGCTTCGCGGAGCCCGTTGCGGGCGATGCCGCCGCGGGCCTCGTGATGCCCGTGATCTTGTCGTTCGACAGGTGCTTGGCCAGCTCGAGGGAGATGAACGGCCATGCTCCCTGGTTCTCGGGCTCTTCCTGCACCCACACCAGCTCGGCGTTCGGGTACTGAGAGAGCACATTGCGAAGCTCTGTGCCCGGAACCGGGTAGTACTGTTCGACCCGCACGAGGGCGATCCGGGAATCGGGGTTCTTGGTCAGCTCGTTGCGGAGATCCCAGTGGATTTTTCCCGCGTGCAGGATGACCCTCTTCACCTCGGACTTGTCGCTCACGCGGTCGTCATCGATGACCGGCTGGAACGTTCCCGAGGTGAAGGCGTCAACATCGCTCGTCGCGCCCTTGAGGCGGAGCATCGCCTTCGGCGTGAAGACGATGAGCGGTCGGCGCGGACGTGCGTACGCCTGCCTGCGCAGCAGGTGGAAGTACGACGCGGGAGTCGACGGGCGAGCCACAGTCATGTTGTTCTCGGCGCAAAGCTGCAAGAACCGCTCGATTCGCGCAGACGAGTGGTCGGGACCCGCACCCTCGTAGCCGTGGGGGAGAAGCAGCACGACGCTCGAGCGCTGTCCCCACTTCTGCTCAGCCGATGCGACGAACTCGTCGATGATCGTCTGCCCGCCGTTGGCGAAGTCGCCGAACTGGGCCTCCCACAGCACGAGCGCATCGGGGCGCTCGACGGAGTACCCGTACTCGAAGCCCATCACGGCATATTCAGAGAGCAGCGAGTCGTAGATCCAGAAGCGCGCCTGGTTCTCGGACACGTTCGTGAGCGGCAGCCATTCCTGGCCGTTCTCGCGGTCGTGCAGAACAGCGTGGCGCTGAACGAAGGTGCCACGGCGGGTGTCCTGCCCGCTCATGCGCACGGGCGTTCCCTCGAGCACGAGAGAGCCGAAGGCGAGCAACTCGCCGAATGACCAGTCAATGCCCCCATTGCGGCTCATGTCGACGCGCTTGTCGAGCAGCTGCTGGAGCTTTTTGTGCACGGTGAAGCCGGCGGGCTTGTTCGAGAACGCATCGCCGACCTCGTGGATGACCTCAACGTCGACACCGGTTGTCTCGGGCTCGCCGGTGTATCCGTCTTCGTCGGTGTCGGGGATGACGACAGGCGTCGAACTCGTCTGCGCCGCGTGCGTCTCCATGAACGCCTTTTCCAGGCGGTCCTGGAAGTCGTTGTGGGCCGACTCGTACTCTTCCTGCGTGATGTCGCCGCGTCCCACGAGCGCCTCGGCGTACAGCTTGCGCACAGAGCGCTTCGCCTCGATGAGGTTGTACATGAGCGGCTGCGTCATCGACGGGTCGTCGCCCTCGTTGTGACCGCGGCGACGGTAGCAGATGACGTCGATGACGACGTCGGTGTGGAACTCCTGCTGGAACTGGAACGCCAGCTGCGCGACGCGAGTGACCGCTTCGGGATCGTCGCCGTTCACGTGCCAGATGGGAGCCTGGATCGTCTTCGCGACATCGGTTGAATAGACCGATGTGCGACCCTCACCGGGGGTCGTGGTAAACCCGACCTGGTTGTTGACCACGACGTGGATCGTGCCGCCGGTGCGGTATCCGCGAAGCTGAGAGAGCTGCATGGTCTCGAGCACGACACCCTGGCCGGCCATGGCCGCGTCGCCGTGAATGAGGATAGGGAGCGTGCGGAATGTGCCGATCGGCTGGCGGTCCTGCTTCGCGCGGACGAGGCCTTCGAGCACTCCGTCGACCGCTTCGAGGTGCGACGGGTTTGCCGCGAGGTACACGGGGAGCTCGGACCCGTCGAGTGCTCGGAATGTGCCCTCGGTGCCGAGGTGGTACTTCACGTCGCCGGAGCCCGTGTTCTTCGAATCCTGGTGGCCTTCGAACTCCTGGAAGATCTGCCCGTACGTCTTGCCCGCGATATTCGTGAGCACGTTGAGCCGGCCACGGTGCGCCATGCCGATCGCTGCGCCGTCGAGCTCGCGCTCGGTGGCCTCCTGCAGGATCGCATCGAGCAGAGCGATCGTCGATTCGCCGCCCTCGAGGCTGAACCGCTTCTGGCCCACGTACTTCGTCTGCAGGAACGTCTCGAAGGCTTCTGCCTCGTTCAGCTTGCCGAGAATGCGCATCTGCTCGTCGTGCGTCGGCTTTGCATACGGACGCTCGACTTTGCCCTGGATCCACGCCCGTTGGGCCGGATCCTGAATGTGCATGTACTCGAGCCCGATCGTGCGGCAGTACGAGTCGCGAAGCACCCCGAGAATGTCGCGGAGCTTCATCTGGCGCTTGTCGGTGAAGTTGCCCGTGACGAATTCTCGATCGAGGTCCCAGAAGGTCAACCCGTGCGACGCGATGTCGAGGTCGGGATGGGCTCGCTGAACATACTCGAGCGGGTCGATGTCGGCCATCAGGTGCCCGCGGACGCGGAATGCATTGATGAGCTCCTGAACACGCGCCGTCTTGTTCACGGTGTCGCTCAGGTCGACGGAGATGTCAGGCGCCCAGTGGATCGGGTCGTACGGAATGCGCAGCGCCGCGAAGATGTCTTCGTAGAAGTTGCGCTGCCCGATGAGGAGCTCGTGGACCTTCTTGAGGAACTCCCCAGAGCCGGCACCCTGGATCACGCGGTGGTCGTATGTCGAGGTGAGGGTGATCGTCTTGCCGATGCCGAGCTCGACGATCGTCTTCTCGGAGGCGCCCTGAAATTCTGCCGGGTACTCGAGAGCGCCGGCGCCGATGATGCAGCCCTGGCCCTTCATGAGTCGGGGAACCGAATGCACGGTTCCGATTCCGCCCGGGTTCGTCAGCGAGACACTCGCACCCTTGAAATCATCCGCCGTGAGCTTGTTCGCCCGAGCGCGCTTGACGAGGTCTTCGTAGGCCGAGAGATACTCGCCGAATGAGAGCGTCTCAGCGTTCTTGATCGCCGGCACCATCAGGGCGCGCGAACCATCGGGCTTGGGAATGTCGATGGCGATTCCGAGCCCGATGTGGGCAGGAGCTACGACGCTCGGCTTGTCGTCGACGATGTCGTAGTAGACGTTCTGGCTCGGGAAGTCCTTGAGTGCCTGAATGAGCGCCCAGCCGATGAGGTGGGTGAAGCTCACCTTTCCGCCGCGCGCCCGCTTGAGATGGTTGTTGATGACGATGCGGTTGTCGATCATCAGCTTGGCGGGGATCGTGCGTACGCTCGTCGCGGTCGGAACCGTGAGGCTGATATCCATGTTCGCCGCGAGGGCTTTCGGCATTCCCCTCAGAGGAGTGACCGTGTCCTTCGGGCCCTCGTCTTCGGACTCCGACCCGGAGCTCTTCTTCTCGGGAGAGCTCTGCGGTGCATCAGCGGGGATCGGCTGGGACTTGGGCTGCACGCTCGTCGTCCGGGCGACAGGACGGCCACCGTTCGACGTTGTCTTGGCTGCGGCGCCTGATCCTTCGCTCGGGGCCTCGCCACTCACGGGACGATAGTTCTCGAGGATCGGCCACCAAGACTTGTCGACCGAGTTCTTGTCTGCGAGGTACTTCGCATACATCTCGTCGACGAGCCATTCATTGGCCCCAAAATCTGCTGCGGCGCCACCATCGGCCCCAACTCCGGTCAACTGGCCTGACACCGTTGATCGCCCACCTTCTCTGTCAAAAATCGCCACCTGCGGCACCGCACCAGGGACGAGCGGAACCTCGACTTGTACTGGTTCAAGCCTACGTCCTCTTCGCGTGCATTGCGGGCGACGGCCAAGTAGCTTTGAGTTATGCGATTCATCGGAGAAGTCCCGGCGCACGACCTGACGTACTCGGACGTGTTCCTCGTGCCCTCACGGTCAGACGTAGTAAGCCGCCTCGACGTGTCCCTAGCGCCAGACGACGGCACGCCGGCGACGATTCCGCTTGTATCCGCGAACATGAACTCCGTGACGGGACCGCGCCTCGCAGCATCCCTCGCGCGCCGCGGCGGGCTCGGTGTGCTTCCGCAGGATATGCCGCTGCAGGAGCTCGACGCGGCCATTCGGTGGGTCAAGAACCAGCCGGTTCTGTGGGACACGCCGACGGTCTTCGGCCCCAATGCCACGGTCGCCGACGTCGTCGAGGAGATCCCGGCCGTCGAAGGGCACGGCGTCGTCCTCATGGACGGCGACGAGTACGTCGGAAGCATCCCCACCAAACGCCTAGCGACGGCGCTTCCCGATGCCCGTCTCGGCGACCTCCTGCGCGGTTCGCAGGCATCGCTCGATGCTGAGGACATTCAGACCGGTCGGCGGGCCTTCGATCTGATGGCGGATGCGTCCCTGAGTTTCTCCGCAGTTCTGCGTCATGGAAAGCTTGTCGGCTCCGTAAGTCAGCGAGGCGCCCTGCGCTCGACGCTGTACGCTCCCGCCGTCGACAATGACGGCCGGCTTGCGGTCGCCGCTGCAATCGGGATCAACGGAGACGTGCAGGCGAAGGCGAAGGCTCTCATCGGCGCGGGCGTGGATGTGCTCGTCGTCGACACCGCGCACGGGCACCAGGAGGCGATGGTCAGCGCGCTGCGTCGTGTCTCTGAGCTGAACCTGGGGATCCCCATCGTGGCGGGCAACGTCGTCACGGCCGTTGGTGTTGCAGATCTCGTGGACGCGGGCGCCTCGATCATCAAGGTTGGGGTCGGCCCAGGCGCCATGTGCACAACGCGCATGATGACCGCTGTCGGACGGCCTCAGTTCTCTGCCGTGCTCGAGGCCGCGGCAGAGGCGGCCGAGCAGGGCGCACACGTCTGGGCGGACGGCGGAATCCGCTACCCGCGCGATGTCGCCCTTGCCCTCTCGGCAGGCGCATCGAGCGTCATGGTCGGTTCATGGTTCGCCGGCACGATCGAGGGGCCCGGTCGTCTTCGCACGGACCCGTCGGGGAAGTTGTACAAGGAGAGCTGGGGGATGGCCTCGACGAAGGCCGTGCAGGAGCGCTTCGGCCGGCTCGATTCGTACGAGTTCGCTCGCAAGATGCTCTTCGCAGAGGGTATCTCATCATCAAAGATCTATCTCGACCCGGAACGGCCGTCGATCGAGGACCTTCTCGACATGATCACCTCCGGAGTCCGCTCGTCGTTCACATACGCGGGAGCCCGCAGCGTCGCAGAGTTCCACGAACGTGCAATCGTCGGTGTGCAATCGGCAGCAGGCTACGAAGAGGGAAAGGCGCTCCCCGTGTCATGGTGAACTGTCAGGTGGCGGAACGGAACCTGGCCGTATACTGATCGTTATGGACGATCCTCCTCCTGCTTCAGCATCGGACTCTCATAGACCCAGCCTCCTGAAGGAGGCAGCCCGTGCATGACCTTGTGCTTCTCGCGATCGGCCTCGTGCTGACCGTCGGAACCGGTCTTTTCGTCGCAAGCGAATTCGCGCTCGTCAATCTCGATCGCGCTGACCTTGAGGCTCGTCGTGATCGAGGCGAAACCCGCCTGTCCATGACGATCGACGCGCTCAAAGTCACGTCGACGCACCTCTCGAGCGCCCAGCTCGGAATCACGCTCACCACGCTGCTCACTGGCTACACACTCGAACCGGCCTTCACGTCGTTCATCACGGGGCCGGTCGTCGCGTGGGGGGCGCCGGAGGCGCTCGTGCGACCCATCGCAACAATTGTCGCCGTCGGCATTGCCACGCTTCTGTCGATGATCATCGGCGAGCTGGTGCCGAAGAACTTCGCGCTCGCAATTCCGCGCGCCACCGCAAAAATCGCCGTTCCGTTTCAAGTCGTCTTCACCGCCGTGTTCAAACCCGCGGTGCTCGCGCTCAACGGCAGCGCGAACTCCATTCTTCACGCGATGGGTGTCGAGCCGAAGGAAGAGCTTTCGGGCGCCCGATCGGCCGAGGAGCTGTCGAGCCTCGTTCGGCGCAGCGCCGGCGCGGGAACTCTCGAGAGGGACACGGCGACTCTGCTCGATCGCACGCTGCAGTTCTCGGGGCGTACAGCATCCGATGTCATGACGCCGCGCCCGCAGGTGGACGCGGTCAGTCGCACCGACAGTGCGCAGCGCGTGATCGATCTGACGCGCTCCACAGGGTACTCACGGTTTCCCGTGACGGACGAGGGTATCGACGACATCGTCGGGCTCGTGCACGTGAAGAAGGCCGTCGCCGTTCCCAAGGACCGTCGCGCGGACGTGCCTGTATCAGCGCTTCAATCCGAGATCGTGCGGGTCCCAGAGACGATGCGTCTCGATTCGCTGATTCCCCGGTTGAGGAGGCATGGCTACCAGATGGCTGTCGTCGTCGACGAGTACGGCGGCACCGCTGGCGTCGCGACGCTGGAGGACCTGGTCGAAGAGATCGTCGGCGAAGTGACAGACGAGCACGACCGCACGCGCGCGGGAGTGGTCCGCACCGCCTCGGGCGTTGTCTTCCCCGGAAGCCTTCGGCCCGATGAACTACGCGAGCGTACCGGTGTGCAAATTTCTGACGACGGACCATACGAGACCGTCGCCGGCTTCATCGTGAGCGAGCTCGGCCGGCTTCCCGACGTCGGCGACGAAGTAGAGATCAGCGAGGGCGTCCTGCGTGTGACGCGCATGGACGGACGTCGTATCGACAGGGTCCGCTTCAGCCGAGGGGAGGAGCAGACCGATGAGTGACTGGTGGGGTATTCTCTGGCTCGTCATGCTGCTGCTCGGCAACGCATTCTTCGTCGGGGCGGAATTCGCCGTGATCTCCGCCCGACGTTCGCAGATCGAGCCGCTCGCCGAAAAGGGAAAGAGCAGCGCGAAGGTCGCCCTGTGGGCAATGGAGCACGCGACGCTCATGCTGGCGACGAGTCAGCTGGGAATCACCGTGTGCTCGCTGCTGATTCTGAACGTCTCGGAACCGGCGATCCACCACCTCCTCGCCGGACCGCTCGGGCTGACCGGTTTGAGTACCGAGATCGTCGACACGATCGCGTTCGTCATCACGCTGCTGCTCGTCTCGTACCTTCACGTCGTCTTCGGCGAGATGGTTCCGAAGAACCTGTCGTTCTCAAAACCCGACACCGCCGTGCTGCTGCTCGCGCGCCCGCTCGTGTGGGTCGGTCGCGTGTTCAAGCCGGTAATCCACTTTCTGAATGGCACAGCAAACCTGGTGCTCCGCATGTTCCGGGTGGAGCCGAAGGACGAGGCGAACTCGACCTTCACTCTCGATGAGGTGGCGACGATCGTCTCGCAGTCTCAGCGAGAAGGGATGCTGACAGATGCGACGGGGACGCTTGTCGCGGCGTTCGAATTCACGAACAAGAAAGTGCGCGACGCCGCCATTCCGCTGGAGGATCTCGTGACCCTCACATCTGAGGCGACACCAGCCCAGATTCAGCGGGCGATCGCGAAGCGCGGGTTCTCACGCTACGTGATCGTCGATGACAACGGCCTTCCCTCGGGGTACATTCACCTGAAGGACGTGCTGCGCGATGCGGGCGAGTCCGAGAACGACGAGGAGCCGATCCCGGCCAAGCGCATCAGGCAGCTGGTCTCGCTTTACGACGGAACAGACCTCGAGGATGCACTCACGAGCATGCGCTTGTCCGGGGCTCACCTGGCGCAGGCGTTCGACCGAGAAGGCAACACCACGGGAGTGCTCTTTCTCGAGGACATCATCGAGGAGCTCGTGGGGACCGTCGAAGACGCGAGCCAGCGTCAGTAGGCGCGCTCGTACTGTCCGGGAACGAACGAGGCGGCGGCACCGAGCGTCGCCGCCCATTCGTTCACGCGCTGAGGGTTGCGCAGAGCCGAGCGACCGAGCATCACGGCGTCGGCTCGCTCTGACGTGACGATCTGCTCGGCACATGCCGCGTCGTCGATCAGTCCGACGGCGCTCACGGGAACGGAGACGGCCTCCCGCACACGGGTTGCGAACTGGACCTGGTACCCGGGAGCAAGCGGAATGTCGGGGTGTGCGAGGATGCCGCCGCTGGACACATCGAACGCGTCGGCTCCCGCAGCCTCAGCGCGCGCGGCAACGGCGGCGCACGCATCGGCATCCCAACGTTCCCCCTCGGAATCTGACCAATCCGTTCCCGACAAGCGCACCATCAGGGCAGCGTCGCCGATGGAAGCGCGCACAGCTTCGATGACGCGGATGAGCAGCCGCGCCCGGTTCTCGGGGCTGCCGCCGTACTCGTCGGTGCGCTCGTTCGCCGCCGGAGACAAGAACTGGTGCAGGAGATAACCGTGGGCTGCGTGGATCTCGACGACGTCGAACCCGGCCGCGATCGAACGCGTGGCAGCATCCGCGAACGCATCGACGAGCGCGTCGATCTCGGTGAGGTCGAGCTGCCGTGGTGCGTCGAGGCGGCCGAACGCGAGAGGCGAGGGCGCAACGGTCTGCCAGCCGCCCGCATCGGTAGGGATCGTCCCTGACGCGGTCTCGCCCCACGGTGAGTACGTCGACGCCTTGCGTCCCGCGTGCGCGAGCTGAATGCCGGCTGTCGCACCGCGCTCGTGGATGCCGGCGACGACCTGCGCCCATGCCTCGGCTTGGGCGCTTGACCAGATTCCGGTGTCGCGATCAGAGATGCGGCCCTCGGGAACGACGGCCGTCGCCTCTGTCATGACCAGCCCGAAGCCTCCTGCCGCAAAGCTCGTCAGGTGTGCGAAATGCCAGTTGTTGGGCATTCCGTCGCGACCAGGGCACGAGTACTGACACATCGGCGAGAGCCAGACGCGATTGCGAATCGTCGTCGTTCCAACGGAAATGGGCGTGAACAGTTTGGGCGAATCTGAAGTCGTTGGCACGTATTCAATCTATCGTGGGTGACTATGAGCTGGGTTGAATGGACGGATGCTGACGCGGCGGCGCGCGTGCGCGTGCCCGGTTCCGCAGACGACAAGTACTCTCGGGGTGTGCTCGGCGTCGTCACCGGGTCGGACACGTTTCCCGGCGCAGCTGTTCTCGGGGTTGAAGCCGCAGTGCGGGCGGGCGTCGGAATGGTGCGGTATCTCGGTGCCGAGCGTGCGGCCGACGCTGTTCTGCGACATCGTCCGGAGGTCGTGACCGCCGACGGGCGCGTGCAGGCGTGGTTGATCGGGTCAGGTCTCGATGAAGACGCGCGTGCTGCTGCGGGTTCGAGGATCGCCGACGCCCTCGACTCTGGGTTGCCCGTGATTCTCGATGCCGGAGCCCTGCGCGACGCGACGTCGGCGCGGGATCGATCGCGCGTTGTCATCACGCCGCACGCGGGCGAGCTCGCCCGGCTGCTGACGACGACGGGGACCGATGTGACCGCCGAGCAGGTGAAGGCCAGCCCCGACTCCTGGGCTGTGCGCGCCGCGGAGGAATTGAGGGTCACTGTCCTTCTCAAAGGCGCGACAACGCACATTGTCTCGCCCGAAGGCAGCCGCGTCACCGTCTCGCAGACGACGTCGTGGCTCGCGACGGCCGGAACGGGCGACGTGCTTGCCGGAGTGCTCGGCGCGATGCTCGCGACACATATCGATGGAGACGAGCAGGTTGTCGCCTCGACAGCGGCGTCGGCGGCTCTCCTGCACGACCGAGCGGCACGCATCGCATCACGCGGTGGCCCCATTGCCGCGCTCGACGTCGCCGACGCCCTCCCGGCAGCTGTGCGATCGCTGCTCGATCGCGCGGGCTCATAAGATGAACGAGTGAGAAGCCGGGCGTTCCTGTGGGTGGCATTCCTCGTCGTCCACATTGCGTTGTCATGGCTCTGCCTCACCGCCCCTGGCCTTCCGCTCGGCGACGTGACGCTCGTGTACAAACCGTGGGTCGGGCAGGCACTCAACGAACAGTTCGTCGTCGGCATTGACACCGGCTGGGTCTACCCGCTTCTCGCGCTCATTCCCATGCTCGGGGCGTCGATCGCTGGATTCGAGGCCTTCGGCGTTACGTGGCTCGTGATGGTGACGATTCTCAATGCCATCGCGTTCGCGGTTCTGATCCGCGGCGGACGCAGGCGGCGACGGGCCGCCTGGTGGTGGATTGCCGCCCTCGCCTGCCTTGGGCCGATCGCGCTGGCGCGCATCGACGCCGTGACGGTGCCGCTCGCCGTCGTCGCAACGCTCATGGCGCTGCATCGACCCGCTGTCGCGGGTGCCGTTCTCGCCGTCGCTACCTGGATGAAGGTCTGGCCCGCCGCCGTGATCGCGAGTTTGGTCATCGCTCTGCGGACGCGCTGGCGCATTGTGATGGCGGGCGTCGCCGTCACGATCGCTGTCGTCGGCGGTGCGCTCGCTCTGGGATCCGGCTGGAATGTTCTCAGCTTTCTCACGGAGCAGACCGACAGAGGCCTGCAGATCGAGGCGCCGCTGTCCATGGTGTACCTCTGGCAGGCCGCGTTCGGAGCGCCGGGATACTTCATCTACTACGACCGCGAGATCCTCACGTTCCAGGTGACGGGCACAGACGTCGACGTGGTGATCGCTCTCGCGACGCCTCTGCTCGCTGCCGCTGTGCTCGCGGTCGCGCTGCTGGGCGTGCGCGCCGTGCGGTCGGGCGCGGCGACAGCATCCGTGCTCCCGCACCTCACGCTCGCTCTCGTCTCGGCGCTCATCGTGTTCAACAAGGTGGGCTCGCCGCAGTTCATGGTGTGGCTCTTCGTCCCCGTAATTGCGGGACTGGTCGTGAGGGGCGGCGACTTCTTCGTGCCCGCCGTGATGGTGCTCTGCATGTGCGCGCTCACGCAGGTGGTCTACCCGTACCTGTACAGCCTGCTGCTCGAGACGTGGATTCCGATGGTCATCGTGCTCACGGTGCGCAACATCGGCACGCTCGTCGTGTTCGGCTGGGCGGTGTACGCACTGTGGCGCGACGGCAGATTGACACGGGATGCCGTTGAGGCGCTGCATGCGTGAGGCAACGGTGCGACACTGAGGTAAGGAGGTTTCACATGCTTGTCGCTTTTTCTGTCGCCCCGAGCGGAACCGGTCGGGAGGACGCGTCGGTTCATGACGCCGTCGCCGCTGCTGTGAAGATCGTGCGGGAGTCGGGGCTGCCGAACAGCACCGACTCCATGTTCACGACGATCGAAGGGGAATGGAATGAGGTATTCGACGTCGTACGCCGTGCCACGGAGGCGGTCGGCGAGTACGGTTCGCGCGTATCTCTCGTGCTGAAGGCGGACATCCGCCCCGGTTATGAGGGAGAGATCAGCGGAAAAGTCGACCGGCTCGAGCGCGCTCTCGACTCCTCGTCGTAAGTCGAGTGGTGCCTCAGCGGTCTTGGGTTAATTGACGATGATGCCGTCGAGAATCGCCTGCTTGCGCAGCGCGACTTTTGTGCCCACGTCGATTCCCTTGCTGCGGTACTTCTCGCGAATGCGCTTGAGGTACGACTTCGCCGTCTCTTCGGAGATGCTGAGTTCATAGGCGACGGACTTGACGGGATCGCCCGCCGCGTAGAGGGCCATGACACGGCGCTCTTGAGCGCTCAGGCGGGGAGATGCGGAGGATGCCCGGCCGAGCGCGGCATCGAGTTCGGCAGAGATATACGAGTCGCCACGCTCAGCTGAGCGGATGGCCTCGACCATGGCGGAGGCGGGCTCGCTCTTCACGAGGTAGCCGACGGCGCCCGCAGCGAGTGCCTCACGCACGACGCCCGGGTCGGAGTACGCGCTCATGACGACGGTCTGCGTGCCCGTAGTCTTGAGCGTCGAGAGCTTGAGCGAGACGGGAATGTTGTCTTTCAGATCGAGGTCGAGAAGCACGACGTCGACCGGAAAATCGGGGTGCGTCAGCAGCTCCGGCCAGGTGGGGACCGCGGTGATGACATCGACATCGTCGGCGCTGTCGGTGATCCACTGGGTGAATGCGCTCAGGATCATGCGGTGATCGTCAACGATCGCGACGCGGATCTTGTTTTGAGTCATGGCGTTCCTCTCTGCACTCGAAGTCTACTGTCCGGGATCGATCGCGCATTCAAGGGCGAACCGCGTTGCGCCAGGAGTCTGAGTATGAACTAAGGTACCGACACTGCGCAGGGCCGCCCACGCTGCCGGTTCGATCCTGTGGCGTTTGAGATCGTCGACGACGATCTGAATGTGGCACCGTCGCTCGGGACCGGTTTCGCGCTGCACCGTGTACACCTCGCCGATCCGGACGCGCGTGCGCAGCGCCGGCCCCTCGGACGAGAGCGCGAGCAGCCAGAGCGACGAGAGCAGCCCCTCCCTCTGGGCGGGAAGGAGCAGCGCCGCGGTCGCGTGGGGATCGTCCAGATCGAGTGATCCACGGAGGACGCCTGACTCGATCACCGCGTGATGCAGCCACGTATTTTGCCGCCCCGACGCCAGATATCCGCGCAGTTCCGTTGCCAGAGCGGCAGCGTGCTCGGCGACATCGGGGGAGAGGGGGAGTTCAAGCTCGCCAGACGCCACCCGGTCGAAGATGACCTCTACCTCGTGGTCGACGGTGGCGAGTCTTTCTGAGGCGAGCAGCTCGGGCCCGAATGCGGGAGCGGTCACCGTGCTCTGGATCATGACGCGGTCGAGCGCCTTGCGGCTCAGCGAGCGGTAGGCGTTCATGGAGAGGCTGCCGATGAAGGGTGGAACGATCGCGATGGCCAGCATCACGAGTTCGGCGCCGAATGACGCTGCTCTCGCGTGCTCGCTCGACGCGATTCCGGCGATGAGAATGAGCGTGAGCACTCCCGTGCACACGACGATCTCTCCGATCGGCCGCAGCGAGAGAGCGCCGATGAGCACGCCGCCGATTGCGCACGCCGCCGTGGGGAACGTGCCCGAGTTTGTCTCACCCCACACGCCGGCCACATCGACGATCGCGACGAGCGCCAAGGGAATCGACGCGATCCAGAAGGAACGGGCGGTCAGGTGATAGCCGCGGTGTCGCACATGCCAGACGACAGCGCCGAGGGTTGCGAGGAACAGCACCCACGTGCCGACGTTGACCGGGAGATTCGGGTACGAGCCGAGGTTCGACACGAACCGAATGAGTGAGTAGACGACGATGACAGCGCCCGCGAAGCCGGGCCCGACGCCGAGCCGCGCCGTGCCGAGTGCAGCCTGCGAGGTCGCGCGCAGACCGGCTACCCTGGCACGGTCGGATCCGCTCGGTTCGGGAAGGCTCACTTGGGAACCTCCAAGACCACCGTGGTGCCTGCGCCCGGTGAGGAGAACACGCGCACGGTGCCGCTGATCTCTTCAATTCGGGCAACGACGGACTCGCGGAATCCCATGTGCTGGTCGGGTATCTGAGACGGGTCGAAGCCGACGCCGGCATCCGTCACCACCCCGCGTACGATGACGCCGTCATCGCTGAGCGTCACATGGGCCTCGCTCACGTGCGCATGACGCCTGACGTTCTCGACGCACTCGGTGAGGGCGTGCATGAAGGCGTCAAGTTTTGCGTGCGCGAGACCGAGCTGCCCGGAGCCGTGCCATGTGACGGCGAGCTCTGTGCCGTTGAAACGGTTCTTGACGGCCTCGAGTGTCTCGCCGAGCTGAAGCTCGGCGGTGTTCGTCAGCGTGTACTGTCCGGAAGCCCGCGGTGAAGGGCTCTCTCCTCGGCGAAGCCGGGCGAGGAGTTCCCGGTCGCTTGCAGCCTGAGCGCGGAGTGTGTCGGGATCGACGCCGACTCCGGAGTGCGCGAGGAGCGAGAGCGTTGCGAGCGCCGTGTCGTGCAGCAGACGAGCGTCCCGCAATCGCGCTGCCTCGGTCTCGCTCGCGCGTCGTTCCAGATTGTGCGCGCGACCGATGCTGACGATGCGCCTGATGACACGAGAACGGCTGCTCACGAGCCAGATCCCGAACACGAGACACAGAACCCACAGCACGGTGACCAAGCCGATGAGGCCTCCCACGTTCGCCGCGGGAATGTCGATGGATTCGGCGAGGAGCAGGCACGAGAGTTCTGTGACGATGAACACCGCGCCGATCGCCAGTACGCCGCCTCGGGTCGCGGTGAGTGAAACCGCGAGAGAGCCGATTCCCCAGCCTGCGACGACGCACAGTGCCGCTCCCATCGTGAAGTTGATGCCAGCGGGCGGAACGCCGGCTGTAATCACCACGAGTGTCAGAAGTCCCGCACCGACGACGCACGCCTGCCGGAGCAGTGATCTGCCTCGCCACGCCCAGACGGCGGCAGCGGCGAGAGCGAGGTGTGCGGCGATCGCCGCCGGAAGCCAGCCGAGGGCGATCGCGCCCGGAATGAACATGGCGACGAACGACATCGCTGTGCCAACGATGCTGAACGAGAGCGTTGTCATGGCGACGAGCTGCGCGTGCTGAGCGTCGAAGTACTCGAGAGACTCGCGCTGTTGCCGCCCGGGCGCAGACGAGGCGATCTCACGCCACACCGCCATGCGCCTCACCTCATCAAACCTCGTCGCGAATGCGACCTCAGTCTATTGGGAACCTGGCTAAACGCTGAGAAGACGTGCCAGATGCTGCGCGATGAGGTCGCCCTCGATGAGAAAAGCGTCGTGGCCGAAATCTGACGAGATGACGGCGGGAACGTCGCCGTCGATGTTGCCAGGCACAGCAGCGGCGATCTGTTCTTGGCCGGTGACAGGGAAGAGGCGGTCGCTATCAATGCCGAGCACGAGAGTGGGCATGGTCACGCGAGAGCACGCGGAGGCGATGTCCCCGCGGCCCCTGCCGACGTCGTGGGAGTTCATCGCCTCGACGAGTACGGTGTAGCTGTTCGCATCGAAGCGGCGCGTGAACTTATTGCCGTGAAAATCGATGTACGACTCGACGGCGAAGCGACCGCCGTGGCCGAGGGGGCTGATGTCGGACTGCCATGTGCGGGCGAAGCGCGAATTGAGCTCGTGGGGGCTGCGATAGTTGATCATCGCGAGCCGGCGCGCGAGCGCGAGGCCGCGGTACGGACCGTTTCCGTCGGATGCGTCGTAGTAATAGCCGCCGTTGAAGTGCGGATCGGTGCGCACGGCTTCGATCTGCACAGTGTTCTGCGCGATCTGGTCTGCCGTGGACTCGGGAGGCGCGGCGAGCACGGCCAGGCGCCGCACACGTTCCGGGAATGTCGTGCCCCATTCCAGAGCGTGCATGCCGCCCATCGAGCCGCCGATCACGGCCTCCCACGCGTCGATGCCCAGAACGTCGGCAAGCCGCGCCTGCGCGTTCACCTGATCGCGGATCGTCGTGTAGGGAAAGCGGGAGCCCCATTCCGTGCCGTCGGGTGCGAAGCTTGCGGGGCCGGTCGTCCCCTGGCATCCGCCGAGCATGTTCGGCGCCACGACGAAGTAGCGGTCCGTGTCGATGACTTTGCCCGGACCGACGATGTCTTCCCACCAGCCGGCCGTCGGATGGCCGGCACCCGCGGGACCGCGTACGTGCGAATCGCCCGTGAGAGCGTGCAGCACGAGAACGGCGTTGTCGCGGTCGGCGTTGAGTGTTCCCCATGTCTCGTACGCGATCCGCACGAAGGGAAGCGCACCTCCGGCCCCGAACGAAAACTCGCCGAGCGCAGCGAAGAGCCGGGCGCCCGCCGGGTCTCCGTCTCGCCACGCCCCCGTTGCAGGAGGACGGCCGATGACCGTGCGGCTGTCGGCTTCGGTGATGAAGCTCCACGGCACAGTGTCGTCGAGGCGCTGCGAATGCATGATCTCATTCTGTCTGCCCCGACGGAGTGCGCGGGCATTGTTACAGGCAGGGCTCAGCGAGACAGCACAGTGAAGGCGGCGCGGATGCTGACAGCATCCGCGCCGCCTTCGACACCGCTCGAGGCGCTATGACGCGTGCGCGACCTCGCGTGCCGCGGCGAATGCCTGCTCGAGATCGGACTTGAGGTCGTCGAGGTTCTCGAGCCCGACGGACAGGCGCACGAGCCCGGGGGTGACGCCCGCTGTGAGCTGCTGCTCGGGAGAGAGCTGCGAGTGCGTGGTCGAGGCCGGGTGGATGACGAGCGAACGCACGTCGCCGATGTTCGCGAGGTGAGAGAACAGCTGCAGGCTGTTGACAAAAGCGCGTCCAGCGTCGACCCCGCCCTTCAGCTCGAACGACAGCACGGCACCGACGCCCTTCGGGGCGTAGCGATTCGCCTTCTCGTACCACGGACTCGAGGGCAGCCCCGAGTAGTTGACGCTCGCGATGTCCGGGTGCTCTTCGAGCCACTCGGCGATCTCCTGTGCGTTCTGGACATGCCGTTCGATGCGCAGAGACAGCGTCTCGATGCCCTGGATGAGCTGCCAAGCGCTCGCCGGAGCGATGGCGGAGCCGAGGTCGCGCAGCAGTTGCACGCGCGCCTTGATGATGTAGGCGATCGAGTCGCCGAGCACTGTCGTGTAGCTTGCGCCGTGGTAGGAGGGGTCGGGCTCGGTGAGGCCGGGGAACTTGTCGACGTGCTTCGACCACTCGAATGTGCCGCCGTCGACGATCACGCCGCCGATGACGGTGCCGTGGCCGCCGAGGAACTTCGTCGCGGAGTGCGTGACGATGTCTGCGCCGTGCTCGAGCGGACGAATGAGGTACGGGGTCGCGATCGTGTTGTCGACGATGAGGGGAACGTCGTTGGAGTGGGCGACGTCGGCGACTCCAGCGATGTCGAGAACGTTGATGCGCGGGTTTCCGATCGTCTCGGCGAAGAATGCCTTGGTGTTCGTGCGAACGGCGCGGCGCCACTCGTCGAGGTCATCCTGGTCTTCGACGAACGTGACCTCGATGCCCAGCTTCGCGAGCGTGTACTTGAACAGGTTGTACGTGCCGCCGTAGATCGACGATGACGAGACGACGTGGTCGCCCGCCTGCGCGATGTTCAGAATCGAGAACGTGGACGCGGCCTGGCCCGACGCGAGCAGCAGTGCTCCCGTACCGCCCTCGAGCGCGGCGACCCGCTGCTCGACGACATCCTGAGTCGGGTTCTGGATGCGCGTGTAGATGTTGCCGAACTCGGCGAGAGCGAAGAGGTTCTTCGCGTGCTCTGTGTTGTCGAAGACGTAGCTCGTCGTCTGGTAGATCGGCGTGGCGCGCGACTTCGTGACGGGGTCGGGGGCTGCGCCAGCGTGGATCTGCAGGGTTTCGAACTTCCAGTTCGAGTGTGCGTCAGTCATGATGTTCCTCTGTCGTGGGGTGGGTGCGGTGACCAGTGGCTTGTGCCACCGAGAGTACGCACTTGAACGGTGCACGCCAAGGGTCCGCGAAACATGACGTCATGTTGAGCGGTAGCGTGCCCGTAAGATCGGCAGATGGATGCTGTGACGCACACACGCCAGCAGTGGACGGAAATGCCGGAGACACTGACCTCGCGCATTTCCGCTGTGATCGGCGAGGTGGTGTCTGCGGAGAGCCAGCCGAGCGGGTTTTCAACGGGGGTTGCCGCACGGGTGACGACGGCGACAGGAGCGCGCGCGTTTGTGAAGGCGGCCGATCGCGGGCGCAACGAGCAGACGGTTGAGCTCCACAGGCGCGAGGCGCGCATTCTCGGCGATGTGCCGCTCGGCCCCTCGGCACCTCGACTCATCGGCACAGCAGAAGACCACGACTGGTTTGTCCTGATCGTCGACGACATCGCCGGCAGGCATCCTGACGAGCGCGCGGGCGACACCGAACGCGTTCTCGACGCGCTCGCCTCGCTGCCGCGCGTCACCACGATGCACGGGTTGCCGCGCGTCGCCGAGACCGAACAAGACGCGATGGCGGCGTGGAAAGAGCTAGAGGATGCCGCTGGTGGCGACGTGCCCGAGTGGGCGCGCCGCCACCACGCACTGCTCGCCGACCTTGCGTCGCGCGCCGTCGACGCGCTGCGTGGCGATTGGCTGCTGCATTTCGATACCCGCGCGGACAATCTGCTGGTCGAGGCTGATGGAACGGTGCGCATCGTCGATTGGCCGTGGGCTGCGCTCGGCTGCCGCTGGTTCGATGCGCTCTGCTATCTCATCGATGTTCGCATGCGGGCGGAGCCATGCGACACGAACCTGCTCGTTGAGCAGCATCCGATCTTCGCGGACGCTGCCAGCGGCGACGTCACCGCCGTGCTCGCGGGCCTGGCCGGGCACTTCCTCGACAAAGCGCGCCGCCCCGCACCCGCGTTCATGCCGGCACTCCGCGCGTTTCAGCGGGCTGAAGGCGAGGCCGCGCTCGACTGGGTGCGCGAACGAGTGGAGTGACCGCTCGTGAGCAAATAGTCTTGAGTGCATGACCTTTCGCCGTGCCGTCGTCACTGGAGCAAGTTCGGGAATCGGCTGGGCGACGGTCGCCCGGCTGGTCGACAGTGGATGGAAGGTGATCGGCGTCGCTCGCCGCGCCGATCGTCTTGAGCAGCTTCACCGCGAGACGGGCGCAGACGTGCGCACGTGCGACGTAACGAACCAGGCGGATGTCGACGCGCTCGCAGCATATGTCGCAGAGTCCGGAGGCGCGGATGCTGTCGTGAGCAACGCCGGCGGCGCGCTCGGCCTTGCGACGGTCGAAGAATCGTCCATCGACGACTGGTCGCGCATGTACGACGTCAACGTGCTGGGCACGAAGCGCATCGTCTCGGCGCTGCTGCCCGTGCTGCGCGCCTCGGTCGAGCCGGGCCGTGCGGCATCGATTCTCGGCGTCACGTCCATCGCCGGCCAGGTCGCCTACGAGAAGGGCGGCGGGTACAACGCCGCCAAGTTCGCTCAGCGTGCGCTGCTGCAGGCGCTGCGGCTCGAGCTCGCCGGCGAGCCGATCCGCGTCATCGACGTCGCCCCAGGACTCGTGCACACCGAGGAATTCTCGCTCGTGCGGCTCGGTGGAGACCAGAGTGCGGCGGATGCCGTCTACGCCGACGTGCCCCACCCGCTCACGGCCGACGACATCGCGGAGACGATCGTGCACGCCCTTGAGCTGCCCCCGCACGTCAATCTGGACCAGATCACGGTGAAGCCTGTGGCCCAGGCCGCACCGCACAAACTTGTCAAGGGAGAGCTGAAGGTGAACGCATGAGCGACGAACGCGAAGTTCTGAGCTGGGACGATTTCGGGGTCGCGTCGCGGGAGCTGGCGCAGCAGGTACTTGAGGGCGGGTACCGACCGGATATCGTTGTCGCCGTCGCTCGCGGTGGTCTGCTGCTTGCCGGGTCCATCGCCTATGCGCTGGGAACCAAGAGCTGCGGAAGCATCAACGTCGAGTTCTACACCGACATCCACGAGACGCTTCCCGAGCCGGTCGTGCTTCCGCCCGCGCTCGACGCGCCGAGTCTCAACGGCAAACGCGTACTGCTCGTCGACGACGTCTCTGACTCAGGAAAGACGCTCGCGCTCGTCGTCGAGCTACTGGGGCGGCACGGCGCCGAGGTGCGTTCTGTCACGCTCTACTCGAAACCGCGCACCGTGCTCGAGCCTGACTTCGTGTGGCGCAACACCGACAAATGGATCACGTTCCCATGGTCGGCTCTGCCGCCCGTCACCGTCGAAACAGTCGCGACGGGGGAGACCGCGTGAGCATCTATCTGAGTGGCGGAGGCGATGTTCCGCTCGCCGATTTCATTGCGGATGCTGCGAGAAGCAGCGAGCGTCGGGGCGCCGACGTGCCCCGCATCGCCGTGATCTACACGGGAAGGGCTACGCGCCAGACGACGCCGGACGACGTCGCGCAGGCCCTTGCGCGTGAGGGCTCCTGCGAACCGGTGATCCGCGAGTATGGTGCGACCGATGAGGCGGCGCTCACGGACCTCGTCGACATCGACGCGCTCTATGTCTCGGGCGGCGACGCGCGTGAGTATCTGCGCGCCCTGCAGCCCATCGTCGGTGAGATTCGTCGCCGCGTCGCCGAGGGCACCCCGTACTTCGGCACGTCGGCGGGCGCTCTCATCGCCGCGGACAAGGCGCTCGTCGCGGGGCACAGCATCGGAGGCATCGCTGTCGCGCCCGACACTATCGGCGCCGGGGCGAGCGAACTCGAGATCGCCGAGGGAATCGGTCTCGTCGACATCACCATCGACGTTCACGCTGCTCAGTGGGGAACCATCTCGCGCCTGATCGCGGCGACCGAGGCCGGTCTCGTCGACGGCGGCGTCGCGATCGATGAGGGCACGGCGCTGGTCGTCACCGACGGAGGCCTTGAGGTGCACGGCGCAGGCTCGATGTGGCAGGTGATGCCGGGCGAGCACGGGGTGACCGTGGCGACGGCGGCGGCCTCGTGACGCCGAAGAGCCTGCAGGAGCTGGCAGCATCCGGATCTCTCGACCCGGGCTGGGCCGACGCACTCGCCCCCGTGGCTCCGACGATTGCTCAGATGGGCGATTTTCTGCGCGGTGAGACCGCGGCCGGGCGAGGATACCTTCCGCGAGGGCACCAGGTGCTGCGCGCCTTTGAGCAGCCCCTTTCTGACGTGCGCGTTCTTATTGTCGGGCAGGACCCGTACCCGACGCAGGGGCATCCGATCGGGCTGTCGTTCGCCGTCGATCCGCACGTGAGACCGCTGCCCCGCAGCCTGCAGAACATCTACCGCGAACTCAACGATGACCTCGGTATTCCGCCGGCCTCGACGGGGGACCTGACGGCGTGGTCCCGCAGCGGCGTGATGCTGCTCAATCGTGTGCTCACTGTCGCTCCGGGCAGCCCCGCATCCCATCGCGGCAAGGGCTGGGAGTCGGTCACCGAGCACGCGATCCGGGTGCTCGTCGAACGCGATGCTCCGCTGGTCGCGCTGCTCTGGGGCCGCGATGCGCAGAGTCTTCGCCCCATGCTCGGCACGACGCCCGTCGTCGCGAGTGCGCACCCGAGCCCGCTCTCGGCCTCGCGGGGGTTCTTCGGGTCGAAGCCGTTTTCACGCGTCAACGAGCTGCTCGAGCAGCAGGGCGCTCCGCCCGTCGACTGGCGCGTCGAGAGGACACATGGGTGAAACACGACGGGCATAGCCTGACCTCGTGACGGCAGAACCCGCGACTTCCACAACGACCGAGCCTCGGACGATCAGGCGAGCGATGACCGGTGACGCCGCGGGCATCTCCGAGATCTACGCGCACTATGTGGCGGAGTCTTTCGCGACGTTCGACGAGCTCCCGCCCACCGTCGGCGCCTGGGCTGAGCGGCTCAGCGCGCTCGACGCATCGGGGCATCCTGTGCTCGTCGCTGCCGCAGCATCCGGTGATGTAATCGGTTACGCGTACGTCGCGCCGTGGAAGCCGAAGCACGCCTATCGAGCGACGGTGGAGAACTCGATCTACCTCGCGCCGTCGGCCGCGGGCACCGGACTCGGTCGTCGGCTTCTCGCAGGGCTCATCGATGCGTGCCGCGATGCGGGTCACACAGAGATCATCGCGGTGATCAGCGACAGGGGAAGCGACGCATCATTGGCGCTGCACGAACACGCGGGCTTTCGTCGTGTTGGCCGGCTTGAGAACGTCGGCTGCAAGTTCGGCACGTGGCTCGGCGTCCATCTGCTGCAGTACTCCGTCATGTGATGTGCGAGCGATGTGGGTAGCCTCAAGGCATGGCGGAACTGCACGACCTCAGCGCCCTCGACCTGTGGCGGGCGTTGCAGAAGGGTGAGACCAGCCCGACCGATGTGACAGAACACGTGATCGAGCGCGCCGAGCGTCACAATGCGCAGCTTGGTGCCTTTGTGACAGTGACACCGGATGCTGCGCGGCAGCGCGCCGCCAGGGTGCAGTCGAGTGTTCCACACACATCCCGCCTCTGGGGGCTCCCACTCGCAGACAAAGACCTCGTCAACAGAGCGGGTGTGCCGACCGGCTTCGGATCGCGCCTGTTCCAGGGAGTTGAACCCGCGGCATCCGATGAACTCGTCGAGGTTCTCGACGCGGCTGGCGCCGTGAGTATCGGCAAGACAGCCACGCCCGAGTTCGGTCTTGCCGGGTACACGGAGCCGCTGGCAACCGGCCCCGTGCGCAATCCATGGGATCTGACGCGCGGGGTAGGAGGGTCGAGCGGAGGCGCGGCCGCGGCTGTAGCGGCGCGCATTCTGCCGTTCGCGCCGGGCAGCGACGGCGGCGGATCCATTCGCATTCCTGCAGCGGCGTGCGGCCTCGTCGGCATCAAGCCGTCGCGTGGCCTCGTTCCGTCGGCGAGCGGCATCACCTCGCTCGGCGGACTGTCTGTCGGGGGTGCTCTCGCCCGAACGGTGACCGACGCGGCACTGCTTCTCGACGGCATGATCGGGCGCGTGAACGGTCGCATCGAACATCACTACACGCTCAGAGCTCCTGACGACAACGACGGTGATCTACTCGGGGCAGCAGTGCGCGGGGAAGGCCGCTACCAGCTCGGGGTCATGACCAACACGCCGTTCGACGGCGAACTCGACATCGTCGTGGATGCTGCTGCGGCGGCGGCCGTCGACGAGGCGACGACCCGTTTCGCTGACATGGGGCACGGCATCGAGGAGTTCGAGCTTGATCACGACAGCCGCTATGCACAGAGATTTCTCGCTCTGTGGCACGCGTCGGCGGCGTCGCTGCCCATCGAGGGATCACGGCTTGAACAGCTTGAGCCGCTCACCCGCCACCTTGTCGAGCGCGGACGTTTGATGAGCGCGCGCGATCTGACCGCGGTGCTCGGCGCGCTGAGCGAATTCGAGCGAAGCGTCATCGCTCAGTTCTCGCGCTTTGACGCTGTGCTGACGCCGACGCTCGCTCTCACGCCGCGGCCGTTGGGCTGGTTCGACGCCGAGGATCCCGAGCGAAACTTTCGTCAGCAGTGCGAGTACGAGCCGTACACCTCATTCGTCAATGTCGCGGGTCTGCCGGCGATCACGCTTCCCCTCGTGCAGACCGAGACGGGGCTGCCCATGGGAGTGCAGCTGATCGGGCGGCCGGGTGGTGAAGCAACCCTCTTCGCGCTCGGAACGCAGCTCGAGCGCCGCGTGCGGTGGCAGGATCGTCGACCTGGCGATTTCTCTCGCTAGAACCCCGTGTGCCCGGCCCCACGGAGGTTCGCGACGCGCGGCGGGAGCAGCCCGTGCCCGCGTCTCACGTCTGGGCTTGTCGAGCACGTTGTGGCCCGCGACGCCGTCAATCGTTCTCGTGCATATCGAGTGCGGGAACAGCGTCAAGCAGACGCGTTGTGTACGGATGCTGGGGGCGCGCAAGCACCTCGGCGGTATCGCCCTTCTCGACAATCCGGCCGTCGGTCATGACGGCCACATTCTCACACAGGTCGCGGACGATCCCGATATCGTGAGAAACGAGCACGAGTGTGAGCCCCAGTTGCGCCTTGAGATCGGCGAGCAGTTCGAGAATCTGCGCGCGCACGGTCACGTCGAGTGCGCTGACCGGCTCATCGCCCACGAGCATGCACGGTTCATGCACGATGGCGCGTGCCAGGGCGATGCGCTGGCGCTGGCCGCCCGAGAACTCATGCGGGTAGCGGTCGGCCATCTCGCCATCGAGTCCGACCTGCCCGAGCACCTCAAGCACTCGCGCCCGGTGGTCGCCTGCAATCCGCAGTCCTGACAGGGGTTCAGAGACGATCCGACCGACGGTCATGCGCGGATCGAGCGACGCATAAGGGTCTTGAAACACGATTCCCGTTTCACGGCGAAACCACCCGGCCCGGCGCCCGCGGGCGACAGGCCGCTCGCGAAACTCGACGTGGCCGCTCGTCGGCGTGTCGAGGGCGAGCATGAGCCGCACGAGCGTCGACTTTCCGGAGCCCGATTCTCCGATGATTCCGAGAGACGCGCCTTCGGGAATCTCAAGGTCCGTGCTCCGCAGAGCATGTGTGACGGAACGCGGCGCAAAGAGCGTGTCGCGCCGGTTCACGTAGTCGCGGGTCAGTCCGCACAGCCGCATGAGGGGGGTCGTCACGTCGCCTCCGGTCTCGTCCAGCTCGTCGCGCGCGCAGCATCCACGATTCTCCTGGTCACCGCAGACGTCGGATGTGCGAGCAGATCATGTACGGAGCCCGATTCGGCGAGACGTCCGTGGTCGAGAACGATCGCCGTTTCGACGATGGATTTCAGAACGGCGAGGTCGTGCGTGATGAACACGAGCGAAGTGCCGAGCTGCGTGACGACGCGTTCGAAGAGCTCGAGGATCTCCGCTTGAATCGTGACGTCGAGCGCCGTCGTCGGTTCGTCGGCGATGAGCACCTGCGGGCGCGCGGCCAGAGCCATGGCGATTCCCACTCGCTGACGCTGCCCGCCCGAAAGCTGGTGCGGGTACCGCGAGAGCATCGCCTCGGGGTCGTTGAGCGCGACGAGCTTCGCGAGCTCGAGGGCGCGGGCGCGGCATTCGGCCCGGCCCAGTCGTTCGTGAATGCGCACGGGCTCCATGATCTGCCTGCCGATCGTGCGGATCGGGTTGAGGGCAGTGCGCGGCTCCTGAAAGACCATGGCAATGCGCGACCCGCGCACCCGGGCGAGTTCGCGGTCGGGGCGGCCGAGCAGCTCACGACCGTCGAGGCGGATGCTGCCCGTCGCCGTTGCGCCGTCGGGAAGCAGCCCGAGCACGGCCAGAGCCGTCATCGACTTTCCGGAGCCGGACTCGCCGATGATGCCGATGCGCCCTCCGTCATCGACGGCGAATGAGACGGAATCGACGACCGTGCGTCCTGCGACGGTGATGGTCAGGTCGGTCACGCTGAGGCTCATGCCGTGATCACCTCCGGTCGGCCGAGACGCGGGTCCGTCGCGTCACGCAGGCCGTCGCCGAGCAGGTTGAACCCGAGAACCGTGATTGTGATGGCGAGTCCGGGCCAGACCACCGAGAGGGGGTGGATGCTGATGTACGCCTGCAGCTCGGCAAGCACGCGCCCCCATGACGGCGTCGAGACGGGCGCGCCGTAGCCGAGATACGACAGTCCCGTCTCGGCAAGTACCGCGACAGCCATGCACCACGAGAGCTGAACGATGAAGACGGGGGCAACGTTGGGAAGGATGTGCCGCGTGAGATTTCGCACGGGACCGAGTCCTGCAGCGACTCCGGCGGTCACGAACTCGGAGTGAGACACGCGGCGGATCTCCGGACGCGTGACGCGGCCGATGTTGACACCGAAGCTGATGCCGACGGCGAGGATCACGACCATGAGGGATCCACCGAACGCTGAGGCGAGCATCATGGCGATGAGGAGCGTGGGGAAGGCGATGAGAATGTCGATGAGCACGGCGATGACCTCGCGGAACCAGCGAGAGGTGAGCGCGCCGAGTACGGCGAAGACGACGCCGACGATCGCGCCGACGAGAGCGGAGCCGATCGCCACCTGCAGGGTCACGCGCGATCCAGCGAGGAGCACGCTGAAGATGTCGCGCCCGATGTTGTCAGTGCCGAGCAGATGATCGGGGGAAGGGGGCTGCCATTTGTCGAGCACGTCCGTGTGCACCGGGTCGTGGGGAGTCCAGACCAGGGATACCAGGGCGCACAGCACGAGCACGGTTGTCGATGCGATGCCGAACAGGCCCGCCGGGCTGCGCAGGAGCGAGCGCGCCCATCCGGGGCGTCTTGTCACGGGAGCAGGAGCGGTCATGCTGAGACCTCCCGCTGCCGAGGATCGATGGCTCGTGCGACGATGTCCACGACTGTGCCGATGATGAGGACGAGTCCTGTCAGCACGAGAACGTCTCCCTGCACCTTCTCAAGGTCGCGGTTGCCGACGTCCGTGACGAGCATGCGACCGATCCCGGGAAGGTTGAAGAGCTGTTCGATGATCACGGCGCCCACGAGCAGCCCGGCGATCTGAAGGGCGAGCACAGAGACGACGGTCAGGGCGACGTTCGGCATACCGTGCGTAACGAGGGCGCGCGTGCGGGTCAGACCTTTCGCCGCCGCCGTGCGCACGTAGTCCTGGCCGAGTGCTTCGAGGGCTGCCGAGCGAATGAAGCGCAAGAGGACGGCGCCCTCGACGACGCCGATCGTGAGTGCGGGAAGCACGAGCGAGTAGAGTGCCCTGCCCGGCGCCTCCCAGCCATCGCGTGGAAACCCCTGCGGAGGGAACCAGCCGAGCCCCACCGCGAAGACGACGACGAGCAGCATGCCCGCCCAGACGACGGGAACGGCAGCGATCGCCTGCGATGCCATGCTCATCGCGGACCCCGTGATGCTGCGATGCTTGAGCGCCGAGAGGATCCCGAGCGGGATCGCGATCACGAGGGCAGTCGCGAGAGACAGCACGGCCAGCGGAATCGTCACTTGCGACTTCTCGACGAGCTCGGAGGTCACCGATGCGCCGGTCAGCATCGAGCGTCCGAGGTCTCCCGAGAGGATGCCGCCGAGCCAGTCCCCGTACTGCGCGAGCAGCGGCTGGTTCAGTCCGAGCGATTCGCGGATCGCTTGCACCTGCTCCGGAGTGCCGTCGGTTCCGGCGATGACTTGTGCGACGTCCCCGGGCAGAACCCGGAGCGTCACGAAGATGAGCGCGCTCGCGACCAGCAGCCCGACGAGGAGCAGGGCGAGGCGGGTGAGGGCGAATCGAATCACGCGGTCACAGCGAGAGAGCTCAGATCGAGGCGTGCGTTGGGGGAATCGGTGGGGAAGCCCGTGATGCCCTCGGCGATGGCCGTGAGCGTGAGCGCGTTGTAGAGCCAGTCGGCGGCATGGTCTTCGGCCACGATCTTGGCGGCGTCTGCCAGCTTCTGCTCCGCTGTCTCCGGATCCGTCGCACGAACCGACTCGGCGTAAAGCTTCTGCACGTCGGCGTTGTCGTAGCCGAAGTAGTAGTCAGGATTTGCCCAGTTGCCGAAATCGCGCGGCTCAAGGTGATCGACGAAGCTGAGATCGTAATCGTGATTGGTGTACACGTCATTGAGCCAGGTCGAGAACTCGACCGAGTTGACGGTGAGCTCGACGCCGATCTCTTTGTACGCGGACACGAGCAGGTTGGCGACGGTAGTGCCGTAGATGTTCGGAACGGTGAGTTCGAGCGAGAGACCCTCGACCCCGGCCTCCGCCAGGAGGCTCTTCGCCTCTTCTGGGTCGTAGGGCCGCAGAGAGGTGAGATCCTCATAACCGGGATCGAGCGGCGGAATCGGGCCGCCCATCTCGACGCCCGCGCCGCCGATCGCGTCAATGACCGCGGCGTGGTCGACGGCGAGCTGGAGGGCCTTGCGCACGCGAACGTCGTCGAGCGGCTTCCGCTCGTTGTTGAACGCCAGCGTGTACTTGTCCGTCGTCTTGCCCTCGTGCAGCGTGAATTCGGTGCCTTCGAACTGCCCCCGCAGGTTCGGGTCGACAGCAGTGAGAACGTCGAGGTCTCCCGCCAGGGCCGCGTTTACGCCAGCCGTTGTGTCGCCGATGTAGACGAAGACGACTTCAGCGACTTTCGCAGCATCCCCCCAGTAGTCGTCGTTGCGCGCGAGCGTGATGGAGTCTCCTTGCTTCCACTCCTCGAGCGTGAACGGACCCGTGCCGTTCGCCGTCGTCGATATGTCGTTGTCGGCATCCTGATCGAGAACGAGACCCGCGCGTCCGCTGAGGTTCCACAGCAGGTTAGAGTCGGGTTCGGAGAGCGTGAGCGTGACGGTGTCGTCATCGGTCGCCGCAATCTCCGTCACTGATTCGAGCAGTTCATGGTCTCGGAGCTCTGGGTCGTCTTTCACCTGCGTGAGGGACCACACGACATCGTCGACAGTCAGCTCATCGCCGTTATGGAACGTGATGCCGTCGTTGATGTCGAACGTGTAGGTGAGCCCGTCATCGCTGACCTCGTGTGACGCTGCGATGGTGTCGACGATCGCGCCCGTGGGGGTGCGCGAGACAAGTCCCTCGTAGACGTTGTCGATGAGCACCTGATCGAGTGCCGCCCCGGACGTGCGTCGGATGTCAAGGTCGGTGGGCTCGAGAACGAGTCCGACATTGACAGACGCCTCGGAGTCGGGACCACTGGCCTCGTCGCCCTGGCTGCCGCATCCGCTCAGCGCAAGCGCTGAGATGGCGGCGATACCGATGGCGACGTAGGGGGTTCTCATGCGGAGCAGGTCCTTTCGGTCAGGCTCGAGCCTCGGGGAGTTCCGATGTGCGCGAGCTTTCTTCGAGAGAAGAGAGGACATCGGTGATGACACGGGCAAGTGCGACGGGATCATCCTCTTGAACATTGTGCCCTGTGTCGAGTTCTATGACGTGCGCGCGGGGAAGACGTCCGGTGAATTCTCGGACGCGTTCGTCACTGACGAGACCCCGCCTGGCTCGCACGAGCCAGACCGGCACCGCGACGTCGCCCAGTACGCGCCAGAGTCGCTCGGGGTCCCACCTGAGCGACGGACTCATGCCCGAAAGGTTTCCGAGGTGATGTGTGAAGACCACGCGCCCATCGTCGCGCACGCACGTGTTGAGAGCGACGCCGCGGGCGACGGATTCCCTCGACACTCCGATCCCCGCCGATCGTGCTGCCTCGACAACGTCATCGCGACGGGCAAAATCTGTCGGACCCGCGAGAAAGGCCGCGACCGGCGACGTCTCGTCCGCGCTGACTCCGGGTGTGATGTCGACGAGGATCAGACCGGCCGTGGCCGGGTCCTCCGCCGCAATGAGGGCGGAGGTGAGCCCGCCAAGCGACTGCCCGACTAGGAGGCGAGGGCCGGCGAAGCCGCGAATGACAGAAGAGAGGGATGCTGCGAGGGTCTCCGGCCGGTAGTCGGCGTCGTCGCGCCACTCGGAGCATCCGTGCCCGGGCAGATCAAGGGCGACAGCGGGTGTGCCGAGAGCTGCAGCAGTCGCGTCCCACGTGTGAGCGTTGAGCGCAGCACCGTGAAGGAAGGTGACGACGGGGCGACCATCGCCGTATCGAATGAAACTCACACGTCTGTGCTCAGCGTCGTTCGTCGACGCGCGAGCAGCGGCCTGCAGGGGGAGGGGGATGCCGAATTCGACAGCCTCCTCTTCGCGAAAGCGAAACTCGTCGTCTGCGTCGTCGACGCGATTCATGATCTGCCTTGCCGTGAGAACGTACCTGAACGCGCACGGTGGCAGTGCGATGCGGATCTGGCGCTCGCTCGTCCGTCCTGAGTACAGTTGTGACGCATGGCTCCATCATCTCGCATTCACCCGTCACGCACGCATCGTGACGCCTACACGGCGCTGAGGAATCTCTCGACGACCGTCGCCGGCATCGCCAAAGACGTCGATCTCGACCCGATCCTGGTCGAGCTCGTCCAGATGCGCGCGTCGCAGATCAACGGCTGCGCGTATTGCCTCGATGTGCACTCCCGGTCTCTTGAGAAGCTCGGGGAATCGGCTCAGCGTCTGGCCGTTCTCGCGGCGTGGCGAGAAGCGGACCTGTTCTCTCCTCGTGAGTGCGCCGCCTTGCGTCTGACCGAGGCTGTCACCCTGATCCACGCCGATCAGCTCCCCGATGACGTCTATCGGGAGGCGACAGAGCTGTTCTCTGCAGAGCAGTATGCTGCGCTGCTCTGGGTGATCGTGTCGATCAACTCATTCAATCGCGTTGCGATCGCGGGTCGTTATGAGATCGGTCCGCGATGAAGTTAGGCGTGGCTATACTAAAAACATGGTGAACGAGATCCAATCGCGGGGCGTCGGTGCCCGCGCGCGGCGCGAATCGCGCGGTCTCGGTCACGTCTACCTGCTCACGGCCGATGAGACATCGATCGCCGAGCTCGAGGCGGCGCTGCAGGCGCTTCCGTACTGCGCGCGCGGTCGCGTGTTCGTCGAAGTCGACTCGGCTGCCGACATCTCTCGCATCGATGTGCCGACCCGCATGACGGTGACGTGGCTCACGCGGGGTACCCGGTCCGGTGCGCCGGGAACGGGCGCCGCATGTGCCAACGGCGAAGCGGTGAGCCGTGCTGTCAAGGCGTGGTCCGATGAAATGCTCTACGGCTCGACGGACACTCCGCACATCTGGCTCGGTGGTCACTATCGCGGGGTCTCTGCCGTGCACGAACATCTTGTCGCCGAACTCGGGGTGGATCCCGAGCGCATCGTCACTCCTGCCCTCTACGGTCTGAGGCGCTGACTCCGTCGTGACTGCGTCGATTCCCGCCGTCACCCTGCGCACGGGACACGAGATTCCGCAGATCGGGCTCGGCGTCTACAAGGTTCCCGACGACGAAGCATGCGACGTTGTTCTCACGGCGCTCGAATGCGGCTACCGGCACATCGACACGGCGACTCTGTATGCAAATGAGTCGGGGGTCGGCGAAGGCATTCGACGCAGCGGCATTGCCCGCGACGACCTTTTTGTCACGACGAAGGTGTGGGACGCCGATCACGGTTTCGACAAGACGCTGCGCGCGTTCGACGAGAGTGCGCGTCTTCTCGGCCTCGACTATGTCGACCTCTATCTCATTCATTGGCCCGTTCCGAGCAGAAACCTCTATGTCGAGACATGGCGCGCGCTCGAACGGCTACACCGCGAGGGACGGGTCCGCTCGATCGGCGTCTCGAACTTTCACCCGCACCATCTCGAACGGCTGATGGGGGAGTCAGACACGGCGCCCGCCGTGAACCAGATCGAACTGCATCCGTGGCTCCCGCAACGAGACGTCCGGGCGTACAACAGCCGCCACGGAATCGCCACGGAGGCGTGGTCGCCGTTTGCCCGGGGTCGGATTCTCGACGATCCCCTGCTGTCGGCGCTCGCGCGCACGTACGCCGTGACACCGGCTCAGATCCTCGTGCGCTGGCATCTGCAACTCGGCAACATCGTGATACCCAAGTCGGTGACGCCCAGCCGCATCCGTTCAAATATCGATGTCGCGGGATTCGAGCTCGGAGCAGAAGATCTTGAGGCGATCGGCCGCCTCGAATCGGGGGAGCGAACGGGACAGGATCCCGACGTCCATGGGCAATGACTCACGTCACTTGCGAGATTTAGGTTAGGCAACCCATACTAGAAGGGTGACGTACAAGACGGATGCTGCAGAGCTGACAGAGGAGCGCCCAGCGTTCAGCAACTTCGATCTTCGCGTGTCGCGGGTCCGGCAGCTCAGCCCGCACTTCACGAGAGTCACTTTCGCCGGCGAGGAGCTCGCGTACTTCGGAACCGAGGGACTCGACCAGCGCATCAAGGTGGTCCTCCCGCTTCCCGACACCGGTTTCGATACCTTCCCCATGGGTGCTGACTGGTACAGCGAATGGCGCGATCTCCCGGAGCACCAGCGAAACCCGTTCCGCACCTACTCGATCCGTGACATTCGCGTCGAGGATCGTGAACTCGACGTCGACTTCGTCGCCCACGGCGACGGCGGTCCGGCTTCACAATGGGCGGCGAGTGCGCGCGCGGGTGACCGTGTCGTCGTGGTCGGCCCTGATTCGCGCAGCGCCGCTCGCGGGGTCGGTCTCACGTGGAATCCTGGCTCGGCGAAGCACTTGCTCATCGCGGGAGATGAGACGGCAGTTCCCGCGGTCAGCGCGATTCTCGAATCGCTGCCCCGCGACGCCGTCGGCCGCGTCTTTCTCGAAGTGCCGTGCCCCGACGACATTCTGCCGCTTGACGCCCCGACGGGTGTGATCGTGCAGTGGATTCCGCGCATGGCACCCGAACGCGACTACGGTCTCGGGCTCGTTGCATCGGTGTGCGACTGGGTGCGCGAGCACGTGCGCACCGTTTCTTCACCGGCGAGCACGATCGACGACATCGATGTCGATCGTGAGATCCTCTGGGACGTTCCCGACGGTGTCGATGCGCCGGGGGCGGGCGACATGTACGCGTGGATCGCTGGCGAAGCGTCTGCGATCAAGACGATCAGGCGTTTCCTCGTTTCCGAATCGGGACTGGATCGCCGGTCGGTCGCTTTCATGGGGTACTGGCGACTCGGCAGAGCCGAGAGCTGAGCCACGATGACCCGTTTCGAAAGGACACGTGTGTCGTCATTTCGCTCGATGAGCGTTGCTCTGGCCGCGGTCGCGTCCGTCGTCGTCCTCAGTGGATGTGCGTCCACCGCGGCCGAGAGCGAGTCGGCCGAATCGGCGAACGGCGCATTTCCCGTCAGCATCCACAGCGCGCTCGGCACGGCCGAGATACCCTCAGAGCCCGAACGCATCGTCACGCTCGGCCAGGGAACAGCCGACACGGTCGTTGCGCTGGGACTGACGCCGGTTGCCGTTGAGGCAGATCCGTGGGGCGGTGACGACGAGGGGTATCAGCCATGGGTGCGCGAAGCCATCGAAGAGCGGGGAGATGAGCTTCCAGCTCTCATCGAAGCCGGGGCAGAACTCGACATTGATGCAATCGTCGCGGCTGACCCCGATGTGATCCTTGCCCCGCAGTCCGGACTGACGCAGGACCAGTTCGACGTGCTCAACGACCTCGCGCCAACCGTCGCATACCCTGGGCAGGCGTGGAGCACCGCATGGGACGAGCAGATTCGTCTCATCGGTGAAGCCCTCGGGCGAACCGCCGATGCAGCAGAGCTGTCCGACGAGATCATCGAAACGCTCACAGCTGTCGCGGAGTCTCATCCGGAATGGGAGGGTACGACGTTCGCGTACACATTCACGTCGACGCCCGGAACGCTCGGTGTCTTCCAGCCCACGGAGCCGCGCGCAGCGCTCCTTGAACTCATGGGTCTCACGCCCGCGGACTTCATCACCGAGCTGCCCGTCAACGAAGGCACGTCGTCGAGCACCCTCGGGCTCGAGAATGCCGACGCGCTCGACGACACAGATCTTCTTTTCACCTGGTTCGGGGACGAGGCAGCGCAGAAAGACGTCGAATCTCAGCCTCTCTATGCTCAGATTCCCGCCATCGAGCGCGGTTCTGACGTCACCATTTATGACCATCAGTTCGTGACTGCGGCAAGCCTCATCACGCCGTTGAGCGTTCCCTGGGTGGTTGACGAATACACCCAGCTCATCGAAGAAGCCATGGAGAACCTCTGATGACCCGACTGACCGGAGTCGTGGCCGCCGCCGCGATCATTGCCCTTTCGCTCGCGGGCTGCTCGACAGCATCCGAGTCACCAGGCGACGAGTCGACGAGCGATGGCGCATTCCCCGTGACGATCGAAAGTGCCCTCGGCACCGCGGAGATTCCCGAAAAGCCCGAACGTATCGTCTCGATCGGCTGGGGAACGCCCGACATCGTCGTCGCACTCGGTGAGACACCCGTCGCGATCGAAGAAGACACGTGGGCTGGCGACGACGACGGGCTGCTGCCGTGGCTTCGCGACGCGATCGAGAAGAGCGGTGAACAGCTCCCCGAGACCTTCAGCGTGTATCCCGAGATCGACATGGATGCTGTCGTGAAGGCCGATCCCGACGTCATTCTCGCTCCGCAGTCCGGGCTTACACAGGATCAGTACGATGTGCTGTCGCAGCTCGCTCCAACGGTCGCGTACCCGGATGCTGCGTGGCAGACCGACTGGAAGACGCAGATCTCGACAGTGGCGACAGCGCTGGGGCAGACGGATGCTGCAGACGAGCTGATCGGCGGGATCGAGACGCAGCTCGCAGATGCGGCTGCTGAACACCCTGAATTCGAGGGCCTGACGTTCGCCTACGTCTACGCGGGCAAACCGGGAGAGCTTTCGGTCTATCTCAAGGGCGACCCTCGAGTCGACTTGCTTACGGCGCTCGGATTCGAACTCGACCCCGCGGTCGCCGATCTTCAGCCCGCAGAGGGCACGTTCACGGCGACGATCGGCATGGAGAACGCCGACATGCTGAGCGATGTCGATGTGCTGTTCACGTGGTACAACTCCGACGACGAGAAGGCCGCCGTTGTCGAGCAGGAGCTGTGGCAGCAGATTCCCGCCGTGCAGAGTGGCGCCGTCGTCGAGTTCATCTCGAATCGAGAACTCGGAATGGCGACGAGCGTGCTCACTCCACTGAGTGTTCCGTGGGCGCTCGACGAGTATCTTCCGCTGATTTCGGAGGGCGTCTCGCACGTCGATGGCTGATCGTCGACGGCACGGTGCCGGCCGCTACGCCATCGGCGTGGCGGCCGCTCTGATGCTGCTCGCCATCGCTGTCGCGCTGAGCCTCGGCGTCGGCTCGAAGCCACTTGAGCTAGCACAGATCATGGCTTCGATCGGCGGCAACGGCGATGAGTACGTCGATGCCGTTCTCGCAAGCCGCGTTCCGAGAACCGTGCTCGGACTCATCGTCGGTGCAGCTCTCGCTGTCGCGGGAGGAGTGATGCAGGGGGTGACGCGTAATCCGCTTGCGGATCCGGGGCTTTTCGGAATCAACGTCGGAGCCGCGGGAGCGATCGTCACGGGTATCGCGTTCTTCGGTGCAACGGTGACGGGATATGTGTGGCTTGCCCTCCTCGGAGCTGTCGTCGCCGTCGTCATCGTCTACGCGCTCGGCTCATCAAACGGACAGTCGGCGGGGACTCGTATCGTGCTCGCCGGAGCCGTCGTGACCGCGGTCTTCTCCGCCTATGTGCAGGCCGTGTCCCTGAGCTTTCCTGAGGTCTTCGACGCGTATCGCTACTGGGTGGTCGGGTCGCTTGCCGGGCGCAGTCTCGATCAGGCCTGGCTGATCCTGCCTTTCATCATCGTCGGTCTGCTTCTCGCGTTCGTTCTGGCGCCCGGGCTCAATACGCTCGCTCTCGGTGACGACATCGCGGCATCGCTGGGGCAGCGCCCGCTCGTTGTTCGGCTCTTCAGCGGAGTGTCGGTCGCCGTTCTCGCCGGCGCTGCGACAGCCGGTGTGGGGCCAGTGCTCTTCGTCGGGCTGGCCGTGCCGCATATCGCGCGTTCGGTCTCCGGCCCCGACCACCGCCGTCTGCTTCCGCTGTGCCTCATTCTCGGCCCGGTACTGCTTCTCCTCTCCGACGTCCTCGGCCGGGTGATCGCTCGACCCGACGAGCTCATGGTGGGCGTCATGACGGCGATCGTCGGAGCGCCAGCTCTGTTTATCGCGCTGCGTCGAATGCGAGGTGAGCGGCGATGACCGGGCATCATCGCACAGTGCGGATCGGCAGGCGGCTGTCTCTGCTCGTTCACATCCGCACGATGATCGTGTGCGCCCTCCTTGCCATGGCCGTCGTCGTGCTCGCGGTGCTCACGCTCGGACTCGGTGATCTCGGTGTGCCGCTCTCGGAGCTTCCCTCGGCTCTTGCGGGTGACTCGGGTGCGAGCAGCTTCGTGGTGCAGACTCTTCGCGGGCCGAGACTTCTCGTCGCTCTCGGTGCTGGTGCGGCATTTGGGGTGAGCGGATCGCTTTTCCAGCGCGTGACGCGCAATCCGCTTGGCAGTCCCGACGTCATCGGGCTCACGGCCGGTGCGTCCGCGGGCGCCGTCGCCTTCGGCATCCTCTGGCCTGGAGTCGTGCCTCTGCCGCTCGGTGCTGTCCTGGGGGCTGCGGCTGCGATCGGGGTCGTCTACATTGCGACGGGTACCGGTTTCGCGTCGCCCGGAAAGCTGATCATCGCCGGAATCGGTGTGCAGGCTATTGCTCTGTCGTTCGTGCAGTTCATGCTCACACGTGTGAAGAGCGAGCAGGCGACAGTCTTGGCGACGTGGCTGAATGGCAGCCTCGAAGCTCGATCGCTCGGCGATGTCGGGATCATCGCCGTTGTGCTCGGTGTCTTCGGAGCTGCTGCTCTTGTGCTGTCGCGTCGGCTTTCCATCGTCGAGATGGGTGATGACATCGCCGATGGCGTCGGGGCGTCGGCGAGCCGTACACGAACCATCGCCGTGACAATCGCGATTGTTCTCGCAGCGGGAGGAGTCGCGGTCTGCGGCCCCGTTGCGTTCATCGCGCTCATGGCTCCGCATCTTGCGCGCCTTCTCACACGCTCGCAGTCACCCGTTGCAGCCGGTCTCACGGGGTCGGTGCTCCTCATGCTTGCCGACGTGATGGTGCAGTTCTCGCCGCTTCCGAATCAGCTGCCCGTCGGTGTGGTCACCGCCGTGATCGGAGGAATCTTCCTCGGGGGACTCCTCGTGTCGCAGTGGCGCAAGGGCGCACTGTAGGCGGACTCTGTCTGCGCGAGTTCTCGGCGACGTCGGGCACACCACGCAGCGCTTCGAGCTAGCGTACTCGTGCGTATTGTGCGTCGGACCCGCCGCGCTGTCGGGAACGCGGCAGATAGCCGCCCTTCTCAAGGCCGGCCTCAATCTCGAACCGATTCTTCATCGGATCGAACCCCTCGAGCGCATACAGCACAGGGAACAGCAGGCCGTACGTACGCCATTGCTGCTTGTGCACGGCCTCGTGCTCGAGCACGTCTGCGCTCACGTTCGTTCGCGTGAGGTAGCACGCGCCCACGCACGAGCCTCCGCGCCCGAAGGTCCATCGGGGCATGCCGCGAAAGATGAAGAGTCCGTTCTTGCGTTCAACTCGCCCCGTCGACCAGATGAAGCCCCACACGAGACCGACGAGGGTTCCGTAGGCGTAGCCGAGCAGGCTGAGGGGAGAATTCGTGAGGATGCTGCGAATCACTCGGCTTCCGCCTGCCGCGCCTTTTCGAGCACACGCAGCCACGCTTCGCTCATGGTCGGGAACGCTGGAACCGCGTGCCAGAGCCGGTGCAACGGCACCTCTCCCACAACGGCGATGGTCGCAGCGTGCAGCATCTCGGCGACGTCATCGCCGACGAGCGTTGCGCCGAGCACGATGTGCCGCTCCGTGTCGATCACGGCGCGGAGGGTGCCTTCGTAGCCGTCTGCGTGCAGGGCCGCGCCAGCGACGGATCCGAGGTCGATGTCGATCGTCCGCACGCTCCGGCCCGCCTTTCGTGCGGCGGCATCCGTCATGCCGACTGACGCCACTTGCGGGCTGCTGAACACGACAGACGGCACTGCGTCGTGGTCTGCCGTGGCTGTCGTCTCAGACCATGGTCGTGTATCAGGCACGTCCCCCGACGCGCGCGCAGCAATCGCTGCTGCGGCCGCACGTGCCTGGTACTTTCCCTGGTGCGTCAGCAGGGCGCGGTGGTTTACGTCTCCGGCCGCATACAGCCAGTCACCGGGCACGTCCTTGACGAGCATCGTCTCATCGACATCGATCCAGTCGCCTGGAGTGAGTCCGACTGCGTCGAAGCCGAGATCTGACGTTCCAGGGTTTCGTCCCGTTGCCATCAGCACGCGGTCGGCGGTGACGGTCTCGCCCGTGGAAAGCTGGAGCATCGCGCCGCGTTCAGTGCGGGAGAGCGCCTCGACGTCGGCAATCCGCACGTCCGCTCCCGCAGAGCGCAGGCGTTTTGCGACGGCGTCTCCGGCGAACGGCTCGTGTCCGGTCAGGAGTCCGCTTCTGGCGATGACTGTCACGTTCGATCCGAGCGACGTGAATGCGGTCGCCAGCTCGGCAGCAACGACACCACCGCCGACGATGGCGAGCGAATCGGGAACCTCCTCGGCGACCGTGGCATCGCGGCTCGTCCAGATCTCGACGTCGTCGATACCAGGCAGATCGGGAACATTGGCGACAGAGCCGGTGCACACCGCGACCGCGACGCGCGCTGTGAGAGTCGTCGTCTCAACTGCCGTGACTTCGACGGTGCGTTCGCCGGTCAGTCGTCCGCTGCCGCGAACCAGCGCGATTCCAGCATCCTCAAGCCATGACACCTGACCGGAGTCGTCGCCCTTGCCCGTGAACGAGTCACGGCGGGCCAGCACGGCAGCGACATCAAGTCCCCGAACGACAGATTGCGCGGCTCCGTCAACAGCGAGGGCGCCAGCACGCGCCGCGCCCGGTCTCAAGAGAGCCTTCGAAGGAATGCACGCGCGATACGAGCACTCGCCTCCCACTTTCTCCTGCTCGACAATGACGCATGAAAGCCCCGCCTGCGTCGCATAGTCGGCGACGTTCTCGCCCACGGGACCGGCGCCGATGACCACAACGTCGTATTCGCTCATGGTCTGACACTACCCGCGCGCGGGAATGAGCGGAATCAGCGCCGGGTCAGGGCGCCCAGAATGCGCAGAATCGCGGCTAGGTCGTCGGTCGCGGCAGCGGCGGATGCCGGTGCGAATCCGGTGATCCCGGCTCCGGCAACGTCGAAGTCTTCGCGGACACGCCCGATCAGCTCGACGAGGGACGTGAGTGGAATTCCAAACGGTTCGGCCCAGTGCGTGCCATCGATGTCCGCCGGGTCGAGAACATCGAGGTCGATATGCACGTAGACGTGCGAGGCGCCGACCGACGCCAGAGTCGCCACGATGTCGTCGGCCTCGTCGGCGCTCAGAGCATGGACACCGGAACGATCGAGGTACTCGGCTTCGGCATCATCGACCGAGCGGATGCCGGCGAGCACAACCTTTCCGTGTGGCACCGGGCGCGATGCCGCAAGTACGTCGTGGCCTTCGCCGAGCACGGAGCGCAGCGCCATGCCGTCGAATGCTCCGGAGAGCGACGTATCGGCCGTGTGCAGGTCGGGATGGGCGTCGAACCACAAGACGGCGAGATCGCCACCGGTGCGCTCCATCGCGTGATCGATCGCCGCGACCTCGATCCCGCAGCCGCCCCCGATGCTCACTGCTTGGTCGGCTGTGTTTGCGAGCTGTTCGCGCAGGCGCTCGCGCACCGCGACGAGCGACGTGAACCGGCGGATTCCGGTATCCAGCGCGTCGCCCGCTCCCGTCGGAACAGCAACGTCGTGCGTTGCGCTCGCAGGCAGGTCACCTCGGATCGCCTCCGCTCCGTCGATGAGCTGCATGGCTCGTGACGACGACGAGCCTTGCCACTGCGGAACGACCATGAAAGCAGTCATTACTCAAGTATGCGACGAGGACGCTGTGGCATCAGCATCCTGAGAACGAACGGGGGCGGGTGCCGAGAATCCTCGGCACCCGCCCCCGCGCTGCGTGCATCAGGACTCGATCGAACCGCTGCTGCCGCTCTTCAGCGCTGCGAGGCGTGCTTCGACCTCGGTGAGCTCGCCCAGGTCTTCGAGCTCTTCGAACTGTGCGTCGAGGCTCGATGACGCGAGCTCCTGGTGGCCCAGCACCTTCGCCTCTTCGCGCCGGATCTTCTCATCGAATCGGCTGACCTCGCTCGTCGGGTCCATGATGTCGATGCTCTTCATGGCGTCGTGCACCTTGAGCTGCGCCTGCGCCGTCTTCTGGCGCGCCACGAGTTCGTTACGCTTCGACTTCAGCTGCTCGAGACGCTCCTTCATGCCGTTGAGGCCGTTCTTGAGCTGCTCGACAACCTGGCTCTGCGATGCGATCTGCGGCTCCGCAGTCTTCGCTTCGTTCTCCGACCCGATCTGACGCTGCAGCGCCACCTTCGCGAGGTTGTCGAACTTGTCTGCTCCTGCAGTGTCGCCTGACGCGCGCATCTGGTCGGCGCGCTTGCTGGCAGCGAGTGCCTTCGTTCCCCAGTCACGGGCGGCATCGACGTCTTCTTTGTGGTCCTGCTCAAGCATGCGCAGATTGCCGATCGTCTCGGCGATCGCACTCTCGGCCTCGGCGATGTTGTTCGTGTAATCGCGAACCATCTGGTCGAGCATCTTCTGCGGGTCCTCCGCGGCGTCGATGATCGCGTTGATGTTAGCTCGGGCAAGCTGTGCGATGCGCCCGAAGATGGTCTGCTTGCTCATGTGCTCCCTCTCGTCGCAGCCGGCCGCGCGGCCGCCGGTCGTTTCGTCTCGAGTCTACGGGGAGCGGCGTTTCGGTTTCCTGCGAATGTGCTTGGCCGTGTTTCCGACTGTGACGGTGCATGTGGCGGCGCGGGGGAGCGAGCGAGAGAATTGGGTGGGCCTAGAGAGGGGGAGTCGTGACCAACAGTGACCGGATGCTGCAGCTCGCTGTCGTCGAAGTGACCGACGCGCGCCCGCACGCGCCGGCTTATGACGCGTACACGCGCGGCATGATCAGGAGAACCGTCTCTGACGCGACGGTTCTCGGCTGGGACGCACGCCTCCTCACCGCTGAGCGTCTCGGTACAGAGGGGCTGCTCGATGCAACGGCGTCTGCCGATGCGATCGTCATCATGGGCGGTGAAGATATCGCGCCGGAGTTCTACGGCGGACAGTCCGGGTACGAGGGCGAAGGCAGGCACTTTCGAACAGCGGATGCTGCCGAGCTCGCGCTCGTCAGGCGAGCGGCCTTGCGCGCGACTCCGCTTCTCGGCATCTGCCGTGGGCATCAAGTGATCAACGTGGCATTCGGGGGAACGCTCGTGCAGCACATGGAAGAAGCCGGGCATCGGCTGACCGATCTTCCTGTCGAGTACACACTCGTGGAGCATCCCGTGTCTCTTGAACGTTCGAGCACGCTCGCACTCCGCCTGGGGGAGCACATCACGGTGCAGTCCGGCCATCATCAAGTGATTGAGCACCCTGGGCCAGGTCTCAGGTCCGTGGGCTGGTCTCACGATGGGCATATCGAGGCTGTCGAGCACGAGATTCTGCCGATTACGGGCGTGCAGTGGCATCCAGAGGCTCCGATGGCGCCGACTGACCAGCTGGAGCGGCTCCTCGACGGCCTCGAACGCGAGGCTCTTCGGCAACTCGCAGCGTGACCGGGGCGCCTTCGCGAGCAGCGGATGCGTTGCAGATAAGGTGCCGCACGTGACTCATGACCGCTATGGAACAGACGTGCTCGCCGGTGACTGGAGAAACCGCGGAAAACCCTCGCACACGGCCGTGGAGGCTGAGAAAGGCCTCGTCGTCGAAGACGCCGGAAGCGGATGGTGCGGCGCCGTCGTCGGAGTGGAGGGGCAGACCGTTGAGCTCGAGGACTACTCGGGAAAGGTGCGAGCGTTCCCTTTGGGCAAGGGCTTCATGATCGATGGCAGACCCGTAGAACTCGTCAAGGCGCGCCCCAAGGCGCGCGGTAACGCTCGCACGGCGTCTGGGTCGTTCGCCGCGCCACAGCAGCGAGCTCGCGTCGCACGGCAGAGCCGCATCTTCGTTGAAGGACGGCACGATGCCGAGCTTGTCGAAAAGGTGTGGGGTGACGACCTCCGCGTCGAGGGAGTCGTCGTCGAGTATCTCGGCGGCATCGACGACCTCGACGCGATCATTCGTGATGCTGCCCCGACACGCGACGCACGCATCGGCGTCCTCGTCGACCATCTTGTGCCCGGATCGAAAGAAAGCCGCATCGCCGAGCGCGTCGCCGCCTCGGCTCACGGTGCCAACGTGCTGATCGTCGGTCACCCCTATATCGATATCTGGCAGGCCGTGCTGCCCGAGCGCCTCGGGATCTCGACGTGGCCGACGGTACCGCGACGCATGGAGTGGAAGCACGGCATCTGCGAAGCCTTCGGGTGGCCTCACGGCGACCAAGCCGACATCGCACGGGCGTGGAAGACGATCCTCTCGCGCGTCTCGAGTTACACGGATCTTGAACCGCAGCTGCTCGGTCGCGTGGAGCAGCTGATCGATTTCGTCACGGAACCCGACTGAAAATGTTCGCCAATCGGCAAGAAGAGCGTGCACAAATCGTTATGATCCCGTATCCTCGGATGAGTTCGCGTGACAACCGGCCGGTGACCCCCACTCGGCTGAGCCGCACATGCGGGGTGGATTCCCTACTTTTCGCACCCGGTGGCTCACGGTGTGTCATGTGTGGAGGATTTTCTGGTGACTGATTCGTTCGAGACGAGGCGAGACGCCTCTGACGGCACCCCGAACGCACCCGCCACCCGTCGAGCTCGCCGAGAGATGGAGTCACGTCGCATCAAAGACCGCGGCACGGCGCACTCCGCATCGACGGCACCGCGCAAGACGCCGACAACTGCCTCACAGAAGCAACCGCGCTCGGGCAAGAGCATTGCTCGCTCGTGGGCCTCGACGGCGATCGTCGGGCTGGTCGTTCCCGGACTTTTCGCGACAATGGCACTTCCGTCATATGCGACCCCTGAAGTGGCGGGAGACGGCCCCTCCAGCTACGACATCGCAACAGCATCCGCCCAGACGCTTGACGCCAGTGGCGTCGCCGTTGAGCCGGCGCTGAACCTCGTACGCGACAGCTACGGCGCCACGACGACGGAAGAGCTCGAGGCAGCGCGCGAGGCGGCCGCGGCTGAAGCCGCGGCGAAACGCGCGGCAGAGCAGGCTAAAAAGTCGAGCTCCAGCAACGCTGGCGGAGGAAACGTCTACTCGGCGATCGCCGGAGATGGTACGGTGCGCTGGCCTCTCCCCAGTCGGGGAACGATCGGCGACGGCTTCATGAGCCGTGGCGGGTCGCACGAGGGCGTCGACATTCTGATCGCCGGGGGGACTCCGATCGGGGCCGTCGCCGATGGCGTTGTCGTGACATCGCAAGAGAGCTACGGCGGATACGGTGTCGCGGTTGTCGTCGAGCACCAGATCAACGGACAGACGGTGACATCGACGTACGGCCACATGACCTACGGCTCCCGTCAGGTTTCGGTTGGTCAGCACGTGAGCGCTGGCCAGGTGCTGGGCCTCGTGGGAAGCACGGGACGATCAACGGCCAATCACCTGCACCTTGAGATCCGTATTAATGGCGGCCTGGTCAACCCGCTCAGCTGGCTGAGCGCAAACGGCGCCTACTGATCTGCTTCGCTGTCACACCACGATCTACTGAGAGACGGCGGCTCTCCCGTTCAACGCGCTGCTGCCCTGCTGGACGACTGGGAACGCAGAATGGCCGACGACGGATTCGCCTCCGTTATGACGTCGTCACTGGCGTCTGAGAGCGCCCAGCACATGTACCGGCGACGCGGCTACGTCGGCTGCGGGTCACTACTGCTACCGGACGAGGCGAGCGAGATACTCTTCAGAAAAGAACTCGCCACGACATAACTGTGCCCCCGACAGGAATCGAACCTGCGACCTACGGTACCGGAAACCGGCGCTCTATCCGCTGAGCTACGGAGGCGAATGCACACGATGGATCGCATCGGTGCGAACCTAGGCTAGCACCCGCGAGCCCGCACCAGAAAAGCGACGCGATCTCGAGCCTGTGCATCGACCGAGAACCGACGAGCGGGGAGTCCTCCACCTGTCCATACTCGCTTGCGGGTGTGAGGATGAAGGCATGCAGCGCACCGTGACGGCACACCTGGAGTTCAGCCTCGGCGGGCAGAGTGACCTGCTGTTCCAGATCGCTGTCGCGGCGGGCACACCGATCCTCTCAGAATCATTCACGTTCTCGAATAACGGCCGGATGTATCTGCCCCGAGAGATCGTCGATCGGCATGGCACGCGCATTCTGCGCTTCACGGGCGACCCAGGAAACTACGACGTTTTCTACTCAGCTCTCGTTGCCGGTTCGCGTCCGGTCGAGCCGGTCGGTGAAATCGACCTCGTGAGCTACCTGCGGCCCAGCCGCTACGCCGAATCCGATGCCCTGTATGTGCAGGCGCGCTCGATGTTCGCGGGTCTCACAGGGCTCGCACTCGTCAACGCTGTCGCGACCTGGACTCATGACACCCTCGAGTATGTTCCCGGCTCGAGCCGAGGGACCGACAGCGCTCGTACGACCCTGAATGCAGGCAGGGGTGTCTGCCGAGACTTCGCGCACGTCGTTGTGACGATGCTGCGCGCCTGCGACGTTCCGGCCCGCGTTGCGGCGGTCTATGCGCCTGGCCTTGCGCCCATGGATTTCCACGCGGTCGCGGAAGCGTGGGTTGACGGTCGCTGGAGGGTGGTCGACGCGACGAGGCTCGCTCCGCGCCAGTCGCTCGTACGCATCTCGACGGGCCGTGACGCCTCGGACATCGCGTTTCTGACGAATCACATCGCGAGCGTTGCGCTCTCGTCTGTCGAAGTTAATGCCGTCAGCGACACACACATCGTCGACGACCACCTCTCAGCTGCCGTGCTCGCCTGAGCTACGACAGATTTCCGAGCACGAACTGCGCGATCTGCTCGGCACCGCGCGCGTTCGAGAAGTCCTTCGACGAAATCACGACCCAGTGGTCATCTGTGAAGATCTGGGCTGTTCCCACACCTGACGTGCTCGAGAAGTATCCGGTTTCGCCATACGTCGAAACGGCATCCGAGGACTTTTCAGCGTCGGCGGCAAGGTCGTCGAGGGTTTTCGGCTCGAGCTTGGCGATGGCGACGTCGATCGTCCGCCCGCTCGTGTTGTTGCTCCAGCGGCACGTGAGCCCGTTGTACGAGGCGACGGCGGCCGCTGGCGTGTCGGCTGCGGGGGAGAACTCTCCCAATGCACTGACGTTCGGGTTGAACTCGTACATCTGCTGCAGCGTGATGACCTCGTCACACGACATGCCGACATCTTCACCAGCATCCGGATGCGTAGATGGGGCCGTCGTCCCCTCATCGGGCGTCTCGCGGTGCTCGTCTGGCGGAGCGGTGTCCGAGGCGCCTGGTGTCGACGACGGGGCCGAGGAAGCACTGGAGGTGGGTGTGTCATCAGGACCGACGGGGGGAGCGCATGCCGTGAGGGTGAGGCTCGCCGCGGCCAGGGCGATCAGGGCGCTGCGACGAATGAATGCACTGCTGGCGGACATGGGTTCCCTTCGAAGGCGTCAACGACGAATCGAGAGTATCAAGCACTCGCGCGGGCGTGAGGCAGACGCGCGAGCCCGGCGTTGCGCTCGCGTTAGACTCGATGACCATGACTCCAACTGATCTTTCGCGCGTCTTGTTCGACATTCTCGCCCCCGTGGCAGAGCGACGCCGCGACGGATCATCGGCTGAACTGAACGAATCGATGGTCACGATTGAACGGCCGAAGAACCGCGATCACGGGGACTGGTCATCGAACATCGCGATGAAGCTTGCGAAGACTCTCGGAGCTAACCCGCGCGAGCTTGCCGACGAGATTGCCGAGCATCTGCAGAACACCGAGGGAATCGCGTCGGCGGAGGTCGCCGGGCCCGGGTTCATCAATGTGCGTCTCGAAGCCGCAGCGGCGGGTCAGCTGGCCAAAACCATCGTGGACGCTGGAGTCGCGTACGGACACAACGAGAGCCTCTCAGGGACGACCATCAACCTCGAGTTCGTCTCGGCGAACCCGGTCGGCCCGCTGCACATCGGACATACTCGATGGGCCGCCCTCGGAGACTCGATCAGGCGGGTTCTCGCGGCATCCGGCGCCGATGTCGCAAGCGAGTACTACATCAACGATGCGGGCAAGCAGATGGACACCTTCGGTGCTTCGGTGCTCGCAGCGGCACAGGGTGAGCCGACCCCCGAAGGCGGCTACCCAGGCGCATACATCTCAGATCTGGCCGCCGCCGTCGTCGCACGCATACCGAACCTCACGGAGCTGCCGCAGGAAGAGGCCATGACCGCGGCTCGAGAAGCGGCATACGATCTTCAGCTCGCCGAGATCAAGGAATCCCTCGCACGGTTCAACGTGCACTTCGACATCTGGTTCTCTGAACGCACCCTCCACGCAACAGGCAACGACGGCAAAAGCGATATCGACGCGGCGATCGACCGACTGCGCGAACAGGGCCACGTCTACGACAAGAACGACGCAATCTGGGTGCGCACGACGGACTTCGGTGACGATAAGGACCGCGTCATCCGTCGCGGAAACGGCGTGTACACCTACTTCGCCGCCGATGCAGCGTATTACCTCAACAAGGGGGACCGCGGCTTCAAGCACAAGATCTATCTGCTCGGCGCCGACCACCACGGGTACGTGCATCGCCTCAAGGCCGTTGCGGGCGCGGCAGGCGACGACCCCGAACGCGATATCGAGGTGCTCATCGGACAGCTGGTGAGCATCAACGGAGCCCGGCTGTCGAAGCGTGCGGGAAATATCATCGAACTCGACGACCTTCAGGCGTGGATCGGAACCGACGCGCTGCGGTACTCACTGGGCCGGTCGCCCGCGGATTCGCCGCTCACGCTTGATCCCGAGCTGCTGAGAAAGCGCACGAACGATAACCCGGTCTTCTACGTTCAATATGCCCACGCGCGCACGTGCGCCGTGGGCCGGAATGCCGCAGAGTCGGGCGTGGACCGCAGCGTCTTCGCGCCGGAGACCCTCACCCACGAGACGGAGAGCGCCCTGCTGGGAGCGCTGCAGGAGTTTCCGCGCGTCGTGGCGCAGGCGGCCGAGCTGCGCGAGCCGCATCGCGTCGCGCGCTACCTCGAAGAGGTCGCAGGCCTCTATCACCGCTGGTACGACAACTGTCGTGTCATTCCCCGCGGCGACGAGCCGGTCGAGAACGTTCACCGCACCCGGCTCTGGCTCAACGACGCATCGCGCCAGGTGATCGCGAACGGTCTCGACCTGCTGGGCGTCTCAGCTCCCGAGCGGATGTGACGTGACCGGGCTCCCGGAGGCGCAGGAGGTACCACGCCGACGCGGTGGACGACGCGTCGCGATGGCGTTCGTGATCGTCGTCGTCGTCATCGTCGCGATTCTCGGCGTGGCCCTGTGGCTCGCCGACGGCCTCATCCGCGGTATCGCGCAGGACAGCGTCGAGGACGTTCTCGAGTCAAAGCTTCCCGGTGACGTCGAGGCAGAGCTTGACGTGGCCATCGGCGGCGGACTCTTTCTTCCGCAGGCCATCAGCGGTGAGTTCTCTGAGGTGACGGTGACGACCGAGGACGCCGTCGCCAACGGCATCCCGTTCGATCTCGTGGCAACGGCACACGGCGTTCCCCTCGACGAGAACGCGGCGATCGATCACGTGAGCGCGGTCGTCAGCGGAGGAGAGGATGCTGCTAACGCGCTGCTCGTGCTCGGCGGCGCTGATCCCGACCTGAGTCTTGGCGATGGCACGCTCAGCTATGAGCAGTCGACGTCGATTCTCGGCATGACGGTCGGCTACACGCTCGTCACCGAACCAGAAGCGCACGGAGATTCCGTGACGCTGACTCCGGTTGACGTCGAGGTGGCGTCCAGCTTCGGGAACCTCGATCTCACTGGTCTGGTCAATCGGCTGCTCGGGGGCGAGCCGCTCAGCGTGTGCGTCGCATCGTCACTGCCCGAGGGGATCAGCGTCGACGCGATCGACGTGACGTCCCGAGAAGTCGCGTTGACGCTGTCTGCAGATGACGTGCCGCGCAGTGGCCCCGACCTTGCGTCTCGAGGGACCTGTGACGCCGGGTGACGCGGTTGATGCGCGGCGCAGCGTACGTTCTCGATAGACTTCGTGCCATCGCTGTAACTCTCCCGCCCCGCACGAATGGTCTTCTGTGACGCACAATCCACTCGCCCCCTCGTGGCTGACCGAGCCCGACGATGCAAACGCGCTCGCGCCAGGGCTCTGGCCGAGGACCGCCGAGCGTGAGTCATCGGGTGAGCTGCAGATCGGCGGTGTGCCGGCGACGGAGATCGCGCGCCAGTTCGGCACGCCCGTGTACGTGATCGATGAGCGTGAAGCTCGCGAGCGTGCCGACGATGTCCGCGGCGCGCTGCAGGACGCATTCGAGAAGATCGGCAGCCACACGCACGTGTACTACGCGGGGAAAGCCCTGCTGACGAGCGTCGTCGCGCGCTGGATGGTCGACGCCGGTTGCCGCATCGACGTGTGCTCGGGCGGAGAACTCGCGGTCGCGCTCGCCGCAGGAGTCGAACCAGGAGATATCGGGTTTCACGGCAACAACAAGTCGCTTTCCGAGATCGACCGCGCCGTCGGCTCCGGCGTCGGCACGATCATCATCGACAGCATCCAGGAGATCGGCAGAGTGGCCGAAGCTGCCGCGCGCCATGGCGTACGGCAGCGCGTTCGCCTGCGCGTGAACAGCGGGGTGCATGCGCACACGCACGAGTTTCTCGCCACGGCGCACGAAGACCAGAAGTTCGGTCTGTCGCTCGAGGACGCGCCCGACGCGGTGCAGCGCATCCGCCATGCTGAGAGCCTCGAGTTCGTCGGGCTGCACTGCCATATCGGTTCGCAGATCTTCGGAGCGGGCGGGTTCGCAGAGTCCGCGGCGCGACTGCTCAGCGTGCACAAGGAGCTGTTGCGCGACGGCCCGGTACCCGAGCTCAACCTCGGGGGAGGCTTCGGAATCGCATATACGAGTGCCGATGCGCCGACGCCCATAAGCGACCTCGCAGACGCCATTGCCGCGATCGTGCGCGATGAATGCGGCAAGCTGCAGATTCCCGTTCCCGACATGGCTTTCGAGCCGGGGCGCGCGATCATCGGGACAGCGGGCATCACGCTCTACGAGGCAGGAACGACCAAGCCCGTCACGGTCGAAACCGCAGAAGGGCCGCACACTCGTCTGTACGTCAGCGTCGACGGCGGAATGAGCGACAACGCTCGCACAGCGCTCTACGACGCGGATTATTCTGTGCGCATCGCGTCGCGACGCTCTGCCTCGACGCCCGCGCTCGTTCGCATAGCGGGCAAACACTGCGAGTCCGGCGACATCGTCGTGTCCGACGACTACCTACCCTCCGACGTCAAGCCCGGAGATCTCCTCGCGGTTCCCGCTACCGGCGCGTACTGCTGGTCACTCGCGAGCAATTACAACTACCTGGGACGGCCGCCGATCGTGGCCGTTCGCGACGGCCACGCGCGTGTGATCGTGCGCGGCGAGACCGAAGCCGACCTCATGGCGCGCGACGCCGGATTGGATGGACGATGATCGACAGCCGCACCCTCAGGGTCGCCCTGCTCGGGGCCGGTTCCGTTGGCTCGCAGGTTGCCCGGATGCTGATCGAGAACCGACAGGAGCTCGCCGCTCGCTCCGGAGCCGATCTCGAGCTCATTGGCATCGCGGTGCGTGATGTCGACGCGAAGAGGGACGTGGAACTGCCACGAGAGTTGTTCACCACAGATGCAGAGTCGCTCATTCTCGGGGCGGACATCGTGATCGAGCTCATGGGCGGGATCGAGCCGGCCAAGTCGCACATTCTCGCTGCCGTCAATGCGGGTGCCGACGTCGTCACGGGAAACAAGGCGCTGCTGGCCGCTCACGGACCCGAACTGTTTGCCGCAGCCGAGCAGGTGGGAGCGGAGATCTCGTACGAGGCATCCGTCGCCGCGGCGATTCCGATTCTCCGGCCCCTGCGCGACAGCCTCGCCGGCGATAACATCCGCAGTGTTCTCGCGATCGTCAACGGATCTACGAACTTCATTCTCGACCGCATGGACCGGTTCGGCGAGACCATGGACGAGGCATCGAAGCTCGCGTTCGAGGCCGGCTATCTCGAAGCGGACCCGACACTGGATGTTGAGGGCTACGATGCCGCGCAGAAGGTGACGATCCTCGCCGGTCTCGCATTCCACTCGCAGATCGATCCGTCGAAGGTGCACCGAGAGGGCATTACCGACGTCACAGCAGAGCAGATTCAGGCCGCCCAGTCCGCCGGATACGTGATCAAGCTCCTCGCCGTGGCCGAACGCCTCACAACGGCCGACGGCGAGCACGGCATCTCGGCGCGCGTCTACCCGGCACTCGTTCCGCGTGAGCATCCGCTCGCCTCGGTGTACGCCGAGAACAACGCCGTATTCGTGGATGCCGAGGCGGCGGGTCCGCTCATGTTCTACGGTGCTGGTGCAGGCGGCGTGCAGACCGCATCCGCGATTCTCGGAGACGTCGTATCAGCCGCGCGTCGCCATGTCGCCGGCGGACCAGGACTCAACGGATCGAGTCACGCCGGGCTGCCCCTGCTGCCGATCGACGACGTCATCACGAAGTGCCAGATCAACCTTCGCGTCGAAGACCGCCCCGGCGTGCTCGCCGAGGTGGCCGGAATCTTCTCCCGCTGCGGCGTGTCTGTGCAGACGGTCGAGCAGACGATCGGCGAAGACGAAGAGGGGCTCGCGACGCTGATCATCGGCACCCACAGGGCACGCGAGAAGGCGATCCGCGACGTTGTCGACGCTCTGCAAGACGCCAGCGCGACCGATCGGATCGTGAGCGTGCTGCGGGTCGAAGGAGCACAGTAATGGCACTCCTCCGGCGCGGCATCGCCGAGCACTATCTCGAGGTGCGCGCGTGAGCGTCGTGGGGCGCCGAGTGGCAGTGAGGGTTCCTGCGACCTCTGCGAACCTCGGTCCGGGTTTCGACACTCTGGGGCTGGCGCTCTCCATGTACGACGAGCTGACCGTGACGGCGACCGATCGTCCAGAGGTCACTGTTGCCGTGACCGGCGTCGGTGCGGGGGAGGTCGCGCTCGATGAGACAAATCTCGTCGCGTCGTCGGCCCTCGCCACATTCGCCGCCGTCAGGCAGGAAGCGCCCGGCATGCACATCGAGGCGCACAACTCGATTCCACACGGTCGGGGCCTGGGATCATCCGGCGCTGCCGTCGTCGCCGGCATCGCTGCCGCGAAGGGTCTGCTTGAGGGAACAGTCTCGTTCACCGAAGACCTCCTGCTGGGCATCGCCTCGGAGCTTGAGGGTCACCCCGACAACGTTGCGCCGGCGCTTTTCGGAGGTCTCACGATCGCGTGGACCGGCGCTGACGGTCCGCGGCACAAGAAGCTCATGCCGCACCGCGGTGTCTCTCCGTTGGTGTTCATTCCCGAGTCGACGCTGTCGACGCGCCGAGCACGCGAACTGCAGCCCATCAATGTTCCGCACGCCGACGCGGTGTTCAACGTGTCACGGTCTGCTCTGCTCGTTGCTGCCATGCTGCAGAGCCCGGAACTGCTCTTCCACGCCACCGAGGACAAGCTTCATCAGAGCTACCGTTCGTCGGCGATGCCGGAGACAGCCGATACGATCGCGCTGCTTCGTGCACACGGGTATCCCGCAGTCGTGTCGGGTGCCGGCCCCTCGATTCTCGTGCTCTGCGATGGCCCGGGGGACCGACTGGAAGCAGCGAGGCTCGTGCAGGGCGAAGCCGCCATTCCGTGGCGCGCCGAGATGCTCGCCGTCGACTTCAAGGGTGCTACAGTAGTACCGATCCCATAGGGAAACACCAGTCACGGTGAATCTGACCCTCGGATCATTCACCAATCACAGTCCTTACCCGTCGTGTTTCGTGTTCTGACATCTCTGGGACATCACAACGGCGTAAGCGGCTCTCCCTGCCCCATCATCGATGGACAGGATGAGAAAGGAACACTCCCCAGTGACAGACGCAGGAACCCGCGCAGACGGCGCGGCCCGCGGCACGAACCTTCAGACCCTGAAGGTCGCAGAGCTGCAGAAACTGGCTGCCAGCCTCGGCGTCCAAGGCGCCTCAAAGCTTCGCAAGGGCGAGCTCATCGCCGCGATCTCAGAAAAGCAGGGCAGCGGCAGCGGGCAGAGTGCACCCGAGGCACAGACGCCCGAGGCACAGACACCCGAGACGCAGACGCCCGAGGTGCAGGCACCCGAAACGCAGACCGAGAAGAAGCGGACACCTCGCGGATCTCGACGTGTCTCGACGTCAATCATCGAACCAACCGCGTCGACAGCAGACGACCAGTCCGCCTCGCCGAGCGAGCCCGTGCAGACCACGCCAGAGCAGGCCGCCGAGTCGGTGCTCGATGCGCCGTCCGACAGCAGACGCGACAATGGTCAGTCGTCGCAGCCGGCGAACGCCGCGAGCGACAATGGCGATAACAGCACGTCGGAAGCTGCCGCGAGCGACGCGCAGCGCGAGGCTCGTGACGGAGGCGACCAGCGCGACAAGAAAAACGGCAAGCGCAACGGGCGCCGTCGTGGCCGCAAGGGCGACGACGACAGTTCTGGATCGCAGGACACCGGCACTCAGAACGGATCGAAGCCGTCCGAGAGCGAGTCGGCGTCTCCGTCGGGCGACGACTCGGCATCGGCCGAATCATCGGATTCCGATGCAGACGGCAACGATGATCGCAACCGGGGGCGCAACCGCAACCGGAATCGCAACAATCGCGGTGACGCGCAGAACGACGACCGCCAGCAGGGCCGCCGTCAGGGCAACGACCGTAACGACGGCAACAAGCAAGACGACCAGGGCGGTCGTGGACGCAATCGTTATCGAGACCGCAAGCGTGGTCGCAACGACGAGGTTGAGCCGGAGATCACCGAAGACGACGTGCTCGTCCCGATCGCCGGAATTCTCGACGTTCTCGACAACTACGCTTTCGTTCGCACAACCGGCTATCTCCCGGGCGCAAACGACGTTTACGTCTCACTCGGCCAGGTCAAGAAGTACAACCTGCGCAAGGGAGATGCGATCGTCGGCGCCGTGCGCCAGCCGCGCGAGGGCGAAAACAACTCGCGCCAGAAGTACAACGCGCTCGTCAAGATCGACACCATCAACGGACAGTCAACGGATGACGCATCCGATCGCGTCGAGTTCGGCAAGCTCACGCCGCTCTACCCCCAGGAACGCCTGCGCATGGAGACCGAGCCTGGCAAGCTCACTCAGCGCCTGATCGACCTCGTCTCGCCTGTCGGCAAGGGACAGCGCGGGCTGATCGTCGCTCCGCCCAAGGCGGGCAAGACGATCGTGCTGCAGCACATCGCGAACGCGATCGCGACGAACAATCCCGAGGTGCACCTCATGGTTGTTCTCGTCGACGAGCGTCCCGAAGAGGTCACCGACATGGAGCGCACGGTCAAAGGCGAGGTCATCGCCTCGACGTTCGATCGCCCTGCCGAAGACCACACGACGGTTGCTGAGCTTGCGATTGAGCGAGCGAAGCGGCTCGTCGAGCTCGGGCACGATGTCGTCGTGCTGCTCGACTCGATCACGCGTCTGGGGCGCGCCTACAACATCTCTGCACCGACGAGCGGACGAGTTCTCTCCGGCGGAGTCGACGCCGCAGCGCTCTACCCGCCGAAGCGGTTCTTCGGCGCCGCGCGCAATATCGAGAACGGCGGCTCGCTCACGATTCTCGCGACAGCCCTCGTCGAGACGGGATCGAAGATGGACGAGGTCATCTTCGAGGAGTTCAAGGGAACGGGCAACTCCGAGTTGCGCCTCTCGCGCCAGCTCGCCGACAAGCGCATCTTCCCGGCGATCGACGTGAACGCGTCGTCGACGCGGCGTGAAGAAATGCTTCTCGGTCAGGACGAAGTCAAGGTTACGTGGAAGCTCCGCCGTGCCCTGGCAGGACTCGACACGCAGCAGGCGCTCGAGGTCGTGCTCGGCAAGCTCAAGGAGACTTCGTCGAACGTTGAGTTCCTCGTGCAGATGCAGAAGTCGATCCCTCAGCCCGGGACGAACGGTCACGGGCATGAGCGCGACCACCGTTAGCTGATTGTCGAACCCGTCTGTTCCGCGTGCCTACGATAGAAGGGCGCGGAACAGACGGGTTTTCGTCGGTGCACTCGAACTCACGAAACGGAATACGCAATGTTTGAATCAGTCTCAGCGCTGATCGATGAGCACGCAGACCTTCAAGAGCAGCTCGCTGACCCGGCCGTGCACGCTGACCCGGCGCGATCGCGAAAGATCAACCGACGGTACTCGGAACTGTCGAAGATCCTCGCATCCCACGCGGCGTGGACGCGTGCCCAAGACGACCTCGCAGCGGCGAAGGAGCTTGCAAAAGAGGACGAGGCCTTTGCCGACGAGGTGCCCGCGCTCGAGGAAGAGCTTACGGAGGCAGAAGAGAAGCTGCGCAGGCTGCTTGTGCCGCGCGATCCCGACGACGGGCGTGACGTGATCATGGAGATCAAGGGCGGTGAGGGCGGTGCCGAGAGCGCGCTCTTCGCCTCGGACCTCCTGCGCATGTATCTGCACTACGCCGAGTCGAAGGGGTGGAAGACAGAGCTTCTCGAACGCGATGAGTCCGACCTCGGCGGCTACAAGAACGTTCAGGTCGCCATCAAGGGGTCGTCGAACGATCCCGCGGAGGGCGTCTGGGCTCATTTGAAGTACGAAGGCGGTGTGCACCGCGTTCAGCGGGTGCCCGTCACGGAGTCGCAAGGTCGCATCCACACGTCGACGACAGGCGTGCTCGTCTTCCCCGAAGTCGACGAGCCAGAAGAAGTCGAGATCAGCCAGAACGACATTCGCGTTGATGTGTTCCGCTCATCGGGGCCAGGTGGCCAATCTGTGAACACCACGGACTCCGCCGTTCGAATCACTCACGTTCCCACGGGCATCGTCGTCTCGATGCAGAACGAGAAGAGCCAGATTCAGAACCGTGAGGCGGCGATGCGCGTGCTCAGGGCGCGCCTGCTGGCGAAGCAGCAGGAAGAGCTGGATGCTGCGGCCTCCGACGCGCGCAAGAGCCAGATCCGCACCATGGACCGTTCCGAGCGCATTCGCACATATAACTTTCCCGAGAACCGCATCGCGGATCACCGGACGGGATACAAGGCGTACAACCTCGACCACGTGATGAATGGCGATCTCGACTCGGTCATCGAGTCGTGCATCCAGTCGGACGAGGAAGCGCGTCTCGCCGAACTCGGCGACAACGCCTGACGCGCGCACCTCGCCCGTTCCGTCTCGTGCATTGGGCTTGCTTTAGCGGATGAGACGTCGTCGAACGAGCTAGATGTGGTAGTCCGGCTCGGCAAGCCCGTAGTGCTGTCCGGCAACACGGGGCCGCGCCGTGGCTGGTACTCCGACGACGATCGAGCGCGGCGGAGCATCCTTTGTCACGACGGCGTTCGCGCCGATAATGCATCCTCCACCGATGACGACGGGGCCGAGCACTTTCGCGCCGGCTCCCACCGTCACACCGTCGCCCAGCGTCGGGTGACGTTTGCCTTTGCCGCCGCCTTTGCCTCCAAGAGTCACGCCATGGTAGAGCATGACATCGTCGCCCACTTCGGCGGTTTCGCCGATCACGACGCCCATTCCGTGATCGATGAACACTCTGCGGCCAAGCCGCGCGCCCGGGTGAATCTCGATTCCCGTCGCTGCCCGGGCGAGCTGAGACCCGACGCGAGCGGCGAGTCGAAAGCCGTTCTGCCAGAGCCGATGATTCAGCCTGTACCACCAGATCGCGTGCAGACCGGAGTACACCACGGCGATCTCGAATGCGCCGCGCGCGGCAGGATCATGCACTCGAGCCGCCGTGATGTCCTCACGGATGCGGGACAAGAACGCCATCGTCAGTCGCGGAGGTCCTCGTAGAGGAACGTAGACAGGTAGCGCTCACCGAAGTCGGGAACGACAACGACGATGTTCTTTCCCTCGTTCTCTGGGCGCGCCGCGACCTGAAGAGCCGCCCACACGGCCGCACCCGACGAGATCCCTCCAAGGATGCCGTCATCCGTCGCGAGCGTGCGCGCTGTCTTCACCGCGTCATCGACGTCGACGGTCATGACCTCGTCATAGATGTCGGTGTCGAGAATGCCGGGGACGAAGTTCGCGCCGAGACCCTGAATCTTGTGGGGGCCGGCTTTGCCGCCGCTGAGAATGGGGGAATCGGCCGGCTCGACGGCGACGATCTGAATCTCGGGATTGTGAGCCTTGAGCGCTTGTCCCGCGCCCGTGATCGTCCCGCCCGTTCCGACGCCCGACACGAGAATGTCGACATTTCCGTCGGTGTCGCGCCAGATCTCTTCACCGGTCGTCGTGCGATGAATATCGGCGTTCGCCTGGTTCTCGAACTGGCGCGCGAGAATAGCGCCGTCGGTCTCGGCCGCGATCTCTTCTGCTTTCGCGACAGCACCGCGCATGCCGTCTGCGGGATCGGTGAGCACGAGTTCAGCACCGAAGGCGCGCAGGAGGACCCGGCGCTCCATGCTCATCGACGAGGGCATCGTGAGCACGACTCGGTATCCGCGGGCAGCGCCAGCAGCAGCGAGCGCAATGCCGGTGTTGCCGCTGGTTCCTTCGACGATCGTTCCCCCCGGCTTGAGATCTCCCGACGCTTCCGCCGCGTCGAGAATGGCGATGCCGATTCGGTCTTTCACGCTGCCAGCCGGGTTGTAGAACTCGAGTTTGGCGTGCACGTTCGCGGAGACGCCGCTCGCGGTGCGCCCCAGCGTGACGAGCGGAGTGTTTCCGAACGCTTCGGTGATGTTCGCGTGGATCTTTCCGGTCACGAATCTCTCCTTCAATGCTTTTAGCTACAAGTTAAATGCGTGTTGTGTCGAGACTAGTCGCACCCGGTGTCGACATGGCAACTGTGACGGCGAGGGTTGCGCACGCGGCTAGGATTGTGGCACTGACCATCCCTCGCGAAAGCCGCTATGCCGACATCGAGTCCCACTGTGCCCGACGTTCTCGACGCTGCCGAAGCGGTGCTCGCGCGATCGGGAATCCTCGCACCCGATGTCGATTCAGAGCTGATCGTCGGACACGTGCTCGGTCTCGGCCGCGGCGAAGTCCAGGCGGCGCGGCTGACCGGTCGACGGCTGCATCCCCGCGATGCGGCGCTCATCGCTGAACTGGCTGACAGGAGAGCGACTCGAGAGCCAGTGCAGCACATCACCGGAGTTGCCGGGTTCAGGAGCCTCGAGCTCAGCGTCGGGCCGGGAGTCTTCGTTCCGCGGCCAGAGACCGAGCAGGTTACGCAGATCGCGATCGATGCTCTTCTCGCCGTTCCCGCCCCGTCACCTCTTGCCGTCGACCTCGGTACCGGAAGCGGAGCGATCGCGCTGTCACTCGCGAAAGAGGTTCCGGCTGCTCGCGTCTTCGGCGTCGAGAACTCGGTCGATGCATTCCTCTGGGCCGTCGAGAACTCGCGGCGGGTCGGCGCAGCGAATGCGTCGATCATCTTCGACGATCTCGCTCACGCTCTTCCCGAGCTTGACGGAACAGTTTCGGTCGTGATCTCGAACCCGCCGTACGTGCCGGACGCCGCGGTGCCGATCGACCCGGAGGTTCGGTTGTTCGACCCCGCTGCCGCTCTCTACGGCGGGGAGGACGGGCTCGATGTTGTCCGCGTGCTCTCGCAGGCGGCGGCTCGTCTGCTGCAGCCGGGAGGAACGCTCGTGATCGAGCATGGTGAGCTTCAGGGCGCATCCATCCGTTCGATCCTGTCGGCCGACGGCTGGCGCGCACCCGCGACCTTCCCCGACTACACCATGCGCGATCGGGCCACGACGGCGATTCGCTCGTAGCGTCAGCGCTTTTTCGCGGCCTTCTCCTTCGCCTCCTCGCGCTTCATCGCTCGCTCGCGAGCCTTTGTCATCGCTTCGGCTTCTTTGCGTCGCGCCTCGCGCAGGGCCGCCTCGGCCTCGCGTCGAACACGAGACGCTTCTCGCACGTCTTTGTCTCTCGGCGACTCAGGGTGCGCGAGAGCGGAAGGTTCTTCGACCGCTTCTCCCGCGTCGATGCCGCTCATGTACGCTTCTACTCCGTTCAGGAGCGCGTCGATGCCGAAATCGAACGGATCGGCTGCTGCGGGCCCCATTGCGTCGGCGGCGACCGCAGGAGCGAGGTGAGGGAACCGGTCATTCGTGAGCAGCTCACGGATGATGTGATTGGCCGTGGCGTCGAGATCGTCTGGAGTGGTTCCCTGTGCTGCGCTCTCCGCGGTGTAGCCGCGATACACCGTTGCCTTCCATCGGGTCAGGCCGCTCAGCATCAGCGTGACCGCAATGCGCTTCTCGTGATCGAGCGAGGTTCCCTCGAAACAGCCCAATCCCTCATCCATCCACGCGAGCTGATTGGGTGTCACGGGAATCCCCGTGATCGGCACGTCGATGAGCCATGGATGGTCGCAGTATGCGGCGAACATCTCCGCGGCGAGTCGACGCGCGGCTTCACGCCAGGGGAGCGGTGGATCGGGACGCTCGGGGGGAACTCCGAGAGCCTGCTCGCCCATGAGGACGATCAAGTCGTCTTTTGCGGAGACGTAGCGATAGAGCGACATTGTCGTGAAGTCGAGTCTGTTTGCTATCGCGCTCATGGACACGGTCTCCAGGCCGCCCTCGTCCGCGATCTCGATGCCCGTCTCGACGATCTTCTCAATGCTGAGTCCGCGTTTCGGTCCCCGTTGCGGATCCGCAGCGATTCCCCACGCCATGGCTACGGCGCGCGGCAGTGATCCTTCGAGGTCGTCCGACATCGCTTCCTCCTCCTGACTGCCGGTCAGTCTATCGGGAAGATGTTTACGGCATAAACTGTGTGTGCTATAAACAGTGTGTCGCATAAGCAGTATGTCTCATACACAGTTGCTGCTGTGAGGCGGGATGGAAGGAGATTCGATGAATCATTCGATTGACGTTCGCGATCTCACGAAGAGATTCGGGGACCAGATCGTTCTCGACGGAGTTGACTTGCGCGTGTCCCCAGGGACGATTCACGCAGTTCTCGGTCCGAACGGCGCAGGAAAGACGACCTTAATCAACATCCTGACGACGCTAATCGGCCCCGATTCGGGCAGCGCGCGCGTGGCGGGTTTCGACGTCGCCACGCAGGCATCCATGGTCCGGAATCAGATCAGCGTTACGGGGCAATATGCTGCCGTCGACGAAGTGCTGACCGCACGCGAGAACCTGCGGATGATGTCTCGGCTCCTTGGTCTGTCACGAGCGGAGGCGCGTGCTCGGACTGAGGAGCTGCTCGAGCGATTCGCGCTGACAGGCTCAGCGGGAAAGCGCGTGCGCACATTCTCCGGAGGCATGCGGCGTCGCGTGGATTTGGCGGTCAGTCTCATCTGCTCTCCGCCCATCTTGTTCCTCGACGAGCCGACGACCGGTCTCGATACGCGCAGCCGCAGAGCACTGTGGGACGAGGTCGAGCAGTTGCGCGCCGAGGGAGTGACCGTGATGCTCACGACGCAGTACCTCGACGAGGCTGACGCTCTCGCCGACGTTATCTCCGTGCTCGACAAAGGCAAGGTCGTCGCGGCGGGCACTCCCGCGGAGCTCAAGGCGCAGGTGGGCAGTGACATCATTGAGGTGCGCGGCGAGCACGGGGAACTGATGCACGAGATGCACACGCTCGGTACGCCGCGCGACGTCGTTGACGTGCTTTCCTCCCAGAACATCGACAACGTCGGAACAGTCACGATCAGACGCCCGACGCTCGACGATGTCTTTCTCTCAGTCACAGGTGGTAGCGATGCAGAACCAGCGCACGTCTTCGATCGAGAGGAGCTGGCATCGTGACGATCGCCATCAGCAATCCGCGGACGAAGCCTCGGGCAGGAAACGCGGATGCCGTGTTCATCGCCAGAAGCATTCGGCATTCTCTTCGAGATGGCGAAGGCTTGCTCATGGCGATATTGCTCCCCGTCTTCATGATGGGGCTCTTCGTCTTCGTCTTCGGCGGCGCGATGAGCTTCGCTGGTGACAGCGGCTACGTGAACTACATCGTTCCGGGCATCATCATCATGTGCGCAGGATTCGGGGCGTCGTCGACGGCCACTCTCGTGGCAGGGGATATGCAGTCCGGTATCGTCGACCGCTTCCGCACGATGCCCATTCGGGGCGGTGCCGTTCTCACGGGCCACGTCGTCGCGAGCGTCCTGCGCAACCTCGTCGCCACCGGCGTCGTCGTACTCGTGGGCCTGCTCGCGGGCTTTCGCCCGTCGGCAGGCCTCGGGGGCTGGCTCGGCGCCCTCGCCATCATCACCGTGTACATCCTGACCATCACCATGCTCTTCGCGGCCGTCGGTCTCGTCGCTGGCAGCGTGGAAGCGGCCAACGCGTATGGCTTCGTCCTGCTGTTCCTGCCGTATCTCTCCAGCGGGTTCGTTCCCGTCGAGACGATGCCCTCATGGCTGGAGTGGATCGCCCGGTACCAGCCGATCACTCCGGTGATCGAGGCGATCCGCGCGCTCCTCTCCGAAGGCGACGTCGGAGTGAACGCCGTGTTCGCGATGCTCTGGTGCGCGGGGATCCTCGCGATCGCCCTCGCGTGGAGCGCTGTCATGTTCCGCCGCAAAGCGGGGCGACGCTGATCATCTAAGACGTGAGGATGCCGCGGTCCGCCGCTCGCGGCATCCTCACACGCCGCCCGCGATAGAATCGCTGGCGATGTCGAACACGTACGACTGCTCCATCGATTCGGAGCTTCTCACCGGAATGCGACTCGCGCGCACCTCTCTCGGGCGCGGCGAGCTCGTCGTGATCCCCACGGATACGGTCTACGGGATCGCCGCCGACGCTTTCAACCCCGGTGCCGTTCAGCGGCTTCTCGATGCGAAGGGGCGCACGAGGCAGCAGCCACCGCCCGTTCTCGTCTCAGGCACAGACACCCTCACGGCGCTCGCATCGGTCGTACCCGAGCTCGTGACGAGGCTCGTCGAGGCATTCTGGCCAGGCGGGCTGACCGTTGTGCTCCCCGCGCAGCCGTCGCTCGCGTGGGACCTGGGAGACACTGACGGAACAGTTGCACTGCGCATGCCCGACAACGAGATCGCTCTCGAGCTTCTGCGCGAAAGCGGCCCGCTCGCTGTGTCGAGTGCCAACACGACGGGCCTGCCTCCGGCCGAAACGGCAGCGTCAGCCCTTGAGATGCTCGGTGAGAGTGTTGAGGTTTACCTGGATGCCGGTGACGGCAAGAGCGTGCCGTCGACGATCATCGATGCGACGGCCCTGACCGTCGAAGATGGCACGGCGACGATACTCCGCGACGGTGTCATCTCGCGCGAACAGCTCCGCGAGGTCCTCGGCGATCGTCTCGCGGACGACGTCTAGGGCGGCCAATGCGTCAGTATGCGCTCATTGCCCTCGCGGCCATGATCATCACGTGGGTGCTCTCACTGGCGGTCTACAAGTTCGCTCTGCGCTTCAAGCTCTACCCGCCGATCAGAGACCGCGATATGCATTCGCGTCCGACGCCGCGGCTCGGGGGAGTGGCCATGTTCTTCGGGGTGGCGGCGGCGATGACGATCGCCTCGTTCAACCCTTTCTTCGGCGTCATCTTCGATGAGCCAGGGCCGATTCTCGCGATCCTCGGCGCAACGCTTCTGATCGTCGTGCTCGGAATCATCGACGACCTCGTCGATCTGGACTGGATGATCAAGCTCGCTGGCCAATTCCTCGCCGCCGGACTGATCGCGTGGCTCGGCGTGCAGATCTACTCACTGCCCATCGCCGGACGAACCGTCGGCTCGAGCTGGATGTCGTTCATTCTGACCGTGCTCACGATCGTTCTGGTCATGAACGCGGTGAACTTCATCGATGGGCTCGATGGGCTCGTCGGAGGAGTGGCGCTGATCGCCAATGGCGTCTTCTTCGTCTACGGCTACCTCTTGGTTCGCACGGTCAGTCAGTACAACTACTTCAATCTCTCGCTGCTGATATCGGCGGTCCTGCTGGGAGTCTGCGCGGGGTTCCTCCCGCTGAACTGGCACCCGGCGAAGATGTTCATGGGCGATGCCGGAGCGCTGCTGGTCGGTCTGCTCATGGCGACCTCAGCGATCTCGATCACCGGCCAGATCGATCCCTCGGCGGTCGAGAGCGGAGATGGACAGGGCCTCGGCGGATCGCAGCTTGTCGGTGCGTTCATTCCGCTTCTGCTTCCCATCACGATTCTCGTCGTGCCGCTCGTCGACTTCAGTCTTGCCGTCTTCCGACGGCTGCGCGCGGGAAAGAGCCCGTTCAGCGCCGATCGGCTTCACCTGCACCATCGGCTGATCGACATGGGGCACTCCGAACTGCACGCCGTGCTGATCTTCTACGCCTGGACCGTCGTCATCTCTGTCCCGTGCCTGTTCCTCTTCCTTTTCGATTCCTACTGGTACGCTCTCGTGTTCTTCCTTGCCGGTGTGATCGCCTGCACCGTCGCGACGTTCGCGCCGCTGGGGCGCCGCAAGCGGCACGAAGTCGTCTCGCAGCTCACGCCAGAAGACGAGACGAGCGCCGAGCAGCGTGGGCACGATCCCCTCGACGATGCCGTCCCCGACAACCACTCACACGGGGCCGCGTCTGCCCCGCGCTCTGAAGGGCCATCAGCATGACCTCAAATCCGGTTTTCCGCGCCAGTCTCGTCTGGGGTTCCGTCGTCACTGCGGTGATCGCCGTCGTCGGCGGCATCGTGGGCCTGTTCGTCGACGGTTCACGAGGGCTCGTCAGCGCTCTGCTCGGCGCCGTCGTCGCCCTCGTCTTCCTCAGCGTCACCGCTGTCAGCATCCTCCTGGCCAACCGCAAGGCGGGGAGCGAGCTCTTCGTTCCAATCTTCTTTGCGGGTGTCATGGGCGGATGGCTCGTGAAGTTCGTGGTATTTCTCGTGCTCGCCTGGGCAGTCAAACAGCAGGACTGGGTCAACGACACCGTGTTCTTCCTCGCCGTCATTGCGGGCGTGATCGGCTCACTCGTCGTCGACGGTGTCGTCGTCGCTAAAGTGCGCGTCCCGCACGCCAGCGACGTTACATTGCCGGGCGATGAAAGTCGCGATGATTAGGCACTTCTACGATTCGTAGAAACCCGCAACCTTTGCTAAAGTAGACGGAGATTCTCCCTGCCAGGTGTGAGCCTTCGGCTGCCGGGTATGGCGTCTTTCCCACCGATCGAACGTAGCGTGAGCCTTGCTCACTGCTCTGAAATCCAGGAGATAGCGCTGATAGCGAACGCTGTGAACCTGCTCGTGCCGACCGCCGACGATGGTGGATTCCACTCTCCTTCGATCGACGAGTTCTTCCCCGAAGTGCTGTTCTTCGCGGGCACCCCCTTCGAAATCAATCGGATCATCCTGATCCGCTTCATCGCGGTTCTCGCGGTCGTGCTGCTCTTCTGGATCGGCACCCGCCGCATGAAGATCGTTCCCGGCCGCTTCCAGAGCATCATTGAGATGGGTCTGGACTTCGTGCGGGTGAGCATCGCCGAAGATCTTCTGGGCAAGGTGGACGCCAAGCGATTCCTGCCGATCCTCTCGACGATGTTCTTCATGGTTCTCGCGATGAACCTCACGGGAATCATTCCGTTCCTGAATATTGCAGGCACATCCGTCATCGGAGTGCCTCTCGTGCTCGCGATCGTCTCCTGGATCACGTTCGTGTACGCGGGAATCAAGAAGAGCCCGGCCGGATTCTTCAAGAATTCGCTCTTCCCCGCGGGCGTTCCGTGGCCTGTCTACATCATCGTGACGCCGATCGAGTTCATCTCGACGTTCATCATCCGGCCGATCACTCTGACCCTCCGACTCATGATGAACATGATCGTCGGCCACCTGCTGCTCGTGCTGTTCTTCGCAGCGACGCAGTTCTTCATCATCTCGCTCAGCGGCTGGTTTACGGCGCTCGGTGTGTTCACGCTGGCATTCGGCCTTGTGTTCACGCTGTTCGAGGTTCTGGTCGCCGTGCTTCAGGCCTACATCTTCACCATTCTCACCGCGGTCTACATTCAGCTCGCGGTCGCCGAGGAACACTAACCGGGCACGGCAACCGCCTGCTCACCATCACGGAAGGAAAACACGTGGACGCAACAACCGTTCTCGCTGCAATCGAAGGAAACATCGCAACGGTCGGTTACGGCCTCGCTGCCATCGGCCCGGCAATCGGCATCGGCATCGTCGTCGGCAAGACGATCGAGGGCGTTGCCCGCCAGCCTGAGCTCGCCGGCCGCCTCCAGGTGCTGATGTGGATCGGTATCGCCTTCACCGAGGCACTTGCCTTCATCGGGATCGCGACCTTCTACATCTTCGTCTGATCCTCTTTCACCACTCGTAAGGAGGAATGATGCTGAACGCATTTGTGATGGCGGCCGAGGATGGGGCGACGCACAACCCCATTCTCCCGGCGTCGTACGACATCATCTGGTCGGCGGTGTGCTTCGTTATCGTTCTCGTCGTGTTCTGGAAGGTCGTCCTTCCCAAGCTCTACGTGATGCTTGACGAGCGCGGCGCGGCGATCGAGGGCAACATCGCCAAGGCTGATGAAGCGCAGCGCAAGGCCGAAGCGGCTCTCGAGGAGTACACCGCCCAGCTCGCCGACGCTCGCGCCGAGGCCGGGCGCATCCGCGAGGGCGCGCGCGACGATGGCAAGAAGATCGTTGCAGAGGCCAAAGAGCAGGCGACCGAGGAAGCGTCACGCATCACGTCGAGCGCGCATGCTCAGATCGAAGCCGAGCGGCAGTCGGCGCTGGTGTCCCTGCGGAGTGAGGTGGGCTCGCTCGCACTCGGGCTGGCCAGCAACGTCATCGGCGAGTCGTTGAATGATGACAAGAAGGCAACCGCTGTCGTAGATCGGTTCCTCGAGGACCTCGAGGCGTCCGAGTCGACAGCAGCAGGGAACAAGTAATCAGCTATGGGTAGCGCAACAAGAGAAGCTCTTGCTCAGGCGGTAGACGCGCTGGGTGCGGTCAGCGGTTCCGTCGACCTCGCCACAGCAGCGTCGCTGCTCGATGCGGGACGCGTCATCGACGGTTCTGCGCAGTTGCGCACGCTGATCGCCGACCCCGCCGAAAGTGCTGACACCAAGACGAAGGCACTTGCTCGAGTCTTCGGAGACCAGGTCAACGAAACGGTCTCGTCGCTGCTCGAGACGACGGCGAGGGCACGCTGGTCGTCTGCTGACGACCTTGTCGCGGGTATCGAGGAGCTGGGCGTTCGGGCTGCAGCCCTCGGCTCGAGCGACGCACCGATCGAGTCTGAGCTGTTCCAGTTCGGCGAAGTTGTCACCAACAACGCCGAACTCGAGCTCGCTCTGAGCTCGAAGCTCGGCGATCCGGAGCGCAAGGCCGACGTGGTCACCCGTCTTCTCAGCGGCAAAGCATCAGAGGCGACGGTGATCATCGTGTCGCGTCTCATCCAGCAGCCGCGGGGTCGCCGGATCGGCAAGCTTCTGCGCGATGCTGCGTCTGTCGTCGCTGACCAACGTGGCCGCACGGTGGCGACGGTAACGAGCGCAAGCCCGCTGAGCGACGCGCAGCTTGATCGACTTCGTGAGCGTCTTTCGGCGTCGTACGGTCGTGACATCACGTTCAACCTCGTCGTCGATCCTGCTCTGATTGGCGGAATGCGCATTCAGGCCGGCGACGACGTCATCGACGCGAGCATCTCCTCGCGCCTCGGTGATCTGAAACTCAAGCTCGCCGGGTAGACCGGTTTCATACACTTTCGGGGAACATCCCCGGCACAGATAGGGAAGAAGATGGCAGAACTTACGATCAGCCCCGATGAGATCCGGGATGCTCTCAAGGACTTCGTCTCGGCATACGAGCCCGACAAGGCCTCGAAGACCGAGGTCGGATACGTCACCGACGCTGCAGATGGAATTGCGCACGTCGAGGGCCTGCCCGGCGTGATGGCCAACGAGCTCATTCGCTTCGCAGACGGCACACTCGGCCTCGCTCAGAACCTCGAAGAAGACGAGATCGGCGCGATCGTCCTCGGAGAGTTCACCGGAATCGTCGAGGGCATGGAAGTCACTCGCACGGGTGAGGTGCTCTCGGTCCCCGTCGGTGACGGCTACATGGGACGCGTCGTCGATCCCCTCGGCAACCCGATCGACGGTCTGGGTGACATCGCCAGCGAGAGCCGCCGCGAGCTCGAGCTCCAGGCGCCGGGCGTCATGCAGCGAAAGAGCGTGCACGAGCCGCTTCAGACCGGGATCAAGGCGATCGACGCGATGATCCCCGTGGGTCGCGGACAGCGCCAGCTCATCATCGGCGACCGCCAGACGGGCAAGACCGCGCTCGCGATCGACACGATCATCAACCAGAAAGCGAACTGGGAGTCCGGTGACCCCGACAAGCAGGTGCGCTGCATCTACGTCGCGGTCGGCCAGAAGGGCTCGACGATCGCTTCTGTGAAGGGCGCTCTCGAAGAGGCTGGTGCTCTCGAGTACACGACGATCGTTGCCTCACCGGCATCCGACCCCGCGGGCTTCAAGTACCTTGCTCCGTACACCGGCTCGGCGATCGGCCAGCACTGGATGTACGGCGGCAAGCACGTGCTCATCGTTTTCGACGACCTCTCGAAGCAAGCTGAGGCATACCGCGCCGTTTCGCTTCTTCTGCGCCGCCCGCCGGGCCGCGAGGCATACCCCGGAGACGTCTTCTACCTGCACTCGCGTCTCCTCGAGCGCTGTGCCAAGCTCTCGGACGAGCTCGGTGCGGGGTCGATGACGGGGCTTCCCATCATCGAGACCAAAGCGAACGACGTTTCTGCATATATTCCGACCAACGTGATCTCGATCACCGACGGCCAGATCTTCCTGCAGTCCGACCTGTTCAACGCGAACCAGAGGCCAGCAGTGGACGTCGGTATCTCGGTCTCGCGTGTCGGTGGTGACGCCCAGGTCAAGAGCATCAAAAAGGTGTCGGGTACCCTCAAGCTCGAATTGGCGCAGTACCGCTCGCTTGAAGCTTTCGCCATGTTCGCGTCGGATCTTGACGCCGCGAGCCGCCGTCAGCTCGAGCGTGGCGCGCGCCTCACCGAGCTGCTCAAGCAGCCGCAGTACTCGCCGTACCCCGTTGAGGAGCAGGTCGTCTCGATCTGGGCCGGAACGAAGGGCAAGCTCGACACGGTTCCCGTCGAAGATGTACTGCGCTTCGAGCGTGAGCTGCTCGACTATGTTCGTCGTAACACGAACGTGCTCGACGAGCTGCGCGAAACCAACCAGCTGACGGACGAGGTCGTCGAGACTCTCGAGTCGACGGTTGACACGTTCCTGTCGGAATTCCAAACGGGCGAGGGCGAATCGCTGTCCGAGGTCGTTGAGGAGCTTCCCGAGGAAGACGTCAACCAGGAGAAGATCGTCAAGGGACGTCGATAATCTATGGGCGCACAGCTTCGGGTCTACACGCAGAAGATCAAGTCTGCGCAGACCACTAAGAAGATCACCAAGGCGATGGAGCTCATCGCCGCCTCCCGCATTGCAAAAGCGCAGGCGCGGGTAGCGGCGTCGGGACCGTACTCGCGGGCGATCACTCGGGCTGTGTCGGCAGTGGCCACCTACTCCAACGTCGAGCACGTGCTGACGACGGAACCCGAGAAGGTCACGCGCGCCGCGGTCATCGTGCTGACGAGCGACCGTGGTCTCGCCGGCCCGTTCAACTCGCAAGTGCTGCGCGAGGCGAGCGAGCTGACGGAGCTGCTGCGCAGTCAGGACAAGGAAGTGGTTCATTACCTGTACGGTCGCAAGGCCGTCGGTTACTTCCAGTTCCGCAAGTTCCCGATTGCCGGGCAGTGGATCGCTAACGCCGAAGCCCCCGAGTTCGTCACGGCGCAGGAGATCTCGAAGACCGTTCTCGAAGCATTCCAGACGGATGCTGACGAGGGGGGCGTCGACGAGATTCACATCGTGTACAACCGCTTCGTCAGCATGATGACACAGACTCCTGAGGTTCTGCGTCTGCTGCCGCTGGAGATCGTCGAGGGACTTGAAGAGCCCGACTCGAGCCAGGTGCTCCCGCTGTACGAGTTCGAGCCAGACGCCGAGAGCGTTCTCGATTCGCTTCTGCCCGTCTACATCGAGAGCCGCATCTTCAACGCGATGCTTCAGTCGGCCGCGGCTAAGCACGCAGCGACGCAGAAGGCGATGAAGTCGGCAAGCGATAACGCGGACAAGCTGATCACGGACTACACCCGCCTGCGCAACAACGCGCGTCAGGCGGAGATCACCCAGCAGATCTCAGAGATCGTCGGTGGAGCCGACGCTCTGTCTGCGTCATAAGAGCTTCGACCACGAAGAGAGAAGAAAGAGCTATGACAGACACTGCCACCGCTCCGGAGCAGGCGGACACCTCGGCCGGTGCAATCGGCCGCGTCGCCCGTGTGACCGGTCCTGTCGTGGACATCGAGTTTCCGCACGACTCGATCCCCGGCATCTACAATGCCCTCACCACCGAAATCCACATCGGCGGCGAGACGCAGAAGATCACGCTCGAGGTTGCCCAGCACCTCGGCGACGACCTCATTCGCGCCATTGCGCTGAAGCCGACCGACGGCATCGTGCGCGGCCAGGATGTCGTCGACACGGGCGCACCGATCTCGGTGCCCGTCGGCGACATCACCAAGGGTCGTGTGTTCGATGTGACCGGCAACGTGCTGAACGCGGAGCCGGGCGAGAACATCGAGATCACTGAACGCTGGCCGATCCACCGCAAGGCACCAGGATTTGACCAGCTCGAGTCGAAGACTCAGATGTTCGAGACCGGCATCAAGGTCATCGACCTTCTCACCCCGTACGTTCAGGGTGGAAAGATCGGTCTCTTCGGAGGCGCCGGAGTGGGCAAGACCGTTCTGATTCAGGAAATGATTCAGCGTGTCGCCCAGGACCACGGCGGTGTCTCGGTCTTCGCCGGTGTCGGCGAGCGTACCCGTGAGGGCAACGACCTCATCATGGAGATGGAGGAGGCCGGCGTCTTCGACAAGACTGCCCTCGTCTTCGGCCAGATGGACGAACCGCCGGGGACGCGTCTGCGCGTCGCCCTGTCGGCACTGACCATGGCGGAGTACTTCCGCGATGTGCAGAAGCAGGACGTTCTGCTGTTCATCGACAACATCTTCCGCTTTACGCAGGCGGGCTCCGAGGTGTCGACGCTTCTCGGTCGTATGCCGTCCGCGGTCGGCTACCAGCCGAACCTCGCAGACGAGATGGGCGTGCTCCAGGAGCGCATCACCTCGACGCGCGGTCACTCGATCACTTCGCTGCAGGCGATCTATGTTCCCGCTGACGACTACACCGACCCCGCGCCGGCGACGACGTTCGCTCACCTTGACGCGACAACGGAGCTCTCGCGCGAAATCGCATCGCAGGGTCTGTACCCCGCTGTCGATCCCCTGACGTCGTCGAGCCGCATCCTCGACCCGCGTTACCTCGGCGACGACCACTACCGTGTGGCGACGACGGTCAAGCAGATTCTTCAGAAGAACAAGGAACTGCAGGAGATCATCGCCATCCTCGGTGTCGACGAGCTCTCCGAGGAAGACAAGATCACTGTCGAGCGCGCGCGCCGCATTCAGCAGTTCCTCTCGCAGAACACCTACATGGCGAAGAAGTTCACGGGTGTCGAGGGCTCGACGGTTCCGCTCAAGAACACGATCGAGTCGTTCGACGCCATCTGCAAGGGCGAGTTCGACCACGTCGCCGTTCAGGCGTTCTACAACGTCGGTGACATCACGGACGTCGAAGAGCAGTGGGCTCGCATCCAGAAGGAGAACGGCTGATCATGGCGGGTCGTTCGCTGCAGGTCAGCGTAGTCGCGGCCGACCACGAAGTGTGGTCGGGCGCGGCGACGCAGGTCATCGCGAGGACCGTCGAAGGTGAGATCGGCATCCTCGCCGGTCACGAGCCGATGCTCGCGATCCTTGCCACGGGCGAGGTCCGCGTGACGACGACCGGCGGTGAGAAAGTCACGGCGAAGGCCGATGACGGATTCCTCTCGGTGGAGAACGACACGGTCACGGTCGTCGCAGGCAACGCCTCACTCGTCAAGTAGTTCTCAACTCTCTCTTCATACGAACGCCCCGTGCTGATCCTGCTCCCTCCGTCTGAGACGAAGCGAGCAGGCGGCACGGGGCGTTCGCTGTCGGTGGGCGCACTTCAGTACCGTGAGCTAGACGATCATCGGGACGCTCTTGTCGCCGCGCTCGTCGAGCTCGCGCAATCGCCCGAGAAGATGATCTCGGCGCTCAAGCTGGGGCCGAAGCAGCATGGAGAAGTCAGCGTCAATCTCAGCATCCTCGACTCTCCGACAATGCCGGCGATCGACAGATATACGGGCGTGCTCTTCGACGCACTCGACAGCGCCTCGCTCTCCGCGGCGCAGCGACGCTTCGCGGGGCGCCATGTCGCCATACACTCGGCGCTGTTCGGTCTCGTGCACGCTCTGGATCCGATTCCCGCGTACCGTCTCTCGCATTCTTCGCGCATTCCCGGCCTTTCACTCAAGAAGCACTGGCGCGCCGCGATTCGCGGGATTCTCGCCAGTCGCGACGACCTCATCATCGACATGCGGTCTGAAGGCTACGTCGAGTTGGGAACGGCTCCGGATCGCGTCGGATCGCATTACGTTCGCGTACTGACGGAGGGTTCTGACGGGACGCGCCGCGCTCTCAACCACTTCAACAAGAAGGCCAAGGGCGAGTTTGCTCGGGCCTTGATCCGCTCAGAGACCGACTTCGCCGATATCGAGGAGCTTCGCGCCTGGGCGCGCGAGGCAGGCTTTCGTCTCGAACCCCAGGCCGACTCCGTCGCGCTCGTCGTGTGACTTAGCCTGCACACTAGGCGGCGACGAGTTCGTGCTCGAGCAGCCAGCGCTTGATCTTCACGCCCTGAGAACCCGCGAACCCGGTGACCTTTCCGCTGGCGGAGACCACTCGATGGCTCGGAATGAGCAGCAGAAGGGGATTGGCGGCGACAGCGCGCCCCACAGCCCGCCCGCTACGCGTTCCCACGGCATTGCTGCCGAGCTCGGCGTAACTGATGACGGAGCCGTAGGGGACGAGACTGAGGCCGTCCCATACAGCGCGCTGAAATGCCGTTCCGTTCGCCGAGACGGGAACGCTGAAGTCGCGACGCGCGCCGTCGAAGTACTCGCACAGCTGGGCTGCCGCTTCATCAAGCACGTCGTTCGACCGGCGCGGGAGATCATCGTGGGGGAGGGCGCCGTCGTCTTCAACGGTGACGCTCGTCACGGTGTGGCCTTCGCTCGTGAGCTCGAGGCGACCGATGGGTGACGAGACGACGGCGAGGTACTCAGGGATGTCGAACGGTGGAGTTGTCATGCCGGCACACTATGCGCCGCGTCGACGCACCCGCGCAGCATTCACCGGTCATGTGGATCATTCCTCCGGAGGCACATCTGTGGACGGCGATACTCTGGGTGCATGGCAGAGATGACGTACCGCCCGCTGGGGCGCTCAGGACTCATGGTGTCGACGACGGGACTCGGATGCAACAACTTCGGTCGCGCGGGAACGGCCACCGAGACGCAAGAGGGCACAAACGCGGTCATCGGAGCAGCGCTCGACGCAGGCGTGAACTTCTTCGACACTGCCGATATGTACGGCAAAGAGCCGGGCCTCAGCGAGTCGCTCATGGGAAACGCGCTCTCCGGTCGGCGGGACGAGGTTGTGCTCGCCACCAAATTCGGTCACGCGAATGCTGACGTCGGGCTTCCCTCGTGGGGCGCGAAAGGATCGCGGCGGTACATGCGCCTTGCCGTCGAAGCATCGCTCCGCCGACTTCAGACGGAGTGGATCGACCTCTACCAGCTTCACACTCCCGATCCGATCACGCCCATCGGAGAGACGCTCAGCGCGCTCGACGAGCTCATCGTCGAAGGAAAGGTGCGCTATGTCGGCCACTCGAATCTCGCTTCGTGGCAGGTCATCGACGCAGACCGTACCGCTGAGCTGCGTGGCCACAGCCGGTTCATCTCGGCACAGAATGAGTACAATCTCAACACTCGAGACGCGGAGCGAGAGCTGCTGCCCGCCGTTCGTCACGCGGGTCTCGGTTTTCTGCCGTACTTTCCATTGAACAACGGCCTGTTCACGGGCAAGTTCACCCGTTCCGGTGGCCCCCAAGACACGCGGATCATGCGGCAGCGGCGGCACGTGATCGAGAACGCGCCCTGGGACGCCATAGACCGTTACCAGCGATTCTGCGATGAGCGTGGAGTCACCATGCTGCAGGCGACGTTCGCCTGGCTGCTCGCACAACCCGCGCTGGTGAGCGTCATCGCGGGGGCAACGAAGCCCGAGCAGATCAGGCAGAACGCGGATGCTGCCACAGCGTGGCAGCCGTCGCCGGACGACATCGCGGAGATCTCGCAGATCTTCGCCTGAATCGATTGCGGAGTGAGCGCTCACTCCATTATGCTTCTGCGGTGAGCACAGCATCGAAGCGAGCGCGACCCATGGCGCCCGAACAACGTCGAGAGGCCATACTCGACGCGGTCATCCCCCTCATCTTCGCGCATGGCCCGTCTGTCACGTCCAGGCAGATTGCCGAAGCCGCCGGCGTGGGGGAGGGCACGCTCTTTCGAGCGTTCGACGACAAGGACAGCATCATCACCGCCGCCGTCGAGAAGTACTTCGACCCCGAGAACTTTCGGGAGCGGCTCAGGCACATCGATCGCTCCCAGCCCCTGGAGAGCAAGCTCTTCGAAATCGTTCGCATTCTGCGTGAACGATTCGACGGCGTCGTGCGGCTTGCCGGTCTTGTCGGCGATCCACGCGACCACAAACAGATATCGCACCGTCGCGTATACGCGGAAATCATCGCCGAGATTCTCGAAGCGGACGCCGAGCGCATCACCTGGCCGCTCGAGCGCGTTGCCCACATGGCGCGCATGCTCGCGTTCGCATCAGCGATTCCGGCGTTCAACACGTGCACCGAGTTCTCTGACGACGAGCTCACGCGCATGCTTCTGTACGGCGTTATCGGACAGCATCCAGAGGAGAAGTCATGAAGGCAAGCGCACTTGCTCACCTGCTGCGACGGTATCTCACCCCGCACACGCCGCTTCTCATCGGTGTCGTCATTTTCCAGTTCGCCCAAGCTGTCGCCTCACTGTACTTGCCCACTCTCAACGCCGACATCATCGACGAAGGTGTTGCGAAAGGAGACACCGCCTACATCGTGCGCGTCGGTCTGCTGATGCTCGGCATCTCGCTTGGGCAGGTGGTGTGCTCGATTACCGCGGTGTACTTCGGCGCGAAGGCCGCGATGGCGCTGGGCCGGGATGTCCGCACAGCGGTTTTCGACAAGGTCGCGGACTTCTCAGAGCGTGAAGTTGCGGAATTCGGGGCTCCATCGCTCATCACGCGTACAACGAACGACGTGCAGCAAGTGCAGATGCTCGTGCTCATGAGCTGCACGCTCATGGTCATGGCCCCCATTCTCGCCGTCGGGGGAGTGATCATGGCGCTGCAGCAGGATGTTCAACTGTCGTGGCTCATGGCCGTGTCGATACCCGTGCTCCTGGTCTTCGTGCTGTTCATCATCTCGCGCATGGTCCCGCTCTTCCGCGCGATGCAGCGACGAATCGACGCCGTGAATCAGGTGCTCAGGGAGCAGCTCACCGGAATTCGGGTCATTCGCGCCTTCGTGCGCGAATCGACAGAACGCGAGCGCTTCAACGTGGCCAACGAGAACGTCACGAACACGACTCTGCGCGCGGGACGCTATATGGCGCTGATGTTTCCCGTCGTGATGCTCGTGCTCAACGTGTCGAGCGTCGGGGTTATCTGGTTCGGGGCCTTCCGCGTTCAAGACGGCGACATTCAGGTCGGTACCGTCATGGCGTTCTTGCAATACCTCATGCAGATTCTCATGGCCGTCATGATGTCGACATTCATGTTCATGATGCTGCCCCGTGCGGCCGTCTGCGCCGAACGGATCAGCGACGTGTTGAACACCGCGGGGAGCGTCGTCTTCCCGGACGCAGGTGAGAAGACGATGCCGCACCCAGGTCTCGTTACCCTGAACAGCGTCTCGTTCTCGTACCCGGGGGCGGACCAGCCGGTGCTTGACGGCATCTCGTTCACGGCAAAGCCGGGAACGCGCACCGCCGTGATCGGCTCGACAGGCGCGGGGAAGACGACGCTCGTCGGTCTTCTGCCGCGGCTCTTCGATGCGACCGATGGACGCGTCGAGATTGGCGGCGTCGACGTCACGAAGCTCGACCCCGACGTGCTGTGGAGTTCCATCGGTCTGGTTCCTCAGAAGCCGTACCTGTTCAGCGGCACGGTTGCCTCGAACCTGCGGTACGGAAAACCTGATGCGAGCGATGACGAGCTGTGGCAAGCGCTCGAAACCGCTCAAGCGCGCGACTTCGTCGAAGCGCTGCCCGACGGGCTTGACTCTGCGATCGCACAGGGCGGCACGAACGTCTCTGGCGGACAGCGTCAACGGCTCGCGATCGCCCGCGCGCTCGTGAAGCGTGCGGACATCCTCGTCTTCGATGACTCATTCTCGGCACTGGATGTTTCAACCGATGCCCGCCTGAGACGTGCACTGCGGCGGGACGCGTCGTCGGCGACTCAGATCATCGTCGCGCAGCGAGTGACCACGATCACTGACGCCGATCAGATCATCGTGCTCGACAGCGGACGCATCGTGGGAACAGGAACGCACGATGAGCTTGTGGCATCGAATGCCACGTACCGCGAGATCGTGGAGTCGCAGCTCACAGTGGAGGATGCAGCATGAGCGACGCGAAGCGGAAAGGACCAGGACTCGCGCCAGGGCAGAAGGCGATGAACTTCGGGCCAAGCGCTAAACGTCTCATCGGCCGGCTGAAGCCCGAGGGCGTGAAGATCGCTCTCGTGGTCGTCCTGACGGTCATCAGCGTCGGTCTCAATGTTCTCGGTCCGAAGATCCTTGGCAACGCCACGACACTCGTGTTCGAAGGCAGCATCTCGCTGCAGATCCCCGAGGGCGTCAGCAAACAGCAGGTCATCGAGGGGCTGCGCTCAAACGGTCAGGATCAGCAGGCCGACATGATGTCGAGCATGACGCTGACGCCTGGTCAGGGCATCGACGTCGACGCTCTCGCGCGCACGCTCCTGCTTGCGCTCGCCGTCTACCTGCTCTCGTTCGCATTCGCTCTCGTGCAGGCGCTCATCCTCAACGGCGTCGTGCAGCGCACCGTCTACCGGATGCGCCAGGACGTCGAGTCGAAGATCCACGCCCTCCCGCTCAGCTACTTCGACGCCGTGCCCAGAGGCGAGCTGCTCAGCCGTGTGACGAATGACATCGACAATATCTCGCAGAGCCTGCAGCAGACCATGAGCCAGATACTCACGAGCCTGCTCACCGTCGTCGGCGTCGTGACAATGATGATCGTCATCTCGCCGGTGCTCGCTCTCGTCGCGCTCGTCATGGTGCCGATCAGCGTCGTCGTCACCGCGCAGATCGCCAAGCGATCGCAGAAGCGGTTCGTTGCGCAGTGGAGGTCGACGGGCGAGCTCAACGCTCAGATCGAAGAGGGGTACACGGGACACGCCCTCGTCAAGGTGTTCGGACGGCGTCGAGAGGTATCGCGTCGATTCCGCGAGAAGAACGACGAGCTGTACGCCGCCAGCTTCGGGGCCCAGTTCATCTCGGGAATCATCATGCCGGCTATGACGTTCATCGGAAACCTGATCTACGTCGCGATCGCCGTCGTGGGCGGCCTCATGGTCTCGGGCGGAAGTCTTCCCCTCGGCGATATTCAGGCGTTCATCCAGTACTCGCGCCAGTTCACACAGCCGCTCGCACAGCTCGGATCGATGGCGAATCTGCTGCAGTCCGGTGTGGCGTCTGCCGAGCGCGTCTTCGAACTCCTGGACGCCGATGAGCAATCCCCAGATCCGCGACACCCGAGTTCGCCGAGGTCGGGTCAGGGTGAGTTGTCGTTCGAGGACGTCTCGTTCAGCTACTCCGCCGATGCGCCTCTCATCGAGGGTCTCACTCTCATCGCGCAGCCGGGCAGCACCGTTGCAATCGTCGGGCCGACGGGAGCGGGAAAGACAACGCTTGTCAACCTGATCATGCGATTCTACGAACCGACATCCGGCCGCATCCTCCTTGACGGCGTGGACATCTCGACGATGACGCGCGATGAGCTGCGGTCGCGGACCGGCATGGTGCTTCAGGACACGTGGCTGTTCGAGGGGTCGATTCGCGACAACATCGCCTACGGGAGGCCCGGTGCCACCGAGGCCGAGATTATGGATGCTGCACGGGCAGCGTACGTCGACCGATTCGTTCACGCGCTTCCCGACGGGTACGACACAGTTCTCGGCGATGAAGCAGACAACGTCAGCGCCGGTGAGAAGCAGCTGCTCACGATCGCGCGCGCGTTCATCGCGAAGCCAGACATCCTGATCCTCGACGAGGCGACGAGCTCTGTCGACACGCGCACCGAAGTGCTCGTGCAAGAAGCCATGGCCGCGCTCAGGGCCGATCGCACGAGTTTTGTCATCGCGCACCGGCTCTCGACGATCCGCGACGCCGACGTCATCGTCGTCATGCAGAACGGCCGCATCGTCGAGAGCGGAGATCATGATCAGCTGCTCGCGGCAGACGGAGCGTACGCAGCTCTGTATCGGTCGCAGTTCGAGGCCCCGCTCGATGAAGAGACCGCTGGCGACTCCCTCGCTGTCGATATCGCTGCGCCGGTCCCTCCACAGGCGTAGCACGCGACGAGGTTGTCCCCAGCGAGCCGAACGGGGGTGGCTCGTGGCGCACGGTGAGACGACACTTGCGCCATGATCACAACCTCTCGCGTGAGCCTCTCCGCGCCCCATGAACTTCTGTCGTACGTTCCGGCACTCGTCGGGTTCCGGCCCAGCGACTCTCTCGTGCTCGTCGTCTTCCGCGATCAGAGTTCGTGTGGTGCGATGAGAATCGATCTCAGACCATTCCTCAACGACGAAACGATCGACGCCGCACTCGCGGCTGCACTCGACTCCGTCGTCAGAATCCCGCGCGCGACGGGAGTGCTGCCCGTCGTCTACACGACCGAGCGCTGTGCCGACGGCGGACGCATACCGCATGAGAACGTCGCGCGTGTGCTCGCGCCAGCCATCGAGAATCGCGGGCTCGCCGTCGTCGACATTCTCTGCGTCGCGGCCGATGCCTGGGGCAGCTACCTCGACGACTCGTGTCTCGGGCATGACCTCGCGCTCCTCGAGGATCCGCAAGGGCTTCCTGCGGGCAGCATTCTCGACGCGGACGCCGAGCTGACCTTTCCCCTGGTGGATGACGATGCATATGAGGCCTTTGCTCGCGCAACCGCCGCGATTGCTTCTGGCGACGCCGGCCCGGAGCCCGCAGCAGACGATGGCGCATACGCGATGGACGAGAGCGCGGATTTTCTCAAGGCCATGGCATCGTATGTCGAGGAGGGAGCTCACGTGCTCGACGCTGAGCTCGCCCTGATCGCGCATGTGCTCACCGTTCCGTCGATTCGTGACGTCGTCGCGTACAGCTGGGCATGGGGAATCGACGTGGGAACGCACCTCTGGAACAGGGTCTTCACTCCGGAGCAGTTCACGATCGACAGCGTCGATGACCCGTGGATGTACGCATTCGCCGGTCGCATCGACGTTCGCCCTGACCCGGAGCGGCTGCGCGCGGCCATTCAGCTGCTGAAGCGGCTCTGCGCGTTGCAGCATCCTGATGCTCGCGTGCCCGGGCTGACGCTCATCAGCTGGTGCTATTGGGCCCTCGGCCTGAGCTCGTTCGCGCACGCGTGGCAGCGCAGAGCCGTCGAGACGGACGGAACGTACGGTCTGGCCATCATCATGGGAATGATTCTCGACGCCGGTACGATCCCTGACTGGGCGTTCTACGACCCGCACGAGTTGACGAGCGCGAGCGAACACGCCGATGGTCCGAACGCCGACGCTGCTGGTCGCTCGATCTGACCGTGCGCCTCATGGCGCGTCAGCCCATGCGAAACCGGTACTATGGCACGCTAGGACGTTGTATCGCGAGCGTCTGGATCCAATCGAAGGGCGAGACGTGTCAGAAGCCACCACGTTCACGGATTCACACGCCGTGACGGTGCGTGGAGAGAACCTCCTTCTCCGCTGGGGCGCCGTGACTCACGTCGGCCGAAAGCGCGAAGTCAACCAGGATGCTGTCATGGGTGCGTTTCCGCTCTTCGCCGTCGCGGACGGCATGGGGGGATACGCCGCAGGGGAACTGGCAAGCGCCGCCGTCGTCAAACACCTCACGGCCCTCTCCGAGTCGGGCTCTGACATCACGCACGATGGCATCGAGGCAGCTCTCCGCGACGCGATCGTCGACCTCTCCGGAGAAGAAGACATCGACGTGGGAACGGGAACCACGGTCACGGGAATCGGCTTCACCACGACGGCGGCCGAGCCGTTCTGGACGGTCTTCAACATCGGCGACTCCCGCGTCTATGTCGAACGCGACGGCGAGCTTGCTCAGGTAACCACTGACCATTCGGTTGTTCAGGAGCTCATTGCCATCGGAGCAATCTCACCAGACGACGCCGAGAACCATCCGCAGGGAAACGTCATCACACGCGCCGTCGGGTTCACCGACGACCCGATCCCCGATTACCTTCGGGCGCCGGTCGAAAAGGACACACGGTGGGTCATCTGCTCCGACGGACTCACGAAAGAACTCACCGACTACGGCATCCTGCACTTCCTCGAGCGCGGGTCAGATCCCCTGAATGCGGCAGAACTCATGGTCGAGGCTGCCGTTGAGAATGGCGGACGAGACAACGTCACGGTTCTCGTGCTCGAGGTCACCGACGCCGCGTCTGTACCGACAGCGGACGCCGACTTGCCGTCCACAGACTGACCCGACCCGGTCGTTATAGTCAGGACCCGCACACGCAGGGTCGGAGACTCCTCGGTCATGATGTCGTGGACACATGACACAGCACGCACAGATCCGGGTGCCCGCGCCTCCCGGAGAGCCAACGCGCGCCCCCTTCCCGGTCATGGCGAGCATCGCTCCCGTCATTGCCGCCGTCGCGATCTGGGCGATCACACGGTCACCCTACGTGCTCATGTTCGCGATCCTCGGTCCGGTCATCGCGATCGCCGGAATGATGGACAGCCGTCTGACGGGCCGACGACGCGCGCGTCGACAGGAACGCGAGTACCGCGAGGGCATCAGAGAGATCGAGGCGCTTCTCGACGAGCAACACGCCGCGGAGCGCGAGGCGAGACTCACGCAGACTCCCACCGCTCGGGAGGTGCTCGACAACGCAGGGCGCGTGACGCGCTGGCGTGCGCCGGATCAGCGACGACGAGTCGTCGCCGTCGGACTCGGCGACAGGAGCAGTTCGCTCTCGCTCACCGGGGCGACGGATGCGCCTGAAAACGAGGACCTGTGCCGGACCGCCTCGATCGTGAGCGACGCACCGTGCACCGTGGACGCCTCTCGCGGCATCGCGGTACTCGGGCCGCAGGTGCTGTCACGCGCTGTTGTCCGCGGCTACCTCCTGCAGCTCTGCCACGCCGGAGACCCGCGGACAATTCGAATCGTGTCCCTTCCCGACGCGGGATGGGAATGGGCGAAGCACCTTCCCCATGCGGCTTCGGCTGGTGACGCGGACGTCACGGTGCGCGTCATCGAAGAATCCTCGCTGACCGCACCGCCGGCAGACGTGACGCTTGCCGTGTGCGAATCCGTCGAGACGGCGCCGGCATCGTGCGCCGAGCTCATCACGTGCGACACGACGACGACCGCATCGTGGCAGAGCGCCGACGACCCGTCGAACGTTCACGATCTCACAATCCACCCGGTGACGGCGGTCGCGGCAGCAGCATATGCGAAACGTCTCGCCGCGCTCGCCGCAGACACCGGCGTGCTCTCGGCGTACGGCACGCCTCCGGATGCTGTCGTCTGGGCAGACCTCTCACACGAGGCCCCGGGTTCCGGCACGCGTGTGGTCGTCGGGCGCAGCTCGCACGGCGACGTCGCCGTCGATCTTGTCGAGCACGGGCCGCATGCTGTGATCGGAGGGACCACGGGGAGCGGAAAGAGCGAGCTGCTCTCGACGTGGGCGCTGGGCCTTGCGGCTCGCAACACCCCGGAGGAGGTCGCTCTGCTGCTTGTCGACTTCAAGGGCGGAGCGACATTCGCGCCCTTGCAGACGCTGCCTCACGTCGTCGGCGTGATCACGGACCTCGATCCTCACGGAGCAACTCGTGCACTCGAGAGTCTGAAAGCAGAAGTGATGTATCGCGAGCGCACGCTGCGAGAGCGCGGCGTCCATGATGCCTCGCAGGTTGCGAGCCTCGGCCGGCTTGTCATCATCGTCGATGAATTCGCCGCGATGCTCGACGGCTTTCCCGAACTTCACGCACTCTTCGTGGACATCGCTGCACGGGGCCGTTCCCTCGGCATGCACCTCGTACTGTGCACGCAACGGCCCACGGGCGTTGTGAGAGACTCGCTTCTCGCGAACTGCACGCTGCGCTTGAGCCTCCGCGTCAACAACCGCGCCGACAGCACTGCAGTGATCGGCGTCGAGACCGCCGCGAGCCTCCCTGTCGATCCGCCGGGGCGCTGCGTCGTCGTCGTGCCGGATCGCGATCCCGAGACGGTGCAGATCGGTCGTGTTCAGCCCGCCGATATCGCTGATGTCGCACGACGACACGCGGGCTCCGCGCCGCCGCGTCGGCCGTGGCTCGACCCGCTGCCCACCGATATTCCGCTGAGCTCGCTCCCGCTCTCGGCCGATGCGTTCGTTGTCGGCATGGCCGATCTGCCGCGCGAGCAGCGTCAGGAGGTCGCCCAATGGCGGCCGCACGCCGACGGAAGCCTTCTGGCGCTCGGCGCATCACGGGCAGGCAAGAGCACGCTGGCTGCCTGTCTTGCTCAGCAGACGGGAGAGCGCTGGCAGGTCACCGTACTCTCCGACGACCTCGAGCGGGCATTCGACCAGCTCGAGCATCTGGCTGGGCAATCCGAGCACTCGGGCTCGACACCCGTCAAGCGGGGCACCGTGTTAGTCATTGACGACCTGGACGCGCTCGTGGGCCGCTTGAGCGACGACGACGCAGACCATGCGATCTCCCTGCTCACTCGGGTTCCGCGCACGGGCCCGAGGGCTGGCGTCTGGGTCGTCGCTACGGCGCAGAGGCTGGCGCGCGGCATGAACAGCCTCTCCGCGCTCTTCGACACGACGATCATGATGAGAATGTCGTCGCGTCAAGAGCACATCCTCGCCGGAGGCGACAGCGCGGCATTCTCAGACGAACGGCCGGCCGGCAGCGCGGTGTGGAACGGCATCACCGTTCAGCTGGCATCCGTCAACGCGCTGTCTCGCTCACACGAAGCGAGTGCCGCACCGCCGCTCGAGGTCGGAGCGTCCGAGACCGTGCTCGTGTGCTCGCCCCGACCTCAGCAGACGGCGGCGCGGCTGCGCGAACGCCATCCCGATGCAGCCGTCACGACGCTCACTCCGGGCAGCACTGCGCCGAGGGGCGATGAATCACCGAGCCAGGTGATCCTCGTCGGTGACGCAGATGCGTGGCAGGTCAACTGGTCGCTCCTGGCGTCACTGCGGATCACCGCGACGCTCGTCGTTGAAGCCTGCTCGCCAGCTGACTACCGCGCGATCACGCGATCTCGCGCGCGTCCCCCGTACCTTCACAGCAGACCCGGGCGCGCGTGGCGCATTGCGAATGACGGCGTGATCACGCGATGCACTCTGTGATCAGGGCATGAGCGAGTCGGCCGGTGTGAACGCCAGGCCATGCGCGTCCGCGACGCCGCGATTGGTGAGCGCACCGTCGTGAACGTTGAGCCCCTTGATGAGCGAGGCGTCGCGCGCAGCGGCATCCTTCCACCCGTGTTGAGCGACAGCGCGCACGTAGGGGAGCGTTGCATTCGTGAGCGCGTACGTCGAGGTGTGCGGCACGGCTCCCGGCATGTTCGCGACACAGTAGAAGACGGAGTCGTGCACCCTGAACGTGGGCTCTGCGTGCGTGGTCGGACGGCTGTCTTCGAAGCATCCGCCCTGGTCGATGGCGATGTCGACGAGAACGCTGCCCGGCCGCATGCGGCTGACGAGATCGTTGGTGACGAGCTTTGGCGCCCGCGCTCCCGGAACGAGAACCGAACCAATCACGAGATCGGCCGAGGTGACGGAGCGCTCGATCTCGATGGTGTTCGACGCGATGGTCTCAATGCGGCCGCCGTAGAGTGCGTCGATCTCCCGCAGCCGAACAAGGTTCGTGTCGAGGACGGTGACGCGCGCGCCGAGGCCGAGTGCGACGTGCGCCGCATTGGTCCCGGCGACGCCTCCGCCGATGACGGTGACATTCGCGGGGTGCGTGCCCGGTACTCCGGGAACCAGAAGCCCCGGGCCTCCAGAAGGCTTGAGGAGGGTGTTCGCGCCGACGATCGCCGACAGACGCCCCGCCACCTCGCTCATCGGTGCAAGAAGCGGCAGCGAGCGATCATCGCCTTCGACGGTCTCATAGGCGAGCGCCGTGACCCCTGACTCGAGAAGCGCGCGCGTGAGCGGCTTGTCTGCAGCGAGGTGCAGGTACGTGAACAGCGTCAGTCCGCGACGGAAGTGCCGGTATTCGCTGTCGATCGGCTCTTTGACTTTGAGAACGAGGTCGGCGGAACTCCACACGGCGTCGGCGTCTGCGACGATCGTCGCGCCGACGTCTGCGTACGCCGCATCGGAGATCGACGATCCCTCACCCGCGCCAGCCTGAATGATGACGTCGTGGCCCGCGGCGATCACATCGTGAGCGCCCGCCGGGGTGATGGCGACTCGGTACTCGTTGTTTTTGACTTCTGTTGGTACAGCGATGCGCATGGTGCTCCTCATTGTGCACAGTGAACGGGCATGTTCCGCCCAGCATCCACCTTATGGCGGCGAGCGGCCGACGCGGGCGACGAGGCGGAACAGAGCTAGAGAGTCGGGGACACCTCGATCTGTCCGACCGTGGCATCTCCGCCGCTGATCGCGAGACCGAGTTCGGGAGTGAGAGCGTCGACATCTGCTCTCGCGAGCGCTCCGGCGCGCACGAGAAGCTCGAGACCGACGAGAGTCGCCGCCCGGCCGCTGCCGTCGAGCATCTTCAACGCGACAGTCGTGCCGTCTGCCGCCGCCATCACCATGACGCCCTCGGCCCCGAGCTTGGCGAAGACTCCGAGGCGTTCGATCACGAGCGTGTTCGGCGTGCCTGGACCTTGAATTCCCCACGGGTCCTCAAGCACGGCTTCGACGAGAACACCCGCGTTGCGATAGATCGCGAACGGTGATGAGGAAGACGACGTGCGAACCCGAGCGATCCCGCGCGCGAGTCCGACGAGCGACACCGCAAAGACGGGGGCGCCGCACCCGTCGATGGCCATCGCGGCCGGCTTCTCGCCCGTGAAACGCTCAACCGTGTCACGAACAGCGCGTTGCATCGGGTGATCGGGGTGCAGGTAACTCTCGGTCTCCCATCCGTTCGCGGCACACGCGAGCAGCATTGCCGCGTGCTTTCCCGAACAGTTCATGGCGATGCGCTGCGGTCCGACGCCCTGCCGGATCATGTCGTTGCGTGTGGGCTCATCTTGGGGAAGCGCGGGAGGGCAGCGGAGAGCGTCCTCTGTGAGCCCGGCTGTCGCGAGCATCGCACGCACCGTCGACATGTGCTTCATCGTCCCCGTGTGGCTCGCCGTAGCGAGCACCGCGTGGGCTCCCCGCAGCTGCACGCCAGAGTTCAGCACCGAGATCGCCTGAAAGGGCTTGAGCGATGACCGGGGGAAGATCGGCTTTTCGGGCGTGCCGATGCGGCGCTGAACGTCACCGTGCTGATCGAGCACCACAGCGGAGCCGACATGGCGAGACTCGACGAATCCCGAGCGAGTGACGATCGCGAGTTCCCGAGCGTCGTCTGCCGTGAACGTGCCGAGCTGTGCCATGAAACCTCCATCAGTGTGCGCCGATCATTCAGCGTACTCTGCACAACGGACGTGGCATGCTGAAGGCATGGTGAGTCATCACGAATACTCCGTCGACATCGTGTGGACGGGCAACCGCGGAACGGGAACGAGCGGCTATCGCAGCTACGGCCGTGATCTGCGTGTGAGCGCCGTCGACAAGCACGAGATCGCCGGTTCGGCCGATCGCACGTTTCACGGCGATGCTGATCGCTGGAACCCCGAAGAGCTTTTTCTCACGGCCCTCGCGCAATGTCACATGCTCTCGTACTTTCACGCGGCGGTGTCCGCGGGAGTCGTCGTAACCGGCTACAGAGACACCCCGGTCGGTACGCTCATCGTGAACCCGGACGGCTCAGGGTCGGTTCGCGAGGTGACGCTCCGGCCGCACGTGACGTTGGCTCGCGGGTCGGATCGAGGGGCCGCTCGCAAAGCGCACGACGAAGCGCACCGCCTGTGCTTCATTGCCAACTCGGTGAGCGTCCCGGTCACCATCGAGCCGGAGTTCGCGGACGAGCAGTGACCGGGTCGTATCAGAGGCGCTCGGGGCGCAGCACCGCGGCTTTGATCTTCTCAACGGGGGTCGCGGGCGGAGCCTCGTTGTAGGCGTGCGCGAGTTCTTGCCCCGTGAGATCGTGGATGGCCGCCATGATGGCGTCGGTCGCCTGTCGACGCGCACGGCCGGACGTGGCTGAGCCGAACGTGCTGACGTCGATCGGCGTGCCGAAGCTCACGGAGACCTTTGAACGTTTCGGCATCTTGGCGCCGACGGGCATCATCGCGCTGGTTCCACTCAAGCCGACAGGGACCACGGTTGCTCCCGTGGTGAGGGCGAGCCAGGCGACGCCGGTTCGTCCCTTGTACAGCCGCCCGTCGAGTGAGCGCGTTCCCTCGGGATAAATCGCGAACGCGCTGTCAGCCTCGAGAATGTCTCGCCCCTTGTCGAGGGCCGCCTGAGCGGCATGACCGGCTCCGCGATCGACGCCCACTGCGCCAATCGCCGTGAAGAAGTTGCGGACGAGCCAGCCCTTCGGACCGCGACCCGTGAAATAACTCGACTTCGCCAGAAACTGCACGGGCCTCGGCGCGCAGACCGGAATCGCGACGCTGTCGACGAATGACAGATGATTGCTCGCGAAGATCACACGACCGGTCTTCGGCACGTTGTGGCGGCCCACGACGGCGGGGCGGTAGTAGAGGCGAACAAGCGGTGTGAGAGCGAATCGCCCCAGCCAGTAGATAAATCCAGGCTTCTTCGCCCGCTCGGGTGTGGTTGTCGCTGCATCAGACACGGTCCGACGCTACCCGCCGACTCATTCCGATGCGGGCATGAATCGGCGTCCAGCGTTTCCCGATGCGGCGTAGGGCAGACTGGGCACGTTCATCCATCCACCGTCTGGAAGAGTCCATCCGTGCGCGTTCGCTCTGTCATCGCTCCCGCCGCCCTCACGGCCCTGCTGCTCACGGGGTGCTCGTCGAGCGCCGAACCGGCGGCGACGGAACCGTCGGCGCCATCGGCGGGAACATGCGTCGACACGGCGTCTGGCGCAGCATCCGAGTCTGTCGCCGTCGAGGGCTCACGCGGTGACGCACCGACGGCGACGTTCGAAACGCCACTCGACGTCGAGAAGACTGAGCGCACGATTGTCTCGGAGGGCGACGGTGAAGAGACCGCCCACGGCGACTGGGCCGGGATCGAGGTCACTCTCTACAACGCGGCGACGGGCGAGAAGGTGCAATCCAGCTCGTACGCGGGAGCGCCCATGCAGGTGATGATCGCCGACGATGCGCTGATTCCGGCACTTGTACGGGCGATCGAGTGCGTTCCCGCGGGCTCCCGCGTCGTGTCGGTGTCGCCCGCAGCCGATGCCTGGGGCGAGGAAGGCAGCTCAGACGGAGCGATCGGCCCTGGCGACGGCGTCGTGATCGTCGCCGATGTTCTCTCGATCACTCCCGAGAAGGCGACGGGCGAGCCCCAGGACGTTGATCCCGCACTTCCTGCCGTTACCCTCGACAAAACGGGTGCGCCGACCGTGACAATTCCCGACGGTGAAGCGCCTGCGGACTTTCAGCTCGGCGTGCTGAAGAAGGGAGACGGGATCACCGTGGAAGACGGTGACTCGGTGACCGTGCAGTACCAGGGAGTGAACTGGCGAACGGGCGAGGTCTTCGACCAGAGCTGGGGTGACGCTCCCGCGCAGTTCGGAACAGGACAGGTGATCGCTGGTTTCACGAAGGCGCTCGTCGGTCAGACGGTCGGCAGCCAGGTGATCGCCGTGATTCCCCCGGAGGACGGATACGGCGCCCAGGGCAGCGAATCGGCGGGAATCAAGGGAACCGATACGCTCGTGTTCGTCGTGGACATTCTCGCCACCAGCCGCTGACCCCGGCCGCTAGGCTGTCTGCATGAAGCGCGTCGTCATTCTCGGCTCGACAGGTTCCATCGGCACGCAGGCGCTCGACGTCATCGCCGCGAACCCGAGCCGCTTCGACGTCGTGGGACTGAGCGCCGGCTCGAACAGCGAACTGCTCGACGAACAGGCGGAACAGTTCGGCGTCGATGACACTGCACTCGGTGCGGAAGAGGCAGAACTGCTTGTGCGCGATGTCGACGCCGACGTGGTGCTCAACGGGATCACCGGATCGGTCGGGCTCGGAGCGACACTCGCTGCGCTCGAGTCCGGCGCAACGCTCGCGCTCGCCAACAAAGAATCACTCATTGTCGGCGGCGATCTCGTGCGCCGTGCGGCGCGGGTTGGCCAGATCGTTCCCGTCGACTCGGAGCACTCCGCGATTGCGCAGGCGCTGCGCGCAGGCACGTCGCGCGAAGTACGGCGCCTCGTGCTGACAGCATCCGGCGGCCCGTTCCGCGGTCGCTCGCGTGACGAACTGGTGACCGTTGCTCCCGAGGAGGCACTTGCCCACCCGACGTGGAACATGGGACGCGTCGTGACGACAAACTCGGCGACGCTCGTGAACAAGGGACTCGAGATCATCGAGGCGCATCTGCTGTTCGACGTCGACTACGACGACATTGCCGTCACCGTGCATCCGCAGTCCGTCGTGCACTCGATGGTGGAGTTCGTCGACGGGTCAACGATTGCGCAGGCTTCGCCGCCCGATATGCGACTCCCGATCTCGCTCGGGCTCGATTGGCCCGATCGAGTGCCAGGCGTCGGTCGGCCCATCGACTGGTCCGAGGCGCACCAGTGGGACTTCGAGCCGCTTGACGATGAGGCGTTCCCGGCCGTTGCCCTGGCGAAGCGCGTGGGTCGCGCGGGCGGAACGTACCCGGCGGTCTTCAACGCGGCAAATGAACAGGCGGTTCACGCTTTTCACGCGCGGCGCATCGGGTTTCTCGACATCGTCGACACGGTGCGCCGTGTTGTCGACGCCCACGAACCCGACGGTGAGCTCAGTCGAGAATCGCTCGCTGAGGCTGAAACCTGGGCGAGGCGCACGGCGGATGAGCTGATCGCCTAAGCCTTCTCGTCGAGAAGCCAGCCGGCCTCGAGCAGTGCTCCACGCGTCTCTGCCTCGACGGAGAACGGAATCTTTTCGCCGGCGATCTCGCGGTAGTCCTTGCCCGCAAGTCCCGCCCAGACGACCGTGTCGTCGGCGTCGGCGGCCGACACGGCGACGCGAATGGCGTCAGCGGGATCGGGGGCTTCACGGATGTCGCCGTCGGGAACCGCGTCTCGTGCGGCGTCGAGCAGCGCGCGCCTGATGTTCGCCGGGTCCTCGTCGCGCGGGTGATGGTCGGTGATGATGAGAATGTCGCTTCCGCGCGCTGACACGGCCCCCATCTCGGTGCGCTTTGACGTGTCGCGATTGCCGTTGGCTCCCGCGACCATGATGACTTTTCCCGCGGTGACACGGCGTGCCGCGTCGAGGAGCTTGGCGAACGCATCGGGGCTGTGGCCCGAGTCGAGGATCACAGCGGGCCCGTGCGACACGGGGACACGGTTGGAGCGCCCGGGAATGGACACGAGGATGCCGTCATCGCGCGTGAGCACGCTGTCGATGTCTTCGAGTTCGAACCCGCCCTCGACGAGCATCGCGATCGCGAGCCCCGCGTTCGCGGCCATATGCCTGCCGATCAGGGGAACGCGCGTGCTGAGCGAGCCGTAGCGCTCGCTGCTGAGCGTGAATTCCGTGGCCGCGGGGCTCTCCATGCCAATGTCGATGAACCAGTCGGCGGAGATGTCTTCGCGTGAGGTGATGGTGCTCACCGGAATGCCGGCGGCGTCGACCACTCGCTGGCCGGCGTCGGTGTCGAGGCAGACAACCGCAGAGCGGGCGCGGTCGGGCTGGAAGAGACTGATCTTCGCCGCGAGATAGTCGTCCATCGACGCGTAGTCATCGAGGTGATCGTGACTGAGGTTGGTGAATCCGGCAACGTCGAACATGAGCCCGTCGACGCGGTGGCGCGTGAGCGCGTGCGCACTCACTTCGATCACGATCGCCTCGACGTCGACCTCGCGCATGCGCGCGAGCAGGGCGTGCATCTCGGGCGACTCGGGCGTGGTGAGCAGAGAGGGGAACACTTCTGCGCCTGCGCGGCGCTCGGCCGTCGAGCTGAGGCCGACTCCGAGTCCGAGCTGGGTGAGGATCGCCTCGAGAAAGTGCGCCGTCGAGGTCTTGCCGTTCGTTCCGGTGAGACCGAACATGGGCGGGCGGTCTCGATCGGTGTCGTAGGTCCACGCCGCCATGCGGCCGAGAACCTCGCGCGGATTCACCGGCGCAATGAGCACAGGCACGTGCGGGCTGTCGAGCTGCTCGGCTCCCGCAGCATCCGTAATGACCGCGAGGGCCCCGCGTTCGATGGCCTCGGGAACGAACTGCGCGCCGTGGAAACGTGCGCCGGGAACCGCGACGTAGATGTCTCCTGGCCGTACAAGCGAGCTCGCGAGCGTGATGCCCGTGAAGGTGAGGTCTGCCGCTGGCGCGGTGAGCGAGAACGAAGCCGCGAGGTCGTTCAGGGATTTGGGCGTCGGATCGTGCGGTCGCGACGCCCTCAGTGTGTCTGCCTCCACGGCGGGTCGTGTCCTTCTCGAAGCGTGTGATGGATGTGTCACCATGCTCTCACAGGCCGGAGACAGCCGGAGCAGAGGCGGTCGCGCTATCGTTTCCGTGTGGAATCGGTGCTTCTGTACATTTTCGGCGTGCTCATCATCGTGGCGGGGCTCGCCGTCTCGATCGGCCTGCACGAACTCGGGCATCTGGTTCCCGCGAAGCTGTTCGGCGTCAAGGTGACGCAGTACATGATCGGCTTCGGCAAGACGCTGTTCTCGCGACGAAAAGGCGAGACCGAGTACGGCATCAAGGCGATTCCCCTCGGCGGCTACATTTCGATGATCGGCATGTTCCCGCCGACCAAGCCCGGCGAGAAAGTGCACGCGTCAAGCACCGGCTTCGTGCAGCAGCTGTCAGACGCGCACTCCGAACGCGATGCGACAGACGTCGCGGGGGCGATCGAAGGCGCGATCGAGGAGCCGTCCGAGGACGACACGAAACGTCGTGCCTTCGACTCGCTCGTGCAGGACGCCCGCGACATGAGCGCCGAGACGATTGGCGACGGCGAGGACTCTCGAGCCTTCTACCGTCTGCCCGTGTACAAGCGGATCATCGTCATGCTCGGCGGGCCGGCCATGAACCTGGTTCTCGCGATTCTCTTCTACGGCATCGTGCTCGTCGGCTTCGGCGCTCCCGCGGCATCCGTCGGGGCGGTCAGCGAGTGCGTGCAGCCCGCGGATGCTGCTGAGCAGAGCTGCCCAGCGGACGCAGAGCCCTCGCCAGCCGCAGCCGCAGGCTTCGAGCCGGGCGACCGCGTCGTGAGCATCGACGGAAACGCCGTGACGTCGTGGGACCAGTTCTCCGCCATCATCAGGGATCACCCCGGCGACGACCTCGCTGTGACGGTGCTTCGAGATGGCGAGCACGAGTCGCTGACGCTGACGCCGAAGCTCACGTCGCGACCGGAGTCGGCGGGAAGCGAGACGACCGTCGAGGTCGGCTTCGCCGGCGTATCGATGGCAGGCGACATCCAGCAGCAGCCGGTCACGGCCGTGCTTCCCGCCGTCGGAGACAACATCGGCGCCGTGGTCGGCATCATCACGCATCTTCCGCAGAGACTTGTCGACATCGCCCAGGCAGCATTCGGAACCGAGGAGCGCGACCCGAACGGCCCCATGAGCGTCGTCGGTGTAGGCCGTCTCGCGGGAGAAGTGGTGAGCATCGACACGATTCCCGTCGTCGCGAAAGCACAGACGATGTTCGGCATTCTCGCCTCGCTCAACGTCGCCCTCTTCGTGTTCAACCTGATTCCGCTCACCCCGCTCGACGGCGGGCACGTCGCCGCCGCGCTGTGGGAGGCCATCAAGAAGGGCTGGGCGAAGCTGCGTGGCAAGAAGGATCCGGGACCGGTCGACGCGGCGAAGCTCATGCCTCTCACGTTCACTGTCGTCGTGATCCTCGGCGGCATGAGCGTTCTGCTGGTCTACGCGGACATCGTCAAACCGGTCACGTTGTTCGGTTAGACGGGCGCCAGCGCGAGACGAGCACCAGAAGCAGCGCCGCGAGCACCGTGGATGCGACAGTCACCTCGAGCCAGCTAGCCGGGTTCGTGCCGTCGGCGAAGGCGATTCCCAGCATCGTCGTCGACAGAATCGCCCCGATGTAGCGAGAGGTCTGGAAGATGCCCGTCGCGACCCCCGCGGACTCTCGAGCGGCTGACGAATACAGCGCCTGGCTCATGGCGATGCTCACGACGCAGTACGGAACTCCCATCATCGCGGTGATGACGAGCGGCGCCCACGGCATCACGCTCGCCGACAGCACAGTTAGCAGCAGTGCAGCGCACACGAGCCACGCGCCGCCGAGGAGAAAGGCGGGACGGATGCCGCGACGCTCGATGAACCGCGCGGCCAGCGGAGTGAGCAGAACGTTGAGCGTCGCGAGGGGGAGCATGAGCAGGCCGACAGCATCCGCCCGGTAGCCGCCGAATTCTTCGAGGTACTGGGGGAGCCCGAAGAACACGACGTAGTAGACGACATTGAACAGTGCGAATCCGACGTACACAAGCAGAAGGCGTCGGTTGCGGACGAGCATGCGTACGTCAATGAACGGGGTCCGCGCGCTCAGCTCGCGCCACGCGAAGAGCGCAGCGCTCGCGAGCGCAAGGCCGAGAAGCACCCAGCGCGGTCGGTCGGTGACGCCGAGCAGAAACACGAGGAGCGTCACGAGGGAAGCCGTGAAGGCGAGGATCCCCGGCACGTCCGAGTCGACGAGGACCTTGGAGATCGGCTGGCGGGTTCGCGCTTCGTCGACGGGTGCGAACAAGCGCACGCCCGTGAACGAGATGACCGCGAGCGGAACGTTGATCCAGAAGATCGCCTGCCAGCCGAGGTAGGTCACGAGCAGGCCGCCGATCACGGGCCCGACAGCGGCGCCTGCTGTGTTGGCCATCTGCAGGCGCCCGAGAAGCCGCGGCGAGCTGAGTCCCGACTGCGCGGTGATCGGATGCAGCAAAGCGACAGCGCCGGGGAACGCGCACGCCGTGCCGACGGCGAGCAGAACGCGGCCAACGCAGACGAGCCAGAACGTCGGGGCGAACGGTGTGAGCACGCACGTGACGGCGACGACCGTCATTCCGAAGAGGAACAATCGACGTGATCCGAACCGGTCGCCGAGCCGACCCATGAGCGGCTGCCCCGCGGCGGAGGCGAGATAGAAGGCCGTGATCACCCACGTCACCGTGAGCACGTCGAGACCGAATGCATCGCGAAGCGTGATCAGCGCGACGGCGATCATGGAGGAGTTGAGGGGGTTCAAGAGCGTACCCACTCCGAGTGCTGCGACCGCGATGCCCGCTCGGCGCGGGGTCATCGAGTGCTCATCGCTCACCGTCCCACTCTACGGCGGCTACTCCCGGGGGAGTACATGCGTCATGCGCCGTGACGACGCGCGAGTGATGCGCGCGTGCGTAAGCTCGCAGTATGCCCACGACGAGCAGCATGGAGCCCGGTCGATTCCGGATGCCGCCAACGCTGCGCACCTGGCTGCCCGTCGTGCTGTCGCTCATCGTGCAGCTTGGCGGCACATTCTGGGCGCTGTCGCGGACGAGCCCCGACGCAGGAGCGTGGGCGCTCGCCATCGTCGTTGCCGTGATCGGCCCGGCAGCGCTCATCGTCGCACGCAGGTTCCCCGGTCCCGTGGCCGCGCTCACGATCGCCGCAGCCGCAGCTGACATCCTGCTCGCGCCCGGTCCGCAACCGCCCCCTTTCGCCCTGGTCTTCGGGGTCGTGCTCGGGCTCATTCGCGGCGCACGGCTCTGGGTCTACACCGCACTGGTCGCGGGCTGGAGCATCGTCCTGCTGCTGGGCGCCTCGGCCGGACTGGATTGGCACCCCGGCCGCATCGTCGCAACCACACTCGGCGTGGCGGTGCTCATTCTCATGGGAGAGACGATCCGCCGCCGGCGTCAGCGAGCACGCGAGCGCTGGCAGCGCATTCGCGAGCAGAGAGCGCGGGCCGAACGCGAGGAACGCGTGAGGATCGCCCGCGAGCTGCACGACGTGCTCGCCCATTCCCTCTCGCAGATCTCGGTGCAGGCGGGAGTCGGCCTGCACCTCATGGACGCGCAGCCGGAGCAGGCACGCAGCGCTCTGGAACACATCAAGGCGACGAGCAAACATGCGCTCGACGAGGTGCGCGGCGTGCTCGGCATTCTGCGGGGAGAAGACGCGCCGCTCACGCCCGCGCCAGGCATCGACCAGATTCGAGAACTCGTAGACGCTGTCACCGCCGTCGACGTCGTGTTTCAGCATCCCGACCTCGGCTCCGTTCCCGAGGCCGTGCAGCAGGCCGCCTACCGCATCGTGCAGGAGGCCCTGACGAACATCGTCAGGCATGCGCATGCATCGCACGCTCGCGTTTCGCTGGACACGACGGCAGACAGTCTGGTTGTGCGCATCGCCGACGACGGACGCGGCGGCGCCCGTGAAAGCGGAAACGGCGTTCTCGGCATGCGCGAGAGGGCTGAGCTTCTCGGCGGAGAGCTACGACTCGAGACGGGTGCGTGGGGGACGACGGTGACCGCTATTCTTCCCCTCGGAAGGGAGCCACGATGATCCGTGTCGCGATCGCCGACGACCAGCAGCTGATCCGCGCAGGATTCCGCTCGCTGCTCGCTGCGGAACCGGACGTCGAGGTCGTCGGTGAAGCGGCAACGGGCGAGGAGATCGTCGCACTCGCGAGGCAGACACGCCCCGACGTCATTCTCATGGACATCAGGATGCCGTCAGGCGACGGACTGTGGGCGACGGAGCAGCTTGTCGCCGACGCTGCGCTCGCCGACTGTCGCATCGTCATCGTGACGACGTTCGAGCTCGACGAATATGTCGCGAGGGCGATCGCCGCCGGGGCGAGCGGCTTTCTCGTGAAAGACACCGAGCCCGTCGAACTCATCCGCTCGGTGAGGGTGGCCGCTCGAGGCGATGCGCTGCTGTCGCCCACCGTGACGAAGCGCCTGCTCGAGCGAGTTGCGGGCAGCATCCGACCCCCACAACACCACTCGCTCGATGTGCTGACCGAACGCGAGCGCGAGGTTCTCGCTCTCGTCGGCGAGGGTCTGACGAACGATGAGATCGCGGCAAGGCTGTTTCTCAGCCCGCTCACCGCGAAGACGCATGTCTCCCGGGTGCTCGGCAAGCTGGGTGCCCGGGATCGCGTGCAGCTCGTGATCGTCGCCTACGAGACGGGCCTCGTGCATCCGGGTGCGCTCTGACCGGCATGCTCTGCGCGGAGTACGCCAGGTGTCTTCCGTCGGCGGATGTGCCGTGAACCCGATCCGACGACGCTGGAATCACCGGCTCACACCGAACCGGTGATTGACACAGTTAGGTTCACGATGCTCATCTCACCCGTCATCACATCACTCGCCGCGCATGGCCCCTTTGCGGGCGGCGACGGCCCCGGCTGGTGGTTCCTCCTGATTCCGCTGTTCTGGATCGCCGTCTTCGCTCTGCTGTTCACGTTCGTGTTCCGCCGCCGTCGCGACGCCATGCAGAACTGGAAGGCTCAGCACTCACCACGTCACGCCGCTGAGAAGACGCTCGCACAACGGTACGCGAACGGCGACATCGACGAGGCCGAGTACCGCGCCCGGCTCGAAGTGCTGCGCGCGAACACCGGCGACTAGCCACGGGATGCTGTCGGACGACGCTCGTCGGCCGACAGCATCCTCGTGTCAGCGTTCGAGCAGAAGCGCTTCGCCCTGACCGCCTCCGCCGCACAGCGAAACCGCGGCACGACCAGTGCCTCGCCTGCTGAGCTCGAGGGCGGCGTGCAGCGCGAGCCGCGCTCCCGACGCCCCGATCGGGTGACCGATCGCGATCGCGCCTCCATGAATGTTCACGACGTCGGCGGACAGCGACAAATCGCGCATCGACTGGATGCCGACAGCGGCAAACGCCTCGTTGATCTCGACGACATCGAGGTCGCCGGTGTCCCAGCCTTCGCGCGACAGTGCATGCTCGATCGCGCGAGACGGCTGCGAGTGCAGCGACGTGTCGGGTCCGGCAACCTGACCGGGGGAGCGCAGCACAGCGAGCCACTCGAGTCCTCGCTCCTCAGCCCACTCCCGATCGGCGACCACGACGGCTGCGGCCCCGTCGCTGAGCGGCGACGAGTTTCCGGCCGTGATCGTGCCCTCGCTGTCGAACGCCGGGCGCAGTTTCGAGAGAGTCTCGGGCGTCGAGTCGGCGCGCACACCCTCGTCGGCGTCGACGACGGTGACGTCTCCCTTGCGCCCAGGCACCTGGACGGCGACGATCTCGTCATCGAACACGCCGTCGCGCGCGGCTGCGGCGGCGCGCACGTGCGACTCGGCTGCGACAGCATCCTGCTCCTCTCGCGAGATGCCGAGCGGCTGATTGTGGCGCTCTGTCGAGATGCCCATCGACACGTGGTCGAAGGCGTCGGTCAGACCATCGTGTGCTGCGACGTCGAGTAGCTGCGTCTCGCCGTATTTGAAACCCTTGCGCGAGCCGGGGAGCACGTGCGGAGCATTCGTCATCGACTCCTGCCCGCCGGCGACCACGACCGATGCCTCCCCTGAGCGAATGAGCCGAGCGGCGTCGGTGATGGCGACGAGCCCCGAGAGGCACACCTTGTTGACCGTCACCGTCGGAACCTGCCAGCCGATGCCCGCGGCGATCGCCGACTGCCTCGCGGGATTCTGTCCGGCGCCGGCCTGAAGCACTTGCCCCATGATGACGTGCTCGACGTCAGCGGCCTGGACGTCGCTCGAGTGCAGTGCGCCAGCGATCGCGGACGTTCCGAGATCGACGGCCGAGAACGAGGCGAGGGCACCGAGCAGTCTTGTGAACGGCGTGCGGGCGCCGCCGAGAATGACGACTTCTTTCTGTGTCATGAAGATGACCCCTTTGTCACTGGTGGATGTTCAGCCACGTCTAGCTTCGCACGACGCACGTCGATCTACCGAGGCACGAGCGATTGACAGTAGATTGGTGGGCGAAGGTGATCCGCACGGCACACAATGCAGCGGATCGAGGTGCAGCAACGGAGGTGCTCTCTTGACCATGGACAAAACCGTCGCAACAGCGAGGGATGCTGTCGCGGACGTTCCCGATGGCGCGTCATTGGCCGTCGGAGGATTCGGCCTGTGCGGCAATCCGATGGCGCTCATCGAGGCCCTGCTCGACGTCGGCAGCGCAAACCTGTCTGTCGTCAGCAACAACTGCGGAGTCGACGACTGGGGGCTCGGACTCCTGCTGGGTGCGCGCCGCATCAGCACCATGACGTCGTCGTATGTGGGGGAGAACAAGGAGTTCGAGCGGCAGTATCTGTCGGGCGAACTCACCGTCAACCTGACCCCGCAGGGAACTCTTGCCGAGAAGCTGAGAGCGGGTGGGGCAGGAATCGCCGCCTTCTACACGCAGACGGGCGTCGGCACTCAGATGGCAGAAGGGGGCCTGCCTCGCCGCTACAACCCGGACGGCAGCGTCGCCGAGGCGTCGACAGCGAAGGGCACCCGCGAATTTTCGGTCGACGGCGTGATGAAGCCGTTCGTTCTCGAAGAGGCCATCACGACGGACTTCTCGTTCGTGCATGCGCTGCGCGGGGACCGGCACGGAAACCTCGTCTTCAACAAATCAGCTCGCAACTTCTCACCGCTTGCGGCGATGGCGGGCAGAATCTGCGTTGCGCAAGTCGAGCAGCTCGTCGAGCCGGGTGAGATCGATCCCGATGCCGTACACCTGCCCGGAGTCTTCGTGCACCGGATCGTGGAGGTCGGCTACGACATCGAGAAGCGCGTCGAGCGACGAACCGTTCGCGAGGCGGAAGGAGCCGCATCATGAGCTTGACCCGTACAGAGATGGCGGCTCGCGCAGCGCGCGAACTCACGGACGGATCGTACGTCAATCTCGGGATCGGCCTGCCGACGCTCGTGCCGAACTACGTTCCGCAGGGTGTCACCGTGACACTGCAGTCAGAGAACGGCATTCTCGGCGTCGGCCCCTACCCAGCCGAGGACGCCGTCGACCCCGACCTCATCAACGCAGGCAAAGAGACGGTCACCACCCTTCCGGGCACGGCGTTCTTCGATTCTGCGCTCAGCTTTGCGATGATCCGCGGCGGCAAGATCGACGCCGCGATTTTGGGAGCCATGCAGGTGTCGGGCACGGGTGACCTGGCGAACTGGATGATCCCGGGAAAGATGGTCAAGGGACCAGGCGGAGGAATGGACCTCGTGCACGGAGCCCAGCGGGTGATCGTGCTGATGACGCACACGGCGAAGGACGGCAGCCCGAAGATCGTCAACGAATGCTCGCTTCCGCTCACGGGCCGCGGCGTCGTCGACAGGATCATCACGGATCTCGCCGTCATCGACGTGTCAGAGCAGGGGCTGACGCTCGTCGGGACCGCTCCGGGAGTGTCGGTCGACGACGTGATCGCGGCAACGGAGCCGCCGCTCACCGTCGCTCTGCAGTGAGCGCGCCCGCTCTCAGCGGGCGCCGACATCGAAGGCCGTAGGATTGTCGCGTGCCAGCAGTGAATCTCGGTATGCCGAACGTCCCCGAAACTCTTGCTCCCCGTCGCGCGTCGCGGCAGATTGCGGTGGGCAAGGTGCTCGTGGGCGGCAACGCGCCCGTGAGCGTGCAGTCGATGACGACGACGCCGACGACGAACATCAACGCGACGTTGCAGCAGATCGCCGAGCTTACGGCAGCGGGCTGCGACATCGTCCGCGTTGCCGTGCCCACTCGCGAAGATGCGGAGGCCCTGCCGGCAATTGCGCAGAAGAGCCAGATTCCCGTCATTGCCGATATTCATTTTCAGCCGAACTATGTGTACGCGGCCATCGACGCGGGCTGCGCCGCCGTGCGCGTCAACCCCGGGAACATCCGCAAGTTCGACGACCAGGTGGGTGAGATCGCCGCGCGCGCACGCGCAGCGGGAGTCTCGCTGCGCATCGGCGTGAATGCCGGATCGCTCGACAAGCGGCTGCTCGAGAAGTACGGACGTCCGACCCCCGAAGCACTCGTCGAGAGCGCCGTATGGGAGGCGAGCCTGTTCGAAGAGCACGACTTCCATGACTTCAAGATCTCAGTGAAGCACAACGATCCGATCGTGATGGTGAAGGCATATCGCCTGCTTGCCGAGCGCGGCGACTGGCCCCTGCATCTGGGCGTGACCGAGGCGGGCCCCGCGTTTCAGGGAACGATCAAGAGCGCGACGGCCTTCGGCATCCTGCTCTCTGAAGGCATCGGCGACACGATCCGCGTGTCGCTCAGCGCGCCGCCCGTCGAAGAGGTGAAAGTCGGGCTCCAGATTCTGCAATCGCTCAATCTGCGCGAGCGCAAGCTCGAGATCGTCTCGTGCCCGAGTTGCGGTCGTGCGCAGGTCGATGTGTACAGCCTCGCCGACGAGGTCACGGCAGGGCTCGAGGGCATGTCGGTTCCGCTGCGCGTCGCCGTGATGGGGTGTGTTGTCAACGGACCAGGTGAAGCGCGTGAGGCCGACCTCGGTGTCGCCTCGGGCAATGGCAAGGGACAGATCTTCGTCAAGGGCGAGGTCATCAAGACGGTGCCGGAGGCCGAGATCGTCGAAACTCTCATTGCCGAGGCCAACCGTATCGCTGCAGAGCTGCCTGCCTCGGAGAGCGCGTCGGGAACCCCGGTCGTCTCGGTCGGCTGAACCGCATTGTTCGTCCAGTCTGCGCGGATACACTGAGTGCCGCACTGCACGCACACCATCGGGAGAAAACGCACGTGAATCAGTCCCAGGACGCCGCTCTGACTCCGAACGAAATGGAGCGCGCAGGCCGCATCCTCGAGACCATCGTGCGTTCCTACAGCACGAAGGTCGTGGGCCAATCCGGGCTTCGAACGAGCCTGCTCGTCGCGCTGATGACCGGCGGTCACGTGCTTCTCGAAAGCGTTCCCGGACTTGCGAAGACGACGGCGGCCGAGGCGATCGCGGACGCTGTGCAGGCGAAGTTTCAGCGCATTCAGTGCACGCCCGACCTGCTGCCCTCCGACATCGTCGGAACGCAGGTCTACGACCCTGGCGCTCGCGCGTTCTTTACACAGCTCGGGCCCATCCACGCGAACTTCGTGCTGCTCGACGAGATCAACCGGGCAAGCGCCAAGACGCAGTCGGCCATGCTCGAGGCCATGCAGGAACGCCAGACGTCGATCGGCGGTGAGATTCACGAGCTTCCTCGCCCCTTCCTCGTGCTCGCGACGCAGAACCCGATCGAGCAGGAGGGAACCTACCATCTCCCGGAAGCGCAGCTCGACAGGTTCCTGATCAAGGATGTGCTCGGCTACCCGTCGATCGCCGACGAGGCGGAGATCGTGCGCCGCGTGGGAGCAGGCGTCTACGACGACGAGTCGAACGCCCACGTCACGCTCGACGACGTGAACTACCTCCAGCAGCTCACCAGGCGCGTCTATCTGGACCCCGCCGTGCTCAACTACATCGTGCAGGCGGTGTACGTCACCCGTCACGCGAGCCAGTACCTGCCCGAGTCGCTCGCGCGCTACGTGGAGTACGGCGCGAGTCCGCGTGCGAGTATCGCCTTCGCCTCCGCGGCACGAGCCCTCGCCGTTCTGAACGGGCGCGACCACGTGATTCCCGACGACGTCAAGGCATTCAGGCACCACGTGCTCAGGCACCGCATGATCCTCAACTTCGAGGCGGATGCTGACGGCGTCAGCCCCGAGACGGTCATCGACGCCTGCTTCGCCACCGTGCGGGTTCCGTGAGCTGATCCATGACGGGACTGCTCTACCGTGTGAAATCGAAGCTGTCGATCCGCGCGCACAGGCGGGTCCGAGGTGTTCTCGACGGCGAATACGCCTCGGTGATGCACGGCAAGAGCCACGAGTTCGAAGAGCTGCGGCCGTATGTGCCCGGCGACGAGGTGCGCGACATCGACTGGAAGGCCACGGCGCGAAACGGCACGCCCTACACGCGACTCTACGTCGCGATGCGCAAGCACCTTGTCACCTTTGTCGTGGACACGGGGCGCAACATGGCGGCGATCGGAGCGTCCGGTGAGCCGAAGCGCGAGACGGCCGTTCTCGTGGCGGGAATCCTCGGCTACCTGGCACATCGGCACGGCGATCATGTCTCACTGGTGTGCGGAGACGCCGATGGCGTGCATTCCATGCGGGGAGCGGGAACCGAGTCGCACGTCGAGCAGGTCCTCGGTCGCATTCAGGCGCGCGCTGTCGCCGACGCCGGTCGCAGCGACCTCACCAGGCTTCTCACGTACGTCGCACGCAGAACGCGCAGGCGCAGCATCCTCGTCATCATCAGCGACGACGAGCCCATCGACCCAGACAGATCACGGATGCTGCGGCGACTCCGCGCCCAGCACGAACTTCTGTGGGTCAGCATCGCCGACGCCAACCCACTAGACCCGAGCTGGCAGGGCGATGCCGTCATCGACATCGCCGACGGAGAACAGCTTCCCGATTTCGTGAAGCGAAACACGTCGCTCCTCCGCGAGTTCACACGCGCCGTGACGCAGGCCGAGACGGCGACGATCGATGAGCTGGAGTCCCTCGGCATCACGGGCGTGCGCATCGCGGGCGCGGATGACGCCGTCTCTGGGATCTTCCGGTTGCTCGAGAGGCACAATCATGGTCGGCGATAACGGCTACTACGACCCCGTGGGCTACCACCCCATGTGGCTGTGGATCGCGTGCGGCATCGTCGCTCTCGTGCTGCTCTGGTACATCGCCGTCTGGTTCTACCCACGAGCGCGCGCGCCCCAGCGCCGTCCCGTCGTGAAGCGCGCGCCAGAAGAGATCGTTCAGCATTACCTTCGACTGATCGATGAGATCGAGTCTGCCAACGCATCGGGGGAGCTCTCGCTCAGGGAGGCGCATCTCAAACTCAGCGTGCTGGTACGGCTCTTCGGCGAGGAGCGGTCGGGAACGAGCTTTTCGACCATGACGCTCTCGGACCTCACCGAAGGCAACCACGCGCACATTGCCCATGCCGTCGCATCGTACTACCCGTTCGAGTTCGGCGCCGCTCCCTCGGGCGACCTCGCGCCATCGCTGCAGCGCGCGCGAGAGGTGGTGCGCTAGATGGAGATGCTCAACGCATGGGCACCGCTGGCCTGGGCGGCAGCGGTCGTCGTGACCGTCCTCGTCGCGCTGCTCATCCGTTCGCGGCGCCGCTCCGCGTCGTCAGCGGTGCGGGTCGCCCACCTCGACCGGGTCACGGAGCTTCCCGGGTTTCGCACGGCACGAGCGCGTCTGCGCGTCGGCCTCGGCATCGCTATCGCGGTGACGGCCGTTGCTGTCGCAGCATCCGCCGCTCTCACCTCTCGCATTGTCACCGTGCGCACGGTGACGCCAGAGGTGCACAATCGCGACATCGTGCTGTGCCTCGACACCTCGGGCTCCATGACGGACTACGACGTGGCGATTCTCGACACCTTCATCGAGCTCGTCGACGAATTCGAGGGCGAGCGCATCGGGCTGACCATCTTCAACGCGTCGGCCGTGACGTACTTTCCTCTGACGACCGACTACGACTACGTCGCCGATCAGATGATCACCCTCCGCGACAACATGGAGGACCCGAACACCGACTACGCCTATACGGACGGCACGCTTCTGGGAGACGGATCATCGCTCATCGGAGACGGTCTAGCCTCGTGCACAATGCGCTTTGACAACCTCGACGATGACCGGTCGCGGTCGATCATCTTCGCGACAGACAACTTCGTCGCGGGCAAGCAGCTCGTCTCTCTTCCGCAGGCCGGGCAATACGCGAAAGACAACGGGGTGGTGGTCTACGGGCTCAATCCGGGGGACTCCACCGCGCAGAATTACATTGAAGAGCTCGCGGCCGAACTCAAGGATGCTGTCGAGATGACCGGCGGCGAGTACTTCGCCCTGAGCGATCCGCAGGCCGTGCCCGAGATCGTGCACTCGATTCAAGAGCAAGAGGCCTCGGCGATGGACGCCCCCTCGTACGTCGTGCGCTCGGACAAGCCCGATGTCTTTCTGTGGATCGCCTTCTGCGCGATTCTGGCGCTGCTGGCTCTCGGATGGAGGTTGAGACGATGACCTTCCACCCCGTCATGCCCGGATTGCTGATGCTCGTCGTGTTCGCGGCGCTGGCGCTGTTCACGGTCGTTCAGGCGGTTCTCGCACCCTCCTCGCGCGTTCGGATTCGCTGGATCTCGCGCACGCTACTCGTCGTTCTTCTCGGCGCTATGATGCTGCGGCCCGTCGTGAACGATGGCAGGCCCGTGGATGCTGTCGGAAGCAACGTCGACGTGTACTTCGTCATCGACACCACGAGCAGCATGGCGGCAGAAGACTGGGCAGATGACCGGCCGAGGCTCGAGGGTGTGCGCGCCGACGTCGCAGAGCTGACGGACCGGCTTGTCGGCGCCCGATTCTCTGTCACGACCTTCGACGCCGCGACGGTCGAGCGAGTTCCGCTGACCACCGACGGCGGTGCGATCGAGCAGACCGTCGACGCCATGACGCAGGAGATCACGGAGTATTCGTCTGGCAGCAGCATTTCGGCGCCGCTGGCCCACCTCGAAGAGACGCTCGCTGCCGCGGAACCCGGCCACACGACGATTCTCTACTACCTGGGCGACGGCGAGCAGACGGCAGACGAGCAGCCCGAGTCATTCGCGTCGATCGCCGAGTACGTCGACGGGGGAGCAGTGCTCGGCTACGGCACGGAAGACGGCGGACGGATGCTGGAGAACGGCGGTCTCGACGCGGAGGGCGATCGGGAGTACATCATCGATCCCTCGACAGGCGAACCGGCGATCTCGAGCATCGACGAAGGCGCACTCCAGACGATCGCCGAGCAGCTGGGCGTCGAATACCTGCACCGTGACGCCTCGACGAGCGTCGACGACGCAGCATCCGGCATCTCGGTCGTTCCGCAGACTGACCCCAACCAGGATCCAGCCCCTGAACCCGAACTGTACTGGGTTCTGGCGATACCCTTCGGACTCCTGCTGCTCGTGGAGCTCGCGGGTCTCATCACAGATCTGCGCCGGCTGCGCACGCGAAGGGAGGGCCGCTCATGAGCACGCGAGGACCGCGCCGCGTTCGCACGCGGCTCGTGCTGATCACGCTACCGCTCGTTCTCGTCGCGCTCGTTTTCGCGGCCAAGCTCGTGAGCCTCGGGGTCTTGGCGGACGACGGATCTCGTGATTACGCGAGCGAAGAATACGAGTCTGCCGCCGAGGCGTACGACGGACTCATGCTGTGGAATGCCTTCGAGTCGTGGATCGCCCTGTTCAACCGCGGGACGGCGTCGGCAGCTGCCGGAGACTTTCCCGCCGCGACGAAGGACCTGTCCGAGGCCCTTGTGCGCGCCCCAGAGGGAAAGACGTGTGAGATCAGGGTGAACCTCTCGCGCGCGTGGGAGCAGCAGGGCGACGCGTACGCCGCGGCGGGCTCTGCCGAAGGTGCGACGCGCATGTGGGAGACGGCTCTTGCCGTGATTGAGCAGGGAGCCGGCGAAGGGTGTGACCAGCCGCAGGAGTCGAAGGCCGACGAAGAGCTCAAGAAGGCCACGGAGCGCATTGAAGAGAAGCTCAATCAGGGTTCGGACTCGAGCGATGACCAGAACGACGGTGGCGCGGGTGACGACGATTCCGATTCCGGTGGCGACGAGTCAGACGGCGACAATCCCCTCGACGATCTGAACGAGAGGGGCAAAGACGCCGAGCGCGAGAAGCAGGACGGCGACGCGGATCGCCGGGGCTCCGGAGGAGGCGGCACGGACAAGCCGTGGTGACGGGCGCGGCGGGCTGCAGCATGCGCGGCTTTCGCACGTTCGGGGAAGCACGATCGCCCGAGTAGCATGGTGTCGTGGTAACGCGTCTATCAAACTACTTCGTCCGCACGCTCAGAGAAGATCCCGCAGACGCGGAGGTCGCCAGTCACCGGCTTCTTGTCCGGGCAGGGTACATTCGCCGCCAGGCACCGGGAATCTTCGCGTGGCTTCCGCTCGGTCTCCGCGTCAAGGCGCGCATCGAGAAGATCGTGCGTGAGGAGATGGACGCAGCTGGCGCCTTCGAAGTGCACTTTCCCGCTCTCATGCCTCGAGAGCCATACGAGGTATCCGGGCGCTGGGAGGAGTACGGGGAGAACCTGTTCCGGCTCGCGGATCGCAAGGGTGCCGATATGCTCTTGGCACCGACGCACGAAGAGGCGTTCACGCTGCTCGTGAAGGATCTTTACTCGTCGTACAAGGATCTGCCGCTGACCATCTACCAGATTCAGGACAAATACCGCGACGAGGCGCGCCCGCGCGCGGGGCTTCTGCGCGGCCGCGAGTTCACCATGAAGGATGCGTACTCGTTCGACGCATCGGATGAGGGCCTCGACGCGAGCTATGAGCGACAGCGCGACGCCTACGAACGGATCTTCACACGGCTCGGCCTCGACTACGTCATCGTGAAGGCCGACGCCGGAGCGATGGGCGGGTCGAAGAGCGAAGAGTTCCTGCATCCGACTGTTGTGGGCGAAGACACTTTCGTGCGCACCGCGGGCGGGTACGCGGCGAACGTCGAGGCGTATGAGACGCCTCGCGCCGAACCGCTGCCTGTCGACGGCCAGCCTGCGGCCCTGGTCTTCGACTCTCCGAATACGCCGACGATCGCCACACTCGTCGATCTTCTGAATGCTGAGCACCCGAGAGACGACGGCCGCGAGTGGAATGCGTCTGACACGCTCAAGAACGTCGTGCTCGCCCTCAAGCACCTCGACGGCACGCGCGAACTCGTCGTCGTCGCGGTACCGGGCGACCGCGATGTCGACATGAAGCGCGTCGAGGTGGCATTTGCGCCGAGCGACGTCGAAGCAGCGACCGACGAGGATTTTGCAGCGCATCCCGCGCTCGTGCGCGGATACATCGGTCCGTGGTCTGCCGAGGGCGCGGTTCTGGGCGAGGCATCGACGAGCCGCATCCGCTATTTCGCCGATCCGCGCATCGTCGAGGGCACGGCGTGGGTGACCGGCGCCAACGCTTCGGAGCAGCACGTGCTCGGCCTCGTCGCCGGACGTGACTTCACGGCTGACGCGGTCATCGAGGCGGCGAACATCGAAGCGGGCGACCCTGCGCCCGATGGCTCGGGCCCCGTGCAGATCGATCGCGGAACTGAGATCGGGCACGTCTTCCAGCTCGGCCGCAAGTACGCCGAGGCTCTCGGACTCCAGGTTCTCGACGAGAACGGCAAGCTCGTCACCGTCACCATGGGGTCGTACGGAATCGGCATCACGCGAGCCCTTGCGCTCATCGCCGAGCTCAACAACGACGAGAAGGGGCTCTGCTGGCCCGCCGAGATCGCGCCGTTCGACGTGCACATCGTCGCGACGGGCAAAGACGCGGCGGTCTTCGATGCCGCGGCAGGCATTGCGGCAGAGCTCGAGGATGCCGCGCTCGACGTTCTCTACGATGACCGCCCGAAGGTGTCGCCCGGGGTGAAGTTCGGCGACGCCGAGCTCATCGGGGTTCCCGCGATCGTCATCGCCGGGCGCGGCGTCGCCGACGGGCTCGTCGAGCTGTGGGACCGTCGGTCCGGGGAGCGAACCCAGGTGCCGATCGCGGAGGTCGCTTCTCGCATCGCCGCCCGTCGCTGAGGCACCCGTCGTGCGCCCTGCGCACGGTGAGGTGACGAATAACGCCACCGTCGGGTAGCCTTAGAGTTCGGCCGGGCGCCGCACCTTCAGCCCGTGCCACATCTGAATAGGGAGGCTCTCTGGTGGACATCGATCTGAGCGTGTTGAAGTTGATGGAGCGGGAGAAAGAGATCCCCTTCGATGAACTGATCCACATCATCGAGCAGGCCATTCTGACCGCCTACCTCAAGAACGAGGCGCAGCACGGCAATGAAGACGCCGTCGGCCGCGTCGAGCTCGACCGCAAGACCGGGCACGTGTCGGTGCTGATTCCCGAACGCGACGAAGACGGCAATCTCATCGGCGAGTCCGAGACGATGCCAGAAGACTTCGGCCGGATCGCCGCGTTCGCTGCCAAGCAAGTGATCAACCAGCGGCTGCGCGACATCGCCGATGACGCTGTCCTCGGCGAGTTCAAGGGGCGCGAGGGCGACATCGTTGCGGGAGTCGTGCAGCAGGGGCCGAACCCGAGAATGATCCACGTCGACCTCGGCGCCGTCGAGGCGGTCCTCCCGCCTGAAGAGCAGGTGCCCGGTGAGGACTACGCGCACGGACGCCGCATCCGCGTATACGTGACGAGCGTTGCGAAGGGGCTCAAAGGTCCGCAGATCACGGTTTCGCGTACGCACCCGGCGCTCGTCAAGAAGCTGTTCGTTCTTGAGGTTCCGGAGATCGCGTCGGGACTCGTCGAGATCGTGTCGCTCGCTCGCGAAGCGGGACACCGCACGAAGATCGCGGTGCTGGCCAAGGACCCGACGATCAACGCAAAGGGAGCCTGCATCGGCGAGCTCGGCCGTCGCGTTCGCGCCGTGACCGAAGAGCTCGGCGACGAGAAGATCGACATTGTCGACTACTCGAGCGACCTGCCGACGTTCGTCGCGAACGCTCTCTCGCCCGCGCGCGTGTCATCGTCGTTCGTGCTCGACGCCGAGACCAAGGCCGTTCGCGCTCTTGTGCCCGATTACCAGCTGTCCCTCGCCATCGGCAAGGAAGGGCAGAACGCGCGGCTCGCCGCAAAGCTCACGGGCGCGAAGATCGATATTCAGCCGGATTCGATTCTCGACGACGAGTGATCGCCGCTGGCCAGCATGAGTGTCAGCTGGTCGGGCGACCGCGCGGGGAGTGTAAGATGGAACCCGTGAGAACGTGCATCGGATGCCGTATGCGCGCCGACCGGTCTTCTTTGTTGAGGGTCGTTGCCCGGGATTCCGAGCTCGTTGTCGATGAGATGGCGTCGCTTCCCGGCAGAGGGGCGTGGCTGCATCCGACCGTCGCGTGTTGCGAGCAGGCGTTGAAGAGACGAGCCTTCGGGCGAGCACTTCGCGTGAGTTCGGCACTGGACACGCAAACACTAGAGAACAGGCTGAATGGCTAATGGACAACTAATGAGCGGCTCGAAATGAGACCCGTCCGTAACTAACGGTCTGCCCTGTCTGGGCAGGCCCAGACAGGAGAGAAGTGGCTGCAAAACCACGCGTACACGAGATCGCATCTGAGTTCTCGGTAGACAGCAAGGTTGCCCTCGCGAAGCTCAAAGAACTGGGCGAATTCGTGAAGGGACCCTCGTCGAGCATCGAACCTCCGGTTGCACGCAAGCTTCGTGCGGCCCTTGAGGCTGACGGTGCGAAGCCCGCGGCAGACGAGAAGAAGGACTCCGGAAAGTCGGCGTCGCCCGCAAAGCCGGGAAAGCCGGCTCCGAAGGCTCCGAAGGCTGATACGTCAGAGAAGGCCGAGAAGGAGGCGCCGGCAGCGTCGGCTCCCGACGACGGCGTGTCTGACACCCCGGCGCCCGGCGGCGAGAAGACGTCTGCTCCGCGACCCGGTCCTGCACCCAAGCCGGGTCAGGGACGTTCGCAGGGCGCGCCGCGCCCGGGCAACAACCCGTATTCAAGCGCCCAGGGCATGGGTCAGCGCCCGCAGGGTGCGCCGCGTCCGGGCAACAACCCGTACTCGAGTTCGCAGGGCATGGGCCAGCGCCCGACTCCTGCGAACATTCCGCGTCCTCCCAAGCCCCAGGCTCCCCGCCCCGGCGCGCCTCGCCCGGGCGCCCCGCGTCCCGGCGGAGCCGGTCGTGGTCGTCCCGGCGGCGGCGGTGGCGGTCCGCGCCAGGGCGGTTTCCAGCGCCCAGGCGGCGGCGGTGGCGGCGGCTTCCAGCGTCCGGGTGGAGGTGCTCCCGGTAGCTTCCAGCGCCCGGGTGGCGGCTTCGGCGGTCGCCCAGGCGGCGGCCGCGGTCGCGGTGGCGGTACCGCTGGAGCATTCGGTCGCGGTGGCGGTCGTGCCAAGTCCCGCAAGTCGAAGCGGGCGAAGAGGCAAGAATTCGAAATGAGGCAGGCGCCGTCGATCGGCGGCGTGAACGTTCCTCGTGGCGACGGAAACACTGTGCTTCGCCTGCGTCGCGGTGCCTCGATCGGTGACTTCGCCGACAAGATCGATGCGAGTCCCGGCGATCTCGTGACCGTGCTGTTCCACCTTGGTGAGATGGCGACGGCAACCGAGTCGCTCGACGAGGGAACGTTCGAGATCCTCGGCGACGAGCTCGGCTACAAGATCCAGATGGTCTCGCCCGAAGACGAGGACCGCGAGCTTCTCGAGGGCTTCGATATCGATCTTGACGCTGAACTCGATGCCGAAGACGATGAAGACCTCATGCCGCGGCCCCCGGTGGTCACCGTCATGGGACACGTCGACCACGGTAAGACGCGCTTGCTCGACGCCATGCGTCACGCGAACGTCGTCGAGGGAGAAGCCGGCGGCATCACGCAGCACATCGGTGCCTACCAGGTTCACACCGAGCACGAAGGCGCTGAACGCGCCATCACCTTCATCGACACTCCGGGTCACGAAGCCTTCACGGCGATGCGTGCTCGAGGCGCCCAGGTGACCGACATCGCCATCCTCGTGGTCGCGGCCGACGACGGCATCATGCCGCAGACGATCGAGGCGCTGAACCACGCGAAGGCAGCGAATGTGCCGATCGTCGTGGCCGTGAACAAGATCGATAAGGAAGAGGCAAACCCGCAGAAGGTGCGCCAGCAGCTCACCGAGTACGATCTGGTCGCCGAGGAATACGGCGGCGATGTGATGTTCGTCGACGTGTCGGCGCGAAACAACATCGGCATCCAGGACCTGCTCGACGCCGTGCTTCTGACGGCCGACGCCGGACTTGACCTGCGGGCCAACCCGGACAAGATCGCTCGAGGTGTCGCGATCGAGGCGAAGCTCGACAAGGGCCGCGGCTCGGTTGCAACCGTGCTGATCCAGTCGGGAACCCTGCACATCGGTGACGCCATCGTCGCAGGCACTGCGTACGGTCGCGTCCGCGCCATGATCGACGAGACGGGTGCCAGCCTCGACGAGGCCGGTCCCTCGCGCCCCGTACAGGTACAGGGCCTCTCGACTGTCCCGCGCGCCGGCGACACGTTCCTCGTGACGGAGGAGGACCGCACAGCTCGCCAGATCGCTGAGAAGCGTGAGGCGGCGGAGCGCAATGCCCAGCTGGCGAAGGCGCGCAAGCGGATCAGCCTTGAGGACTTCACCCGCGCTCTCGAAGAGGGCAAGGTCGAGTCGCTCAACCTCATTATCAAGGGTGACGTCTCCGGTGCCGTCGAGGCGCTCGAGGAGTCGCTGCTCAAGATCGAGGTCGACGAGAGCGTTCAGCTGCGCATCATCCACCGCGGTGTCGGAGCCATTACAGAATCCGACGTCAACCTGGCGACGATCGACGACGCAATCATCCTCGGCTTCAACGTGCGTCCCGATGCGAAGGCTCGCGATCGTGCAGCCCGCGAGGGTGTGGACATCCGGTTCTACTCGGTCATCTACAACGCGCTCGAAGATGTCGAGTCGAGCCTCAAGGGACTCCTCAAGCCGGAGTACGAAGAGGTTCAGTCGGGTGTCGCCGAGATCCGCGAGGTGTTCCGCTCCTCGAAGTTCGGCAACATCGCCGGAGTCATCGTCCGTTCGGGAACGATCACGCGCAACGCGAAGGCGCGCGTTATCCGCGACGGAGTCGTACTGGCCGACGGGCTCGCCATCGAGTCGCTCCGCCGGTTCAAGGACGATGTCACCGAGGTGCGCACCGACTTCGAAGCCGGAATCGGACTGGGCAAGTTCAACGACATCCAGATCGGCGATGAGATCGAGACCACGGAGCTGGTCGAGAAGCCTCGCGCCTAACCGTCAGGATCGAGCGAGGCGGCCCGGCGCGGACACTGTCCGGCCGGGCCGCGTTGCTCACAACACAAGGAGAGCACCATGGGCGAGAACCCGAGGGCACGACGACTTGCCGACAGGATCAAGCAGATCATCGCGACGCGCCTCGACAAGGGGCTGCGCGATCCCCGACTCGGTTTCGTCACGATCACCGACGTGCGCGTGACGGGAGACCTGCAGCACGCGAGCATCTTCTACACGGTGTACGGAACCGACGACGAGCGCGCAGACTCCGGCAAGGCGCTGGAAGCGGCCAAGGGGATGCTGCGCAGCGAAGTCGGACGCAACATCACGGCCCGCATCACTCCGAGCTTGGAGTTCATCGCCGACGCGATCCCCGAGAATGCCCAGCACATCGAGGATCTGCTTCGCGAAGCGCGGGAACGCGACACACGCGTCGCCGATCTCGCGGCATCCTCCGCCTATGCGGGAGACGAAGATCCCTACGTCAAGCCTCGAGACGACGAGGACGACGACCAGAGCTGATCGCCCCCTGGAGAGTCGATAACGATTCGCCGCCCGACGGCCGGCGCGAACCTACAATGGCCGCACGGGGGATGGGGGAACACATGCTCGCGGGTTCGAGAATCAGACGCGGAGTCCTGTGCGCTGCGGCGGCATCGGCAGTTGTGCTTGCGCTGACCGCGTGCACACGCGCGGCACCGGAGACGACACCGCACACGGGAGAAACGCAGACGACAGCGCCGTCACAGGAAACACCGGCGAACGGGGACTGGGCGATCGGCGAGTCGGCGATCGGCCCCTTCGAAATAGGGATGCGGTATGCCGACGCGCTGACGACCCCTGACGCCGAGGTCACCGAACTGTGCGAGGGCGTCGCTCAGATCGACGTGCCTGGCAGCCCCGACGTGACGATGTGGGCGAAAGCATCCGAATTCGACCCGGCGAGCACGCTCTCCGAGATCTCGATCTCGGTCTCTCCCGACACGACCCGTGCAGCGGAGGACGGACCGATGACCGAGAAGGGAATCGGTCTCGGAGCGACCGTCGACGAGCTCACGAGCGCGTACGCGGATGCGCGAGAGCTCGACGATACGGGTGTTCCCGGTCGCTCGATGTATTACGTTCAGGCCGACGGCGGAGGAATCATCTTTACAACCGGGGAAGGCGCCGACACGATCTGGCAGATCTCCGTGACGACGGGAGAGGTGCCGTCGTACGAGCCGTGCGCCTGATTCACGGCAGGGCGTAGCCGCCGTCGCGAGCGACAGCGAGCCCATCGGCGAGCAGACCGGCAAGTGCGCGGTCACGCCGATCGTCGTCGCTCCACACCCTGCCGATCTCCGCGCTCGTGACGGGAACGTCAGACGCACGCAACTCCGCCATGATGAGCCCCCGTACGTGACGATCGCTTCCCTCATATCGCTTCTGCACAGGCTTGCGGGGTCCCGTATACGCGGGCCGTCCCTCCGCAAACCACCGGCACTGCAGACGAATCGGGCACTCAGCGCAGCGCGGGGCCCGTGCCGTGCAGATGACGGCGCCGAGTTCCATCGCCGCGGCGTTGAAGACACGTGCTTCGCCGTCATCATACGGAAGCAGGGCAGACATGTCGGCGAGGTCGCGGGTGGCAGATGGGGGAGCGGGCTCGCCAGAACCGTGTACGGCGCGAGCGATGACTCGTCGGGTATTGGTGTCGACGACAGGGTGCCGCGCGCCCCAGGCGAAGACAGCGACAGCTCGCGCCGTGTAGTCCCCGACACCCGTGAGCGAGAGCAGGTCGTCGACCTCCGAGGGCACCGTTCCCGCGTGAATCTCGGTGATCTGCTCAGCTGCGCGGTGAAGCCAGAGCGCCCGTCGCGGGTAGCCGAGGTTCGCCCACTCGCGCACGGCCTCACCCGGCGGCTCTGCCGCGAGATCCCCCGGCGTCGGCCATCGCTTGAGCCAGCGTTCGAGACGCGGTATCACTCGCACCACCGGGGTCTGCTGCAGCATGAACTCGCTCACGAGTATGCCCCAGGCGCCGAACCCCTCGCGTCTCCACGGCAGATCGCGGGCGTTCTCGCGATACCACGCGTTGACGCGAGAGGCGAGAGGATGCTGTGTCACCGCTCCAGCCTATGCGGGTAGGCTCGAATGCATGACAACTGCCCGCGCTCAGCTGGTGCGGACGGCGCCTCCGTCACGCGCAACCCTCGATCGGACCAGGGAGGGAGAGCGCTGATGGCAACGTCCCCCAGCGGGCTGCTTCTCATTGACAAACCAGCAGGACACACGAGCCATGACGTTGTCGCTCGCACCAGGCGGCTTGCCGGTACTCGCAAGGTCGGCCACGCGGGGACGCTCGACCCGATGGCGACGGGATTGCTCATTCTCGGTCTCGAGTCATCGACACGCTTGCTCACCTATGTCGTCGGGTGCGACAAGGAGTACACCGCGACGATTCGCCTTGGGCAATCGAGCTCGACCGACGACGCCGAGGGCGAGCTGTCGGCAGCCGCGTCAGCGGACGACCTTCGCGGCGTCGATCAGCGCAGCATCGAGCAGCGGATGCGTGAGCTCACAGGGGAGATCGAGCAGGTCCCGTCGACGGTGAGCGCGATCAAGGTCGACGGTAAACGCGCCTACGCTCGCGCCCGTGCCGGAGAGCATGTCGAGCTCGCGGCGCGCCAGGTAACGGTCTCCGAATTCGAACTCGATGCGCTGCGTCGCACGAACGAGCACGTCGACGTCGACGTGCGCGTCGCCTGCTCGAGCGGAACCTACGTTCGAGCGCTCGCGCGCGACATCGGCGCGGCACTCGGCGTCGGAGGTCACCTCACCCGCTTGCGGCGCACGAGGATCGGACCGTTCTCGGTGAGGGATGCCGCAGCGCTTGACGGCCTCGTGGTCGCCGATCGCATCATCGCGCCCGCCGACGCCGCGCGATCGCTGTTTCCGACCGTGAACCTCGACGACGCGCGCGCTCGCGCCCTCGGGCACGGTCAGCGTATCGATCCAGAGGGTTTTCCAGCTGCTGATGGCCCGATTGCGGCGATCGCGCAGCACAACCGGCTGATCGGTCTGGTCGAGGTTCGTGGCAGCACGGCCCGCAGCCTCGTGAACTTCCCCGATGACGAGCGGAACCCGTTATGATCCTCGGCTTCACCGTCGTGCAGGTGGCCGTTGCCGGTCTCGCCGCCGTGCTCTGCATCGTCCTCGGGCTCGCGGGTCGTGTGCCCAACGACCTGACTATGGGTGCTGTTGCTCTCATCGAGATTCTGTTGATCGCGCAACTTGTCACAGCTCTCGTCGCGCCGGCCGTGGGCAACTCATCGTCGGGCAGTCTTCTCGAGTTCTACACCTATCTCGTGAGTGCCCTGCTGATACCTCCGGCGGCCGCCTTCTGGGCGCTCATCGACAGGTCCCGCTGGGCGACGGTGATTCTCGGTGCCGGGTGCCTCACGGTCGCCATCATGGTGTATCGAATGCAGCAGATCTGGGGCTCCTGAACCGCGGGTAGAATCGACAGGTCATGTCTCCCTCCTCCACGAGCCTTACGCACGGCACGCGCCGCACGGCCATGCCCGGCGTCGGGCGAGCCCTTGTCGCTGTCTACGCTGTCCTCGCCCTCGCCGCGACAGGCAGGTCCTTCGTGCAGATCGCATCGAAGTTCTCTGAGGCGCCTCTGGCCTATGTGCTCTCGGCGCTCTCCGCCGTCGTCTACATCGTTGCCACCATTGCGCTCGTCAAGCGGTCGCCCGTGTGGCACAGAGTCGCGTGGGCGACGATCACGTTCGAACTGATCGGCGTGCTCGTGATCGGCACGCTCAGTCTTGTCGAGCCGGCGTGGTTTCCGCACGACACCGTATGGAGCGTCTTCGGACGCGGATATCTGTTCATTCCGCTTGTCCTGCCCGTACTCGGAATGATCTGGCTGCGATCCCGGCCGCGTGAGGAGGACGCACGATGATCATCTTCCACGGCCCAGACGAGGTTCCGGCAGATTTCGGGCCGAGCGCCGTGACGATCGGCAAGTTCGATGGAGTGCATGCGGGTCACCGCGCGATCGTCGCGCAGCTGCGGGAGATCGCCGCCGAACGTCATCTGGCGAGTGTCGTCGTGACGTTCGATCGCAATCCGCTCTCGGTGGTCGCGCCGCAGGTCTGCCCAGACCCGCTCGTCAGCCTCGAGCAGAAGCTCGATCTTCTTGCCGGCACCGGTGTCGACGCGTGTCTCGTGCTGAGGTTCGACGCCGAACGCTCTGCTCAGCCGGCCGAGGAGTTCGTGAGCGAGCTGCTCGTGGCTGCGTTGCACACCGAGGCTGTCTTCGTCGGCGAGGACTTCCGGTTCGGGCACAAAGGGCGCGGTGACGTCGAGCTGCTGCGCACGATGGCTCCGAGCCACGGATTCGACGTGTTGAGCATCTCCGACGTCGCACCGTTCGGAGACCGCCGCGTGTCGTCGACGTGGGTGCGCGAACTTCTGACGTCCGGCGACGTCGCGACGGCTGCGAAGCTCCTCGGCAGGCCGCACTCTGTGCGCGGAGTGGTCGTGCACGGCGCCAAGCGCGGTCGAGAGCTGGGCTTCCCGACGGCGAATCTCTCTCCCGACGTACAAGGACTGATCCCCGCCGACGGCGTGTATGCCGGCCGAATGTTTGTCGACGGCGACTGGCATGCCGCCGCAGTGTCCGTAGGCAACAATCCCACGTTCGACGGTGTCGCGCAGCGTCAGGTCGAGGCGCACTTGCTCGATCAAGAACGCGATCTCTATGATCGTGTCGTCGACGTCGATTTCGTCGAGCGCATTCGCGGAATGGTCGCGTTCGACGGCATCGAACCGCTCATCGCCCAGATGCGCGACGACGTCGCGAGAGCGCGCACGATCCTCAGCTGATCAGGCAAAACCCGGTGACGGTGAGCCGGGCTTGAGGGGAGCGACCACGCGCACGGGTCGCGTCGACGGATCGATCGACCGTCGCCCCGCGAGGTAGAGGATGATGCTCTCGGCGGTTCCGTCGATCTGCTGATCACCTCGCCCGACGGACCAGCCGGCATCGGATGCTGTCAGAACGCGGTGCCGCAGGAGCGTTCGGACGTCTCGTGCGGCAGTGTGACGCGCGAGGTTCGCGACGACGAGCGTCGACTCGTCGTCGAAACGCAATCGAAGGCCCACCGGATGCGCGGCATCGTATCCGTGAACGATCGTCTCGAGCAGTCTCGCCGACGAGCCGTGCTGGTCGCCCGTGCTGAACCGCCGCGAGGCGAGGGTGAGATCGTCGACGAGCTCTCCCGTCGTCCGCTTCTGCGCGAGTGACCGGGCAATGTCCGCCATCGCGTTCGCCGGATTCAGGTGCCGTCCCGCGAGGCTCGCCATCGCGATGTCTTCGAACATGACGCGAGTCGGCGCCGAGACGCGCCACAAGAGGTGGGACGCGGCATCCTTGACACTCCATCCCGTGCACAGCGATGGGGCGCGCCACTGCTCGTCGGTCAATGACGCGAGGCCGTCTCGTACGACGGTGAGAGCGCGCCCGACTGCCTCGTCCGTGTCTCGAGTGGTCATGTCTCCAGAGTAAGCTGATTTGGTGTCGGGTGAGCATCGGAATCTGTGGTCGGGCAGATCGCTGGCGCTCATCGGTCTCGTGCTGTTCACGGTGAACCTTCGTACTGCCGTTGCGGCGCTGTCGCCTGTGTACGACGTCATTGATGCCGAGCTGCAGGGGGGCGCTTTCGGTCTCGGACTCCTGGGAATGCTCCCGCCCCTCTGCTTTGCGGTGTTCGGGCTGATCACGCCATCGCTCGCGCGGCGATTCGCTCTTGAAGAACTGCTCGTGGGCGCTCTCGCCGTCATGCTCGCGGGACATCTTCTGCGCGGGTTCGCGTGGAGCTTCGGCTCGCTGCTGTTCGGCAGCATCCTCTGTTTTGCCGCGATCGGAGCGGGAAACGTCATTGTCCCGGCCATCGTCAAGAAGTATTTCTCGGATCGCATCGGCCAGATGACGGCCGTGTACACGACGGTCATGTCCATCGCCACCTTCGTGCCGCCGCTCGTCGCCGTGCCGATGGCCCGCGCGGTGTCGTGGCAGTTCTCGCTCGGCATGTGGGGACTGCTCGTCGTGTTCGCCATCGTGCCGTGGGGTGTGCAGAGCGTGCTCAATCGCCGGGCCGTGCGCGGCGATCCGGGCATCGCAGAGCTGAAAGACCGTGCGGCCAAGAGAATCGCGCGTTCCCGGACTGCGTGGGCGCTGACACTGACGTTCGCGGCATCGTCATCTGTTGCTTACACGTCGTTCGCGTGGCTTCCGCAGATTCTCACGGACGTCGCCGATGTCAGTCCCGCGGCGGGGGGAGCGCTTCTGAGCCTCTTCGGCTTCTTCGGCCTGCCCGCGGCGATCGTCATGCCGCCGCTGGCAACCCGTGTGAAACGTCCGGCGGTTCTCGTGTGGCTTGGAGCGGTGTTCATTCTCGCTGGCGTGATCGGGCTCCTCACCGCACCGCACGCCGTCACGTGGCTCTGGGTGTCGCTGCTCGGCTCTGGCCCCCTGCTCTTTCCGCTCGCGCTCACTCTGATCAATCTGCGCTCTCGCACGCAGCAGACGGTCATCGCGGTCAGCGGGTTCGTGCAGGGGAGCGGCTACATCATCGCGGCGGCTTTTCCACTGCTCGTCGGGGCGCTGCATGAGCTGAGCGGCGGGTGGACGCTGCCGCTGATCGTTCTCGGACTGGTGGCGCTTCCCACTCTGTGGGCCGGGCGCGTCATCGGCGCGCGCCGCATGATCGACGACGAGACTGCCGCCTAGCCAGCGAACGCGCAGCAGCCGCCGTCGCTGTGCTCATATGAGCATGAGTGGCTACGAGTGTTGATGTGAGCACGTGTGCTGTCTACGCTGAATGCGGGAGGAGACCGCTATGCCCCGTACTGACACAGCCGACGACGAGCTCCTCTCGATCCGTGCGGCCGAGCTCTACTACGACGAAGGAAAGACTCAAGACGAAGTAGGCGCGATTCTCGGGCTCACCCGCTGGAAGGTCGGGCGTCTGCTCGCCGCGGCTCGAGAGAACGGCTACATTCGCATCGAGATCGTGCATCCGAGGGCGCGCAAGCTCTCACTCGAGCGCCAGCTGCGAGAGCAGCACGGGCTCACGGATGCTGTCGTCGTGCCGGTCGCCGGGGCGCGAAGCGATGCCGAACTCCGTGAGCGAGTCGCACAAGGTGCTGCAGACTACCTCGCGGCGCTCCGTCCCGTGCCGCGCACGCTCGGCATCAGCTGGGGACGAACGCTGCACGACGTCGCGAACGTTCTGAATGAGCACTGGGCGATCGGAGTGAACGTCGTGCAGGTCAACGGCGGCGTGAGCGTGAACCAGCGCGCAGGAACGGCGGCGGCGACGGCCGTTGAGATCGCACGAAAAGCATCGGGCGAGGCGACGCTGCTCCCGAGTCCGGCGATTCTCGAGCGCGTCGAGACGAAGACCAGCATCGAGAACGACCGTACTGTTGCAGCGGTTCTCGACGAAGCAGCCGACGCGGCAGCGTACCTGTTCAGCGCCGGTCCTGCCGATCACAGCTCCGCGCACATTCAGAGCGGATATCTCTCAACGGGCGATATGGACGAACTCGTGCGCCGCGGGGCCGTCGGCGACGTGTGGGGCCGGTACATCAACGCCGAGGGAATGATCGTTGACCCGTCGCTCGATCAGCGGACGCTCGGCCTCGGCCTGACCGCGCTGCGCGAGGCGCAGACCGCGATCCTCGTTGTCTCTGGCGAATCCAAACACCCCGTGACCCGTGCCATTGTCAGAAACGGTCTCTGCTCAGCGCTCGTGACCGACGAAGCGACGGCCCGAGACCTCCTCAGCGAGACGATCGATCAATCCCGAAACGACAAGGACAGCCATGACTGACGAAACCGCGGTCGCGCCGCGTACGCGCGCGCTCGAGCTTTTCGACGGCCCCGTCAACGACGCGAGCCTTCGACGTTACCTCGAGGGAATCCCCGGCGTGGACGCCGTCGGTCTCGAACAGCGCGCTGCCTCACTTGGAACGCGTTCGATCAAGACAACCTCGAAAGCGCGGGCGATCGACACCATCATCTCGATGATCGACCTGACGACGCTTGAAGGTGCAGACACCCCGGGCAAGGTCCGATCGCTCGTGGGCAAGGCGCTCGTTCCCGACGCCACACACCCCGATTGCCCCCGTCCCGCCGCTGTGTGCGTCTACGGTGACATGGTCGGTGTCGCGATCGAGGCGCTCGGAGCCGCGCACGCGACGGTCAACGTCGCAGCGGTCGCCACTGCATTTCCGTCAGGGCGAGCCTCGCTGCGGGTCAAGCTGGCCGATACAGCGGATGCGGTTTCAGCCGGAGCCGATGAGATCGACATGGTCATTGACCGAGGTGCCTTTCTGAGCGGACGATACTCGCAGGTCTTTGACGAGATCGTCGCTGTCAAGCGCGCGTGCCGCCGAGACGACGGTTCATTCGCGCACCTCAAGGTCATCCTCGAAACCGGCGAGCTGAACACCTACGACAATGTTCGCCGCGCCTCCTGGCTCGCGATTCTCGCGGGAGCGGACTTCATCAAGACGTCGACGGGCAAGGTGTCTCCCGCGGCGACGCTTCCCGTGACGCTTCTGATGCTCGAAGTCGTGCGCGATTGGCACCGGCTGACGGGTGAGAAGGTCGGCGTGAAGCCCGCGGGCGGCATTCGCACATCGAAAGATGCCATCAAGTTTCTCGTGACGGTCGCGGAGACCTGCGGCGAGGAATGGCTGACGCCCGATCTGTTCCGATTCGGTGCGTCGAGCCTGCTGAACGACGTGCTGCTGCAACGGCAGAAACTTGCGACGGGTCATTACTCCGGTCCCGACTACGTCACGATCGATTGACTCGGAAAGGCGACAACATCATGAGCTTCCTCGAATACGCCCCGGCTCCCGAGTCGACGGCGATCCTGAATCTGAAAGACGAGTACGGTCTGTTCATCGGCGGCGAGTTCGTCGAGGGGTCTGGGCAGCCGTTCCAGACCATCTCACCGGCAGACGAGAGCACGATCGCGACGGTGCAGACCGCCGACGCGTCCGACGTCGATCGTGCCGTGGCGGCCGCGCGCACCGCCTACGACCGCGTCTGGTCGAAGATGTCCGGCGCAGACCGCGGCAAGTATCTGTTCCGCATCGCCCGACTCGTGCAAGAGCGCGCTCGCGAGCTTGCCGTCGCGGAGAGTCTCGACAATGGCAAGCCTATCAAGGAGAGCCGCGACGTCGATGTTCCACTTGTCGCGGCCTGGTTCTTCTACTACGCCGGCTGGGCGGACAAACTCGATTACGCGGGGCTCGGCCCGAATCCGCGCTCACTGGGCGTCGCTGGTCAAGTGATCCCGTGGAATTTTCCGCTTCTGATGCTGTCGTGGAAGATCGCCCCTGCATTGGCCGCGGGAAACACGGTCGTGCTGAAGCCCGCGGAGACGACGCCGCTGACCGCGCTGCTCTTTGCGGAGATCGTGCAGCAGGCAGGGCTTCCCGCGGGCGTCGTGAACATCATCACGGGCGCTGGCGCGACGGGACAATCGCTCGTGCAGCATCCTGACGTCAATAAAGTCGCCTTCACCGGCTCGACAGGGGTGGGCCGCGCAATCGCGAAGTCTGTTGCGGGAACAGATAAGAAGCTCACGCTGGAGCTGGGTGGCAAAGCCGCCAACATCGTGTTCGACGATGCGCCGATCGATCAGGCCATCGAGGGAATCGTGAACGGCATCTTCTTCAACCAGGGACACGTCTGCTGCGCTGGCTCGCGTCTTCTCGTGCAGGAGAGCATTCACGACGAGGTCATCGAGCGCCTCAAGTCACGCCTGTCGACCCTGCGACTCGGCGACCCGCTCGACAAGAACACCGACATCGGCGCCATCAACTCGTCTGAGCAGCTGGCGCGCATCACCGCTCTCGCCGACGCAGGGGAGGCTGAGGGCGCGGAGCGATGGACCGCACCGTGCGAGCTTCCGGCGCACGGCTACTGGTTTGCGCCCACGATCTTCACGGGCGTCTCGACGTCGCATCGGATTGCGCGGGACGAGATCTTCGGGCCTGTGCTCTCCGTGCTGACATTCCGCACTCCCGCTGAGGCCATCGCAAAGGCTAACAACACCCCGTACGGGCTCTCAGCCGGAATCTGGACGGACAAGGGCAGTCGGATTCTCGCCGTGGCAGACAAGCTGCGCGCGGGCGTGATCTGGGCCAATACCTTCAATCGGTTCGACCCGGCCAGCCCGTTCGGTGGCTACAAAGAATCCGGATATGGACGCGAGGGCGGCCGCCACGGGCTCGGGGCGTACCTTGCACCAGCGGGTGCGCCCGCCGCTGCACTGCCGCAGAAGAAGTCGCGCAGCCTCACGCGCACGTCGACGAAGGAGAACGGGAAATGAGCAGACTCGCGGTGCCCAAGACATACAAGCTGTTCATCGGCGGAAAGTTTCCGCGTTCTGAATCGGGACGCACGTACGAGATCGTAACCGCGAAAGGCGCCTTTCTCGCGAACGCGTCGAAGGCATCGCGCAAAGATGCGCGCGACGCCGTCAAAGCGGCGCGAACGGCGGTCGCAGGATGGTCAGGAGCGACAGCGTACAACCGCGGGCAGGTGCTCTATCGCATCGCCGAACTTCTCGAAGGGCGTCGAGCGCAGTTCGTCGACGAGATCCAGCGCGCCGAGGGCGTCTCTGCGAACGCAGCAGAGAAGCAGGTGGACGAGGCGATCGACCGCTGGGTCTGGTACGCAGGCTGGACCGACAAGTACGCGCAGGTCGCGGGTAACGCGAACCCCGTGGCGGGCCCCTTCTTCAACCTCTCCGTTCCCGAACCCACAGGCGTTGTCGCGATGGTCGCGCCGCAGGAATCGTCGCTGCTCGGCTTGGTGAGCGTCGTCGCCCCAGCGCTTGTCACGGGAAACTCGGTCGTTGTGGTGGCGAGCGAGCAGTTCCCGCTTTCGGCGATCACGCTCGCGGAGGTGCTCGCGACGAGCGACGTTCCCGGCGGGGTCGTCAATGTGCTGACAGGGTCGCCCGCCGAGATCGCGCCGTGGCTCGCGAGCCACTCGGACGTGAATGCGCTTGACCTGGCCGGTGCACAGCAGCTCGACTGGGTCGACCTCCAGATTGAGGCCGCTGACACCCTCAAGCGTGTTTTGCCGCCCGAGCCGGACGTATGGCCGAGCCTTGACCGCATCACAGCGTTCACGGAAACCAAGACCGTCTGGCACACGAAGAGCATGATTTAGCGCGCGGCCGCCGCACTCTGCCGGTGAACGTCATTCAGCGCGAGGCCCGCTGAAAATTCGTGCACGATCAGTGGCGTCCCGTTCGATGGCTCGTTGGAGAACGGAAGCGGGAATCAGCACGAGACCGGTGTGAGGAACGGCCTGCGAGATGATCGGAAACAGCACCGGCCCCGCGATGAAGAGCACGTCTTGTCCCGTATTCGTCAGCATCAGCACGTTGCTCAGCCAGGATATGAGCGGAACGGAGAGGAGGCCGACGACGACGCAGCCCACCCCGACCACGAGCAGGAGCGTCGCGAGAGAGCGCCGGTGACGAACGCTCAACTGTCTTCCGTGCAGCGCACGCAGCGGAAATGACAATGCGATGAAGGCGCATCCGCACACGAGAGCCCACGTCTGAAGCGAATGCAGGGGAGCGAAGGCGTCCAGGAGCGCGATGTCGGCCGGCCTGACAGAGCCGAGCACAGCGCGGAGCGGAATCGCGGCGACTGCGCTGACGACGATGATGAGTACGCCGACCAACAGCATCCGATTCGCGGTCTTTCTGGCGTTCATCACCCTCCTCGGTGCATAATGTCACTGTCAGCGTATTGTCATACGCCGTCACGAGGGCGGAAGACCGTTCGACGTGTCGTAGAATGACTATGCATTTGCCGTGCGCACAATCTGGCAGGAAGACCGTCGCCGTCCCGCCCCCGCCGCGTGGCAAGATCTGCTCGACGCCGGTCACGCGCCGGCACTTCGACTGCTCAGGAGGAGCATGCCGCACAACGGTCAACGCCGTGCATCCGGTCGTGGTTCATCACGCGCTGCCGCACGCCATGACGACGATGCCCCGATCATTCCGATTCTTGCGCGCAAAGTACGCGAGGTCGAGGCGAAGGCGCAGAAGGGCAAGGTCGGTCCGACCAACCGTACGAAGTTTCAGGTGATCGCCTTTCTCGTGCGCGAGGAGCGCGCGCGAGTGAAGTCCGACGAGACGCTCAGCGACTCTTCGCGCGCCGAACTGCTCAAGCGACTTGACGGTGTTGCGACGATCCTCGCGAAGACAGCGGCGCGAGATACCTCACTCATCAGCCTGCTCGAGGTGGACCAGGCGACAAGTCCCGTTGCTCAACGTATGCGGCGCGATTGGCTCATTGAGTCCGGCAAGGAGCTCTCGGCCGATGAACTGATCATCACCGTTGAGAAGCCCGCCGTTGAGCCGACGGTTCCGGCAGAGCTCGCTGAAAAGCAGGTGCTGCCGCAATCAGTGAAGTCGCGGCTTCTTGCCAGTCCGTTTCTCGCACCCGACTTCACGCGTGCCACGGCGGCAGATACCGTGCGTCGCCGACTTGACGGCTGGGAGCTCATGGGCCCGCTGTACAAGGCGTTCGAACTGGGTGCCGGCGGCGGCTCCGCGACGATGGAGCTTCCGGAAGCGCCCAAGGTGGACAGGCTGGCTCCCAAGGGGCTCGAGATCATGCGGCATCAGGCGCGATTCGTCGAGAGTGTGCGCGACGGACACCGCACATTCCTGCTCGCTGACGAGCCGGGCCTCGGAAAGACGGCGCAGTCTGTTCTCGCAGCATCCGTCGCCGACGCCTACCCTCTGCTCGCCGTTGTTCCCAACGTCGTCAAAATGAATTGGGCCCGAGAGGTTCAGCAGTGGACGCCACAGCGACGCGTCACGGTGATTCACGGTGACGGGCGCGACGTCGATGCCTTCTCTGATGTCTTCGTCGTCAACTACGCTGTTCTCGATCGCCACCTCTCGTGGCTCGGGAAGCTCGGCTTCCGCGGCATGGTCGTCGACGAAGCGCACTTCATCAAGAATCTGCACTCCCAGCGCTCCCAGCACGTTCTGTCGCTCGCGAACCGCATTCGACAGAACGCTCCAGGCGGGGACCCGCTGCTCATGGCGCTCACGGGTACGCCGCTCATCAACGATGTCGAGGACTTCAACGCCATCTGGCAGTTTCTCGGCTGGGTGAAAGACGGCAAACCGACGAGCGCGCTCATGGAGAAGCTCGATGCAACGGGCCTGACTCCCGCCGACAACGGCTTCTACCGGGAAGCGCGAGAAGCAGTGATCAGCATGGGGATCGTGCGCCGCCGCAAAGTCGACGTGGCAAAGGACCTGCCGTCGAAGCGCGTCGCCGACCTTCCTGTGGAGCTCGACGACGAGGAGGCGCGTTCGATTCGTGCAGCCGAGCGTGAACTCGCCGAGCGGCTGCTCGCCCGGTACCGACGCATCATTGCGGCTCGCGGAGACGATGCCTCCGTCATTGACGACGACGTCATCAGGCTCGTTGCTCAGTCTGAGCTCGATGAGTCCAAGGGAGCGCGCGGCACTGAGAACGTCTTCACGATGGTCAGGCGCATCGGAAAGGCGAAAGCCCAGCTCGCCGCCGACTATGCAGGTCAGTTGGCGCGCTCCGTCGGCAAGGTCGTCTTCTTCGCGAAGCACATCGACGTCATGGATGCTGCTGAGCAGGCGTTCGAGCAGCAGGATATCAAGACCGTCTCGCTCCGCGGAGACCAGCCTGCCGCCGCGCGGCAGCAGGCCGTCGACGCGTTCAACAACGACCCGACAGTGTCTGTCGCGGTCTGCTCGCTGACCGCCGCCGGAGTCGGAGTCAACCTGCAGGCGGCGTCGAACGTCGTGCTTGCCGAGCTGTCGTGGACGGACGCAGAACAGACTCAGGCGATCGATCGCGTGCACCGCATCGGTCAGGAAGAGCCGGTCACGGCATGGCGTATCATCGCGGCGCACACCCTCGACACGAAGATCGCAGAACTCATCGACTCGAAGAAGGGCCTCGCCGCGAGAGCCCTCGACGGCAGTGACACCGAGATCGGTTCGCAGGACGCTGTTCAGCTGACGGCGCTCATGCAGCTGCTGCGTGAAACGCTCGAGAGCTGATGGCTGCGTCGAGGGGGCGCTACCCCGAGAAGTCGTTCACCCGGCCCGCTCTCGCGCCGGCAATACTGGCGGCGATGGCGCTCATGGCCGGAGCCGCCCTGCTGGGAAGCGAATGGTTCATCGTCGTGCGCTTCGCCGTGGCGATTCTCGTTGCCGTCATGGGCGTTTTCGCCGTTCAGGCGCGCGCCTACGCGTGGCTCGTGGTCATCGTCCCCGTTGTCGTCGCGTGGAATCCCGTATTTCCGCTCACGATGGGAGGAGCGGGCTGGGCGGCCGCCCACTTGATCGCACCCATCGCCCTTGTTATCGCGGGGTTCCTCATCAAAGTGCCCGCGACGTCGTCTGACCGGTCTCGCCGCTGAGTGCTCAGCGGCCCTGTGCGGCGAGTGCCTTCTGCACCTCGGCGAGTGAGGGGTTCGTCGCCGCGCTGCCGTCGGGATACAGAACCGTCGGCACCGTCTGGTTGCCGTCGTTGACCTTCTCCACCAGCGCTGCTGCACCCTCGACCTCTTCGATGTTGACCTCTGAATAGCCGATTCCGGCGCTCTGCAACTGGGCCTTGAGGCGCTGACAGTATCCGCACCAGGTCGTGGTGAACATCGTGATGGAGCCGGTCTCCGGTGTGTAGTCCATGTGCCCAGCCTAATCCGAGCGTGCCGTCGAAGGGACTGTGTTGCCGCTGCGCAGAATCCCGAGTGACTCCGCGACGCGGCTCGCTCGCTGCCCGACAGCATCCTGAGTCCCTCTATACTTGGACGCGGCCCATTATTCATACACCAGGGATCGGAGGCGGGATGCTGCAGGCAACGCCCGTCGCCGTGCTCGACGCCGTCACCGTGCGGTTCGGAGCGACGACGGCGCTCGACAATGTGGATCTGACGATCAAACGTGGCGAGATTCTCGGCGTCATTGGCGAGTCTGGAGCAGGCAAGTCGACGCTTCTCGGGCTGCTTGACGCTGTCGACCATCCGACGGCGGGGCGGGTGCTGATCGAGGGTACGGATCCGACGCAACTCAAGGATCGCGAGCGTCGTCAGCTGCGGCGGCGCATCGGGATGGTCTTTCAGAACTTCAATCTGCTGTCGAACCGTACGGTGTGGCAGAACGTTGCGCTGCCGCTCAAGCTGCAGCGTCGCTCGGACCCCGCGCTCATCGGGGAACTGCTCGAGTACGTCGGCCTCACCGAGTTCTCAGAGCGGTATCCGGCGCAGCTATCGGGTGGACAGAAGCAGAGAGTAGCGATCGCGCGCTCGCTCGTCACACGGCCGGCGCTTCTGTTGTGCGATGAGCCGACAAGCGCTCTCGACACACGAACGACAGCAGACATCCTCGAGCTGCTCGCCGCCACGCGCCGCGACTTCGGCACGACGATCGTGCTGGTCACGCATGAGCTCGACGCCGTAGGCGCGACCTGCGACCGCGCCGCCGTGTTGGAAAACGGGGCTCTCAAGAGCGTGCTCGACGTCGCTCCGACAGCCCGAGACCGCGTTGCCGAGAGCAGCTATCTGGCTCATGCGCAGAGAGTTCTCGGCACCTGATGGATGTTATCGAGTCGATCTCGGCGAACATCGACGAGATCGGCGTCGCGATGGCCGAGACGGGGTTCATGCTCGCGTTCTCGCTCGCGGCGGCCGTCGTGTTCGGTCTGCCGCTCGGCGTGCTCATCTATCTCACGCGTCCCGGCGGCGCGCAGCAGAACAAGCCTGTCTGGACTGTCGCGAATCTCTACGTGACTGTCGTGCGCTCGTTCCCGTTTCTGCTGTTCGTCGTCTTTCTCATTCCGCTCACGAGGATTCTTTACGGAACCACGTTCGGCACGGGAGCAGCGACGTTTCCCCTGTGCTTCGTCGGCGTCGCCCTCTATGCGCGGCTCGTCGAGCAGATCCTCCTCGAGGTGCCTCCGGGCATTCTGCACGCCGCCCGCTCCATGGGCGCGAGCGCGGCTCAGACTGTCATGAGCTTTCTGCTCGTCGAAGCACGCTCCGGGCTGGTGTACGCGCTCACGTCGGCGGCGATCAGCCTGATCTCGTACTCGACGGTTCTGGGCATCGTCGGCGGGGGCGGCCTTGGCGACTTCGCTCTGCGCTACGGGTACCAAGAGTACGACTACGCGCTCATGTATTCGACGATCGTCATCGTCATCGCCTGCGTTCTGCTTGTGCAGATGGCCGGCGAGAAGGTGTCGGCCGCCCTCGACAAACGTTGATCTCACCAGAAAGGCACTCATGAAACTGCGTTCCCTTGCCGCGCTGACTGTCGCGTCGCTCGCGCTCATCACAACGGGCTGCAGCGCCGCCGCCGGCAGCGCTGACGGCGGCACGGTCACCATCAAGGTTGCCGCGACGGTGACGCCGATGACGGATGCTGTCGAAGCCGCCGCCGAGGTCATTGACGATGGGTATGAGATCGAGCTTGTGCCCGTCTCCGACTACGTGCAGCCGAACATCCTGCTCAAGAACAAGGAGATCGACGCGAACCTCGTGCAGTTCCCCTCATTCATGGAGGAGTTCAACGAGAAGAACGACGCCAACCTCGTCGCCGTGCAGCCCGTGTACAAGACGGTCGTTGCGTTCTACTCGAAGTCGCTCTCGTCACTCGACGAACTGCCCGAGGGTGGGAGCGTCGTGATCCCCAATGACAAGGCAAATGCGGGGCGCGCGCTGCAGATGCTCGCCGACGCCAAGCTCATCACTCTCGATGAGAACGTGGAGCGCTTCACGGCGAAGGTCGGCGACATCACCGAGAACCCGCGCGACCTGGAGATCACGCAGGTGGGGCTCATGCAGCTCAATACGGCGTATGACGAAGCGGATGCCGTCTTCAATCTGCCCTCGTTCGCCCGGCAGCTCGAGCTGACCCCAGAAGACGACGGGCTCATGGTCGAACAGGACAAGGCGTTCGAGGTGACGATGGCTGCTCGGCCCGACAACCACGACTCACCGGAGATCACGGCTCTCGCGAAGGCGCTGACGAGCGAGCACGTGCGCGAGACCCTGACCGAACTCGGCGTGCCCGCAGCGTTCTGAGGCGCATCGCGTCACACGGCGCGAAGCACGAGCGAGGCGTTATGCCCGCCGAAGCCGAACGAGTTCGTCACGAGCGTGCTGACACGCTCAGACCGTGCCTCGTGCGCCACGACGTCGAGCTCGGGAAACTCCGGGTCGTCGAGATTGATGGTCGGCGGTATCGCGCCGTCTCGCATGCCGAGTAAGGAGAGAGCGGCCTCGAGCGTGCCGGCGGCACCGAGCAGATGACCCGTCGTCGACTTGGTCGACGTGACAGGGATGCTGGCGAGGGCGTCACCGAAGACGTGTTGAAGGGCGTATGCCTCCATCGCGTCGTTGAGCGGCGTCCCCGTGCCGTGCGCGTTCACATGGTCGACAGATTCGGGCGTGACGCGCGCGTCGTCAAGGGCACCGCGCATGGCCGAGATCGCACCGCGACCGTGCGGATGAGGGGCAGTAGGGTGGTGGGCGTCAGAGGAGACGCCGTATCCGGCGATCTCTCCGAGAGCAACGGCTCCGCGGCGGCGGGCGTGTTCGTCCGATTCGACAAGGAGCGCGGCGGCGCCCGCGGACATGACGAATCCGCGACGTGCGCGATCAAACGGCCGGCTCGCTTGCGACGGGGCGCTCTCGTACCCCGGGGCGAGAGCGCCGAGGCTCGAGTTCACAGCCAGGTTCACCCGATTGAGACAGTCATCCGCTCCGACAACGAGGATCGCATCGGCGTAGCCGTGACGCACGGCGCGCAGAGCTTCGCCGAGCGCCGCGGTGCCGCTTGCACACGTTGCGGAAAGCCCGGCGCTCGCGCCGCGAGCATCGTACTTCTGGCTCAGGTAGGCGGCGGCAGCATCCGGACCGCCATAGACCACGACCCCGGGCGGAACGCGACGGGGTCCGCTGCGATCGAGCGTGCGCACGGCCTCCTGCGTCAGCGAGACGGCGCCCGACCCCGTGGCGACCGTGACGCCGAAACGGTCGGGATTGAGCGGCTCGACACCGCTCATGGCCTCGTGCGCAGCCGCGATCGCGTAGAGAGCGTGAGCGTCGAGGCGTTTCGCGTCTGAACGTGAGACAAAGGCGAGCGGATCGAAGTTGCGCACCTCGCCTCCGACGGAAACCGCGAGGTCCGAGACGTCGACATGCTCGAAAGCACGGATTCCGCTTCGGCCGGAGACGACGGCATCCCACGTCGATTCCGCGTCGAGACCGCACGGGGTCACTGCACCGATCGCGGTGATGACCGCGCGTCGTCCCGCGCTCACAGTCTCTCGCCTCCTCCGTCGGCGATGAGCTCCGTGACAGCAGTGCGCCGAATTTTTCCTCCCGCGGTTCGCGGAAGTTCATCGACGCGGTAGTACCGGTGCGGAACGAATTGCGGTGCGAGCATCCGCTTGAGTTCTGCCTGCATCGTCGCTTTGGCCGGCAGCTCGTCACCCTCGATGGCGACGGCGATGATCGATCCGAGTGACGGGTCAGGCAGGGCAACGGCGCAGCAGGTCTCACAGCCGGGAATCGTCGCGAGCGCCCTCTCGACCTGCGGAAGCGATACCTTGTGTCCTCCCGAAACTGCGATGTCGCCGGCGCGCCCGGCGAGCTCGATCATGCCGTTCGCGAAAGACGCCTGATCGTCGACGCTTGACCAGCCGTCAGCACCGGTGATCCGCTGAGAACTCGTCGACGCAAGGTAGCGCTCGACGGCGGACGCGACGCGAATGTAGAGGGTGCCGATCTCGCCCTCGGGCAGGGGAGTGTCCCCATCGCGCACGCTCACCTCGACGCCGTCGAAGGGAATGAGCCGCGTGCCGTCGCCCGAATCGCTGTACCCGATGAAGCCGATCTCAGACGCCCCGTAGTAGCTGCGCAGATGCGCGTCAGGCGCGGCGGTCTCGAATGCGGTGCGAATGCTCTCGTTCTGGTTCGCCCCGCCCGTGATCACCTCGCGTAGCGACGTCAGCGAGAGCCCCGCGTGCTCGGCCGCCCGAACGAGCGCGAGCAGCATTGACGGCACTCCGACGAAACGCTCGATCTGCTCGGCGTCGATGGCGCGTGCCGCTGCGATCGCGTCGAATCCTGACTGCAGGTACAGGGAGCCTCCCGTCGCCATCACCTCGACGAGGGCGTAGAGAGTGAGGCTGTACGAGACGGGGCCTGGCGCGATCGTCGCGTACCCATCTTCGGCGCCGAGGTACGCGCGACTGATGGCGACGTTGTGATCCCAGCTCTCACGCGTGCGCACGAATCCCTTGGGCAGGTCTGTCGTTCCCGACGTGAACAGCAGAAGGAAGGGCTCATCGCGAGGGCGCACCTCGGGCCCCGCGGAGACCGGGGCGGATGCTGCAAGCTCGTCGAAACGCTCGAGGGAGAGCGCCGTGCCGCTCCACGCGTCGTGCGCGAGTAGCGCGTTCTCGAATGCGGCGTCGTCGGTGATGACGAGCGCGGCATCGACGCGCCTGATCGTCTCGACACGGTGCGATTCGGGCCACAGCGGATCGAGCACGGCGATGATCGCGCGAAAGCCGTTCGCGCCGCAGAGAAACCGCGCGACGTCGATGGAACGCGTCAATGAGACCGCGATAATGGGCACGCCCCTGGTTTCGTCTGTGCGGGTCGTGTCGTGGGACGTTCCGAGAAGGTGCTCGACGCCGCTGCGCACGAGCGTGCATGCTGTGCGGAGCTCGTCGTACGTATAGCGCTCGCCATCTCCTGCGAGCGCGAGACGTGCCGGATCGGTTTCGGCGACCTCGAGAATAGTGCGAGTGAACGGCATGATTCGAGCTTAGTTCTGCCCGCACGAGTCTGCGGGGTACGTCCGCCGATGCGTAACCTGAGGTTCGGTCGCGCTATTGTCGTGTGGTGAAGCAACGGCGCTGACCCTGTTCATTCCCCCGATCAAGAGGAACGAGAGTAATTCATGAGAATCGGCGTACTCACCAGCGGTGGCGACTGCCCGGGCCTGAATGCGGTGATCCGCGGTGCCGTGCTCAAGGGCACGAAGATTCACAATCAGGAGTTCGTCGGCATCCGTGACGGCTGGAAGGGCGTCGTCGAAGGCCTCACGATGCCCCTCGACCGGCACAGCGTGCGCGGACTGAGCAAGCAGGGCGGCACAATCCTCGGCACCAGCCGCACAAACCCCTTCGAGGGCCCGCACGGCGGCCCCGAAAACGTTCAGGCGACGCTTGACCGCATCGGCGTCGACGCTCTGATCGCGATCGGCGGCGAAGGCACACTCGCCGCAGCGAAGCGACTCACCGATGCAGGACTCAAGATCGTTGGCGTTCCCAAGACGATCGACAACGACCTCGACGCCACCGACTATTCGTTCGGCTTCGACACCGCGGTTGAGATCGCAACCGAGGCGATCGACAGGCTTCGCACCACGGGCGAATCGCATAAGCGCTGCATGGTCGTCGAAGTCATGGGCAGGCACGTGGGCTGGATCGCGCTGCACGCGGGAATGGCAGCAGGCGCGCACGCGATTCTGGTGCCCGAGCGGCCCCAGTCCATGGACCAGATCGTTCAGTGGGTGCAGTCGGTCGCCGACCGCGGTCGGGCCCCCGTCGTCGTGGTTTCCGAGGGGTTCACTCTCGACACCATGGAGACGCCGCATTCAGAGAAGGGACTTGACGCGTTCAATCGCCCGCGTCTGGGCGGCATCGCTGATGTTCTTGCTCCCGAGATCGAAGCGCGCACGGGTATCGAGTCCCGTGGGACGGTCCTCGGGCATCTGCAGCGGGGCGGCGTCCCGAGCGCATACGACCGGGTGCTCGCGACGCGTCTCGGCATGGCCGCGATCGACTCGGTCATGGAGGGCGAGTGGGGAACCATGCTCGCGCTGAACGGCACCGACATCGTCAACGTCCCGTTCGAACACGCTCTCGGCGGGCTCAAGACCGTGCCGCAGCACCGTTACGACGAAGCGGCCATTCTCTTCGGTTGACCGTCGCAGAAAGACGCCGGCCCGAAGCTGGCAGGGCCGGCGTCGTGACGTCGCGGCGCTTTGGAGCCGCTGTCAGCCAACCACCTTTGCGTCTGCGCAGCCGAGCACGTCAAGAATCCACGCGAGCTCCCATGCGCGCTCTCGCCATCCCGAGTAGCGGCCGCTTACGCCTCCGTGACCCGCGTGCATCTCGGTGCGCAACAGCACAGGAGCGCCCGCCTCCCGCAGGCGAGCAACCCACTTCGCGGGTTCGGCATAGAACACTCGAGTGTCATTGAGACTCGTCGTCGCGAGAATCCGCGGGTACGCCACGTCGTCTCGCACGTTCTCATATGGAGAATAGGACTTCATATACGCGTACACGTCCGGGTCGTGAAGCGGATCGCCCCATTCGTCCCACTCGATGACCGTGAGCGGAAGCTCGGGATTGAGAATGGTGGTCAGCGCATCGACGAAGGGAACCGCCGCGTGGACGCCCGCGAAGAGCTCGGGAGCGAGGTTCAGCGCTGCTCCCATGAGCAGGCCGCCAGCGCTTCCGCCCTCCGCGACGAGCTGTTGCGGTGTCGTCAACCCGGCCGCGATGAGGTGCTCGGCGCAGTCGACGAAATCGGTGAACGAGTTCTTCTTGTTCATGAGCTTGCCGTTCTCGTACCAGGATCGTCCGAGCTCGCCACCTCCCCGGACATGCGCGATCGCGAACGTCACTCCGCGGTCCAGCAATGTCAGCCGCGCGATCGAGAATCCCGGGTCCATGCTGTGCTCGTACGAGCCGTAGCCGTACAGAAGCAGGGGGCCGGATGCCGCGTCGCGACGCCGAACGATCGAGATGGGAACCCGGGCTCCGTCGCGAGCCGTCGCCCACTCCCGTGACTGAACATACTGGTCCGGGTCGAAGCCGCCGAGCACGGGCTGCTGTTTGAGAAGCGTGAGCTCGCTTGTCACCGGATCGAGGGCATAGACGGTTCCGGGCGTCACGAGCGACGTGTAGCTGAGCCGCAGAGTCGGCTGTGCCCATTCCGGGTTGCCGCCGAAGCCGACGGTGTAGAGCGGTTCGTCGAACTCGACGGGGGAGAGCGTGAGGTCCTCGGGCGTCGAATCGTCGTCGAGCTCGATCGTCCCGATACGTGTCATGCCGCCCTCGCGGTACTCGACGGCGAGTCGATCGCGGAACGCCTCGACGGACTCGAGCCGAATCTCGCTGTCGTGCGCCAGCACCGTCACTCCCGCGCGCGAGTCCCCGAGCGACTCGGGATCCACGGCGACGAGCTCGAAGTTCATGGCATCCCGGTTGTGCAGCACGAGCAGCGTCGAGCGCCCGCCGATGATCGCGTGCTCGACTTCGTACTCGACGCCTTCGCTGCGGGGCCAGACGGTCTTCGGTTCTCCGTCGGGCTCGTCAGCGTCGATGAGCAGCCACTCGCTCGTGACGTTCGAGCCGAGCGCGATCACAATGTAGCGGCCGCTGCGCATGACGCCAACCCCCGCCCAGAACCGGTCGTCCGGCTCATGGTAGACCCGCTGATCCTGATCGGCCGTGGTGCCGACCCTGTGCCGCCACACGGTGTCGGGCCGCCACGCATCGTCGACGGTCGTGTAGAACACCCAGCGGCCGTCAGGGGAGAACACGGCACCCGAGAACGTTCCGGGCACCTCGTCTGCGAGGTCGTGCCCCGCGGCCAGGTCTCGAATGCGCAGTGTGTAGCGCTCGTCTCCGACCGTGTCGGTGGCATACAGCATCCGGGTACCGTCTCTGCTGACGTCGAACGAGCCCAGCCGATAGAACTCGTGGCCGTCTGCTGCAGCGTTGTCGTCGAGCACGACCTCTTCGCCGTCGACGTGTCCCGAGCTCGTGTCCGGAGGTGTCCAATCGTCGGTAGGCGCGCGCATATGACTCGCGTACTGCTTTCCCTCGAACGTGCGCGAGTAGTACCACCAGTCGCCCTCGCGAACGGGCACAGACAGATCCGTCTCCTGCGTGTGAGCCTTGATCTCGTCGAACAGTCTCTGCCGCAGAGGAGCGAGATGCTCGACAGAGGAATCGGCGAACGCATTCTCGTGATTGAGGTAGTCGAGCACCTCCGGATCGTCTTTGTCGCTCAGCCAGTGATACGGATCGTTGACGCTGTCGCCGTGATGTGTTCTCACATGATCACGACGCGACGCGCGAGGTGCAACTGTCATGCAACAACGCTATCCGTTCAACGGGCGCGGCCGACCGTCTACGGTGGAGTTATGACTGAGATTCCCGTACGCCAGCTTCGCGATGAAACCTCACTTCCCGCCATCGGCTTCGGCACGTACCCGCTGCGCGGCGACGAAGGCACTCAGGCTGTGCTGTCCGCGCTCGACACCGGCTATCGGCTCATCGACACCGCCGTGAACTACAAGAACGAGGATGCTGTCGGGCGAGCGCTCGCCGAGACCGACGTTCACCGCTCGGACATCACGGTCACGACGAAGCTTCCCGGCCGCCAACACGGATACGAGGAGACCCTCGCGTCGTTCGAGGATTCTCGACAAGCGCTCGGCGTCGACACGATCGACCTGTATCTCATTCACTGGCCCAACCCGAGCGTCGACAAGTATGCCGACGCGTGGCGCGCCATGATCGACCTGCAGAAGGATGGCCGGGTGCGCTCGATCGGGGTCTCCAACTTCACCATCGACTTTCTCACGCGCCTGGCCGCCGAAACCGGCGTGCTGCCCGCCGTGAACCAGGTGGAGGTTCACCCCTACTTTCCGCAAGACGATCTCATCGCCTTCCACGCAGACCACGACATCGTCACCGAGGCATGGAGCCCGCTCGGCAAGGCAGCTGCGCCGTATAACGAGCAGGTCATCGTCGACATCGCCGCCCGGCACGGCGTCACTCCAGCCCAGACCGTGCTTCGGTGGCATCTCGAACGCGGCGTCGTCCCGATTCCCAAATCGGGAAACGCTGACAGGCAGCGGCAGAATCTGGATGTCTTCGGGTTCTCGCTCGACGCTGACGAGGTGGCGGCGATCTCGGCGCTCGGCACGCCGGACGGACGCCTGTTCGGCGGAGACCCGACGGTGCACGAAGAAATGTGATCGTCCGCGGCGCGACCGAGTTGACCGACGAGGCACGCCGGTGCGAGACTCGGTAGCGTCCGCCTTAACCGCGGGTGTCCACAAGCCGACGTCCTCGTTGCCCGACGGGGAGCCACGTTCGCGCTCCGGCTAAGACTCAGAGACTCTACTGGTGGAAATAACCTCCCTCGTCGTCATTCTCGTTATCGCGTTCGCGTTGTTCTTCGACTTCACGAACGGCTTCCACGACACCGCAAACGCGATGGCCACCCCGATTGCCACGGGAGCGATGAAGCCGAAGGTCGCGGTCACCGTCGCGGCGATCCTCAACCTTGTCGGTGCCTTCCTCTCGACGGAAGTGGCGCGAACGATCTCCGGCGGCATCATTCGCGAGGGCGAGGCGGGAGTGCTCATCACACCCGCGCTCATCTTCGCCGGGCTTCTCGGCGCCATCGTCTGGAACATGGTGACGTGGCTGCTCGGCCTTCCATCGAGCTCATCGCACGCCCTGTTCGGCGGCCTCATCGGTGCAGCCCTCGTCGGGGTGGGCATTCACGCTGTGGACTTCTCGGTCATGCTGTCGAAGGTCATCCTTCCGGCTCTGATCGCACCGCTCACCGCCGGCATCATCGCCTTCGTCGCGACGAGAATGGCGTATGCGTTCACACGTCGGTATGACAAGAAGGCCGACGGGCGAAGCGGCTTCCGCTACGGTCAGATCTTCACGTCGTCCCTCGTCGCGCTCTCGCACGGCACGAATGACGCACAGAAGACGATGGGCATCATCACACTGACCCTCATCGCCGTCGGATCTCAGCCCTCCGATTCGGGACCGCAGTTCTGGGTCATCGTCGTGTGCGCGCTGGCGATCGCCCTTGGCACGTACATCGGCGGATGGCGCATCATCAAGACGCTGGGCACGGGTCTTACCGAGGTCAAGCCGGCGCAGGGTTTCGCCGCCGAGACATCGACAGCGGCGACGATCCTCGCGTCGAGTCACCTCGGCTTTGCCCTGTCGACGACGCAGGTAGCCTCCGGTTCTGTCATCGGCTCCGGTCTGGGCCGACGCGGATCGAAGGTGCGGTGGGGAACCGCGGGCCGCATCGGAATCGGCTGGCTGATGACGCTCCCGTCCGCAGCCATCGTCGGTGCGGCGGCAGCGCTCCTCGCGGGCCTCGGACCCGCCGGTCTGCTCATCGACACGATCCTCGGAGTCGCGATCATCCTCGGCCTCTATCTCTGGTCGCGACGCGACAAGGTCGATCACAGCAACGCCGTTGCCGATGTCGCCGCGTCGGGTAGGGCCGTCAAGATCTCTAAGAAGAAGCGCAAGAATAAGGTGAAGAAATGATCGATTGGCTGGCGTTCCTCGTCGTCTTCGTCTCGGCGCTTCTCGCCGCCGTCATCGTCGTGGGTCTGTACGCTCTCGGGCTCAGACTCCTCGTCTCCGCAGGGCGGGCGCCTCTTGTCGCACCCGCGGAATTCACCGACGCCATCACGGTCATGTCCGAGAAGAAGCGCCTTCGTGAAGAGAAGCGCGTCGAGAAGGCGGTCAAGAAGAACCCGCTGACTCCCGCGCAGCGAATGGCCGCGCGTATCGGCGCATACGTGTGCTTCGCGGGCTGCGCCGGCGCCGTGTTGTATGGAATCTACTTGATCGTCCCGCTCTTCCACTGACCGGGCGCGGTGCGACTGGTCAGTTCGTTCCCCGCCAGCGACCGATCCAGTTCATCACGTGGTAGATCACGATCGCCGCAATCGTGCCGAACGCGATGCCGTTGAACGTGACCCCTGACGCCTCGTCGCTCCAGATGAAGTTTGCGATTCCGATGATGAGCGCCGTTGCCGCCGTGAACTGATTGACCGGCTTGTTGAAGTCCACGTGATTGTCGAGCCAGATCTTGACGCCGATGATGCCGATCATCCCGTAGAGCGCCGTGGTGACACCGCCGAGAACCCCGGCGGGGATGGTGTCGATGACGGCTCCGAACTTGGGTGAGAGCGACAGCAGGATCGCGACGATACCCGCGACCCAGTAGGCCGCTGTCGAGTAGACGCGCGTCGCCGCCATGACGCCGATGTTCTCGCCGTACGTTGTCGTGGCCGAGCCTCCGCCGGCTCCCGCGAGCACAGTTGCGATTCCGTCTGCGAGAAGACCGCGGCCCGTCTGAGCGTTCACAGAGGAATCGGTCATCTGGGCGACCCCTCGAATGTGTCCGACATTTTCGGCCACGAGCACGAGCACGACGGGAAGGAACGCCGGAAGCAGTCCCCAGAGCCCTGGGTCAGCCAGGGGATTCGCCGGAAACGAGAATGTCGGAAGCCCGAACCACGGCGCCTTCTCAATCGCCGCGAAATCGACTTCGCCCAGAAGTGTCGCGCACACGTATCCGACGACGACGCCGATGAATATCGAAAGCCGGCCGAGGATGCCGCGAAACAGCACAGACGATACGACAACGGCGGCGAGTGTCACCGTCGCGCTCACGGGAGCCTGCTGGTAGTTGTTCCATGCCTCTGGACCGAGGTTGAATCCGATGAGTGCGACGATCGTGCCGGCGACCACGGGCGGCATGACCGCATCGATCCACCCCGATCCGACCCATTGCACGAGAGCCCCGATAGCGGCCAGAAGCACGCCGACGGCGACGATCCCGAACTGTGCCGCGCCCATGCTGTGCGTTGCCGTCGCGGCTGTAATGGGCGCGATGAAGGCGAACGACGAGCCGAGGTAGCTGGGAAGCCGGTTCTGCGTGATCAGAAGAAAGAGAATCGTTCCGACGCCGGAGAACAGCAGCGTCGTGCTCGGGCTGAATCCCGTGAGTACGGGTACGAGAAAGGTGGCGCCGAACATGGCGACCACGTGCTGAGCCCCGATTCCGATCGTCCTCGGCCAGCTCAGGCGCTCGGCCGGTCCGACAACGGCCCGGGAGTCGATGTTCTTGCCGTCGCCGTGCAGGGTCCAGGGAAGTCGCATTCGCGCTCGCTCTCGCTCATGGGGACACCTCGTGCAACCCCGAAGACACCGTACCGGAAGGGCCGGCCTGTGCTTCGAAAGGCGCGGTGCGGCAATAGGATATCCGTCGGCGGCTCTTGGCCGCACTTCGAGCGAATCGAATGGCTGACGTCATTCAGAAGGGAGCGCCGCGTGGGCACCGAGACCGCGACGCCTGGCCGTCTTGACCGCTTCTTCGAGATCACCAAGCGAGGGTCCTCCGTCGGCGCCGAGCTGCGCGGCGGTCTCGTGACGTTTGTGGCAATGGCCTACATCGTCGTTCTGAACCCGATCATCCTGTCGTCGGGAACGGATATCGACGGCGCAACGCTCGACTTTGCGCAGCTCTCGGCCGTGACGGCATTCACGGCCGGATTGATGACGATTCTCTTCGGCGTCATCGCCCGGCTTCCCTTCGCATTCGCTGCTGGACTCGGAATCAATTCCTTCCTCGCGTTCAGCGTTGTGGGCGAAGTCACGTGGGCAGAGGCGATGGGGCTCGTCGTGATCAACGGCGTCATCATCGTCGTGCTCGCCGCGACGGGCCTCCGACGCATGATCTTCGACGCGGTGCCCATGCAGCTCAAGATCTCGATCACGGTCGGCATCGGAGTCTTCATCGCGTTCATCGGGCTCGTGAACGCGGGCTTCGTGACGGCCACGGGGGAGCAGTCGCCTCCCGTCGGGCTCGGTATCAACGGCTCCGTCGCCACGGGCCCCACGACCGTGTTCGTTGTGACGCTGCTCATCTCGGGAGTGCTCGTCGCACGCCGGGTGAAGGGCGGTCTGCTCATCGGCATCCTGGTTGGAACCGTTATCGCACTCATCGTCGAGGCGATCTTCCACCTCGGCTCGTCCGCGGATGCGCCAGGAGGATGGAGCCTCGCCGTTCCCGCGATGCCCTCCAGCATCTTCAGCCTGCCTGACCTCGGCCTCATCGGTCAGGTGTCGTTCGGAAGCTTCGAGCGTATCGGGGTGCTGGCTGCGCTGATGCTCGTGTTCACTCTTGTCTTCACCAACTTCTTCGACGCCATGGGCACCATGACGGGCCTCTCGAAAGAGGCGGGGCTCGCCGACGACCGCGGAACCTTTCCTCGTCTGAAATCAGCGCTCGTCGTCGAGGGAGTCGGAGCGATTGCCGGAGGACTGACCTCTGGATCGTCGAACACGGTATTCGTCGAGTCGGGTGCCGGAATCGGCGAGGGGGCACGGACGGGGCTCGCCAACGTCGTCTCCGGCGTGCTCTTCCTTCTCGCGATGTTCCTCACTCCGCTCACGAGCATTGTGCCGAGCGAAGTGGCCGCCGCGGCTCTTGTCGTGGTGGGAGGCATGATGATGTCGCAGATCCGAGAGATCGAGTGGACGGATTTCTCGATCACGCTGCCCGTGTTCCTGACCGTCGCCATCATGCCGCTCACGTACTCCATCGCAAACGGCATCGGCGCTGGATTCATCGCGTGGGTGGTTGTCCGCTCCCTCTCGGGGAAGGCCCGTGAGATCAGCCCGCTGCTCTGGATCGTCGCTGTCGGATTCTTGGTGTACTTCGCCCGCGGTCCGATTGAGGCGCTGCTCGCCTGAGTGCCGCCCGGGCGGGGCGCAATCGCCGGTAGAGTCGCTGTCATGAGCGAACGTCCGACACGAACGGAAACCGACTCTCTCGGATCGATGGAGATCCCCAGCGACGCGTACTGGGGCATCCATACCGCGAGGGCATTTGAGAACTTCGACATATCGAAGCGTCCGATCTCGGTGTACCCGCATCTGATCGTCGCGCTGGCGTCGGTGAAGCAGGCCGCCGCTCGAGCGAACGCCGAACTGGGGTCGCTGAATCCCGAAAAGGCCGAATTGATCGACCGTGCGTGCCAGCGGGTCATCGACGGCGAGTTCCACGACGAATTCTGCGTCGGCGTCATCCAGGGCGGGGCAGGAACCTCGACGAACATGAACGCCAACGAGGTCATCACGAACATCGCTCTTGAGATGGCCGGGCGCGAGAAGGGCGACTATGCCTTCATCTCGCCGTACGATCACACAAACCGCAGCCAGTCGACGAACGACGTGTACCCGACAGCCATCAAGATCGCTCTCGCGCGATCCCTGACCGACCTGCTCGATGAGCTGGAACTGCTGCGACAGTCGTTCGCGGCGAAGGGTCAGGAGTTCCGGCACGTACTCAAGGTCGGGCGCACGCAGCTTCAGGATGCTGTGCCGATGACGCTCGGGCAGGAATTCCACGGCTTCGCGACAACGCTCGGCGAAGACCACGGGCGGCTCTCCGAGACGATCTGGCTGCTGGCTGAGATCAACCTCGGCGCAACAGCGATCGGCACCGGAATCACAGCGGACCCGCGGTATGCGTCCGTCGTCGTCCGGCACCTCAACGAGATCACGGGACTCAAGCTCGAGACCGCTCCCGATCTCGTCGAATCGACGAGCGATGCCGGTGCATTCATGTCGTTCAGCAGCGCGTTGAAGCGCTCGGCCATCAAGCTCTCCAAGATCTGCAATGATCTGCGCCTGCTCTCCAGCGGGCCGCAGGCGGGATTCGGCGAGATCAATCTGCCGGCCAAGCAAGCCGGCTCGTCGATCATGCCGGGCAAGGTCAACCCCGTCATCCCCGAGGTCATGAACCAGATCGCGTTCTCCGTGGTCGGGGCCGATACCACCGTCACCATGGCTGCTGAAGGCGGACAGCTCCAGCTCAACGCTTTCGAGCCCGTCATCGCGCACTCGCTCCTGCAGAGCATTCTCTGGATGGCCCGCGGCTGCCATACTCTGCGGGTCAACTCGGTCGATGGCATCACCGCCAACGAAGACCGGCTGGAGACCATGGTGGGGACCTCTGTCGGCGTTGTCACGGCCCTGACGCCGTTCATCGGCTACACGGCGGCGGCCGCGCTTGCGAAGACCGCATTGCTCACCAACCGCAATATCGCGGATCTCGTTGTCGAGGCGGACCTCATGACGCGGGAGGAAGTGACGAAGCAATTGTCGCCCGCGCGACTGTCCGGGCTCGAAGCGATCACAACGGCGATCCCGGTCATCGATGGCGACGCGGAGCACACGCCGGTGGGCCGCGAAGCCACAGAATCCTGAGACAGTGACGCGTTAACGTCCTCATCGCCCGGTGTTCGCGGCTTCACCTGCGAATCGCCCGGGCGATGAGTTTGTCCATTAAGGATGCATCCGTGTGTGAGATAAATCAAGCATTGCGATCCACTCTCAGCTTGCCGCCGTCCCCCTCCGTCGGCTTGGATAGTTCTATGACCGATTCGAACAAGACAAAGCCAGAGGTCGACGCGCCCGTCGGCCCCGCTCCTGACACGCTGCAGATCGTGGACATCGAGGTTGGCGACGGCGACGAAGCACAGGCATCGTCGACGGTGAACGTGCACTACTTAGGTGTGTCCTACGACAGCGGCGAGGAGTTCGACTCGTCGTGGAGCCGCGGCGAGAGCATCAACTTCCCTCTCCGCAACCTGATCGCCGGATGGCAGGAGGGCATCCCGGGCATGCGCGTCGGTGGCCGGCGCCAGCTCACGGTACCTCCGCACCTCGCGTACGGCCCCGCGGGAGGCGGACACCCACTTTCCGGTCAGGCACTGATCTTCGTCATCGACCTGCTCGGGGTGCAGTAGTCACGGTGGATGCTGCTGCCCGAGTTCTTGAACTCAGCGAGACGATCCCGGACTTTCCGAAGCCCGGGATCGTGTTTCGTGACCTGACACCCGCGTTTGCCGACCCCACGACGTTTCGCGCCGTCGTCGACGAGCTCGCTCACAGTATTGATGGCGGGTTCGACGTGGTCGCGGGAATCGAGGCGCGTGGTTTTCTCCTGGCCTCGGCGCTGGCGTACTCCACGAACACGCATCTTCTCGCGATCCGCAAGGAGGGCAAACTTCCCGGCGATGTGATTCGGGAGGAATATGCTCTCGAGTACGGCACGGCGGCGCTCGAGCTGAAGCCGTCGAGCATCCCGGCGCGGTCTCGCGTCCTGGTCGTCGACGACGTTCTCGCCACTGGAGGCAGCTGCCTTGCCGCTGCGCGGCTCATCGAACGAGCCGGTTCTGACATCGCCGGTTTCGGAATTGTCATGGCGCTCGACGGGCTCGGCGGAGTCGAGGCTCTCACCGGGTACGAGCTGCGCGTCCTGCTTCACGAGCCGACCGATCCGCTCGCGTGAGTGGAGGGCGTGACGCCCGTTGATCAGGGATGGCCGGGTGAGCCGTGACCGTCACCGCCGCGGATGGCAATGGTCACGCTGTGATTTGAGCAGAATCTGTGGCAATCTTCAGAGGAACGCGAAGTTTCGTTGATGCAGCACGGTGAGTAGCAAGAAGCTTCGGAAGGTGTTCGCGAGAGGTTCTGCCAATGACGCAAAAATCCCAGCTCGACAAGACAGACAGAGCGCTTCTCAAGGCGCTCTCGGTGAATGCTCGGGCTTCGGGGTCGCAGCTTGCCGCTGATCTCGGCATCGCGGAGTCAACCGTGTCCCTTCGCCTTAAGCGGCTGCAGCGCTCAGGCGACATCACGGGGTACTACGCGGATATCGATCTGTCGGTGCTCGGCGCGCCGATTCAAGCCGTGATCGCCATCCAGCTGACGCAGCACGACCGCTCAGACATCGAGGCTTTCCGCCGCGAAGTGACGACGTGGCCGGGGGTCCTCTCGCTCTTTCACCTGGGCGGACGGGACGATTATCTTCTGCACGTTGCAGCCCGAAGCACGACGGAATTGCGAGACTTCGTCGTGAAGTACGTCACAGGGCACGCCGTCGTCGCCCACTCGGAGACGAACATCGTCTTCGAGCACGTCAAGGGAACGGGCTGGCAGGAGTTGCTCGGCTGACGTGTCGCGTACGGGAATGAACCGGCAGCAATCACGTTGCATTTGATGATGAAACTCTCAGTGCTCGATCTCATTCCCGTCCGATCGCGACAGTCCACCGCGCAAGCCCTTCATGCGACGACGACGCTCGCGCAGAAGGCTGACAGCCTTGGCTACACGCGCTACTGGGTTGCAGAGCATCACAATATGAAAGCTGTCGCGTCGACAAATCCCGCAGTGCTTATTGGACTGCTGGCGTCGCGCACGCAGAGAATCAAGGTCGGATCGGGTGGGGTGATGCTGCCCAACCACTCTCCGCTCGTCGTCGCCGAGCAGTTCGCGCTTCTCGAGGCCGCAGCGCCGGGGCGCATCGATCTCGGTATCGGCCGGGCACCGGGGAGCGATCCCGTGGTCACGGCTGTTCTGTCGCAGTCGGGCGCGACGAGCGACGTGAACCGCTTCCCGTCTCACGTGAGCGACATCATCGCCCTCCTCAGTGATGAGGGTGCGAATGTGGAGCTGACGAGCGGTAAAGAGTACGCGCTGCGATCCACGCCGAAGGCGGATTCCGCGCCACCGGTCTGGCTTCTGGGTTCGAGTGACTACTCAGCATCTCTCGCCGCCTCATTTGGACTCCCGTACGTGTTCGCGAACCACTTCGCCGGTACAGGAGCCGAGCGCGCACTCGACCTCTATCGCACAGGTTTTCGGCCATCGGCTTACGCAGAGGAGCCGGTGACGTTCATGACCGCGAACGCCGTCGTCGCCGAAACCGCCGACGAGGCATACGCCCAGGCCGTCCCTCAGCTTCTGCAGATGGCGCGCTTGCGCACGAACAAGCCCATGGGCGCCCTCGACACGATCGAGGAGGCGGCTGCTGCCGAAACGGACGCACTCACGCAAGAATTCATGCAGCAGTCGCTCAGCGGCTATATCATCGGCGACCCGAGCACTGCCGCGGCGAAAGCGCGCGCCCTCGCTGCTCAGCACGACGTCGACGAGCTCATGATCTCACCGGTCGCGGGAGCTCACGACGCGGATCCTCTGGATTCCGTCCCCGCTCGTGAACGGACACTGGAGCTTCTCGCCCGCGAGCTGCTCGAGCACTGACGCAACGCATCTTACGCGGAATCCGACTCGCGCACGCGCTCGATGAGCTCGCGCCATGTCGTTGTCAGCTCCGACTCGGCTAGCTGTGCTTCGAGGACGCAGGTCTGAGATGAGGTTAAGCAGCGGATGCGGTAGCGAAAACCGTCAGCTCCGGCTTCGCCCACGCGCAGCCCTCGTGCCCAATCGACGGTCTCGATGAGCGTTCTGAGGCGCGCGCCTTCGGGGCGCTCGTCAAGCTCTGCGCGCCATGAGCGGCGAACTCCCGCAACGCCGCCGGAACGTTCGACCACGATGCTGCGTGGGCTTGAATCCTGCTCGAGCGGCACGCTGTGCTCGGGTGTCACCTCGACACTCGTCCACGCATCGCGCACGGCCGCAGCTGTCCCTGCCCCGAAGAGCGCGCGTGCTGAGTCGATCGTCGCGGTCGCGAACTCGGCGAACGTTGCGTCGTGGGCGAGCGTGCCATGTGTGAGGGCGTCGTACCAGATTCGCCCGGCGACCTCCCACGCGTGACCGCCCAGCGTTGTCGCAAGAAGATAGAAGGCGTGATTGGGGATGCCGGAATTGATGTGCACGCCGCCGTCATCGTCGTCAGTCTCGACGTAGTCAGTCATTGTCGCCGGCTGCGGATCTTTGCCCAGCACGTCGTCGTCATACGCCGTGCCCGGCGCCTTGAGCGATCTCAGCGCGGTGCCGCGAACCTGATCGGTGAACAAGCCCTCGCCGACGAGCCAACTGGCGCCATCCGACGTCTCTTGCCGAGAGTACTGTTCAACAAGACAGCCGAAGACGTCAGAAACTGATTCGCTGAGAGCTCCTGACTGCCCGACGTACCGCAGCGCCGCCGTGTGGCCCGTCACGCCGTGAGTGAGCTCGTGCCCGATGACCGAAAGCGAGATCGTGAAGCGCCGGAACACCTCGCCGTCTCCGTCCCCGAAGACCATCTGCGTGCCGTTCCAGAACGCGTTGTCGTAGTCATTGCCGTAGTGAACCGTCGCGTGCAGCGGCATCCCTTGCCCATCGATCGATGAGCGAGAGAATGCCTCGTCGAAGAGTCGGTACGTGTCTCCGAGCCCTGAATAAGCCTCGTCAACGGCGGCGTCGCCCGTTGCCGGCTCTCCCTCTGATCGCGCGAGTGAGCCGGGAAGCTGCTCGTGCTCATGCCCGTCGTACACGGCTCGCTCGAGGCCCCCGTTAGGCTCAGCCGCGAGCACACGCTGCTGCCGAGATCCCGACGCCTCGATGGCCGCCCGTCGACCGGGCTCTTGTGCGTTGAGTGTTGCGCGCGCCGCTCGCGGGGCCGAACCGGGCCCCGTTGCGCGGGCGATGCGATCGAGGAGGAACGGAGGAACGACACCGCGCCGTTGAGACCTGGCCATGTCTCCATCGTCGCACCGCGTTCAGCAATGCGGAAGGGAACGGGAATACTGTGCAGAAGACGCCTGTTGTCGCTCATATCCATTCATTTGCATAGAAAATTCAGGAGCGCTCGATCATGCAGTTCGGAATCTTCAGCGTCGGCGACATCACTCAGGACCCGACAACGGGGCGAACGCCGACTGACGCGTCGCGGCTCAGCGACGTTCTCACCATTGCGCAGCATGCCGAAGATGTCGGTCTCGATGTCTTCGCGATGGGGGAGCACCACAACCCGCCGTTCTTCCCCTCGAGCCCTGTCGCGATCAACAGCTATCTCGCCGCGAAGACCTCACGCATCATCCTCTCGACGGCAACAACGTTGATCACGACGAACGACCCGGTGCGACTTGCCGAGGACTACGCGATGCTCCAGCATCTCTCGGGCGGGCGCATGGACCTCGTGCTGGGGAGGGGTAACACGGGCCCCGTATACCCCTGGTTCGGCGAGGACATCCGCCAGGGCATTCCGCTCGCCATCGAGAAGTACGGTCTCCTGCACAAGCTGTGGCGCGAAGAGTACGTCGACTGGGAGGGGCAGTTCCGAACACCGCTACAGGGGTTCCAATCGACGCCGAGGCCGCTCGACGGCGTGCCGCCGTTCGTGTGGCACGGCAGCATTCGCTCGCCTCAGATTGCCGAACAGGCGGCGTACTACGGCGACGGCTTCTTCGCGAATCACATCTTCTGGCCTGCATCGCACACTCAGCGCATGATCGGGCTCTATCGCCAGCGTTTCGAGCACTACGGGCACGGGTCGGCGGATCAGGCGATCGTGGGTCTGGGCGGTCAGGTGTTCATGCGCAAGAACTCGCAGGATGCTGTCAGAGAGTTCCGCCCCTACTTCGACAATGCCCCCGTGTACGGGCACGGTCCGAGCCTCGAGGAATTCACCTCGCAGACTCCGCTGACGGTCGGCAGCCCGCAGGAGGTGATCGACCGCACGCTGGGGTTCCGCGACTACGTCGGCGACTACCAGCGGCAGCTGTTCCTCATGGATCACGCGGGGCTGCCGCTCAAGACGGTTCTCGAACAGCTGGATCTGCTTGGCGAGGAGGTCGTGCCCGTGCTCCGCCGGGAGTTCGCACGCGTGCGTCCCTCTCACGTGCCCGAGGCGCCGACTCACGCTGCCCGGCTCGCTGCGGGGAATTCTCAGCAGCAGGAACCGGTTACACTGAGCGCGTCACCAGCAGGATCGGAGAACGAGTAATGACAACGCGCAAGCTCGCGGTTGTGACGTCGGGGCTCAGCACCCCGTCGTCGACACGAATGCTGGCGGACCGGCTCGCGGAGGCGACGAGGGAAAAGCTCGTCGCGACGGGTGCCGATGTGGACGTCACGACGATCGAAGTCCGCGACCTCGCGCATTCGATCACGAACAATATGCTCACGGGCTTTGCCGACGACGCGCTGCAGGGCGCGATCGACGCGGTGACGGGAGCAGATGGTCTCATCGCCGTCTCGCCCGTCTTCAAGACGAGTTACGCGGGACTGTTCAAGTCGTTCATCGACGTGATCGATAACACGGCGCTCACGGATCTCCCGGTCGTGGTCGGCGCAACAGGAGGTACCCCGAGGCACTCGCTCGCCCTCGACTTCGCGATGCGACCGCTCTTCACCTACATGCACTCCGTCGTCGTGCCGACGGGAGTGTATGCGGCGAGCGACGACTGGGGCGCCGGTGCAGAAACGGTGAAGGCCCTGCCCGAGCGAATCGACAGAGCGGCGCGCGAACTGGCGGCGCTCATGGAACATTCAACGCGCTCAGAGAACGTCGTGGATCCCTTCGCACTCGATGAGAACTTCGACCAGCTGCTCGGAGGCTTCCAAGGCAACTGACCTTCTCGCGCAGAACGAGGGCGGACGAATCGGCACGTCGATTCATCCGCCCTCGCGGCGTGTTCTGCGGTGCTCAGCCGGTCTTGCGCCGGAAGTCGCGCTGATGATCAGCGCGCCCCTGCGCGTGGTCGACAGGTGAATTGTCGCGCAGATGGTCGTCGCCGTCGATCGGCCCCTTCTGCTGGTTGTTCTTGCGGTCGAGCGCCTCTCGGAACTTGCGCTTGACGTCTTCTGGCGGTCCCTGTGGTGTTGAATCGTCGGAGCTCATCGTCCTCCTCGCATGCAGCGGCGATGATCGCCGCAGGTTTACCGGTTCGACTCAGACTAGGCGACAGCGTGCGCGACCACCAGAGCAGGAGCAGCGACGGCCGTGCGACACAATAGAGGGATGCTGCGCAGGCGAACTCTCTTCGGTGTCCTGACGCTTGTCTACGCGATGTTCATCGCAGCGATAACGCTGACACCCGAACCGTTCGGCGACGGCGTTGAAGGCACGATCGACCGGGCGCTCCAGGCCCTTTCGCAGCATCCGCTGACCTCGTGGATCACGTACACCCTCGTGGAGTTCGTGGCGAACATTGGAATGCTCGTGCCGTTCGGCCTGTTCGTTGCGCTGTGCGCAGGCCGACGACTTTGGTGGGTCGGCGCCGTTGCGAGCCTCGCGTACACCGTCTTCATCGAGTCGTTTCAGGCGCTCGTGCTGTCGGCGACGCGTTACGCGACCATCAGCGATGTCATCGCAAACAGCGTCGGCGGCCTTGTGGGAGCGCTTGTCGTGTACCTGGCGGCAACCGCGACCGATGCCCGAACTCGCCGTCGTTCAGCCTCCTCCACGAGCGGCACGTGACTGTCGAGGGTTCTGCTAACATTGTTCAGTTGCCGTATACCGGCCGCGGATAAAGAGAGCTCGCACAACGGGTGACGGGCACCGCGCAACGACAGGAAGGGGATCGATTCTATGGCACTTGATGCAGAGACCAAGAAGGCGATCATCGAAGAGTACGCAACCCACCCCGGTGACACTGGATCCCCTGAGGTCCAGATTGCCGTGATGACCGAGCGCATCAAGGGGCTCACCGAGCACCTGAAGGATCACAAGCACGACCACCACTCGCGTCGTGGTCTGCTCCTTCTCGTCGGTCAGCGTCGTCGCATGCTGGGCTACCTGTCCGATGTTGACATCAACCGCTACCGCAAGCTCATCGAGCGTCTTGGTTTGCGCCGATAAGCGTATATCGCACTTCTTCCAGACGGCCGTCACCTTTTGGTGGCGGCCGTTTGACGTAGGCTGACTGTCGGAAACATTGAGTGAAAGGACGTCACATGAGCCGTGCGCTCAAGCTGATTCTCGCGATCGTCATTTTCATCGTCGCGATCGTGATCGTCTGGAACGTGATCGGTGCCCTCTTCCACGTTGCCGTTTTCCTCATCAAGGCGCTCTTCGCGATCATCATCGCGGCGATTGTCGTCGGTATCTTCTATTTCGCCGTGCGGAGTCGTGATTGAGCGACAACGTCGTCGTCAAGCAGGACGCCGCGGCACCAACCGGATTCTTCGAGGCGGAGGCCGCGGGGCTGCGCTGGCTCAGCGCGGCGAACGGGGTTCGCTGTGCTGAGGTTGAGGGAGTGTCGCCGGGCAGAATCGAGCTGCGCCGCATCATCGAGACGTCTCCAAGCAGAGCTGCGGCCCGTCGATTCGGAACAGAGCTGGCTGTCACGCATGATGCCGGCGCCGCCTCGTTCGGCGCTCCGCCCGACGGCTGGGACGGGCCGCTCTTCATCGGCAGCCGAAGAATGCCCTCCGAGACGTCAGAGCACTGGGGCGACTTCTACGCGAGCGCGCGCGTTCTGCCGTTTCTCGATGTCGCCGAGCGCGCCGGCAACCTCACCGGGGCAGAGCGTGAAACGGTTGAGGCCGCGTGTGAGGTGATCTCTCGCGGCGCATTCGACGACGGCGAGACGCCAGCGCGCATTCACGGAGACTTGTGGAACGGAAACGTGCTGTGGGCAGAGCACGGCGTGGTTCTCATCGATCCCGCCGCCCACGGCGGACATCGGGAGACTGATCTCGCGATGCTCGCTCTCTTCGGGTGTCCGAATCTCGCTGATGTTCGTGAAGGCTATGAAGCCACGCATCCGCTCATGCCGGGGTGGGAGGAGCGCATCCCCGTTCACCAGCTGCATCCTCTCGCCGTGCACGCTGCGGGACACGGGCGCGGGTACGGCGTGGAGCTGGCACGTGCTGCGCGCGCTGTGCTTCAGCTCGGCTGATTCACCGTTCGGCGTCGTCAGACTTCGGTGGCACAGTCGGGACGCTCTCGGTCTTCGGTCGCTTCGATCCCGTTGGGTCGGTGCGGCTCGGCCCCGCAGGGAGACGATCGTCGCGCGTGAAGAGCCAGTGCGGTTTTGGCTCAATGAGCGGGCGGAAGAACCGGCGAACTGGGGACGTCGACAACAGAACCGCGAGCAGAAAGCTCACGGCAATCATGACGGGCAGCAGGAAGTCAGCGAGTGCCTCGTGCTTGAGAAGCCCAGATTCGCGGATCGGATAGAGCGCGAAGCTGTGCAGCAGATAGACGTACATCGTCGCTTGACCGAACCCAGTGAACATGTTGTGACGGCGGGGAATCAGCGCAAGGAACGCGACGATCAGCACGGCATTCAGAGCAATCACTGCAAGACGCACGGCGCCTGCCCACCACGCGTCTTGACCGAGCCCGTCGTACGACTGGTCGTAGAAGAACCAGTACCGCAGGTCGATCGCACGCCAGACGTCGATGAAGGTCCAGACCGCTGCCGTCCACACGGCGAACACTGCGAGCGCGGCGAGGCGGAGCCACCAGGGAGTGTGCGCATCAAGCTTCAGGCGGGTGACGAGGTCCCACTTCTTCACGCGCCAGCCGAGCACGAAAAACGGCAGAATGCCGAACAGCCGCGCCAGCGAGAACGTGCTGTCGACGTTATCGAGGTAGCCGACACCGACCGAGAACACGATGGCCCAGAAGAGCGGCCAGCGAACGAGTGCAAGGTACGGCAGCACGAGACGGAAGATCGCGAGAGCGAGAAGAAACCACAGGGTCCACGACGGCTTCGTGGGATTAAGCGTCTCGTCACCTTCGGCGAAGAACTTGACGACCGTCCAGATCGTCTCCATGAAGACATACGGAAGAACGATGTCGGTGATCACGCGCTTCATCTGCCTGATCGACGGAGGACCGGACTTCGAGAAGTAGCCGCTGATGAACGCGAACGCCGGCATGTGGAACGAATAGATCACGAGATACACCGTGAGCGCAGCATCCGAGTCGCCAACGAGCCTTTGGATGCCGTGGCCCACGACGACCAGCACGATGCACGCGAACCGAGCGTTGTCCCACAGGGGCACACGCTTGCTGCGAGTCGGAACGGATCCGGTTTCGGGTGCACTCGGCATGATTGTCCTTTGCGATCAGGGGGCGGAGGGGCGGCGAGCATCGTCATCGGTGAAGCGGTCACGTGTGCTCGGTGGAAGCTCGGGAAGCCACCACAGCACCGATCCCCAGAGGAGGATGGCGAGGACGACAGTCGAGAGCGTCGTGAGAGTCGGGAAGGGAGTGTCGGTGACGCGGGTGGCGATCCAGACGGGGGCGGATCCCGCCAGCGCGGAAAGCATGCTCGTCGCGAGAGGATTGGCGAGAAGACCGCGCATCGTCGGCGCTGCCCTCAGCCATCCGACCGTGAGCAAGGCGGAGACAACGGCTCCCGTGAGCACCACAGTGACAGGCGTCGTCCACCGATGGCTGAGTTGCAAGGGGCCGAGAACCGCGGGGGCGGCAATGACGCTCGCTGCCCACGCGGCAAAGACGCTGATGCTCAGCACGTAGTGTCTCCCCGGCGACGGTGACGGAGAAAGCGAGCGCGCCCGTGAACAGCCTGCGACGATTGCGGCAGCCACGGAGAGAATCCACCACGTGGCATCGAGCCCGCGAAGCGCCACGGTAGCTGACCCAGCAGCCGCCGTAACACTCGCGAGAACGCACAGAACGGCACCCTGCGCCCGCGCGCTCCTGCGAAGCATGACCATGTCGGGAATCGTGTCGCGGGGCAGCGGAATCGATACGTGATGCAAGCGCCGGATGACGTGCCGCCACCGTTTCGAGGCGTTGATGAACCCCGCGCACGCCGCCGCGATAATCACCGCCGAGATGACGTGGGCCGGCCACGTCATCGAGAGTTCAGTGGGCCCGATCAGCCCGTTGAGACCGGCGATGACCGCGGCGGCCAGCCCGACCGTCGCCCCGATCAGGGCAGCGCGCACCGGTATCGCCGCGGCGGGCAGACCGACGGCGAACGGGCGAGCGAGTGCCACGAGAACGCGTCCGATCGGACCCACCGATCTCGTGAGAGCGCGCGATGCCACGCGAAGGCTGCGCGAGGCGATGGCGAGACGATACTGACCCGCGAGGTTGTTCAGCGTGTCGCCGCCGAACTCGAAGGCGTCACGGATCTCCTGCGTCGTTCGAGGCTTCTCGGCGGTGTCAGAAAGCGGAGCATCGTCTGAGGCGGCGAGTTCAGCGAAGAGCGACGACTGAACCTCGTCGACGTCGTCGGGTACGGCGCGGCGCGAGGAAGGGGAGCTTGTTGACCGTTCTGCAAGGATCCGCACGATCGCCGCGGCAGCGTCGAGCCGTCCCCACCACCAGTCGTTTGCTCTCCACTTTCTGCTGAGGAAGCCGCCGAAATTGAACAAAAGCGAGCCGGAGAGTTTGTCATCTGACGACAGGGACGGAGCGTGAAAGAGGCGCTCTGTCGTCTCATCAGTGACGTCTGCGGGATCGAGAGAGAGGGCGATTCGGGCTCGACGCCTCTGGCGCCGACGTATGAGAGCACCGAACTGCTCAGGGTGCGCGGGTGGCTCATCTGCCGTGAGACGATCAAACGTCAGCGAGCTGATCGGCTCAGGGATTCCGCGCGGGGCGAGAAACGGCGCGAGGTCGCGCGCACCGGCGTCTTTGCGGGGGAAGGCGCTGAATGGGCTGTGCGCCCACGTCTCATCTGCTTCGGCGGGCGGAGACGCGTTGCGGAGCATCGTGACGACGTCGTCGAGCTGTCGCCAGAGTGCATCGACGTCGGCGTTGCCCTGCGCCTCGATCCAGGCATCGATGGCGCGCTGAGCAATTCTCGGCCGTGCTTCACCCGCGTCGAGCACGCGAACTGTCGATGCATCGCGCAGGTCGGTTGCTCGACCGAGCACCGTATAGAGCCTGAGCCGAATGTCGGCGACGGGCGGGTCGGAGCGCCGGAGAGCGGGCGGCAGCTGCTCGATCGCGCGCACCCAGGACAAGCCGCACAGGGCGGCGTCGAGTGCGGCCTGGGGCCCGCAAGCAATGGCGCGGATACCGGGCGATGTCAGACGAGGCTGGTCAGACACTCGCGAATAGCGGTCGTCGGCGACGCGCTCAAGATCCTCGCGGTCTCCGGCATCCCATGGAGCCCATACGGAGCGTGAGTCGAGATTTGCGGAGCTCTGCCAGGCCGACGGGTCGGTCGTGACAGCGCTGAGATGCTCCACGTCTGCAGAGGCTCGATACCTGACATATGCACGCGTGGCAGCATCCCGATCGAATCCGGCTGCTGTACGAGCCGCGGCATAAGCGTCGCCCCTGGCAATCTCGCGGAGCAATGCCAAGCGGAACCGTTCAATGCGAGCGATCTCCTCGGAGCCGGGCTCGCGCTCCTCGGCTGACCAGCTGTCTGCTCTGAGCACGTTGAGGATGCGCGATTGTCTGTCCGAAAAGCGCCGCAGCACAGAGAGCGGTCCGCGAGCGGGCTCGGGCGGACCATAGTGCGTGGGGCGGATCGTGCGCGGAGAAGGAGCCAGCGGGCTCGGATCGAGATAGAGCACAAGGCGCGACGACCGCGTCGTCGACGCGGACCGTCGAGCGGCCTTGAACGCCTGGTCGATGGGCACCTCGTCGAGGATGCTGCCATCAATCACGCGAAACGGATGATTCCACGTCGGCCGATGTCCGCTGAACGCGTATGACATGTCGATGTGCGTTTCGTCGCCTTCGACCCGTTCGTCTGGACGCTTCGTCTTCGAGAAGATGAGCGCAGGTTCGAACGCTCCCGGGTACGAGGACGTTGACCGCGCGGCGTAGGAGAGGCGCGCGAGGTCGACGCCGTCGCCGATCTCGCGTGGAATGCCCCGGCCGGCTTCGGAGCCTTCGTCAGTTTCGTCCCCGACGAAATGAAAGTAACCGCGACTGTCGCGCGCACCGGGCACGCTCCTGTCCGCGCTGTCGATGACTGTTGCCGCGAGGTCAATGCTCACACGAGGCGCTCGGTGCCCGTGGTTTCGAGGAACATCGTCAGCTGTATGCAGATCGTGAAGAGCGCGAGTGACGCGCGGCCAGAAGTAGTAATCCCCGCGCAGCAGGGAGTCGACGCGGCCGAAGCCTGGCGGCTGCAGGAGCTGCCGGATGTCCGCGGCATCCTGCCATGTCTCGAGAAGAGTGTTGACGCTCGCGCCCGCTCGCTGCGCGACGGCATAGACGACGGCGTTGAGGCCGCCCGCGCTTGCCCCAGCAAGCACGTCGATCTCAACGGCGTCAAGGCCGGCGTCCGCGAGAAGGCGCGCATACACGCGCGCTCTCGCGATCTCGGGCGCGTCGAGCGAGGGCGGGTCGGTTCCCGACGGGGGAGTGTAGAAGCCGTCCCATCCGTCTGACGTTCGGCGAAGACTCACGCGCCGGGCAACATCGAGTTCTGCGATGGCCCCGCCGATCCAGACGGCAAGGCTGACGCCGCCCCGCAGGGCAAGGGCGACCCGCAGGACGTGCCCGTTCGGGCCGGCACCGACTCCGTCGGGCGACTGAAGGCTGAGGGATGCTGGAGAACCGATGCCGAGGGCGACGATGTATTGCGACGAATCCGTCATTACCGCCCCTCCGTTCTCGGTGAGTCCACGCTAGCGCTCGCCGCCGGCGGCGTGCCAGAGCGGGAGAATACGGGCTCTGAACAGGCGACTCTGATAGCATCGTGCTTAATCGATCGATTGATCGATATGCAAGAACGGAGCAGGCCGGCAGGAAGCTGGTCCTCGGTGGTGGATTTCTCTCAGCGGCAGGGTGAGAGCGATTTTCTACTGGAGATCAGCCATGACGACCTCGACTGTGGTCATGAGTATGTACTGCCTGTTCTGCTCCGTGAACGTCGGGCGTGCGCGCCCGCGGACACATAAGGAGAGTGACCTTGGAAGGTCCAGAAATCACTGCTGCCGAGGCCGTCCTCGACAACGGACGCTTTGGAAAGCGCACCGTGCGGTTCGAGACCGGCCGTCTCGCCCAGCAGGCACAAGGCTCCGTCGCCGCCTATCTCGACGACGAAACAATGCTTCTCTCGGCGACCTCTGCAGGCAAGCATCCGAAAGACAACTTCGACTTCTTCCCGCTCACGGTGGACGTCGAGGAGCGCAGCTACGCCGCGGGAAAGATTCCCGGATCGTTCTTCCGTCGCGAGGGTCGCCCCTCGACCGACGCGATTCTGGTGTGCCGGCTAATCGACCGGCCTCTGCGCCCGTCGTTCGTTGACGGTCTCCGCAATGAGGTGCAGATCGTCGTGACGGTTCTGTCGATTGCGCCTGGCGAGTTCTATGACGCTCTCGCCATCAACGCAGCATCCGCCTCGACCCAGATCTCGGGACTCCCGTTCTCTGGCCCGATCGCCGGCGTGCGCCTCGCGCTCATTCCAGGCAATGGGCAGAACGAGGACCAGTGGGTTGCGTTCCCGAACGCTGAGCAGGTCGAGCAGGCCGTCTTCGACCTCATGGTCGCCGGTCGCGTCGTGACGAACGACGACGGCACCGAAGACGTCGCGATCATGATGGTTGAAGCTGAGGCCACAGAGCACAGCTTCGATCTGATCAAGGCTGGTGCCGTCAAGCCGAACGAGGAGATCGTCGCGGCGGGGCTGGAAGCGGCAAAGCCCTTCATCGCCGAACTCGTGCGCGCACAGGCCGAGATGGCATCGCACGCGGCCAAGGAAGTTCAGGACTACCCGGTGTTCCTGCCCTACACCGACGAGGTCTTCGCGGCTGTGGATGCACTCGCGGCCGAGGAACTCACGTCTGTGTACCAGATCGCTGACAAGCTCGAGCGTCAGAATGCCGACGATGCTCTCAAGGAGCGCGTCAAGGAGCAGATCGCGGCAAAGGCCGAATCCGGCGAACTTCCGGCGGATGCGGCCAACCAGGTGTCCGGCGCGTACAAGGCGCTCACCAAGCGCATCGTCCGCGGCCGCATTCTCACCGAGGGCGTTCGCATCGACGGGCGCGGACTCGCCGACATCCGCCCGCTCGACGCGGAGGTGCAGGTCATTCCGCGTGTTCACGGCTCGGCGATCTTCCAGCGCGGTGAAACCCAGATCATGGGCGTCACCACGCTCAACATGCTGAAGATGGAGCAGCAGATCGACTCGCTGTCTCCGCAGACGCACAAGCGGTACATGCACCACTACAACTTCCCGCCGTACTCGACGGGTGAGACGGGGCGCGTCGGATCGCCCAAGCGCCGCGAGATCGGCCACGGCTTCCTTGCGGAGCGCGCTCTCGCGCCGGTGCTGCCGAGTCGCGAGGAGTTCCCGTACGCGATCCGCCAGGTCTCTGAGGCTCTGGGATCGAACGGTTCGACGTCGATGGGATCCGTGTGCGCCTCGACGCTCTCGCTGCTCAACGCGGGTGTTCCGCTCAAGGCGCCCGTCGCGGGCATCGCCATGGGTCTTGTCTCCGACGAGGTCGACGGTCAGACCCGCTATGCAGCGCTGACCGACATTCTCGGCGCCGAAGACGCACTGGGCGACATGGACTTCAAGGTTGCGGGTACGAGCGAGTACGTGACCGCGATCCAGCTGGACACCAAGCTCGACGGCATTCCCGCGTCGGTGCTTGCCGCCGCACTTACGCAGGCGAAGGATGCACGCACGCAGATCCTGCAGGTTCTGAACGCCGCCATCGACACGCCAGACGAGATGGCTCCGACGGCCCCGCGCGTGATCAGCGTGCAGATTCCCGTCGACAAGATCGGTGAGCTCATCGGTCCGAAGGGCAAGACCATCAACGGAATCCAGGACGAGACGGGAGCCGACATCTCGATCGAAGACGACGGCACCGTCTTCATCGGCGCCGTCGATGGCCCCTCGGCCGAGGCCGCGCGTGCTCAGGTCAACGCGATCGCGAACCCGACGAACCCGGAGGTCGGCGACCAGTTCCTCGGAACCGTCGTCAAGATCGCCGCGTTCGGAGCGTTCATTTCGCTGCTTCCGGGCAAGGACGGCCTTCTGCACATCTCTGAGGTGCGCAAGCTGGCCGGAGGCAAGCGCGTGGGTGCTGTTGAAGACGTGCTGAGCGTCGGCCAGAAGATCCTCGTCGAGGTCACGAAGGTCGACGACAGGGGCAAGCTGTCGCTTCAGCCCGTCATCGCTGATGAGGATGCTGCATCGGGCAGCGAATCCGAGTCAGACGAAAGCTGATCGATTCTCGACGCAGAATGGCTCGTCCCGCACCGCGGGGCGAGCCATTCTGCGTCTGTGAGCCGCGTGCGAGTCTCGTTGAGAGCTGACGCTGGGTGACGTAGTCTCGAGGTAATCCGGCAACGAGGCCGGGGCTGCTCGGTGAGCCACAAGCGAACCGCGCGGAACACGAGAGAAAGACGCGTGTCACAGTGTCCACAACACATGGTCCGACGATGCTCCTCACACACTCAGGGGAGTATGTCCAATTGCTCACGCCGCGCGGAGAGCGCGTGGATGCGCCCGGGTTCGACCCCTGGGTCGCCGATATTGACGCGGAAGAGCTGCGTTCCCTCTACGACGACATGGTGATCAGCCGTCGTCTCGACACCGAGGCGACAGCGCTGCAGCGACAGGGCGAGATCGGTCTCTGGCCGCCGCTGCTCGGACAAGAGGCCGCTCAGGTCGGTTCTGCCCGCGCACTGCGCGACAGCGACTTCGTGTTCGGCAGCTATCGCGAGAACGCCGTCGCCTACTGCCGGGGCGTCGACCTCACGACGATGATCTCCGTCTGGCGAGGAAACGCCAATGCCGGGTGGAATCCGTACGACATCAACATGGCAGCACCAGCCATCATCATCGGCGCTCAGAGCCTCCACGCCGTCGGCTACGCCATGGGATGCGACTTCGACGGCTCCGACGACATCTCCATCGCCTACTTCGGTGACGGTGCGACCAGCCAGGGCGATGTGAACGAGGCGATGGTCTTCGCCGCGAGCTACAAGGCTCCCGTCATCTTCTTCTGTCAGAACAATCAGTACGCCATCTCCGAACCCGTGGGGGTGCAGACGACGAAGCCGATCGCCGACCGAGCACCCGGGTTCGGCATCCCCAGCATCCGCGTCGACGGAAATGATGTTCTCGCCGTGTATGCCGCGACCGCCATCGCCGCGGACCGAGCGCGGTCGGGTAACGGGCCGACGTACATCGAAGCGGTGACGTATCGCATGGGAGCGCACACGACGAGCGATGATCCGACGCGGTATCGAACAGAAAGCGAGCTTGACGAGTGGCGGGAGAAGGATCCCCTCGACCGGGTCAAGCACTACCTGACGAGCATGGGTGCTCTCGATGCCGACCAGTCCGCACAGATCGATGAGCATGCAGATCGGGTCGCGAGAGAGCTCCGCGCGGCGATTCGAGCCCTGCCGGAGCCAGAGCCGCTATCGTTCTTCGACACCGTTTTCGCTGAGCCCAACGCTCACCTCGCGAGACAGCGCAGCCAGCATGCCGCGTACCTCGCGTCGTTCGACGGGGGTGAGAGCTGATGCCCGAACAGCAGACCGCAGGCACGAGTGAGAGCGTGACGACGCTCACGATGTCGAAGGCGATCAACGAGGGATTGCGACGCTCGCTCCGAGACGACGAGAAGGTCGTGATCATGGGGGAGGACATCGGGGAGCTCGGAGGCGTTTTCCGCGTGACCGATGGCCTCAAGTCTGAGTTCGGACCGTCGCGCGTGATCGATACACCGCTGGCAGAAGCCGGGATCATCGGAACCGCCGTCGGACTCGCCTACCGCGGATACCGCCCGGTATGCGAGATCCAATTCGACGGCTTCATCTACCCGGGGTTCGACCAGATCGTCGCGCAGGTCGCGAAGCTGCACGCACGAACGCGAGGCGACGTGCGCATGCCGCTCACGATCCGCGTGCCGTTCGGGGGAGGCATCGGCTCCGTTGAACACCACTCGGAGTCGCCGGAAGCATATTTCGCACACACGGCCGGACTGCGCGTGATCAGCTGCTCGAACCCGCAAGACGCGTACTCCATGCTGCGCGAGGCGATCGCGAGCGACGACCCTGTCATGTTCTTCGAGCCGAAGCGCCGCTACTGGATGAAGGGAGACGTCGACCTCGAGCTCGCCTCCGAGACGCGTATGGACCGCGCGCGCGTGCTGACGAGCGGAAACGATGTCACGCTCGTCGCCTATGGGCCGCTTGTTCCCACGGCCCTCGATGTCGCTGCCGCAGCAGCCGATGACGGCGTGTCGGTTGAAGTCATCGATCTGCGCTCGCTGCAGCCCGTGGACTTCGACGCTGTCGCCGCGTCGGTGCGCGTTACCGGGCGTCTCGTTGTTGCTCACGAGGCGCAGCGCTTTGGCGGCATGGGCGCTGAGATCGCGGCGACGATCACGGAGCGGTGCTTCGAGTATCTGGAGGCAGCACCCGAACGCGTCACAGGATTCGACACGCCGTACCCACCCGCTGCATTCGAGGACCATTTTCTGCCCGACCTCGATCGCATTCTGGATGCTGTCGACCGCGCGATGGGCCGCAGAAACTCTCTGAGCGACTGGAGGTTCGACGGATGAGCGTCAAGGACTTTCTGCTGCCCGACCTCGGTGAGGGGTTGACCGAGTCGGAGATTGCCAGTTGGAAGATCGCCGAAGGCGACACAGTGAGCGTGAATCAGGTGATCGCCGAGATCGAGACGGCCAAGGCCCTTGTGGAGCTGCCGTCGCCGTTCGACGGGACGATCCGCACGCTCTACGCCGAAGAAGGGGCGACCGTGCAGGTCGGCGAGCCCCTCATCGCATTCGAACTCGACGGCGACGATGATGAACCTGGTGACGCACCGCCGGAACGCGAACCTGTGCTCGTCGGGTACGGACCGAAGAAGGAGCGCAGCGCAGCGCCGCGACGCAGACGACGTTCGTGGGAGGGCGAAAAGACGCAAGCACCCGATCAGCGTCCGGATGCCTCTGCTGCGCCCGCATCCACGACCGAAGCACCTGCCTCCGATGCGCCCGAGACGCCGAATCGTCCTGAGCGCCCCCGAACGACGCCGCCCGTGCGCATTTTCGCGCGGGAGATCGGCGTCGACCTGACAGAGATCGAGGGAACCGGGTCTGACGGCCTCATCACTCGCTCCGACGTGCAGCGTGCCGCGCACGCAGCGCAGCCCGAAGCCAGGCAGAGCGTGCGGGAGACAGCGCCCGAGCGAGGCGAAGTGCGCACTCCGATCAAGGGGGTGCGCAAGGCGACCGCCGCGGCGATGGCGTCGTCTGCCTTCACGGCGCCGCACGCGAGCGAATTCATCACGATCGACGTCACGCGCACGGGCGAGCTTGTCGCACGTCTGCGGACGCAGCATCCCGATACCCGCATCACGATCATGACGATCGTGTCGCAGGCGATGCTGCTGGCCGCAAAGCGCACGCCGTCGGTGAACGCCCACTGGGATGACGAGGCTCAGGAGATCGTCGAGTACGGCTACGTGAATCTGGGTGTGGCAGCGGCGACGCAGCGCGGCCTCGTGGTCCCGGTGGTGAAGGATGCTGACACGTTGGGGCTTCTCGAGCTCGCGGACGCCATCTCGGCACTCGTATCGACTGCTCGCGACGGCCGTACGCAGCCGGAAGACATGAGCGGCGGCACGATGACGCTCACGAACGTGGGAGTGTTCGGGGTAGACGCGGGAACGCCGATTCTCACGCCGGGACAGTCGTCGATTCTCGCGGCAGGCGCGGTGCGTCGTCGCCCGTGGGAATACGACGGCGAGATCGCGCTGCGCGACGTCATGACCCTGAGCCTGTCGTTCGATCACCGCATCGTCGATGGCGAGCAGGCATCCCGCTTTCTCGTCGACGTGTCGCGCGTGCTGGAGGACCCGGGCACGGCACTCACTCTGCTCTGACTGAGCCGCCCGCGAGGCAGACCGGGTGTGTCTCGCGGGCGTCAGCTCGTGAGCGCGGCGTAGCTCATTCGCTCGAGAAGCGCGCGCAGCCGATCCGCGCTCGCGGTGCCTCGGCGACGCACCGTGTAGGGAGTCGAGTTCATGAGGCCGAAAGCTGCGTGGGCTCGAACGCGCAGTTCAGTGACATCGGCGTCGGGAGTAAGTCGCTTGAGAAGGTTCACCCAGAGCTCGACGTAACGGCGCTGCAACAGTCGCACCGAATGTGCATCGTCGGGAAGCAGGGCGCTGCGGTCTCGGTCGTGCACGCGGATCACGTCGGTGTTGCGGATCGCGAAGTCGACGTGGAACTCGATGAGCGCGCGAAGCGCGAGGTCGCCCTCGGGTGCCCTCTCGGTCTCAGCCGTTCCGCCTTCGAACAGCGCCGTGCTGACTCCGATGAGTAGTTCAGCGAGGACGGCCTGTTTGCTGGGGAAGTGGCGATAGACGGCGGGCCCGGAAACTCCGACTGCTGTGCCAAGGTCTTCCATCGAGACCCCGTTGAATCCGTGTTGGGAGAACAGCGCGGCCGCGGCATCCAGGAGGGACCTCCGGCGCTCGTTCTTTGCGTCGCTGCGCCCCTTGACCCTCTCCGACATCGCCCGGCCTCCTTTGGCTGTGTGCGGCCACTGGACAGTTCAGTTATTGAATACTAACCTAACGGCAGGTGGGTTAATATCCACTAACTGAACGAGGTCATCGTCGACCGCAGGGGAGCCATGCATACTCTGACCACAGCAATCGACTCGTCGTCTGACGGGGCGCGGCGCAATGCTTCCGTGCAGCTGTCACTCGTGGAGGAACTCACCGAACGACTGGAAACCGCGCGCAGGGGTGGCAGCGAACGTGCGAGAACGCGACACACCGACCGCGGAAAGCTGCTGCCGCGTGACCGCATCGATCGCCTGCTCGACGAAGGGAGTCCATTTCTTGATGTAGCTCCCCTCGCCGGTGACGACCTCTACGACGATGAGACACCCGGCGCGGGAGTCGTCGCGGGCATCGGCGTCGTTCACGGGCGGCACGTCATGGTGATCTGCAACGACGCGACGGTCAAGGGCGGCACCTACTACCCGATGACCGTGAAAAAGCACTTGCGGGCGCAGGAGATCGCCCAGCAGAACAGACTCCCGTGCATCAGTCTCGTCGATTCCGGGGGAGCATTCCTGCCCATGCAGGACGAGGTCTTCCCCGATCGAGATCATTTCGGGCGCATCTTCTTCAATCAGGCCCGCATGTCGGCAGAAGGGATCCCGCAAATCGCTGCCGTGCTCGGATCATGCACGGCTGGCGGTGCATACGTTCCCGCGATGAGCGACGAGACCGTGATCGTGCGCAACCAGGGCACGATCTTTCTCGGCGGTCCTCCGCTCGTGAAAGCGGCGACAGGAGAGGTCGTCTCTGCTGAAGAGCTGGGCGGCGGGCTCACCCATTCGCGCATCAGTGGCGTGACGGACCACCTCGCCGAAGACGACGATGATGCACTCCGCATTGTCCGGGACATTGTGAGCACCCTTCCGCCGAACCCTCCGCCGGCGTGGGCGATCGGCGCGAGCTCGGAGCCGGCCGTCGACCCAGAATCGATGTACGACGTCATTCCCGGTGACCTGCACGAGTCGTATGACGTGCGGGAGGTTATCGCGCGTCTCGTCGATGGGAGCGAGTTCCACGAGTTCAAACGCGAGTACGGTGAGACGCTGGTCACCGGATTCTCCAGCATCCACGGGCACCCCGTCGGCATTGTCGCCAACAACGGCGTGCTGTTCTCGGAGTCGGCGCTTAAGGGGACGCACTTCATCGAGCTGTGCGATCAGCGCGGCATACCGCTGCTGTTCCTGCAGAACATCTCAGGATTCATGGTCGGACGCGAGTACGAGGCCGGCGGCATCGCCAAACACGGCGCAAAGATGGTGACGGCTGTGGCGACGACTCGCGTTCCCAAGCTCACCGTCGTCATCGGAGGGTCCTTCGGCGCCGGCAACTACTCGATGTGCGGACGTGCGTATTCTCCTCGATTCCTCTGGATGTGGCCCGCCGCGCGGATCTCCGTGATGGGCGGCCAGCAGGCTTCAGAGGTTCTGGCTACGGTCAAGCGCGACGGAATGGCTGCGCAGGGGCTGGACTGGAGCGCCGACGACGAAGCCGCCTTCCGGGCGCCGATCCGTGAGCAGTACGAGAAGCAGGGCAACCCGTACTACTCGACGGCTCGGCTGTGGGACGACGGCATCATCGACCCGGCGCAGACGCGCACTGTTCTCGGGCTCGCCCTCGACGTGTGCGCCCGCACCCCGCTCGACGACACCGGCTTCGGCCTTTTCAGGATGTGACGATGTTCCAGACAGTACTGATCGCGAACAGAGGCGAGATCGCGGTGCGCATCATACGCACGCTGCGTCGCCTCGGCATTCGCTCTGTTGCCGTGTACAGCGACGCGGACGCGCAGGCACCGCACGTCCGCGCGGCCGACGTCGCTCTGCGAATTGGTCCTGCGCGAGCCGCCGAGAGCTATCTCAACATCGACCGCGTGATTGACGCCGCTGTTCGTTCGGGAGCTGAAGCGATCCATCCCGGCTATGGATTTCTCTCGGAGAACGCCGGTTTCGCTGCTGCCTGCGCGGCCGCCGGGCTGACATACATCGGGCCAGACCCGCGTGCGACCGAGATCATGGGCGACAAGATCAGCGCGAAGCAGCGCGTTGAGGCTGATGGCGTCGCCGGCATTCCCGGCCGTGCCGAACCGGGAATGACCGATGAGCAACTCATTTCTGCCGCAGACGAGATCGGGTACCCCGTGCTTGTGAAGCCGTCGGCGGGCGGTGGCGGCAAAGGAATGATCGACGTGCATCGCCGCGACGATGTGCCGGACGCCGTCGCGACGGCCCGGCGCATCGCGAGAGCCGCGTTCGGAGACGACACACTTTTTCTCGAAAAGCTCATCACCTCGCCGCGGCACATCGAGGTGCAGATACTCGCCGACACTCGGGGAAACGTGATCCACCTCGGCGAACGCGAGTGCTCACTTCAGCGACGACACCAGAAGGTGATCGAGGAAGCGCCGTCATCTCTTCTCGACACCGACACTCGAGCGCGCATCGGCGCCGCCGCGTGCGATGTCGCTCGGAGTGTCGACTACACCGGTGCGGGAACGGTGGAGTTTCTCGTTTCGGCTGACGCGCCAGAGGAATTTTTCTTCATGGAGATGAACACGAGGCTGCAGGTCGAGCATCCCGTGACCGAGCAAGTGACCGGCATCGACCTCGTCGAGCAGCAGCTTCTCATTGCGGCGGGGGAGCCGCTCTCGATAGCGCAAGACGACGTGACGTTCACCGGTCATGCGGTTGAAGCGCGCCTCTATGCTGAAGACGCGCAGTTTCTGCCGCAGGCGGGCACCGTCGAATACGTGTCGTTTCCCGACGATGTCCGCGTCGACAGCGGAATCGCGGCGGGGACGACGGTCAGTGCCGATTACGATCCCATGCTGGCAAAGATCATCGCGCACGACTCGACGAGGGGCGGCGCCCTCCAGCGACTCGGCCGAGCGCTTGACGCAACAGTCGTCTTCGGTGTCACGACAAACACCTCGTTTTTGCGCGACCTTGTCGATGATGGCTCCGTTCGCCGCGGAACGATGGACACGACGACGATCGATAGGCGCGTTGTCGGTGCAGCGAGCGCCGCTGTGCCCGAGCGCGTCTGGCTGACAGCGGCGCTCGCTGCACACGATGCGCGATGGAACAATGCGGGCAGAACACCGTGGGCGTCCCCGAGTGGCTGGCGCCTTGGCGCTCCTCCGCGCGCAATCGAGACGCGCATGCGCCATGGCGACGACGAGCGGCGAATCGCGGTCTCGGGTCGCCCGGAGAACGCGTGCGTCGACGGCCAGCTCGCGGCGGTCCGAGGCTCCGGACATCACCGACTGGTCACCGTTGACGGAGAGACGGTGCCCGCGACGATCCTGCGAGCACATGCCGACATCTGGGTGCACGATGGCCAGATGTCGCGGTGCTTTCACCTCGTCGAACGTGACAGCGCGCGTGAGACGCGTCGCCACGCCGATGCGAGCGAGCCCGAGCTGCGATCGCCCATGCCCGGGACCGTCGTCGCGGTTCCCGTCGCGCCGGGAGACAACGTCGACGCCGGCGATACCGTCCTCGTCATCGAGGCGATGAAGATGGAGCACCGGATCACCGCTCCCGCTGCGGGGACCGTGACTCTTGCAGCATCCCTGAACCAGACGGTGGCGAAGGACGCCATCGTCGCGACAATCGCTGCCGCCGACCCAGCGGTCAGCGCTGAGCCGTCCCACGAGGACGCACGACACAGAGGAGACGACGCGTGAATATCGAACTCGACGAGGAGCACGTTGACCTTGTCAACACGGTGAGGGAGTTCGCGGATACCGTGATCGCCCCCGCCGCGTACAGCTACGACACCGAGCGGCGGCTGCCGATGGAGATCGTTGCTCAGATGGGCGACATGGGCCTGTTCGGGCTGCCGTTCCCGCGCGAGTTCGGCGGCCAGGGGAAGGACTATCTGTCACTCTGTCTCGCCGTGGAGCAGCTCTCGCGCGTCGACCAGTCCATCGGCGTCACGCTCGAGGCAGGCATCGGGCTTGGGGCTATGCCCGTGTACCGCTTCGGCACCGATGCGCAGCGTGAGCGCTTTCTGCCCCAGCTGACATCGGGAAAGGCGCTCGCCGCATTCGGTCTCACCGAGGCAGAGGCCGGGTCGGATGCTGGAGCGACGAAAACCACGGCGGAGGTTGTCGACGGCGAATGGGTCATCAACGGGACCAAGCAGTTCATCACGAACTCGGGGACGCCCATCACCCGGCTGATCACGGTGACGGCGGTGACCGGGCATCGCACCTCGTCACGGGGCGCAACGGTTCCGGAACTCTCATCGATTCTCGTTCCGACGCCGGCAGACGGGCTGAGCGTTCACCCGGCCTACGACAAGCTGGGCTGGCATACCTCCGATACCCACCCGCTCACGTTCGACGACGTTCGCGTTCCTGAAGAGAACCTCCTCGGCGAGCGGGGACGGGGCTTCGCGAACTTCCTCTCGATTCTCGACGAAGGCCGCGTCGCCTTTGCGGCGCTGTGCACCGGTGCCGCCCAAGGATGCCTCGAACAGGCGATCTTCTACGCGAAGAAGCGCAACGTCTTCGGAAGCGCCATCGGCTCAAATCAGCACATCGCGTTCATGATCGCGCGCATGGAGCAGCGCGTGCACGCCGCGCGGCTGTCGTACTACCACGCATGCGCGCTCCTCATGGCCGGTCGTCCGTTCAAGAAGGAAGCCTCGCTCGCCAAGCTCACCGCCAGCGAGGCCGCGATGGCCAACGCGCGGGACGCGAGCCAGATCTGGGGAGGGTACGGCTTTCTCAACGAGAATGCGGTCGGCCGGCACTACCGCGACTCGAAGGTCCTCGAGATCGGCGAAGGCACGACAGAAGTTCAGCTCATGATCATCGCTCGCGAGCTGGGGCTCGTAGAATAGGAAGCGGAGGCGGCAATGGAGCGGCGAGTCGAAGAGCAGCGTGGACTCTTCTTCGAGGAGTTCGACGAAGCGGTGTGCTATCAACACCGCCCAGGGCGTACGATCACCGAAGCCGACAATGTGCTGTTCACAACGCTCAGCATGAACACGCAATCGCTGCACCTCGACGCCGCGTGGAGTGCTGCGCAGCCATTCGGCGAGCGACTCGTCAACTCGATGCTGACGCTCTCCACACTCGTGGGCCTTTCCGTCGCTCAACTCACCCAGGGGACGATCGTGGCCAACCTGGGCTTCGAAAAGATCGCGTTCCCATCGCCCATGCATCACGGCGACACGTTGTACGCCGACACAATCGTCACCGCCAAACGTCACTCGAGGTCGCGTCCGGGTCAGGGAATCGTGACGCTCGAGCACACGGGACGCAATCAGAAGGACGAGGTTGTCGCGACCGCCGTTCGCAGCACCCTCGTGTGGTGCAAAGGAGCGCAACCATGACGTTTCGAATGGGGCCGTCTCTCCTGTTCTGCCCTGCAGACCGGCCTGAGAGATTTCAGAAGGCGGCCGATCGCGCCGACGCGGTCATCCTTGACCTTGAGGATGGAGTCGACCCTGAAGCGAGAGCGCACGCGCGAGAGGCGCTTCAGGCGAGTTCGCTCGATCCGGCTACGACGATCGTTCGCGTGAATCCGGCAGACACCGCGGATTTTCTCCACGATCTTGAGGCGCTGCGATCGACCGCCTACCGCACGGTGATGCTGTCGAAAACTGAACGGGTCGATCATGTCGAGCGCCTGACGGGATACAAAGTGATCGCGCTGTGCGAGACGGCTGGCGGCATCATGATCGCCGAGAAGCTCGCGCAGATGTCGACGATTGTGGGTCTCATGTGGGGTGCAGAAGACCTCATCGCCTCGCTCGGAGGAAGTACGAGCAGGCGGTCTGACGGGCGCTACCGCGACGTCGCAGCACATGCCCGCTCGCGCGTGCTGCTCGCCGCAGGGTCCGCGGGCAAGGCGGCAATCGACGCCGTGCACCTCGATATCGACGACAGGGCAGGTCTCGAGACTGAGGTCGAGGATGCTGTCGCGTGCGGGTTCGCCGCTACGGCGTGTATTCACCCGAGCCAAGTGCCCGTCATCAGAGAGGGATATCGGCCGGTTCCCTCCCAGGTCGAGTGGGCTCAGGCTGTTCTCGATGTGGCACGCGGCAGAACCGGCGCATTCCGGTTCCGGGGGCAGATGGTCGACACTCCCGTCATCCGTCACGCGGAGCAGGTTCTTCGGCGTGCCCACGCGGGGTGAACGTCTCGAAAGCGTCACGACTCGTCACAGAAGGCCAGCCGCGCTCACGACCAGCTCCGCTGTGACGTAAGGTCAAGAAACGGTATCGGGGGATGCCGCACCGAACAGCAGGAGGGGGCTCATGACGGTACGGCAGGTGGGCGGCGGCGGAACGCAGAACGCAGCGGTGCCATGCTCACGACCAGACGAGGCGGTCGACGTTCGCTCGGAGACATACGTGGGAACCCCGACGGTATCGATGCCTGTGCGGAGACTCATTGCGGGAACCGACATCGCGGTGTTCCCCGTCGCGCTCGGGGGAAGCGTCTTCGGCTGGACAGCAAGCGCCGACGACACCCAGACGATCCTCGATCGCTATGCTGCCGCTGGCGGCAACTTCATCGACACAGCCGATAGCTACGCCTCTGGCCTCAGCGAGGTGCAGATCGGACGCTGGATGAAGCTCAATCGGAACCGCGACGCGATGGTCGTCGCGACGAAGATCGGCAGGCATGCCGACTATGCTGGCTTGGCTCGTTCAACCATCATGGCCGCCGTCGACGCGAGTCTCGAACGTCTCGGCACGGACCGGATCGATGTGCTGTACCTGCATGCAGACGATCCGGCGACGCCGCTCGAAGAAACCCTCGGCGCAGCGCGCGATCTGATTCAGGCAGGAAAGGTTCGCGCTCTTGGAGCATCCGACTTTCCCGTCGAGAAGCTCGTTGAAGCGCGCATACTCGCGGCAGCCGGATACCCGAAGCTGACGGCGTTCGAGACCGAGTACAGCCTCGCGAACCGTTCCGACTTCGAGGGCGACCGATCCGTCGTGGCGACCGGGCAGGGCCTCGCGGTCATGCCGTACTTTGCGCTGGCCAGTGGGTTCTTGACGGGCAAATACCGGTCGCGCGCGGACTTCACGGAAACAACGCGCGGGTCTCGTGCGGCCGCGCACTTCACGCGACGCGGATCCCGGATTCTGCGGGCCCTCGACTCTGTCGCCGCTGCGCACGGCGTCGGACCCGCGACGATCGCCCTGGCGTGGCTTCTCACGCGACGACCCGTGTGTGCGCCCGTCGTGAGTGCCTCCGAACCCGATCAGGTTGACGCCCTCGTTGCCGCACCGCGTATTGCGTTGAGTCGGTCGCAGCTGCTTGAGCTCGACCGGTCATCGCGAGCGTGACGGTCACCGTCGTTCGACCGAGCCGACTAAGCTGGACTCGATGAATTCTGCTGTGCCCTTGCCACTCGATCTCCCGGAACTGGACTTCGAGGCCGCCGGGGGAACCCGAATCCGGCGCAGCATCCTTCCCGGGGGCGTGCGCGTGCTCAGCGAAGCCGTTCCGGGCGCCCGGAGTGCGACGATCGGATTCTGGGTCGCGGTCGGCTCGCGCGACGAATACCACGCGACGGCGACACCGTCGGGTCATGGATCGACGCACTTTCTCGAGCACCTGCTGTTCAAGGGAACGCCGACGAGGAGTGCTCTCGACATCGCTGTGGCGTTCGACTCGGTCGGCGGCGACAGCAACGCCATGACCGCCAAAGAATTCACGTGCTATTACGCGAAAGTCCGCGACTCCGACGTGCCCATGGCCATCGGGGTGCTCACCGATATGGTCACGAGCTCTGTCATCGACGGCGGTGAATTCGAGACGGAGCGCGGCGTGATCCTCGAAGAGCTCAGTCATGCTGCAGACGACCCGGGCGATGTCGCGGGAAACGCCCTGTTCGAGGCCGTCTTGGGGGAGCACCCGCTCGGACGCCCCGTCGGCGGAACCTCCGAAACCATCGAGCAAGCGACGCGCGAGGGCGTGTGGGATCACTACCTCCAGCATTACCGCCCCAACGAGCTCGTCATCTCTGTGGCCGGCGCCGTCGACCATGAGGAGCTCCTCACGCTCGTCACGCGCTCGCTCGACGTCGCCGGCTGGGAGCGCGACGTCGACGCGAAACCCGTTTCGCGGCGTGCCGACACTCCAGCGCGTCTGGCCGATACGCGTTCGCTCACGACGATTCCGCGGCCGATCGAGCAAGTCCACCTCATGCTGGGAATGCCCGGCCTCATCGCCACCGACCCTGACCGCGTCACGCTCAGTATGCTCAACGCCGTTCTCGGCGGCGGTATGTCGAGCCGGCTGTTCACCGAGATTCGCGAGCGCCGCGGCCTTGCGTATTCGGTCTACTCCTTCGCCGGCTCCCACTCGGATGCGGGAATGCAGGGAATGTATGCCGCGTGCGCGCCTCGGAACGCAGCTCAGGTCGCCGACCTCATGCGAGCCGAGCTCCAGAAACTCGCGGACACACCCGTGTCCGACGACGAACTCGCCCGCGCATATGGCCAGCTTTCCGGCCGCGCAGCGCTCGGACTGGAAGACTCGGACGTGCGCATGTCGCTCCTCGGACGCGCCGAGATCACGCTCGGCGAGTATCTCGATCTTGATGAGAATCTGCGTCGGCTCGCGCGCGTCACCGCGACCGACATCGCCGACATGGCGGCACGGCTCGTGGCGCAGCCGCAATCTCTCGTCGCTGTCGGAGCGGTCGATGACGACCTCTTCGCCAACGTCGACACACGCAAGGAGTGATTCGCACGTGTCACAGTACGTGTACCTCGTCAGGCACGGGGAACAGCAAGATGCCGAGCACGGCCTTCCCGACGGTCCGCTGTCGCCTCGAGGCCGACGGCAGGCGGAGCTTCTCTCACAGCGTCTCGGGGGCGTGCCGTTCACGAGCGCACACCATTCACCACTGCAGCGCGCAGCTGAGACCGCATCGATCATCGGCGAACGTCTGCCCGCACTCAAGCTCGCTCCCTCATCGCTTTTGTTCGATTGCATTCCAACGGGCGAGACCGACGAGACGCCGTCTGCCTACCACCCGTTCTTCGGGGCGGTCACCGACGAAGAGATCGAAGCGGGGCGCGCGCAGATGGCGGATGCTGTCGCCGAATTTCTCGGTCCGAAGAAGGGCGAGAGCCACGATCTTCTGATCACGCACAACTTCGTCATCGCCTGGTTCGTGCGCGAGGTCCTCGGCGCCCCCGAGTGGCGGTGGATGACGCTCGACCAAGCGCACTGCGGCCTCACGATCATTCAGCGCAAACCAGGCAGGCCCTGGTCGGTGCTGACCCACAACGACCTCGCGCACTTGCCCGTCGAGCTGCGGACGGGTCTACCCGAACAGCTGCCCGTGTGATGATGGCAACGGGGCGCGGCGATGTCTCGATTGGTAGATTGGGATCATGACAATTCGCGTCGCACTGGCCGGAGCACACGGCACGATGGGGACGCTGTTCGACAGCATCCTCTCTGATATCGCCGACGTTGAGGTGGTGGCGCGGCTCGGGCGATCAAGCAGTCTCGACGAGCTTGATCATGCTGATCTCGTCGTCGACGTGACGCACCCGGAGGCGAGCCGAGCGATTGTCGAGCACGCGGCGCGCAACGGCGCCCAGGTGCTCGTGGGCACGTCAGGGTGGTCAGAATCGCGCATCGCCGAACTGCGCGGCTCGATCCCCGACGACGCTGGCGTACTGATCATTCCGAACTTCTCGCTCGGCTCGGTGCTCGGCACGACGCTCGCGACGATCGCGGCGCGCTTCTACTCGTCCATCGAGATCGTCGAAAGCCATCGGGCATCGAAGGCGGACTCGCCGAGCGGAACCGCTGTGCGTACGGCAGAGCTCATGACTGCCGCGCGCGCGGGGCTCGGGCCGGTCGAAGCCCCGCACACCGAACAGAGGGCGCGCGGGCAGGAGGTCGCCGGTATTCCCGTGCACAGCGTGCGGAGGCAGGGGGTCGTCGCGCGGCAAGAGGTGCTGTTCGGGGGGACGGGCGAAACGTTGAGCGTTATTCACGACACCGTCGATCCCAGCGCGTACGAGCGCGGCATCCGCTTGTCTCTCGATGCCGTGCGCACCGTGCGCGGCCTCGTCGTGGGTCTCGAGAACGTTCTCGATCTCGGAATCACCCGCGCATGAATGCTCGTGTCGGCGCCATCGCGATGGCCGTCGTTCTCGTGCTGTATCTGGTTCTCGTCGGGCAGCGCGCCGTGCAATTCGTTCTCACGGGGGAGCCGATCGCTGTCGCGATCGGAGTCGCGCTCATCGTGCTGCCGCTCGTCGGCGTGTGGGGTCTGGCGAAGGAGCTGCAGTTCGGCGTCAAGTCGGGGCGACTGGCGACCGAGCTCGATGACGCCGGCGAGATGCCCGACGACCTTCCCGTGCTTCCCAGCGGTCGCATCGACCGTGCCGCAGCCGATGCCGCGTTCCCCGCCTACCGCGCTCGCGCAGAAACGGAGCCTGAGAACTGGCGCGCCTGGTTTCGTCTCGGACTCGTCTATCGCGGGGCGGGGGACTCGCGGCGAGCACGCGCCGCGGTGCGCCGAGCGATTCGCCTGCATGACGCAGAGACGAAACGGGCCGGTCGGTAGAAACCGACCGGCCCGCGCTCGAGCCTGCGTTACGCGAGGCTTGCCTCGAGAGTGATCTCGACACCCGCGAGCGCCTGCGACACGGGGCAACCGCCCTTTGCCGCCTCAGCGAGACGCTGGAACTCGTCGTCGGAGATGTTCGGCACCTTCGCGTTCACGAGCAGGTGGCTTCCCGTGATCTTCGGCCCCGATGGGTCAAAGGTCACGGCGGCGGTGGCTTGAACGCTCTCGGGCGGGAATCCGGCATCGACGAGCGTGTTCGAGAACGCCATTGAGAAGCAGGCGGCATGCGCAGCGCCGAGGAGCTCCTCTGGCGTCGTTGTCGACTCTGATCCTTCGGAACGCGCCTTCCAGTCGACGGCGAGCGATGCGCTCTTCGACGAGTCGAGTGACACCGTGCCGTTCCCCTCGAAGAGAGTGCCGTTCCACACTGTTGTGGCTTCGCTTGTGACAGCCATGCTTCCTCCGTTCTTGCGGGGTGCAGTGCACCCACCTGGCGAATCGCTTCGCTTCGAGCCTATCGACTCGGCTTCCCCGTGGCGATGGGTTCGTTAGCATGATTTTCAAGGAGGCGACGATGGCGCGAGGCGATGAGACAGCGATAGTGACCGGAGCGACGTCGGGTCTCGGCGCTCAATTCGCAGAGCAGCTGGCTCTGCGCGGCTTCGGTCTGGCCCTCGTCGCGCGCAACGTCGCGCGGCTGAAAGACGTGCAGGCGAACTTGATCTCCCGCTACGCCCTTCCTGTCGAGATCCTGCAGGCAGACCTGGTCACCGACGACGGCATCGCCGCGGTCGAGTCACGCATCGCCCACAGACCGCCGAGAGTGCTCGTGAACAACGCCGGTTTCGGATTGAGGGAGCCGTTCGACAAAGCAAGCATTGAGGCCGAAGAAGAACATCTCGACATTCACGTGCGCGCTCCCATGCGCCTCATGCACGCCGCACTGCCTCCCATGCTCGAGCGCGGTGCTGGAAACATCATCAATGTGGCCAGCGTCGCCGCGTTCACGCCGCGCGGCACCTACGGAGCCGTGAAATCCTGGACCGTCTCGATGTCGCGATGGGCGAATAACCAGTACCGCGACCGCGGCGTGCACGTCACCGCTGTCTGCCCGGGTTTCGTGCGCACCGAGTTTCACCAGCGGCTCGGGGCCGGTCTCGACGACGTTCCGTCGTGGATGTGGCTCGAAGCGGATGCCGTCGTGGCGACGGCCCTCAAAGACGCCGGTCGCGGTCGCGCCGTGTCGATCCCCTCGGCGCGCTACCGGGCGATCGTGTCGGCGAGCCGCGTGGTTCCCGCCGCGCTGTCGCAACGGCTGGCCGCGCGCGGTCGGTGACCGAAACTCCCGCGAGCCGGTACCCTAGGAGGGTGACGAACGCAGAGAATCCCTTCGGTCAGGTACTCGTTGCGCTGGTGACTCCGTTCACCGCGGACGGCGAGGTCGATTGGCCTGGCGTCGAGAAGCAGATTGACGACGTCATCACGCAGGGGGCCGACGGAATCGTCGTCACGGGTACGACGGGGGAGACGTCGACGCTCACCGACCCAGAGAAGGTGCGCCTCGTCGAGGTCGGCAAATCCGTCGCCAACGGCCGCGCCAAGATCATCACGGGCGGCGGATCGAACGAGACCGCGCACGCGATCGAGCTCTACAAGGCGAGTGAGCGCGCCGGCGCCGATGGCGTCATGATCGTCACGCCGTACTACAACAAGCCGACGCAGGCAGGAATCCTCACCCACTTCCGGCTCATCGCCGATGCGACGGACCTGCCTGTTGTCCTCTACGACATTCCCGGGCGCACGGGTGTTCCGATCGCGTATGAGACGCTTCTTCGCGCTGCGCAGCATCCGAATATTGTCGCCGTGAAAGATGCAAAGGGGAACTTCGCCGAGGCGAGCCGGGTGCTCAATCAGACAGACCTCATGTACTTCTCGGGCGACGACGCGAACGCGCTTCCGCACCTGGCAATCGGGGCGACGGGCCTCATCGGGGTGACGGCGAACATCACCGCGCGCCCCTATCGAAAGATGGTGGATGCCGTGAACGCCGGCGATCTCGCAACGGCGACGGCTGCGCACCAATCTCTCGAGCCGCTCGTGCGAGCCGTCATGACGCACGTTCCCGGCACCGTGTCGGCAAAGTACATCCTTCACGGACTCGGACGCATCGCGAGCCCGCGCGTGCGGCTGCCGCTCGTCGGACCCGAAGAGGCTGAGGCTGCGCGCATCGAAGACGATCTCGCGCTGATCGGCGACATCGACGGAGCCGACTTCACAAACTTCCGACCCGACCGCAATGCTGCAGCCGGCGGAGCGCTGCCCAAGGTGCACGGCACCACGCGCTGACGCGCGAATCGCAACAACAACAGAACCCAGGAGGGCTTATGCCCAATGCCGTAATCGATCCGCCCGAACTGCAACGCGGCACGCTTCGCGTCATGCCGCTCGGCGGGCTCGGAGAAGTCGGTCGCAACATGACCACCTTCGAGATCGACGGCAAGATCCTGATCGTGGACTGCGGTGTGCTCTTTCCGGAGGAGCACCAGCCCGGCGTGGATCTCATTCTTCCCGACATGTCGCCGATCAAGGATCGTCTCGACGATGTTGTCGGCGTCGTGCTGACCCACGGCCACGAGGACCACATCGGAGCCGTTCCGTACCTGTTGAGACTGCGCTCTGACATGCCGATCATCGGGTCGGGACTCACGCTCGCGCTCACAGAGGCGAAGCTCAAAGAGCACCGCATCAAGCCCTACAGTCTCACGGTGAAAGAAGGGCAGCGCGAGAAGCTCGGGCCGTTCGACCTCGAGTTCATCGCCGTGAATCACTCGATTCCCGATGCCCTCGCCGTCGCCATCAAGACCGACGCAGGTACGGTTCTCGCAACGGGCGACTTCAAAATGGACCAGCTGCCCCTCGATGGCCGGATCACCGACCTTCGCAGCTTCGCGAGGCTCGGAGACGAGGGCGTTGACCTGTTTCTCGTCGACTCCACGAACGCCGACGTGCCCGGGTTCACGCCGCTTGAGCGCTCGATCGGCCCTGTGCTCGAGCAGGTGATCGCCAAGGCACCGCGCCGGGTCATCGTCGCGAGCTTCTCGAGTCACGTTCACCGCGTGCAGCAGGTACTCGATGCCGCGCACGCGAACGGACGACGTGTCGCACTGCTTGGTCGGTCGATGCTGCGCAACATGACGATCGCTGCCGAACTCGGCTACCTCCGGGTTCCCGACGGCGTTCTGATCGACTACAAGAAGGCGACCGATATTCCGGACGACAAGATCGTGTACATGTCGACCGGGTCCCAGGGCGAGCCGATGGCCGTGCTCAGCCGCATGGCCAACCTCGACCACGCGATAGAGCCAGGCGAGGGCGACACGGTCGTGCTCGCCTCGAGCCAGATTCCCGGCAACGAGAGCGCCATCTACCGCGTCATCGACGGGCTGACGAAGCTCGGTGCGACCGTCGTGCACAAGGGAAACGCCAAAGTACACGTGTCGGGGCACGCGGCAGCGGGGGAGCTCCTGTACTGCTACAACATCCTGCAGCCGACGAACGTGCTGCCCGTGCACGGCGAATACCGGCACCTCATCGCCAACGCAAAGCTCGCCCAGGACACGGGCATTCCCGAGGCGAACACCTTCCTCGCCGAGAATGGAACGGTCCTCGACCTCCGCGACGGAAAGGTCGATGTCGTCGGACAGGTCGACATCGGATTCGTGTACGTCGACGGCGCCACAGTGGGTGAGATCACGGATTCCGATCTGAAGGACCGACGGATACTCGGTGAAGAAGGATTCATCTCGATCATCGTCGTCGTGGAATCACAGACCGGGCGCGTCGTGTCAGGCCCGGAAATCCACGCGCGCGGCTTCGCCGAAGACGACGCCGTGTTCGACAAGGTGCGCCCGAAGATCGAGGCCGCGCTGACCGAAGCCGTCGGAAACGGAGTGCGCGATCAGCATGCGCTGCAGCAGGTCGTGCGCCGCACGGTCGGCCGCTGGGTGAACACGTCGTACCGACGCCGACCGATGATCGTTCCGCTCGTCATCGAAGCCTGAGCCAGTCTGCCGAACTCCCGCGTCATTACCGCGGAGACGGCATCGTCGCCGGTACCGTTGAAGCATGGCTCCAGGCACCACGTCCTCCGGCCGCAGCCGCAAGAAGACAAGCGGCGGCGGTGCGTCGCGCGCGCAGACAACAACCGCGAAGACGAAGAAGCTCGCACCAGAGCCAGAGCCCGCGAGCGCAAACCTCCTCGTGAAAGCATGGCTTGGTCTCGCGCACGTCGCGGGAGGAGCCGCGCGTGCGCTGGGGCCCGAGCGCATCGAGAAGGATCAGCGTCGAGACGGCATCCCCTTCTTCGTTCTGCTTCTTGCTGTCGCGGGAATGGTCGTGGAGTGGTTCGGCGTGAACGATCCGCTCGCTCAGACGCTCGATGAATGGACGTTCGGGGGAATCTTCGGCAGGCTCGCGTTCGCGCTGCCCGTTGTCATGCTTCTGCTGGCCGTCTGGCTGTTCCGCAATCCCAACCCCGTCAACGACAACGGCCGGGTCGGAATCGGCCTCGGGCTGCTTGTCTTGTCGATCACGGGCATCTGCCACGCCGTCAGTGACCTCCCATCACCGGGTGCGGGCGGTCTTCCCGCACTGTCCGATGCGGGAGGTCTCCTCGGATGGATGGTCGGAGCGCCTCTCGTCTTTCTGATCACGCCGATCGGGGCCGTGATCGTTCTGGGCATCGTCGGCGTGCTCGGCCTGTTCATCGTGACAAAGACGCCGCCGAACAAGATTCCGCAGCGTATTCGGCAGTTCACCGCGTGGATGTTCGGAACCGACCCCGAAGAGGCGGCCAGCGCGAAGAAGGCGAAAGCAGACGAGTCGGATGCCGCGGCAGACGAGTCGCTTCCATGGTGGAGACGTAACAAGAGCGGGCGCGAAACAGATTCGGGCGCCAACGCATCGACGGACGACTTGACCGAGCTTTTGAGCACGAACGAGCCCGACAACAGTGCGTTCGATACTCCCGTCGTACGCGAGCCGGAGCGTCCGGCGTTCGCCCCGACCGACGTTCTTGACGACCTCGACGCCGCGGAGTCGGCGGTGTCCGGGTTCACTCCTGGGGCAGAGTCCCGGGGCATTCACGGCGACGGCGGCGACAACAGCACCGACGATCTTCCCGACGTGCAGTCGCTTGCGCTCCGCGGCGATGAGGGGGCACCGGCAAAGGCGACGGATGCTGACCATCCCTACCGCCTTCCATCGACGGCTACTCTTGCAGCCGGCGCTCCGGCGAAGTCGCGTTCGGCCGTGAACGACCAGGTCGTCGCCGCGATCGCGGGCGTGTTCGAGCAGTTCAAGGTGAACGCGACGGTGACGGGGTTCTCACGCGGGCCGACGGTGACGCAATACGAGATCGAACTGGGCCCTGGCGTCAAAGTCGAACGCGTCACGGCGCTCTCGAAAAATCTTGCGTATGCCGTCGCGTCCAACGAGATCCGCATCCTGTCGCCGATTCCGGGCAAGAGCGCGATCGGTCTCGAGATTCCGAACGCCGACAAGGAGATCGTCGCCCTCGGTGACGTACTGCGCTCTGCCGCGGCAACAACAGCCACGCATCCGATGACCATCGGCGTTGGCAAAGATGTCGGCGGCGGTTTCGTGCTTGCAAACCTCGCGAAGATGCCGCACCTGCTCGTCGCCGGCTCGACGGGGTCCGGTAAGTCGAGCTTCGTGAACTCCATGATCACGAGCCTTCTCATGCGCGCGAAGCCCAGCGAGGTGCGCATGGTTCTGGTCGACCCCAAGCGCGTCGAGCTCGCCCCGTACGCGGGGGTTCCGCACCTCATCACGCCCATCATCACGAACCCGAAGAAGGCTGCAGAAGCCCTCGAGTGGGTCGTGAAAGAGATGGATATGCGCTACGACGATCTTGCGAGTTTCGGTTATCGGCACATCGACGATTTCAACAAGGCGATCGTGAATGGCGAGATCGAGCTTCCAGCGGGGAGCGAGCGAACGCTCAAGCCGTATCCGTACCTGCTTGTCGTCGTCGACGAGCTCGCCGATCTCATGCTCGTGGCGCCACGCGATGTGGAGTCGTCCATCGTGCGCATCACGCAGCTTGCTCGAGCATCCGGAATTCATCTGGTTCTCGCGACCCAGCGTCCCTCCGTCGACGTCGTCACGGGGCTGATCAAGGCGAACGTTCCCTCGCGGCTTGCCTTCGCGGTGACGAGCGTCACGGACTCCCGGGTCATCCTCGACCAGTCCGGCGCCGACAAGCTCATCGGGCAGGGCGACGCGCTCTTCCAGCCGATGGGGTCGTCAAAACCGATCCGCGTGCAGGGCGCGTGGGTCAACGAGAGCGAGATCGAGAAGGTCGTCGCGCACGTCACGGCGCAAGCTCGTCCCGAATACCGCAAAGACGTTCAGCAAGTCGTCGAGAAGAAGGAGATCGATGCAGACATCGGCGACGACCTCGACGTGCTCGTGGCCGCTGTCGAACTCGTCGTCAACACTCAGTTCGGATCAACCTCGATGCTGCAGCGCAAGCTCCGTGTCGGCTTCGCCAAAGCGGGGCGGCTCATGGACCTCATGGAGTCGCGAGACATCGTCGGGCCCTCGGAGGGGTCGAAGGCTCGCGACGTGCTCGTGAGCAAGGAACAATTGGACTCCGTGCTCGCGCGGCTGCGTGGCGAGGAACCGCCGAGCTCTAGCCAACCGGCGCCACCCGCTCCCGAGGGGCCGAACGATCCGGTCGAGCAGCAGTTCGACGGATACGAAACCGTCAATGCCGATGAGTCGGAAGACGCGTGGCAGCTGACGGATCGGGAATAATCGACTTGTGACCACTTCCGCACCGAGCCCGTGGAACCTGCCGAACACGTTGACGGTTATTCGCATCCTGTTCGCTCCGGTCTTCCTTGCCTTTCTGCTTGTCGATGGGGGAGCGGATGCCGCGTTGCGCTGGATCGCGGGCATCCTGTTCATCGTCGGCATTGCAACCGACGGGATCGACGGCCATATCGCACGCTCGAGGGGTATCGTCACAGACCTCGGCAAGCTTCTCGACCCCATCGCGGACAAAGTGCTCACGGGTGCCGCTCTTGTCGGGTTGTCGATTCTCGCTGAGCTGCCCTGGTGGGTGACCCTCGTTGTGCTCGTGCGAGAGATCGGCGTGACGCTGCACCGCATGCTGATCCGCCACGACACCGTCGTCGCGGCCGCCTGGATGGGCAAGCTCAAGACGGTCTTCCAGGGCATCGCGATCTCGTTCGCACTCGTGCCGCTCTGGACGATCGTCGGAGACTGGATCCTCTGGGTCAACGGAGTGCTCATGTGGATAGCCGTGATCCTGACGATCGCAAGCGGCATCGATTATGTGATCACCGCCGTCAGAGGGCGTCGCACGTGACCGATCGGACAGCTGAGCTGATCGGCTCGCTTGCGACGAGAGGGCTGACCATCGGCGTCGCGGAATCGCTCACGGGCGGTGCCGTCTGCGCCGAGCTGGTCCGCCCTGCTGGCGCGTCCTCCGTCGTGGTCGGCGGCATCGTCGCCTACGCGACGTCGCTCAAAGCGCGGATTCTGCAGGTCGACCCAGAACTGCTTGCGGCAGAGGGCGCCGTGCACCCGCTTGTCGCCGCGCAGATGGCTGCAGGCGTTCGCGGTGCAGTCGCTGTCAATGGTGTTCCAGCCGACATCGGCGTGGCAACGACGGGCGTTGCTGGCCCGAGCTCTCAAGACGGCCACGAGCCGGGCACCGTGTACATCGCCGTGGACGGATCACATGGAAGCGCGGTGCGCGCGCTGAACCTCAGCGGCGCCCGGGACGCCGTGAGGGCGGCCACGGTGCTGGCTGTCATCGACCTACTGTTCGAGAGAGTGATTGAGAACGTCGCCGACGGGGAATAGGGAGTGAACCACCATGGTTGTACACGTCAGACTCACACGGAAACAACAGGCGTAAAGCGAACGGCGATCACTAAGCTGGTATGTAGTAATGTTATCGATCCAGCAGCGGAGCCGCCGCTCGACATGACGAGCAGAAAGGAAGGGTCTCATGGTTCTTGTTCGACAGGAAATCGGAGACGTTCTTCGTGACTTCCGTCTGCAGAAGGGGCATACGCTCCGGCAGGTGGCGAGTAAGGCAAGCGTCGCCCTTGGCTACCTGAGCGAGGTGGAGCGGGGCCAGAAGGAAGCATCAAGCGAGATTCTCGCGTCCGTGGCCGAGGCGCTCGAGACACCCATCTCGGTGATCATGCGGGAGGTCGGTGACCGTCTCGCGGTGATTGAGGGCATGGATCCGATCCCCGACACCATTCCCGAGGCGCTTGTCGCCGAGTTGGACGCCGACTTGGTGACGCGCTGACACGCAGAACGTGAGAGAAGGCGTTCCCGAAGTTTCGGGGACGCCTTCTGACGTGCAGAGGAAGAATCGTGAAGCTGAGCGAGTTTAAGTACGCCGTCGCCACTGAATTCGGTGACTCCTACGGTCGGGTTGTCGTCAGAGACCTCGTGTTGCCAAGACTTGGGGGGCGGTCAGCGCAGCAGGCGATCGACGACGGGGTGCGCCCGCGCGACGTTTGGGCCGCGCTGTGCGAGGCCACCGACGTGCCGCCCGAGAGGCGAAGCGGGGTCGGGCTACCGAGTCCGCGGGAGTGATCCGACACGCCGCAACCCCCTCCTCGAACACAGCTTCGAACAGTGTTACGCTCTCCACAAGAGCCACCGCCGCCGAGTTTTCCACCATCGGAGCGGTCGCCGTCGTGAATGTCGGAGGCCGCTCGTACAGTCGAGGGCATCAGCGGCCGCCGCTCCAGCCTTGTCGGAGCACCGGGCCATCCGGGCGCGACAGCCTATAGGCGCACCGATCACCAGAATGAAGGAGACGTAGCTCATGGCAGCTTCAGCAGACCGCGAGAAGTCACTGGAAACAGCTCTCGCGCAAATCGATCGTCAATTCGGAAAAGGCTCCGTGATGCGTCTCGGCAGCGACGAGCGTGCACCGGTCGAAGTCATCCCCACCGGGTCTGTGGCTCTTGACGTCGCTCTGGGCGTCGGTGGCCTTCCTCGCGGACGAATCGTCGAGATCTACGGGCCGGAGTCGAGCGGTAAGACCACGCTCACCCTGCACGCCATCGCGAATGCTCAGGCGGCGGGCGGAATCGCCGCGTTCGTCGATGCCGAGCATGCTCTCGACCCCGAGTACGCAAAGAAGCTCGGCGTCGACATCGATTCGCTTCTCGTTTCGCAGCCCGACACAGGGGAGCAGGCGCTCGAGATCGCCGACATGCTTGTACGCTCGGGTGCCATCGACCTTGTCGTTATCGACTCGGTAGCCGCCCTCGTGCCGCGAGCCGAAATCGAAGGCGAGATGGGTGACTCGCACGTCGGTCTGCAGGCTCGCCTGATGTCTCAGGCACTGCGCAAGCTCACGGGCGGCCTGAACCAGACCGGCACGACGATGATCTTCATCAACCAGCTGCGCGAGAAGATCGGCGTGTTCTTCGGAAGCCCAGAGACCACGGCGGGTGGAAAGGCGCTGAAGTTCTATGCGTCGGTCCGTCTCGACATCCGCCGCATTGAGACGCTCAAAGACGGCGGGGATGCTGTCGGCAACCGTACCCGTGTCAAGATCGTGAAGAACAAGATGGCTCCGCCGTTCAAGCAGGCCGAATTCGACATTCTGTACGGAACCGGCATCTCGCGCGAAGGAAGCCTCATCGACTTCGGCGTCGAACATCAGATCGTCAAGAAGTCCGGAGCGTGGTACACCTACGAGGGCGACCAGTTGGGGCAGGGCAAGGAGAACGCTCGCACGTTCCTGCGCAACAATCCCGATGTCGCGACCGAGATCGAATCGCGCATCAAGGTCAAGCTCGGTCTTGTCCAAGCTGACGACGACTCCGACGAACTCGCGGCTCGTCGAGGGGCCTGACCTTCATGGTGTCGTTCCAGCCGACAGAGGACGACGAGCGCGATGTTGCGCCGGTGACGGATCTGAATCGTCACCGGCGCGCCCGCGGTCGTCCCGAGCCAGATCCGGCAGCCGACGATGCTTCGCCTGCTCTCGCGGATCTGGAGGCCGCTGTCGTCAGAGCCATCGGTCGACGCGGACTCACCGAGAAGGAAGTGCGGGATCGCGTCATCGAGAAGAGCGGAGATGACGACCAGGCCCGCGCAGTTGTCGAACGAATGCGTGAGCTGCGGTACGTCGACGACGCCCGCATCGCCGAGGAGATGGTTCACCGTCTCTCTGACGGCCGCGGCAAGAGCCGCGCGGTCGTCGCGCGTGAGATGTCGGCGCGCGGAATCAGTCGTGAGGTCGCGGATGCCGCTCTCGACGACATCTCCGACGACAGCGAAAGAAGCCGCGCGATCGAACTCGCCGTGAAGCGGGGGGCGCAACTGGGCTCGCTCGACGACGCTGCTTTCGACCGGCGCCTCACCGGATACCTCGCGCGTCGAGGGTATTCCGGAGCCATCGTTCGTGAAGCAGTCGCGGCCGCTCGAGCCGAGCGTCGAAGCAGCGTCCGGTTCCGCTGACCAGCGCGATTCTGCAGCATTGCGCTGTCGAACGTAAACTGGTGGTCATCATGAGCACTTTGACCGAACGCCCGACCGAGATTCGCCGCTCCGAGGCCGCCGTCCGTCCCGATGGAAGTCCGCGAACGTACGAAGTGCGCACCTTCGGGTGCCAGATGAACGTCCATGACTCTGAGCGGCTCAGCGGATCACTCGAGGCAGCGGGGTACCAGAAGGCTGACGGCTCGAACGCCGACATCGTCGTGATCAACACGTGCGCCGTGCGTGAGAATGCCGACAACAAGCTTTACGGCAACCTCGGTCATCTCGCGGCGGTCAAGCGGCGTCACGAGGGAATGCAGATCGCCGTCGGCGGGTGCTTGGCGCAGAAAGACAAGAACGTCATTCTCGAGAAGGCGCCGTGGGTAGACGTCGTCTTCGGCACGCACAACATGGGGTCGCTGCCCGGTCTCCTGGAGCGGGCCCGTCACAACGATGAAGCGCAGATCGAGATCCTGGACGCCCTTGAGACGTTCCCCTCCACACTTCCGACAAAACGCGACTCGAGCTACTCCGGATGGGTGTCGATCTCGGTCGGCTGCAACAACACGTGCACGTTCTGCATCGTGCCTTCTCTCCGGGGCAAAGAGAAAGACAGGCGCCCTGGCCAGATTCTCTCCGAGATTCAGTCGCTGGTCGACGATGGTGCTGTGGAAGTCACGCTTCTCGGTCAGAACGTCAACTCCTACGGCGTCGAGTTCGGCGATCGCCAGGCGTTCAGCAAACTGCTGCGCGCGGCGGGACAGATCGACGGGCTTGAGCGCATTCGGTTCACCAGTCCGCATCCTGCCGCGTTCACCGACGACGTGATCGACGCGATGGCTGAGACGCCGAACGTCATGCCGCAACTGCACATGCCACTTCAGTCAGGTTCAGACAAGGTCCTCAAGGCGATGCGGCGTTCGTACCGCAGCAAGAAGTTTTTGGGAATTCTCGAGCGTGTGCGTGAGCGCATTCCCCACGCAGCCATCTCCACCGACATCATTGTGGGCTTCCCCGGCGAAACCGAGGAGGACTTCGCTGAAACGCTGCGCGTCGTCGAGGAGGCACGTTTCGCCTCGGCATTCACCTTCCAGTACTCGATCCGTCCCGGCACGCCCGCCGCGACGATGGACGACCAGATTCCCAAGGACGTCGTCCAGGAGCGGTACGAACGCCTCCTCGCTCTTCAAGAGCGCATCAGTCTTGACGAGAACAAGGCTCAGATCGGAACGGAAGTCGAGCTTCTCGTCGCCGTGGGTGAGGGCAAGAAGGATGCCGAGACGCACCGTCTCACCGGGCGTGCCCGTGATTCGCGCCTCGTGCACTTCCAGGTGCCCGAGGGAAGTGACGTGCCGCGCCCTGGCGACATGGTGACGGTGACCGTTACCAACGCGGCGCCGTTCCACCTTCTTGCGGACTCGACAGACGGCGCTCCGCTGCGCATTCGTCGCACACGTGCCGGCGATGCGTGGGAGCGTGACCAGGCGGACTCGTGCGGCGTTCCCGCCGACGGCTCTGGGACGGCCGGCTCGGTGTCGCTCGGCATGCCGAGCCTGCGCCCACCCGTGAGCACGATGCCGATCTATGACCCGGCGGACGGTGAGCGCTGAACGCACCGCCGGTCATCGTGATCGTCGGTGCGACAGGTACCGGCAAGTCGGGACTCTCCCTCGACCTCGCAGAAGCGCTCGCACGACGCGGTCGTTCTGCTGAGATCGTGAACGCCGATGCCATGCAGCTCTATCGCGGCATGGACATCGGAACAGCGAAGCTCTCGCACGCAGAGCGCCGCGGCATCCCACATCACATGCTGGACGTGCTCGAACCGTTCGAAGACGCCTCGGTCGCCGAGTATCAAGAACAGGCACGAGCGGTGATCGATCGGCTGCGCCAACAGGAAATCGTGCCGATTCTCGTCGGCGGATCGGGACTCTATATTTCGAGCGTCATCTACGCATTCGAGTTTCCCGGAACCGACCCGCAGGTGCGTTCCGAGCTTGAGCGCGACCTCGAGCAGGACGGCGTAGGGGCTCTTGCCCGCAGGCTCGCCGATCTCGACGCCTCTGTCGCTCGACGCATCGGCTCGACCAATGCTCGACGCATCGTGCGCGCCCTCGAGGTGGCGCAGATCACGGGAGATCCAGCACGCGGGCTTTTGCCCGAAGAGCCGACTCTCACGTACCCCACGGTCATTCTCGGTCTCCATTCGCCGCGCGAGCGACTTGTTGAGCGGCTTGATGCTCGCGTCACCGGAATGTGGCGGGACGGACTCGTCAACGAGACCCGGATGCTGCTGGCGAACGGACTCGAGCGTTCAGCGACCGCAGGGCGAGCCATCGGCTACGCCCAAGCCGCGGCGCAGATCAGCGGGGAGCTGACCGAAGAGGAGGCGATCGCCGGTACTCAGCAGCTGACCCGGCGGTACGCGAGACGCCAAGTGAGCTGGTTCAAACGGTATACGGGGACGACGTGGCTCGAGAGCGAGTCCGAGACGATCGTCGCCGAGGCCGAGCGACGCGTCCGAACGGCGTTCACCGACCTCTAGACTGGCACCATGGCGATGACCCTGCAGTTCACCAAAGGCCACGGCACAGGCAATGACTTTATTCTGTACACGGACCCCGCAGGTGAGCTCGCTCTCAGCCCGCAGCAGGTGCGCGCCCTCTGCGACCGGAACATGGGGATCGGCGCTGACGGTGTGATCAGAGCGGTTCGCTCGGTGTCTTTGCCTGAGGGAGCCGCGGCACTCGCGGAGGATGCCGACGCCGAGTGGTTCATGGACTACATCAACGCCGACGGTACTGCTGCCGAGATGTGCGGGAACGGCATTCGGGTGTTTGCACGCTACCTCATCGAGAACGGACTCATCACTCTTGAAACGGGCGACACGGTACCGATCGGCACGCGTGCCGGCGTTCGCGACGTGCAGCGTTCCGCAGACGGCTTTCACGTCGACCTCGGGCGCTGGACCCTTGAAGACGGTGAACCGCTCGTCCGTGTGAGGGAGCTCAAGGTCGCCCGTCCGGGCCAGGGCATCAACGTGGGAAATCCGCACATTGTCGTCGCGCTTGCCGACGTCGAAGAACTCGCGGATGCAGATTTGTCGTACGTGCCTCATGTGGATCCGGAGCCCGAGCACGGCGCGAACATCGAGCTTGTCGTGCCACGCGATCCGCTCGTGAAAGACGGAATCGGCCGCATCACGATGCGCGTGCACGAACGCGGGGTCGGCGAGACGCTGTCGTGCGGGACTGGTGTGGCGGCCGCGGCTCTCGCTACGCGGCACTGGGCAGGGTCGAGCGCGCCGCACAACTGGCGCGTCGATGTGCCGGGCGGAACGCTCGGCGTTCGCATGTTCGCCGCAGAAGACGGTGAGCACGTCGGGCTCTCGGGCCCAGCGGAACTCGTCTACACCGGCGCGATCGAGCTCGCGTGAGGTTTCGCTTCTAGTTCACGACATCGAGTGGTTCGGTCGAACCCGTGTGACGCCGTGTGCGCAGCACGCGGTAGCCCTTAGACGTCGCCACGCGCGCCACGCTGTACTCATCGTGGAGTTCGGCACGGAGCCAACGCTGCAGGCTGTCGGAACCGAGGTTGCGCTGCACGACGAAGTAGCCGTCAGAGCCGGGGACGAGGCGGGGAATCCAGTGCTGGAGCATGTTGTGCAGCTCGCTCTTGCCCACGCGAATCGGCGGGTTGGACCAGATGCTGCTGAATCGCACATCAGCTGGTACATCATCGGGCAGCGCCGCACGAACGTTCTCGGCTCCAAGCGAAGCCGCATTTCGGCGCACGAGATCGAGAGCGCGCTCGTTTACATCGACGGCCCACACCGTCGCGTCCGGTGACAGAATGCCGAGTGTCAGGGCGATCGGTCCCCATCCACACCCGAGGTCAAGCAGGTGCCCACCGATCGGTGGTGGCGGCGTACTGCCGAGAAGAACCCGGGTTCCGAGATCGATGCGGTCCGGACTGAAGATGCCATTCGCTGTCGTCACTCGACGCGGGGCTCCGGCGAGATCGACGGTGACGTTCTTGATCTTGAGCTCGCTTTCGGGGCTCTGCGAGAAATAATGATCGCCGGTCATAATTAGGTACGCTATCGCAGGCGTCCGACACTAGGGTTAATGCTGATGGCTGAATTTGACGAACACCCCGACGAGGACGACACTCTCGACCGCATCCTCGCGACGGGTGACGCTCGCGCCTATTCCGTGTTCGGCCGGGCACAAGCGCTTCAAGATGACGCGAGCGAGTCGACGTCAGACGGTGACCAGTTCGACAGAGAGGAGCGTCGGGCACTTCGTCGCGTTTCCGGGCTCTCCACGGAGCTCGAGGACGTCACGGAAGTCGAATACCGACAGCTCCGCCTCGAGAACGTGGTTCTCATCGGTGTCTTCCCTCAGGGCTCACTCGAAGACGCGGAGAACTCGCTTCGTGAGCTGTCGGCACTCGCGGAGACCGCTGGCGCTGTCGTTCTCGACGGCCTTCTGCAGCGACGGCCGCACCCAGACCCTGGCACGTACCTCGGACGCGGTAAGGCGGAGGAGCTGCGTGACGTCGTCCGCTCGCTGAATGCCGACACGGTCATCGCTGATACGGAACTCGCTCCGAGCCAACGCCGAGCACTTGAGGACGTCGTCAAGGTCAAGGTGATCGACAGAACCGCCGTGATTCTCGACATCTTCAGCCAGCATGCTAAGAGCAGAGAGGGCAAAGCGCAGGTCGAACTTGCTCAACTCGAGTATCTGCTCCCGCGGTTGCGGGGCTGGGGCGAATCGATGAGCAGGCAGGCCGGAGGCCAAGTCGGAGGCGCTGGCGCGGGCATGGGGTCCCGTGGCCCTGGTGAGACGAAAATCGAGCTGGATAGACGGCGCATCCACAGTCGCATGGCGCGACTGCGCAAGCAGATCAAGAGCTTTGCGCCGTCACGTGAGGCGAAGCGGGCCAATCGGTCGCGATTCGCGGTGCCGTCGGTTGCAATCGTCGGCTATACGAACGCCGGCAAGTCGAGTCTCCTCAACCGGATCACGCGCGCGGGCGTGCTCGTCGAGAACGCCCTGTTCGCCACGCTTGATTCCACGACCCGGCGCACGCGCACCGACGATGGGCGCGAATACACGCTGTCCGACACCGTCGGGTTCGTGAGGAATCTCCCTCACCAGCTCGTTGAGGCATTCCGCTCGACGCTCGAGGAAGTCACCTATGCCGATCTGATCGTTCACGTCGTGGACGCATCACATCCTGATCCCGCTGCGCAAATCGCGACGGTTCATGACGTCGTCGGCGACGTCGGTTCGCGCGAGACCCCGGAGATCATCGTCTTCAACAAATCTGATTTGATCGACGAGGATCAACGGCTTCTGCTGCGAGGGCTCGCGCCCGACGCGGTCTTCGTGTCAGCACGAACTGGAGAAGGAATCGAGCGTGTACTCGAGGCGATCGAAGACAAACTGCCTCACCCGCCCGTCGATGTCACGCTGCTCGTCCCCTATGACCGGGGAGACGTGATCTCTATGCTGCACCGGCGTGGCGAGGTCGCGACGATCGACTATCGCGAAGATGGAACCTTCGTGAAAGCGTCGGTCTCTGAAGAGATCGCGGCACAAGTCACCGAGTTCGCGGTCGAGGCCTGATCGTCACACGGAGCGAAGCACCGCGACGACCTTTCCGAGAATCTCAGAGTGGTCGCCGAGGATGGGCTCGAAAGCTGTGTTGCGGGGAAGCAGCCAGGTGTGTCCGTCCCGCTGGCGGAAAACCTTGACCGTGGCTTCCTCGTCAAGCATCGCGGCGACGATGTCACCGTTCTCGGCCGTGGACTGCTGACGCACGACGACCCAATCGCCGTCGCAGATTGCAGCGTCGATCATGGATTCGCCTTTGACGTGAAGCATGAAGAGCTCTCCCTTGCCGACGAGCTGCCGGGGGAGGGGGAACACTTCCTCGACCTGCTGCTCCGCGGTAATGGGCATGCCCGCTGCAATATTGCCGACGAGTGGAACCATCGTGGCGTCGCCGACCGGGCGTGACGTCTCTCCGACATCGGCGGTCTGGGGAAGGTCGATGAGGACTTCGAGAGCGCGGGGCCGATTAGGGTCACGTCGTAGGTAGCCGCTCAGTTCCAGTTGGTTCAGCTGGTGCGTCACGCTCGAAAGGGAAGCAAGGCCGACAGCATCTCCGATCTCGCGCATGCTCGGCGGATAGCCGTTCTGCGACACGGTGCGCTGGATGAACTCGAGAATGGCGCGCTGCTTTTCACTCAGATTCTTTCGGCGACGGGTCTGCGTCTTCTTCGTCGTGTCCTGTGCCATTCCTCTACTCCTGTCGCCTCACGAGCCCGATGTCGGTGGCTCATGGTGATGTGTTCCCTGTGATCGAAACTGTATCCGCTGCCGAGTGCCGAGGCAAACATCTATTCGAGTGTGTCGCGGATTCGGGTGCGAAAATACCGAAAAGACGGTTGACAGTTCGAAACATCGAAGATAGGTTGGGAACACAGGTTCGTTTCGGCCTTCACCGGCCTGAGGGCCGAAACGAACCCGTCAACGAAGGAGCAGACAGATGAGCACTCAGCAGACCGACGCAACCGTGCGGCTTCGCCTCACGAGACGCGGCCGGGCCGTCGTTACGGCGCTGGCCTCACTTCCGCTCGTGCTCGGCGTCGGTTACGGAGCCATGCACGCGGCTTCGGCTGCCGCAACGAACGACGAATCATCGTCGACTTTCGAATACGTGACTGTGACAAGCGGTGAATCGCTGTGGATGCTGGCTGAACGCATCGCTCCGGAGCATGACCCGCGTGAGGTCGTTGCGGAGATCGTCGACCTCAACCAGTTGGGCACCTCATCGGTGTCGTCGGGGGAGCGGATCGCGATTCCATCACAGTACGAGGTCGAAGCGCAGTAGCCCATACGATGGTGGGGTGACCAGTTTGGATGACCTCCCCCTCCGTGACAACCTCCGAGGGCGCACCCCTTACGGGGCGCCGCAGGCTCCCGTTCCCGTGGCGCTGAACGTCAACGAGAACACCCACGGGATCCCCGAGGCTGTCGCCCATGACATCGTCGCATCCGTCGCGGCATCGATCATCGGCCTGAATCGCTATCCTGACCGTGAGTTCACGGATCTGCGCCGCGATTTCGCGGACTACCTCGGTCACGGCCTCACCGCGGAGAACATCTGGGCTGCGAATGGGTCGAACGAGGTGCTCCAGCAGATTCTGCTGGCCTTCGGCGGTCCAGGCCGCACGCTTCTCGGGTTCACACCCACCTATTCCATGTACCCCCTGCTCTCGTCGGGGACAAGCACGAGCTGGGTTGCACGTGAACGTGAGCCGGACTTCGAGCTCTCCGGAGAGTATCTCGCTCGCGTCATCGCCGAGGAGACTCCCGACATCGTGGTGCTGTGTGCGCCGAATAACCCGACGGGAACACCGCTCGAACTCGACGCGATTCGTGCCGCCTACGAGGCGGCTCCGGGCATCGTGATCGTCGACGAGGCATACGCGGAGTTTTCGGATCCCGCCACTCCCAGCGCCCTCGAACTGCTCCCGGGGCGTCCTCGACTCATCGTCTCGCGCACAATGAGCAAAGCCTTCGCGTTCGCGGGAGCGCGCGTGGGCTACCTCGCGGCGGACCCGGTGATCGCCGACGCCCTGAGGCTCGTGAGGCTCCCCTATCACCTGTCGGCATTGACGCAGGCGGCCGCGCGGGCGGCGCTGCGGCACTCCGACGCTATGCTCGCCGTAGTCGACGACATCCGTGGGCAGCGAGAGCGCATCTCGGCGGGCCTCTCGGCGCTCGGATTCAAGCCGTATCGTTCCGGCAGCAATTTCGTCTTCTTCGGCGGCGTCGACGACACAGACAAGCTATTCCGGCAGCTGTTCGAACGCGGCATCCTCATCAGAGACATCGGCATCCCGGGTCACATGCGCGTTACTGCGGGCACCGAAGCTGAGACATCTGCGTTCCTCGATGCGATGTCCGCACTACGATCATGAGTATGAATTCTTCACGGGTCGCCCGTATCCAGCGCGAAACCAGCGAGTCGTCGATCGATCTGCGGATTGACCTGGACGGCTCCGGCACGAGCGACATTTCCACGTCCGTGCCCTTCTTCGACCACCTGCTGACGGCGTTCGCCAAGCACTCGCTCACGGATCTTACCGTTCGTGCGACCGGTGACATCGACATCGACGTTCACCACACCGTGGAGGACATCGGGATTGCTCTCGGCAGGGCGATTCGCGAGGCTCTCGGAACGAAAGAGGGTATCTCCCGGTACGGCGATGCCCTCGTGCCCCTGGACGAAGCACTCGCGCAGGCCGTCGTCGACATCTCTGGACGACCGTATCTTGTTCACGGTGGCGAGCCGGCTGGGTTTGAACTTCACCTCATCGGCGGACACTTCACGGGGTCCATGATTCGCCACGTATTCGAGGCGATCGCCTACAACGCCGCGATGACCGTGCACATCGACGTGAAGTCAGGCCGTGATCCGCACCACATTGCCGAAGCAGAGTTCAAAGCGTTGGCTCGCGCCTTCCGGCAGGCGAAGTCGCTCGACCCGCTGGTGAGCGGAGTTCCGTCGACAAAGGGCACTCTGTGAGCGCTCCTCGCGTCGTCGTCTTCGACTACGGCTCCGGCAACGTTCATTCAGCGGTGAAAGCCGTTGAGGCTGCTGGCGCCGACGTCGCTCTGACAAGCAGCAAGAAAGATGCTCTCGAGGCACACGGGCTGCTCGTTCCCGGCGTGGGAGCCTTCAGCGCTGTCGTTGATCAGCTTCGGGCTGCAGGCGCAGACGAAGTGATCGACCGCCGGCTCGCAGGCGGACGCCCGGTGCTCGGCATCTGCGTCGGAATGCAGGTCATGTTCGAATCCGGAGTCGAACGAGGTCAGGTGGCCGACGGTCTCGGTCAATGGCCCGGAGTCGTCGAGCGCCTAGAATCGCCGGTCCTCCCGCACATCGGCTGGAACACAGTCCTCGCCCCGCCGCAGTCACGGCTGTTCGCTGGCGTTACCCATGAGCGGTTCTATTTCGTCCACTCGTATGCCGCACGAACGTGGCCTCTCGAGTTGTCGGACACCTTCGCGGCCCCCCAGGTGACGTGGGCGGAGCACGGCGAGCGGTTCATCGCCGCCATCGAGAACGGTCCATTATGGGCGACGCAATTCCATCCAGAGAAGTCGGGGGAGCCCGGCGTCCGCCTTCTCTCGAATTGGGTGGAAAGCCTCTCTGCTCACTAACATGGGGTTCTTGTGCCGCACGGCACGTCATCACCTTCACAAAGGATGGGAATGCGCGAGTTCAATCAAGCGCCGGCGCTCGAGTTGCTTCCGGCCGTCGACGTGGCAGGCGGCAAGGCGGTGCGGCTGACACAAGGCGAGGCGGGCAGCGAAACCAGTTACGGAGATCCGGTCGACGCTGCTGAAGCATGGGTCGATGATGGCGCAGCGTGGATCCACCTTGTCGACCTCGACGCCGCGTTCGGACGTGGTAACAACGCATCGGTGATCCGCCGAGTGATCAAGAACGTGCGCGGGGTCAACGTCGAGCTGTCCGGCGGCATCCGCGACGACAAGTCGCTTGAAGCGGCATTGGACAGCGGTGCGAAGCGCATCAATCTCGGCACGGCAGCACTGGAGAACCCCGAGTGGGCCGCAAACGTCATCGGCCAATACGGTGAATCTATTGCCGTCGGCCTTGATGTTCGCGGCACAACCCTCGCTGCGCGAGGCTGGACTCGCGACGGCGGTGACCTTTGGCAGGTCCTCGAACGCCTCGAAGAGGCGGGATGTGCCCGGTATGTCGTCACCGATGTGACGAAGGACGGAACGTTGAAGGGTCCGAATCTCGATCTGCTCAGGCAGGTGATGGACCACACGGAGCGCCCGGTCGTCGCTTCTGGAGGAATCTCGAATCTCGACGATATTGCGGCGCTACGCGAGCTCGTGCCGCTCGGCCTCGAGGGTGCAATCGTCGGCAAGGCTCTCTACGCGGGCGCGTTCACGCTTGCAGAGGCGCTGGATGTCGCATCCGACTGATAAAGCCGACTCCGCGGGGCAGCCGTGGGAAGGCCGCAGTTTTCGTCCGAACGACCGGGCGGCTGATGACGGCAGCGCACCTCCCGGACTGATCGCAGCGATCGATTCCTTCCATGGTGGCGGCGACGATGGCCGAGGTGTTGTCGCAGAATTCGCGACATCTCGCCTGCTGATCCCGCTGGTAGCTCATGCCGGTGAACACGGCGTCACCGACGATTGGATCGTTGTCGACAAGACTCAGGAACTCTCGATCATTACGGTTGAGGGCCCCGACGGTCGCAATGTCATGCCCGTCTTCTCCTCGGTCGCCGCCATGCAGGCCTGGAACCCCCAGGCGCGTCCTGTGCCTGCCGAGGGCGTCCGTGTCGCGCTTGCCGCCGCCGAGGAGCGCACCGATCTCGTCGTGCTCGATGCGACATCTCGGACCGAGTTCGTCATTCGTCGACCGGCTTTGTGGGCCATAGCCCAGTCCCAGGCGTGGATTCCGAGCTTCGCTGATCCAGAGGTTCTGGCGGCATTCGAACGATCGGCGGTGACCGATGATCGCGTTGTAGCCGTCCGATTGGCGCCCGGGGACCCGACGGCGCGGCTGAGAGCGCCGGAGACCGTCGTGTCGCTGACGCTCGTGCCGGGGCTTGGCCGCGAAGAACTCTCTCAGATCGTCACGCGACTGAGCGAGCTATGGGCTGCCGACGAGGTCATCGCACACAGAGTTGACTCGCTCAAAGTCGCGATCGCCGCAGACAGTTCAGGCTAGGCGACCGGTCCCGTCCACTTCTCGCCCGGGCCGGCGCCCGGAGCATCAGGAATCGTCGACGCTTCACGGAAGGCGAGTTGCAGCGTGCGCAGTCCATCGCGAAGGCTGCGAGCGTGCATATCGCTGATCTCAGGAGCACCCGCCGTGATAAGTCCCGCGAGTGCGTTGATGAGCTTGCGGGCCTCGTCGAGGTCGGTTTGCGTCTCCGCATCGTCAGCGAGCCCGCACTTGACGGCAGCGGCGCTCATCAGATGAACAGCTGTCGTTGTAATCACTTCGACCGCCCCGACATCGGCGATGTCCCGAGTCACCTCATTCAACGCTTCGTCGAAATCGCCGCCGGGAAGGCCTTCGTTGTCGGTCGTATTCACACTATTCCTCTGCTAGACTGTTGCGGTCCATGGGTTCAATCCCAAGGCGAAAGAGGAGAATCTCCCACCCGCGCTTGACCGTTATCCAGGTTACCGGGTTGTTGCACTCCGCCGGGTCGGCGATCGACACGGTAGTCAGGGTGTTATGCACGACCTTGTCGTGCATAGGCGGCTCCTCTCTCGTCATGTACCGGTATCCGCCGGCACATGGACCAAGTAAATCAGATCAGAGGAGTTCCGCATCAGCGATCCCCGTACCAATGACCGTATCCGGGTTCCGGAGGTTCGACTCGTCGGGCCGAGCGGTGAGCAGGTCGGCGTTGTCAAGCTCGACGTCGCGCTTCGTCTTGCCCAGGAGGCCGACCTCGACCTTGTTGAGGTAGCTCCCAATTCGAAGCCGCCGGTGGCCAAGATCATGGACTACGGCAAGTTCAAGTACGAGGCTGCGCAGAAGGCCAAAGAGGCTCGGCGCAACCAGGCGAACACGGTGCTGAAAGAAGTCCGTTTCCGCCTCAAGATCGATGCCCACGATTACGAAACCAAGCGCAAGCGCGCAGAGGGCTTTCTCAAGGGCGGTGACAAGGTCAAGGCGATGATCTTGTTCCGCGGCCGTGAGCAGTCCCGCCCCGAAATGGGCGTTCGCTTGCTCCAGAAGTTTGCTGAAGATGTATCGGAGTTCGGGGCCGTCGAGTCCAACCCGAAGATCGACGGCAGAAACATGGTCATGGTCATTGGCCCTCTGAAGAACAAATCAGAGGCCAAGGCTGAGGCCAACGCACATCGTGCCGCCAAGAAGGCGGCAAAGCAGGAGGAAAAGAATGCCTAAGCAGAAGACCCACTCGGGGGCCAAGAAGCGCTTCAAGGTCACCGGAAGCGGAAAGATCATGAAGCAGCAGGCGGGCATGCGCCACAACCTCGAAGTGAAGTCCAGCCATCGCAAGCGTCGTCTCAACCAGGACCAGGTCCTGTCATCGCACGACACCAAGATGGCGAAGAAGCTTCTCGGCAACTGAGCCGAAGACCCGTTAGGAAGATAGAGAAATGGCAAGAGTCAAGAGGGCCGTCAACGCCCACAAGAAGCGTCGGGTCATCCTGGAGCGCGCCGAGGGCTACCGCGGACAGCGTTCGCGCCTTTATCGCAAGGCCAAGGAGCAGGTCACACACTCGTTCGTGTACTCATACCGTGACCGGCGTCAGCGCAAGGGCGACTTCCGTCGCCTGTGGATCCAGCGCATCAACGCTGCGTCGCGCGCGAACGGTCTCACGTACAACCGATTCATCCAGGGCCTCGGGCTCGCCGGTGTCGAGGTGGACCGCCGTATGCTCGCGGAACTCGCCGTGAACGAGCCCTCTGCATTCACCGCGCTCGTCGAGACGGCGAAGAAGGCTCTTCCGGCCGACACGTCGGCTCCGAAGACGGAAGATGCCGCTTAGCTCTTTTGCCTTCTTCACGGTGGCGGGACCCCTTGGGGTTCCGCCACCGCCTCGTTAACGGCCCGTAGACTGTGACCGTGATCGAAAACCCCCGTGCCGGCCGGATCAAAGCGGTCGCGAAGCTTTCACGCCGACAGCATCGCCAGGAGACCGGGCTGTTTCTTCTCGAGGGTCCGCAAGCGGTCTCTGAGGCGTTGACGTGGCGTCCCGAGCTTCTCGAAGAGCTCTATGTGACGCCGTCTGCCGCCCAGAAGCACAGTGAGCTTTTGGACGCCGCCCAGTCGGCGTCGCTCGATTTCGAGTACGTCACTGAAGAGGTGCTCGACGCGATGACGGATACGGTGACACCACAGGGAATCGCCGCCGTGTGCCGCCAGCATCCGACTGCCCTGAAAGACATCGTGGCCCAGCATCCTCGCCTTGTGGCCGTGCTGGAGGAGGTGCGCGACCCAGGCAACCTGGGGACGATTCTGCGAGCGGCGGATGCTGCCGGGGCAGACGCCGTCATTTTGACGGGGCGCACCGTTGACCCCTTCAACCCGAAGGTTGTGCGGTCGACGACGGGTTCGCTCTTTCACGTCCCCTTCGCTCTCGGGGGCGCGCTCGATGTCGCTCTCTCTCGGCTTCGCGACGCTGGACTGACGATCGTCGCGGCCGACATCAAGGGCGAAAACCTGCTGGAGCGGCGGCAGAGTGGAGCGCTTGAGCGCCCCACAGCGTGGCTGTTCGGGAACGAAGCGCGCGGACTGCCCGACGAGGCTCTGCGGCTCGCCGACGCCGTTGTATCGGTGCCGATCTATGGCAGAGCCGAGTCGATGAACCTCGCCACCGCGGCATCCGTGTGTCTGTACGAATCCGCCTTCGCTCATCACGGCTCCGACGCCGCGCGTGACAGTTAAGTTACGACTTCGTAACGGGGGCTATCCGGTAACCGTGTCGCGCCGCGGGGTCGCATAGCGTAAGCGTTATGGAATCCCAGGAGCATGAGGGATCCGCCGGTCACAGCGGACCCGCAGCATTCGAGACGACGAGCAATCCCATTGTGGCCGCCGCGGGCGAGCCTCTCGTCGTCCTCGATCACGTCGAGAAGTACTACGGTGACTTTCACGCGCTGAAAGACATCAATCTGACGGTGAACAAGGGGGAAGTCGTGGTCGTGATCGGACCCAGCGGGTCCGGAAAATCGACGCTCTGCCGCACGATCAACAGGCTTGAGACGATCAATGCTGGCGAGATCCGCATCGATGGCAAGAAGCTTCCCGAGGAAGGTAAGGCTCTCGCCGCCCTCCGTGCGGATGTGGGAATGGTGTTCCAGTCCTTCAACCTCTTCGCACACAAGACAATCCTCGAGAACGTGACCCTCGGTCCGACCCGGGTGCGCGGCCAGAAGCGTGCTGCAGCGGCAAACGCGGCGCGGGCGCTGCTCGAGCGCGTGGGAGTCGGGGTTCAAGCCGACAAGATGCCCGCGCAGCTCTCTGGTGGGCAGCAGCAGCGGGTGGCGATTGCGCGTGCGCTTGCAATGAAGCCGAAGGTCATGCTGTTCGATGAACCGACGAGCGCTCTCGATCCAGAGATGATCAACGAAGTGCTCGACGTCATGGTTCAGCTCGCGAGCGAGGGAATGACCATGGTCGTGGTCACGCACGAGATGGGCTTCGCGCGCAAGGCAGCGGACCGCGTCGTGTTCATGGCAGACGGCGAGATCGTAGAAGAAGCCGAGCCTGAAGAGTTCTTCACGAACCCGAAATCGGATCGTGCAAAAGACTTCCTGTCGAAACTTCTCACGCACTGAGAAGCGAGACAGAAGAACGCAAGGGGCACGGGCCCCAAGACGAAAGGAAAGCACATGCGTAAAGGAATGACGCTCTTCGCCGCAGCGGCGGCGGCAGCGCTTGTACTGTCGGGCTGCGCGGGCGAGGCGCCACCGGCCCCCGGAGGCGGCGGAGACGGCGAAGACACATCGTCGCTGTACGAGGTCAATGAGAACGTCGAGCTTGAGGGCAGCCCGACGTTCGACGCCGCAAAGGAAGCGGGCGAGATCACGATCGGCGTCAAGGAAGACCAGCCTGGCCTCGGCTACCGCGACGCGGTGAGCGGGGAGCGCACGGGATTCGACATCGAGATCGCCAAGTGGATGGCCGCGTCGCTCGGATTCTCGGAGGATCAGATCAGCTTCGAGGCGATTCCGAGCGCGAACCGCGAGCAGGCGCTCGTCAACGGTGATATCGACATGTACGTCGGAACGTACTCGATCACGGACAAGCGCAAGGAGATGATTGACTTCGCTGGGCCGTACGTCATCACGGGCCAGGGACTTCTCGTGTTGAAAGACAACGACGAGATCAAGACCGAAGATGATCTTGCGGGCAAGAAGGTCTGCTCCGCGACCGGATCAACCCCGATTCAGAACATTCGTGACAATTTCCCCGAAGCTGACCCCGTGGAGTTCGACGTCTACTCTCAGTGCGTTGACGCCCTCAAAGACGGCAAGGTCGACGTCGTGACGACGGACCAGCTGATCCTGCTCGGCTACGCCGCCCAGGAGCCTGATGCTCTCAAGGTCGTGGGCGAGCCGTTCAGCACGGAGAAGTACGGCATCGGCGTGCCCAAGGGTGACGACGCGTTGCGTCACTACCTGAACAAGACGCTCACCGAGGGCTCTGATACCTGGCAGGGCATCTACGACGCCACGCTCGGGGAAGCAGGAGTCAAGTTGGAGCAGCCCAAGGTCGACGACTACTAAGCCGACGAACCTGCCGGGCGGCACGTGGCCGCCCGGCATCCGTCTCTTCAATTTGTGAGCTGAGGGAGTGCCGTGGACGTCTTGCTGAATAACCTCGATATCTTCATTCGAGGGTTCAGAACCACGATCGTGCTGTTTCTCTGGGCGGCGCTGTTCTCGACGCTCCTGGGCCTCGTCGTCGGCACGATGCGTGTGTCGCCCGTGCCAGTCATGCGAGGGGTCGGCACCGCGTACGTGAACCTGGTCAGAAATACGCCGTTGACGCTGATCTTCTTCTTCTTCGCGTTCGGCTACCCCAAGCTCGACCTGTGGGAGGTCTCCTATGAGACTCTCGCGATCATCGCCCTGAGTCTGTACACCGCGACATACATTGCCGAGGTGCTTCGCTCGGGATTCAACACGGTCCCCGTCGGCCAAGCCGAGGCCGCGAGAGCAATCGGGCTCTCGTTCGTGCCGACGATGACGACCGTCGTTCTGCCTCAGGCGTTCCGTGCGGTCATTCCGCCGTTCATGAGCGTGCTCATCGCGCTGTTGAAGAACACCACGGTAGCGGCGGGTTTCTCCGTCGCCGAAGCTGGTGCGATCCGAGCTTACGCGTCTGAGCGGGGCGAGCCGGCGATGGTGGTGCTCCTCTGGGTCGCGCTGTTCTTCGTCATCCTCGTGATGATTCTCGCGTTCATCCAACGACGACTCGAAAAGCGATGGAGGGTTGCCCGATGAGCACCGTACTGTACGACGCACCCGGCCCACGAGCGCGCGTCCGAAATCGCCTTCTGGCCGTCGTCACGGTCATCATCGTCGTGGCAATCATCGGATTCGTGCTCTATCGCTTCGCGATGACTGGACAATTCACTGCAGAGAAATGGGAGCTCTTCCGGTATACGGCAGTGTGGCGTGCGATCGGAACGGCGACCTTAACGACTCTGTCGGCGTTCATTGTTGCGGCGCTCGGAAGTCTCGTCCTCGGACTGGTGCTATCCATTGGACGGGTCTCGTCGCACCGGTGGGTGCGATGGCCCGTCACTGTCTTCACGGAGATCTTCCGCGCCATCCCCGTGCTGATTCTCATGATGATCATGTACTACGGATTGCCGACTCTCGGGCTGGAATTCATCAACCCGTATGTTGCCGTCGTCGTCGGTTTGATTCTCTACAACGGGTCGGTGCTCGCTGAGGTCTTCCGGTCCGGAATCGAATCGCTCCCGAGCGGACAGGGAGAAGCTGGCTACGCAATCGGACTGCGCAAGACCGGTGTGATGTCGATCATTCTCTACCCGCAGGCGATCAGAGCGATGATGCCCGTGATCATTTCGCAACTCGTCGTGGTGCTCAAAGACACGGCACTCGGATTCATCGTGACCTTCCAAGAGCTGCTCTACCTGGCCAAGTTCTACGGAAGCCAGGTGGACTACGGCGCGCCGATCATCCCGTCTACGATCATCTTCGGTTCGATCTACATTGCGCTGTGTCTGCTGCTTGCCGGACTGGCCAAGTGGGTCGAGGTTCGCACCCGACGGAGCAAGAAGCTGCCGACGGACCCGAACTTCCGCGAGGACCTGGGGGCGGCGGAAACGAAGGCGATTGCTCTTCAATCCGAGTCCCACGAGGCCGGCGGACGACAGATCTGACGTCGGCAGCCGGGTAGACTTGGGGATCGTGTCTGACGCTATCCCCATTTCAGAAGAAGCAGTGGAGTCTGCCGTTGACGCGGCACGTGCCGCGATCGAGGCTGCAGAGACTTCGACTGACCTCAAGGCGGTCCGTGCCGAGCATATGGGGGAGTCATCCGCTCTCGCTCGGCTCAACGGTGAACTCCGCAACGTTCCGAAGGAGCACAAGGCCGAATTCGGCAAGCTCGTCGGGCAGGCTCGTGGACGCGTGAACGCACAGTTCGCGGCTCGGCAAGAAGAGATCATCGTCGTCGAGAAGGCTGCGCAGCTGAAGGCGGAAGCCGTGGACGTCACGGCGTTGCCGTCGCGCTACACGCCGGGGGCGCGGCATCCACTTACCATGCTTCAGGAACGCGTCTCCGACATCTTCGTCGGCATGGGCTGGGAGATCGCAGAGGGTCCCGAAGTCGAGAGCGAGTGGTACAACTTCGACGCTCTCAACTTCGACGCCGATCACCCTGCTCGCGCGATGCAGGACACGTTCTTCGTCGACCCGGCCGACTCGCACCTGGTGCTTCGGACGCACACGTCTCCGGTTCAAGTGCGTTCACTGCTCGATCGCGAGCTGCCTGTGTACGTTCTTGCGCCGGGCCGCACATATCGGACCGATGAGGTCGACGCGACCCACACACCGGTGTTCAGCCAGTTCGAGGGACTCGCCGTCGACAAGGGACTGACGATGGCGCACTTGCGGGGGACTCTCGAGCACTTCGCGCGCACGATGTTCGGACCGGCGGCGAAGATCCGTCTGCGCCCGAGCTACTTTCCTTTCACAGAGCCGAGCGCCGAACTGGATCTCTGGCACCCGACCTTCAAAGGCGGAGCGCGATGGATCGAATGGGGCGGCTGCGGCATGGTGAATGCCAACGTGCTTCGTGCTGCAGGAATTGATCCCGATGAGTACAGCGGCTTCGCCTTCGGCATGGGGATTGAACGCACGCTCATGTTCCGCAACGACATTCAGGACATGCGCGAGATCATCGAGGGAGACATCCGGTTCTCCCAGCAGTTCGGAATGGTGGTGTAGTGATGCGCGTACCTCTGAGCTGGCTTGCCGAGTACGTCGATCTTGAGCCGGGAGCAACTCCCGAGAGCGTCCAGGAAGCGCTCGTCAAGGTCGGTCTCGAAGAAGAAGACATTCACCGGATCGACCTGAGCGGTCCCGTCGTCGTCGGCCAGGTGCTCGACTTTGTCGAGGAACCGCAGAAGAACGGCAAGGTCATCCGCTGGTGTCAGGTGCGCGTTGCGCCCGATGGGCAGGACGCCGCAGACGGCGGTGATGCGGTGCACGGCATCGTCTGCGGTGCACACAACTTCGAGCCTGGGGACAAAGTCGTCGTCACGCTGCCCGGATCTGTTTTGCCCGGGCCCTTCCCGATTGCCGCGCGAAAAACCTACGGGCATCTTTCTGAGGGAATGATCGCGTCTGTGCGCGAACTCGGCATGGGCGATGACCACGAGGGAATTCTTACCCTGAAGACACTGGGTCTTGATCCTGAGGTCGGCACCGACGCCATCGCGCTGCTGGGGCTCGATGATGCAGCGGTCGAGATCAATGTGACTCCCGACCGTGGATACGCCTTCTCCATTCGCGGGGTTGCTCGAGAGCTCTCGCATTCAGCGGGTGCAGCGTTTCGTGATCCCGCTATTCGCGATGTGCCGACGGGACTGACCGGAGTCGACGTTCGCGTCGACGACGCGGCGCCGATTCGAGGCAATGTGGGGTGCTCCGTCTTCGTGACGCGCGTTGTACGCGACGTTGACGCGACGGCCCCGACACCGCCGTGGATGGCGGCACGGCTTCGGCTTGCCGGCATCCGCTCCCTCTCGCTTCTCGTCGACATCACGAACTACGTCATGCTTGAGCTGGGGCAGCCGATTCATGGGTACGACCTCGATGCTCTGGCCGGGGGGATCGTCGTGAGGCGAGCCCGATCGGGCGAGAAGCTCCAGACGCTCGACGGCGTGGAGCGCAGTCTCGACGCCGAAGACCTGCTCATCACTGATGACAGCGGCCCGATCGGACTCGCGGGGGTCATGGGCGGAGGCTCAACCGAGATGGGCCCGGAGACAACCAACGTTCTCGTTGAGGCAGCGAACTTCGACCAGGTATCGATCGCGCGTACGGCTCGTCGCCACAAACTCCCGAGCGAGGCCTCAAAGCGGTTCGAGAGGGGAGTGGACCCGAAGGTCGCCGCGGCGGCCGCGGACCGCGTCGTCGACCTCATGGTGGAACTTGCCGGCGGAACGGATGCCGCGCAGGGCTCGTACCTCGACACGACGGCACCGCCCGCTCCCATCGTGCTGCCAGCCGGGTTCGCCGCGGGCCTTGTCGGGGTCGACTACACGGATGCTGAGGAGCGGGGTTCGCTCGAGGAGATCGGCTGTGCAGTCTCGACGACCGATGAAGGACTCCTCGTGACCCCGCCGTCCTGGCGTCCGGATCTCGCGAGCAAGGCAGACCTCGTCGAGGAGATCGCGCGGATCGTCGGGTATGACCGCATCCCGAGCGTTCTTCCGGTTGCGCCTCCCGGACAGGGACTGACGCGAGAGCAGAGAGCACGTCGCGCCGTCGCAAATGCGCTCGCCGCCGCCGGCAGCACAGAGGTGCTCGCGTACCCGTTCGTCACAGCGGAGTCCAACGCCTTGTTCGGTAGCCCTGTTGACGAGCCTGTTCCCGCGGTCACGCTTGCAAATGCGTTAGATGCCCGCGCGTCGCAACTGCGCACGTCATTGCTGCCCGGTCTGCTCGAACTCGCGCACCGCAATCTCTCGCGCGGCATCACGGATCAGTCGCTCAGTGAGATCGGTCTGGTCTTCCGTCCGCAACTCGGTGAGACGTACGGCCTCGAGCATGTACCGTCGGGCGCCGAGCGCCCCTCAGCTGAGGCAATCGAGGCTCTGAACAACAGCATTCCGCCTCAGCCGCGGCATGTTGCGGTTCTCACCCTGGGCAACGCTATCGCGAAGCAGCCGGGACAGCCCGCCGTGCCCGCGGGACTGGGCGATGTTCTGGCAAGCGTGGCTCAGATCGGGCTTGCCGCTGGAGTCCGCATCGAAGTCGCGCAGGGCGCCCACAAGGCGCTACACCCTGGCCGGACCGCTGAGCTGCGTGTCGGAGACACCCCCGTCGGCTTCGCCGGTGAGCTGCTGCCGGACATCGCAGAGGAGCACGACCTGCCACGGGTTGTCGCTGTGGCCGAGCTGAACCTCGACGCTGTGCTCGCGCTGGCCCCGACGAACGTCGCGACCCACAGCATCCTCACGCAGCCAGCGGCAACGCAGGACCTGTCGCTCGTCGTCTCGGCATACGTCGCAGCGCAGGACGTGCTGGATGCCGTGCGCGCGGGGTCCGGCGACCTGCTCGAGAGCATCCGCCTCGTCGACGACTATCGCGGCACGGGAGTCGGCGACGACGAGAAGAGCCTCACATTTGCACTGCGGTTCCGAGCGCCTGACCGGACGCTGACCGCCGCGGAGGCGTCGGAGGCGAAGCTGTCTGGCGCTCAGCGCGCGACCGAGCTCTTCGGGGCGGCGATCAGAGACTGACGGTGCAGAATCCGCCAACCGATGGCATGAATGGCACGGTGAGGCCGGCCGGGTCCGGCCTCACCGTGCCCGCGTCGTCCGACCCCGATGTGGTGCTCGAAACGTTTACCGACTGGGCAACGCAGCAGGGCATCGAGCTCTATCCCGCGCAGGAAGACGCTCTCCTTGAAGTTGTCAGCGGAAATCATCTGATCCTCTCGACTCCAACGGGAACCGGAAAGTCGCTCGTTGCCGTCGGAGCCCACCTTCTCGCGCTCGCCCGCGGTGAACGTAGCGTCTACACTGCGCCGATCAAAGCTCTCGTGAGCGAGAAGTTCTTCGCTCTGGTCGAGACGTTCGGCGCAGAGAACGTCGGCATGATGACCGGGGATTCCAGTGTCAACGCCGAAGCGCCGATTCTGTGCTGCACGGCCGAGATCTTGGCGAACCTTGCGCTACGGCGCGGCAGCGACACCGACGTGCAGCAGGTCGTCATGGACGAGTTCCACTACTACGGGGACCCCGAACGCGGCTGGGCCTGGCAGGTTCCCCTGCTCACTCTTGAGCACACGCAGTTCGTGCTCATGTCGGCGACGCTCGGTGACGTGAGTGACCTTGCTGCCGATCTGAGCCGGCGAACGCAGAGGCAGACGGGCCTCGTCACGGGTGTCGAACGGCCTGTTCCGCTGTCCTACCACTACGAGACGTCGTCCATCCACGAGACCGTCGATGAGCTTCTGCACACAAACCGCGCCCCCGTCTACATCGTGCACTTCTCGCAGGCGCAGGCGATGGAGAGGGCACAGGCGCTGACGAGCCAGAAAATCGTGTCGAAAGAGCAGAAGGCGCGCATCGCTGAGCAGATCGGCGATTTCCGATTCACGACGGCGTTCGGAAAGAGCTTGTCGCGCCTCGTCCGCGCGGGAATCGGCATACACCATGCCGGGATGCTGCCGAAGTATCGGCGCCTCGTCGAACAACTCGCGCAAGCGGGGTTGCTGCCGGTCATCTGCGGCACAGACACCCTCGGGGTCGGTATCAACGTCCCGATTCGCACGGTCCTGTTTACCGCACTCACGAAGTATGACGGCATGCGCATGCGGCAGCTCAACGCGCGAGAGTTTCATCAGATCGCGGGTCGTGCGGGACGCGCGGGCTTCGATACGGCTGGCACGGTCATCGCTCAAGCGCCCGAACACGAGACTCAGAACCTCAAGGCGCTCGAGAAAGCGGGCGATGATCCCAAAAAGCGCCGCAAAGTCATTCGCAAGAAGGCACCCGACGGCTTCGTCTCGTGGGGGAGAGGATCCTTCGACCGGCTGATTTCGGCCGAACCGGAGACACTCTCGAGTCATATGCAGATGACGAGCGCCATCCTCATCAATCTGATCGCACAAGGCGGCGATGTGTTCGCGCATGTGCGTCGTCTGGTGTTCGACAATCATGAACCGCCGGCGCGGCAGCGGGAGCTCGCCCGTCGGGCGTTGAGCATCTTCCGCACGCTCAAGGACGCGGGCATCGTCGACGTGCGCGAGGGCAGCATCCGTCTCACCGTCGATCTTCCGCCGAACTTCGCACTCAACCAGCCGCTGTCGCCGTTTGCGCTTGCCGCATTCGACCTTCTCGACCCCGAGTCGCCCGATTTCGCGCTCGACATGATCTCGATCATCGAGGCAACGCTCGACAACCCGAGAGCTGTACTCAACCAGCAGGAGTTCATGGCCAAAGGCGAGGCGGTCGCCGAGATGAAGGCCGAGGGCATCGAGTATGAGCAGCGCATGGAGCTTCTCGAAGAGATCACCTGGCCAAAGCCGCTCGCCGATCTGCTGGAGCAGGCGTTCGAGACGTTTCGCGCGTCGCAGCCGTGGATCGCGGATTTCGACCTCGCCCCGAAATCGGTCGTCCGTGACATGTTCGAGCGTGCGATGTCTTTCGCCGAGTTCGTGCGCTTCTATCAGCTCGTGCGGTCGGAGGGCGTCGTTCTGCGCTATCTCAGCGACGCATATCGAACGATCCGTCAGCTTGTCCCCGATACGCTCATGACCGAAGAACTCGCCGACCTTGTCGAATGGCTCGGTGAGCTCGTGCGTCAGGTCGATTCGAGTCTGTTCGACGAGTGGGACGAATTGGCTCATCCGGATGCTGCCGCACACCGCGGGCACGCCTCGGAGCTGTCTCCGTCGCCACCTGCCCGCGTCACCACGCAGACACGAGCGTTCCGCATTCTCGTGCGCAATGAACTGTTCCGCCGAGTGCAGCTCGCCGCGCGCGAAGACTACGATTCCCTCGCGGCGCTCGACGCCGAGAGCGGGTTCACCGCAGACGACTGGCAATCGAGTCTCGACGCGTATTTCGAGGAGCACGACGAGATTCTCGTCGGCGCCGACGCACGTGGTCCTCAGATGCTGCTGATCGACGAAGGCAGGCAGACCTGGTCGGTTCGGCAGATCATCGACGACCCGGCTGGAAACCACGACTGGGGAATCTCTGCGACCGTCGACCTTGCGGCATCAGACCAGGCCGGGCACGCCCAGGTTACCGTCACCGGCGTGAACAGGCTGTGACATCAAGTGGCGCGAACACGAGGCCCCAGGGTATTCTCGACGCATGACGTCCGCTTCCCGTTCGCTCGGCCTCTTCTCGGCAGTGCGCGGGCTGCGTCGACGTCGGCGCGCCGTGCGAATCTCGGCGACGCCTGTCGTGCACCTGTGATCTGGTCACGAGTGGGCGCCGCCGACACCAGCGCAGACCGCCCACTCAATAAGGTAGAAGCATGACATTCACCGTTGCCGTCGCAGGCGCTTCCGGGTACGCCGGAGGAGAACTGCTGCGGTTGCTCGCGGAGCACCCGGAGTTTGAGATCACGACAGTCACGGCACACTCGAATTCCGGAGCGCCTCTCGTCGCGCTGCAGCCTCATTTGCGTTCGCTGCGCCACCTCACGCTCGTCGACACGACGCCCGAGCGTCTTTCCGGGCACGACATCGTCTTCGTCGCCCTTCCTCATGGAAAGTCCGGAGAGCTCACCGCGCACCTTGACGAAGAAACCCTCGTTGTCGACTGCGGGGCAGATCATCGTCTCGAGTCAGGCACCGACTGGAGTGCCTTTTACGGCGGCGAGCATTTCGGAGCGTGGGCCTACGGCGTGCCAGAGCTCATCGTCGGAGACGGCCGTCAGCGTGACGTGCTCGCGGGCGCTCGCCGCATCGCAGCCCCTGGCTGCAACGCGAGCACCGTCGAACTCTCACTCGCTCCCGGCGTGGCTTCGGGAGTCATCGAATCGACCGACATCGTCTCTGTGCTCGCGGTCGGACCGTCCGGGGCAGGGAAGAGCTTGAAGCCGCATCTTCTCGCGGCTGAGGTTCTCGGCACCGCGAACCCGTATGCGGTCGGAGGAACCCACCGTCACATCCCGGAGATTGCACAAGGGCTCCGCTGGGCGGGTGCCACTGACGTGAGCATCTCGTTCACTCCCGTGATCGTCCCGATGTCGCGCGGAATCCTCGCAACGTCGACAGCGCGCATCGCGCCGGGCGCGTCCGCAGCGCAGATCCGCGAGGCGTGGGAGACCGCGTACGCCGATGAGCCGTTTGTCCAGGTGCTCCCCGACGGGCAGGTGCCCCGCACGGCCGACGTGCTGGGAGCCAACACCGCGCTGATGGGCATCGCCGTCGACGAGGCCTCGGGACGCGTCGTCGTCGTGACCGCCGTCGACAACCTCGCGAAGGGAACGGCCGGAGCAGCGATCCAGTCGGCGAACATCGCACTCGGACTGCCCGAGCAGACGGGCCTTACTGTGAACGGAGTAGCGCCGTGAGCGTGACAGCACCTCAGGGATTCACCGCAGCCGGTGTGCCGGCGGGGCTCAAAGGCACGGGCGATCGTGACATCGCGCTCGTCGTCAACACCGGCCCGCGTCAGGCTGGAGCAGCCGTCTTCACAAGCAACCGCGCGGTGGCAAACCCGATCATCTGGTCGCGACAGGCAATTCTCGACGGCGTCGTCTCTGCGGTCGTGCTCAACTCCGGGGGAGCGAATTGCTTCACGGGCGAGCAGGGCTTCCAAGCCACCCACGCGACCGCCGAGGCTGTCGGCACCGCGGTCGGCGTCTCAACTGGCGACGTGCTTGTCTGCTCCACAGGGTTGATCGGCGATCAGTTGGACGTCGCGAAGATCGAGGCAGGGGTGACGGATGCTGCCAGCCAGCTGTCCGCCGACGGCGGGCTGGCCGCCGCAGAAGCGATCATGACGACGGATACCCACGCCAAAACCGTCGTTCGCGAGACGGACGGCTATACGATCGGCGGAATGGCGAAGGGCGCGGGAATGCTCGCCCCGGGGCTCGCGACAATGCTCGTGGTGATCACGACCGATGCTGATCTCGATGCTCGTGCTCTCGACAGAGCGCTGCGTGCGGCGACGCGACTGACCTTCGACAGGCTCGATTCCGACGGCTGCATGTCGACGAATGACCAAGTGACGTTGCTCGCGTCCGGCGCATCCGGAATCGTCCCCGATGAATCGGCCTTCACCGAGATGCTCACCGACGTGTGCCGCGACTTGGCCGGTCAACTCCAACGCGACGCCGAGGGAGCCAGCCACGATATCGCCATCACCGTGACCGAAGCGGCGAGCGAAGACGACGCTCTCGAAGTCGGACGATCTGTTGCGCGCAACAACCTCTTCAAGGCGGCGATCTTCGGCAACGATCCCAACTGGGGCCGCGTTCTGGCCGCGATCGGCACGACGTCGGCCGAATTCGATCCCTATCGGGTCGATGTCTCGATGAATGGAGTCCGGGTATGCCACGCGGGCGGTCCGGACGAGCCGCGGGAGCGCGTTGACCTCAGCGGGCGCGAGTGCTCGGTGCTGATTGAGCTCCACGCCGGAACTGCATCCGCGACGATCCTGACCAACGATCTCACGCACGACTACGTTCACGAGAACAGCGCCTACTCGAGCTGACGATGACGACACACGCAACTCAACTCTCCCGTGAGGTGGCTCAAGCCAGAGCCGCGACGCTCATCGATACGCTGCCATGGCTCACTCGCTATCGCGGCGCCGTCGTCGTGATCAAATTCGGGGGCAACGCGATGGTCTCCGACGAGCTCAAAACCGCCTTTGCCGAAGATATCGTCTACCTGCATCACGTCGGGTTGCATCCGGTCGTCGTTCACGGCGGCGGTCCGCAGATCTCGCGCGCACTGACTGATGCCGGCATTCACAGTGAGTTCCGCGGCGGATACCGCGTGACCACGCCCGAAGCGATGGACGTGGTTCGCCACGTGCTGCGCGACGAGGTCAATCGTGAGATCGTGCAGCTCCTCAACGCGCATGGCGATCTGGCGATCGGGCTTTCGGGAGAAGACGCTGGCCTGTTCACCGGCGCAAAGCGCGGGGCGGTTGTCGATGGAGCCGAGATTGACCTCGGCCGTGTGGGCGACATCATCGATGTCGATCCGGCTGTCGTGCGCAGCGCGATCGAAGCCGGACGCATCCCCGTCGTCTCATCGATAGCGCCTGAGCACGGCGATGTGTCGCGCCCCCTGAACGTCAATGCGGATGCTGCCGCCGGCGCACTCGCGGCGGGAATGACGGCGTCGAAGCTCATCGTTCTGACCGACGTGGCCGGGCTCTACAGCGATTGGCCCGACACGAGCTCCCTCGTGACGAGCATCACGGCAGACGAGCTTCGCGCGCTCATGCCGAAGCTTGAGGCCGGAATGATTCCAAAGATGTCGGCGTGCCTGACCGCGATCGACGGAGGAGTTGAGGCCGCGTCGATCATCGACGGACGCGTGCACCATTCGATTCTTCTCGAGCTCTTCACGGGCCCGGGCGTCGGAACCGAAGTTGTAAAGGAGAGCAGATGACCACGTGGCGTGAACGCGTCGAACGCGACATGATGCACACTTTCGGACCGAGCCAGGCGCTGCTCGTGCGCGGTGAGGGGTGCTACGTCGAAGACGTCGACGGCACGCGCTACCTCGATTTCCTCGGCGGCATCGCGGTCAACGTGCTCGGGCACGCGCACCCCGTTGTCGTCGAAGCCGTGTCACAGCAGGCCCAAGCCCTCATTCATGTGTCGAATTACTTCTCGACACCGCCACAGCTTGAGCTCGCAGCGCGCTTGAAGCGCCTCTCTGGCGCAGGCGAGTCAGGACGCGTCTTCTTCGCAAACTCCGGTACCGAGGCGAACGAGGGGGCGTTCAAGCTCGCTCGCCTCAACGCGGGCGCGGACGGAAAGCGCACACGCATTCTGTCCATGACCAACTCGTTCCACGGCCGCAGCATGGGTGCGCTCGCTCTCACAGGCAAGCCGTCGATGCACACAGATTTCGAGCCGCTGCCGGGCGGCGTCGAGTACATCGATACGACCATTGCCGCGCTTGAGCAGGCCATGGACGATCGAGTCGCCGCAATCATCGTCGAGCCGATCAAGGGCGAGGCCGGGGTGCTCGAGGTTCCCGAGGGGTTCCTCGAGCGCGCGCGCGAACTCACTCGCGACGTCGGCGCGCTCCTGATGATCGACGAAATCCAGACCGGTGTGGGGCGCACCGGTCAGTGGTTCGGATTCCAGGCGCACGGCATCACACCTGACGTGGTGACCGTGGCGAAGGGAATCGCCGGCGGTGTTCCGATGGGCGCGATCATCACGTTTGGCGAAGCCAGTGAACTTTTCCACCCCGGACAGCACGGGACCACGTTCGGTGGAAACCCGCTCGCGACCGCGACGGCGAACGCTGTTCTCGGCGAGATCGAGTCCGCGGGGCTTCTCGAGAATGCGGCCCGACGCGGCGAGCAGCTCCGCTCAGAGATCACGGCGATCGGCTCCCCGCTCGTCGGGGGCGTGCGCGGGCGCGGGCTGCTGCTCGGCATCGAGCTCACCCAGCCGGTTGCGTCCGAGCTTCATGCTGCCGCGCTCTCGGCCGGCCTCATCGTCAACGCGCCGAACCCCGAAACCATCCGGCTCGCACCGCCTCTCATCATCGGCGACGCCGAGATCGCCGATTTTGTAGAGCGCTTCCGGTCAGCGCTCTCCGCCCTTGACTGATCGCAACCTTCGAAAGAGCACAATGACCCGACACTTCCTTCGCGACGATGACATCACGCCCGCCGAGCAGGCGGAGATTCTCGACCTCGCTCTCGAACTCAAGAGCGACCGCTGGGCGCGCAAACCCCTCGAAGGGCCGCAGACCGTGGCCGTCATCTTCGACAAGTCGTCGACGCGAACGCGAGTGTCGTTCGCCGTCGGCATCGCCGATCTCGGCGGTGCCCCGCTCATCATCTCGACGGCGAACAGCCAGTTGGGCGGTAAAGAGACTCCCGCCGATACCGCTCGTGTTCTCGAGCGAATGGTCTCGGCGATCGTCTGGCGCACCTACGGTCAGTCCGGGCTCGAAGAGATGTCCCGCGACACCACAGTGCCGGTCATCAATGCGCTGTCTGATGACTTCCACCCGTGCCAGCTGCTCGCCGATCTCTTGACGATCCGTGAGCACAAGGGTGAGCTCTCCGGGCTCACCTTGACGTTCATCGGCGACGGAGCGTGCAATATGGCCCAGTCGTACCTTTTGGCCGGTGCCACGGCGGGAATGCACGTGCGCATTGCGTCTCCAAGAGGGTACGCGCCCAATGAGGCTGTTGTGGCAGACGCGCGGTCACGAGCCGAGCAGACGAACGGGTCTGTGAGCGTGCTGACGGACGCATCAGAGGCAGCGGCCGGAGCAGACGTCATCGTCACCGATACCTGGGTGTCCATGGGCAAAGAAGAAGAGAAGGCCGCACGCCTCGAGTCATTGTCGGCATATCGGGTGGACGCGCAGCTCATGGGAAAGGCCAAGTCGGATGCTGTGTTCATGCACTGTCTTCCCGCCGACCGGGGTTTCGAGGTGTCCGGCGACGTTATCGATGGTCCGCAGAGCATCATCTGGGACGAGGCAGAGAACAGACTGCACGCGCAGAAGGCCCTGATGGTCTGGCTGCTTGAGCGTGCGTGACGGGAGGGGCGACATGTCAACGAACCGTGCAGGAGAGGCGGGGGCTCTGTGGGGCGGCCGATTCGCGGGCGGCCCATCACCCGAATTAGCAGCGCTGAGTAAGTCAACCCACTTCGACTGGAAGCTGGCGCAGTACGACATCCTTGGCTCGAAAGCGCATGCTCACGCTCTCGCGGCCGCCGGGTACCTCAGCGACGACGAGCTCTCAGCCATGCTCGACGCTCTGACTCAGCTCGGCGAGCAGGTCGCCGACGGAACGTTCACCGCCGCCGAGTCCGATGAAGACGTGCACAGTGCGCTTGAGCGTGGGCTGATCCTCGTTGCGGGCAAGGAGCTCGGCGGTAAGCTGCGCGCGGGCCGGAGTCGTAACGACCAGATTGCCACGCTCGTGCGGCTGTATCTGCGAGACCATGCACACGCGATCGCAAACGAGCTCGTGCAGCTCATCGACGCCATCGTGTCGCAGGCCGAAACCCACCCCGACGCCGCGCTGCCCGGACGAACTCATCTGCAGCACGCACAGCCCGTCTTGTTGGCGCACCATCTCATGGCTCACGCGTGGCCTCTTGTGCGCGACCTCGAGAGGCTTCGCGACTGGTTCGAACGTGCATCCGTTTCTCCGTACGGCGCCGGCGCCCTCGCCGGAAGCACGTTGGGACTCGACGCGTGGCTGGTGGCCCGGCACCTTGGGCTTGCCCGGCCGAGCGAGAACTCGCTTGACGCGACGGCGAGCCGCGACGTCGTGGCGGAGTTCGGCTTCATCATGTCTCTCGTTGGCATCAATCTCTCACGGTTCTCCGAAGAGATCATCCTCTGGAACTCCCGAGAGTTCGATTTCGTCACTCTCGACGACCGGTACTCGACGGGGTCGAGCATCATGCCGCAGAAGAAGAACCCTGACATCGCCGAACTTGCGCGAGGCAAGTCGGGCCGTCTGATCGGCAACCTCACAGGTCTTCTCAGCACGCTCAAGGGGCTGCCGCTGGCGTACAACCGCGATCTGCAGGAAGACAAGGAGCCGGTTTTCGATACCGTTGAGACCCTCGAAGTGCTGCTTCCGGCCTTCACCGGAATGGTCGCCACGCTGCAGTTCAATACGGAGAAGATGGCTGCTCAAGCCCCGCAGGGGTTCTCTCTCGCCACTGACGTCGCCGAATGGCTCGTCAAGCAGGGTGTCGCCTTCCGCGACGCGCATGAGATCAGCGGCGAACTTGTGAGGTACTGCGAAGAGCACGGCATTGAGCTCCACGAGCCTGACGACGAGGCTCTCGCACGCATCTCGCCCCACCTCACTCCTGATGTTCGCACCGTGCTCACGGTCGAGGGCTCCATCGGGAGCCGCCTGGGCGCCGGAGGAACGGCTCCGCAGCGGGTGACGGAGCAGCGCTCCGAACTCGTCGCACGCGTCACGTCGCTCAGCCACGATCTGGGACTGACACACTGACGATGGCGCTCGAACGCTCGACTCTTATGGAATCTGCTGTCGACCTCGGGCCGGAGCTTCTCGGGAGTCTCATCTCGCACACGACAGAAGAGGGCACCGTGACGATCCGGCTCACGGAACTCGAGGCCTACGTGGGAAACGGTGTCGATCCCGGTTCCCACGCCCACCGCGGCAAGACGAAGCGCAACGCCACCATGTTCGGGGAGCCCGGGCACCTGTACGCCTATTTCACCTACGGCATGCACGTGTGCGGCAACATCGTCTGCGCGCCTGCCGAGCAGCCCTCCGGGCTGCTGATGCGCGGCGGGGAGGTCGTGGAGGGCATTGACATTGCCCGGCGGAGGCGCGCGACGGCGAAGTCGGATCGAGACCTCGCGCGGGGACCGGGGCGGCTTGCGGTCGCCCTTGGCATTCAGCTGGCAGACAACGGCTCGGACCTCTTCGCTGCGCCGTTCGAGCTGCGTGAGGGTCAGAAGCCGCAGAGCGTGCTGTCAGGCCCGCGCACCGGAGTCAGCGGACTCGGCGGCAGCGACCTCTACCCCTGGCGGTTCTGGATCGAGGGAGACCGCACAGTGTCTCCATACAAGCGCCACCCCCGGAGCCGAGTAGCCGTCAGTCGATCGCGAGGATCCAGACGCCCGCGGCCGCCGTAGCCCAGATCAAGCTTGTCAGCGTGCCGATGATGAACCGTTCCCGAGATTCCGATTCCGCGAGCTCGGTGAATCGTCCGACACCTTTCACCGCGACCACAACGGCGAATGCACCGGGGAATCCCGCCATGAGCGCGGCTGCGATCGCCAGGCGTTCGAGCAGGCCGATCACGAGTCCGCCCCGCATGACCTCTTCGGTCTTCGGAGGTGCGACGTAGGCCGAGTCGTCGACGCGGCTGTCCGTGCGAGCGAGCAGGATGCCACCGTGCGTGCCCTGCTTCACGCTCCCGCGCGTGGCCGCCTCGAGAACCGCGGTGGCTGCCGGCCCGCCGCCGATCACGGCGAGCACGAGGCCCAGTGCTGCGACAGCGACAGCGAGAGGCAGGGGAAGCGGGGCGAAGGGCAGTGCGGCGAGAGCGAGCGCACCCGTCATGAATCCGCCTGAGACGATGATGGGAATCGTCCGTGGGCGACCAAGGCTAACGAGCGCAAGTATCGTCGCGACCATGAGAAGGACGACGATGGTTGTCCAATAGACCAGATTCAGCACCTCCACGTCAGCTCACCTCCCAATTCTGCTCATCGCGTTCAGCTCTTCGAGCATACGCACCAGAGCCTTGGCAGCGGCATCCTCCTGCCGAATGCCGGCGGCGCGCACGCGGAGACTGACAGCGCCCGCCGTGATCCCGAGCTTCTCGGCAGCTTCTGCCTGAGTCATGCCCATGGCGAGCAGATCATGGACTTCCCAGCCGCCGTCGGTGCGGCGATCGAGAACAAGCAGAAGGATGCTGACGAGAGCGTCGAAGTCCTCCACGCTCTGCCGGTCGACCCGTTCTCCGCCTTCGCAGGCGAACCGCACGGGGCGAGGCTTCGCGCGCTCCACGGCCGCGCGGGCGGCAAAGAACGCGTCGCCCGTTGACGCACGCGTCGATTCTCCGAGCGGGAGGGCGACGTCGCCGACGCCGAGGCCGATGCTCCACCTGCTCTCCCGAAAGAGCCCGAGGGTGATGGTGAGGGCTGTGTGCGCGTCGTCCGTGATGAGCTGGATCTCATCGCCCGCTGTCCGCTCCGCGGGCAACTCAAGTGCGCGTGCATGCTTGGTGTTGAGGGCGGTCAGCGTGCCCGAGACCGCGTCTTTCGTGTGGCGGCTGTCGATCTGGTCTGCGGTGATGATGAACACGCGGGACTCCCCGTTCAGTAAGAACCTTCAACTCAGAGTACTTTAGTCAAAAATCAAAATCTAGCCATAATGAGTTCCAGGCCTAAACTCATCACGCTTCTGGTTTGCGCGCGCTGGTACTGTAATGAGGGTGTCGAACCCCGTACTTTCTCATCAGGCCAACGATGCTGCCTTCGAGGACATCTGGGATGAGCTCCTCTGGCGAGGGCTCATTCAGGTGTCAACCGATCAAGCAGCGCTTAAAGAGCTTCTCGCGGGGGAGCCGATCACGTATTACTGCGGTTTCGACCCGACCGCGGCGAGTCTGCACCTCGGGCATCTCGTTCAGCTGCTGACGCTGCGGCGGCTTCAGCTTGCCGGGCACAAGCCGCTAAGCCTCGTCGGCGGGTCGACAGGGCTGGTCGGAGACCCGCGGCCCTCAGCAGAGCGCACTCTGCAGACGAAAGAGACTGTCTCGGAGTGGGTCGACAGTCTCAAGGCTCAGATCGAGAACTACTTGAGCTTCGACGGTGAGAACCGTGCGCGCATGGTCAACAATCTCGACTGGACGGGTGATCTCACCGCCATCGACTTCCTCCGTGACGTCGGCAAGCACTTTCGCGTTGGGAACATGCTCAAGAAGGATGCGGTGTCGGCGCGCCTCAACTCAGAGGCGGGAATCAGCTTCACGGAGTTCAGCTACCAGCTGCTGCAAGCTCTCGACTTTCTCGAGCTCTACCGCCGCTACGACTGCGTGCTGCAGACGGGCGGGAGCGACCAGTGGGGCAATCTCGTCGGCGGCACGGACCTCGTCCACCGCGTAGAAGGCACGAGCGTCCACGCGTTCGGTACGCCGCTGATCGTGAACTCCGACGGCACCAAGTTCGGAAAGAGCGAGGGTAATGCCATTTGGCTCAATCCCGAGATGACCACACCGTACGCGTTCTACCAGTTCTGGGTGAATGCGGCCGATGCAGACGTCATCGATCGTCTCAAGGTCTTCACCTTCCTCAGCCGCGCCGAGATCGAGGACTACGCCGTCAAGGTCGAGACGGAGCCGTTTAGACGCGAAGCCCAGAAGCGGCTCGCGTGGGAGGTGACTTCTCTCGTTCACGGGAAGGCTGCCGCGCAGGCGGCGATCGATGCGGCTGACGCTCTCTTCGGCCGAGGTGACTTGTCAACGCTCGATGAACGAACTCTCGAATCGGCGTTGTCCGAGCTTCCCGGCGCGACGGCCGCTCCCGGCTCGAGTGTCGCGCAGCTTCTCGTCGACACCGAGCTCACCAAAAGTCTCGGCGAGGCGCGGCGCGCTATCGACCAGGGTGGTGTCTACGTCAACAACGAGAAGGTGACAGAGCCGGATGCTGTCGCCGAGGCGCTTCTCCACCGGCGATTCCTCGTGCTGCGCCGCGGCAAGAAGACGCTTGCTGGGGTCACGATTCAGGCGTGACGACCCGCGAATGAGACGGCTGTCCTCGATGGAGGGCAGCCGTCTTCGTGGTCGTGCGAGCCGTGCATATCCGACGGTCTCTCACGACACGCCCGGGACGTCGAAGAGATTTGCCGCCCGGGTGAACTCTGCGTAAAGTATTCATTCGTCGCCACAAAGGTGCCGAGGGCAGGAAAGCCCGCGGGCCTCAATCGGCGAAAATCTTCCCCCACACGAAATTCGACATCACGTCGGAATAACTCGTTGTGGGTGATACGATAACAAGGTTGCTCCAGAGCGAGATTCCCGAGAAGCTCGGGTGTCGAATCTGGAAGCGTCTGGTCCTTGAGAACTCAATAGCGTGCACATGTCAAATGCCAATTTTTGAACCTCGGCCTGGGCTTTTGTCTGGGTTTGAGATTCCTTTGATATTGATTGATTGCGAATGTCAGTAATGATGTTTGTGTTGTCATGATTGAACTTGTGTCTGCCCTTTGTTGGGTGGGTGCGTTTATGTTTGCTGGCTGGGTTTTGTCCTGGTTGGTGTTTATGCATTTACGGAGAGTTTGATCCTGGCTCAGGACGAACGCTGGCGGCGTGCTTAACACATGCAAGTCGAACGATGAAGCCTCACTTGTGGGGTGGATTAGTGGCGAACGGGTGAGTAACACGTGAGTAACCTGCCCCTGACTCTGGGATAAGCGCTGGAAACGGTGTCTAATACTGGATATGACTCATGGCCGCATGGTCTGTGGGTGGAAAGGGTTTACTGGTTGGGGATGGACTCGCGGCCTATCAGCTTGTTGGTGAGGTAATGGCTTACCAAGGCGACGACGGGTAGCCGGCCTGAGAGGGTGACCGGCCACACTGGGACTGAGACACGGCCCAGACTCCTACGGGAGGCAGCAGTGGGGAATATTGCACAATGGGCGAAAGCCTGATGCAGCAACGCCGCGTGGGGGATGACGGCCTTCGGGTTGTAAACCTCTTTTGGCAGGGAAGAAGCCTTTGGGTGACGGTACCTGCAGAAAAAGCACCGGCTAACTACGTGCCAGCAGCCGCGGTAATACGTAGGGTGCGAGCGTTGTCCGGAATTATTGGGCGTAAAGAGCTCGTAGGCGGTTTGTCGCGTCTGCTGTGAAATCCCGAGGCTCAACCTCGGGCCTGCAGTGGGTACGGGCAGACTAGAGTGCGGTAGGGGAGATTGGAATTCCTGGTGTAGCGGTGGAATGCGCAGATATCAGGAGGAACACCGATGGCGAAGGCAGATCTCTGGGCCGCTACTGACGCTGAGGAGCGAAAGGGTGGGGAGCGAACAGGCTTAGATACCCTGGTAGTCCACCCCGTAAACGTTGGGAACTAGATGTGGGGGCCTTTCCACGGTCTCCGTGTCGCAGCTAACGCATTAAGTTCCCCGCCTGGGGAGTACGGCCGCAAGGCTAAAACTCAAAGGAATTGACGGGGGCCCGCACAAGCGGCGGAGCATGCGGATTAATTCGATGCAACGCGAAGAACCTTACCAAGGCTTGACATATACGAGAACGCCCTGGAAACAGGGTTCTCTTTGGACACTCGTATACAGGTGGTGCATGGTTGTCGTCAGCTCGTGTCGTGAGATGTTGGGTTAAGTCCCGCAACGAGCGCAACCCTCGTTCTCTGTTGCCAGCACGTTATGGTGGGAACTCAGGGGATACTGCCGGGGTCAACTCGGAGGAAGGTGGGGATGACGTCAAATCATCATGCCCCTTATGTCTTGGGCTTCACGCATGCTACAATGGCCAGTACAATGGGCGGCGATACCGTGAGGTGGAGCGAATCCCAAAAAGCTGGTCCCAGTTCGGATCGTAGTCTGCAACTCGACTACGTGAAGTCGGAGTCGCTAGTAATCGCAGATCAGCAACGCTGCGGTGAATACGTTCCCGGGCCTTGTACACACCGCCCGTCAAGTCATGAAAGTCGGTAACACCCGAAGCCGGTGGCCTAACCCCTTGGGGAGGGAGCTGTCGAAGGTGGGACCGGTAATTAGGACTAAGTCGTAACAAGGTAGCCGTACCGGAAGGTGCGGCTGGATCACCTCCTTTCTAAGGAGCAACTGGCACCGTTGGTGTCCAGGCGCCAGGTCCGCACCGAATGTGTGTGGCTGGTTAGCTCGTGGGTGGAACATTTGATATGGCCGGCTGGATGGTCGGGTTGTTGGAGTACGTCCTCGTGTGGGGATGGGAAACGGTGGCCTGGGTGTTTGGTTGGCGTGCACGTTATTGGGTCCTGAGGGACCAGGCTTCCCCGTTTGGGGTTGCGGGTTTCTCGGACTTCTGTTTCCGGCCTTTTGTGGGTTGGGGTGGGAGTACCGGCCGTACGTTGAGAACTACACAGTGGACGCGAGCATCTTAGAAACACTTTTTGTGTTTCAATCATGGTCAAATTTTTCTTTTGAAGATTTATTTCGATTCATGCTCATGTTGTTTCAAGTTTCTAAGAGCAAACGGTGGATGCCTTGGCATCTGGAGCCGAAGAAGGACGTCGTAATCTGCGATAAGCCTCGGGGAGCTGATAAACGAGCTGTGATCCGAGGATTTCCGAATGGGGAAACCCGGCCTGGGCCCTTTGGGGTGCCTGGTCACTCCCGTCTGAATGTATAGGGCGGGGTGAGGGAACGTGGGGAAGTGAAACATCTCAGTACCCACAGGAAGAGAAAACAAAAGTGATTCCGGTAGTAGTGGCGAGCGAACCCGGATGAGGCTAAACCGGTTATGTGAGATACCTGTCAGGGGTTGCATGGTCGGGGTTGTGGGACTTTTTTCATCATGCTGACACGTGGTGGGCGTTGTGAGTGGTATAGGCGAACGGTTTTGAATGGCCGGTCAGAGAGGGTGCGAACCCCGTAGCCGAAATGCCATGATCGCGTGAAGAGTATCCCAAGTAGCACGGGGCCCGAGAAATCCCGTGTGAATCTGTCAGGACCACCTGATAAGCCTAAATACTCCCAGATGACCGATAGCGGACAAGTACCGTGAGGGAAAGGTGAAAAGTACCCCGGGAGGGGAGTGAAATAGTACCTGAAACCGTTTGCTTACAATCCGTTGGAGCCTCCTTGTTGGGGTGACAGCGTGCCTTTTGAAGAATGAGCCTGCGAGTTAGCGATACGTGGCGAGGTTAACCCGTGTGGGGTAGCCGTAGCGAAAGCGAGTCTGAATAGGGCGTTGAGTCGCGTGTCCTAGACCCGAAGCGAAGTGATCTATCCATGGCCAGGCTGAAGCGTGTGTAAGAGCGCGTGGAGGGCCGAACCCACTTCAGTTGAAAATGGAGGGGATGAGCTGTGGATAGGGGTGAAAGGCCAATCAAACTTCGTGATAGCTGGTTCTCTCCGAAATGCATTTAGGTGCAGCGTTGCGTGTTTCTTTCCGGAGGTAGAGCTACTGGATGGCCGATGGGCCTCAACAGGTTACTGACGTCAGCCAAACTCCGAATGCCGGGAAGTGAGAGCGCAGCAGTGAGACGGTGGGGGATAAGCTTCATCGTCGAGAGGGAAACAACCCAGACCACCATCTAAGGTCCCTAAGCGCGTGCTAAGTGGGAAAGGATGTGGAGTTGCAGAGACAACCAGGAGGTTGGCTTAGAAGCAGCCATCCTTGAAAGAGTGCGTAATAGCTCACTGGTCAAGTGATTCCGCGCCGACAATGTAACGGGGCTCAAGCACGCCACCGAAGTTGTGGCATTGACATTAATAACCAAGCCGCGGGACTTGTTCTCGTTGGTTCAGGTGTGTTGATGGGTAGGAGAGCGTCGTGTGGCCGGTGAAGCGGCGGTGTAAACCAGCCGTGGAGGCTACACGAGTGAGAATGCAGGCATGAGTAGCGAAAGACGGGTGAGAAACCCGTCCTCCGGAAGACCAAGGGTTCCAGGGCCAGGTTAATCCGCCCTGGGTAAGTCGGGACCTAAGGCGAGGCCGACAGGCGTAGTCGATGGACAACGGGTTGATATTCCCGTACCGGCGAAGAACCGCCCCAGCTAATCCAGTGGTGCTAAGAGTCCTAGCTCGTACCGGAAGCTCCTCTTTTGGGGGGTGGATGGTGCGGGTGAACGCTCGACCCCATGCTGGTGCGGCTAGCGTGTTAACAGGTGTGACGCAGGAAGGTAGTCGGTCCTGGGCGATGGTTGTCCCAGGCCAAGGCTGTAGGCCGGGAGATAGGCAAATCCGTCTCCCATGTGGCTGAGAGTTGAAGGGGAACCCGTAAAGGGTATGATCCGATGATCCTATGCTGCCGAGAAAAGCATCGACGCGAGGTTCTAGCTGCCCGTACCCCAAACCGACACAGGTGGTCAGGTAGAGAATACTAAGGAGATCGAGAGAATCGTGGTTAAGGAACTCGGCAAAATGCCCCCGTAACTTCGGGAGAAGGGGGGCCGCTCACTTATTAGGACTTGCTCCGAAAGGGTGTGGTGGCCGCAGAGACCAGTGGGAAGCGACTGTTTACTAAAAACACAGGTCCGTGCCAAGTCGCAAGACGATGTATACGGACTGACGCCTGCCCGGTGCTGGAAGGTTAAGAGGAACGGTCAACCCTTCGGGGTGAAGCTGTGAATTTAAGCCCCAGTAAACGGCGGTGGTAACTATAACCATCCTAAGGTAGCGAAATTCCTTGTCGGGTAAGTTCCGACCTGCACGAATGGCGTAACGACTTCCCAGCTGTCTCAACCACGAACTCGGCGAAATTGCATTACGAGTAAAGATGCTCGTTACGCGCAGCAGGACGGAAAGACCCCGTGACCTTTACTACAGCTTGGTATTGGTGTTCGGTGTGGCTTGTGTAGGATAGGTGGGAGACTTTGAAGCGGGCACGCTAGTGTTCGTGGAGTCGTTGTTGAAATACCACTCTGGTCATTCTGGATATCTAACTTCGAACCGTGATCCGGTTCAGGGACAGTGCCTGGTGGGTAGTTTAACTGGGGCGGTTGCCTCCCAAAATGTAACGGAGGCGCCCAAAGGTTCCCTCAACCTGGTTGGCAATCAGGTGGCGAGTGTAAGTGCACAAGGGAGCTTGACTGTGAGACTGACAGGTCGAGCAGGGACGAAAGTCGGGACTAGTGATCCGGCAGTGGCTTGTGGAAGCGCTGTCGCTCAACGGATAAAAGGTACCTCGGGGATAACAGGCTGATCTTGCCCAAGAGTCCATATCGACGGCATGGTTTGGCACCTCGATGTCGGCTCGTCGCATCCTGGGGCTGGAGTAGGTCCCAAGGGTTGGGCTGTTCGCCCATTAAAGCGGTACGCGAGCTGGGTTTAGAACGTCGTGAGACAGTTCGGTCCCTATCCGCTGCGCGCGCAGGAAATTTGAGAGGATCTGACCCTAGTACGAGAGGACCGGGTTGGACGAACCTCTGGTATGTCAGTTGTCACGCCAGTGGCATCGCTGATTAGCTACGTTCGGGATGGATAACCGCTGAAAGCATCTAAGCGGGAAGCCGGCCTCAAGATGAGATTTCCATACCCCACGCGGGTGAGAGGCTCCCAGCTAGACGACTGGGTTGATAGGCCAGATGTGGAAGCACAGCAATGTGTGCAGCTGACTGGTACTAATAAGCCGATAACTTGATAACAACAACATCTGATGTTTCGCGTCCACTTTGTGGTTCCTGACGCACGGCAGGAACAAACAACACACCCCACGGTGTGTTCACATATTGCGTCCATGATTGTTACGGCGGTCATAGCGAGAGGGAAACGCCCGGTCACATTCCGAACCCGGAAGCTAAGGCTCTCAGCGCCGATGGTACTGCAGGGGGGACCCTGTGGGAGAGTAGGACACCGCCGGACTTAACCTACAGTGAAGGCCACCCCTAACCACGGGGTGGCCTTCACCATTTAACCCACACACCCCAGCCTCCTGAAGCGCACCAGAGGCTGGGTTCGTTTATGCGGCCCACGGAATATAAGACGCCATGCGTTCTAACGTGCGGCGTGGAGGTAGTCGCGATAACGGCCTAGGTCCGCGAGGATCGCTTCGGCCGATTCGACGCGGGTCACCAGTGCTGATCCTTCTCCCGAATAGATGGGGCCGACATCGAAACGGCCTTCTCGGCGGGCACTGAGCATGTCGTCCGCCATGCTCGGAGAAGACCGGACCGTCGTCTCCAGCTCGTGTTCGCGGCCGTGCCAGGTGTCGCTGAAGGAGTTCGACAAGGCACGTCCACCGTAGTGAGGAGGCCATGCGGCGCGCTGTGCGATGTCGAACACGCGCGTGTAGACCGTGTCGCCGTCGCGTGCGTCGAGAACGCGCTGTTTCGCAGCATCCGGAAACTGAGATTCAGAGGCAACCGTGAATCGCGTGCCCACCCACGCTGCGATGGCGCCCCCGGCTATGACGGCGGCGAGTCCGCGCGCTGTTGTGATGCCGCCTGCAGCGAGAAGCGGGATGCTCGTGCGTTCGACGGCGATTTGCAAGAAGGTGAGTGTCGAGATCTCGTTGCGCCCGTGTCCGCCAGCTTCGGCGCCGCGTACGATGATTCCGTCAACGCCGGCATCGATTGCGCTCTCGAGTTCGGCGATATTCCCGACTTGCGCGAGCAGAACCGCCGGCGACTTGCGCACCGCGGTGACAGCAGCGTCACTGTGGCCGAACCCAAGGGCCACCACTGACGGCTCGTGGTCGAGCACGCGCTGAAGCGGTGTGATGTCTGCGTCGAGCGCGAATGAGAGAAACCCCGCTCCCCACACGGCACGTTCGCGCTGGAGACGCTCGGCGGCCGAGGTTAGACCGTCAAGATCTGGAGCACTCGGAACACCAAGCATGCCGACGCCTCCGCCGCCGCTGACCGCGGAGGCGAGGTCGGGACCGGCTGCGCCAGCCATCGACGCGTTGAACACGGGGACGGTGCGAGTCGTCAGGAGTTCGGTCAGCGCATTCATCATGATTTCAGTCTATTGACGTAAGCTCGTCTGGAGTGATCCGGCAGGATCCCCACCAACTCAATATGCGCATCCGACCAGGAGGACCCCATCATGACGCACGCCGGCGACGAATCTGAGAGCTCTTCGGAGCACCGTCGCGGATCGCGCGATGGCGAGTCCTCGCGCGGACGCGGGCCGGGTGGTGGCCGCGGTTCACACCCTCGTGACCGGCGGAACGGCGACAAGCGCGCACAGGGTGATCGTCCCCGCACTGGCGAGCTCGACGGGGGAGACCGCGGTAGAGGCCGCGGCCAGGGTGAGCGGCGTTTTGAGAGGCGTGACAACGACAGGCGTCCTGCTCGTGATGGGGAGCGGCGTTTCGAGAAGCGTGACAACGACAGGCGTCCGGCTCGTGATGGTGAGCGGCGTTTCGAGAAGCGTGACAACGACAGGCGTCCGGCTCGCGATGGTGAGCGGCGCTTTGAGAAGCGTGATGGTGACAGGCGTCCGGCTCGCGACGGAGAGCGTCGCGCGGGCAGACGTGAGGGACCATCGGGCCGTCGTCCTGCGCCGCGAGACTCTCATGACAGGGACCAGCGGCTGTGGACGCGCGACGGCAAGCCTGCCCGCGGCGACCGCGATGCGCGCGCGTATGAAGAAGAACTGACTGAAGAGCAGAAGCGGCAACGTGAGCTCCGTTCGGTGCGCCCCCAACACGACGATCCCGAGATTCCCGACGACGTCACCGAGAAAGATCTGCACAGGTCAGCGCGAAACGAACTGAAGACGCTGTCAAAGGAGAACGCCGAGGGAGTCGCGCGACACCTGGCGATGGTGGCACGTCTCATTGACGATGACCCCGAACTCGCGCACCGTCACGCCGTGAGCGCGTCACGTCGAGCCGGACGGATTGCTGTCGTTCGCGAGACTCTTGCAGTCACCGCGTATCGCACCGGAGACTTTGCCCTCGCTCTGCGTGAGCTGCGCACCTACCGGCGCATCAGCGGCTCAGACGAACAGCTTCCCCTCATGGTCGACAGCGAACGCGGTGTTGGCCGCCCCGAACGTGCCCTTGAGTTGGGGCGCTCCGTCGATCGCGCGACGCTCAGCGCCGGCACGCAGGCGAACCTTGCGATCGCCATGTCGGGCGCCCGCCTCGACCTCGGTCAGCCCGAGCTCGCGCTGAGCGAATTGCAGATCGCGCAGTTGGATCCCGCGGTCGCGTACAGCTGGAGCCCTGCTCTGTTCGATGCGTACGCGGAGGTTCTCGACGAACTCGGGCGTGACGACGAGGCGCAGACGTGGCGCAATCGATCGCGCGTCGCTGCTCGGGCGCTCGACGACGAGGCTCGCGTGGACGAAGACGAGACAATCATCGTCGTGGAAGAAGACCTGGAGCTTCCTGCCCATATCGACACCACCGAGGTCGAGAACAACCAGGAGCACCGTCGCGACGCTGATGATGCCGAGGCTGCCGAGAATCGCGCAGACGATACTGAGGAGGATGCTGACGGTGTTCGGCCGACGCAAGACTAAAACCGTGATGCCTTTAGACGGGGTCGACGCCGTGCTCGCCGACCTGGACGGCGTGGTCTACGCGGGCCGGAACGCGATTCCGCACTCGGTCGAGAGCCTCAATCGTGTGGCAGACAGCATCCGCGTTGGATACATCACCAACAATGCGTCGCGGACGGATGCCGCGGTGGCTGAACAGCTGCGGGAGTTCGGGCTCGACGTGCAGCCGCGAGACGTCATCACGAGCCCGCAGGCTGCCGTTCGGCTGCTGCGGACGAAAGTGCGCGACGGCGCGCTCGTTCTCGTCGTCGGCGGCGAGGGACTGATCGACGAGCTGACGAAAGCCGGGTATCGCGTCACGCGAAGCGCCGAGGACGGACCGGATGCTGTCGTGCAGGGCTTCGCGCCCGATGTCGACTGGGCACAGCTTGCCGAAGCAGCGTACGCACTGCAAGACGGTCGTGAGGCGAACGACCTCCCGTGGATCGCGACGAACACGGACTGGACGATTCCGCGGGAGCGCGGAATCGCGCCGGGCAATGGAACGCTCGTCTCTGCTGTGCATACAGCGGTCGGGAGGCTCGCCGAAGTCGCAGGCAAGCCGGAGGTGCCGATTTTCGAGGAAGCGAAGCTGCGGTTTGCTTCTCAGCATCCGCTCTTCATCGGAGACAGGCTCGACACGGACATTCTCGGAGCGAATCGCGCAGACATCAGTTCACTGTTAGTGCTGACGGGCGTCGACCAGGCCAAGCACGTCCTCGCCGCGCCCGAGGGGTCGCGCCCCGGTTTCGTGGTGTCCGACCTTCGTGCGCTCTTCGAGCCGTACCCGGTGACCGAGCTGTCGCGCGACAAGACCGAGGCGAAGGTCGGTGAATCCGTGGTGCGGATCGTCGACCAGACGCAGATCGAGGTCGCTCGCGAGGGCGAATCCGGGCTCGACCGGTTGCGAGCCGCGAGCGCGGTCATCTGGGCCAGCGGCCGACAGATCTACGGCTTCAACGTGCCGGAGAGGCTGTACTCGTAAGCGAGCCTGACCGGCGACGCCGGGACCAGCTTGTAGCCTAACGGTGTGACGAACGACGAAGAACAGGGAGCCACAGACCCCAGCGCGCTCGTGTCGCGATTGGCGCTGATCGAAGAGCGGCCGCTCGCTGAGCGCGGCGATGCGTACGCTCGTCTGCATGACGAGCTGAACAGCGTTCTCGAAGGGAGCGACCACGAGGGCGCCGCACGGTGACGACGCGCCGTCTGGACGCCGTTCTCGTTGAGCGTGGACTCGCGCGCTCACGGGCCGCGGCTGTTGAGCTCATCTCGTCGGGAAAGGTTGCGGTTGACGATCGGCCGATCGTCAAACCGTCGACCCCCATCGCTGACGGGGCGCGCATTTCGGTGACCGGTGCCGATCACTACGTGAGCAGGGGAGCGCACAAGCTGGTCGCGGCACTCGACGCCTTCGACTGCGACGTGTCGGACCAGCTCGTTCTTGACGTGGGCGCGTCGACGGGAGGGTTCACTCAAGTGCTCCTAGAGCGTGGCGCTCGTGAGGTGATCGCTCTCGACGTCGGACACGACCAGCTGGCATCGTCGCTACGCTCCGACTCGCGAGTCCGCGTCGTCGAGGGCTTCAACGTTCGTGATCTGAGCCGCGACGCTCTCGCCGAACACGCGGGAACCGGCGAACCGCCGAGCGTTATCGTCGGCGACCTTTCGTTCATCTCGCTGCGATACGTCCTTGATCCGCTCCGGCAGACCGGCACCGACGACGCCGACGTGATCCTGCTGATCAAGCCGCAGTTCGAAGTCGGCAGAACGGGAGTCCGTGAGGGTATCGTGCGCGACCCGGCGAGGCGCATCGACGCGGTGCAGTCCGTTCTGTGGTTGGCGTGGGACGCCGGCCTCGGGGTGTGCGGCCTCGAGCGCTCACCGGTTGTCGGCACACATGGAAACTCCGAGTACCTTGTCCACATGCATGCACAGCACGGTTCGAATCCGACAGAATGGATGCGGCGAGCCGAACAACTTGCGGGAGGTGACGAATGACCACGACGCGATCCATCCTCGTCATCTCGCACACCGGGCGCAGCGACTCCGTCGAAGCAGCGACGCACGTGATCGGCCAGCTCAGGGATTCCGGCATCCGCCCCATGCTCATCGGCGAGGAGCGTGAGGAGCTGAAAGCCGCGGGGGCTGACCTGGCGGGCGTTGAGACGCTCGACGATGCGCGAGCGCGTGAGCTGGAGCTCGTGATGGTGCTCGGTGGAGACGGCACAATTCTCCGCGCCGCCGAGCTGGTTCGCGAGCACACCGTTCCGCTGCTCGGGGTCAACCTCGGGCATGTCGGCTTTCTCGCCGAGCTTGAAAGAGATGATCTTGCGAACGCTGTTCACCGTGTGGTCGAACGCGATTACGCCGTTGAAGAGCGCATGACACTCGATGTGTCCGTCACGATCGGCGGTGAGGTCGTCTATTCGACCTGGGCACTCAATGAGGCAACCGTCGAGAAGGCAAGTCGCGAGCGGATGCTGGAACTCGTCGTCGAGGTGGATCAGCGCCCGCTTGTCTCCTTCGGTGCCGACGGTGCAGTGATCGCAACGCCGACCGGGTCGACCGCATACAACTTCTCGGCGGGGGGACCGATCATCTGGCCGACGGTTGAAGCGATCACGCTCGTGCCGCTGAGCGCGCACGCCTTGTTCGCAAAGCCGATTGTCGTCGCCCCCGACTCGACGCTCGCGATCGACGTGCTCGGCCGTAGCGACGGAATCGGCGTTCTGTGGTGCGATGGACGACGGACGTTCGAACTCGAGCCAGGCTCACGCGTGAACGCCGAGCGCTCGGCAACGCCCGTGAAGCTTGCGCGACTGCATGACAGCCCGTTCACAGACCGGCTCGTGCGCAAATTCCACCTTCCCGTCAGCGGATGGAGGGGACCGGCCGCATGATCGAGGAGATCGAGATCTCGGATCTCGGAGTCATCGCAGAGGCCACGCTGCCGCTCGGACCCGGATTCACGGCGATCACGGGAGAGACGGGCGCGGGTAAGACGATGGTCGTCACAGCGCTCGGGTTGCTGCTCGGAGGCCGTGCCGACGCCGCCACCGTTCGATCGGGGGCGGCGAACGCGCGCATCGATGGCCGCTGGGTCGTTCCCGACAGCGGGATCGTTGCCGAACGCGTGGTCGAGGCCGGTGGCGACATCGACCCCTTTGGAGCAGACGGCGAGGCCGAGCTCACGCTGGGACGCACCGTGACGGCCGAGGGCCGCAGCCGGGCACAAGTCGGCGGCCGGAGCGCGCCCGTGGGGGTCCTTGCCGAGCTCAGCGGCAATCTCGTTGCCGTGCACGGGCAGTCAGACCAGATTCGGCTGCGTTCCCGCTCTGCGCAGCGTGACGCGCTCGACCGCGCGGCGGGCGACGAGCTCGGGGCGACGCTCGCTCGGTACCGTGAGGTGTTTGACCGGTGGCAGGCAAACAAAGCGGAACTCGAGACCCTGACGCGCGACCGAGAAGCGCGAGAGACCGAGGCAGAGAACCTCCGTGCTGCCATGGACGAGATCGAGCAGGCGGCGCCGCAGCCGGGCGAAGATGAGCAGCTGGCTGCAACTGCCGAGCGTCTTACGAACCTCGAGGAGCTTCGTCTTGCCGCCGCCGGCGCCCGTGAATCGCTTTCGACAGAACTCGCGGAGGGCGACGACGTCTTGGCACTCATTGAGAGCGCGCGGCGCTCTCTCGAGCGCGTTGTCGGGGTCGACGGTTCGCTGCAGCCGATCGCCGAGCAGCTGCAGAATCTCAGCTATCTCGCCTCGGAGGCGGCTGGCGAGCTCTCGAGCTACCTTGCCTCGCTCGACGCTGACGGTAGCAACGAACTCGAGGCGATTAACGAGCGCCGAGCGCTTCTGACAACTCTCGTGCGCAAACATGGTCCGACCCTCGACGATGTCATCGCAACCCTCGAGCGCGGTAGCGCGAGGCTTCTCGAACTGGACGGCGACTCCGACCGCATCGACGAGCTCACGACCCGGGTCGAGAACGACACGCGCGACGTCGAGGAGGCGGCATCCGCCGTGACCGGCGTGCGCCGGCGCACGGCCGAACGACTCGGGGCGGCCATCACTGATGAACTCTCCGCGCTGGCGATGCCCGATGCGACCGTCGTCGTCGACGTCGAAGACAAGGGTGAGTACACGCGCTCGGGGCGCGACGATGTGGCGTTTCTCATGCGCCCGCATGCGGGCACAGAACCGCGTCCGCTCTCGAAGGGCGCTTCAGGGGGCGAGCTTTCGCGCGTGATGCTCGCGATCGAGGTTGTCATTTCAGCATCCGACCCGGTCCCCACCTATGTCTTCGACGAGGTGGATGCTGGCGTCGGCGGCGCTGCAGCGATCGAGATCGGCCGACGGCTCGCCCGGCTGGCTCAGCACGCCCAGGTCATCGTCGTGACACACCTCGCTCAGGTCGCCGCGTTCGCGTCCAACCACCTCTCGGTCGTGAAAGAGAGCGACGGGTTCGTGACGGCATCGAGCGTGACGCGCCTGCAGGGAGATGACCGTACCGCCGAGATGACCCGATTGCTGTCGGGATTGGCCGACAGCGACTCCGGTCGCGCCCACGCCGAAGAGCTCCTGGACCTCGGTGCCGAAACTCAGATGATAGGATAGAAGCCCGTGGCAACCATTTCTGAATCGGGCAACTCACACGACACGACCAAGCACATTTTCGTCACCGGTGGTGTCGTTTCTTCTTTGGGTAAGGGACTGACGGCCGCGAGCCTCGGAAACCTCCTCACCGCGCGCGGGCTGCGAGTCGTGATGCAAAAACTCGACCCGTACCTCAACGTCGACCCTGGCACCATGAACCCGTTTCAGCACGGGGAAGTCTTCGTCACAGATGACGGCGCCGAAACTGACCTTGACATCGGGCACTACGAGCGCTTTCTCGACATCAACCTCAATCAGGCGGCGAACGTCACGACCGGCCAGATCTACTCGACGGTCATTCAAAAAGAGCGCCGTGGCGAGTACCTCGGCGATACCGTTCAGGTGATCCCGCACATCACAGACGAGATCAAGCGGCGCATGCGCCTGCAGGCGACCGAGACGCCCAAGCCCGACGTCATCATCACAGAGGTCGGCGGAACGATCGGCGACATCGAGTCGCAGCCGTTCATCGAGGCAGCGCGACAGGTGCGCCATGAGCTCGGCCGGGACAGCGTGTTCTTCGTGCACGTCTCGCTCGTGCCGTTCATGGGGGCGTCCGGAGAGCAGAAGACCAAGCCGACCCAGCACTCCGTCGCTACGCTGCGATCCATCGGAATCCAGCCCGACGCTCTCGTGCTGCGCAGCGACCGCCCGGTCACCGAGAGCAACAAGCGCAAGATCGCGCTCATGTGCGATGTCGACGAACGCGCCGTGGTGAACACGGTTGATGTGCCCTCGATCTATGACATTCCGTCGACGCTGCACGACCAGGGGCTCGACGCGTACATCATCAACTCGCTCGGACTGAGCGCGGGCGACGTCGACTGGACGCGCTGGAACACGGTGCTCGAGGCAGTGCACGAGCCGAAAGACGAAGTCACGATCGGTATCGTCGGCAAGTACATCGACCTGCCCGACGCGTATCTCTCGGTGACGGAGGCGCTCAAAGCCGGAGGTTTCGCGCACAAGACGCACGTCACGCTCGAGTGGATTCCCTCCGACGAGTGTGAGACTCCGGAAGGCGCTGCGAAGGCGCTCGCGGGCGTTGACGGCATCTGCGTGCCGGGCGGGTTCGGTATTCGGGGCATCGAGGGAAAGCTCGGCGCGCTCACCTATGCGCGAACCAACGGCATCCCGACCCTCGGTCTGTGTCTCGGTCTGCAGTGCATGGTGATCGAGTACGCGCGAAGCGAAGCAGGGCTCACCGGGGCAAGCTCCACTGAGTTCGATTCGGACACCGAGTTTCCCGTCATCGCCACCATGGCTGAGCAGGTGGAGATCATCGCCGAGGGCGACCTCGGCGGCACGATGAGACTCGGACTGTACCCGGCGAAGCTCGCCGAGGGCTCGATCGTCCGAGAGCTCTACGGCGCCCCCGAGGTGTCGGAGCGCCATCGTCACCGGTACGAGGTCAGCAACGTGCACCGCGACCGCATCGCCGACGCCGGCCTCGTGTTCTCTGGCACGTCACCCGACGGCGCGCTCGTCGAGTACGTCGAGCTGCCGCGCGACGTGCACCCGTTCTACGTGGCCACGCAAGCGCACCCAGAGCTCCGCTCGCGTCCCACAAATGCTCACCCGCTGTTCGCCGGTCTCGTCGCCGCTGCGCTGGACCGCCACAAGGCCAGCCTGCTGTTCGACGACGAAGTCTCGGAGGACGCGTGACGGCCGAGCCGCGTCCGCTGCACGACGAACCTGTTGAAGCCGAGCTCGAGTCGACCGAGATCGGCTACCACGGCTACATCTGGGATGTCAGACGCGATACGTTCCGCCTGAACGACTCGTCCATCACGCGCGAATACCTCGACCACACGGGAGCGGTAGCGATTCTGGCGCTTGACGAACACGATCGCGTGCTTCTCATCAACCAGTATCGGCACCCCGTGCGTGCTCGACTGTGGGAGATTCCCGCTGGGCTGCTCGACATCACCGCAGAACACCCGCTCGATGCCGCGAAACGCGAGCTCGCCGAGGAGGCTGACGTCGAGGCGCGAGAGTGGGCGGTGCTCTCGGAGTTCTACACGTCGCCGGGTGCGAGTGACGAGGCGATTCGCATCTACCTTGCGCGCGACATTCACGCACGTCCCGAGCGGTTCGACCGCGAAGACGAAGAGGCAGGCATCGAGAAGCGCTGGGTAAGCCTCGACGAGATCGCGGATGCCGTGCGAGCACGTGCCGTGCAGAACCCGTCCCTGGTCAATGGCGTGCTGTCGGCCTTCGTCGCACGAGAGCGCGGATGGAACGGCCTCGGACCCGCGGACGCGGACTGGCCGCGGCTGCGTCAGCGAGGCGCCGCGGAATGAGCCTCGAGCGTTCGGTTGACACGTTCTTGAGGCACGTGCGCATCGAGCGAGGTCTCGCTGAGAACACGGTGTCCGCGTACACGCGCGATCTTGCTCGGTACCGCGCGTGGCTCGCTGAGAACGAGGTTGCGGATTTTGCGCGCGTGACCAGCTCTCACGTCGTGGCGTTCCTGCGCAGCCTCACTCAGAACCCCGACAGGCGGCTCTCCCCGACATCCGTCGCCCGCGTGCTCTCGTCGGTGCGCAGCCTGCACCGTTTCCTCCTCGAGGAACGCATTGTCGAGATCGACGTCGCGAAAGAGGTCAAACCGCCCCGTCAGCCAGACAAGCTCCCGAAGGCGATCACGATTGCCCAAGTCGAAGCTCTGCTGGCGACAGCATCCGGAGACTCCCCCCAATCCCTGCGGGACAAGGCCCTGCTCGAGCTGCTCTACGCGACGGGCGCTCGGGTGTCTGAGGTCTGCGCGCTCAACGTCGATGACGTCGTCGACACCGATATCGTCCGGCTCACGGGTAAGGGAAACAAGCAGCGGATCGTGCCGATCGGCAGTTTTGCACGGGCAGCTCTCGACGAGTACCTCGTGCGTGTTCGTCCCGCGCTCTCGGCACGCGGAGCCGCGACTCCAGCACTTTTTCTCGGGCTGCGCGGGCAGCGGGTCTCTCGCCAGAACGCCTGGCTGATCATCCGCGCTGCTGCCAAGCGTGCCGGCCTCTCGGAGCACGTGTCGCCGCATACGCTGCGGCATTCGTTCGCCACGCACCTGCTGCAGGGCGGCGCAGACGTCCGCGTCGTGCAGGAGCTGCTCGGCCACTCCTCGGTCGCCACAACGCAGATTTACACACTGGTCACCGCGGACACGTTGCGCGACATGTACACGCAATCGCATCCGCGTGCTCGCGCGGGCGCGTAGTTACCGCACGCCTGCGCGGTGAACCGGCATCGCGCCGGTACAATCGAGCACGACCACATTACGAGAAGCGAAGAATGAGGCATGCAGTGGCCACAATCGATAACACGGAGGCCGCGGCAGACGCATCGAAGACGGAGCTCGGCCCCACGGGTCGCCCTCTCCGCGATTTTCCCGAGCCGTCGCCGCTCAAGGGCCACGGTCCCGCGCGCGTGATCGCTCTCTGCAATCAGAAGGGCGGCGTGGGAAAGACGACAACGACGATCAGCGTCGGGGCGTCGCTTGCCGCGTACGGTCGCAAGGTGCTGTGCATCGACTTCGATCCGCAGGGCGCGCTGTCCGCTGGTCTCGGGGTCACCACACATGATGACCCGACGATCTACGACCTGCTGCTGTCGAACAAGACGGAACCGCGCAGCGCGATCAAGCCCACGAACGTCGCCGGTCTCGACGTCATTCCGGCGAACATTGACCTTTCCGCCGCCGAGGTCCATCTCGTCGGCGAGGTCGCGCGCGAGCAGATTCTCGCACGCGTGCTGCGCAGCATCTCGAACGACTACGACGTTGTACTCATTGACTGCCAGCCGTCTCTCGGTCTGCTCACGGTCAACGCGCTCACCGCTGCCCACGGCGTTCTCATTCCGCTCGAGTGTGAATTCTTCGCCCTTCGCGGCGTCGCGCTGCTCATCGAGACGATTGAGAAGGTGAAGGATCGTCTCAATCCGGCACTCACGCTCGACGGAATCGTCGCCACCATGTTCGACGCGCGCACCTTGCACTCACGCGAGGTTCTCGACCGCGTGGTCGAGGCTTTCGGTGACGACGTGCTCGACACCGTGATTGGGCGCACGGTGAAATTCCCCGATGCCTCGGTCGCGGGCATGCCGATCACCGACTTCGCTCCGGAGCACAACGCGGCGAAGGCCTACCGTCAGCTCGCGCGGGAGCTGGTTGCGCGTGGCGCCGTCGCCTGATGCCTCGGCATCGGCTGCCGAGCTCGACGGTACGGCCGAGGAGACCACCGATTCGGGCGGCTTTCGTGTTGCCCTGAGCAACTTCGAGGGCCCGTTCGACCTGCTTCTCTCCCTCATCGCCAAACACGAGCTCGACATTACCGAAGTCGCCCTCTCGCGCGTTACCGACGAGTTCATCTCGTACCTGCGCGACGTCGAAACCGAGAAAGAACTTGATCAGGCCTCGGAGTTCCTCGTGGTCGCGGCCACGCTCCTCGACCTCAAGATCGCTGGCCTGCTCCCGCAGGGCGAGCTCGTCGACGCCGAGGACGTCGCCCTGCTTGAAGCTCGCGATCTGCTCTTCGCCCGGCTTCTGCAGTACCGCGCGTTCAAAGAAGCATCCGCCTGGTTTGCGGGCACTTTCGACGTCGAGTCTGCTCGGCACCCGCGCACCGTCCGACTCGAGCAGAAGTACCGAAACCGCACGCCCGAACTGGTTTGGACGCTCACGCTCGACGACTTCGCAGCCCTCGCGACGCTCGCGTTCACGCCCAAAGAGGTACCCGTTGTGGGCCTCGACCACCTGCATGCGCCGCTCGTCAGCATTCGTGAACAGGCGGCGTACATCGTCGGCATCTTGCGGGTCGGCGAACCCGTGACGTTCCGGCAGCTCATCGCCGGCGCGGGGGAGAAGGGCGTCATCGTCGCCCGGTTCATCGCTGTGCTTGAGTTGTACCGGCACGCCGCACTCACGTTCGAGCAGCTGGAGCCGCTGGGCGAGCTCACACTTCGCTGGACCAGCGAGCAATGGTCAGAAGAGAATCTTGCGAATCTGGGGGCAGATTATGACGGCTGAGCAGACAGAGACAGACATGCCGACGGCGGATGCTGACGAGGCAGCGGCCTCTACCCGGAATGCCCTCGACGGCGTTGATCTCGACCGCGCGATCGAAGCGCTGCTCATGGTCGCCGACGAGCCGCAGAGCGTCATGGGGCTCGCAACGGCCCTGAACTCTCCGGTGAAGGAGATCTCGGCTGCGGTCGAGCGCCTCGTCGCCGACTATGACGGTGTCGACGGGTGCATTCGTCGCGGGTTCGAACTTCGCGAGGTCGGCGGCGGGTGGCGCATCTACGTGCGGTCCGACTATGACGAGGTCGTCGCTGCCTACGTGTCCGAGCAGAACCCGAGCAAGCTCTCTCAGGCGGCACTGGAGACACTTGCGGTCATCGCCTACAAGCAGCCGATTTCGAGGGGGGCGATCGCGTCGATCCGCGCCGTGAACGTCGACTCCGTCGTACGGACGCTGCTCGGCCGCGGATTGATCACTGAAGCTTTCACTGACAGCGAGACCGGCGCGATCAACTACGCCACGACAGATCTGCTGCTCCAGCAGCTCGGTATCAACTCGCTCGACGAGCTGCCGCCCATCTCGCCGCTGCTCGCCGATGGATCGGAGGGGTTTGACGACGATGTCCGATAATTCAGCGCTTGAACCGGCCGGGGTTCGCCTGCAGAAGGTGCTCGCCGCGGCGGGGGTTGCGTCACGTCGCGTCTGCGAGCAGCTCATCGCCGACGGGCGGGTGAGCGTCAATGGGGCGGTCGTGACGGTGCTGGGAACGCGCATCGACCCGAGTGAAGATCAGGTCGCCGTCGACGGCAAGGCCGTGCAGCTCGATGCCACAAAGCGATACGTCATGCTGAACAAGCCGCGCGGGATCGTCAGCTCCATGCGCGACGAGCAGGGCCGGCCTGATCTGTCACGGTTCACTTCTCACATGGACGAACGCCTGTTCAACGTCGGTCGGCTCGATGTCGAAACGTCCGGACTTCTCATTCTCACGAATGATGGCGAGATCGCGCACGTGCTGGCCCATCCATCTTTTGGCGTTGCCAAGACCTACGTCGCGAAGGTGCGCGGCAGTGTCGAACCGCGCACGCTCACCGAACTGAAATCGGGCATCACGCTCGACGACGGCCTGATCGCCGTCGATGCGGTTCGTGTGATTGACGCGCAGGGCGCGGAGTCCAGTCTCGTCGAGCTCACGATCCACTCGGGCCGCAACCGGATCGTGCGCCGCATGATGGCGGCGGTTGGACACCCGGTCATTGACCTTGTGCGACGCAGCTTCGGTCCGCTGCACCTGGGAACGCTGCGCGCGGGGCAGATGCGCGAGCTGACGAAGGACGAGCTTGGCAGCATCCTGACCCTTGCGCGCGATGCTCACGTGACGGGAGAGATCGCCTCGAAGGACTACGAGTCGGGCGCTGTTTCCGCAGGGACGCGTCGTCCGGGCTCCTCGGTGCCGCAGAAGGGAAAAAGGTGAACGCTCTGACTCCTCCGATCGTCGACCCCACACAGAACGGTGCTCGACTCGACGCGAGCGTTCGAATCGTCGGAACCGGACTTCTCGGAGCGAGCATCGGTCTCGCTCTCACGGACAAAGGTCTCGACGTCGCTCTCGCCGACGCCTCGCCCTCGCAGCTGCGCCTCGCGATCGATTATGGCGCAGGCCGGGCCGCCGCTCCGACCGACGATCCCGACCTCATCGTCGTCGCCGTGCCACCCGACGTTGTCGCCGACGTCATCGCCGCAGAGCTTGCGCAGTATCCGCGCGCCGTCGTCACCGATGTGGCGAGCGTCAAGACGGGGCCGTACCTCGATCTGACCAGCCGCGGGCTCGATCTCTCTCTCTACATCGGCTCGCACCCGATGGCAGGACGAGAGCGCGGCGGAGCCATTTCGGCGCGAGCCGACCTCTTCGTCGGCCGTCCGTGGGTCGTGTGTCGCGACGCTTCCACACCGCGACGAGCGCTTGCGATCATCGAAGACCTCGCCCTTGACCTGGGCGCGACCCCGATCGAGATGACGCCTGACCAGCACGACGAGGCTGTGGGGCTCGTGTCGCACGTTCCGCAGCTCGTCGCGAGTCTTCTCGCCGCACGCCTCGTCGACGCGCCAGACGAAGCGCTGCGCCTCTCCGGTCAGGGCCTGCGCGATACCGTGCGCATCGCGTCGAGCACCCCTGAGCTGTGGGTGCAGATTCTCGGTGCCAACAGCGCCCCCGTCGCCGAAGCGCTCAGCGCGCTGCGCTCCGACCTCGACGCCATCATCGGCGCGCTCGAAGACACGGATGCTGTCGGAGCCCGCCGTCGCATCGCTGACGCGATCGCCGCAGGCAACGTGGGCGTGGCGAGGCTTCCGGGTAAGCACGGGCAGGACCGCCGCTTCGCACAGATCGTCGTCATGGTTGACGACACCCCTGGGCAGCTCGGAAAGCTTCTCACCGAACTCGGTGAGATCAATGTCAACATGGAGGACCTTCGCCTTGAGCACTCACCGGGAACAGCGGTGGGCTTGGCCGAGATCAGCGTCCTCCCCGAGGTCAAGCAGCGCACCATCGAGGATCTCGAGGCGCGGGGCTGGCGGATTGCGAGCGTGTGAGCGTGTCACAGATCTTCGTGGCGATCGACGGGCCGGCGGGCTCGGGCAAGTCGAGCATTTCGAAGGCGGCGGCCGAGCGGCTGGGATACAACTACCTCGACACGGGGGCAGCGTATCGGGCGCTCGCGTGGTGGGTGCTCGAGCGGGGGATGCCGACGGCCGACAGCGACACGATCGTCGATGCGCTCCCGGACTGGGACTACAACATCGGCGTCGACCCCGATAACTACTACGTTGCCGTCGGCGAGACCGACGTCACGAACGCGATTCGTGAGCCGAGGGTGACGAGCGTCGTCAGCTCCGTCGCGCGAGTCCCCAAGATCCGCGAGCACGTCAATGCGCTGTTTCGCGACATCATGCGCTCGGCGCCGCAGCACGGCATCATCGTCGAGGGCCGGGACATCACGACAGTCGTAGCTCCCGATGCTCCCGTACGCATTCTTCTGACCGCATCGGAAGAGGTTAGAATGGCCAGGCGCTCGGCGGAGCTGGCCAATGAGAAGGCGACGGAGGTCGCCGATCAGCTGCGCAAGCGCGACGCCGCGGACTCGCGCGTCGTCGATTTCATGACAGCGGCGGACGGCGTCGTTACTGTCGATTCGACAACCCTCACCTTCGACCAGACCGTCGACGCAGTTCTCGACGTGATCGAACAGCAGACCTCAAGGACGGCACATGGCTGATCAGACGCCCGACGACGACCGGTACGACTCCGACGACAAGCTCGCCGAGCACCTGGACTCGCTCGATGACGACGTCATCGAGCAGCGCGCCGACACCCTTCGGCGAGGTCTTGACGACTATGAGCTCGACGAGTCCGACCTCGAGATGCTCGCTGCGGCGGCCGAGGGACCCGAGGCGATTCGCTACCTTCCGACGCTCCCGGTCGTCGCGATTGTCGGGCGGCCGAACGTTGGCAAGTCCGCCCTCGTCAACCGCATCCTCGGCCGACGCGAGGCGGTCGTCGAAGACACCCCTGGTGTGACGCGGGACCGCGTCTCGTATCGCGCAGAGTGGAACGGACGGCACTTCACCGTCGTGGACACAGGTGGCTGGGAACCAGATGCCAAGGGCATCGACGCCTCCGTCGCGGCGCAAGCAGAGGTGGCGATTGATCTCGCTGACGCTGTCGTGTTCGTCGTCGATGCGAACGTCGGTGCCACGAGCACAGACGAGCACGTCGTTCGGCTTCTCCGCAAGGTGAAGAAGCCCGTGTACCTCGTTGCAAATAAGGTCGACGACGTACGGCAGGAGCCGAACACGGCCGTTCTCTGGTCGCTCGGGCTGGGGGAGCCATACGGGGTTTCCGCGCTTCACGGTCGCGGCGTCGCCGACCTGCTTGATCTGATTCTTGACAAACTGCCAGAGGTCTCGGCTGTCGCCAAGCGCGAGATCGGCGGTCCGCGCCGCGTCGCGATCGTCGGCCGGCCGAACGTGGGCAAATCGAGCCTGCTCAACAAAGCGGCGGGCGAGGAACGCGTGGTCGTGAACGACATCGCGGGAACGACGCGCGACCCGGTTGACGAGCAGGTCGAGATCGGCGGAAAGGTCTGGCGCTTCGTCGACACCGCCGGCATCCGTCGTCGCGTGCACATGCAGCAGGGCGCAGACTTCTACGCGTCGTTGCGCACGAGCGCCGCTCTCGAAAAGGCCGAGGTCGGCGTCGTCGTCATCGACGTGAGCGAGCCGATCTCTGAACAGGACGTGCGCATCGTCGACCTCGTGCTGCAATCGGGTCGCGCACTCGTGCTCGCGTTCAACAAGTGGGATCTGCTCGACGACGAGCGGCGCTGGTACCTCGAGCGTGAGATCGAGCAGGACCTGGGCCACGTATCGTGGGCGCCTCGCGTGAATATCTCGGCGCAAACGGGGCGCCACCTCGAGAAGCTTGTTCCCGCGCTTGAGCGCGCGCTGGAGTCATGGGACACGCGCATCGCCACGGGAAAGTTCAACGCGTTCCTCGCGGAACTCGTGGCGGAGCATCCGCACCCTCTCCGCGGAGGAAAGCAGCCTCGCGTGCTCTTCGGCACGCAAGCGTCCACGCGTCCTCCCACATTCGTGTTGTTCACGACCGGCTTCCTCGATCCCGGCTACCGACGGTTCGTTCAGCGGCGACTCCGCGAGATTTATGGCTTCGAGGGAAGTCCCATCGTCATCAACATGCGGGTGCGCGAACGACGTAAACGATGACTCGGTACCCTCCACCTCGTGAGAGTCTTGGAGGGTGGCAGACATCATCGCTCCGGAACCTGGCGAACCGAGACGGCCGTTCGGCCCGCGCGATTCCGGCGACGCCTGGGTCGAGGGCGAGCGTGGGCGCTTCTGGGGACGCTACGGCGCTGCCGGTTTGCTCGCGTGGGATCCGGCGAGGGGCGTGCTCCTGCAGCATCGCGCTGAATGGAGCGACCAAGGCGGCACCTGGGGGCTTCCGGGTGGCGCTCTGCACGCGGGGGAGCGCGCGATAGACGGCGCCCTCCGCGAGGCACACGAAGAAGCTGCTGTGCCCGCAGGCCAGCTGATTCCCCGCGCGACATCGACGTTTTCTGTCGGGTACTGGAGCTACACGACCGTCATTGCGGACGTACACACGAGCTTTGAGCCTTTGATGAACGATCACGAGAGCATCGCCCTCGAATGGGTTCCGGTCGACAGCGTCGCGTCCGCTCCGCTTCACCCTGGACTCGAGGCATCCTGGCCGCGCTTGCGGTCGTTGCTCGGACGAGCGCCGCAGCTCGTCGTCGATGCGGCGAATGTTGTCGGATCGCGCCCCAATGGATGGTGGCGAGACCGCTTCGCCGCCGCCGAGCGTTTGCGCGACAGGCTCGAGTCGTTGAGCGGCGTTGGAATCGCCGATGACGATGATCCATCGCTTCGATGGTCACCCGAGATCACGATGGTCGTCGAAGGCAAGGCTCGTGGCGTGGAGAATTCTGCTCACGTCCGCGTGGTGGACGCTCCCGCGGAGGGCGACGATGAGATCGTGGAGCAGGTGGCCGCGCTGATCGCCGGCCAAACAGAGAACGATGTGACGGTGATCACGAGCGACCGAGAGTTGGCCGCTCGTGTCGACGAGCGAGGAGGTCGCGTGCACGGAGCGGCTTGGCTGTTGGAGCGCATGGACGCGGTGACCGATCAATGACCGACCTCGACCGGCTGCGGGGCGATTGGGAGACGTTGCGTCACGACCGTGAAGCGCAGATGACCGGCCCTCGCAGTCCGCTCGCGTTCGTCTGGGGAGCTCACGTCACAGAGCCTGACACGGCTGTTCCGCCCGCTCCTGGTCGCTGGGCGCCACTCGACGAAGGGCGCGGGCTTCGCGTGACGGCCACCGCCGACGAGGGAATTCACATTGACGGTCGTCTCGTCGATGGCGAAGCTGAGCTGTACTGGCTCGCGCTTGACGGGCCAACAAGGGCCCAGTTCTCTGATGGCAGCGAAGGTGTCGTCTTCAGCTACGACGGAACGAAATTCGCCCTGCAGGTGTGGAATGCCGAAGCCGACCGTATGCAGCGTTTCGATCACATCGCAACGTTTGCATACGGCGCGCAGTGGGTGGTTCCCGCGCGCATCACTGAGCCGCGGGAGGGACGCACGGTGGCGATCTCGCACTTTCGCGACCCTCACCCGGTCGAGGTTCCGGTCGTCGCCGAGGTGGTCCTCACGATCGACGAACGGTACTACATCCTGCAGGCGACTGAACACGAGGGAACGCTCACGATTCCGTTCCGCGACGACACCAATGGCGTCAGCTCGTACGGAGCCGGGCGTGTGCTGGAGCTTCCGCTCTCGGGGCCAAACGCTGTGAAAGTCGGAGACGTCGCGTTCGTCGATCTCAACCGCTCCAGACTGCTTCCGTGCGCGTTCAGTCCGGCGTGGAACTGCCCGCTGCCGCCGAGCGACAACGTGCTCCCCATCGCAATCGACGCGGGTGAGAAATGGCCAGTGGATGCTGCGGGGCAGCCTCTCGATGCTGAGTGACTCCGGCCCGGTAACCGCGTGGTCACGAGCACCCGCTTGGACACGCTAGACTAGACGAGTTGTTTTCGGGACACCGGGAACATCGGGTTGTGGCGCAGCTTGGTAGCGCACCTCACTGGGGGTGAGGGGGTCGCAGGTTCAAATCCTGTCAACCCGACGAAAAAGCTCTGATGGGAAGCGGTTTCTCGTCAGGGCTTCTCTCGTTTCTGATGACCTCCGCCGGAGTGCGGAGCGTGCCCAAAAGTGGGTTTGTCGGCCAATTCCAGCTTCGGTCAAGCGTCGGCCGGCTACTGATCTAGTGGGCCAAAAAGTGGAAATCTAGTGGCCAATTCTTGGGCAGGGCGAATACCAGTGGTGCCTCAACTTCGATCTAGAACACTGGGGAGACTAGAGATAGCTCGTTTGACGCCATTCGAGCGCTACGAGGATCGATGGGATCTGCTGCTCGTCGACGAGGCAGAGGCACTGGTGCTGTTGCCTGGGCACTACCGTGCGTTCGCGCTGGAGGAACGTGTGGGCCTGCCGGAGCAGCACGCATAGCGAGAGACGTTACCTGAGTGGCAATGACGAGGTTGTATCCTCGAGTCGGTCGACATCGACGTGAGATAATTCGTCTGTGGCAGAACCAAAGAAGTTCGACCCGAAGGCGCTGGTCAAAGCGGGGCTCAATAAGGCACTCGACAGCCAGCAACCAGTCGCGGTGGCGAACGTGGCGCGCTTGCGCCGGATGCATCCGGACAAATCGCCTGCGGAGCTGATTGCCTATATGAACAAGTGGTACATCGGGTCAGTGTCTGCCACGGGGGTTGGAGCAGGTGCAGCAGCAGTCATGCCCAACGGGTTCGTCCAGGTGCCTGCTGCTCTGGCAGACCTGCTGACGTACCTTGAGGCGTCAGTGCTGTACACGCTGTCGGTCGCGGAGATTCATGGACTCGAGCTAGAAGACATTGAGCGGCGTCGGTTGCTGGTAATGGGCGTGCTGGTGGGCAACTCTGCATCGACGCAGGTGCTCGAGAAGGTGATCGGTCGTGCTGCACCCTACTGGGGGAAGAAAGTTGTGCAGGCGATCCCGATGGCGGCGATCGATGCAGCCAACAAGCTGCTCGGGCCACGTTTCATCACGAAGTGGGGCACCAAACAAGGGATCCTGGTGCTCGGCAAGCAGGTGCCGCTCATGATCGGTGCCGCCATCGGCGGTGGCGGCAATGGCCTGTTCGGATGGTTCGTCGTCAAGTCAGCCAGGAATATACTCGGGCCGACGCCGGAGGCGTGGGATATCGGAAGCGATGGTTCGCCCGACGATGAAAGGCCGGACGCTATCTTGGTGGCGAACGACTGAGGCTCCCAAGCCTGCGGAACCGGAGCCAAGGCCTTAGTCGCGACCACGTGCGCGGTTGCTGTCGCGGGTTTTGGTCGCGCTCGTTGTCACGGCAGGAGTGGATCGGCAATCACCCGAGTCCGCTCCCCAAAAGTCAGCTGCAAGCGTCAGAGCAGAGCCGTACTCGAAGTGGCTCCGGTACAGGCTCCTCGGACGAAGGCGACGCGTGCGATGTCCTCGCCCGCATCGATTGGGTAGATGACGGCGACGGGTGGGAACAGCGTGCCATTCGCGAGCCGGTTGATCGCGGAGCGCGCGATGGTGCGGCCGGAGTCACCGACGTAAGCGCGGAGGGCGATGTTCTCGGATACACCGTTGCTGCTGGAGACGCACCGAGCGTGATCGGGGACCGCTTCTGTATCGACTATGACTCAGTCTTGCACTTCAACGGGTTCTGGGTGACCGGCTACGGGAAAAAGACCGCCCCGGGCGAGTGTCTGTACCTGGCCCGAGATCTGAACGTCACGAACCCCAATACGTAGCAGTTCCGTTCTCGCCCTGCTGCGCCAACGGCAATGCGCTGACGATAAGCCACTATCGATTGCGCGACTGCGTGTAGGAATCGGGATCCCGGCGCTACATTTCCAGGATATCCGACGGCACCCCACTTGCGGCAAGGGCCCCTCTGTGGCGCAGAATAGAGCCTCCATCGATACCGCTGCCGTTGCAGCATCCGCTCGTTCGCCACCTTCTCGCCTCGTCTTCTCAGGAGCCGCCGTGACTCGTGTCACCATGCCCATTTTCGACCTCTCAGCCGCCCACGATGCCCACGCCCGACCTGAGCTCGTTGCCGACGACGAGGCGCATCTCGCCGCGGTCGCTGACGCGCTCGACCGAGAGATCGCTGACCTCACGCGCCGCCGCGACGACCTGCGAAAGGCGACAGCCGGAGGCGGGCAGAAGGCGCTTGATCGCGACCTCGAGATTCATCGGCTCTCGTCTCGGCTGCGCGTGCTCAGCCGTTTCGGACTCGACGTGTGCCTCGGCCGGATCGTGCCTGACGGCGAGCAAGATCCGCTGTACATCGGTCGGCTCAACGTCACCGACGCTGATGGGGAGATTCTGCTGATCGACTGGCGAGCACCGGCCGCTGAGCCGTACTTCGGTGCCACGCACGCCCACCCGATGGGACTCGCGAGCCGCCGCCGCTACAGATGGACCCGCGGCAGGATCACCGACTACTGGGACGAGGCGTTCACGCCGGATGCTGTCGCCGACTCGTCTGCGCTCGACGACCAGTCGGCGTTCATCGCGAGCCTCGGCGCCACACGATCGTCGCGCATGAGGGACGTGCTGGGAACCATCCAGGCCGACCAGGACGCCATCATTCGCGCCGGGTCTCGAGGGGCGCTCGTCGTCGACGGTGGCCCAGGCACGGGAAAGACCGTCGTGGCGCTCCACCGTGCGGCCTACCTTCTGTACTCGCACCCGCGCATCGGCCGGGGCGCGGGCGGCGTGCTGTTCGTTGGCCCCTCATCGCCATACCTCGCGTACGTCTCTGACGTGTTGCCGAGTCTCGGCGAGGACGGCGCCCAGGTGTGCACGATCGCGGACATGGTGCCGGAAGCAGCTGGCGGAGTCGCAGCGTACGACCCAGCGGCAGCCGTGAAGGCGTCGCCGGAGTTCAACGACGTCATCGACCGCGCAGTTGCGTATCATGAGCGCCCGCCGCGCGGTGACGTGCACCTGGAGACCGAGTGGGGCCTTGTCACGATCTCTGCCCAGGACTGGAAGGCCGCGTTCGATGCTCCGACGCCCGGAACGGCGCACAATGACGCGCGTGAAGAGGTGTGGAGTGAGCTCATGGACATCGTCGTCGACGCCTACGCCGGAGATATCCCGGAGCAGGGACTGCGCCGTTCGCTGCGTGCCCACAGCGAGCTACTGAGCACGTTCAGCGACGCATGGCCGCTGCTCGACCCCGCAGGTGTCGTGGCCGATCTCTGGTCCGTTCCCGCGTACCTTCGGCAGTGCGCTCCGCAGCTGTCGGAGAGCGACGTAGAGGCGCTGCAGCGCGAGCATCCCCGTGAGTGGACACGCGCTGATCTGCCAATTCTGGATGCCGCTCGGCTGCGCACCGGAGATCCCGCAGAGGTGCGCGTACGGCGCCAGCGGGAGGTCGCGTTGCGTCGCCAGCAGGAGACGATGGGTGATGTCATCGAGAAGCTGCTCGACTCCCGGGATCTCGATGATGGTGAGGGCGTACTGCCCATGCTTCAGGTCGATGACACGCACAATTCGCTCATCGACGAATCGCAGCTTCCGCACCTCACTCCGGACGCTCTCGCTGGCCCGTTCGGCCACGTGATCGTCGACGAGGCACAGGAGCTCACGGATGCCGAGTGGCTGATGCTGCTTCGGCGTTGCCCGTCACGAAGCTTCACCATTGTTGGCGATCGGGCCCAGGCACGCCACGGATTCACCGAATCATGGGAAGAGCGCCTGGCCAGAATCGGACTCACGACAGTGGAGCAGGCTCGCTTGCGCATCAACTACCGGACTCCCAGCGAGATCATGGATGCTGCCGAGCCGGTGATCCGCTCGGTGTTCCCCGACGCAAACGTGCCGACGTCAGTGCGGGACTCCGGCATTCCCGTGGTCTCGGGGGAGTACGCCGAGCTCGACAGCATCCTGAACACCTGGCTGGACGCGCACGCGGAGGGCGTCGCATGCGTCATCGGGGATCCGTCGCGTGCTGACACCGCGCGCGTGCGATCGCTGAGCGCAGCGTCGAGCAAAGGCCTCGAGTTCGATCTTGTCGTGCTCGTCGAGCAGTCCGAATCCGATGCGAGCATTGAGGCGACGGTCGACCGGTACGTCGCAATGACGCGAGCCACGCAGAAACTTGTGGTGCTGCGGCGGTAGCGGATAGCCGTGGCGCCGTGACTATCGCGGCGACTCTTCTGAGGACGTCTGCGCTGGCGAGGACTGTGCGGGTTCAGCAGGGCACAGCGTCAACGTGCGCAGCACTGTGTTGTGCAGCGGAAAGATCATGAGCACGACGAGTCCAGCTCCGTACAGGGCGAAGGGCACCCAGAGCGCGGTCACGGAGGCAAGCGCACCGAAGCCGGCCATCGCCAACGGCATGAGACAGTCGTCGCCGAGCCTCGTGAGCGCGCTCATGCGACCGAGAAACAACGTGTCTACGGTTGCTGCAAACGTGGCGCTCAGCAGCACCGATGCGTAGCCTGCGCTCAGTCCGATCGTGAACGTGCCCGCCGCGACGAGCCACGCAGGGCCCACTCCCAGACAGATGATGGCGATGCCCTGAACGACAAGAGCCCAGAAACCCGCGTGCGCTTCGCGACGGGGCCGCCATTTGGCAACGGATGCGGCGCCAATCGCCGCTCCCGCGCCGACGAGTGCTTCGAAGATTCCCACCGCGCCAGCGCCCCAGCCCTGCTCGGCGGCTCTCAGGGCGATTCCGATCGCCATGGCTGGTCCAACGGCGAGATTGAGCCCCGAGAGGGCAATGACGAGAGTGCGTGTCGTGGCAGCATCCTTGAGGTGCGCGAAGCCTCGCGCGATCTGGCGAATCGGCGACTCTTTGTGTGCGCGGGGGAGAACAAACCGGGGGCGTAACCACAGTGCAATGAACGCAACGACGAAAGCGAAAGTCACGGCGTTGGCACTCGCGCTGCCGAGCATGCCGGCCTGCGCCACCAGAAATCCGCCGATCGCCGCACCGCCCATGGTGCCGAGCCGCGTCGCCGTCTGCATGACAGCGGAGTAGGACGGCAGGTCGTTGACCCGGACCAGCTGCCGGGCTATTGTGCCAGCTGACGGCTCATAGAACGCGTCGCAGATGCCGAAGGCAACTGCCGCGGCGAGGAGGACCGTAACCGTCGGTGGTGTGGCAAGGACCCAGAGTGCGACACCGACAAGTACGGCGATGCGGATGACATTGAACACGAGCATCACGTGGCGAGGGTTCGCGCGGTCGGCAACGGCTCCGCCGAACAAGAGAATGACCGCGCGGGGAACGGTCCCGGCCGCGACGACGACGCCCGCGACCGCCGGGGTCGTGATCTGCACAGCTGTCCAGGCGAGCGCGATTGTCCACAGTGCATCGCCTGCATCTGACAGGGCTTTGACCCCGATCCACGCGTGGACGGCGACGTCGCGGCGGAATGCGGGCGGTTCCCGCAGAAGCTGCGGTTCTGATTGAGACATGGGTGTCCTCTGAAGCAAGGCGCTGTGCGGGAGCTACGGGGTCGTGGGGAAGCCGTGCGCAAAGAAGAAGACAGGGCTGCGCTTCTGGCCATCGTGCGAATCAATGCTCGATCTCCACCGATCGAGAGTGGCGCTCAGCGCCTCAGAGAGCTCGCCCAGTTCAGCGGGCGTCGCCCACGCAAGTGCGTCTGTCGTGAACCCGTCCCATTCCGGATGCTGGTGGGCCGACTTCTTCCAGGCCTCCAGTCGTCGCAGCTGGGCTGCGACGTTGAGTCTCTCTGCCTCGCGGGCGAGCATGAGGTCGGAGGGTCTCTCGGCAAAGTCGTCGCTTGACCATGTGAACTTCTCGCGAGCAAGCTGCCACCAGCTCGATCTCTTGTCGCCGTCGGGAGCGTCGACGCGCGTGACAACGGAGGCGCGCTCCAGCATGCGCAGATGGTGGCTGATGCTGCCGACCTGCTGCGTCAGCGCGCGCGCCAGGGTCCCGACCTGAGTCTTCCCGTGCAGGAACAGGTAATCGACGATCCGCCGGCGAACGGGATGATGAATCGCAGTGATTGTCTCGATCTGTTCCATGCGTTCCACGCTATGAGCGCGAGGCAAACTGCACAAGAGTTCTTGTATACCCCGGAAACGCGGGCAACGGAGGGTATGGCGAGGCGACGCCTGAGCTGACGACGAGCGTGTCGCCCACAGATAGGCTGGAGCAATGGCCGTGGCAGCATCCAGAGACGCTCGCTTGGCGATCGTTCCCGCTGCTCTCGTCTGTGCTGCGGCACCGGCGTTCTTCGTGCTGCAGGTCGCCTGGATTGGTTGGGTGCTCGTCGTAGCTGGCGTCGGAGGAGCGATCGCGATCGAGCGCGGTCGGGCGACAGCATCCGGCCCCTCACTCGCACGTGACCTCAGCCTCATTGCGGCGGGCATGCTCATCGTCAGCTCGATTCCGCTTGCGGCAGAGCTCGACAATCTCGGGATGCTACGCTTCACCGTCGCGCTGGGTGGAGCCGTTCTCGTTCCGTATCTCGTCTCACGATTTGTCTTTCGCGACCACGCGATTCGGTTTCCCTGGCGCTCCGGAAAGCGCTGGGGGCGTCTGCAGTGGGGGTGGCTCGTCGCGGTGCTCGTGCTCGGTTGGTTGATTCTGCCGTTCTACTTCATCACGAGTGGCGTCTATCTGAACTGGCCCGTTGTCGACACGCCCAACCTCATTGTCCGGCTCTTCATCGGTGTCGGCGCCGTCGGCATCTGGGACGAGCTGTTTTTCATCTGCACCGTCTTCACGCTTCTGCGCAGGCACTTTCCCACCCTCCTGGCCAATCTGCTGCAGACGATTGTCTTCGTCTCATTTCTCTGGGAGCTCGGCTACCGTGAATGGGGGCCCGTCCTGACGATTCCGTTCGCCCTGCTGCAGGGTCTCATCTTCGTTCGCACGCACTCGCTAGCGTACGTGGTCACGGTGCATCTGCTGTTCGACGCCGTGGTCTTCGCCGTGCTGGTCCATGCGCACAACCCGGGGCTGCTGCCGATCTTCGTTCTCTGATCCGAATGCTCAGCCTGGGAGCGATGACACCTCCGTGTCGCGCCCAGGCCCCCAGGAGAATTGAAGTACGGATGCTGCGGCGCATTCCCCTCTCGTAGGGCTGGTCAGCCTCGCCGATACTGAGCCGAGACGGGGCAGTCGAACGGGTCTCGCGCGGCGAGTCCGACGCGGTTGAGATAGCCGATGACGATGCCGTACGAGCGCCAGAGCGTCGTCTCCGTATAGGGAACGCCGAGCGCATCACACTGGGTCCGCACGATCGCGCGTGCTTTCGACAGGTGCGGTCGAGCCATGCTCGGAAAGAGGTGATGCTCAACCTGGTAATTCAGGCCGCCCAGCAGCCACGTCGCCCACCATCCGCCTGAGATGTTGCGCGAGGTGCGCACCTGCTTAGAGAAGAAGTCGAGCTTCGCGGTGGGAGCGATGACGGGCATTCCCTTGTGATTGGGAGCGAAAGCGGCGCCCATGTAGACGCCGAACACGGCAAGCTGAACGCCAAGGAAGGCGAAGGCCATGCCGACAGGCAGCAGAAGGAAGATCGGGGTGAGGTACAACGCGAATCGTGCGGTCATGAGCGCGAGTTCGAGCCAGCGGCCTTTGACCGGCTGTCGCGAGAGGAGATGCTTCACGCTGAGGTAATGAAGGTTCAGTCCCTCGAGCGTGAGCAGGGGAAAGAAGAGCCAACCCTGCTTGCGGGTGATAAGGCGGCGAAGCCCCCGCGCCTCGGCGGCATCCTCGTCGAGGAAGGAGATCGTGTCGACCTCGATGTCGGGGTCTTTGCCGACCTTGTTGGGATTGGCATGATGGCGTGAGTGCTTGGAGTCCCACCACGAGTAGCTCATGCCGACGAGCCCGGCGAGAACGCGCGCCAAGCGGTCGTTGGCCGGGCCCGTTTTCAAGATCACGCGGTGGGCCGCCTCATGGGCGAGGAAGGCAACCTGTGTGAACAAGATGCCCAGAGCGCCGGCGATGAGCAGCTGAAACCAGCTGTCGCCGAGCAGAATGAATCCCGTGACCGCGCCGCCGAAGGCAACGGCGATCGCGGCGCCGACAATTGCGTAGAACCACGGAGCCCGGCGCAGAAGTCCGGTCTCGCGTGCGACCTGAGACACCTCTTTGTACGCTCGCGCGATGGGCGGAAAAGAGTCGGTTCCCGCGTAGGTCTGCCGAACAGGGCCGAGTGTTGATGAAGGGTAGCTGGTGAGGGACGACGTAGCGATGAACGCACCTGCCGATCGACGCGCCGCAGTGCGGCTTGTTGGAGCCAAAGGCGGTTGCCGATCGCTTGCCCGATGCTACCCCGCGCTCCATGCACGAGGCGGTATACGCGCGACCTCCGGTGGTTGTCGGTGACTGCGGTCAGTCCTCGACAGCATCCTCGTTCTCGGGCTCAAGCGGCGCCTCCGGCAGCGTCTCAGCGACGAACCCCTTCGCGAAGTCGGCGGGATCATCACCGTCTTCGGCGTCACCGGCGCCCGCAGCATCCGTTGCTGTCTGGATTCCCAGCGCAGCGCCCGCCGCCGCGCCGCCCTCAGGACGGATCATCTCACGAACCTCGGCCATGAAGCTCGTGAGCTGCTGCTGCTGCCAGCGCAATTCGCGCGTGCGGTCTTCTGCGTCGCGCAGCACTGTCGTGGAATGCTCGATGACCGTGTCGACGATCTTCTTCGCCTTCACCTGCGCGCGTTCCAGCACCTCGCGAGCGTGAACCTGCGCGTCGGCGTCGATCTGCGAAGCTTGAGCGCGCATGAGCTTTTCGTAGTCGTCGGCGCGGCTCGAGATGCGCTGCGCGTGCTCGAGCGACGATTCGACCTGTTCGTTTGCGTCTGACGTGATCCGCTCGGCGTGCGCCACGGCCTGGTTGTGCAGCACGAGGAACTCCTGCTGCGCGTCATCCTGGCGTCGGGTGAGTGTCTCCTCGAACTCCAGAACGCGAGCGTTCATTTCGCGCACCTCGCGTTCGGCTTCTGAACGCTGCTCCGTCGTCTCGCGCGTAACGAGTGCCCGGAGCGACGCCGCGCCCTTCTCGGCTTCGGTGCGGATCGTTGCAGCCTCGCGCTCGGCCTGCGCGACTTTTTCGTCGGCGTGCGCTTGTTCGCGCTCAATGCGAGCCTCGTGCGCGGTGTACTCGGTGTCCATCTTGAGCCGCACCTGATCGGCGTCGTGTTCTGCTTGTTCCCTGATGCGCGCGACATCTGAGTCAAGCTCGGCACGACGTGAGTTCTCTTGATCCCGCGCGGCGGACAGCAGACGTTCCGCCTGAACCGTCGCGTTCTGGATGATGGCGTTCGCTTGTTCTTCGGCAACTTTCAGAACCGCCTCGAACTGCTGACGCGACTGCCCTTCGTCTTCTTCATCGCTCTCGGCCTCGGGCCGATCACGCAGCTCGGCGCTCAGTGTCTGAACCTGCTTTTCAGCGTCGGCGGCTCGAGCCTGCGCGGCAGCGAGCTCTTCTTCGAGCTCGGTCGATTCTGTCGAGTTCTCCGAACGCGCCTGATCGAGTTCATCGCGATGCCGAATGAGCGCCTCATCGAGCGCTTTCGTCGCACGCTGCAGCCGTCCCGCAAGATCGCCGATCGCCGCGTGCACCTCGTCCTTGTCGTATCCGCGGAACGCGACGGTGAACGTCGGCTGCTCGTCGGGGCGCGCCTGAATGAAGTTCTCGAAGAACTCGTCACCACGCTGATCGTTGGGAGTCGAGGCAGAGGAATCGGTCATGGGTCGTCACCTTACTGAACGAAAGCGGAACGCGCTGCCGGATGCGTCCGGAGCGAGAGGCTCCATCACGGACAACGAGCACCATCGAGTTTGTCACACACACCCCGGTGCTTGCCATCCTGCGAGCGAGTGGACTGTGGCATCGCACCGCGTCCGCTCAGCGGCGCTGAAGGAGCACCATGGTCTCGTAGTGGCGCGTTTGCGGAAACATGTCGAGCACGCGCGCCTGCTTCGGCACGAGCGATGGCATGGCTTGCAGATCTTTTGCAAGCGAGACGGCGTTGCAGCTGGAATAGATGACCGTGCGCACGGTGCTGCGCTCAAGCGCTCGGGCGAGCTCGGTTCCGATACCGCGTCGCGGCGGGTTCACGACGACGAGATCCGGCGACTGCTCGCTCAGCTGGTCGACCGCGAAATCCGCCGCGTCTGTGGCCGTGAACCGCACGTTCTCGAGAGCGGCGTCTCGCGCGCTGGTGCGCGCACTCTCGATTGCTTCAGCGCTCACCTCGATGCCCATCACATCGCGTGAACCATCGGCGAGGTGGAGAGCGAATCCACCGACGCCGCAATAGAGGTCCCAGACCGAACGAGGAGCCGCCGCGTCGCACCATTCGCGTGCCTGAGCGTACATCCGCTCCGCGACGGCGGTGTTCGTCTGGAAGAAGCTCCTCGCGCCAAGGCGAAGGGCGATATCGCCCACGGGCATCATGAGACTTCGCGCAGACGTGAGCGCAATCTCGTGCTCGCCTTCGATCACTGCCTTGTGCTCCGGCTGCAGATTGATGGAGCACACCTCAAGGCGGGGGAGTGCGCGCTGTAGATCGGGAAGATGCTTGCGAATACGACTGACGGCTTCGCGGGATCTTAAGACGAATCGCAGCATGAGACCGCCGGACGCCGACTCCGTGAGCAGAACGTACTTGAGTTCTCCGTGGCGGGCAGCGACATCGTATGGAGCGACGCGGGCGGCCGTGATGAACCGTGACACCGCGGGAAGCGCCGCACGAATGCCCGGCTGAAGCACTCCGCACTCGCGCAGATCGACTCCCGACCGATCGCGAGCGAGAATTCCGAGCGTTGGAGCGTGGATGCTGCCGCCGACGACCATCTTCGCCTTGTTGCGAAACTCGCTCTCAACGCTCGTGACAGGCTCAAGCCATTGCACGTCAGGATAGGCGGAGAGCAGCGATCGGCAATGGTGCTCCTTTTCGGAGACCTGCGATGCGTACTCGCTGCCCATGAGCGAGCAAGATCGGCACGCTCCAGCGTCAAAATAGGCACAGTGCATCACCCGAGAAGTCTACGAGGATGGTGATAGCGTCTCCTCATGAGTTCGACCGACGATCACGAAGAACCGACAATTCGACGACGAGGATTCGTGACCGTCTCGCTGGCGGCCGTCGGCGGCGCGATCGTCGGGGCCGGAGCGACCTGGGGCGGAATGCAGCTCGCGTCCGGTGGCACGGCCGAGGAGACGAAAGAGCCGACCGAGCCCGCCGATGATGAAGACGAGGTGGAGATCCGCCGATTCGTCAGCACCGCACTCACCATTCCCGTTGTGAAGGCCTGGGCCGCTGACGGCGCGAAGCCGAGCCCGGGATACGTGTTTCTCAGTCCACGCGATTCGATCTTCACCGCAGGCATCCTCGACAACGACGGCGAACCAGTGTGGATCTCGCCCAATGGAATCGACTCCACAGATGTCAGGGTGCAGTCCTACAAGGGAAAGCCCGTTCTCACGTACTGGGCCGGACGTGTCGATAGCGGAAACGGGCACGGCAGCGGCATGATTCTCGACACGAGCTACCGCGAGGTGGCGGCGGTGCACGGCGGACGCGGTGCGATTCCCGACCTTCATGAATTCCATCTCACCGACCGCGACACCGCGCTCGTCACCACCTATCCGGTGATGAGAGCCGACCTGTCGTCCGTGGGCGGTCCCACCAATGGCTATCTGTACGCGTGCCGCGTGCAAGAGATCGACATCGCATCGGGAGAGATCCTTCTCGACTGGAACATCCTCGACGACATCGCGCTTGACGAGAGCCTAAAACGCATCGGCGACGACGACTCCGCAGGATCATCGCCCGAGAACGTGTTCGACCCGATTCACGTCAACTCCGTCGAGGACGACGGGGATCGTCTGCTCGTCTCGTGTCGCCACACGTGCGCCATCTACGCGATCGATCGATCGTCGGGTGAGCTGCTCTGGCGTCTCGGCGGCGAGAAGAGCGATTTCGCGATGGGGGAGGGCACCAACTTCTCATGGCAGCACGACGCGCGCCGGCAGCCAGACGGAACCATCAGCCTGTTCGACAACGCCGGTGTCAAAGGGGACGACGCGGTTTCGGCGGGTCTCGTGCTGCGCGTTGACGAGTCGGCGATGACCGCAGAACTCGACACCGCCTACCGATACGGCGACTACGAGGGCTACGCCATGGGCAACACGCAGGTCCTGGACGACGGGCACGTCATGGTGGGCTGGGGAAGCGCGCCGGCAGCCACCGAGTTCGACGCCGACGGCGAGCCGATCTTCGGGTTCACGGAGATCGGCTCGGGCTCGTATCGGGTCTACCGCTGCGAGTGGGCCGCGAGCCCGACGACGGAGCCCGATGTCGCCGCGATCGACGTGGATGGCACAAAGACAGCGTTCATGAGCTGGAACGGAGCGACGGATGTCGCGTCATGGGCGCTCTTGACCGGCTCTGATGAGGCGTCGCTCACCGAAGCGGCAACGGCTGAGCGGGCCGGCTTTGAAACGTCGGTGGAGATTCCGGATGCCGCCGGCGCGACGTTCCTGCAGGTCGAGGCGCGCGGTGCCGACGGGACAGCGCTCGCGCGTTCTCGCGTGATCGGTGTGGCGTGACGTCAGTCCTCGTCCGCCGTCACAAACAGTGAGACCGCGTCGTCGAGGGTATCGGTGGTCCACTGTGCAACGAGCTCGTTGATTTCGAGCACCGTGAACCCGGCGTCGGTCTGTTCGATAATGCCGAGCACCGATGGCGCATCATGTTCGTCGAGGCGGCGATCGATCACGCGCCATTCATGGTCGGAAAGCCGATTGAGCGTGATGTCTCTGCGTTCGCGATTCTCAGCCATGAGCTCGTACCGGGTTTGATCCAGGGACGCGTCAGCGTCAAGCATTGTCACGATGCCCCCTTGCTTCGTTTCTGCTGGAAGCCATCTTACCCCTCTCGGGGGCCCGTGACATGAACGTCCGTTCTGATGTTTTCGCCGGAGAAACGAGGGCTAGCGGCCAGGTCGGATTGAGAGGTCGGTGATCTCGGCGTCGCGGGGGAGATCGATGGCGGTGAGGATGCTGCGTGCCACAGAGTCTGGATCGATGAACCGCTCGGGGTGATACTCAGCGCCTTCCTGCTGGTGCACTTTCTGCTGCATCGGCGTTGCTGTGCGTCCCGGATAGACGGTCGTCACGTGCACGCCGTTCGCATGTTCTTCGGCGCGCAGCGAATCGGCGAGTGCCTTCAGGCCATGCTTTGATGCCGCGTACGCCGACCACTCGGGATTTGCTCGCAGACCCGCTCCAGAGTTGACGAAGACGACGCGTGCTGCCGACACTCGGAGGACGGGCAGGAACAATCGTGTCAACTCGGCAGGGGCGAGCAGATTCACGGCGATCTGCTTCTGCCACGACGCAGCGGTCAAATCGGCGACGCCGCCGAGGTCGACGGTGCCCGCGGCGTGAACGAGAGAGTCGATGCGCTCGGGAAGAGTCTGCTTCGACAGCGCCCATGCGAGACGTCCCGGGTTCTCGAGATCGCCGACAAGCGTGGCGATTCCCGGAAGTTCTGCCGACAGTTGCCTCGCACGGCCGGCATCGCGAACGACCGCGATGACGGCGTCCCCGCGGTCGAGGAGACGGCTGGTGAGGGATGCTCCGATGCCTGATCCGGCACCGGTGACCACATGCACTGACATGTCTCCATCGTCGCACTGCACTGGCCCCGCATGCGTGAGGCTCTCAGGTGAAGCGGGCAGACTTGATGCAGACCCGATCAGAAAGCCATCCCCTATGACCCTGGTTTCTCCCGCAGCGAGCCGTTCTGCCCTGACGTCCTGCGTGATCGTGATCGTCGTCAGTATCGCCATCGCGGTGTGGGTCGGTTTCGGACGCGTGATTCTCGGGTGGCCCGGCAGCGTCGGCATGGTCCTTTCGCTCACGGTTGTGCCGATCGGCCTCGTTCTGCACGGCAGCGCGGCTCTGCAGATGCGCAATGCGGTGCGGCGCGGCAGCAGCATCCGGCGTGCTGTCATTGCCTTCGTGCTGGCCGCGAGCAGCGGGGTGCTTTTCGGCGCGACCGTCCCCGAGATCACCAACGAGGGCATTCGGTCGCTCATGGCGCCAACAGGTGAAACGTGGGCCGTTGAAATGACGATCGCCCTGTGCAACCCGCTGGGCATTGTGTACCTGGCGACCTCCATTGCGACAGTCGTCTTCGCGCGACTGGCCGCCAGAGGGGCCAGCGAGCCCGGCGTCGATGCGCACGAAGTCGGCGTAGGGTGAGCATGAAGGAGGCAGCATGAAGGTGATCAGCTACAACCTTCGCAAGCATCGTGCGATGGGTGAGCTCGTCGATCTGATCGAGCGCTACGAGCCCGATGCAGTCTGCCTGCAGGAGGCTGACACCCTGGAGCTCCCCGAGAACGTCGGAAACCTGCGTCTCGCCGATTCCACGCAGCGCAATCGCCTCGGTCTCGCGATCTACTATCGCGACGATCGTTACGATGCCGTGGACACTCAGGCTTTTGCCTTGAAGAAGTCCATGCACGATCGCGTGCTCAGGCCAGCGCATGAGCGTCTGCTCGGCTCGCGTCTGACCGACCGTGAGCAGGGACGCGACGTCATCGTCGCCTCGTTTCACGCCGCCCCTCTGACCGCTTTGAATTCGCTGCGGCGCAACCAGATCAGGTCGGCGCACGAGGAGCTTCACCGGATGGGTCCGGGCATCCCCACTCTCATGGTGGGCGATTACAACTATCCCGTGTTCAAGAACGGATTGACGCAGCGGGTCCGCAACCGCGGTTACGATCTGACGCTGAGCGACGCTCGCACCTACACGCGCTACAAATTCTTCCGGGGACATTTCGACTTTGCCACGTCGATCGGACTCGACATCGGCAACGTTGCGACGCTGCCGCGCGGACTATCGGACCACATGCCGATTCTCATCAACTCGACCTATGGGGCGAAGCCGCAGAAGAAGAAAGAACTCGGAAGCCCGGACGAGTTCGTCATCTAGCTGTTCCCCGGCGCACGACGAGCGAGATCGCGGCATGCAGGTCCCTCGATGCGGCGGCCGTCGTTCGTGAACCGCGACCCGTGGGCGGGGCAGTCCCACGTCGCCTCCTGGTCGTTCCACGACAGGACAGCTCCGAGGTGCGTGCAGATCGGCGAGACGTCCTCCAGCTTCCCATCGACGCACGATCTCGCGACAGGGCGCAGGCCCACGCGCCCGACCTCGCCGCCTCCCTCGCGCGGCGGCGCCGACGGCAGGGAGCGCGCAGCCCGTCTGTAACCCGTCACATAGTGACGAGCCACGGCCGCGCCCATGCCGATTCCGCGGGCGATCGCGACGGGGCCCGTAAGACGCGTGTGCAGCGTGCGGGCCCATTCGGGAAGATCGCCGAGAATCGTCGCCGCGAGCGTGATCCCGCACTGCACAGCATTTGTCATTCCCCACTTGTCGTAGCCGGTGGCGAGCAGAATGCGCCCGCGGCCGCGTGGCAGGTGCCCGACGAACGGCACGCCGTGTGGGGTTTCGTAGTCCTGAGCGCTCCACTCGTGCGTTCGTTCGGCGTCCGGCCAGTAGCGTCGCGTCCAGGAATCGAGATCGGCGAGGCGCGACGCGGGTGATGGATGCCGTCCGACGCCGTGACCATTGCCGCCGACGAGGAGTAGCTCGCCGTCATCGCCCGGAGTGTTGCGCAGCGATCGCGTCGGCGCGTCGACGCTCAAGAACATGGAATCGGGAACGGGTCCGGTCACGCGGTAGCTCGCCGCATATGAGCGGTGAGCTTCGAGCTTGGCAAAGTAGAACCCACGATCGAGAACGGGCGTTCCTGTTGCCAGAACGAGTCGATCGGCGGTGAGATCTCCGCGATTCGTGTGCGCGATGACCGGCCGCGATGCGCGCGCTCCGGTCAAGCGGACATTCTCGTGGATCGTGCCACCGAGCGCGCGCAGCTCAGATGCGAGAGCCAGAGTGACATCAAGCGGGTCGAATTGCGCCTGGTCGGCCAGTGCGATCGCGGCGGTCGTAGCAAAGGGCAGCTCCGGGTTCTCGAGGCGTCGAACGGGGAGTCCGAGGTCCCGCGCGACCCGCAACTCGCTCTCGATCGTGTGAGCGCCCGCTTCGGTCGTGGCATAGCTGACAGCATCCCGATATTGAACGGGCACGCCCGCGGCATCGAGGTACTCGAGAAGCCATTGCTGCCCGGCGCGGTTCGCGTCGAGGTAGGCTGCGGCAATCCGACGGCTCGTGCGATGTCTGACGGTGTGAAGCCGCGCGCCCTGCAGCAGGCTGAGTTTCGCTGTCGTGTTGCCCGTCGTCAATGATGAGAAGGACCTGGCTTCGAGAACCGCGACCCGGTGCCCGCTACGCGCCAGGAGCACGGCAGTGACGAGGCCGGTGAGTCCCGAGCCGACGATGACATCATCGATCGCGCCAGCGGCGCGGCGGGGCAGAGGATCGCCAACGAGCTGTTCGTGCTGTGCCAGCCAGAGTGAGGTCATCGTCGTCCATTCGTCGAGTGTCCTGTGCTTCTCAGTGCACAGGAGCTCCGCTGCGCGGACAACCCCTTGACAGTACTCTCAGTCGCGCAGCCCCAGCGCGTCGAGGGCCGTCAGTGCTTGATCTTCGGCCTGCGCGTTGGTCACGGGATCGAGCAGTCCGAGAAGCCGCATGCGGTGTGGCAGGCCGAGGAGGAGCGTGAACAGAACCGGAGCGAGCTTCTCGGCTTCGGGTCCGCGTTCGGTGCGCAAATGCTCGGCGAGTCGCGAGATGTGCCGTTGATCGCCGTTCGAGTGGAGTGTGATCGCCAGCTCGGGGAAGCGCGAGGATTCCGCGATCACAAGCTGATGAAGACCGATGAGCTCCGCCGAGTGGAGCCGTGTGACGATTCGAATTGCGAGCGTCTCGAGAGTATCGCCAGGCGGAGGCTCGGTGCTGACACCCTTGGCCAGACGTTGCACCATCTCCGTGAACACGGCCGCCTTGTCGCCGAAATAGCTGTAAATCGTGCGCTTGCTCACACGAGCGGCCTGAGCGAGCTGCTCGATTGTTGTATTGCCGAAACCGTGCTCGAGAAAGATGGCGAGCGCCGCGTCGAGGATCTGCGTTCTGCGCTGCACGCGCTCTGCTGCGGTCGGGCGGCCTCGCTTGCGCGCTGGCGCGCGCTGATCGGATACCGTCATAACTGCTCCTGTCCGTCGGGCCGCCGAAGTAGGTGCGTTCGACGACTCGATGCAATATAATGATACCGGACAGTCTCATTTCGACTGCTTTTGGCACGAGGCCCTCTTACAAAGAAGGCCGAAGGGAGATCTTGATGGCCACGCGGACCCCGCGGAAGACGACATCACGCTCGACCACAACGCCCCGCAAGAAAGCCGCTTCCAGCCCGAAGAAGGACGCGAAGCAGCTCATTGACTTCTACCGGCAGATGATGGATATCCGCCGGTTTGAGGAGCGGGCGTCGCGCGCTTATACACAAGCGCTGGTCGGAGGATATTGTCACCTGAACCTTGGCGAAGAAGCCGCAGTCGTTGGACTGATGGCGGCTCTCAAACCGACCGACTACCTCTTCACGAACTATCGCGAGCACGGCTACGCTCTCGCTCGTGACATCGAACCCAACGCCGTCATGGCCGAGCTGTATGGGCGCACAGATGGCGTCTCGAAGGGCTGGGGCGGGTCGATGCACATGTTCGACGTCGAGAAGCGGCTACTCGGCGGGTACGGCATCGTCGGCGGACAGATTCCGCTCGCCACGGGTGTCGCCCTCGGCATCGACTATCGCGGTGAGAAAGACGTCGTCATGTGCACGATGGGCGACGGAACGACGAACATCGGGGCTTTCCACGAATCGCTGAACATCGCGGCTTTGTGGAACCTCCCCTGCGTTTTCGTCATCATCAACAACAAGCTCGGCATGGGAACGACGGTCGACAAGGCGTCAGCGGAGCCCGAGCTCTACAAGCGCGCAAGCGCCTACAAGATGGACTCCGAGCGCGTCGACGGCCTCGACCCGGTCGCCGTCTTCGAGGCAGCCAAGCGCGCTGTCGCTTCGGCGCGCAAGGGCAAGCCCTTCCTGCTCGAGGTCATGACGGAGCGTCTCAAAGGTCACTCCGTCGTCGACCCCGCGAAGTACCGCGACCCGAAGGAAGTCGAGGAGCTCAAGCTCAAGGATCCGGTCGTCACCTTTGCGGCGAAGCTCAAGGAAGACGGCATCCTCGACGACGACGAGATCAAGAAGATCGACGACGCCGCCAAGAAGCTCGCAGCGGATGCGGCAGAATTCGCCGAGAACAGCCCGCACCCCGACGTTTCGACCCTGTTTGACTACACGTATGCAACGCCCGTTCCGAACGACTCGCGCCGAATGCCGGGCGAGCCGCTCTTCGAACCGGCGCCCTTCCCCACGAACGGAGGCCGCGCATGAGCATCATGACCTATCGCCAGGCGCTGCATGACACCCTGCGGTCCGAGATGCTCCGAGACGAGAACGTCCTTCTCATGGGGGAGGAGATCGGCGTCTTCGAGGGCTCGTACAAGATCACGGCGGGAATGCTCGAGGAGTTCGGCGAGAAGCGCGTGCGCGACACGCCCATCGCCGAAGAAGGCTTCACGGGTGCGGCTATCGGCGCTGCCATGATCGGGCTGCGCCCCGTCGTCGAGATCATGACGATCAACTTCTCGCTCCTTGCGCTCGATCAGATCGTCAACCACGCCGCGAAGATCTATGGAATGTTCGGCGGACAGGCCAAGGTGCCCATGGTCATCCGCACCCCGGGTGGCGGTGGACAGCAGCTCGGCGCGACGCACTCGCAGAACATCGAACTCTACTATTCGTTCGTGCCGGGCATGAAGGTTGTCGCACCGAGCAGCCCCGCGGATGCCAAGGCTCTGATGCTTGCGGCGATCCGCGACGACGACCCCGTGCTGTTCCTCGAGAACCTCGGCCTCTACAACACGAAGGGTGAGGTTCCAGACGGTGACGAGCCCGCCGAGATCGGCAAGGCCAAAGTCACGCGCGAGGGCAAGGACCTGACGCTGATCGGCTACTCTCGCATGGCGCACGTGGCTCGCGAGGTCGCTGAGCAGCTCGCCGAGAGCGACGGCCTCGACATTGAGGTCGTCGACCTGCGGAGCCTGCGCCCGCTTGACCGTGAGACGTTCATCGAGTCGGTGAAGAAGACGCACGCGGCCGTCGTCCTCGAAGACGACTGGCTCACATACGGAATCGGGGCAGAAGTCGCTGCATCCATCTCGGATGGAGCGTTCGACTACCTCGACGCACCTGTTCGCCGTGTGGCAATGGCCGAAGTGCCGATGCCATACGCGAAGCCCCTTGAGACGGCAGCTCTGCCGTCTGCGGATGACGTGAAGAACGCCATCCGTCAGACCCTCGACGCGGTCGGACACCGCAGGTAAGACGGAATGATGATCGAAATCACAATGCCGCGACTCTCCGACACGATGGAGGAGGGCGCAATCGCCACCTGGCACAAGAAGGCTGGCGACACAGTTGAAGAGGGCGATGTCCTCGTCGAGATCGAAACCGACAAGGCGACGATGGAGTACGAAGCGTACGAGTCCGGGACTCTCGCCGAGATTCTCGTCGAAGAAGGTGAGCTCGTCTCGATCGGCACGCCCATCGCGAAGCTCGACGACGGTTCGGGAGACAGCAGCACGAGCGACGATTCGTCTGACGCCTCCGAGGACCGCAGCGAATCCACGTCCGACGAGAAGCCGGATGCTGCCGACGCCGACGAGCAGAAGGCCGAGAAGGCTGAGCCCGAGGCGCCGCTGGCAGACGACGCGGCGACGCACGCTGCGCCGAAGCAGGATGAGGCCGCTGAGAGCGATGCTCAGCCGGAGGGCGAGCGTCGCTTCGCGTCGCCGCTCGTGCGCAAGCTCGCCCGCGACTATGATCTCGACCTCTCGAAGGTGACCGGCTCCGGTCCTGGTGGACGCATCATCCGCGCTGACATCGACCCGCTGCTGTCGGAGAAGCCCGCTGCATCTTCGTCGAAGGAGCAGAAGGGCGACGAAGGCAAGCCGGCGGCGAAGGCCGAATCGAAGCAGGCGCCAGCGGCGTCGGCGGACGATGAACGCCGCGGATCGCAGAAGGAGCCGATCAGCAGCATCCGTCGTGTGATCGCCCGTCGTCTCGGTGAGAGCGCACGTGAGATTCCGCACTTCTTCGTCACGGCCGTCGCCGATGCCGAGGAGCTCGTCAAGCTGCGCGGGTCGCTCAACGAGCAGCTTGTTGCGGCAGGCCGGCCCAAGGTGAGCGTCAACGACCTCATCGTGCGCGCCGCGGCTCTGGCACTGCGGGAGCACCCCGAGGTCAACGCGTCATATGTGAGTGACGACGCCGATCACATTCTGCGGCACAGCCGCGTGAACGTGGGAGTCGCCGTGGCGAGCGATGCTGGTCTGATGGTTCCCGTGATCGACGACGCCGACACGAAGACGGTCACGCAGCTGGGTGTCGAGACCAAGAAGCTCGCGAAGCTCGCGAACGAGAAGAAGCTGAGCCCGACCCAGATGTCGGGAGGCACCTTCACGATCAGCAACCTGGGGATGTTCGGGGTGGAGGAGTTCACCGCCATCATCAACCCGCCGGAGGGCGCGATTCTCGCTGTCGGCGGAACCAAGCAGGAGGCTGTCGTCGTCGACGGCGAGATCGTCGCGCGTCACCGCATGCGGTACACGCTCTCGAGCGATCACCGCATCATCGACGGTGCTCTCGCTGCGCAGTTCTTGCAGACGCTCACCAGGTTCATCGAGAACCCGTGGACGATCATCGCCTGACGTCGCGTCGTCAAGCCCCCTGACTCAGGGGCGCGAAACCCGTAGTGTCACAGCGACACCGGCCGGCACTCCCGCTCCGGCGGCTGGGTGCCGGCCTTTCGCTTGAGGACAGGAGGGCCGCGATGAGCGAGATGGGCGCAGCACGGACAGGCGACGAGGAGCTCGGCTCATGAGGGCGCTGACATGGCACGGCCGCCGCGAGGTGAGCGTCGACACGGTACCGGACCCGGCCATCATGGAACCGACGGACGCCATCATTCGGGTGACGTCGACAGCGATCTGCGGTTCAGATCTGCACTTGTACGAGTTGCTGGGGCCGTTTCTGTCCGAGGGAGACGTGCTCGGGCACGAAGCGATGGGGATCGTCGAAGACGTGGGAGCTGACGTTTCAACTGTCGCTGTCGGGGACCGCGTTGTCGTTCCCTTCGTGATCGCCTGCGGTGAGTGCTTCATGTGTCGGCGCGGCCTGCAGACGCAGTGTGAGATGACTCAAGTGCGTGAGAAGGGCTCGGGAGCGACCTTGTACGGCTACACAGAGCTGTACGGCTCCGTTCCCGGAGGTCAGGCGGAGTACCTCCGTGTGCTGCGCGCTGACGCGAACTGCGTCGTCGTGCCGCACGACGCACCTGACGAGCGCTATCTGTTTCTCAGTGACATCCTTCCCACCGCATGGCAGGGCGTCGAATATGCGGGCGTGGTCCCCGGGGACAGCATCGCGGTTCTCGGGCTCGGACCCGTCGGCCAATTCGCCTCACGCATTGCACGGGAACGTGGATGCGAGGTCATCGGTGTTGACCCCGTCTCTGAGCGCAGAGCGATGGCCGAGCGCAATGGCGTCCGCGCGATCGACGTTCACAATGAGATCGTCGATGAGCTTCGTGACGCCACCGACGGCCGAGGACCGGCGGCGGTCATCGACGCCGTGGGAATGGAAGCACACGGCTCGCCGTTCGCGGCAGGTGCACAGACGCTTGTCGGAACGCTTCCCGATGCCGTGGCTAAACCCGCGATGATGCACGCGGGCATCGACAGGCTCGCCGCGCTGCACACGGCCATCGCGGCCGTGCGTCGAGGCGGCACGCTCTCGCTGAGCGGCGTCTATGCCGGCGCGGCGGACCCGCTGCCGATGCTGACGATGTTCGACCGTCAGCTGACCGTGCGCATGGGGCAGTGCAACGTGCAGAGCTGGGTCGACGCGCTCATGCCGTTCGCCGGCGACCCCAGCGACCCGCTCGGCATCGACGATCTCGTCACGCATCGCGCCGGGCTCAATGAGGCGCCTGCACTCTACGAGACGTTCCAGAAGAAGCAGGATGGTTGCGTCAAGGTCGTGCTCAAGCCCCAGGAGGGCTGATGTCGTCGACCTCCTTGTCGGGGCGCCACCCGCGCCAAGTCGGGTGGCGCAGCCGATGATCGGCGGTGATCTCGCGGTATCTCACCTCGGCCACACGGCGTGGCGTGACCCAGTGCGCATCACGTGCATCAGCGGGCGGCACGTCTGAGACGGGAGGCGTCTTGCGCGCCATCTTCGCGAGTTCGGAGCGAATGGTGCGGCGATCCCGTGTGGAGAAACCCGTTCCGACGCGTCCCGCGTAACGCAGGCCGTCATCGCCGGGTATCGCGAGAAGCAGCGACGCGAAGCCGTCTGGGTCGGCGTCGCTCGGGCGCCACCCGATGACAACGACCTCGCTCGCCTCCGCGTGCGGAAGCTTGAGCCATTCCCGTGACCGCGCGCCGGGCGTGTACGTGCTGTCGCGGCGCTTGGCCATGACTCCTTCAAGGTCTCGCTCGTGGCTCGCCGCGATCGCCGCGTCGATATCACCGTCGAACGCTGGCGGGACGAACAGCGTGCGCGCGGCATCCTCATCGATCGTCTCGCTGAGAAGCTCACGGCGGTCGACGTAGGGGAGCGATGTCGTCGCATTGCCGTTGATGTCGAGGACGTCGAAGACCATCGCGATGACGGGAACACGAGAGCGCGCACGCTCGACGTCGCGAGGCTTCGACACGTTCATGCGCTGCTGCATGCGACCGAAGTCCGGGCGACCTGAGTCGTCGAGAGCGACGAGTTCGGCATCGAGCACGCATGAGTCCGCATCGACGTCATCGGAAGCGTCGCTGAACTCCGGATAGCTTCTCGTGACATCGTGCCCGGCCCTGCTCGTCAGACGCACGTCATCGCCGTCAATGTGTATGAGAGCGCGCATGCCGTCCCATTTCATCTCGAACGCCCACTCCGACGCCGACGGACCGCTGATCTCGCCGACGGTGCCGCGCGTGGCGAGCATGGGACGCAGGGAACGCGACGGAGACCGAGAGGTGTTCGAACGCGAGCGACCATCGGATGAACTCTCGGCGTGGTGCTTCTGCGCCTTCTTCTCATCCATCACGTGAATCATCCACTGCGGCTTGTCAGGATCGTCCTTCGTGCGGAACAGCGCGAACGTGCGCTCTCCGCCGAGACCGCCGCCAGGCGACCCGTGCAAGGTTGCCACTACTTTGCCATCACTCCACGTATCAACGTCGATCGTGCCCGAATCCCAGATCTCAACAACGCCTGCGCCGTATTCCCCCTTGGGAATGCGCCCCTCGAAGCTGCCGTACTCCAGCGGATGGTCCTCCGTCGGCACTGCCAGGTGGTTGCGCTTCGGGACCGTGGGAACCCCCTTGGGCAGAGCCCAGCTGACGAGAACGCCCTCGTGCTCGAGCCGGAAATCATAGTGGAATCTTCGTGCATGGTGCTCCTGAATGACGAAACTCGGCTTCTCTGATTCGCGCTGAGCGACAGCATCCGGAATGGGCTCTGGCGTCTTGCCCTGCGTGCGCTTCGAACGATAAACGGTGAGGCGGTCTCGCGCAGGCTCCTCGTCGTCGTCGCCCGTGATCTCAGCCATCGGATCGCCGCGCCGCTTCACACGTTTGAGCACCTCGCGAAAGTCGAGGTGCTTGAGGTGGGGCGAGGCGAGTTCTCCCCACGTGCGCGGCGCCGCCACCATCGGCGTGCTGCGTCCGCGCAACGAATACGGAGCAATCGTCGTCTTGCTCGCGTTGTTCTGACTCCAGTCGATGAAGACCTTGCCTGCACGAGCCGAGCGCTTCATCGAGCTGATGATCTCATCGGGATAGTCCGCTTCGAGAGATCGTGCGAGTTCGCGCGCCACCTTTGACACCTGGTCCGATGTCTGCGATCCATCGAGCGCGGCGTAGAGGTGGATGCCCTTGCTCCCGCTCGTGACGGGAACGACGCTCAGTCCCATATCGTGAAGGATGCTGCGGGCAAGACGCGCCACATCTGCACATTCGCGCAGCGTCACGCCCTCGCCCGGGTCGAGGTCGAGAACGAGCCGGTCGGGATTGAGCTTCTCGTTTCCCCGCCCGAATCGCCATTGCGGCACGTGAATCTCGAGTGAGGCGAGCTGACCGAGCCACGTGAGAGTCGCGCGATCGTTGACCAGAGGGTAGGTATTGACATGGTCGGAATGCTGGATGCTGCGCACCTCGACCCAGTCCGGGGCGCCCTCGCCGATGTCTTTCTGAAAGAACATCTGCCCCGAACCGTCTTCGCCGACGCCGTTCGGCCAGCGTTTGCGCGTCGCCGCGCGTCCACGGCAGTGGGGGATCATGACGGGAGCGATCGCGCCCAGATAGTCCAGTACGTCTCGTTTCGTCGTTCCCGTCGACGGATACAGCACTTTGTCGAGGTTCGACAGCTGCAGCTTTCGGCCGTCGACCTGAACCGTCTGCCTCTGAGAGGATGCCATGCCTACATGGTGGAGGCGATTCGGCGCAATGGCTAGCCTGTTGACACTGAAATGGCGTCTACTGTACGTATGAGAGCGATCTGGACAGGTGCGATCAGCTTCGGCCTCGTCAATGTGCCGGTGAAGCTGTACAGCGCAACAGAAGGACGATCCGTCACCCTGCATCAGGTGCATGACAGAGATGGCGGGCGCATTCACTACGAACGTCGATGCGACGTGTGCGGCCGCCTCGTCCCCTATGAGCACATCGAAAGGGCGGTCGTCGAGGACGACGAGACGATCGTGCTGACCAAGGAAGAGCTCGACTCGCTGCCGCAGGAACGCAGTCGGGACATCTCGGTCGAGGAGTTCGTGCCGAGCTCGCAGATCGACCCCATTCTGTACGACAAGAGCTACTTTCTGGAACCGGCCGGAAAGTCGCCGAAGGCCTATGTGCTGCTGCGCCGCACCCTGGAGAAGACCGAGCGCACGGCAATCGTGCAGTTCGCCCTCCGGCAGCGCACGCGCCTCGCGGCTCTCCGTGTGCACGGAGACATGCTGATGCTGCAGACGCTGCGCTGGCCCGATGAAGTGCGGCAGCCATCGTTCGCTGCGCTGGACGAGAAGGTGCGCATCTCGGGAAAGGAGATGGATCTCGCAGCATCCCTCGTCAAGAGCATCGCCTCGGACTTCGCCCCTGACGAGTTCCATGATGAATACCAGGCAGAGCTCGAGAAGCTGATCGATGCGAAGATCAAGCAGGGGGATGCTCTCGACACCGATGCAACATTCGGCGAGGTCGAAGGTGCAGAGGGGGCTGAGGTCATCGACCTCATGGAGGCGTTGAAGAAGAGCGTCAAGAAGTCGCGCGCGACAAAGCGTGGTGGAAAGACGAAGAAGAGTCCGCAGAAGTCGTCGTCGAAATCGTCCGCAGCGAAGAAATCCTCTGCGGCGAAGAAGACGAGTGGGTCGTCATCGACGAAGAGCGGAGGATCGTCGTCGCGCAAGCGCAAGAGCGCGTGACTTAGAAAAGCGGCTTCAGCGGCTCGATGAGTTCGGGACCGTCGGCATCGCGACCGAGCGGTGCCACCTCGTATGACACGAGGTCAACTTCGCGAGAGGCCGCAACGGCAGCATCCACCAGCTGCTGATCGCCGACGACCGTTGCATCGAGCCACACATCGTGCATGTGCGGTGGAAGCGTCACGGGCGTGCGTTCGTGGATGTCGGCGAGAGGTCCGTCGGCCTGCCGCGTGAGGATCGTCGCTGTCAGCATCCATTCTTCGTCAGGGGACGCGCGCCACCAGGAGTAGAGGCCAGCGAAGGCGAGAGGGCTGTCAGGCTCGCTGATGAAAAATGGCGTCTTCGTCTTGCCGACGGTTTTCCACTCGTAATAGCCGCGAGCGGGGATGATCGCTCGTTTCGACGCGACGCTGCTTTTGAACGTGGCCTTCGAAGCGGCCGTCTCGCTTCGTGCGTTGAACGTCGGATACGTGAGCTTTGCGTCACGAGCCCAACCGGGCAGAAGCGACCAGCGTGCCCCCTCGAGGCGGCGCACAGGAGGGCTCCCGTCGCGGGACGACTCGAAGACAGCGGCCACGCGCTCTGTCGGTTTGATGTTGTAGCCGCTGCGCCAATCAGGAGTCCAGTTCTCTGGCTGCTGGCCGGTGACGATGACGAACTCGGTGATGAGCTCGTCGACCGTCTGATCCATGGCAAATCGTCCGCACATGGGTTCAGAGTAGCCTGTACGTCTGACAGGCAGAAGATCGTCGCACCCGGATTGACTATGCCGAACGAATGTTCGATTATGGCGGTATGAAAACGGGAGCGGCGCGCGCATGGGATGCTGTCGATGCATCCGCGTCGAGCCGTGCCGATGTGCTGGCCGAGCTGAGCGGGCGCATTCGCAGCATGCAGCGGAGCACGCTGGGTGCGGGCTCCGAGGCGCCGGTCGTTCCCGTGGCCTCCGAACTGGGTGGCCTCTTTCCCCGTGGCGGTTTGAAGCCGGGCGGCGTATATGAGGTGCTGTCGCCGCTGCTGGCGACAATGCTCCTCTCGGCGGCGACACGCAGGGGGGACTGGGTTGCCGTTGTCGGGATGCCGGACTTCTCGGCGGCTGCGGCGATGGCGGCCGGTGTTGACTTTGAGCGGCTGATCGTCGTTCCGCACCCCGGCGATCAGGGAATGCGGGTCTCGGCGGCTCTTGCCGATGTGATGTCTGTTGTCGTGCTGGGCGATGCTGCTACGGTGAGCGCTGGCGAAGCGCAGAGGCTCGAGGCGAGGCTCCGCCGCACCGGCAGCGTGATGCTTCGGCTGGGCGAATGGCCGGGGGCCGAAGATCGGCTGGCCATCAGCGAGCGGCGTTGGAGCGGTCTGCGAGCCGGGCACGGGCATCTCGCCGCGTGCCGCATCACGGCAACTGCACGGGGGCGCAGCGGGATACCGCGGCGTGTTTCCTTCACACTCTCGGAAATGTCGGACCCGCCTGGTCTCATCGAACACAGTGACGAATGAGGTGAGGTTGATGAAGGCATCTGCGCTTCGCACCCTTGTGCTGTGGATTCCGGGATGGTCGACAGCTGCCGCTGCCAGGGCGCGAGGGCTTGCACGCGACGCGCCACTCGCGCTGATCGTCGCGGGGGTGGTCTCTGAGTGCAATGAGGCAGCATCTGCATGGGGAGTGAAGCCGGGACAGCGCACGCGCGAGGCGCAAGCGGCGTGCCCTCACGTTGAGGTGCAGCCCTACGATTCCGACGCCGATTACCGAGCCTTTGAGAGCGTCTTCCGCTCGATCGAAGAACTCGCACCCGGCGGGCAGGTCTTGCAGCCGGGCATGTGCGCGCTGCGGCTCCGGGGGCCGGGTCGGTACTACGGCGGAGAGCACGCCGCTGCCGAGAGGCTTCTGGGGGCTGTTCATGCCGACGGGATCATCGACGTGCGAGCGGGGATCGCTGATGGCATCTTCCCCGCAGAGCTGGCCGCCCGGCGTGCCGCTTCCGGCGGCATCGTCGATATCCCCTCCGCAGAGACGGCTCGCTTCGTCGCCGCCGTTCCCATCGATGAGCTGCCTGCAGATGCTCTGGCTGGCAACGGGCCGCTCCTGCACAGACTCGGTATTCACGTTCTCGGCGATTATGCCCGTCTGGACATCACGCAGGTTCGCGATCGGTTCGGGCCGGATGCTGTTCGCGTACACCGCTTGGCGAATGGCGACGATCCGCGCATGGTCGTGCCGACAGGAGACACCGCCGAGTACGAGGTGCACCGGCAGTTCGATGAGCCTCTTGACCGTGTCGATCAAATCGCCTTCAGCCTCCGCGCCGATGTTGATGGGCTCACGGAGCAGGTCGCTGCGGCCAAGAGCGTGGCAACGGGGATCCGCGTCGAGCTGCGCGACGAGAACGGGCGCGTCGGGGAGCGAACGTGGCTGCATCCGCGATTCTTCCGCGCTGCCGACATTCTCGACCGTGTGCGGTGGCAGACGCAGGGAGCCCAGACAGGAGCCGCAGCGTTGGCCGCGCCGGTCAGTGCTGTGCGCATCACCGTCGTTGGCCTCGACGACCGCGCGAACTACGTAGCAGGGCTCTGGGGGGACTCTGCCGATCAGCGCGTCCACAACAGCATCACGCGTGTGCAGAGCATGATCGGTCACACAGAGGTCTGCACGATTCAACCCGCTGGCGGTCGACTCCTGCGCGAACGGCAGACGCTCGTGCCCTGGGGTGAGAAGCCCAGTAGCGCGGATCGCAGTGCACAGCCATGGCCTGGGTCTCGAACAGGGCTGTCTCCCAGCCTCGTTCTTGAGAATCCTGTCGAGGCGACGGTCCTCGACATTGAGGGAAACGTCGCCTCCGTGACCGAGCGGGGTGCACTTCAGGCACCGCTCATGGCGTTATCGGTCAACGGGGATGTCCGGATGCTCCGCGGCTGGGCCGGGCCATGGAACGTCGATGCCCGCTGGTGGGATGCCCGCACGCACCAGCGTGTCGATCGATTCCAGGCCGTTGATGACCGTGGCGAGGCGTGGATGCTGACGATACAAGACGGCCGCTGGAGCATCGAGGCGCGTTATGACTGAGAGGGAGCGCGCTCATGGGATGGCATAACCCGCCTGTTCCGTGGGCGGAGTTCGCACGTCGGCTCTCCGACGACCCCGAGATCGCTGCGGCGCAGGTCGCGGCATCTCGCGATGAGCACCGAGAGGCGGCAGACAGCCCACGTGGCGCACGGTCAGCGTCTCGTGAAGCTTCGGTTCCCTATGCAGAGCTGCACGTCCACTCTGCCTACAGCTTTCTCGACGGCGCAAGCATGCCCGAACAGCTCGTCGACGACGCCGTCGATCTGGGGTTACCGGGAATGGCGCTCACCGATCATGACGGCTTCTACGGAGCCGTGCGCTTCGCCGAGGCAGCCGCGCTGCATCCGGGATTCGCCACGGTTTTCGGATCTGAGCTCTCTCTCGAGCTCTCGGAACCGCAGAACGGAGAGGCGGATCCCGAAGGCACGCATCTGCTCGTGCTCGCACGAGGCGCCGAGGGTTATCGGCACCTGGCACGAGCGATTACCGAGGCGAATCTCACAGACGGAGCGCAGAAGGGCAGCCCTCGCTATCGTCGTGAAAGCCTGGGAGAGCGTCTGAATGGTCAGGTGCATGTGCTGACCGGATGCCGCAAGGGCGCTGTGCGGCAAGCGCTTGAGCATGGGGGACGTTCTGCCGCCGGCCGCGAGCTGGACCGACTGACGGATCTCTTCGGAGCAGACGGCGTCACCGTCGAGCTTTCCGCCAGGGGAGAGGCGCTCGATGACGCCCGCAATGATGCCCTCGCCGCTCTGGCGGCTGAGCGCGGCTTGCCTGTTGTGGCGACAGGAAACGTGCATTTTGCGCGGCCGCACCAGTTTCGGCTTGCGCAGGCTCTCTCTGCCGTGCGTGCTCGTCGCAGTCTCGATGATCTTGACGGCTGGTTGCCCGCGTCAGGCGCTGCATTTCTGCGCAGCGGAGCTGAGATGGCCAGCCGCTTCGCCGCTTATCCTGGCGCTGTCGCACGCAGTGTCGAGCTGATGAACGAGCTTGCATTCCCACTCCGAGCTGTGTCGCCCGGGTTGCCCAAACTTCCGGTTCCCGATGACCACACCCCCATGAGCTGGCTCCGGCATCTGGTGTGGGAAGGTGCTGCGCGCAAGTATCCCGACCTCGACCGCGCGAAGACCGAGCGCATCGAGCGCGAACTGCAGGTGATTGAGGAGAAAGACTTCCCCGGATACTTTCTGATCGTGCACGACATCGTGCGCTTTGCACGGTCGCGAGGCATCCTGTGTCAGGGGCGGGGGTCTGCCGCGAACTCCGCAGTGTGCTTTCTCATCGATATCACGGCCGTCGACTCGATCCGCTACGGGCTGCCATTCGAGCGCTTTCTCTCGAGCATGCGCGAAGAAGAGCCTGACATCGACGTGGATTTCGATTCCGGGCGTCGCGAAGAGGTGATCCAGTACGTCTACGAGACCTATGGCCGTTACAACGCGGCCCAGGTCTGCAATGTCATCAGCTACCGTCCCAAGGGAGCGGTGCGTGACATGGCGAAAGCTCTCGGGCACAGTCCTGGTCAACAAGACGCCTGGAGCACGCAGATTGAACGGTGGGGTGCGACCGTCAAGGCACAAGACCATGACATTCCCGAGGACGTTCTTGCACTGTCTGACCAGGCACTCACGCTGCCTCGCCATCTCGGAATCCACTCGGGTGGAATGGTGCTCACCGATCGTCCCGTCGGTGAAGTGAGTCCGATCGAGCCTGCGCGCATGGAGGGCCGCACCGTGCTGCAGTGGGACAAGGACGACTGTGCGTGGATGGGGCTTGTCAAGTTCGATCTGCTCGGGCTCGGAATGCTCGAGGCGATTCAGTACGTCTTCGATATCGTCGCCGATGCCTGCGGGGAGCAATGGGCACTCGACACGATTCCGAAGGAAGAGCCCGCGGTTTACGACGTGCTCTGCCGTGCCGATACCGTCGGCGTCTTTCAGGTGGAGAGCCGAGCGCAGATGGGAATGCTTCCCCGATTGCAGCCGCGAGAGTTCTACGATCTCGTCGTCGAGGTCGCGCTTGTGAGGCCCGGTCCGATTCAGGGCGGAGCGGTTCATCCCTACATCAAACGTCGCATGGAGCAGCGTGAGTGGGAACGCCGTAAAGCTGCGGGGGAGGTCACGGGCGAATTCCCCGTCAGCTATCTGCACCCGGCACTCGAACCGGTTCTCAAACGGACGCTCGGCGTTCCGCTGTTCCAAGAGCAGCTGATGCAGATGGCGATGGCGGTCGGGGAGTGTTCGGCCGAGGACGCCGATCAGCTTCGACGGGCCATGGGGTCAAAACGCGGCACAGAGCGTATCGACACGCTGCGTGACAAGCTGTACGCGGGAATGGCGACGAACGGTCTCGTGGGAAAGAACGCGGATGCTGTCTACGCCAAGATCCAGGCGTTTGCGAACTTCGGGTTCGCCGAGAGCCACTCGATCAGCTTTGCGCTCCTCGTCTATGCCAGCGCATGGCTCCGATTGCACTATCCCGCAGGTTTTCTCGCTGCGCTGCTGCGGGCGCAGCCGATGGGGTTCTATTCACCGCAGAGCCTCGTTGCCGATGCTCGCAGGCATGGAGTGGAAACACGCCGTCCCGACCTTCATCTCTCAAACGTTCATCCCGCACTCGAAAAGATCGCGGGCGCAGCAAACGACGGCCGGGATGCATGCGTTCAAGCGACGCAGCCTCCCATTGGGCCGTTCGATCCGCACGCGGACGACGCGCAATCGCAGCATCGCCGCGATGGATCCTTCGCTGTACGTTTGGGGCTTGCTGCCGTGCGCGGAGTGGGAGAGAGAACAGCGCAGCAGATTGTCTCCGAACGTGAACGCGGCGGCTCCTTCCGGAACATGTACGACTTCGTGCGCAGGACCGGAGTGCGTACCGCCGTGCTGGAGTCTCTCGCCGATGCGGGAGCATTCGAGTGCTTTGGGCTCAGCCGACGTGAGGCTCTGTGGCAGGCAGAGCATGCTGCGCAGGAGCGCTCGGACCAGCTGGCGGGAACCACGCTCACTGTGCAGCCGCCGTTGTTCTCGCTGCTCACCCCGGAAGAGCAGGCGGTATCGGATATCTGGGCGACCGGGATCTCTCCCGACGGGCACCCCCTCGAGCACGTGCGTGCAGAGCTCGATACTCGCGGAGTCCTGAGCGCGGCCGCACTGCGTACGGCTGAGACAGGCAGACGTGTCCGCGTCGCGGGAGTGGTGACGCATCGGCAGCGTCCTGCAACGGCACGCAATGTGACGTTCTTGAACCTCGAAGACGAGTCAGGGCTCGTCAACGTGGTCTGCAGCACCGGCGTCTGGAACCGATATCGGCGCATTGCCCGCGAAAGTCCGGCGCTCATCGTCCGCGGATTGCTTGAGCGTTCTCCCGAGGGAGTGGTGAACGTGCTCGCCGATCAGTTCGAGCAGCTCAGCATTCGTGCGCAGACACGATCGAGAGACTTCCAGTAGACGTCATCGCCACGAAACATGCCCTCAGCTATGGTGGCACCATGCGCGAAATGCAGGAACAGATCATCGCTGAGCTGGGAGCACGTCCCGATGTCGATCCGTCTCAGGAGATCGAAAGACGCGTCGGCTTCCTCGACGAATATCTGGATGCGGCCTCGGCCAAGGGCTTCGTGCTCGGCATCAGCGGCGGACAGGACTCCACGCTTGCCGGGCGCCTCTGCCAGCTGGCCGTCGAGCGCCAGCGACGGCGAGGCTCCGCGCCCGAGTTTCTCGCCGTGCGATTGCCGTACGCTGTGCAGCACGATGAAGATGACGCGGTGCTTGCTCTCGAATTCATCAATCCAGATCGCACCGTGACGATCAACATCGAGCCGGGCGTTATGGGCATCGCCAAAGAATTCGAACGCGCCACAGGTGAGCCCATTGCTGATTTCAATAAGGGCAACGTGAAGGCGCGTATGCGCATGGTTGCCCAGTACGCTCTTGCCGGGCTTGACGGAAAACTCGTCGTGGGCACCGACCATGCTGCCGAGGCTGTGACGGGTTTCTATACGAAGTTCGGTGACGGTGCCGCTGACGTCGTTCCCCTGTCGGGACTCACGAAGAGGCAGGGGGCGCAGCTGCTGAAGGAGCTTGGGGCTCCCGCACGACTCTACGAGAAAGTGCCAACCGCCGATCTTCTCGATAACGACCCTGGTCAGTCGGATGAGGCCAACCTGGGCTTGTCGTACACCGACATCGACGACTACCTCGAGGGCAGAGACGTGCCGCGCGAGACGGCAGAGCGCATCGAAGCGACGTTCACACGCTCACGCCACAAGCGCACCACTCCGGTCGGTCCAGACGACACGTGGTGGCGATGACGCCGCTATGATGCTGACTTCTCGCCGGTCTCGTCGTCTGTGGCCGTCGACTGCTGACGCTTCTTGGCAGCTTCGAGAGCAGCGACGTCATCGATGAGCTTCTGCGTCGTGGCATCTGCCGGGGAAGTCTCCGAGTAGCGCAGTGCCGACGCAGCCGGCGTCGCCGACTCGAGACGCTGCTCGACAGACGCGTCATTGTTGGAGGCGACGCCTTCAGACTCTCCAGAGAACGCCCATCGCTCAAGATCGCTCTGAAAAACCTTTCGTGCGCGGCTGGGACGCTCTTGCCAGTCGAGCAGTCGATCGCGGAACTCGCCCACGACGGCGTCGAGTTCCGCGTCAGAACGCGACGACGCGCGCTTCATCTCCGCGAGCTGGTGCGACGCCCAGTCGGCGGCGATCGATGATCCCTTCACGGGGAGCAGGCGAATGACGGTGTCGGCCTGACCGACGGCACGGTCAGCGAGTACGCGCTCCTGAGGCGTGAGGGAGTTCCATACCGTTGCCTCGGTCGCCGCGTCGATGAGCGTGGCGATGGCGGCGGAACGCTGCTCGCGGTCACGCTGGGCGATGAGCCGCTTGATGCCGGAACGGCCGATACCGGCGGCGATCAGTCCGGAGAGGATGATCGAAACGGCGATGACGGCAGCGATGAAGAGTGTCGGACGCGTGTCCGCTGCCGTCACCCAGGAGATGAAATCGTTCCACCAGTTCATGCTCGAACGATAACCCGATCACCTGCTCCAACCCGTGAGCCATGCCGTGGCGCGAGTGAATTCTCGTTCATCCGAATCGCAGGCAATCGACTGCATCGTCGAAACTCCAGAACCTCCCGATGGAGATGAAGCGCGCCGCACTGAGGCGATAGCGCTTCGCCTCAAAGCGATCGCCTTGCGGCGTCGGAATGCGTTCGATGTGCCCGTACACGAATCCGTCGGACGCGGTGACGCGCCACAGGTAGTCGTTGATGCGAACCGTCTGCGCCTGGCGATCGCGCGTCGCAGTCTTCTGCATGATCCCTCCCGATGTCGTGGCCGGCCCCGTTGATGATGTGGCTCAACATTAGGACCGGCCACTGACATTTAGGACGGACCGTCAGCCGCGGCCCGTGCCGTCGACGGCGAACGGCTCGATCGCGGTGATCTCATCGCTGGTGAGCGGCGCGGTCTCGAGTGCGGCGATGTTCTGTTCCAGTTGCTTGACGGACGACGCGCCGATGAGCGCCGAGGTGACGCTCGGCTGACGCAAAATCCACGCCAGCGCGAGTTGCGCGAGACTCTGACCGCGATCGGCGGCGATCTCATTCAGCGCCCGGGCGCGAGTGAGGTACGTGTCGTCAATGCGGTCGGCCGACAGGAACGGGCTCGTTGCAGCGCGTGAACCCTCGGGGATGCTGCCGCTCAGGTACCGGTCCGTGAGAAGGCCCTGCGACAGTGGTGAGAAGACAACGCATCCCGTCCCCGTTCGGTCAAGCACGGGAAACAGGCCATGCTCGACATGTCGGTTGAACATGCTGTAGGAGGGCTGGTGCAGCACGAGAGGAACTTTGTGCTCGGCGAGGGCTGCGGCCGCAGCATCCGTCTGCTCTGGCGAGTAATTGGACACCCCGACATACAGTGCCTTTCCCGCGTGCACCGCCGATGCGAGCGCGCCCATGGTCTCTTCGATGGGAGTGTCAGGGTCGGGCCTGTGCGAGTAGAAGACGTCGACGTAATCGACGCCGAGACGAGCGAGACTCTGATCGAGGGACGACAGAAGGTTCTTTCGCGAACCCCATTCGCCATATGGGCCGGGCCACATGTAGTACCCCGCCTTGCTCGAGATGATGATCTCGTCGCGATAGGCGGCGAGATCGGATGCGAGAACTCGTCCGAAGTTGGTCTCCGCGCTTCCGGCGGGCGGACCGTAATTGTTCGCGAGGTCGAAATGGGTGACGCCGAGATCGAACGCCCGGCGGATGATCGCGCGCTGTGTCTCGATCGGCCGCTCGTTTCCGAAGTTGTGCCACAGCCCGAGCGAGAGTTCTGGAAGGCGGAGGCCTGAGCGTCCGGCTCGGCGATAGCGCATGGAGTCATAGCGGGAATCATCGGCGATGTAGGTCATGGCGCAATGCTAGTGAACTTACGGGAACACGCTGGAATCGACGGTGCGCCGGATCGTTCGGGAGCCGTCCGCTGACCCCTCGTCCACAGCACCGAGACGTGCCTCGCGGCTCCACAGATCATGCCAGTGCACTGTCGATGGGGGAGTTCGGGCGGGACACTCGATGAACGGTTCCGGAGGCGACAGATCCGGCACGAGCGTTGCCTCCGGAATCGCACCGCCCGAGCGGGCGGTTCACATCGAGAGGAGCAATCATGGCCGATACGATCACGGTCACCGGCGTTGTTGGAACCGTACCGCAGCTCGGAGACGCTGCGGGAACGCCGGTGTGCAACTTCCGTCTCGCCTCCAGCCTGAGGCGTTACGACAAGCAATCCGGAAAATGGACGGAATACGGCACGAACTGGTACTCGGTAGGTGCCTATCGATACCTCGGAAAGAACGTGGCGGCAAGCGTGAACAAAGGCGATCGGGTTGTCGTGACGGGGAGAGTGCGTCTCCGCGAATGGTCGAATCAGACCGCTAGCGGAATGACCGTCGACATCGACGCGACATCAGTGGGGCACGACCTGACGTGGGGAACAACGACGTATCGAAAGCACAACCAGGCCGAGGCTGACCATGCTGACGCGGACCAGGCCGAGGACGCTCGCGAGGACGGCGATGGATTCCTTCCCGACGCGTCGGAGACTCCCGACGTTCCGGGAGCTCCGCTCGTCGAGACGGCCCCTGGCGCTTCGGCGGAGTCCTGGTCGACCGTTCCTCCCGGTCACGGGCGCGAAGAGGCGGCATGACCGACGGAGTCAACTCAGTCTCATAGAATCGGTTCCGGCGGCACCGTGTCGCCGGAACCGGAGACTGAGAGCAGTGGACCGCAGAGCCGCCCGCGTGGCGACGTGCAGTGCAGCACTCCTTGTGGCGTTCGTCCTCGCCGGCTGTGGGTCGGCCGAGCCATCCCCGGCTCCGAGCACCGCGACCGGACCGGCGCCCTCACAAACGTCGACCGAATCTCTCTCGCCGTCGCCGACCTTCGATCCGGACGGAACCGCCGCCGATAATCTGGCGTACTTCGACTCCGTCAACGAAGCGGTGCTCGCAGAGAACCCGGATGCCATGGGCATGGACTTCATCAACGCGCTCGTCGATGCGGGATTCGACAAGGCAGCCATGGAAGTGACCGAAGATTATTCGACGGTCGGCAACCGCGCCGAATCGATCCAGTTTTCGGTGCGCTGGAATGACGCGTGCCTCATCGGCCAGAATGGCGAATCCGTCGGCGGGTACCACTCGACGATCATGGACGTGCTCGGCTCGGGAACGTGTCTCGTGGGCACGACGCGTGAGATCGGCTAGCACCGTCCCGTTGTGGGAGGTCATCGCCGGTACGCAGGATCACGCGTTATCCTCTATGGTGGCGACGACGCACCACGTGCCTTCTGCGGCACCGAACGGTGGTCGTCAAACGGCGTGAACAGGCAGTTCGACGCGATATCACCCCAGGAGGCCCCGACGGCCTCACGGACATGAAAGCAGTGTAGGGATAAGAGTGGCCGAATACATTTACTCGATGGTCCGCGCGCGCAAGGCAGTCGGGGACAAAGTGATCCTCGACGACGTCACGATGGCCTTCCTCCCTGGAGCGAAGATCGGTGTCGTCGGCCCGAACGGCGCTGGAAAATCGACGATCCTCAAGATCATGGCCGGTCTCGACACACCGAGCAATGGCGAGGCAAAGCTCAGCCCTGGCTACAGCGTCGGCATCCTGATGCAGGAGCCGCAGCTCGACGAGGACCGCACTGTGCTCGAGAACGTGCAGGACGGCTTGGGCGAGATCAAGCGCAAGGTCGACCGCTTCAACGAGATCTCGGCAGCGATGGCCGAGCCGGATGCTGATTTCGACGCGCTCCTCGCCGAGATGGGGTCCCTGCAGGAAGAGATCGATGCCGCGGACGCATGGGACCTCGATTCCCAGCTGGAGCAGGCGATGGACGCACTGCGCTGCCCTCCGTCCGACGCCATCGTCAGCGTGCTTTCCGGAGGAGAGAAGCGCCGTGTCGCGCTGTGCAAGCTGCTGCTTCAGAAGCCGGACCTCCTTCTGCTCGACGAGCCCACGAACCACCTCGACGCGGAGAGCGTCCTCTGGCTGGAGCAGCATCTGGCCAAGTACCCCGGTGCTGTGCTCGCCGTCACGCACGACCGCTACTTTCTCGATCACGTCGCGGAATGGATCGCCGAAGTCGATCGCGGGCACCTCTACCCCTACGAGGGAAACTACTCGACGTATCTCGAGAAGAAGCGTGAGCGACTTGAGGTCCAGGGCAAGAAAGACGCGAAGCTCGCCAAGCGACTCTCGGATGAGCTTGAGTGGGTGCGCTCGAATGCCAAGGGACGACGTGCGAAGTCGAAGGCACGTCTCGCGCGCTACGAGGAGATGGCGGCGGAGGCTGAGAAGACGAGGAAGCTCGATTTCGAAGAGATCCAGATTCCCGCTGGACCTCGTCTGGGGCAGACGGTCATCGAAGCGCGCGACCTGCGCAAGGGTTTCGGTGAGCGGACGCTCATCGACGGCCTGTCGTTCTCGCTGCCGCGAAACGGCATCGTCGGGGTGATCGGGCCGAACGGCGTCGGAAAGACGACGCTGTTCAAGACGATTGTCGGACTTGAGCCTCTCGACGGAGGCGAGCTCAAGGTCGGCGAGTCTGTCAAGATCTCGTACGTCGATCAGACCCGCGGCGGAATCGACCCCAACAAGTCACTGTGGGAAGTCGTGTCCGACGGGCTCGACTACATTCAGGTCGGAAACACCGAGATCCCGTCGCGAGCATACGTGTCGACATTCGGGTTCAAGGGTCCTGACCAGCAGAAGCGGGCCGGAGTGCTGTCCGGTGGTGAGCGCAACCGCCTGAACCTCGCGCTGACGCTCAAGCAGGGCGGAAACCTTCTGCTTCTCGACGAGCCGACGAACGACCTCGACGTTGAGACGCTGTCGAGCCTTGAGAACGCTCTGCTGGAGTTTCCCGGATGCGCAGTGGTCGTCACGCACGATCGCTGGTTCCTCGACCGCATCGCCACGCACATCCTCGCTTACGAGGGCACAGAGGAGAACCCAGCGAACTGGTACTGGTTCGAGGGCAACTTCGAAGCCTACGAGCAGAACAAGGTCGAGCGTCTCGGCGCCGACGCGGCGAAGCCCCACCGTTCCACGTACCGCAAGCTCACGCGAGACTGATGCGCGTTCAGGCCCCGGTCCAGCTGCGATGGGGAGATCTCGACGCCTACAACCACGTGAACAACGTGGAGCTGATGCGCGTACTCGAGGAGGCCCGCGTCCGCGTCTTCTGGCGCAGTGATGACGAGGGCGGGGCGATCGACCAGGGCATGGCGCTCATTGAAGCCGAGCCCGGCTCCGAAACGCTCACGCTCGTCGCTCGGCACGAGGTTGAGTACCTCGCCCCGATCGCATATCAGCGCGAGCCGCTTGACATTCAACTCTGGATCGGGCGGCTGGGTGGGGCGAGCCTCGACGTCTCTTACGAGGTTTACACACACGATGGCGCCACTCCCGCCGCGCGGGCGGCAAGCACAATCGTGCTCGTCGATGCCGCAACCGGCGCTCCACGTCGAATTCGCGCCGAAGAGCGTCAGGCCTGGGAACGCTACCTCGAACCGCCCGTCGCCTTCTCGGGACGGCGCTGACAGCTCACGTGCGCGGAACCCGCACCATTCCCTCTTGCGCGACTGAGGCGATGAGTACGCCCTCGCGCGAGTAGAAGCGACCCTGCGTGAGCCCTCGACCACCGGACGCGCTCGGCGACTGCTGAACGTACAGCAGCCATTCATCGACTCGCGCAGGTGCGTGCCACCACATCCCGTGGTCGAGGCTTGCCATCTTGAGCCCTGGGGTCAGCCAGCTGAGTCCGTGTCGGCGCAGGATCGGCTCGAGAAGGGTGTAGTCGCTCGCGTACGCGAGCGCTGCTTGATGCAAACCGCGGTCATCGGGCAATGTCGCCTTTGCGCGCATCCAGAGCATCTGCTCGGGAGACGGCTCCGACGGGGGAGCGAGGTAGATCGGCTCTGTGATGTGGCGAATCTCGAACGGACGGTCCGCCGCCCAGGCACGAGCACGCGGGTCATCGATCGCGCTGAGAATGTCGGTGTCGCTCGGCAGATCCTCTGGAGGTGCGACATCGGGCATCTCCGTTGCATGCTGAAGCCCCTCGTCGTCGTCTTGGAACGACGCGATCATCGACAGAATGGGCAGCCCCTTCTGGTAGGCCTGCGTTCTGCGGGTCATGAACGACCGTCCATCATGGATGCGATCGACGGCGAAGGTGATGGGCAGCTCGACGTCGCCAGGGCGCAGGAAGTAGCCGTGCATCGAATGGATGAACCGATCGGCGGGAACAGTTCTGCTCGCCGCGACGACGGACTGCGCGAGCACTTGCCCGCCGAAGACCCGCCCCTGAGGCATCCACTGCGAGGGCCCCGTAAAGATGTCTTCGCGGGTGCGGGCTCCGGTATCGGCGAGATCGAGGGCTGTGAGCAGGGATTCAACCGAATCTGACAACGCTTCTCCTCATCGTGCGGTTGCGCGGCGTGAGATAAGTTTAGAAGCAGATGACTGAGAGATTCACACTGAGCGACTCCGACGCGGTGTCGGACCTCTGCACGTTCGTCGGCCGCGCGAAGCGAGTGGACCCGGATGCCGTGAGGCTCATCGCCTCCAGCGGCGTTCTCGCCGTGTACGTTCCTGTGCTCTACGCGCGTGGGATACTCGACCGAGGCCCCACCGTTCTCGGCCTGCGGACCTTCGCTGAGACGAGCGGTGCAGAGTTCGACCGCACGGTCGTTCCCGATGCGATCAGTGAGCGTCTCGCCCGCGTCGAAGGATCGCCGGTCGCTCAGCTGACGATGCCGTCGAGCGAGGTCACCGCACCGTGGACAGGGATTGCGCCTCCGCGATCGGGCTGGGCCGAGATCGGCTCTGTCGGTGTGGACACGCTGGCAGCGACGTCGAGGGAGGGAGCTGCGCGCATCGCCGCCGAGCTGCCACGGGACGCCGGAGACCCGGTCGTGCAACGCATCAGGGCCGGCGTATGGGGCGAGGACATCCCTGCGTTCCCCGAACTGCCGGCAGGGGCCGCGTTCGCCGCCGAAAGTCTCGGCTTCATCGGCGAAAGCGAGACGGCGCGCGTTCTGCAATCAGGACCGTGGCTGAGACTCAGCATTCGCCGCGGGCATGTGCTCGTGCGCCGGCGCTGAACTCACGACGTCGCGGCGGCCATGGCGCGCCCGGCCGTCCGGCCAGAAAAGAGGCACCCGCCGAGAAATGTGCCCTCAAGCGCGCGATAACCGTGCATGCCGCCGCCCCCGAATCCGGACGCCTCACCTGCGGCATAGAGCCCGGGAACGGGATCGCCCGTCTGCGCCAGCACGCGACCATCGAGATCGGTCTGCAGGCCGCCAAGCGTCTTGCGCGTCAGCAGGTGAAGCTTGACCGCGATCAGTGGACCGGCTTTCGGGTCGCGCAACTTGTGCGGGGGAGCGACGCGAAGCAGCCTGTCGCCTCGGTAGGAGCGCGCTCCACGCACGGCGGTGATCTGCGCGTCCTTCGAGAAGTCGTTGTCCATCTGACGGTCTCGCCAGTCAATCTCGCTCCGTACACGCGCGAGATCGAGTTGCCCTTCCGCGTCGAGAGCTGACATGCCCTCGAGCAGTTCATCGAGCGAGTCGGCGACGACGAAATCGTTCCCGTGCCGTTTGAACGCCTCCACCGGACCGGGAGCCCCCGGCGCGACCCTGCTCAGCAGCATCCTGATGTCTTTTCCGGTGAGGTCCGGGTTCTGCTCGCTCCCCGACAGCGCGAACTCCTTCTCGATGATGCGCTGCGTCAGAATGAACCAGGAGTGGTCGAAGCCCGATCGGGTGAGGTGCGCGAGCGTCCCGAGCGTGTCGAACCCGGGAAAGAGGGGAGCAGGCAGGCGGGCACCCGTGGGGTCGAGCCACAATGAGGAGGGACCGGGAAGGATGCGAATGCCGTGCCCCGGCCACACCGGGTTCCAGTTCTCGATGCCCTCGGTGTAATGCCACATGCGATCGCCGTTGACGACACGTCCACCCGCGCTTTCAGCGATGGCGAGGCCCCGTCCGTCCACGTGGGCGGGAACGCCCGTGAGCATCGTGCGGGGGACGGGACCAAGGCGCTCCGGCCAGTTCTTGCGCACAAGCTCAGCGTTTCCGCCGATCCCTCCCGTGCTCATCAATACCGCGTCCGCTGAGATTTCGAAGGCTCCAACCACCTCTCGTGCGCTGGAGATGCCGCGCGGCGCGGGATCATCGACGAGGATGCTCCCGGACACTCCGCTGATGCGTCCGTCCGTCAGCACGAGCTCATCGACGCGGTGGCGCGACAGCACATCGAGTGATCCGCCGCCGCGTGCTGACATGACGCGGTCGGCGAACGGCTCGATGAGGCCTGGGCCGGTTCCCCACGTGATGTGGAATCGAGGAACGGAGTTTCCGTGTCCGTACGCTGCGCCTGCGCCACGCTCGGCCCAGCCGACGACCGGAAACAGCGAGATTCCCTTCTGCCTCAGCCACGATCGCTTCTCGCCCGAGGCGAAATCGACGTATGCGCGTGCCCAACGCCGTGCCCAGTCGTCTTCGTCTCGATCGAAGCCGGCTGTGCCCTCCCAGTCCTGCCATGCGAGTTCGGGCGAGTCCTTGATGCCCATTCGGCGCTGCTCGGGGGAGTCGACGAGGAAGAGCCCTCCGAAAGACCACCATGCTTGTCCGCCGAGGGAGCCGGGCGGCTCCTGGTCAAGAAGGGCTACGCGTCGGCCAGCGTCCGCGAGTTCCGACGCCGCGACAAGCCCCGCGAGCCCGGCCCCGACGACAATTGCGTCATACGAGTGATCGGGCATTCGTGCGGCTCCTTTGTCGCGGTTTCTGTCAGTCCTCGAAGGTATTGACGAGAGCGTGTGCGGCTCTCTCTAGATAGTCCCACAGAGTAGCCTCGTGCATCGGCGACAGATCGAGTGTGTCGACCGCTGCGCGCATGTGTCGCAGCCAGCGATCCCGGGCATCGGGGTTCACTTTGTATGGCACGTGCCGCATGCGCAGGCGAGGATGCCCGCGCGTCTCGCTGTATGTGGTCGGGCCGCCCCAGTACTGTTCGAGAAACATCCGGAGACGCACTTCCGCCGGGCCGAGGTCTTCTTCGGGATACATAGGCGTGAGCACAGGATCCGCTGCGACGCCGCGGTAAAACTCGTGCGCCAGCTTGGCGAAGGTCTCGTGCCCGCCGACCTGCTCGTAGAACGTTGTCTGCTGCTGGTCGGTCATCGCTCTCCCTTCGCTGTACGCTTCTTTCGCCCGAGTTTGGACGGGTTCACCATGACCGGTTTTGTCCGCGGGGGCCGTGCGCCTCCGACACTACCCGCTCCCTCCCAGCCCGCGAGAATCACCGTCTCGAGGGAGAGCGGGGCGACATCGAGTTCATGGAGAACATCGGTAAAGCGAGAGCGAAGCTCACGGCCGACGTCATCCTTGGACGACGTGCGGGTCTTCGCCACGAGTCGAAGCACGACAGCTTCGTCGGAGACCGACTCGATGCCCCAGGCTTCGGGCGTGTCGAGAAAGTGCGGGCGCCACTTGGCCTCTTGCGCCAGCGCTCGCGCCGCGGTGAGAAGCTGCTCCTTGACGTGGTCAACGTCAACGCCCACGGGTACCGCAAGATCAATGATGAGGCGCGACCATCCTTGTGACATGTTTCCGACGCGCAGCACCTCTCCGTTGCGCACGAACCAGAGAACCCCATTGACGTCGCGCACCTGAGTGATGCGGATGCCGACCTTCTCGACGACGCCCGTGGCGAAGCCGACATCGACGACGTCACCGACGCCGAGCTGGTCTTCGATCACCATGAAGATGCCGTTCAAGACGTCTTTCACAATGTTCTGTGCGCCGAAGCCGAGGCCCGCGCCCACGGCAGCCGAGAGCAGCGCGAATGAACCGAGGATGCCGGGGGCGACAACGTGAATCACGAGCAGGACCGTGATGACGACGATAACGACATTCACGATGTTGGAGAGCACGCTGCCGAGCGTCCGCGTGCGCTGTACAACGCGAACTGCTGCCAGAGGGGAGACGGCGAGCGCTTGAGTGTCGTCGACGCCGTGCCCCTTCTTGACGCCGCTCACGATCGAGACGACGGACCGGCGAATGACGATGTGGAGGAGCCACGCCACGCCGATGGCGACTGCCACGATGACGACGACGCGCACGAGCGTGCCAAGCGGGGTGCTGAAGAAGCCATCCAGAGATGACCAGAATTCGGTATGACGCACGTTGTGAGTGTAGCCGCGCGGCATCGGTTATGGCTGAGAACGACGCAGGCTCCGCACGGTAAGCGGAGCCTGCGTCGGAACGGTGGTTCAGTGTGCGTCGCGAGCCTGGGCGGCGAGGGCGCGCTCGACGCCAGCGAGGTTCTCCACGACGAGACGGCGAAGCGCAGCTGGCTCTGCGTTCGCCTCGAGCCACGTTTCTGTGGCGTCGCGCAGCTGCTCGCTCGCAAGCGGCGAGGGGTAAAGCCCGAGAGCGACGTGCTCCGCGATCTTGTACGAGCGGGAATTCCAGATGCCGAGCAGAACATCGAAGTACGCATCGACGAACTCGTCCAGCACACTCGGGTCCTGAACGCGTCGGAATCCCGCCGCGGTGTGCGCGACCAGAGTGTTCGGGAGTGTGTCTTCGTCGATGATCGACGACCATGCGGCACGCTTGTCCTCGACGGCGGGACGAGCGGCGCGCGCCTGCACGGCAAACTGCTGACCCGACGCCGTGTTGTCGGCTGCGAGCGCTGCATCGATCTCGGCGTCGCTCGCGCGTCCTCCCGCGGCGAGCGCGATGAGCAGCTCCCAGGAGAGGTCCGTGTCGATCTCGAGCCCCTCGAGCTTCTCCGACCCGTCACGCAGGGCAGCGATGGCGTCGAGGTGCCCAGGCGCTGACGCCGCTGATGCAAAGAACTTCACGAACTGGAATTGTGCGTCGCTTCCCGGGGAGGCCTGCTGCGCGAGCTTCCAGAGGCCGTCGGCCACTCGCTGCAGCGTGTCGGCACGATGCTCAGGTGCCACATACTGCTGTGAGGCAAGAACCAGCTGGGTGAGCGTCGTACGAAGGGTCGTGGATTCGGTCTCGGCGGCGATGTTTCCCAGCACGAGGTCGACATACTCGCGAGCGGGAGTCTCTGCATCGCGTGTCGCATCCCACGCCGAACCCCAGACCAGCGCGCGTGCGAGCGGGCTCTCGATCGTTGAGAGATGCTCAATCGCAACGTGCAGCGACGCGTCGTCGAGACGGATCTTCGCGTAGGCGAGGTCGTCGTCATTGAGCAGGATCAGATCGGGACGCGCCCGGCCGACCAGCTCGCCGACTTCGGTTCGTGCGCCGTCGATGTCGAGTTCAATGCGGTCCGTGCGCACGAGCCGGCCATCGCCCAGGCTGTAGAAGCCCACCGCGAGGCGATGCGGACGAAGCGTCGGGTAGTCGTCTGGCGCGGTCTGCCGAATGGCGAAATCCGTGATCGTTCCGTCTGGATCCGTCGTGATCTCCGGATACAGGGTGTTGACCCCTGCGGTCTCAAGCCACTTCTCCGACCACTCGGACAGGTCACGCCCGCTTGTCACTTCAAGCTCGGAGAGCAGATCGGCCAGTTCCGTGTTCGAAAAGGCATGCTTGGCGAAGTATGCGGCCACACCCGCGAAGAATGCCTCTTCGCCCACCCACGCGACAAGCTGCTTGAGGACCGAACCCCCCTTGGCGTACGTGATCCCGTCGAAGTTGACCTGAACATCTTCGAGATCGTTGATTGTCGCGACGACGGGGTGGGTCGACGGCAGCTGGTCCTGCTTGTACGCCCAGCTTTTCTCCATCGCCTGGAACGTGGTCCACGCTTCTGTCCATTCAGTCGCTTCAGCTGTGGCGATCGTCGATGCCCACTCGGCGAAGGACTCATTGAGCCAGAGATCGTTCCACCACTTCATCGTGACGAGGTCGCCGAACCACATGTGGGCAAGCTCGTGCAGAATTGTGACGACGCGTCGCTCCTTGATCGCATCCGTCACCTTCGAGCGGAAGACGTAGGTCTCGACGAACGTCACCGCACCGGCATTCTCCATTGCGCCCGCGTTGAACTCGGGCACGAACAGCTGGTCGTATTTGTCGAACGGGTATGGGCGGTCGAACTTCTCCTCGTAGAAGGCAAAGCCCTGTCTGGTCTTCTCGAAGATGTAGTCGGCATCGAGATGCGCGAAGAGGCTCTTGCGCGCGAAGACGCCGAGGGGAATGGTGCGCCCGTCACGGCTTGTCAGCTCGCTGCGAACCACGTCATATGGCCCCGCGACGATGGCCGTGATGTAACTCGAGATGACGGGCGTCGGGGCGAACTCCCAGCGCGCGCTGCCGTCGCCGAGCTTTACCGCCTCAGGGGTCGGCGAGTTGGACACGACTTGCCACTCGGCAGGAGCTGTCACGGTGAACTGGAACGTCGCCTTGAGATCCGGCTGCTCGAAGACGGCGAAGACCCGGCGCGAGTCCGGCACTTCGAACTGGCTGTAGAGGTACACCTCGCCGTCGACGGGATCGACGAAACGGTGAAGACCTTCCCCGGTGTTCGTGTATCGCATGTCGGCGTCGATGACGAGCTCGTTCTCGTCGGCGAGGTCGTTGAGAATAACGCGCGTGCCGTCGGCGGCGGTGACCGGAATGCCAGCGCCGTTGAGCGTGATCGCGTGAACCGTGTGCGTGATCGCGTCGATGAAGGTTGACGACCCGGCTTCGGCGCTGAAGCGTACTGTCGTCGTGCTGCGGAAGACGTCGGCACCTCGTGTGAGGTCGAGCGCAATGTCGTAGCTGTGGGTGTGAATGAGGCTCTTGCGCGTGCGCGCTTCGTCGCGGGTGAGGTTTTCTCCTGGCACGAAAGACTCCTGTTCGATTGTGCGGATCGTGTCCAACGACCAAGCGTACTGCCGCAGCACGTGTCATAGGCTGAGGTCATGAGTGCTTCGACTTCGACGACTGTGGATTTCTGGTTCGACCCTTCGTGCCCGTGGGCGTGGATGACGTCTCGGTGGGTAGACGAGGTGGCGCAGCATCGCGATCTCAGCGTGACATGGCACGTCATGAGCCTCGCCGTGCTCAACGAAGACACCGACGTCTCCGACGACTACCGCGCGTTCTTTCCGCGGGCGCTCAAGTACACACGGCTCGTGACAGCGGTCGCGCAGCTTCACGGGCAGACGTTCGTCAAGCCTCTGTACGACGCGCTGGGAACCCGCATTCATCCGGGGGGAAGTAAAGATCCGGATGCTGTCATTCCCGCCGCCCTCGACGAGGTCGGACTTGATCGCGACCTCGCGCGCTATGCCGACAGCGATGAGTATGACGAGCAAATGCGCGCGTCGCACTTCGACGGCATCAACAGGGTGGGGCAGGATGTCGGAACTCCGGTCATCGCGATCGAGGACGTCGCCTTCTTCGGCCCTGTGATCTCTCCGGCGCCGAAGGGCGACGAGGCGCTCACCCTGTGGGACGGCGTCGTGGCCGCGGCATCCTACCCCGGCTTCTTCGAACTCAAGCGGTCGCGCACCGCCGATCCCCAGTTCGACTGACGGCAGGGCAAGATAGACGCATGCGCATTCACATCGCCACTGATCACGCGGGGCTCGAGTTCAGCCGCAAGCTCCAGGACGATCTCACCGCGAGGGGACACGAGGTCATCGATCACGGTCCAGACGAATACGATCCCGCCGACGATTACCCGGCGTTCTGCATCAACGCGGCCCATGCCGTCGTCGTTGATCAGAACGCGGGAGTCGAAGCGCTCGGCGTCGTGTTCGGCGGCTCCGGCAACGGAGAGCAGATCGCGGCGAACAAGGTCATGGGCGTTCGGGCAGCGCTCGTGTGGAACATCTCGACGGCGGAGCTGGCTCGGGACCACAACGACGCGAACGTGATCTCGATCGGGGCGCGCCAGCACTCGTACGATGACGCGCTGTCGTTCATCCATGCGTTCATCGCGCACCCCTTCAGCGGCGAGGAGCGTCACGCTCGTCGTATCGCCCAGCTCGCTGAGTACGAGCAGACTGGTGACATCGCGGGGAAGGGCGTCGATCGCTGATGCCCGAGGGCCATTCGGTTCATCGCATCGCGCGGCAGTTCGATCGCAACTTCGTCGGCCGAGTCGTGGCTGCGTCGTCGCCACAGGGGCGGTTCGTCGAGGGCGCAGCCGTGCTCGACGGGAGCGAACTTCGCGAGGTCTTCGCCGTCGGAAAGCAGATGTTCGCCGATTTCGGCGACGACACGTGGCTGCGGGTGCACCTCGGCATGTACGGGGCGTGGGACTTCGCCGGCGAGATCGCGGTTGATTCGACGATCGCTTCGGCAAACGGTCGCATGGGCCAGACCAACCAGCGGGGTACAGACGTCGCCCTCGAGATCCTCGACAGCGCTGGCGAGAACTCGCTGTCGAGCATCGGTGCTCCGCGCAAAGCGCGCGTTCGCATGTCTGAGCAGACGAAGGGCGACGCTGATGCCGAGTGGGAGTCGTTTCCGCCGCCTCCGGTCGGCGCGGTGAGGTTGAGGCTTCTCACGGAGCGCACGGTTGCGGACCTTCGCGGTCCGACGGCCTGCGAGATCCGCACGGGCGCCGAGGTTCAGAATACGATCGCACAGCTCGGGCCGGATCCGATGCACGATGACTCACGCGACGCCGAGGACCGGTTTACGGATGTCGTTCGGCGCAAGCAGACGCGCATTGGCGTGCTTCTCATGGATCAGTCGGTTGTGAGCGGCATCGGCAACGTCTACAGGGCGGAGCTGCTGTATCGTGCTCGTCTCGACCCGCACACGCCCGGAAAGCTTGTTCCCGAAGAGACCGTTCGCGGAATCTGGCGCGACTGGGTCAGGCTGCTACGCATCGGCGTCGAGACCGGACAGATGATGACCATGGACGGACTCAGCGGCGACGACTACGCGCGCGCGATGGCGAACCGGGATGATCGGCACTGGGTGTATAAGCGCGAAGGGCTCCCGTGTCGCGTGTGCGGCACGAACATCCTGCTCGAGGAGATGGCGGCGCGCAAGCTGTACTGGTGCCCGAACTGCCAGAACTAGGGAGAGTCGTGACCGCATTCCGCCTTCGAGCAGCCCATCCCGGTCAGGGGATCGTGCAGACGCTCACGCGGGCGCGCTTGATCGACCTCGACGGTCTCGTCGATATCGAGGTGACGGATGCTGTCATCACCGACATCCGCCCCAGCGGCTGTCGCGCTGCCGCGGGTGAGTCCATCGACCTTGACGGCCGTTTCGTGGTTCCCGGGCTCTGGGATCGCCACGTCCACTTCACGCTCTGGGCGATCACGAGCAAGCGCGTCGACGTCTCCGCTGCGCGAAGCGCTGCTGAAACGGCGCAGCTGATCGCGCGTGCGGCTCGGGACCATAAAGAAGGTCCGCTTGTCGGCGTCGGCTTTCGCGACGCGCTCTGGAGCGACAGGCCGACGGCTGCGCTCCTCGACGCCAGCATGAGCGACACTCCCGTTGTGCTGCTCTCTGCCGACCTTCACGCGGTCTGGCTCAACACGGCAGCTCTGCGTCGATTCGGGTATCCGCCAGAGCATGACGGACTGCTCACAGAAGACGCCGCGTTCGCCGTGCAGAACCAGCTCGACGAGATTCCCGAAGCAGTGTCTGACGCGTGGGCCGACGAGGCAGCGCGTGAGGCTGCGAGGCGCGGGGTCACCGGGATCGTCGATATGGAGATGGCCTGGAATCGCGACGTCTGGGTGCGTCGAACACAAGCGGGGTCGACGCACCTGCGCGTGTCGTTCGGCATCTATGCGCAGCATCTCGATCGTGCGATTGCAGAGCGCCTGCAGACCGGATTCGTAATTCCGCACACGCACGGCCTGCTCACCGTCGGGCCGTTCAAAGTGATTACGGACGGCTCGCTCAATGCCCGAACGGCCTATTGCGATGACCCGTACGCCGGCAGGGACGCCGGCCACGGCATCTTGAACGTCGCGCCGGACGACCTCACCGATCTCATGTCTCGATCGTCGAACGCGGGCATTGACTGCGCGGTCCACGCCATCGGTGACCACGCGAATGCGCTCGCGCTCGATGCGTATGCGCGGTCGGGCGCACGGGGGAGCATCGAGCATGCACAGCTGATGCGCCCGCACGACATCGCGAGAATGGCGCGTCTCGGTGTGCTCGCGAGCGTTCAGCCCGAGCACGCGATGGACGACCGTGAGATCGCCGACGCCTACTGGCGAGGGCGCACGGAGCGCGCGTTCATGCTGCGCAGCTTTCTCGCGGCGGGAGTTCCGCTCGCGTTCGGGTCAGACGCGCCCGTGGCCCAGCTCGACCCGTGGGCCGCGATCGCGGCAGCGGTCTCGCGGTCCCGCGACGGCAAGGCACCGTGGCAGGAGCAGGAAGCCATCAGCGCTCGTGAGGCGCTTGCGGCATCCATTCCTGGTGGATCGCTCGCACCGCGCATCGGAGCGACGGCAGACCTCGCGCTTCTCGAGCGAGATCCGCTCGCCACCGACCCCGAGCATCTGCGCACCATGCCGGTGGGGGGAACGATCCTCAACGGCCGTTGGACGCATTCAGCACTCTGACCCGTTACGACGCAGCAGGGGCCGGATGCTGTGTCGACATAGCATCCGGCCCCTGACTGTGGCCTACTTCGCGACGTGCGCGAGCAGCAGCCACCGGTCCTTCTCGAGACCGCGCACGATCTCGACAGCGACATCCTGGCTGTTGAGGTCGATCTCATCGAGCTCGTCGACGGCCGTGCGTGCTGTCTGAATCGCGGCGTCGAGCATTGCCACAACCTCGACGATGGTGTCCTCCGACTGCTGGAATCCGGCGCTGAGCTCGGGCAGCGTCGTCTTCGCTGCCACGGTCGCCAGTCGCGAGTCAACGGGCAGGCCGAGGGCGACGACGCGCTCTGCGGCGAGATCTGCCCACTCCTGGGCATCGGAGACCAGCGTGTCAAGGAGCTCGTGCACACCGATGAAGTTGTGTCCGCGCAGGTGCCAGTGCGCCTGCTTTCCGTTCACGACGAGCGCCTCGAGGTCGATGACGAGCGGTGAAAGGAACTGCGCAGTGCCCGGCGCGACGTCGGGGTTGACGTTTGTGAGCTTTTCAGTCTGTGATGTAGCCATATCGTCCCTCTTCTTCTCTTGATGAGTTCAACGTTACTGCGAGTGAGAAATTCCGCAAGCAAGCGATGGCTCACCTTGCTGAGGTAAGGTGAACCTGTTCGATTAGCGCATTCTCGCGATGCTGCGCACCGCGCGTGCGGCGGGAAGATTCGACAGGCGGACGACCAGTGCTCCGAGCATGAGGATCACGATGGCGGCGAGCGCAACCGCCCAGCCGGACGCTGCCGCGGTGAGCGCCGGCCACGCGAGGGTCAGTGTGAGAATGGCTCCCGCGATGGCGGCAGTCGCGATCGGCGCCTGCAGCCGAGCGACGACGCCAAACGCGGCGGTAGCCGCGATGCCGAGCACGAGCCAGGCGATGCGCGCCGGTGCGGGGTCGGAGAGGCATTGCACAAGGCTCGGCAGAATGAGAGCGGCCAGCGGAGCGCCCAGCATGCGCCACGACGTCGCTTCTGCCCGCGCGAAAAGCGCTCTCAGGTTCACGGTGAGGGCGATCACACCGACCGGAATCGAGACGAACTCGACGGCGGAGTGCGCGCCCGTGATCGTGCCGACGGCGAGAAACGATGCGCCGAGCGTTGTCATCCACGTCACCGCGGAATGCGCGCGACTGCCGCGGGCGAGCGGCGCCGCGAGAAACATGGTCGCCCCCGCGGCGACGAGTGACAGCATCCACCCTGGAACCGCGATCACCGCGGCCACGTTGGCGAATGGCAGCGAGAGCAGCAGAGGGGCGATGGCGAGTGATGCGTAGGCGAGCCGGGCTTGGCGATGACCACGGTACAGCCAGAGCGCCGCAAGGCCGGTCATGAGCACGGAGCCGGTAACCGTCCAGACGAGCAGCTCATCGAGCTTGAAAGGAGTGCGAGCGATGAGTTCGTATGAACGGATGCTGGTCGTCGCACCCACGGTCAGAGCCCCAGCACTCCAGAGCCACAGTGCGATGTGAACGCCGCGCACGACCGGGGGCAAGAATGCGCCAACTCCTGCCAGAAGCGTCGCGATCAGGAGGATCAGGTACGTGTGCGTGAGAGGCGCCGCTGACGATGCGACGACGGCGGGCACGAAGAAGATGGCGAGCGTGGCGACCGCAAGCAGATTTCGACCGGGCGGCGTCGGGATGTGGGCGGACGGTCTGCGCATGACGACAACGGCGAGCGCCGCGCAGACGAGCGCCGCAAGGGCCAGAGCGGAGAGCTCAACGCCCACATCGCCGCGCTCGGCGAGACCGAGCCAGATCGCGCCGGCGAACGGCGGAAGACACGCCCAGATCAGATGCCTGCGCCGGCTTGAGCTGCGGGCGACCGAACCCTCGCCGAGCGAGAACAGCACGGGCAGCACACCCAGAAGCACAAGGTGAAGAGGGCCGAAGTCGCTCGTCGTGACGGCGGCGGGAATCGTGATGGTCGAGGTGAGAGCGATCGATGAGTCCCATGCCAGCCGAGCCGGGTGTGATCGCGGCTCGCCTCGTGGAATGGCGGCGCCGCGAAAGATGACGATGCCCAGGCCAGCGAGCACGACCGTGATGCCGACGGCGAGCAGCTCGGGCGCTCCCCACACAGGCGGGCCGAAACGGCGCCAGGACTCTACAGCGAGCATGACCGCCGTTGGAGGCGTGAGAGCGGCCGTGACATAGCGTGCGACGCTGTCGCGGCCGCCGTGCGGGAACTGCCATGAGAGCTCCGCCGCGAGCACGCACGCCAAGCCGATCACAAAGGCACGTTGTGACGCTGACGTTCCCTGCACGGCGAGGCTCCCGACACTCACAAGCGATGCAACGGTGGCGAGGGCGGACATGACGGTGATGTCTGCAGCGGCGAACCGGTGAGATCGTGTCGACGCGATGATGAGGATTGCAGAGGCGACGACGATGGTTGTCAGATCTGCTGTCGGCGCGGGCACCGTGATCTCGGGGTCAGCCCAGAGGGGCAGCCAACGCGCACTGATGAGGACGAGGACGACGACGACAGCCGAGAGCGCAGGGGGAACCGAGAGCTTGTCTGGCCTGACGACCCGGCGAGGCAGCGCAACACGCAGCGCGACTGCGCCGCCGAGGGCCAGGAACGCCGCGAACGGCCACACAGCGGCGCTGTTCGCCCCGACCAGGAACGCTGCCGCGATGGAGCTCAGCACGAGCAAGGTCAGGACGACTCGGCGACCGCGTCGAGGGCGCAACACGACGAACAGAGCCGTGGCGCCGATCGCGAGTCCTCCCGAGATGACAACCGATGCGGCAGGAGTCGGTGCTGACGCCTGAGCGACGAGCAGCGTGGCACCGCCAAGGCCAAGAGGCAGCCAGCTGAACTCCCTGAGGCGGCGCCACAGGGCCAGTGTCACAGCAGTCGAGGCGGTGAGGCACGCCGCTGTGACCCAGATAGACGCGCTGACGGGATAGAGAAGGGTGCGCGCAGCGAACGGGTCTACGCTGAAGTTCGGAAGCGCGATCCGCGTCCACGTCTCGATGAGCGCAATGCCGAGGGCGGGCACGACCGTGAGCGAGCAGGTGACGAGGGTGACGAGTCCTGCGAGACGCAGGCCGGATGCGCTTCGATTGTGCCGCAGGCGCCAGAAGATCGTCGCGAACACGACGGCAGCCGTCGCTGTGAGTACAGCTGTCACGTTGAGCTGCAGCGCGACAGACGTGAAGTGAGCCGCGGGAGCGGCTCCGGCGCCCGCCGCGGCGAGCCCCAGTCCGGCTCCGCAGGCCGTCTTCCACGCTCCCAGCTCACGAGTGAGAGCAAGGCGGCCTGGCGACAGCGGACGTGCACTCGCAACAGCCGCCGGCGCCGCCGAGCCGCTGTCGGGCGCAACGGCAACGGGGGACCCGAAGAGGTGCATGGCGAACGCTGCGGCCGTGACCAGAAAAGCAATGGAGGTTCCCCAGCCGAGGCTGGGCCAGCTCGCGGTGGCGAGCACGAGTGCGACGATGCTCGCGATCGCTGCGATCGAGCGAGCGGCAACGCGGGCCGCAAGCGAGCCGATGAGCAACGGCCAGGCTGCGCCCACGCTGGCCACGAGCACGGCACCGGCCCACATCCGAGAGGGCAGTGAGGCGGCGGGAAAGAGGGAAGCTCCGATGCCGACGAGGGCGAGCGCGGCAGCGATGACCGCGAACGGAGGGATGGCGCGAGCACTCGTCCACCGCCCGGCTGCCACAAGGAGAGCCGTGAGAGCCACGTTGACGGCACCGACATACAGCCACGTCGGTATCAGGGCCGAGTCGGCGAGCCCGCTTTGCCAGACCGTCCACTGGCTGACCGCGATGGGCAGCAGCGCCGTGCACACGAGAATCGTCGCCAGACCGTGCTGCCGTCGATGCGTCGCCGTGCGGATGCCAAAGCCGCTCACCGCCGCGAACACAATGCTGACGGGAAAGTGCCACACCGGGGGGACGGCCACAGCGAGCGCGAGGGTCAGCGAGACGCCGAGGACGATCGTGATGCCCGCAAGACCTGCAATCACGACAGTATGCGGGCGCGGCGCTCGAGGAGAGGTTCCTCCGACGCCGTCTGCCATGATTCCATGATGGCCGACGGAGCTCGCCGCGCGAGACGCGCACGCCGAAGACGTGCTGGCTGATCGGCGTCGACGGTCGCGCGATCGGCGCGTACGGTGGGGACATGACTATCAACGATCCAGAGTCGGTCATCTCGCTGTCCAACGGCGCCGAACCGTCCATCTCTGACAGTGCGTTCATTGCTCCGGGCGCAAAGGTCGTCGGGAACGTGAGCATCGGCGAGGAATCGGGTGTCTGGTACAACGCGGTTCTGCGCGGCGATTCCGATTCGATCACGATCGGCGATCGCAGCAACCTTCAAGATGGCGTTGCCGTTCACGTCGATGCCGGGTCGCCGACGGTGATCGGCGATGACGTCTCGGTGGGGCATAACGCGGTCGTGCACGGCTGCACGATCGGAAACACTGTTCTCGTGGGCATGGGCGCGGTTGTGCTCAGTGGCGCAACCGTCGGTGATGAAGTGCTCATCGCCGGTGGTGCTGTTGTGCTCGGCGGAACTGAGGTGCCGCCGCGTTCGCTCGTCGCGGGAGTGCCGGCGAAGGTGCGTCGTGAGCTGTCGGACGACGAGGTGGAGTCGATCCGCGCTAACGCACGACACTATGTCGGAAACGCGCGGTTGCACGCGGGCGCATGAGAAGTCGTCAATCTCTCTGAGTGCGACGCTGGCGTCGTCTGTGAGCTCCCATGGCGGAACCGAGGCAGACGACACAGGCGATCATGAGAAGCGTTCCCGGACCGAAGCGGCCGATGCCGAGGAGCACACCGCCCACCAGAAAGCAGATGACGCCGATGACGGTCCAGATCTTCTCCAGACGGGGCAGTCTCACCGTGATCCGCTCCCATCGACGTCGGTGTCTCGCGGCTCGCCGCTGACCAGTCGCATGGAGGGGATGACGGGAATCGAACCCGCACCATCAGTTTGGAAGACTGAGGCTCTACCATTGAGCTACATCCCCGTGCACCGAAAGGCACTCGAACATCGTAGTACACGTTTGAGCTCGTCGTGAACACGGGACTCGGTTCCGAACATGTCAGCGATGTCGCGTGAGCGTCGCGAATGCTGTAATTGCACTGCGACGCAGTACAGTAGAATGCTTGAGGTCAATTCGCCTGCTTAGGCCTTGGTGAAGATCCACAACCGGTTCGTTTGCGCCGGGGCGTAGCTCAGCTTGGCTAGAGCGCCCGCTTTGGGAGCGGGAGGTCGCAGGTTCAAATCCTGTCGCCCCGACCACGTACGTCCTCATTCGAGGTAAGAATCCAAATCACAGGAGAACGCATAATCGTGAAGACCACGGTCGAAAAGCTGAACCCGACCCGGGTGAAGCTCACCATCTCGGTTCCTCCCGAGGAGCTCAAGCCCAGCATCACCAGCGCCTACTCGGCGATCGCGCAGCAGATCTCGATCCCTGGCTTCCGCAAGGGTAAGGTTCCGCCCGCGATCATTGACCAGCGCATCGGCAAGGGCGCAGTGATCGAGCAGGCCGTGAGCGAAGGTCTTGACGAGTACTACCGCAAGGCAGTCGAGGAAGAGAACCTCAAGACGCTCGGCCGTCCCGAGGCAGACGTCGCCGAGTGGCCGAGCGACAAGGACTTCTCGGGCGACCTCGTCGTCACGGTTGAGGTAGACGTGCGTCCCGAGTTCGAGATTCCCGCATATGACGGGCTCAAGGTCGAGGTCGCGCCCGCCGAGGTCACCGATGACGACATCGACACGGCGCTCGACGAACTGCGCACGCGGTTCGGGACGCTTGTTTCTGTCGACCGACCGGCGAAGACAGGCGACTTCGTGCAGATCGACTTGACGGCCACGATCAACGGCGAAGAGGTCGACTCTGCCAGCGGCGTCTCGTACGAAGTCGGATCCGGCGAGCTGCTCGAAGGCATGGACGAGGCAGTCGAATCCCTCACCGCGGGGGAGAGCACCACGTTCTCGTCGCCGCTGCTCGGCGGAGAGCACCAGGGCGAGGACGCCGAGGTCGCGGTCACGGTCACCGCTGTGAAGGAACGCGAGCTCCCCGAAGCGGACGACGACTTCGCCCAGATCGCGAGCGAGTTCGACACGATCGGCGAGTTGCGCGAGAGCCTTGTCGACCAGGTCAAGAGCCAGAAGACCTTCGGGCAGGGAACCGATGCTCGCACGAAGGCCGTCGATCTTTTGCTCGACGCCGTCGAGATCCCCGTCTCTGAGAAGCTCATCGAGGCCGAGGTTCACCGCCACCTTGAGAGTGAGGGGCGCCTGGAGGACGACGAGCACCGTGCTGAGGTCAGCGAGTCGAGCGAGAAGACCTTCCGCACCCAGCTGCTTCTTGACGCGATCGTCGAGAAGGAGAACGTGCAGGTGAGCCAGGAAGAGCTCACTCAGTACCTCATCCAGGGTGCGTCGCAGTACGGCATGGAGCCGGGAGAGTTCATCAAGGTTCTCGACGAGAACGGCCAGATTCCGCAGATGGTCGGCGAGGTGGCCCGCAACAAGGCGATCGCCGTCGTGCTGGGCAAAGCAGAGGTCGTCGATACCGCTGGCGAGCCTGTTGATCTGACAGGATTCCTCCCGCCGGCCGAGGACGAGACAGCAGACGAGGAGTCTGAGACAGCAGACGACGCGACTGCCGAGAACGACGAGGCGAAGTAAGAGCCGACAATCTGAGAATGGGACCGGGACCGCACAGGGCCGGTCCCATTCGCGTCTGATGCGACGATCTGCCCACGGCGAACACAGCCCGTGAGCGACCGTCGCCTCCACTAGATTCGTACTGTAGCGATAACGAAACGGAGCGCGACATGGCAGAGCCCCTTGTGGCCCAGAGTGTTTTTGACCAGCTTCTGAAAGACCGCATCATCTGGCTGGGTTCGGAGGTGCGCGATGAGAATGCCAACGAGATCTGCGCGAAGATCCTGCTGCTCGCGGCAGAAGACCCGAAGCGCGATATCTATCTGTACATCAACTCGCCCGGCGGTTCGATCACCGCGGGCATGGCGATCTACGACACGATGCAGTTCGTGCCGAACGACATCGTCACGGTCGGCATCGGCATGGCAGCATCCATGGGCCAGCTGCTGCTGACGAGCGGAACCAAGGGCAAGCGTTACATCACCCCGAACGCTCGCGTGCTTCTGCACCAGCCGCACGGCGGCTTCGGCGGAACGGCGAGCGACGTGCAGACTCAGGCGCAACTGATCCTCGATATGAAGCGGCGTCTTGCAGAGATCACCGCATCGCAGACCGGCAAGAGCGTCGAGCAGATCAACGCCGACGGCGACCGCGACCGGTGGTTCACAGCCCAGGAGGCCCTGGACTACGGCTTCGTCGACCACATTCGCGAATCGGCGACCGACGTCACAGGCGGCGGCGGAACAGACAGCTCTCAGAAGTAGGCAGAAGAGGACGACAATTATGCAGACTCCCACCTTTGAAGCGGCAGGACGTTCCCTGCAGATGCCGAGCTCGCGCTACATTCTGCCGAGCTTCGAAGAGCGGACGGCCTACGGCTACAAGCGCCAGGATCCGTACGCCAAGCTCTTCGAAGACCGCATCATCTTTCTCGGCGTACAGGTAGACGACGCGTCGGCAGACGACATCATGGCCCAGCTTCTCGTTCTGGAAAGCATGGACCCTGATCGCGACATCGTCATGTACATCAACTCGCCTGGTGGGTCATTCACGGCAATGACCGCCATCTATGACACGATGCAGTACATCAGGCCTCACATCCAGACCGTCGTTCTCGGCCAGGCGGCCTCGGCGGCCGCCGTGATCACCGCGGCCGGTACGCCCGGCAAGCGCCTCGCGCTTCCCAACGCGCGCATCTTGATCCACCAGCCAGCCGTCGGTGAGGCAGGCCAGGGCCAGGCCTCGGACATCGAGATTCAGGCCGCTGAGATCATGCGGATGCGCACGTGGCTTGAGGAGACGCTCGCCGCGCACTCGAAGCACTCGCAAGAGACGATCCACAACGACATCGATCGCGACAAGATCCTCTCGGCAGAAGAGGCGCTTGAGTACGGACTCATCGACCAGGTGCTCACGAGTCGCAAGAACGCTCCGGCGTCGCTGGGGCAGTAGGAGTACGTAGACGACGACGAACGGCGGTGGGCGAGAGCTCGCCGCCGTTCGCGTCTGTGACACACACGCGTCACAGTTCGCGTGCGAAGTCAGTGGAAGAGGTTAGGCTCGATACATGCACAGCATCAAGTGGAGGAGGCACGCCAATGGCGCGAATCGGTGAGAGTGCCGACCTGTTGAAGTGCTCCTTCTGCGGCAAGAGCCAGAAGCAAGTTCAGCAGCTGATCGCGGGCCCAGGGGTTTACATCTGCGATGAGTGTGTAGAGCTCTGCAACGAGATTATCGAGGAGCGCCTCGCTGAGGCGGGCGAGGCATCGGCGGGGGAGTTCGATCTTCCCAAGCCGAAGGAGATCTTCGACTTCCTCGAGGAGTACGTGATCGGTCAGGAGCCGGCGAAGCGTTCCCTTGCGGTCGCCGTCTACAACCATTACAAGCGCGTCAAGGCCCGCTCGACGCTGACGAGCGCTGACAGCATGCATGAAGACGTAGAGATCGCGAAGAGCAACATCCTGATGGTCGGACCGACCGGGTGCGGCAAGACGTACCTCGCTCAGACCCTCGCGAAGCGCCTCAACGTTCCATTCGCCGTCGCCGACGCGACGGCACTGACGGAAGCGGGATACGTCGGCGAAGACGTCGAGAACATCCTGCTCAAACTTCTGCAGGCCGCTGACTACGACGTGAAGCGCGCCGAGACCGGCATCATCTACATCGACGAGATCGACAAGATCGCGCGTAAGGCGGAGAACCCCTCGATCACGAGAGACGTCTCAGGAGAAGGAGTTCAGCAGGCGCTGCTGAAGATTCTCGAGGGGACCGTTGCCTCGGTTCCGCCGCAGGGCGGGCGCAAGCATCCGCATCAGGAGTTCATCCAGATCGACACGACGAACGTGCTCTTCGTCGTTGCCGGGGCTTTCGCCGGACTCGAGGATATCGTCTCGTCGAGGGCAGGGAAACGGGGAATCGGCTTCGGCGCCCCGCTTCACTCGCAAGATGACAACGCGGACCTCTTCAGCGAGGTGCTTCCTGAAGACCTGCACAAATTCGGGCTCATTCCCGAGTTCATCGGACGCCTGCCTGTTCTGACCACGGTGACGCCGCTCGATCAGCACGCTCTCATGCAGATTCTGACGGAGCCGCGCAACGCGCTGGTCAAGCAGTTTGAGCGGATGTTCGAACTCGACGGCGTTGAGCTTGAGTTCGAGCGGGAGGCTCTCGAGGCCATCGCGAACCTCGCGGTTGAGCGAAAGACAGGCGCTCGCGGGCTCCGCGCGATTCTCGAAGACGTGCTTGGCCCCATTATGTTCGATGTGCCTTCCAGCGAGAATGTCTCGCGCGTGATCATCACTCGCGAGGCCGTGACAGAGGGCGCTGCACCGATTCTCGAGGAGCATGCGCGACGCGAGAAGTCAGCGTAAACCCGGACGTTCACACCGCGAGCGCGCGGCCACTCGCCGACGTTGTTGCGTCGAGAGTAGCCTGTGACCATGCCTTCTGCTGATCCGTATATTCACGGGCATCACGAGAGCGTCGTTCGAACGCACGCGTGGCGCACGGTCGACAACTCAGCCGCTTATGTCGTGCCGCATCTCAGGGTCGGCATGAATGTGCTCGACGTGGGCTGCGGGCCGGGCACGATCACCGTTGACCTCGCCCGGCGCATATCGCCGGGTCGGGTGCGCGGCATCGATGTGGAGCCGGCCGTGATCGAGCGCGCACGCAACTACGCGGAGTCGGCGGACGTCAGGAACGTCGAGTTCGCGCAGGGAAGCGGGTATGCCATTGACGCGCCGGATGACACGTTCGATCTCGTGCACGCACATCAGGTGCTGCAGCACGTCGCTGATCCAGATCGCGTCATGGCGGAGATGCTCAGGGTCACGAAGCCCGGTGGCATTGTTGCCGCCCGGGACGCGATCTACTCGGGGGCGTCGTGGTTTCCCGATCTCGCCGGTCTCGATACGTGGCGCGACGCGTACCTCAGTGCTGCTCGATACGCCGAAGGCGACCCCGACATGGGACGGAGGCTGCGAGCCGTGGCGCTCAGCGCGGGCGCGCGCACGGTGGACTCGTCAGCATCCATCTGGTGCTTCTCAACTGACGCGGAGCGTGAGAACTGGGGCGGCAGCTGGGCGGAGAGGGCGACAGAATCCCATTTCGCCATTCAGGCGATCGAATCGGGAGCAGCTCACGCCGATGATCTAGCCGAGATGGCTCGTGCCTGGCGTACGTGGGCCGCAGACGAGCGCGGATGGTTCGCCATGCCGCACGGCGAGATCATCGCGCACGTGTGAGACGTCGCTCAGGCCGTCGCTTTCGCCTCAGTAGTCGTCGTCATCGTCTGCGTCCTGGCCGACCTGGCGCACCGTGGCCGATCGTTCGGCGTCGTTGTACGTGATGAGCGTGCCGTCGTCGAGTTCGACAACGGGACGCCCCTCGAGCCAGGTGAGGGTCCAGGCCCATCCGGCGACGGCGACACCATCAACGCGGAGTTCCGCTTCGACGTCGCAGACGGCGCTCGCGACGACCGGGGGCAGGGCCGCAGGCGCGGCAGACCCCACTGCCCAGCGCGTTCCCAACTGCATTTGGCCCCCTAGGAGTCCGCGGGCTCGGCGAGCACGATATCGGTGACCGCGATCTCGTCGCCTTGCGCGAAGGTGAGATTCGCGACTCTGCCCACCGCGGCGAGATCCGCAGACGCAGAGCGCAGCGCCTCGAGCTGACCGGCCGGGCACGTGATCGTCGCTCGTTCGACGGCAACCTTCTGTGACACTTTCGCGTCGGTCTTTGCCCGGCGGATTCCAATGAGCGCGACTCCCGTGAGCGCGAGAACCTGCTCATCGCCGTGTACATCGAGCTCGGCGGTCGTCGGCCACGACGATGCGTGAACGGAGCCGGAGTTCCACCATGACCAGGCCTCTTCCGTTGCGAACGGAACAAAGGGGGCGAACAGGCGCAGCAGTGTGCTCAACGCCTGGCGAAGCGCTGACACCGCCGAGGAGCGGGTAGGGTTTGTGTTGTCGTACGCGCGTTCCTTCACGAGCTCGAGGTAGTCGTCGCAGAACGTCCAGAAGAAGCTCTCCGTCACCTCGAGGGCACGAGCATGGTCGTACGAACTCAGAGCGGCGGTCGCCTCGGCGACCACACGGTTGAGCGTCGCGAGCATGCTTCGGTCCAACGGCTCTGTGACCTCGTCAGCATCCGTGCCGTCGAAACCGAGAATGAACTTCGAGGCGTTGAGGATCTTGATCGCGAGGCGTCGCCCGATCTTGATCTGCGTGGGATTCTGCGGGTCGAACGCGGCGTCAGTGCCCAAGCGAGAGGATGCTGCCCAGTAGCGCACCGCGTCGGAGCCGTGTTTGGCGAGCATATCGGCTGGCGTGACGACGTTGCCCTTGGATTTGGACATCTTCTTACGATCGGGATCGACGATGAATCCAGAGATGGAGGCGTTCGTCCACGGCTTCTCGTTGTCTTCGAGCACAGATCGCAGCATGGTCGAGAACAGCCACGTGCGGATGATGTCCTGACCCTGAGGGCGTAGATCGTACGGATGCACGAGGTTCCAGAGATCCTCGTCGCGCTGCCATCCTCCCGCGATCTGCGGTGTGAGCGATGACGTCGCCCAGGTGTCGAGAACGTCGACCTCGCCGATGAACCCACCGGCCTCGCCGCGCTGTGATTCGTCGTAGCCGGGAGCGGCATCGCTTGACGGGTCAACGGGGAGCGAGTCGACATCGGCGGCGATGGGCGAGTCATAGTCGACGTTTCCCGCCGCGTCGAGCGGATACCAGAGCGGAATCGGCACACCGAAGAAGCGCTGGCGTGAAACCAGCCAGTCGCCGCTCAGGCCGCCGACCCAGTTCTCGTAGCGCACGCGCATGAAATCGGGGTGCCATGTCAGCTCAGCACCCAGCTCGAGGAGACGAGCCTTGAGCTGCTCGTCTCGTGCGCCATTGGAGATGTACCACTGCCGCGTCGACACGATCTCGAGCGGCTTGTCGCCCTTCTCGAAGAACTTCACGGGGTGGGTGATCTGCTTCGGCTCACCGATGAGATCGCCTGACTCTGAGAGTTGCCGCACGACCTCCTTCTTCGCGGAGAAGACCGTCTTTCCCGCCAGCTCGGCGTAGGCGTCGCGACCCGTCTGCGACGTGATGGCGTCGGGAGCGTCTGCGACGATACGTCCGTCGAACCCGATGATCGCACGGTTCGGAAGGTCGAGTTCACGCCACCACACAACGTCGGTGACGTCGCCGAACGTACAGATCATGGCGATGCCCGCGCCCTTGTCGGGCTGTGCGAGGTGATGGGCGACAACAGGAACCTCGACGCCGTACACGGGCGTCGTCACTGTCGTGCCGAAGTACGGCTGATATCGCGCATCATCGGGATGCGCAACGAGTGCGACGCACGCGGGAAGCAGTTCAGGGCGCGTCGTTTCGATCTCGAGCGTTCCACCGTCCGCGCGATGGAACGCGATGCGGTGATACGTTCCCGGCTGATCCTTGTCTTCAAGCTCTGCCTGGGCAACGGCAGTGCGGAACGTGATGTCCCAGAGCGTCGGCGCCATCGCCTGGTACGCCTCGCCTCGTTTCACGCTGTTCAGGAACGCTCTCTGACTCACGGCGAGCGATTCGTCGCCGATGGTGCGGTAGCTCTGGGTCCAGTCGACAGAGAGACCGAGCCTGCGCCAGACATCTTCGAACTGCTTTTCGTCTTCAACGGTCAGCTTCTCGCACAGTTCGATGAAGTTGCGCCGTGAGATGGGCTGCTGGTCCGCCGCCTTGATGCTCTTGCCGTCGCCGTTGTGAGGGGGGACGAAGCCGGGATCGTAGGGCAGCGAGGGGTCACAGCGCACGCCGTAGTAGTTCTGCACGCGCCGTTCGGTCGGCAGACCGTTGTCGTCCCACCCCATGGGGTAGAAGACCTTCTTGCCCGACATGCGCTGGAATCGCGCGATGACGTCGGTGTGCGTGTAGCTGAAGACGTGACCGATATGCAGAGAACCGGATGCTGTCGGAGGCGGCGTGTCGATCGAATAGACGCAGGGCCGGCCGCCACGCGCCGCACCGTCGCGGTCGAAACGATAGGTGCCGTCCTTCTCCCACGTGGAGCCCCAGGATTCCTCGAGACCTTCGAGCGCGGGCTTGTCGGGAACTGTGGTCATGCTGGAAACTCCGATTCGATATAGGCGGCACCGTGTGAACGTGCCTGGAAGGGGTATCCATCCATGGTAGCCGTCCCGCTGCACTGCACGGAATGCGAATGCTTCCTGAAAGCTCACTGAAAGACGCCGAGCATGCTGCCCCCTAAAGTGGGGGTACACGACGAATGGCTGGTGATCCACTCATGTCTCAGCAGACGAGCGGACGCACGACCGAGGTGCGGACCGATATTCAGGGCCTGCGGGCGATAGCAGTCGGCATCGTTGTGATCTTTCACTTCGTCCCCGCTGCACTGCCTGGCGGGTACGTCGGGGTCGATGTCTTTTTCGTGATTTCGGGGTTTCTCATCACGACGCATCTGCTGCGCGAGATGAACACGACGTCGCGCATCAACCTGCCTCGCTTCTGGGCGCGACGCGCGCGCCGACTGCTTCCTGCGGCGCTTCTTGTCTTGGCGCTGACCGTCGGCGCCGTCTGGCTGTTTGTACCGACAGGATTCAAACCGGACTTTCTCGCTCAGGTGGCCGCGTCGGCGCTGTATGGCCAGAACTGGATGCTTGCGGACCAGGCCGTCGATTACCTGGCGGCTGAGGCGCAGGCGTCGCCCGTGCAGCACTATTGGTCGCTCTCCACCGAAGAGCAGTTTTACATCGTCTGGCCGCTGCTGATGGTGCTCGCGCTCTGGATCGCGTCGCGTGCGAAGCGAGCGCGACCGGCGCGTTCCGTCGGGTTCGTCATCGGTGCCGTCGCCGTGCTCTCGTTCGGCTGGTCGGTGTGGCAGACTGCGTTCGACCCCGCTGCCGCGTACTTCGTCACGACGACGCGCGCATGGGAGTTTGCTCTCGGCGGCCTCACGGCACTCGCCGTGCTCTCTCGTCCAGCCCTGTTCGCCGCGATACCCGAACAGGTTCGCAGCGTCTTGGCCTGGCTCGGGCTCGGCGGCATCTTCCTGAGCGCTCTCGTCTACACAGGTGAGACGCCGTTCCCCGGCTATACGGCGCTTCTTCCCGTTCTCGCGACCATCGCGGTGATCATCGCACACGACCCGAGTCCAGCATGGTCGCCCCGGCGCCTGCTCGCCGTGCGACCCATGCAGTGGCTCGGCGACGTGTCGTACAGCGTGTACTTGTGGCATTTCCCGCTGATCATCCTCGCCCCCTTCGTGCTGCGGCGCACCGTGAATCCGATTGATCTGCTCGTCATCACGGCGCTCACGCTTGTTCTCGCCTGGGCTTCGAAGGAGTGGGTCGAAGACCCCGTGCGCATCGGCATCACATCATCGTGGCGCCCGCGGATCACCTTCGCCGCCACCGCGGCGGCGATGGGTGCCGTCGTCGTGGTCACGATTGGCGGCATCGGCGCGGCAGACGAGCAGGTGAAGGCGAGCCAGCAGAAACTTGCAACGCTTGTCGAGAGCAACGAGCCGTGCTTCGGGGCGGCCGCCCTTGAACCGGGCTCTGGCTGCGTCGTCGAACCCGACACCGTCGCGGTTCCCGATCCGGCCCTTGTCGACAAGTCGCCCGAACGCTGCATCACCAACACGCGCGATGACGAGCTCAAGGTGTGCGAGTACGGGGTCGAGAAAGAAGACGCCGACCAGGTGATCGCGCTCGTCGGAGACTCGCACACCGAGCAATGGCTCAGTGCGATGATGCATACGGCGGAGAAGCGCAATTGGCACGTGACGGTGCTGACCAAGGCATCGTGCCCGTTCATCGGTGTCCCGCGTGATGAGCCCGAGAAATCGAATGCCGAGGTGGCGACGCTCGTCGATACATGCACGACCTGGAACGATGAAGCGAAGGCGTACCTCGACGAGCACACGGAGATCGACACCGTCGTGACCTCGGCGAAATCGTCGAACCCTGTCGAGGCCGAGGACGGCGAGAGCTGGCAAGAGACCGCGATCGACTCATACGAGGAACGGTGGAGCGAGCTGCCCGAACACATCAGCAGCATCATCGCTGTGCGGGATACACCGCGCATGAACAGCGATGTGCTCAGCTGTGTGACCGCCAACGGAAAGCGCGCTGGCGAAGAATGCGCTCGCTCGGTGGATGACGCCTTCAGCGAAGACCCGCTGGCCGAGGCCGCTGAGCAGTCGACAGATTCCCGGGTGTCGCTCATTGACATGAGCGAGTACTTCATCGTCGACGAGCAGGTGCCGCCCGTCATCGGAGGCGTTCTCGCGTTCCGTGACACGCATCACATCAGCTGGGTCTACTCTTCGACTCTCGCGGCTCCCTTCGGCGACAAGATCGATGAGGTCGTTGAGACCGCCGCTGCATGAGATCGCGAGAACGGCCTGTGCGCCCGATCATTCTGCTGTGACAAAATGAGCACACCGTATGAGGAGGGTGCGCAGAATGGCGGAGAAGCAGCGTGTGGGGCGACCTCGGCGGTCATCTCGGCGGATGCTGGAAGAAGCGGCGGCGGAGCTCTTTCTCGAGCAGACCTACGACGGGACGACGATCGACGAGATCTCCACGCGTGCGGGCGTCAGTCGCAACACATTCTTTAATTACTTCTCGTCGAAGAGCGACGTGCTCTGGGTCGACGTCGACGAGACGATCAGTGCCCTTAGCGGCATCCTCGCGTCTCTTCCCCGTCACGAGAACGTGCTCGACGGTGTGGAGGCCGCTCTTACTCGGGTGGCGTCGGAGCATCCATCGAGCCGTGTGCCCTGGGCGCTGACGCAAGTCGACCTGATGGGGACCCGAAACGAGCTGCTCAGTTCGGGCATGGTGCGCGTGCTTGCGGTCACCGAGATCCTCGCGTCATTCATCTCGTCGCGAGCGGGAGCCGACGTGAAACCGGACGGCGACACGGCCGCGGCAGCACTGACCGCAGCGGCCGCCACTGCGGCCGCACGCTGGGCCGGCGACGGAGTCGGACGTCGTGCCCTCGATGACTACGTTCGTGAGGCCATCGGACCGGTGTGCAGCGGGTTCCGGCCATGCTTCGACGGAGCCGGCGCACAGCGGTAGCCCGAGCGGGTAGACTAGGCGCAATGACAGCGATCCGGCCATCACCGGGGAGTCTTCGGAAGAACGGCATGCGTGCCCAGTAGAACCGAACGGGGCTGGCCCGTCACAGCCAAAGAACAAGTGGTCCGAGTCATCGGGCAAGTGAGGTGGTACCGCGGCTTCGCCGTCCTCGTAGGAGAACTCACAACCTGCCAGGAGCGACATGCCGTACCCCCAGTCGAATGACACCAGCCACACGGGCGCAGCTTTCGGCGTCACGCCCTCGCCGTCCTTTCCCGACGTCGAGACGTCGGTTCTCGACTTCTGGGCGAAAGACAGCACATTCCAGGCATCCATCGATAATCGCGAAGGCGCCCCCGAATGGGTCTTTTACGACGGGCCTCCCTTCGCGAACGGGCTCCCGCACTACGGGCACCTGCTCACCGGGTACGCGAAGGATCTGTTCCCACGCTTCCAGACAATGCGCGGAAAGCAGGTGCACCGTCGCTTCGGATGGGACACGCACGGCCTCCCCGCCGAGCTCGAAGCGGAACGTCAACTCGGAATCACTGACAAGTCCCAGATCGAAGAGATGGGCATCGCGGCGTTCAACGAAGCCGCGCGTTCGTCTGTGCTGCACTACACCGATGAATGGCAGTCGTACGTCACGCGTCAGGCGCGGTGGGTTGACTTCGAGAATGACTACAAGACGCTCGACATCTCGTTCATGGAGAGCGTCATCTGGGCGTTCAAGAGCTTGTACGACCGTGGGCTGGCCTACGAGGGTTACCGGGTGCTCCCGTACTGCTGGCGTGACCAGACGCCCCTCTCCAACCACGAGCTGCGCATGGATGACGACGTTTACAAGGATCGTCAGGACCAGACTCTGACCGTGACATTCCCGCTTCACGGCGAGAAGGCCGAATCCATGGGACTCGCGGGAGTGAAGGCGCTTGCGTGGACGACGACCCCGTGGACGCTTCCGACGAACGTCGCTCTTGTCGTAGGGCCGGACATCGAATACGCCGTCGTTCCGGCAGGGCCCGCTGGCGCGGCCGACGCGAGAGCGGGCGACGGCGTGAAATCGAGCTACTTGCTCGCCGTCGACCTCGTCGCTGCACACGCGAAGGAGCTTGGCTACGAGTCGGGCGACGCCGCCCTCGCGGCCGTCGAGCGCCGGCTCCGGGGCGAGGACCTCGCCGGTGTCGGCTATGAGCGTCTCTTCGATTACTACGCAGATGTCGAGACGTGGCACACCGAGAATGCGTGGCAGATTCTTGTTGACGACTACGTCACGACGACAGACGGAACGGGCATTGTGCACCAGGCTCCGGCGTACGGCGAAGACGACCAGCGCGTCTGTGAAGCGGCAGGCATTCCCGTGGTGCTGTCGCTCGACGACTCGGGCAGGTTTCTCTCGAGCGTCACCGACGTCGCCGGCGAGCTGTGGAGCGACGCGAATAAGACGCTCATCCGGCTGCTCCGCGAGAACGGACGCGTGCTGCGCCAGTCGAGTTACGTCCACTCGTACCCGCACTGCTGGCGCTGCCGCAATCCGCTCATCTACAAGGCGGTCTCGAGCTGGTTCGTGCGGGTCTCGGAGTTTCGCGACCGCATGGTCGAGGTGAATCAGGAGATCAACTGGGTTCCGGACAACGTCAAAGACGGACAATTCGGCAAATGGGTGGCCAATGCTCGGGACTGGTCGATCAGCCGTAACCGCTACTGGGGGTCGCCGATTCCCGTATGGAAGAGCGACAACCCCGACTACCCCAGGGTCGACGTGTACGGATCACTCGATGAGCTCGAACGAGACTTCGGCGTGCGCCCGAACGATCTGCACCGCCCTTACATCGACGAGCTGACAAGGCCCAACCCCGACGATCCCACCGGTTCATCGACGATGCGACGTATCGACGACGTCTTCGACGTCTGGTTCGACTCAGGCTCGATGCCGTACGCGCAGGTGCACTATCCCTTTGAGAACCAGGACTGGTTCGACTCCCACAATCCTGCGGACTTCATCGTCGAGTACATCGGGCAGACACGTGGATGGTTCTACCTTCTGCACGTTCTTTCGACGGCTCTCTTCGACCGGCCAGCGTTCAAGAACGTCGTGAGCCACGGAATAGTGCTGGGCAGCGACGGCCAGAAGATGTCGAAGTCGCTGCGCAACTATCCCGATGTCAACGAGGTCTTCGACCGAGACGGCTCCGACGCCATGAGGTGGTTCCTCATGTCGAGCTCTGTGCTGCGCGGAGGCAACCTCATCGTCACCGAGGCGGGCATCCGCGAAGGAGTGAGACAACTCCTGCTCCCGTTGTGGAACACATGGTATTTCTTCTCGCTCTACGCGAATACAGCGACGGAGGGCGGTTATGACGCACACGAGAGCACCGCCTCCGATGATGTCCTCGACCGGTACATCCTCGCGAAGCTTCGGCAGCTCGTCGACGGGGTGACGACCGATCTCGAAGAATTCGATTCGACCATGGCGTCGAACAAGCTGCGCGATTTCGCAGACGTGCTCACGAACTGGTACGTGCGCCGATCTCGTGATCGCTTCTGGAGCGGGGTCGGCAGCGCAGGCGAGGGCAGTGAAGCGTTCGACACCTTGTACACGGTGCTCGAAGCGCTCTGCCGTATCTCGGCGCCCATGCTTCCGCTTGTGACCGAGAACATCTGGAAAGGACTGACGGGCGGTCGTAGCGTACACCTGACCGATTGGCCGCTGGCGGCGGAGTTCCCGGCTGATGACGCACTTGTCGCCGCGATGGACCGAGTGCGCGAGATCAGCTCGGTCGGCCAGGCTCTGCGCAAGCAAGCCGGACGGCGGGTGCGTCTGCCCCTCGCCGAGCTCACCGTCGTGACGCCCGACGCGTCGGCGCTGGCCCCCTTTGAAGACATTCTGCGCGATGAACTCAACGTCAAGAACGTGACTCTCGTTCCCCTGACCGAGTCGAGCGCCGCCGAATTCGGCATCACGTCGAAGCTCACCGTGAATGCGCGTGCCGCCGGGCCTCGGCTCGGGAAGCAGGTGCAGCAGGTCATTGCGGCGGCGAAGAGCGGTGACTGGTCCGAGTCTGAGGGGATTGTGACGGCCGGCGGCGTGGAACTCGTGGAGGGCGAGTTCAGCCTTGTCCTCGAGACTGCGAACGCGAGCGAGGGCTCGGCTCTCGGGCTGCTCAGCGGCGCAGGGTTCGCCCTTCTCGACACGTCGACCACACCCGAGCTGGAGGCCGAGGGGCTGGTCCGCGACATGGTACGAGCGGTGCAAGACACGCGAAAGGCGGCAGGGTTCGACGTGAGCGATCGCATTGCTCTCGACCTCATCTTCGAAGACAAGAGCGACGCGGATGCTGTCAGCAGCGTCACTGCGGTGAGCCTCGCTGCCGAGACACTCGCCGTGTCTTTCGGCATCCATAGTGAAGGCGACCTGGGAGGGGATGATCCAGTCGACGCACGTGCACGGATCGCAGAGCGCGCGCCGGAGCACACGCAGACTATCGACTCCGGTGCATTCGCGAACGCCGGCCGTGTTACCGTCGCTGTCAGTCGCGCAAAGGAATCACATGTCTGAGCCAGTCGTCGGAAGCTCCGGTTTTGCCGCAGAAGCGGCTGATACCATCGCAGAACTCTACGCACGCACGGGGGAGGGGCGGCCACGGCCGCGCCTCGACCCGACTCGTCGGCTCGTCGAACTGCTGGGTGATCCTCAAGCCGCGTGCCCGATCATTCACGTCACAGGCACCAACGGCAAGAGCAGCACCTCGCGCTTCATCGAAAGCATCCTCCGGGCGCATGGGCTTCGTACAGGGCTGTTCACGAGTCCCCACCTGAAGTCGTTCAACGAGCGCATCACCATCGACGGCGAGCCGATCTCGAACGACAAGCTCGTTGAGAACTGGCGGGACATCAAACCGTACGTCGAGATGATCGACGGGCAGTTGCAGGATGAGGGCGAGGTACGGCTGACGTTCTTCGAGACGCTCACTGCTCTTGCTTTCGCAAGCTTTGCTGAGGCACCCGTCGACGTGGCCGTCGTCGAGGTCGGAATGGGTGGCGAGTGGGACTCCACAAACGTCGCCGACGCCTCCGTCGCGGTCTTCACCCCGATCGATATCGACCACAGCGCGACGCTCGGAGGCACGATCGCCGAGATCGCTGCGACGAAAGCAGGCATCATCAAGCGCGGGTCGCGCGTCGTCTCTGCCACGCAGGTGCCGGTCGCGCTCGCTGAGATCGAACGCGCTGCCGCCCGGCTCGAGGCTCCGGTCACTCTCGAAGACAGGGATTTCGTCCTCTCGAGCGACGTTGTGGCTGTCGGAGGGCAGCAGATCACGGTTCAGGGCCGTTCGGCCGCGTACGACGGGCTGTTCCTCCCCGTATTCGGCGACCACCAGGGGCGCAACGCGGCTCTCGCCATCGCTGTCTGCGAGACATTTCTCGGAGACGGTGGTGTGCCGCTCGACCCCGAGGTACTTGCGCAGGGGCTCGCAGAGGCGCGGTCGCCCGGTCGGCTCGAGATCGCCGCGACCCAGCCCACGATCCTTGTCGACGCAGCGCACAACCCCCACGGAGCGCAATCGCTTGCCGACGCGCTTCAGCGGTATTTCGACAGCGACAACGTCGGGCTCGTGATCGGGGTTCTCGACGACAAGGACGCTCGAGGAATTCTCGACCACCTCCTTCCCGTCGCAGAGCGCGTGTTCACGACCCACGTGGAGTCCGAGCGTGCTCGAGACGCGGAAGCTCTCGCAGCGGAAGTCCGGCGTGCGACTTCGGATACTCCGGTTGTCGCCTATGACAGCGTCGACGAGGCTCTCTCGATCGCTCGGGACTGGGCGAGTGAAGAGCCGGGCCGAATTGTCTTGGTCGCGGGGTCTGTCATTCTCGCCGGGGAGGCTCTGCTTGTGGTCGACGACAGGGGCTGGGCGTGAGGGGAGGGGGCGTCAGAGCCACTCTTGGTTCCATCGTCTTCAGCGCTGAGTTGCTCGTCGTTTTTCTCGCGACACTCGTGGCGTTTGGGCTCAAGGCCGTCGAGCCTGTCACGGCGTTCGTCGCCGGCGGCATCCTCTGTGTGCTGATGGTCGCGGTCATTCCCGTGCTGAGGTTCCGCTGGGGCCTGATCTGCGGGTGGGCGCTGCAAGGCGTTATTGTTGCTACCGGCATTGTGATGCCCCAGATGTTCGTCGTCGGCGGGCTGTTCCTGATTATGTGGATCTACTGCATGATCGTGGGGGCTCGGATCGACAGAGAGAAGAGCCGCCGGCTCGAGGCAGGAGAAAGCTAAATGGCCGTAGAAGAGACACTTGTTCTGATCAAACCCGATGGGGTCGCCCGCAGCTTGACGGGCGAAATTCTCCGCCGCATCGAGGCGAAAGGGTACTCGCTCGTCGACATCCGCCTCGTGCAGGCAGACCGCGACCTGCTTGCCGCCCACTACGCCGAGCACGAGGGCAAGCCGTTCTACGAACCGCTCGTCGAGTTCATGATGTCGGGACCTGTCGTCGCCATTCGTGTCGCGGGAGACAGAGTGATCGAGGGCTTCCGGTCGCTCGCGGGCGCGACGGACCCGACGAGCGCCGCTCCGGGCACCGTGCGCGGCGACCTGGGCCGCGACTGGGGCCTTGCGGTGCAGCAGAACCTTGTGCACGGCTCCGACAGCCCAGAGTCTGCAGCGCGCGAGCTCGCGCTCTGGTTCGGATAGTTCCGCACCCAAGCGCCTCCTGATGCCGCAATGGCTTCAGGAGGCGCTTCTGTGTTCGCGCGCTCAGAAGATGTGCGCGATGACATCGAGTCGGAGCTGCGCGAGAACCGCGATAAGGACGAAGATCACGAGCGTGATGAGCGGCGTCCAGCCGATGAGCGCCGAACCGACGGAACGTGCGCGTGTGCCCCTACCGAACGCGCCGAGCCGCAGCACGTGGAATGTGACGGCGAGGAACGAGGGGATCATCATCGACCACGTCAGCATGCACCACGGGCACAACGAGCTGATCACGTAGATGCTCTGAGTGATGAACCAGGCAACGAGACACGCGCCGAAGAGGAAGCCGGCCCACAGGGCCAGCCAGAACCACCGGGGAAAGCGAGCACCGGCGAGCAGTGCGACGCCGATGACCACGGGAACGACCCAGCACGTGAGCCCGATGATCGGGTTGGGAAATCCGAAGACGGCACCCTGCTCAGACGCCAGGTTCGTGCTGCATCCGACGAGAATGTTGAAGTCGCAGCCCAGCTTCGCATCGGGGTTCTCGAGCTGAATGAACTTGTCGAGTGTGAGCGCGAAGGCCGCAATCCACCCGACAACACCCGCAATGATGAGAAAGATCGCGAGCGGAACAGGTCGGGCATTGTCCACGGTGGCGTCTCGCGTCTCGGTCACACTCGGGATTATGGCACAAGCCGCTGTGTCGGCGACCCATGCGGCGGTTCGCGGAGTAACGTGCGATAATGGCACAGTCGTCAGGCGAACCGCGCTTCGTCTCTCGGCAGATAAAGGCTTATTGGGCACAGACCGCCCAGTGTTGTAGTTCGGTCGGAGTGACCGAGGGTTTGCGATCAGAGCGACAAGCCGATCGCGAGCGACAGAAGTGTGGAGGAGTTCGCTGAGGCGCATCTTCCCTATGAGAGTTCCCGAATGGATAGCGCGGCTGTCCGTTCGGTCGAGGAGTGCACCAGAGATGGTGGAAAAAGAGAACACGACAGTGCCCGTCGACCCGGTCGACGAGGAAACCGAGACACAGAATTCGCAGGATGCTGCCGCAGACGACGCAGCGAGAGACAGAGATGCGGCTCCGGCTCCCGCACCGCGCGAGCCGAGCCCCAGCGACGCCGGGGAGACGCCCCAAGACGCGACGCTCGATGCCGCGGCTGAGGAACAAGCACCTGCGGCCCCTCTGACGACCCAGCTCATCTTTCAAGCGCCCGACATCAAGCCGCTGCCTCCACGTCCGAAGCACGATGAGCGCGAGAGCGGCGACGAGGGCGGAGCCAGGCGGCGCTCTCGACGCCGTCGCGGCGGCGACCAGGACGGGTCCGACGCAGAGCCCATCACCGAGCCTCAGAAGGTCAAGGGATCAACGAGGCTTGAGGCGAAGAAGCAGCGCCGTCGTGACGGCCGAGACGCAGGACGCCGTCGCTCGGTCGTTACCGAAGCAGAGTTTCTCGCGCGGCGCGAGTCGGTGGATCGCAAGATGATTGTGCGCTCGAAGAAGGGCCGCATTCAGATCGGCGTTCTCGAGGACGACGTGCTTGCAGAGCACTACGTGGCTCGATCGCAGGAGTCGTCGCTCATCGGAAACGTCTACCTTGGTAAAGTGCAGAACGTGCTGCCGAGCATGGAGGCCGCGTTCGTCGACATCGGGCGTGGCAGAAACGCCGTTCTGTACTCGGGTGAAGTGGACTGGGATTCTGTCGAGACGGGCAACCAGCCACGACGCATCGAGCTGGCTCTCAAGCCGGGCGATAAAGTGCTCGTTCAGGTGACGAAAGACCCCGTCGGACACAAGGGCGCGCGGCTCACCAGCCAGGTTTCCCTGCCCGGCCGTTACCTCGTGTATGTGCCCAACGGGTCCATGAACGGAATCTCGCGCAAGCTCCCCGACACCGAGCGCGCACGCCTCAAGAAGATCCTCAAGGCGATCCTTCCTGAGAACGCCGGCGTGATCGTTCGCACAGCAGCCGAAGGTGCAACAGAAGAGCAGCTGACGCGCGACGTGAACCGGCTGACCTCACAGTGGGAGTCGATCCAGAAGCAGGTAGAGAACGGGCACGCTCCCGCGCTGCTTCACTCGGAGCCCGACCTGCTCATCAAGATCGTGCGCGACGTATTCAACGAGGACTTCCACAACATGGTCATCTCGGGGTCGGACGCCAAGCAGACGATCGAGAAGTACCTCAGCCAGGTTGCCCCTGATCTTCTCGACCGTGTCGAGAACTACGACGGCGGCAAGGACGTCTTCGACGAGTACCGCATCACCGAGCAGATCGAGAAAGCACTCGACCGCAAGGTCTGGCTGCCGAGCGGCGGATCGCTCGTCATCGATCGAACCGAGGCGATGACCGTCGTCGACGTGAACACGGGAAAGTTCGTCGGCTCCGGGGGCAACCTCGAAGAGACCGTGACGAAGAACAACCTTGAAGCGGCAGAAGAGATCGTTCGCCAGCTTCGCCTTCGCGACATCGGCGGGATCATCGTCGTCGACTTCATCGACATGGTGCTCGAGTCGAATCGAGACCTTGTTCTGCGCCGCCTCGTGGAATGCCTCAGCCGCGACAGGACGAAGCACCAGGTCGCCGAAGTCACTTCGCTCGGGCTCGTGCAGATGACGCGGAAGAAGCTTGGGCTGGGCCTGCTGGAAACGTTCAGCGAGGCGTGCGAAGCATGCGCCGGGCGGGGCGTCGTCGTGCATCACGAGCCCGTGGCGAAGCACCGCGGCTCTGGTTCCGACAACGGCGGCCGAAAGCGTCGTGGCAACAACGGTTCGTCGCACGGCAACGGCCAGCACTCATCCAAGGCAGTCGGCGCCGCGCACTCGATCACCGACGACGCGAAGAAGGCGCTCTCGCAGATCGCCGCCAGCACGATTCACGCAGAATCCGAGCCGAGCGAGAAGCCGGCCGAACCAGCATCCGTTGTCGAATCGATGTCAGAACCCGAGCCCAAAGCTGAGCAGCCAGCAGACGAGTTGAGTGACTCGGTAGCGATTCTCGACATTCCCATTGAGCCTGCTCAGCGCTCGTCGCGCCCGATTGACAAGCGCGAGGCGGAGGACCTGCTCGGCTCTGTTCTGGACTCCCTTCCCGAGCCCAAGAAGCCAGGACAGGGGCGCAATCGATCGCGCCGCGTAACGACCGCGGCATTGACCGGAACGCCCGTCACGACGAACGACGAGCCCGATTCAGCAGAATCCTAGGATGCTCCGTCAGCGGTCCCGCGCCCGCACGCGGAGACCGCTGGCGATGAGTCTGCGGGTCAGCTCATGTGCGCTGACCCGGGATGCGCCCGCGGCGACCACCTCGTCGTAGCGCGCCTCGGGGACGTCGTAGTGGTCGATATCGAAGCTTCGAGAGGGTAGGCCGAGTTCTGTCGCGAAGCGTCGCAGCTCGGCTATTGATGTGTCGCTCACGAGATGCGACCATGTTGTTCCGTGCGCCGGCCACATGGGTGGATCGATCAAGAGGGCCATGCACGTCATTCTAGGAACACGCTCGTGGTCCATTTGTCGAAACTCCGGTCGATGCAGTAAAGTTGATCGTTGGTGACTGGCTTATCCTGTGTCACCACCATGGTTTTCTGACAGGCACACCTCCATTCCCGCTGGGTATGTCTGGAGCAGTGACTTTTCCTTTGACAGACAAGCGGAGCTTTCGCTCCACAGAGAAGTAGGTACTCCAAGTGGTTTACGCAGTTGTGCGCGCCGGTGGTCGGCAGGAGAAGGTCGAGGTCGGCACCATCGTCACGATGGACCGTGTCCAGGCAGACAAGAACGGCAACGTCGAGCTGCCCGCCGTGCTGCTGGTTGACGGCGACACAGTCACCAGCGACCAGAAGTCGCTTGCCAAGGTCAAGGTCACCGCCGAGGTTCTCGGTGATCTGCGCGGTCCGAAGATCGTCATCCAGAAGTTCAAGAACAAGACCGGTTACAAGAAGCGCCAGGGCCACCGTCAGGAGCTCACGCGCGTCAAGGTCACCGGCATCAAGTAAGGCATCGAGGAGAAAACGAGATGGCACACAAAAAGGGTGCGAGCTCCACTCGCAACGGTCGTGACTCGAACGCGCAGCGCCTCGGTGTGAAGCGCTTCGGTGGCGAGACAGTCAACGCGGGCGAAATCATCGTTCGCCAGCGCGGAACGCACTTCCACCCAGGCGTGAATGTCGGTCGTGGCGGAGACGACACGCTGTTCGCTCTGTCGAACGGTGCGGTCGAGTTCGGTAGCAAGGGTGGACGCCGGGTCGTCAACATCGTTTCGGCCGACGCGTAGTCGACAAGCTATTCACAGAAGGGGCGGGCGTATGCCCGCCCCTTCTGCCATTTCCGGCACGATTGATAGCGGAACAGATCCGAGGAGGACACAGTGGCGACGTTCGTCGATCGCGTGACGCTGCACGTCAGTGCAGGTAAAGGTGGCAACGGCTGTGTTTCTGTACGCCGCGAAAAGTTTAAGCCACTCGCCGGGCCCGACGGTGGAAACGGTGGCAACGGCGGAGATATCGTTCTTGAGGCTGATCCCCAGGCGACGACGCTTCTCACGTACCACCGCTCGCCCCATCGCACGTCCGAGAATGGCGGATTCGGCATGGGCGACCTCAGGCATGGGGCGGCGGGCGAAGAACTCGTTCTGCCCGTGCCCGTGGGCACCGTCGTCAAGGACGCCGACGGCGAGACGCTCATCGACATGACTGAACCAGAAACGCGCTTCGTCATCGCCCGCGGCGGCTACGGGGGACTGGGGAACGCTGCACTCGCGTCGACGAAGCGCAAGGCACCCGGCTTCGCGCTTCTGGGCACACCGGGTCAGTCGGGTGACATCACCCTCGAGCTCAAGACAATTGCGGACGTCGCGTTCGTGGGGTACCCGTCTGCAGGCAAATCGAGCCTGATCGCGGCGATTTCCGCGGCGAAGCCGAAGATCGCGGACTATCCCTTCACGACGCTGCACCCGAACCTCGGCGTCGTGCAGGCCGGCCAGCACCGCTATACCGTCGCCGACGTTCCCGGCCTCATCGAGGGTGCAAGCGCTGGACGCGGGCTCGGTCTCGAGTTCCTCAGGCACGTCGAGCGTTGCGCGGCGCTTCTGCACGTTATCGACTGTGCGACCCTCGAGCCCGGACGCGACCCCGTGAGTGATCTTGAGGTGATTGAAAGCGAACTCGCTGCATACCCCGTGCCGGACGGGCAAGTTCCTCTGCTCGAGCGTCCGCGACTTGTCGCACTCAACAAGATCGACGTTCCAGAGGCGCGGGAACTGGCAGAGTTCGTGCGTCCGGATCTTGAAGCACGGGGCTATCGGGTATTCGAGATCTCAACGGCGAGTCACGAGGGTCTCAAAGCACTCACCTACGCGCTCGGTGAGGTCGTACACGAACACCGTGAGGCCGTCCGGGAACTCGAGGAACACGCGCCCCGCATTGTGATGACGCCGAAACCCGTTAACCGCAAACCGTTCGACATCGTTGTCGAGGGCGGGACATACGGGAACGTCTACAGGATTCTCGGTGAGAAGCCGGAGCGCTGGGTCCAGCAGACCGACTTCACCAACGATGAGGCCGTCGGCTACCTGGCCGACCGGATCGCAAAGATCGGAATCGAAGATGCGCTATTCGCCGCGGGTGCTGTCGCCGGATCAACCGTGGTCATCGGGCCCGGAAAGGGCGTCGTGTTCGATTGGGAGCCCACTCTCACATCGACGGCAGAGCTCATGACCTCTCCGCGAGGAACGGACGCGCGCTTCGATCAGAACGTCAGGCCCACCCGCGGGCAGCGTCGCGACGCGTACTACGATCGAATGGACGCCAAGACCGCGGCGCGCGAAGAACTCGAGAGCGAGCGTGAGGCAGGGCTCTGGTCGGAGGACGAGCCGGAGCGATGATCACAACACGCGCAGACATCAGTCGCGCACGGCGCATCGTCGTCAAAGTCGGCTCGTCGTCCATCAGCGGTGTGAACAGCGGACAGATCGAACCTCTCGTCGACGCGCTGGCCGCGGCCCATTCCAATGGCATCGAGGTGATCTTGGTCTCCTCTGGGGCCATCGCCACAGGCATGCCCTACCTGGGGCTCGAAAGCAGACCGGAAGACCTCGCCACGCAGCAGGCTGCGGCCGCTGTCGGCCAGAACGTGCTCGTGTACCGGTATCAAGACAGTCTCGACCGCTATGGAATCGTGGCGGGGCAGGTCTTGCTGACCGCTGGCGACCTTGACGACCCCAACTCCCGGAGCAACGCCCAGCGGGCGGTGGACCGGCTTCTCAGCCTTCGAATTCTGCCGATCGTCAATGAGAACGACACCGTCGCGACCCACGAGATCCGCTTCGGCGACAACGACCGACTTGCAGCACTCGTTTCAACGCTCATCGGTGCCGACGCAATGGTGCTCCTGAGCGACGTCGACGCGATCTACACCCGTCCCCCCGAAATTCCGGACGCGGAGCGCATCAGCCTCGTCGCGCCGGGGGAACAGCTGTCAGGAGTCGAATTCGGTGAAGCGACGCGAAACGGCGTCGGCACGGGAGGCGCGTCGACGAAGGTCTCCGCCGCACGGCTCGCGGCTGCGCGAGGCACCGGTGTGCTCGTCACTTCGGCGTCTCGCATCAGCGCCGCCCTGAGCGGTGCCGATGTCGGTACGTGGTTCGCGCCACATTTGAACGAGTGATAATGCGCCTGGCTAGAATCGGGGCATGACCGACACCCGAACTGGCGCTATCGTTCGCTCACGCCTCGAGGATGCACGCCGCGCCTCACGCGCGCTTGCTCTAGCCACGGGCAGCCAGCGCGAAGCGGCGCTTGAGGCCATAGCCGTGGCCATCGAGAGCGACGTCGAAGGAATCCTGTCGGCAAACGAGCGCGATATCGTCAGGGGGCGAGAGAACGGCCTCGCGCCCGGCCTGCTTGATCGGCTTCGACTCGACGAGAACCGGATCGCGGCTCTCGCGGAATCGGTCCGTCACATCGCAGCGCTCACCGATCCGGTTGGTCAAGTGGTGCGCGGAAGCCGGCTCGAGAACGGCGTTCGCATCGAACAGGTGCGGGTTCCGTTCGGAGTCGTCGGCGCGATCTACGAAGCGCGACCGAATGTCACCGTCGATATCGCGGCTCTCGCGCTGCGCAGCGGCAACGCCGTCGTGCTGAGAGGCGGCTCTGCGGCGATCGAGAGCAACACTCGTCTCACAGAGGTCCTGAGACGGGCGCTCTCGGCCGCGGGTCTCCCGGCGCACGTGATCCAGTCGATTGACGACTTCGGACGTGAGGGCGCGACAGAGCTCATGCGCGCTCGAGGTCTCGTCGACGTGCTTATTCCGCGAGGGAGCGCAAGTCTTATCAACACCGTCGTCTCAGAATCGACAGTGCCCGTCATCGAGACAGGCGCAGGCGTCGTGCACGTGTACGTCGACGCCGACGCAGACGCCGCGACGGCGGCATCCATCGTGGTCAATGCAAAAGCTCAACGCCCGAGTGTCTGCAATGCGGCTGAGACGGTGCTCGTCCACCGGGATGCCGCTGAGAGAGTGCTTCCCGCGCTTCTCGAGAAGCTTCGCTCAGCCGGTGTGACCGTGCGCGGCGACGACGAGGCTCGAGCGTACTCGCCGGCGATCGAGCCGGCAGCGGCCGACGAGTGGTCCACGGAGCACCTGGATCTCACGCTCGGAATGCGCATCGTGGACTCCCTTGATGACGCACTCGAGCACATCGCGATGTATTCCACGCATCACACGGAATCGATTGTGACGAACAGTGTGCGCAACTCCGAACGGTTTCTCGCGGAGGTCGACTCCGCCGTGGTCATGGTCAATGCGTCGACGCGCTTCACCGACGGAGGCGTCTTCGGATTCGGTGCCGAGGTCGGCATCTCTACACAGAAGCTGCATGCGCGGGGACCGATGGGCCTCACCGAGTTGACGAGCACGAAATGGCTCGTGCGCGGCGACGGACAGGTGCGCGGCTGACCTGTAGACTGGTCGTTGGTGGCGCGAAGTCACGAGAAACGGAGAGAACATGTCGTTTGCGACGATCCTGATGGCCGAGTCTGAGCACGTAGTCAACGAGCTGCCGATGCCCAGCATCATGTTCGGCGTACTCGCGCTCGTCGTGTTCCTCTTCCTCGGCGTCATCACGTTTACATATCGTGACGTCGCAAACCGCCACAGCCACAAGACCGGTTCCGCACCGACGGCGCACACGTACGACACTCCCGGCGATGACACTCACCACGAGGCGCACACGTCAGAGTGAACACAGCCAGTGCGTCGCGGCCCCGAATCGGGGTGATGGGCGGAACGTTCGACCCGATTCACAACGGTCACCTCGTTGCCGCAAGCGAGGTCGCACACTCGTATGACCTCGACGAAGTCATCTTCGTGCCGACGGGGCAGCCATGGCAGAAGTCTCACGTCAGCGAGAGTGAGCACCGCTATCTGATGACGGTTGTTGCCACCGCCGCGAACCCGCAGTTCACGGTCAGCCGCGTAGACATAGAGCGCGCGGGCCTGACGTACACGATCGACACGCTCCGTGACCTCAAGCGACAACGACCGGACTCCGACCTGTTCTTCATTACGGGCGCCGACGCGATCGCGCAGATCTTCAGCTGGAAGGACCACTCTGAGCTGTTCTCGCTCGCGCACTTCGTGGCTGTGAGTCGTCCGGGACATACCTTAAACATTTCTGGATTGCCGGCCGAGCACGTAAGCTTGTTGGAAGTTCCGGCACTTGCGATCTCGTCGACGGATTGCCGAAGCCGGGTCAGCAGGGGACATCCCGTGTGGTATCTGGTTCCGGATGGTGTCGTGCAGTACATCACGAAGTATCATCTGTATCGGAGTAGTGAATGACCTCGTTATCTGACGAGCAGCCACTCTCACGGCGACAACGACGCGAGAGGATGCGCGCTCAGCAGGCGCACGACAGCGTTCTGCAGTCTCAGGGTTCGTCTGAGCCCGACGACGCAGAAGCTGACGCGCCCGACGCTACACGTGATGCTGCGAATGAGACAGCGGATGCCGCGTCGGTGCCGACCGCGGACGATGACCAGATTCACGCAGAACAAGCGGCCGCGGACACCTCTGAGAGTCCGGGCGAGAAACGCGTTCTGACGCGACGCGAGTTGCGAGCATTGAGGGCTGAGACCGGATCGACGGCCATCGTCACACCAGAGACCTCGCGAGGCGTCGATGTTCCCGCAGCCCCAGCGTCACCTGCCGGCGCCCAGGGCTCGCCGGAAGCGCAGCAGAAGAAGTCTGCTCCCGCTGGCCGTGCAGACAAGAGCCACAACGCGGAGCGGCCATCAGCAGCGAAGGCGAGTCCCGCAGTCAGCTCCGGGCAGAGCGGGGAGACCGCTTCGCAGGGTCGGAGCGACGCGCAATCACGGCCTCAGCTGTCGCCGGCCTTCAGCGCAGGCGTTCGAGACGACAAGCGTCCCGCCGACAGCGCAGCACGCGCTTTTGACACTCTCGTGGCCCCCGAAGCGCGCGGCTCCGACGCCTTTACGACATCAAGCGTGCTGATCCTGCCCGGTGCGCCGAGCACGCCGCCCAAGGCTCCTGCCTCGGGGACCGGCGAGATTCTGGTTACCGGATCGGTCGACCTTCCCCGGTCCGCTTCACAGGATCGTCCCTCGTCTACAGACCACTCCGAGATCGATTCTGGCAGCGACAACAGCGCAGAGTCGCCCGCGACAGCCGGGACGCCCGTGTCGGCAACTCGTGCCGTCAGCACCCACGCGGTGAGTCGCGACGTGATCACGCCTCCCACGAAGGCGTCGAACTCGAAACTGCTCATGATCCTCGCGATCACGGCCGGTGTGCTCTGTGTTGCCGTCATCGGTGTCGTCATCGTGGGACTCATGACGGGATCCTTCTAATGCTCGAGAGAAAGAAGCTACAGGCCACGTGACAGCTACTGACGAAACACGTTCCCAGGTCCAGATCGCGGCGGCCGCTGCGCAGAGCGTCGGGGCCGAAGATCTTGTGGCGCTCGACGTGTCACAGCAGCTTCCGTTCGTCGATGCCTTTCTGATCGTCACGGGGCGCAGCGAACGCAATGTCGGTGCGGTCGCGGATGCTGTCGAAGAGAAGCTCGGAGAAGCAGGCACACGCGTCGTCCGCCGTGAGGGACGCGCGGAAGGCCGCTGGGTGCTCATCGACTTCGGTGACATCGTCGTGCACGTGTTCCATCCCGAGGAACGCGACTACTACTCCCTTGAGCGACTGTGGAGGGACTGCCCGGTCATTTCGCTCGAGGAGGCGCTGGCACAGTAGCTCCGTGCGCCGCGATTTTTTATCGTACGTGCCGATGTAGTAGAGTATGGGAGTTGCTTCGGTGACAGTTATGGGTCTGTGGCGCAGCTGGTAGCGCACCTGCATGGCATGCAGGGGGTCAGGGGTTCGAGTCCCCTCAGATCCACCAAAAGCCCTGGTAAGCATTGCTTTCCGGGGCTTTAGGTTTTCGGTCTGGACCCGGAGAGGCCGAAAATGGTCCGGCTCTATTGCTACGGAACTTGCTCTTCTTCAGGAAAGTTACCGCCGACGGCAGCGAGCTCGCATAGAGCGGCCATGACGCTCACATCACCCAGTAATCACTCCATACCACCGGCCGAAATCACCTCGCATAGAGGTGAGGTGAAAGCACAGCAGACAGCAGCGGCAAGCTATGAATTGCCGGACCTCCTAACCATCGACGACCTCGCAGCATACCTGCGAGTCTCCAAGCAGACCATCTACCACTGGAGGAAGACGGGCGGGGGACCCGTCGGCCACTACCTCGGAAAGCACCTCCGCTTCGCGAAGCCAGACATCGACGCGTGGCGCCAGAGTCTCCCTACGACGAGGGAGCTGACTCGTGGCTAGAGAGCAGATTCCAGCAGGCACGCACAGACGAGTGAAAACGACCCAGCTTGCAAATGGGTCATGGCGGGCACGGGCACAGTACAGACGGTACGACGGGGAACTCCGCGAAGCAAAAGCCCACGCTGAATCCGTTGACCGAGCTGAGGCGCGGCTGCGCGCTAAGATTGCCGACCGGATGGAGGACACGCATGCTCCGCGAGCAACGCCGCAGCAGCTCACTCCTGATTCGCCCTTCAGCGCCCTCTGCACCTCATATCTGGAGCAAGTGGAGAGGTACGAGGAAGGTCGACTGACCTCTCGCAAGGAGAACGCGCGCCTCATTCGGGCCCGAATCCTGCCGGCACTCGGAGCTCTCCCCATCCGGAGCGTTACGGCCGTGATTGTAGCCGACTTCTATGACTCAGAGTACGACCACGCGAAAAGCCAAGCGCGCAATCTAATGACGGTCCTTCGTCAAATCTGCGACCGCGGACTCAGGCTCGGCCTAATGCGTAGCAACTTCGCACGAGAAATCAGACTGGCACCACGAAAGCGTAAGGAAATCTTCGCACCGTCGCCCATGGAGCTTGATGAGCTTCGCGACGCCATCGTCGCCTACCGAGAACGGCCCGGCCGGATGGGACCTCGTCCGAATGACTTGCTCGAACACGTCGTCGAAGTGATTCTCGGGACTTCCTGCCGCATCAGTGAAGCAGTGGGGCTACGCTGGGAGGATTTAGACCTCGCGTCGAGCGTACCTACCGTTAGTGTGGTTGGGCAGGTCATCGAAGGGCACCAGCAAGCCAAGCATTGGGCGCCGGTATTGAAGACCAGAACCTCGGCACGAGTCGTACCGATTCCTGACCATTTAGTGACAGTGCTCATGGAGCGCAAGCTGAGGGCGCGCGCTGGTAGCACGTACGTTTTCGAGACTAGCTCCGGGCGGTCCAATGGAGCGCAGGACGTTCATCGTGCCCTGCGGATTGTCCGAGAGTGGGCTGGTATTTCCGAAGAAGTGGTCCCACATTCTCTTCGTAAAGCTGTCGCGACGACGGTGAATGACATGGTCGGCTTGAAGGCCTCCGCGGCTGTCCTTGGACATTCAGAGTCCCGTGTGACCGAGGACTACTACGCGCGTCGAGCGCTCCACGCACCTGATGTGCGCTTCGCACTCGACGCGCTTGCTCCCGGGGCCTCACGCAGTGCTCCGGGCGAGTAGCCGTCCGCCGCATCTGTACAAGGGACGTGGACTTACGTGTGCCGCGCATAAACCCAGTGAGCAGAGGTAAAGTGAAGCGCCGCGGGTTTTCTGCCGCTGTTATGCGGGTTGCAGTTCTCGTGTGATTGCTGCGTAGTGGTCGGCCTCGTATTCGTTCGGGCTGATCATTCCGAGGCTACCGTGGAGGCGACGGTGGTTGTATCAGTCTGCCCATCCTGCGGTGGCGTATTCGACGTCTGAGATCGTCTTGTACGGGCCGTCGTGGAAGAGGCTGGTGCGGATGCACTCGGTCTTGTAGATGCCGTTGATGCTCTCCATCAAAGCGTTATCGTATGCGTCACCGACGGTGCCGATCGAGGGCGCGATTCCGTCGCGTTCGAGCTTGTCGGTGAAGGCAATCGATGTGTATTGACTGCCGGCGTCTGAGTGCGCCCGTAGGCGACCGGGTTCGACGGGGCGGCCGGTCCGGTTGCGTTCCCAGAGCGCCATCCGCAACGGGATCATCACCAGGTCGGTATGCATGCTCGTTTGGGCGTGCCAGGCAACGATGCGCTGGGAGAAGACATCGACGATGAACGCGACGTAGACCCAGCCTGTCCAACAGCGCACATACGTGAAATCCATCACCCAGGTGTGATCCGGACGCGGGGCGGTGAAGTCGCGATCCAGCAGGTCCCCGGCGCGTTTGCCGTCCTTGGACGGGATCGTCGTGCGGATACTCTTATCGCGGCGTGCTCCGCTGAGGCCCAGTAGCCGCATGGCCCGGTCGATCGCGCCCCAGGACGCGTCAGGAACCGTGGTGCGGCGGATCAGCGCGGTCATCTTCCGCCGGCCGTAGAGGCCCTCGGGCAGCATGACCCGGCGGCCATCAGGACGGGTGGTCCAGACGGCGGCTCGGACAGCGTCGACGACGATCGCGTCGGTGACGGTCCTGGCCGAGATGGTGCCCTTTCTCCAGGCACGATAGGTGCGCGCAGCGATCTTCACGCCCTGCTCACGCAGGACCCGGCAGATCGACTCGACCGCGTGACCTTCGGCTCTCATCTGATCGATGAAGCCCATCATCAACGGTTGCGGGGGTCGAGTTCCCCCGCGAAGAAAGTTGTCGCCGCGCGCAAGATCGCGACGTCCTCGCGGAGCCTGCGGTTCTCGGCCTTGAGCTGCTTGATCTCAGCGGATTCTTCACTGGTCACGCCCGTGCGAGTGCCGTCATCGATCTCAGCTTGCTGCACCCACCGGCGCAGACTCTCGTGACCGACATTCACTTGACGGGCAACAGCCGCTATCGCGGCCGTCATAGACGGATACTCCGAAGCATGCTCGCGCACCAAACGCACAGCACGCTCCCTCGCAGCAGCATCGATCTTCTTCGGCATGATGACATCCTCTCAACTCAAAAGAATGCGGCATCAAACCTGCGGCGCTTCATAGCACCGACCCAGAGGACCCACATTATGAAGAACCCGAACCCTGGTATGAATGACACCGCGTAGGCGATAGCCGCGAGCACGACTCCTATGATGGCGAGCGGATTCAGAGGTGATTTCGTCACGAAATCAGCCTATTGACGCAACTCGCGTGCTCACATCGCCCTATGCATTTTGTCCCACGAAGTGGGGCCGGTACGCCAACATCCCGCCCACGCCCAGTCTCCGGCCCGGAGGCCCGCACTCCGGCCCGACCGAGGTGAAGATAATCCTCGTGATCGATAGTGGCTCCGTGCGCGCACAGGCTCAGCTAGCCGCGACCCATCACCATCCGAGCACATAATCTCACCCCGCGTCCCAACGGCAGGGCGCCCCGTAGCCGTAAAGCCCCGGGGCGCCCACGCTCCGCCTACGCCTAGCGGCGCCGCCCCGTCTTCTTCCCGGCAGCGCGCCGTTCTCGGGCCGCCACGATGCGCTTGGTGAGCACCGCGATGATGCGCTCACGCAGGCTGGGTGGGGTAACCGCCGGAGGCAGGGGACACACCCGTGACAAGTGTCAGCCATTCAGTTTCATCGCCTGTAAGCATCATCTTCTTGAAGGATTCCAACTGCGTACGTTCCGCCTCAAAGTAGGCTGCCATCGATTCGGCAACGCTTGTGTTTCCATCGGACATGACAGCTTCTGCCCGGGTAACGAAACTGAGCAGATCCCAAAGAAGATGTTGCAGATCGAACCGTTGACCGTCGCGGATAATGCTGGGAGCAATCGGAACATCCTCGGCCGCTGCTGAGATCATCGGATGGGTTGTGCGATAAGTGACGAGCTCCGCGCCATTCGCAAAGGCGGGCATCGGGTCTTCCCAATCGATCCAGTATTCGCCTGATCCACGGTTGCCGAAACGAACTCCGCTGAAGAGCATTACAAACTCCTCATCCACGGTTGTCTGTATGTCTATGGGGCGACGGTGCTTATCTCGGTTATGAAACTCGCCGAGGAAGCGCGGAGCCGGGTTGCCGGTGACGAAAGGTTGCACAGAACGCAGCGCCTTCTTATGGGGCTCGGACAGTAAACGGAGGTGGTGCTTACCGAGAGCGTCTTGCCACTGAGACTCATCAAAGACTATTGGGAAGTAGACCCGTCGTGCCTGCGGCTCCGTCAAAGGGACCTTCGAGTCAGCTGCAACTGCGTGAAACATCACTATGTCTAGAATTGACCTGGCGCGAAAGAGAATGGTGCTTACCCTGTCAGCCCAGCGGAACGGAACTAACTCGCCGCGGACACGCAGCCGGTAGACGGCTCTTCGGTTCCGATCAAATAGTCGAGGTTCGGCCTTGACGGAAACGCCACTCCGATGGTGCTCGGCCGCCTCGCTCAAGAAATTGAACACCTCTTCGATGAGAACAATAAAGCGTTCGCGCCACGGGTCGTAACTGTTCTCTGGGTCTCCCATTGGCGCTCCTTTGTTAGCGGCAATCGTCACTGTATGGCGCATTACACGCCTCATGCTAGCGGTCCGGCGATCGACGGTCACTCGAGGAACTCGTCACGGTCTTTGATTCCCATGCGGCGACGCTTTGCGAGTACGGTACGCAGAAATTCTCACCGTCAGCCAAGCAATGATCCCGCGTCTCTGCCCAGATGTTGGCTCCTCTGCTCTGCCGACCGCGCGGCCTACCTGTGAGCTTGTGTAGCGGGAATTGGCTGCCGCGGATCGTTGACGATGCGCATGGACGAACGAGGCGGGCAAGCACACCCGGCTATAGGCCAGAAGTGTGGCTTGGTAACCTCGCAGACTTCCGTAGCCATGCTTACGCATCACTGCTGCGGTGTGCAGGTCCGATTGTTCGACGGCTGAATCCGCGGCATCGAAAGTGTCCAGGAGTCTCTTGACTTTGACTTGGTGCTCCCCACGCTCGCGCGCCTCGAGATACGCTCGTCCAGCCTCCGTCCGAGCGGTCAGAGCCCGCCCGTGCTGCGCATCTAGCTTCTGCACCATGGGCACAAGCCGGAGCGCATCACGATAGGCAATGCCCACGCGAACGCCCTCCGGGAATGCGGAGGCCGCATAAGCCTCAGCTTTGCTCGGCGGCCCTGAGTAGTCCGGATCCAGCTCAGAGATGAGGTCCTCGATATCCTCGGCAGGTTCATCGCCGCTTGAGCCGCCGCCACCGCCGAGGATTTCCGCCATCTCGTCATCGCCTTCGCGGACTCCGTGCCTGGCCCGAGCCCCGGCCTGCGTGCGCGGTGTCCATGCGCAACGGCGGCCGCCTTCATTCTGTGATCTGCACATCGGAGTCCTCCTCGATGTCTTCCGCGAGGGCGGCAGCCTCGAAGATCGTGTGAATTGTCGAGTCGCTGCAGCGCAGGATCTTGTACCAGACGCATGTGCTCTCGGAATCGGCTTCGACGCCTCCGCAGTAGATGATCGCGGCCAGCGCGGCCAATTCATCGGCGTCTCCCGCCGTGACTGTCAGCTGAGGCGTGATCCGCACCTCAGGCGGTGAGGCATCGGCCAGCAGCGCGGCCGCATCGATTCGAAGACGGCCGGCGAAGACGCCGCCTCCTTCGCCGTCGCTGGCCCATGCGGTGACCGGCCACCCGGTCTGATCTTTGACGGCTACAACGAGCCGGGGGAGATGTGAGGCCATGGTCTGCTCCTTTAGGTAGTGGCCGGACTCTCGACGTCCCGGCTCTACCACCTCCTATGCGGCGGAATCCGCGCCCGTGGCCGAAGCCACCTCCACACCGGCCACGAATCTAGCAATCCGAGCGGCCACCGCATCCTCATGACCGCGGCCACGCAAATCATTGGCCAGGAATTCCGCGAGGATCACGCACAGGCCCTCATCCGGCTTCTCACCGGCCACCCACGCGCGCCCATCAGCCGCCCATTCTTTAATCAGCGCCCGGGCCGAATCCGGCCAGGGCACGCCCCGACCGCGTCCCGAAGACGGCGCGCCAGCGCCGAAGCGTCCCGACGCCGGGCCGCACGCGCATCGCGGACGGCCCGCACTTCGGCGAGGCGGGCCATGGTCACGGTTCGTTGCTCGGTGAGCTGCTCCTCACGCTCGGTCCGCACATCTCTGGCTATTGGATCAGCATCCTCGAGAAGGTCAGTAAGTGGCCGGGTCCCGAGGCCCGGCAGTTCGCGCACGAGTGCCTGCTTGAGTTGCCCCCATTGCCTGACGCCGAATGGAGCTTCGGCCGCCCTGACACCGAGGCTGTCGTAGAGGAGCCGCAGCCAGGCGCGGAGACCTAGGCCGGGGTTGTAGGCCCAGCCGGGGCGGCGTGCTGTGCGAATGGCATCGGCAAGGTCATCACCTTCGATGCCCATGGCCAGTGCCTCGACGGTAGCTTTGTGCTCCCACGCGACATCTCCGGCCTCGCGCGGCAGCCGACCGAGCCGCCAGCGCCGTGAGAGGCCAATAGTGCCGACGTGGCGAATCCAGCCTGCCTCCTTGAGGAGCCTGAGCACCTTCCCGGATGTTTCGATCGTGCAATCCATCTGGACCGCGAGCCACGTCGATGTCACAAGAACCGCGCTCGAGCCGTCTTCATCAATGCATTCGAGAAGTCGTTGGCCGATGATGGCGAAGCCGATGCGTGCTTTGCTTTCGTCGCCTTTTGTCCATCCGTATTGCTCGCGGTCTACCGGTGCCGCGAGCCGCCCCACAATCCGCCGCGCCACTGCCATCCGCGCGTCAGCATGGTCACCCACGCCGGGAGCGAGCGGTGAGCGGGAGAGGTGCGCACTGGCAGCAGCCAGGAGCGCGTGAGCGCTGGCCAGCGGCAGCAGCGCAGGAGCCGTATCGGGCGCGACCCGGAGGACAGCGGATCGCACTGTGGACGGCTCGTATCCGAGGGCGAGGCCGCGGACAAGCCCGGTCCGAGCACGAGCGGCCGGAGTGCCAGCAGTGGAGCGGCCCAGAGTCAGGCGCAGCTGAGCATCGAGAGAGTCGGTATCTACCGCAGGGGGGAGGAGTGGCAGTGAATGAGACCATGAGAAGCCTTTCTGTAGAAGAACAATTCCTCAGGGCGGCCGGCAGGCTTGCCGAGAGGCCGTCCCAGAGGGGACATCGTTTTGCATAGATGTAAATGCGGCAAAGGGGTCCTGCGCACCCCGCCTCCGCTCCGCTCCGGCGGGCGCAGCCGCCACGGCACGGCCCGATTTCGAAGCGAGCCGGCCCGTCATTCGGGCCGAAGGCGTGACGCATGCGGGACGACGGCGTTGCGTGAGGCGCGAGGGACGAGCGCCGGTAGCGTGCCGAAGCACTGCGGAGACGAGCAGGCGACGGGGCGAGACGCTGATGCTTAAGGGAGTGCCGGTGCGGGGCTCGTGACTGGGATACCGGAGGGCCTGGGTCTCTAGAGCGTTCTTGATAAGCAGAAAGAGGAGCAGGAAATCCTGCTCCTCCGTTTGCGATTCAATCTCTTGAGGGCCCGAAGGGCCCTCTCTTTGGGTCTTCACCCAACGCTCTCCTGCGATATGAATCTCCTATGTATGCACCCGTATTTGATCTTCTCTATGGCCTGGCCGTTCTCCTCATCGTTGGGGTGGGAATCTTCGTCAACTACTGGGTGATGAGGATGGCGGTTCGGCACGGCGTTCAAGACGCGACCGAGCATGAGCGCGTTCGACGGGTCACCGCTGCTTACGAGAAGATGATTGCGGACGAGGACTCCAATGAGCTCGGTGAACGGGACCACGAGTTGTAGTCTCGAAGAGGAAAACCCTTCGTGTCACGCGGGAAAGCAGAGATGTCAGTCCCAGCGCGTGACGTCTTGAACGATTCATGGTCTTCCAGCACGAGCGCCTGGCGCGGAGAGGAGCAACTCTCCTTTCCTTCCGCGACAGACGCTCGTGGTCGATCTGCTAGTCAGCCACAGGGTGCTTGTATTGCGTATCAGCTGAACCTACCGAGTCCACCGCGTGTAGATACTCGTTGTCCAGAATGACGCCGTTTTCGCGGTCAAGAGCTTCCAAGCGTCGAGCAGTCGGCAGGGCCAGCCACGCCGCGAGGAGCATTGCGATGACTCCTGCCAAGAATTTCCCGATTAGAAGGGGCCCGAGCATCGTGGGTTGGACGTTTGCGGCATAAGCAAGATGTCCTCCGAGGACATCAGTGCCGCAAACCATGAATGCAATGCAAAGGACTTTATCCTTTGGCGCAAATGCGGGGATCAGGCGGAGCAGAGCAATCACGTTCGCGCACGTAGCCAGAATGCCCGCAGTTACGTCAGTGCTCACTCCGAACAGCTTCCCAACTTTGCCCAGTGGCTTTTGCCCATAAGTACGGAGGACGTACACCAGTGGGAAGGCTCCCGCGAGAATGAGCCCGCAATATCCCGCGACTTCAAGAGCGCGAAATTGGTCGACTTCGTCCGCGATGATCGGGTCAAAGCCCCAGCCGCCTAGAACAGTTGTGAAAAGACCGGTGAAGTATTCAACGATCGAAAGCGCAAGTACAACCTTGATGATGATGTCGAGGATTCTCCCGAACCATTTGAAAGCCGTCAGCATCGCATTTGGCAAGAAGCGGAGACCGAGGGCGATGAGGGTCACAACTGCGACAATAGGTATGAGATTGAGTAGCAGCTCAGACCACTGCATCTCGAACACCCAGCTCGCTTCGCCCGTGGTGGCGATATTGGGCCGCAGTGCTGTCTGCGTGACAATCAACAAGGCCATTGTGATGAACCCGCTTAGCGGAATGGTGATTACTCCGGCGAGTATGCCGAGCGCCATGTACTTGTGGTCACGCCTCGGAAGCATGGAAAGACCGACCGGGATAGTGAATACTAGCGTGCATCCGAGAGTGAAGCCCAAAGTAGAGGCCATAATCCAGCTTGCGGGGCTGATTGATGTGGCTTCCGCAAGCTGATACCCGCCCATGTCGGTGGCGATAAGTCCAGCAGCGATCGAGGGATCTGCGCCGATCGATTTGAGCCCCGGACCAATCACGCTCTCTATGAACCGAGCCAAGTATGGGATCGTCGCCATGGTGCCGGCAACGGGAATGAAGATCGGACCGATTGTGTGCAACCCTTCGATGAACTCCCGTCCGAGACCTCGGTCTGGATTTCGGATTGCTGCTATCGCGCCAATGACGACGAAAGCCATTATGACGTAGACGATCCAAGTGCCTACTTCTGCCATGGCTGCTCCTTTGCAGAATGATCAAATGGTCAAAATGATTTGATGGTTGACCTTACTGGATGAAAGAACGTTTGTCGAGCAGCGGTTTGTGCGTGCTACAGTTCTGACCACATGATCATTTCATCGACGAAGTGAGGTTGACTTGTCAAAGACCACCGATCGCCACGAGCGCATCAGGGAGTACATGGCTTCGCGTGCTTTCGTGAACATCCACGAACTCGCGATCGCCGCCGGAACGTCTGAAGTTACTGTTCGCCGTGACCTTCGAGCGCTAGAGCAGCGCGGAGTTGTTGTCCGGGAGCATGGTGGCGCGCGACTGGCCGACGACTTGACGGAAGCACAAGAGCGATTTACCTCGCGGGAACTACGCAATCCGCATGGCAAGTCGGAGATCGGCCAGCGCGCCGTATCCCTGATCGATCGTGGCGAACACGTCGCGATGAACGACGGTACGACAGTGATGCAGGTCGCAATGGCGCTCGAGTCGCGCCGCGAGCCGGCGACAGTGACAACAAACGCTTTGAACGTTGCTCTCCGTCTTAGTGAAAGCGACTCAATTGATGTCTATGTCCTTGGAGGGTTGGTTCGACGAGCCTCTTACGGTACCTATCAACCAGACAGCTCTGTGATTGACCGGTTGCATTTCGATACTGCAGTCCTAGGCGTCGAATCGATGTCTAAGCGGGGAGTTACAGTCGACCACCCGTTTGACCTCGCGATCGCCCAAGCGATGATTCGGCAAGCGGACCGCGTCGTAATCGTGGCCGACGAGTCGAAATGGCGCCGCAAGGGGCGCATGGAGCTCGCGACCTGGGACGAAATCGATGTTCTGGTCACAGATTCAGCGCCAACCGCTGACTTGAACCAACTGCTCCTGGATTCAGGGACAGAAACTCTCACACCCGAAACCCTTTGAAGGAGACTTACGAGATGGGCAAAGAACGCCTGATTGTCATTGGCGCTGGAGTAACCGGCAGTGCAATCGCCCGCGATGCGTCGATGCGAGGCATTCCGACGACAGTTATAGAATCCGGCGAGATCGGCGGCGGCACGAGTGGACGATTCCATTCGATGCTCCAAAGCGGCGCACGGTACGTGGTTACGGACACGGAGTACGCTGCCGAGTGCATGCAGGAGCGGAAGATCTCGGAGCGCATTGCTTCATTCGCCCGCGTTGATACCGAAGGGTTATTTGTCCTCTTCGAGGACGATGACCCCAAGTTCGGAGACCGTTTCGCGGAAAGCTGCGCGGTCGCCGGAATACCCGCGAAGTGGCTTGACAGTAGCGAGATTGCAGCGAGGGAACCGAATATAGCTGCATCGCAAGGTGGATTTGTCGTTCCAGATGCTGTCTTCCACCCTTGGGAAATGGTGCCAGCTATTGCGGCTTCAGCCATTTCTCATGGTGCTGAATTCCTCACTCACACAAGGGCAGTATCAATCGAATCAACGGGCTCTACTATCTCGGGGGTCATCGTTGAAGACGAGTCGGGGACCCGCTGGACGGTGGCTGCCGATTGCGTCGTAATCTCTGCTGGAACATGGTCTCCATCTCTTGGGGAAAGTGTTGGGCTCAACATTGACGTAGAGACTGCGAAGGGGTCCATGCTTGTTGTGCACCAAGAGATGGTGAATTCCGTCGTTAACCGGTGCCGCCAACCACAGAGTTTCGACATTGCCGTGCCTTTGAACGGCTCCACCGTCTTTGGGACCACTTCGGTGATTGTCCACAGTCCTGACGACACAGAAGTTTCCACCGAGGAACTTGAACAGTTGCGCGCGGAACTGAAGAAATTCATTCCGACGACGGCCACAATGGACGAGAGCCAATGGAATTCGTATGCAGGAGTCCGCCCGTTAGTGTCTGCTGCACCCGGCGAGGGAGGTGCAGTCTCGCGGAAGCATGCCGTCTTCGCCGGGGAAGTGGCAGGTGTGCTTGGCGTCGTCGGAGGCTCTTTTTCCACGCATCGGGCGATGGCGGAGGATGTTGTCGATCGCGTTGCCAGCCAGCTTGGAGTGCGCCAAGAGTCTCGAACCGCATTTGAAGCGTTGGCACCGGCCACCAACGTTGTATGGAGCGACAACGCACCAATGCAACGCCGTGGGATTGCATTGGCAAGCTAATGGGTGTTTTGATCGGAATTGACCACGGAGGAAGTACGACCACTGCGGTTGTAGTTTCATCCGACGGGTTACTCCTCGGGCGGGCCTCGGTCTCTACAGAGCGGCACACGCCGCACCCAGGATGGGTCGAGCATTCCCCGGAATCATTCGTCGATGGAAGCCTTGCAGCTGCTTCCCGAGCCCTCTCGTCCGCAGGCCTGCAATGGAGTGACGTTGCAGCTTTCGGCATTGCTAACCAAGGTGAGACGTCTATCGCATGGGACGAAGCCACTGGTCGTCCCGTGGGCCCAGCACTTTCCTGGCAAGACAAAAGGACATCGAACCGCTGCGCAGAACTTCGCGACCGCGGACTTTCATCCACGGTCGAGAGAATTAGCGGACTCTCAATCGATCCATATTTTGCAGCGACGAAGTATTCGTGGCTCAGCAAATCTAGTGATGAAGCGCGCGCTTCACGCGTTCGCGGAACTCTGAGAGTTGGAGGCACCGATTCCTTCCTGATCCGGTGCCTGACAGGTGGAGTTCACGCTACCGACCCTTCGACGGTATCTAGGACGGCATTGATGGATCTTGACTCGGCAACTTGGTCAAGTGAGCTTGCTGGACTATTCGATGTCCCGCGCTCAGCGCTACCTGAAATTCGTCCCACGGTCGGCGACTTTGGAGAAATAGCACACGAAGATGTGCCAGTGTCACGACTGCCTATCACTGCAAGCATTGTGGACACCAACGCGTCTCAATTCCTGCATGAACTCTGGTCGCCCACGGTCGTCAAGGCGACTCTGGGTACCGGCGCATTCATCGAGACGAGCGCCGGCAACTCCCCGGTTCGTCCTTCAAACGGACTTGCACCATTCATCGGCTGGCGAATCGGAGACGACCTGCGATACGTACTCGAAGGTAGCGTTTATGACGTTGGAGCAGCAGTTGACTGGGCAGTAGACATCGGGCTTGCAGAGTCGGCCGCAACGACATCTGACTTGGCCGCGTCGGTTGATGACACTGCGGGCGTCATCCTTGTACCAGCATTCAGTGGTCTCGCCGCCCCACATTGGGACAGCGAAGCTCGTGCAACTATCTGCGGCCTCAGTCTGAAGGCGAACAAGGCACATCTTGCACGTGCCCTGCTCGAGGGCATAGGCCTCGCTATCACTGAGGCTATCCTCCTTTTAGCGGACACAGCTGGCCACGACGACCCCGAGGTGGCAGTTGATGGCGGGCCATCAAGGAACAAGTTCCTCATGCAGTTGTTGGCAGATTTACTTGGTTACCCGGTTCGTGCAGTACAGGAGCCCGATATAACTGGCTTCGGTGCAGCTTGTCTCGCCGGCCTGGGCAAGGGCATCTTCACCCAAGCAGACCTCGCCAATCTGCGCCCAGACTCGATTACATATTCGCCTATGACAAATACAGCGTTCCGCGAGGACAAGCGCCGTTTATGGAGAGACGCGGTGGACTGGGTGCGCAAGGAAGAACGGTTCCGGGATTAGCCGTTTCCGTCCCCGCAGTGGCAGCGCCCCGAAGACGCCCCGCCCTCGTCCCGTCAGTGACGGACCGTCAGCGTGACGCGGCAGACCGACAACGGGCTGTGGCGGCCGCCCGCAGGGCGGCAGGGGCCGTTGCGGTGGCGGGACGACGACGGGGCGATGAGGCGAGGGCTGCCGGAACGCGGGAAGTCACGGAGAGAGTGGCGGGATTTGCTGCTCAGTGGAGGGGAGGCTTTCGGGGCCGTGTACCGAAGGCTTGAGGAGAGGCAAGCTGATGGGTTCTTCTCGTCGTCTGTTCGATATCTGAAGGTGGCACGAAGTGCCACCTTCTATCTTCTAAATCTCCTCAATCCACGTGGCCCATTTCATCGGAAATCCGGGTGTTTTCATCCATGGCTTTGAGCTTGCGATGCCGCTCTTTAGCGCGGAATCTTTCGATTGCTTCTTCATTTACAATCGAAGACTTCACCAGCGACTCTAAGTACTTCACGATCACGGTGGAGGGTATAGCCGGCAAAGTGGATGCGACGCGCGAGGAGCTGCTCGACGGTGTAGAGATCTCTGTGCCTGCGGGGGCGAAGTAAGAGGATCCCGGGCGTAGCTGGGCTTCGTAGGCCGATTGTGCATTGTGAATGGGGTAGAGGGACCGGAGTTGTTACCAAAAGAAGCGAGCGCAGCGGGATCTGACCAGTGGACGCCACCGCCACCGAAGCCGGTGCCGAGCCATGGTCGGCATAACAATAGGATCGTCGCAGCGGCGCTTGTAATGGTTTGGTGTGCACTCGCTCCGATGACCGTGTTCCTCATCCTCTAAGCACCAATATTGCCACTTCGAGCGATGCTGTATACACGGTTCGCTCTTCTGGCTAGTGTGCCGATCCTGGACATTCTCGGCATTGTGTTTTCGTCAATCGGCTTGTACCGAGCGGGGCGTTTGAGCGGCTACCGTCGAGGCATGGCGCTTGGAGCGCTTGTTGGAAGCTGTTTCATCACAATTTTCGGCATTCCAATTTGCCTAGCCATTACGAATCTCATCTACGTACTTCGATTCGGGTGACTTTGTCCGCGGTATCAGGCCACGGACCCCATCAGGTACGACTGGACGCCACCGACGCAAGCCGAAGCATGAAGGCCGCCCCGTCTTCGCCACGCCCCGCCCGCGCTTCGCCCGGCGTTGTCGTCCCGTCGTCGTCCTGCCGTGAAGCGTTCCCGTGTGCCCGGGGCGTTGCCGGTTTGGGACAGTCCGCAAAGAGTTGGTTGTTGAGGCGGGTGAAGGCCTGAGGAATGCTGAATTCGACGCATTGAGCGCCGAGGCTGTTGAGCCCGGTGAGGACGGCTTCCTCGGCGTTGTAATGGATAAGTGCCATCCCTACTCGATCTGCAAAAGCTTGCCCTTCAGATGTCACGGATCCGCTTGTGAAGAAGATTGGCGACTTCTCATCAGCAATGGCGACGCCAAAGAAGGCTCGAACCTCGATGACCGGAACGGAACCCGCGTAATTCTTGACTTGAGCGATGTACTGCGCAGACGCAACATCTATCCCTCCGTCGCCGGAAAACTGCGTGACCTCGGCGTCCAATACCCCAAGGTGACGCATCCAGGCAACTACGAGGTGCTCCGCACCTTCATGCGATACTCCATATGGCTGCGGTGCCGGGGCCGGGGCGGGGCGGTTGAGCCAGCGTAGCCTTCGTTCCTCTTCTTCAGCGAGGAGACGTTGCTGCTCAGCCTCTTGCTCCAGACGACGCTGCTCCTCCGCTTCCCGTAACCTCTGTCGCAGTTTCTCCGCTTGCGCAGTGCGAGCTGCCTGTGCTTCCGCTTCAGCTTCTAACCGTTGCCTCAGCCGCTCGACTGCTGTGGCAAACTCCGCACGAAGTGCGGCTATCCTCTTTTTCTGGCGGATGGCACTCTCTCTGCGAAGTGCTTCAACGAGCTCCTCCTGTTCGGCAGTGGGCGAGGTGGCGAGAGTGTTCCGTCTGCGTTGCGCGGCCGCGAGAACCGCTGCCTTGGCACGTTCGGCATTTGGAGAAGACGATAGTGTCTCCAGTCGATGGTCAATGTGCTCCAGGACGACTGCGGGAGCCTCTAACGTGCCCTCAGCCTTCCATAGCGCCGCAGCCTCGCCAATGACTTCGGCGATTCCAGGAGAAAGGTGCTTGACATATCTAGGAACCTCTCCAGGCAACTCGGCCATCTGGCTGCCAGCCGCCGGCACCTTCTCGTCTGAAGGTTCATGGCGCAGGTTCCGCGCTCTCGTGATGATGCGCTGCTTCAACTCGGCAGGCGACAGACGTGAGGCGACTCGTTCGATTTGCCGATCGACGTAGTCGGATACGACTTCCGGAATGTACCCCGAGCTCGTTGTCGTATGCCACAAAGAAGCGGCCTCTCGCTCGACCTCGGCCTGCCATTCTGCAGAATACTCGGTAAGTTCCGGTGTTGCGGGTGCCTCAGGCTCGACTGCCTTCTCTCGCCGCCAGAATGTGCGGCGCCGACCTATAAGCCCTGCAGTTTGGTCCATAGGAGCTCCTCCCATCGTGCTTGCCTCTGTATTTGAAGATATCTCACCCCACTGACCCATCTGCTCCACAGGCAAGCCGCGCATATAAGAGGTATGAGTAACCTCCAGACACCTGGTCCCTCCACGCGCTTCGTCATCGTCAGCGCCGACAATCACCGTGCCCTCCGCGTCGCCGCGCGCCTCAACCTTGCCCTCCGCGAATGGATCTGGATCCCAGACGACATCGACCGTCACACCGCAGGCCCAGGTGCAGTGAGAGTTTTCGAGCTCGCATTCACTGTGCCGGGCAGCGATCCCATTAGCCACCGCTGGGCGCCACCGACGCCCACTACTTAGATGTGACGCCCCGTCTTCGTCCCGCCACGCATCGCAGCCGGGGACGGGGCGTTGGCGCTCCGCGGTCGTCCCGAAAGGGTGGCGGGGTAAAGGCGGGCCGACGACGGGGCGCCCTACTTCCAAATGTTTGGAGGTCTTGAGGGGACGACGGTTTCGCCGCATTTGTTCTAGATGAGCCACTGGAGCTGGCTCCGGGACGGTAGGTCCCGACCTGGAGCACCTAATAGGAGATAAAGATGAGCACTCAAGCTGCAGATATCCGGCCCACCTGGGAGGAGATCACCTACCGGCGTGGCCGCAATGACCTGGCCTGGCTCTTCATCAGCGCTTTTAGCGATGGACGCTTGCGAGATGAGGATTACTGCCGAGCGCTGCAGGATGCATGGACCGGACCGGACAGCCCCATGGCCTACGCAGATGAAATGATCTGGGAGCTACTTTTCCGGAACGTCGACTTCCTCGTCGAGGACGAGGAAAGCACCTGCCCATTGACAGGGCCCACTATCCTCTACCGCGGCTGCTCCCCGGATCGGCTCAATCGCATGTCCTGGTCAGAGCGTCCGGAGGTGGCCCTCAGCTTCGCCGAGCGGTATCGCAGGCAGGGCTTCGATGCGCACGTCTGGGCAGCCGAATTCGAGTCTGACAAAGCGCTTGCCCGCTTCACGAAAGCGCGTCCGGGCGAAAATGAGTGGGTGATGGAGCCCCTCGCTGGCGAAGCGCTGGCCAAAGCGTGGATTCACATGCGGCTCGGGTGACCGCAACCCTGCGTGGTCACGCCGGCTCGATGTCAGTCCCCACTTTCTACGCTTTGAATCATGAACGAGGACCTGGCACCGATCGAATGGGTAGCACGGAGCCTGACCGGTGCTTATCCGGCCGGCATCGTCCGGCTTCTACACCTCGGGCCGAAGCACGACGCCTATTACAGAGCGGTGACCTACAGCCCCGCCTCACGAGACCGCAAGCTCATCGGCTACTTCGTGACACTCAAGGATGCTGTTCGCGCGGTGCACGCTTATGAGTATGAGCACCTGGAGCCGCATCGGCTCGTCACCGGGCCGGCGACGGTGCGGCAGCGGCCGGAGATGCCTGGATGGAAGCGGCCGCCTGGAGCGGTGAGGTGAATGAGGGAGGCTGCGGTGGGCGACAGGGGGCGGTCGTGCCGGGAGTGGGTGCAGTACAGGCTTGGCCGACGTTTGTGCTGCCAGTGTGGTGTCGGGAGATGCGGGAGGCGCGGTTTGTGGAGCTGAGGGATGGAAGCTAATCGTGCATTGCTCGATGATCCTTCTGCATCTTTCTAGGAACGGGCCTCCGAAGAATTGGGGGTCGAACGCTCAACGATAAGTTCGCTGAGATGGTCGGTGTATTCAATTGCAGCGCTCACCACAGCCGCGATCATTGTCACTGATGTAGTGACCAGGTAAGAACTTGAAGTCTCCGTTTCAGTTCCAGAAATCTTGCTGGTCTCAAGGACCTTTGACGCAATGCTCTTGTTCGCATGGGTGATTCCACTGCATATACGCCAAGCATCAGCGCCACTCATGACCGAGTTATCCACGATCTTGTCTGTCTCCGACAGCATTGAGGTGATCGTGGTGCTCCTACTTGACAGACGATATTGTCGGTTCCCCGGGATCATCGCTTGGATCTCGGTGAGCCGCTTACGGACGTTCTCTAAGTCATAAGGGACCCCAAGACGACAGGCGAGGGTTGCTACGTCGCTGCTGTTGTCATACGTGATCTTGAGGGAGCGCCGTACGCGTTTCTGTCTCTTGTTTCCGCTCAGAATCCAGATCCCATATGCAGCCGATTCGATCGATGCTCGCGCGAGTGAGTAAAACGAAAAGGGCGGTAGCGTTCGCTCAGTTGCGCGGTAAAAGGTCTGAATTGCTTGTAGGTGCTCGATTGCCACGCTCAGATAGAAATGTGATTGGAACGACACACTATCGTAAGGGGTCTTTAGATCGTCGCCAGCCATCGCGGAGTGTGGAGGCGGTTCTTCATGGAATAGCTGGTCGAGGTCGTCCATCCTTGCGATCCTCGTCATGAGGAGCTCGAAGTACTGAGCGGATTTGCTCTCGTCTTCTTGGGATTCTCGTCCAGCACGCGGAGTCACAGGTGCAGCTTAGCGTTCGCCGAGGGGCCGAAATTGAGCCGAAATTCAACTGAATCGGTCCGCTACTGTCCACCAAACGGGGACGGTGCTTCCGCATAATTCCGCCCTAAGATAGGCTCTAATCCACCACAAACCACCAGAATGGGCCGACGCGAAACACATGCAGGGGGTCAGGGGTTCGAGTCCCCTCAGATCCACCAAAAGCCCTGGTGAACGCAAAGTTCCCAGGGCTTTACTCATGACCACGCGCTCCGTCCGCGCCGATCGGCTGCCGAGTGCCGCGACCGCAGATAATGGTTACGCCACATCCCGTGAGCTGCACGTGTTGAAAGGGTCGCCGAATGTCGAGTTCGTTTCGACGCATTGATGTGTCAGCGACCTCGGCTGCCGTTGCCTTCGACGTGCTCGTCGGCGATGACGCGCATGGGTTCTGGCTCACGACCCGATCGAGCGGACGCACCGTCAGCCGCATTGGCATCGGCGAACCGGTCTCTGCCGGTGTCCTTCCCGTCTCAGACAGCCCACGAAGAGGCGACGCAACGGGAGAGAACTGGATCGGGTGGGCCGGTTACGACCAGAGCGCGTCGATATGGCTGCGTGCAGTGCGCTACGTGACGGTCGACCATTCGTCAGGACTCCTCTGGGCCCATGCGCCACAGGACGAGGTCGACGCGTGGTGCGACGAAGTGAGACGCCGAGTCATGTCTCTGCCGATCCGCCGCACACGGGGGAGAGCAGACAGCACCGATGTCGTGGCGGTCGCACGGCACAGTCCCGACGAATATCGGGACATGATCGCGACAGCTCTCGATTCGATTCGCTCGGGTGACGCGTATCAGCTGTGCCTCACGACACGCTTCACCGTGCACGACTCGCTCGACCCCCGACTCGTCCACGCGCGGCTTTCACAGGCGAACGCGCCCTATACAGCACTGATACGGTCAGACGATCGCGCGCTTGTCGCTGCGTCGCCCGAGCAGTTTCTGCGTCTAACAGCATCCGGTCGGGTGTCGACAAGCCCGATCAAGGGGACCCGCCCGCGCGAAAGCGACCCCGCGCTCGACGCCCAGCGCGGACTGGAGCTCGTGAGCGACGCGAAGGAACGATCCGAGAATCTGATGATCGTTGACTTGATGCGAAACGATCTGAGCCGCGTGTGCACTGCAGACAGCGTGGCGGTTGCACGCCTCTTCGAACTGGAATCGCACGCTCATGTGCACCAGCTCGTCAGCCAGGTGACCGGCCGCATGCGTGAGGACTGCACGATCGACGATCTCATCGACGCAGCGTTTCCCGCCGGGTCGATGACCGGGGCCCCCAAGCAGCGAGCGATGCAGATTCTGGCTGGGCTTGAACGCGGCCCGCGCGGGGTGTACGCGGGATGCTTCGGGTGGCTGGGAGAACGTGGCGATGCCGAGTTGGCGATGACCATTCGGAGTGCTGTCTTCGAGGGGGACATCGCGTACGTCGGGGCTGGCGGCGGCCTGACGATCGATTCGCGACCCGAGTTCGAGATCGACGAGGTCGCGGTGAAGGCGCAAGCGCCACTGGCTGCGCTCGGTGCACGGCTTCCACGGCCGTGGGAATCTCGCGGTCACGATTGGTGAGAAAGGGGAACATGGACGAGGCGATGAGTGAGGCAGAGCGGTGCCCATGCGGTAGTGGTGACGTCTTCGGAGAATGCTGTGCGCGCATCGTGCGCGGCACTGCGCTCGCACCAACCGCTGAGCAGCTGATGAGGTCTCGGTACACCGCGTTCGCCCTCGGGGATGTGGGACATCTGATGCGCACGTGGCACGCCTCGACGCGGCCGCGCGAGATCGATCTCGATTCCAGCATCCGATGGTGGCGATTGGAGATTGTGGAGACGACAGGTGGCGGTCCATTCGACCGTCGCGGGACTGTGCACTTCATTGCGCACTACCGAACAGCGGATGCGCGGGCGCGGCAAGAGGAGCGAAGCAGCTTCGTGCGTGATGGTCGCGCGTGGTACTACCTCGATGGTGCTGCAGTGGGCGCATGATCAGCAGCGCCCAGAATCACACGGCGTCCTCGTCGGATTCGATAAGAAGTTCTTCGCGAATGCGACGCAGGTCTTCCATGAGAGACCCGATGAGAACCCAGTGCGTGGACTGCGGGGGTTTCACCTGAAGCGGCGCGGTGAGAGCGGGGAACTCACTCGTCATCGGCTCGGGGTCAGCGATAGACGGCCTCATGATGAGGCGCAGATCATGAGCGGCGCGGTTGAGCTGATCGGCGATCGCGCCCAGTGTCGGCTCGCGGTAGAGGCCTCCGTCGTAATGGTCACGAAAGGCGCGCGTCATGCCGATCACACGTGTGACAACAGGGCCGAAGCGGTCAGTCACCTCGCGGAGCTCTTCGAGTTGCTCTCTGTGCGCGGACCTGCGTGGATTGAGCGAGAGGGACTCTTCGCCTTCTTCAATGGACGTGACGGCGGCGTCTTTCATGGGACGGAGCAGACGCGCTTCGATCATGAGCCGCTCCCGGTCTGCAGCGGATTGCGGCTCGCTGAGAGCTGCCGAGAGTCGTTCAAGCGTCGCAGCCAGCTCGTTGCCCAGCAGAATCACGTTCTCGCGGACGGGAGCGACGAGAACGGGCGGGACGATGACCATGTTGACGATGATCCCGAGTGCGGCACCGATCAGGGTCTCGACAATACGGTAGAGAGCGTACTCGGGTGAGGATGCTCCGAGAGCGAGAACCAGCATGGCACTGATCGCTACCTGGTTCGAGGTGCCGGTTGTCATGCGCAGGGCCCATGACAGCAGCACGGCGACGATGATGGCGAGCATGATGACCCACGAGTACTGCCCGAGCACGAGGCTTAGCAATGATGCGATGACGACACCAGAGATGACTCCGACGCTGCGCTCGATCGCCTTGCCGAATGACTGGTTGACGCTCGGTTGCACGACGAGCAACGAGGCGATGGCCGCAAAGATGGGCAGTTCGGCGGGAAGAATGAGGCCGGCGATCACCCAAGCGAGCACAGCTGCGACAGACGTCTTCACAACCTGCAGAAGCGGCGACCGCTTCGTGGTTTGGAAGCGCCGGGTGAGTTTCATGTGTTCAGACTAATCGGGGAACTGCACCGTCACCTGGTTGCCCGTGACACGTTCGACCTCGCGCGCGGCGACACGAATAGCGTTCTTCATCGACGGCGTAACGTCAGAAAACGGAGCCACCGCAACAGCGCCTCGCTTCTTGGCCTTCGACCAGGTTCCGATCACAGACGCTCCCGAGCAGACGGTTGCTCGGAACATGCCGTTTCCGCCAGGAACGATCTCGTCGAGAAACTGCTCGGGAACGGCGAACGACCGATCGCCGTATCCGAGCATGAATTCGTCGAATCCCGGCAGCAGCCGGACGGGCGGCCGCCGATGCAGCGATGCGAGGATCTGCTCGGTCTCTGCGCCCGTCACCATCCATTGGGGCCCTGAGGTGGTCTCCACCGTGCAGATTGCGTCGCCGAGCCTTGTGCGAGCGGCTCTGATGGTCGTGAGCGGAAGACCGAACCAGCGGGCGGCATCGGCGTCGGAGACAGGGCCATGACCAGACACGAATCGCCGCAGCATCCTGGCCAGGAATTCTTCGGCATCGCTCTCGGCCCGATGTCCGATCCACGAGTCTGTGTGGACGATCAGCTGCTGGCCGTCACGGAAAGGACCATGGCAGATGGTTCCGCTGACGGCGAGGCGGTAGATCAGGTGCGACACTGTTTGGCTGCTCGGACCCCCGTGGTATGCGCGCCCCACACTATCGCGAAGCTCGGCGCGAGTGACGGGTCCCGAGCTGATGAGATCGTCGGAGACGGAGAGCATGACGTCGTCGATCTCGGCGTCGGTGATGTTCAGGGCTCGAGCCCGCCCGGCCATGCTCCCGAGCACGCGTTTGCGCGTGATGCGCGTGAGCGGACGCAGGTCTTCTGCACGCAGCACGTGCAGAGTACCGCGCATGGGCCAGCCCCTGACGAGCGTCTTGTCATCGAATTCTCTGCTGATGTCGTCGACCGTGGCTCTCTCGAGACGAATCGCGAGGGAGTGCAGCACTCCCGGAAGGTCCTGGCCCTGCAGGGCCCCCAGTCGATCGACGACGGCGCCCGCAGACGGCTGGCGCTCGACACCAAGACCCAGAGAGAGCCATCGTGCCCGTCGAAGCTGCGCTGGAGTAAGTTCTCGAATCACCGTTCGATCGTAACGGCGGCGGCCGACGTCAGTCGGGCAGAACCTTGTTGAGCTCGCTCAAAAGGCCTGCCCCGTCAGGAGCGTACACCCAGGTGTGCCCGGCGTCGTGCTGCTCGTGCTTCGACCGGCCGCCGGCAAGAACGGCTTCACCTGCGGAGAGCTGGCGGATGGCGACGGCAGAGACATTGTCGGGACGCTCGGAGGCGAACTCGGAGTACAGCTCCTCGTCGTGCTGGCCGTCGTCGCCGACGAGAATCCACGTGATGTCGGGAAACTCCGCGGCTAGGCGGCGAAGGTTCTCCCGCTTATGGGCCCGTCCGCTGCGAAAGATCCGATCGTGCGTGGGCCCCCAATCCGTGAGCAGGAGCGCTCCGGCCGGATAGAGATGGCGCGACAGAAAACGGCTGAGCGTTGGAGCGACATTCCACGCGCCGGTCGACAGATAGATCACGGGGCAGCCGCCGTGCATATTCGAGAGTCGATCGAGCAGCACCGCCATTCCGGGTACAGGCGTGCGCGCGTGCTCGTCGAGAACGAACGTATTCCATGCCGCGACGAGCGGCCGGGGCAGGGCGGTAACCATGACAGTGTCATCGACGTCGGAGATGACGCCGAAACGTGTTCCCGGCTCCACGATGTAGACGTCGCTTATCGCCGGCTCTGACCCTTCCGCCGAGAGCCGGATCGTCTGCCACCCGGGAGGCAGCTTCGCGGGGATCACCGTATCGATGACGCCGCCGCGGTCGGCGATAACCTCATGTGTGATTCCTGCAATCTCCACGGTAATCGGGCTCGAGACCACGGGGATGCTGGTAAAGCTGCGCCAGCCCCGGCTTCGATTGCTCGCTTCATCACGGCGTTCCGGATGCGTGTATAGCACGCGTCCGAGTACGCGGACCCATTCTGTCGAGCCGTACCCCGTGTAGGAGACGGCGGTGGGCTTCATGCCGCGTCTGACGGCGCGGCGCGCGCGCCAGGCGAGAAACGCGTCGTCAAGACGAGCGGCGCGGTGAATGCGCTCCGGCTCAGGCGGACTCGTCTCGGTTCGGGGCATCGGTCAATCCTGTCATGTTGTCGGTCTGACTGCGATTCGAACGTTCCAACTCCTCGTTCGCGCGTGCCATGTGACGCTTCTCGATGCGATGCAGGGCCTTTTTGACGGCCCAGGCGATGAGCAGAAAGATCGCGATGATACCCACGAAGACATAGCCGGCGAAGTGCAGACGTTCGGAGAGCTCTCGGTAAGTCTCGGCCGCGGCAGACCCCACAGAGACGTAGGCACCTGTCCAGATCAGGCATGCGGGAACCGTCCAGGCGAGAAACCGACGGTAGCGCATCGTGCTCATTCCCACCGTCACGGGAATGAGCGAGTGCAGAACGGGAAGGAACCTCGAGAGGAATACAGCGATTCCGCCGCGTCGCTCAAGGTACCGCTCGGCCCTCTGCCAATTGTGCTCGCCGATTCTCGTGCCGAATCGTGAGCGCCGGATACGGTCACCGAAGTATCGGCCGAGCGCGAATCCGATGCTCTCGCCTGCGAGGGCCCCGACGACCACGACGCAGTACATGGCCACGAACTGCACGGGAGATTCGATCCCTGTGCCCGCGACGATGACGATCGTGTCTCCCGGAACGACAAGACCGACGAGGATGCTCGTCTCGAGCATGATGGCGATCCCGGCGAGGATTGTCCGCAAGACGGGATCCACGCTCTGAACAGCATCAAGGATGCCGTCGAGGATCTCATTCACCCTGCGAGCTTAAACCACAAGCGTCCCGTCACGCTGCGAGCAGCAGAATTGGCGGAACGCACACGAGAGATATCGCGGCGAGCAGCACCCCGAAAACGACGACGCGCGGGAGGGGGTTTCGGTCTCTGAGCAATCGAGTGACTCGGGGTGCGGCGGACTGCGGCGTGGCGTCGGCGACGCCCACATCGGGCGAACCGCCGCCGCCCGTGGCAACGGCAACGATGGCGGAAACGAGGGAGTGCGCCGAGGACTCGGCTCGGGCCGTGTCGTCTGCGAGCATTTCGACGAGAAGCCCCACGGCGTCGCTGGCGCGAGTGGCGATGGGAAACCATGGCAGTGCCTTTCGCCATGCCCTGAATGCGAGCAGCAGCAGATGATGCTGCTGAGTGAGATGAGCCCGCTCGTGGGCGATGACAGCGTGCACCTCGTCGGAACTGAGTGCTTTCACGAGCCCGTCTGTCAGCACGGTGGCGGTGCGGAACGCTCCGGGCAGGCAGTAAGCGACGGGCGCGGGATATTCCATGACGCGGGCGCCAGGCACCGTGCTGTCAGGCGCGCTCAGGAGGGCGACGAGATCATGTTGTCGCCGTCGTTCCCGCTCGGTTCTCACGACCGTGGTCAGAACGCTGAGCAGAAGGTGCCCGGCGAAGAGGACAGCACAGCAGAGAGCGAAGATGTGCAGCGCACCGAGTCCAGCGGGCGTTGTCCCGCTCATCACGCCGTCGATGAGCAATCGCACGCCGTCGGATACGGTCGGGGACAATCCCGAGACTCCGAAGGTGACGAGCGCACCGAGAGTTGAGAGCACGCCCGCGACGGCGACGGCCTGCCATACGAACAGAGCGAGAGCCGGTGCCCTCGAAGGCCACGCCGCTCGCGCGAGCACGATGGGAACGGGCCACGCGAGCGCGAAAGCGAGCGCGGCGAGGAGTGCAGAGGCGAGGAGCATCGCACTCAGAATACGGCTACTTCGCCGGGGATGACTTGCGCTCGAGCAGGGACCGAAGCGTCTCAGCCTCGGTCGGAGAGACGCCGCCGATGAAGCGCGCAAGCGCGGCTTCGCGGTCGGGTGCTGCGCCGAGAACCTCATGCATCAGGTCTGCTGTGTGATCGGCCCGCGTCGTGACGGCTCGATACAGGTGAGGGCGATGCGAACGGTTTCGGGAAACGAAGCCCTTTGACTCGAGTCGAGACAGAACAGTCAGTACGGTCGTCGCGGCGAGCTGGCGGCGCGCGGCGCCGGCGTCTGCCGTCACCAGTCGATCTCTCAGGTCACCGGCACTGAGCGGCTCGGGGGAGGCCCAGAGGACGTCCATCACCGAGCGTTCGAGATCACCAAGAGTTGCCATGTCTTCAGGATACGCGGTTTTTCCGAAACCCTCTACATGATGTAGAAACCGTGTTCTACACATCGTAGAAATATTTGTTCTACACTGTGTAGAACCCGCATTTCTACGGCGCGTAGAACACGCGCAATCAGGGAGGGCATCTGTGGAACAGCTTCTGGATCCGCTGGTTCTCGCACGGTGGCAGTTCGGCTTGACGACGCTGTACCACTTTCTCTTCGTTCCGCTCACGATCGGCTTGGCGACGATCGTCGCGATTTTCCAGACGGTCTGGGTGCGCACAGGAAAGCTGCAGTACCTTCAGCTCACTCACTTCTACGGCAAGATCTTTCTGATCAATTTCGCGATGGGCGTGGTGACGGGAATCGTGCAGGAGTTCCAGTTCGGCATGAACTGGTCTGACTATTCACGGTTCGTCGGTGACGTCTTCGGTGCGCCACTGGCGCTCGAGGCGCTTCTTGCATTCTTTCTCGAGGCGACTTTCATCGGTCTGTGGATCTTCGGCTGGGATCGCCTCCCTCGCGGCCTGCATCTTGCGACCATCTGGGTGACGGCAGTGGCCACCGTTGTCTCGGCCTACTTCATCATCGCGGCGAACGCGTTCATGCAGAACCCGATCGCGTACACGATCAACGAAGAGAAGGGGCGGGCCGAACTCACGAGCCTCGGTGAGCTCCTTGCTAACCCGATCGCCATCGCGGCGTTCCCCCACACGATCTTCGCGTGCTTCATGGTGTCAGCGGGACTGGTCATCTCCGTCGCGGCGTGGCACCTCTCGCGCGGCCAGAATATGGAGACGATGCGTCCGGCGCTCAAATTCGGGCTCTGGACCATGGTCATCTCGGGAGCGGGCACCGCGCTCATGGGCGACCAGCTGAGCCTCGCGATGGTGGACGCACAACCGATGAAGATGGCTGCCGCCGAGGCTCTCTACGCGACAGCATCCGGAGCCGACGCATCGTTCTCGCTCTTCACGCTCGGGACCCCTGACGGAGTGCACGAACTGTTCTCCATCCGCGTGCCCTACCTTCTCTCGCTGCTCTCGACGCACTCGCTCGATGGCACCGTCGAGGGCATCAACGACATACAGGCCGACTATCAAGAGATGTACGGACCCGGCGACTACGCGCCGATCATCTGGATCACGTATTGGTCGTTCCGGTGGATGATCGGGCTCGGTGTCGTGCACATTCTCGTGGCCGTCGTCGGGCTGTGGCTCACGCGCAAGGGACGCACACCGACGAACCGCTGGGCATGGAAGGCCGCGATCTGGTCGTTTCCCGCGTCACTGCTCGCCATGAGCGTCGGCTGGATCTTCACGGAGATGGGACGCCAGCCGTGGCTGGTCTTCGGACTCCTGAAAACCGAGGACGGCGTCTCGCCCGGCGTGAGCGGGCTCACTGTGCTCGTTTCACTTCTCGCGTTCACGCTCGTGTACGGATCGCTCGCCGTCGTCGAGTTCCGTCTCATTCTGAAGGCCGTGCGCTCTGGGCCTGAGCCGATCGAGCGCGCTGAGGGCGACGCGGACGAACCAGTTTCCCGAGCCGCGGTGTATTAGGAGGAATCGTGGATTTGACGATTGTGTGGTTCTGGGTCATCGCGGCCTTCTTCATCGGCTACTTCGTGCTCGATGGCTTCGATTTCGGCGTCGGCATGTCCCTTCCTTTCCTCGGAAAGGACGACACGGACAGGCGCGTGCTGATCAACACGATCGGTCCGGTATGGGACCTCAATGAGACGTGGGTGATCGTGGCGGGTGCAATGCTCTTCGCGGCGTTTCCCGAATGGTACGCGACGCTGTTCAGCGGTTTCTATCTCCCGCTGCTTGTCATTCTCATCGCGCTGATTCTGAGAGGCGTGTCGTTCGAGTATCGGCACCAGCGCCCTGAACGGAGATGGAAGCAGCGGTTCGACAGAATGATCGTCTTCGGCTCTGCTGTTCCCGCCTTTCTCTGGGGGGTTGCCTTCGCGAATATCGTGCGAGGCGTGCCGCTGGACGAGAACCATGACTTCGCCGGCAGCATTGTCGATCTGCTCGGTCCCTACGCTCTGCTTGGCGGTCTCACAACTCTGCTGCTCTTCTTCACCCACGGCGCCGTCTTCGTCGCGCTCAAGACCGATGGCAATATTCGTCGCCGTGCACGTGCGCTGGCCACGAGGGCGGGGTTACTCGCGACGGCTGCGGCCGTCTGCTTTCTGACGTGGACGGTCGTTGACCACAGCTCGGCGACGATCGTCGTGCTCGCTGTCGTCGCGGCCGCCGCACTCGTCTGTGCACTCGTCGCAAACGCCGTGAATCGTGAGGGACTGGCATTCACGGGAATGGCGGTCACGATCGCTGCGGCGGTGCTCACGCTGTTCGCGGCGCTGTTCCCCGCTGTCATGCCGGCGAGTAACGATCCCGCGTACAGCCTCACAATCGAGAACGTCTCGTCGACGCCGTACACGCTCGAGGTGATGAGCTGGATCGCGCTCTTCGCTCTCCCTCTGATCCTGCTCTACCAGGGCTGGACGTATTGGGTCTTTCGCAAACGGATCACGCGCGAGCACATTCCCGAGGAGGCGGAGTCGCATGCGTCCTCTTGATCCGCGCCTCGTTCGGTATGCGCGCTCATCGCGTGCATTCCTCGTGCTCGGTGCCGCGATCGCCCTGGCGGATGTCGTCGCGACGATTGGGTTCGCGTGGAACGTGACGCTCTCGATCACGCGCGTGATCGATGGCGCGTATCCCTCCACGATCGTGTTAAGTGTTCTCGGCGTTGCTCTCTTCGCAGGTGGGCGCGCAATGCTCGCGTGGGCCACCGAGGTCACAGGGGCGCGCGGCGCCGCCCGCGCCAAGAGCGATCTGCGACGACGTGTCCTCGCCGCGATTCCACGGTTGGGCGCGGATTGGCTCGCGCGCAGCAATTCTGCATCGATCACGACGTTGCTTGGGCATGGGCTCGATGCGCTCGACGATTACTTTGCCCGATATCTGCCTCAGCTCATCCGCACAACGATCACCGTTCCGATTCTCGTCGCCGTTGTGTTCGCACACGATCTGCTCTCGGGCATCACGCTCGTCGTGACCCTTCCGATCGTTCCGCTCTTCATGGTCCTGATCGGGCTTGCGACTCGAACGGTTCAGCGCAGGCAGTGGGACGGGCTGAACCGCATGTCGACGTACTTTCTCGACGTCGTGGGAGGCCTGTCGACGCTCAAGGTCTTCGGCCGTGAAAAGCGACAGATCGCACGCATGGCGACAATCACAGAGAGCTATCGCCGATCCACCATGTCGGTGCTGCGCGTGTCATTCCTCTCGGGATTCGTCCTCGAGCTCATGGCAAGCCTTGCGGTTGCTCTTCTCGCGGTCTCAATCGGCTTCCGGCTGGTTGACGGCGCGATGCCGCTCATCACCGGTCTGTTCATTCTGCTTCTCGCACCCGATGTCTTTCTGCCGGTACGACAGGTCGGCGCCAATTTCCACGCCGCTGCCGAGGGCGCAGAGGCCGCGCAGGACGCGTTCGCGATCCTCGACGAGGCGGCGACGTCTGCCGCCCCTGGCGGACGCGTAGAGGCCAACGGAGACCTCGAGCTTCGCGCCGTCACCGTCGAGCGCGGCGAGGAGCGCGTGCTCGACGACTTTTACGCGCGGTTTCGCCGAGGAAGCGTCACTGCTGTCTCGGGGGCAAGCGGTGCGGGCAAATCGACGCTTCTCGGGGTTATCGCCGGAACCGTGCCGTTTACCGGTGCCTTGTCGGTCGGAGGCGTCGACGTGAGTGACGCGTCGGTCGACAGCCGCGACTGGCTGGCGTGGGCTCCGCAGCATCCGAGCCTGCAGTCGGGGACCGTGCTGTCAAACGTCACGCTTGGCGACTCCAACCCCGATCGACAGCGAGCCGAGCGCGCGCTGCAGCTTGCCGCGGCCGCTGAGCTTGATCTCCAGACCCGAGTCGAGACGGCTGGGGCCGGACTCTCAGGAGGGCAGGCGCAGCGCGTCGGACTCGCACGGTGCTTTTACCGCGCAATGTCGCATCAGGCGAGCGTGATCGCCCTCGACGAGCCCACGTCAGCGCTCGACCGGCACACGGAGCAGATCGTGGCGCGTGGGATACGCGCTTTAGCCACTCAGGGAGCGAGCGTCATCGTGGTGACTCATAAGGCCGCCCTCGCCGACTGGGCGGACGAGCACATCGCGATCGGCCACGAGATTGAGGTGACAGCATGAGCGCCATTTCCGCACGCAGCGAGCGTCGACGAGTTTTGCGCAGCGCACTGCCCAGCGTCACACAGGCAATGCCCGGGATGCTGTCGGGCATTGCCACAGGACTGAGCGTTGTTGCTCTGCTCGCGACGAGCGCGTGGCTCATTGTGAGAGCCGCCGAGCAACCCCCGGTTCTCTTTCTCACGATGGCGGCGGTCGGCGTGCGGGCCTTCGCACTCTCACGAGCCGTGTTCCGCTATCTTGAGCGCCTCTACAGCCACGATGCCGTGTTCCGGCAGCTCGCCGCCCTGCGCTCCGGGGTGCTCGAGCGACTCATTCCTCGTGCACCAGCCGGTCTTTCGAGTCACTCGCGCGGTTCGCTGCTGAACGTGGTCGTCGCCGACGTCGACGAGCTGCAGAACCTCTCACTGCGTGTCGTGCAGCCCATCGTGGTGGCGGCAACGGTGTCGGTGCTCAGCGTGACGGGAGTGGCGCTTCTATCGCCGGAAGCCGCCGTGCTGCTTCTCATCGCGCTTGTCGTCTGCGGCGCGGGATCGGCGTGGGCCACCCGGCTCGTCGCCGGCGCTGCCGAGCGGTCCATCGCGCCCAAGCGCGAAGCGCTCACGAGCGCGATCATCGACTACATTCAAGGCTTCGCCGTTCTCTCGCATTTCGGCGCGGAACCCGCCGCTCGCGAACGCGTGTACGCGGCCGACGCTGCTCTCACGCGAACGGTGCTTCGCCGCTCACGCGGATTCGGCCTCGGAGCCGGAATCGTTGCGGTGTGTGCGGGCCTCACCGTTGCGGGCGCTATCCTCATCGGAGCTCGTCTCGTCGGAGACGACGGCGTCGGCGGCCCGGTCTTCGCGGTGGTCGCACTCGTTCCGCTGGCTGTTTTCGAAGTGGTGGGAACGCTCCCCGTTGCCCTGGGCCACTGGCGCTCTGTGCGGTCGAGCGCCGATCGGCTCGCGCGCGTCGCGCCACAGGGTGTGCCGACGGAGATCCCCGATGAGTGCCACGAGACACATCTCCCATCGCGCAGAGGCACGCGGTTGACACTGCGCGACGTGACGGCGCGCTGGCCTGGACACGAAGCACCATCGATCACCCACGTCGACCTCGACGTCGAGCCAGGGGAGTGCGTCATCATCGAGGGAAGCAGCGGCTCGGGAAAGACGACGCTCGCGAACGTCCTCGTGAGGTTTCTCGACCACGAGGGGTGTTACCTGATCGGGGGAGAGGAAGCCCGCGATCCCGCAGAAGTGCGCGCACTCGTCGGACTGTGTGAACAGCATCCGTACCTCTTCGATGAGAGCGTCAGGCAGAACCTGCTCTTCGCGCGCGACACAGCGACGGATGCCGAGCTGATGGACGTTCTCGACCGCGTGGGACTGTCTGAGTGGGTCGACTCGCGCGGTGGGCTGGACGCTCCGGTAGGCGAACGGGGAGCGCTCGTCTCGGGCGGGCAAGCGCAACGCCTCTCCCTCGCTCGCGCGCTGCTGAGAGACTTTCCGATTCTCGTTCTGGATGAGCCGACCGCAAACGTCGACCCCGACCGTGCGGATGCCCTGCTCCGCGACATGATCGATGCGTCGCGTTCCCGCGGGCGCAGCACCATCGTCATCACGCACGATGACGTGCCCGAGTGGCTCGTCGACAAGCGGTTCACCATGAGGGAAGGCAGTCTCGTCTAGCGGTATCCTTGGGAGTCGGACCATTCGCGCCAGAGAGGCCTGGTCGTCCAGCTGACGGAGATTGAGAGTCACGTGTCCCACGAGCAGACAACGCACGGCACAGCCGAGAAATACGATTTCGCCGCGATTCAGGAGAAATGGCTTCCCGTGTGGGACGAACTCAAGCCGTTTGCCGTGGATGATGCGTCAGACACTCGCCCGCGAAAATACGTTCTCGACATGTTCCCGTACCCGTCTGGCGACTTGCACATGGGTCATGCTGAGGCGTTCGGCTTCGGTGACATCGTGGCGCGCTACTGGCGACAGCGCGGGTTCAACGTACTGCATCCCATCGGGTGGGATTCGTTCGGGCTGCCCGCAGAGAACGCTGCCATCAAGCGCGGCATCGATCCGCGCGGCTGGACGTACAGCAACATCGCGCAGCAGAAGGCGAGCTTTCGCATTTACGCGCCGTCTTTTGACTGGTCGCGCGAGCTTCACACCTCTGACCCCGAGTACTACCGCTGGAACCAGTGGCTATTTCTCAAGCTGTACGAGAAGGGACTCGCATACCGTCAGGAGAGCCCGGTCAACTGGTGTCCGAATGATCAGACCGTGCTCGCCAACGAACAGGTCGTCGACGGGCATTGCGAGCGCTGCGGCGCCGCCGTCACGAAGCGAAACCTGACGCAGTGGTACTTCCGCATCACCGATTATGCCGACAGGCTCGTCGATGACCTCGGTCAACTCGAAGAGCAGTGGCCGGCGCGGGTCCTCTCGATGCAGCGCAACTGGGTCGGGCGCTCGGCCGGCGCGGACGTCGAATTCCGCATTGAGGGACGCGACGAACCGGTCACGGTATACACGACGCGACCCGACACGCTCCACGGCGTCACGTTCATGGTCGTGGCTCCGGACTCTGCCCTCGCCGCCGAGCTCGCGGCAGGCTCGACAGCTGAAGTCTGCACGTCCTTTGAGGCCTACCTCGAGAAGACGCGCGCCGAGAGCGACATCGACCGGCTCTCGACGGAACGGGAGAAGACGGGCGTCTTTCTTGATCGCTACGCCGTTCATCCTCTGACGGGGGATCGACTTCCCATCTGGGCAGCGGACTACGTGCTCGCGGACTACGGCCACGGCGCCATCATGGCCGTGCCCGCCCACGACCAGCGCGACCTCGATTTCGCCAGGACATTCGACCTCCCTGTTCGCATTGTCGTGCAGCCCGAGGCAAGCGACGCGACTGACCTTGATCCAGCAGTGACAGGGGAAGCGCTCGTCGGCGACGGCCACCTCATCAACTCCGGTGAGTACGACGGGCTCACGAAGGCGGAAGCGATTGATCACGTCACGGAGAAGCTCGAGGACAGCGGTGTTGGTCGAGCCGCAAAGAATTACCGTCTCCGAGACTGGCTCATTTCGCGTCAGCGCTACTGGGGTACGCCGATCCCGATCATTCACTGCTCGGAGTGCGGCGAAGTTCCCGTTCCTGAAGATCAGCTTCCGGTCGAACTTCCCTCCGCCGAGGGACTCGACCTCAAACCGAAGGGCACCAGCCCGCTGGGGGCTGCTGACGACTGGGTCAATGTCGCATGTCCGCGTTGCGGAGGGCCCGCGAAGCGCGACAGCGACACCATGGACACCTTCGTCGACAGCTCGTGGTACTACCTGCGGTATCTCTCGGCGAACGACGACACGCGCGCGTTCGATGTTTCAGAAGTGGAGAAGTGGGCTCCCGTCGATCAGTACGTCGGCGGTGTCGAGCACGCTATTTTGCACCTGCTGTATTCACGATTCATCACGAAGGTTCTGTTCGACCTCGGGTTCGTCACGTTCACTGAGCCGTTCACCTCTCTGCTCAATCAAGGTCAGGTGATCCTCAACGGCGCGGCGATGAGCAAGTCAAAGGGGAATCTCGTCGAGTTTGCCGGTGAGCTGCGCGACTACGGTGCCGATGCGCTCCGAGTGACCCTCGCATTCGCAGGTCCGCCAGAGGACGATATCGACTGGGCAGACGTGTCACCCGCGGGATCATCGAAGTTCCTTGCTCGCGCGTGGCGGATCGCCCACGACGTCTCGAGTGACGCCGGCATCGACACGGCATCGGGAGACGTGGCATTGCGCCGCCAGGTTCATCGATTCTGGGCCGACGCGCCCGGGCTTGTCGAGTCCTACAAATTCAATGTGCTCATCGCCCGGCTCATGGAGCTCGTGAACGTCACGAGAAAGACGATCGATTCTGGTGGCGGTGCGGCAGACCCCGCGGTGCGCGAAGCGGGCGAGGCCATCGCACTCGCGCTGAATGTCGTCGCTCCGTACACGGCCGAGGACATGTGGAGCATGCTCGGTCACGAGCCGACGGTGGCGAACGTGCCCTGGCGCGATGCGGACCCGTCGCTTCTCGTTCAGGAGGAAGTGACGGCAGTCGTTCAGGTGAACGGCAAAGTGAGGGGCCGCCTGCAGGTAGACCCGGCGATTGCTCCTGATGAGCTTGAGCGACGTGCGCGCGAGGACGTCAATGTCCTTCGCGCGATCGGTGCAAAGGAGATCACGAACGTCATCGTTCGCGCTCCCAAGATCGTGAGCATCGCCACCGCGAAATAGTTGCTCAGCCGTCGTCCACAGATCTCGGGCGGACGACGTTGCTCACAGAGTGCACGGGCCGAGCTCTGGGCTGATGGGCTCGCTCCTAGTCTTGCAGCATGCAGGAGCGGGCCGAACTATCGCGACGCGCCCGACGTCCGAAGCGAGCGCGCCTTGGAGCAGGAGTCGCGGTCTTGCTCATGCTCGCCGGGCTCGCCGCTGCCGTCGTCGTCGCTCTTGTGCAGCAAGGCGATCACGTCTCGACGGTCGCTCCTCGAGCGTCAGCGTCGAACGTTCCGGTGACGATCTACGTTCACGTTCTTGGCGCTGTTCACACGCCAGGGCTATACCAGCTGAACGATGGTGCACGGGTGATGGATGCTGTCGCGGCAGCCGGCGGGCTGACAGACGCCGCCGATGAGACAGCGATCAATCTCGCTCGGTTTGTCAGCGACGGCGAGCAGGTGCGCGTTCCGACGGAGGGAGAGACCGAAGAGCAGGATGGCACCGATGCACAGGGCCGTGTAAATCTGAACACCGCAACGTCCGAAGAGTTGGAGGCACTTCCCAGAATCGGCCCATCGCTTGCTGCGCGCATTATCGCGTGGCGCGAAGAGAACGGCGGTTTCCGTTCTGTCGATGACCTGCGTAACGTCTCTGGAATCGGCGAGAAGACGTTCGCGTCGCTCAAAGATCTCGTGACGATCTGACATGAGACTTCTCGCCCCGGCGGCCTTCGCGTGGATAGCGGCTCTCCTGGCAATCGGGCTTCAGGCCGCTTTCACTACATGGGCGGTGTGCGCCAGCGTCGCTTGCCTGATCACCGTATGGTGCGTAGTTCGGCATCGTGGCGGGCCGGCAGCTCTTCTCGCCGTTTCGCTGGCTGCCGCTGCATTCGTCAGTTTCTCTGCCTCTCTTGGCGCCGAGCAGCGCCGCCCTGACGCGATCATCGACGCCGCGGCACGGGATGCGGCCACCGACATCGTTGCGACGATCGACGGCCTCGCGCAGACCACGGATCGTGGTCCGGCACACGTTCGGGTGAAAGCAACGGCGACCGAGGTCGACGGCGTTGCGGTCCGCATTCCGGTGACGCTCTTTGGCTCAGCAGATCGGGACAAGCTTGCGATCGGGAGCTCCGTCACGGCGACGGGCCAGATCATCCTCACCGGCCCGACGGACGACTCGTCGGCACTCGTGTTCGTCGACGAACGGCTCACCGTCTCCGCTGCACCGCCGTGGTACCTCGCGTGGGCGCACGACATGCGTCGCAACTTCGTTGACCTCTGTAGCAGCCTTCCTGGAGCAGGGGGCCGCCTTCTTCCCGGTCTCGCTGTTGGAGACACAAGCGCGGTCGGCGTCGAGCTTGACGCCGCGATGAAGACTTCGTCGTTGAGTCACCTTACAGCGGTCTCCGGCGCGAACTGCGCGATCGTCGTCGCGTTCGGCATCATGCTCCTTGCACGTTTCGGCGCCGGCCGTCTGCTGCGCGTCACAGCGGCTCTCGTGGTTTTGGCGGCGTTCGTCATTCTCGTCACACCGCAGTCCAGCGTCATTCGCGCGTCGATCATGGTCTCTCTCGCTCTGATCGTTCAGCTCACAGGCCGACCGTCCGGCGGCGTACCCGCACTTGCTGCGAGCGTCGTCCTCATGCTGGCCATCGACCCTTGGTTCGCGTACGACGCCGGTTTTGCGCTCAGCGTGCTCGCCACAGCGGGTCTTCTGCTTCTTACGCGTCCCCTCGCCACAGCCCTCAGTCGCGTACTGCCTTCGGGAATCTCGATGGTGATCGCCGTTCCGTTGGCTGCTCAGCTCGCATGCCAGCCGATTCTGATTCTCCTCTCAAGTTCCATCAGCTTGTACGGTGTCGCTGCGAACATCCTCGCGGCGCCAGCTGCACCTCTCGCGACGGTCGTTGGTCTTCTCGCCTGCGTCGTGACCCCAGTGGTCCCCGTCGTGGCGACGATGCTCGCGTGGATCGCCTATCTTCCCGCCGCCTGGATCGCCGGAGTCGCGACCGTGACTTCTGCTTTGCCCGCGGCGACGATTCCCTGGATTCCCGGTGTGCTCGGCGCCCTGCTGCTCGCTGGAGCGACGTGTCTCGCGTGTACTTTTGCCTTCGTGCCGCGATGGCGTACTCACTTGGTGGGGAGAAGCATCCTCGCGTGTCTCTGCGTGTGCATTGGCATCTACGGCGGGACGGTCGCTGCACCGGCGCTGTCGACGAGCCTTCACCGTCCGCGGGACTGGATCGTTGCCGCGTGCGATATTGGCCAGGGCGACGCCGTGCTCCTCCGCGCCGGGGGCGGCGTGATTCTGGTGGACACGGGACCGGATCCGAAACTGGTCTCGGCGTGCCTGGACACTCTAGGGATCGAGAGAATCGACCTGCTCGTGCTGACGCACTATGACGCAGACCATGCGGGAGGAGTGCGCGGAATCGCAGAACGCACAGAACGGGCGTTCGTTCAGGCCGTGCATGACGAGGCGGGGGAACGTGCGACACAGGAGCTCCGGGCAGCGGGTGCGCATGTCGAGATTGTGACGGCTGGTGTCAGCGGCACGGTCGGAAACATCGATTACTCAGTGATCTGGCCAGAATCCCGCGAACTGACCGGGAATGCGGGAAGCCTCGTTCTCGACGCCGCTATTGACAGCGTTGACATCATTCTTCTCGGCGATCTCGGTGAAGACGAGCAGCGGGCCGTGCTTTCCGGGATGCCGGCCACCGGATACGCGGACATCGTGAAGGTCGCCCACCATGGGAGCCCAGACCAGTCCGCGGAGTTGTACCGACAGCTCGGAGCGACACTCGCCGTCATTTCGGTGGGAGCGGACAACACGTATGGCCACCCGGACGAGAAGACGCTCGATGAGCTGACCGCGGCAGGTTCCCGTACTCTTCGCACCGATCTGCGCGGCATGATCCTGATCTCGACGCGCAACGGCGACTTTGAGGTGTGGTCGCAGAAATCGGTCGGTGACAGTGGCGGCGGATAAGCTGAAGGGGCACGACGACGAAAGGCACAAGTGGCAGCGACACGACGCGGCGCGACGGCGAAAAGCTCGGCGAAGATTCCCCAGCTCCCCTGGCACGACGTTCGTCCGGCCCCCGTCGTCCTTGTGTCAGGGCCGCAAGACCTCTTCGCCGATCGCGCGATCAAGGGACTTCGCGACTTTCTGCGTGCCGAAGACCCCAGCCTCGAGATCAATGACATTGAGGCGGCGGCCTATCAGCCTGGCGAGCTCGTGACGTTGGCGAGTCCGTCGCTCTTCGCAGAGCCTCGTCTCATTCGAGTGAGCGGCGTCGAAAAGTGCACTGACGCGTTTCTGTCCGAAGCGATTGAGTACCTCGCAGCACCTGCCGAGAGCGCGTACCTGGTTCTGAGGCACGCCGGCGGCATGAGGGGAAAGAAGCTCCTCGACGCCGTGCGTGCCGCGTCAGGCGCAGCAATCGAGATCGTCTGCAACGACATCAAGAAGGATGCTGAGAAGTTCGATTTCGCCAAAGCTGAGTTCGCTCGCGCAAACAAGCGGATTACCCCCGGCGCGCTCCGCCAGGTCGTTTCGGCGTTCTCAGATGACGTCGCTGAGCTCGCGGCAGCCTGCCAGCAGCTCATCGCGGATTCGGCGGATCAGATCACCGAGGGCGTCGTCGACCGCTATTACGGAGGCCGAGTTGAGACAACGGCGTTCGCTGTCGCGGATATCGCGCTTGCCGGACGTACGGCCGAGGCGCTCGTCGGGCTACGGCACGCGCTCGATTCGGGGGCGGATCCAGTGCCTGTCGTGGCGGCGTTCGCGATGAAGGTGCGAGCGATGGCGAAGGTCGCGAACGCTCACGGCAGTTCAGCTCAGCTTGCGAGTTCGCTCGGAATGGCGCCGTGGCAGGTCGACCGTGCACGAAGGGACGCGCGCGGGTGGACTGACGAAGGACTCGGCCGAGCGATTCTCGCTCTCGCCGAGGCAGATGCTGCGGTGAAGGGCGCCGAGCGAGACCCGGTGTTTGCGGTCGAGCGTCTCATCGGCGTCATCGCGTCGCGTGGCGGGGTCTGATGCATCGTCGGCCTCACAGCATCCGCCCGAATGAACACAAGAACGGCCCCGCCAGAGCGGGGCCGTTCTTCTGTTGCGCGGTGTCGCTTAGAGGGCGTTCACCTTCTGGGCGAGACCGGCCTTGCGGTTCGCCGCCTGGTTCTTGTGAATGACGCCCTTGCTCACGGCCTTGTCGAGCTTCTTCGACGCGAGAGCGAACGCGTTGCTCGCTTTGTCCTTGTCGCCAGCTTCGACCGCCTCGCGCGTTGCGCGAACGAGAGTCTTGAGCTCGCTCTTGACCTGTCGGTTGCGCTCCTGCGCCTTGAGGTTGGTGCCGATTCGCTTGATCTGCGACTTAATGTTTGCCACGTTGTTTTGTGCTTTCGTTCGGTGTGTTCGGTGGTGCCGGTGGGGCGAGAGAGGGCGCTCCCGGCAAATCGTGCGGTTTCCGCCACACGCAAGCCAACGCCCAATACTACCAGCTTCAATGTGCTGATGGCACCACACGGCAGGTCGGGCCGCCGGACGTGCGTCGGGATGGTCTTCGTGTGTCTTTCATCGTCGGCGTGGGAGAATAGTGCTTTACCGACGGTACAGAGTAAGGAACGCGTTGAGCCCCAGAGCAGCCGTGGCCCTCGAGCCCGCCGCTACCGACCCTGCATTCATTCGCAACTTCTGCATCATCGCGCATATCGACCACGGAAAATCGACACTCGCCGATCGCATGCTGCACCTGACCGGCGTCGTGGCCGATCGGGATATGCGCGCCCAGTACCTCGATCGAATGGATATCGAGCGCGAACGAGGCATCACCATCAAGAGTCAAGCGGTGCGCATGCCGTGGGCCAAAGACGGCGAGACGTACGCCCTGAACATGATCGATACGCCGGGTCACGTGGACTTCACCTACGAGGTATCGCGCTCACTCGCCGCGTGCGAAGGAGCGCTCCTGCTCGTCGATGCAGCACAGGGAATCGAGGCACAGACGCTCGCGAACCTCTACCTGGCTCTCGAGAACGATCTCGAGATCATCCCGGTTCTGAACAAGATCGACTTACCGGCCGCGGATCCTGACAAGTACGCTGCCGAGTTGGCGAACCTCATCGGCGGATCACCGGACGATGTTCTGCGCGTCTCGGGCAAGACCGGGGCAGGGGTCGATGAGCTTCTCGACCGCGTCGTCGGCACCGTGCCCCCTCCGGCGGGAGACGAGAACGCTCCAGCACGCGCCATGATCTTCGACTCGGTGTACGACAGCTACCGCGGCGTCGTCACGTACGTGCGAATGGTTGACGGCGACCTGCGCCCACGACAGAAGGTGCAGATGATGTCGACGAACGCGACTCATGAGCTCCTCGAGATTGGCGTGTCTTCGCCTGAGCCCACGCCGAGCGCTGGGCTCGGCGTTGGAGAGGTGGGCTACCTCATCACTGGGGTCAAAGATGTACGGCAATCCCGCGTGGGCGACACCATCACCGATGCGAAGACGTCTGCGGCCGAGCCGCTTCCCGGATACACCGATCCGAAGCCTATGGTGTTCTCGGGACTGTACCCAATTGACGGGGCGGACTACCCGGATCTGCGAGACGCCCTCGACAAACTCAAACTGTCGGATGCCGCGCTCGTGTACGAGCCCGAGACATCCGTCGCGCTTGGATTCGGCTTTCGGTGCGGGTTCCTCGGGCTGCTGCACCTTGAGATCGTGAGTGAGCGACTCAGACGCGAGTTCGGGCTTGATCTGATCGCGACAGCGCCCAGCGTCACCTACGAGGTCGTCACTGAAGATCAGCGCTCGGTGATCGTGACTAACCCCAGCGAGTTCCCCGAGGGCAAGATCAGTTCGGTATCAGAGCCCGTGGTCAAAGTGGGCGTCATCGCACCGAAGGAGTACGTCGGCGCGATCATGGAGCTGTGCCAGTCGCGTCGCGGAAGCATGCTCGGTATGGAATATCTCGGTGAAGAGCGCGTCGAGATTCGATACAGCATGCCCCTCGGCGAGATCGTCTTCGACTTCTTCGATCACCTGAAGAGCCGTACCCAGGGCTACGCGTCGCTCGATTACGAGCCGATGGGGGAGCAGGAGGCGGACCTCGTCAAGGTCGACATTCTGTTGCAGGGTGACCAAGTGGATGCTTTCAGCGCGATCGTTCATCGCGAAAAGGCCTACGCATACGGCGTGCTGATGACGGAGAGGCTCAAGAAACTCATTCCGCGTCAGCAGTTCGAAGTTCCCGTGCAGGCCGCGATTGGATCGCGTATCATCGCTCGCGAGTCGATCCGCGCCATGCGGAAGGACGTTCTCGCGAAGTGCTACGGCGGCGATATCTCGCGAAAGCGCAAACTGCTTGAAAAGCAGAAAGAGGGCAAGAAGCGCATGAAGATGGTGGGTCGTGTCGAGGTGCCTCAAGAGGCCTTCATCGCTGCGCTGAGCGGTGACACAGAGTCGAAGAAAGACAAGAAATAGGCACATGCGCCGGTCCAATTTCGAAGACCAGCCAACGGACTACGCGGCCGTCGGAGCGACACAGGCCGCCGACCTGCTGCAGTACCCGCCCGACGGGTACGCGCCGTATGAAGATTCCATCAAGATCGGAAGCGGCGACGAACGGTTCGCCGCGGCATCCGCTTCTGTGCTCTCGTGGGAGGTTCTTCGGCTCGCGGGCATCACTGTCTCGGACATTGAACGCGGATCGGGCGATGCCTATCAGGCTGTTCGCTTTGCGGAGGACGGCACGCCGCTGGGACGCGGCACCGAACGCACCGAAGACCGGTTCGCGTCCGATGGCACGCCGTACATCACGTCGGGTACGACCGCAGTGCTCTCTGGGCGCGTCGGCTCGTATTCCGTGCGGGGACACGTGCGCGTCGTGTACGTCGTTGAAGATCCGCGCCGTGTTGCGTTCGCCTTCGGTACCGTCAGCGGGCACTCGATCAGCGGTGAGGAGTCGTTCGCCATCGAGCACCGAGACGATGACAGCGTGTGGTTCACCGTGCGAGCATTCGTCAGGCCCGTCGGGGTGTTCTACAAGGTCTTTCCCTTCTTGCTTCTGCGCCGCCGGAAGCGACTTTCCTCGCAGTACTTGAGGGCGCTTTCGCCGGCCTGGGCGAGCGACGTGCGCGAGTAGATGGTGCCGTCAGAACTGCCTCTCGGAGCTCTCGCGCCGTCCGACGGCAGACTCCCGCTCTCAGCCGCCGTAGGGTCGGACGCGCGGGACCTGGGCATGTACGTGCACGTTCCGTTCTGCCGTGTGCGTTGCGGGTACTGCGATTTCAATACGTACACGGCCACAGAGCTCCGTGGCGCCCGCCAGGTCGACTACGCGGATGAGGCGCTTGATGAAGTGCGTCTGGCAGGACGCGTGCTCGCCGATCTCGGCGCGGCTCCGAGGACTCTCTCCACGGTGTTCTTCGGTGGTGGAACGCCGACGCTTCTCCCGGCGCGGGACCTGGGGCGGATGCTGTCGGGAATCCGCGAAGAGTTCGGGCTCGCCGCTGAGGCAGAGGTTACGACGGAAGCGAACCCAGACAGCGTCGACGAGCGCTACCTCGAAGAACTGGCGGCTGCTGGCTTCACGAGGGTTTCGTTCGGCATGCAATCGGCCGTTCCTCACGTTCTCGCAACGCTGGAGCGCACGCACGATCCGGCGCGGATCCCTGATGTGGTGGCAGCTGCGCGCAATGTCGGACTCGATGTGAGTCTCGATCTCATCTACGGGACGCCGGGGGAGAGCCTTGACGATTGGAAGCGCTCGCTCGAGCACGCGATTCAGCAGCGCCCAGACCATCTCTCCGCCTATGCGTTGATCGTCGAGGACGGCACGAAGCTCGCGAGGCAGATTCGGCGAGGCGAGGTTGGAAGCCCCGACGACGATCTCGAGGCCGACATGTACGAGCTTGCCAACGACATGCTGGCTGAGGGCGGCTTTGGCTGGTACGAAGTCAGTAACTGGTCAACGTCACGCGAGCATCGGTCGCGGCACAATCTTTCCTACTGGACCGGACAGGACTGGTGGGGAATCGGGCCTGGTGCACACAGTCACGTCGGCGGTGTTCGCTGGTGGAACGTCAAGCACCCGGCGGCGTATGCCAGCCGTCTTGCTCAATCAGAATCGCCGGCTGCAGGTCGCGAGGTTCTCGACGACGAGACCCGCCGCATGGAGCGCATACTCCTCGAAACGCGCATCAGGAACGGGCTGCCGATCGATGTGCTCAGCCCGACGTCGCGACACGTTGTCGCCGAACTCATCGCCGACGAACTCGTGAACGCAGAAGCCGCCCTTCGCGGCCGCGTTGTGCTGACCGTGAGAGGGCGGCTCCTGGCTGACGCCGTCGTTCGGCGTCTCACTGATTGAGTTACTTGATGAAGCGGAAGTTGACCGGGTAACGGTACGGCTGACCGCCCTTGACCTTGACTCCGCCGATGATCGAGAAGATCAGGTTGAGGATGTACGGGAGCCAGCTCAGCAGGGAGAACAGAGCTGAGATTCCGCCGATCGCGGCGAAGCTGCCTCCGGCGATCATCGACGTCACCACGATGCCGCTGAGGATGCCGATGATAATTCCCCAGGCGATCGACACGATCAGGAACGTGATCTGCCAGTTGAGCGCTTCCTTGGCCTCTTGTCGAACGAACGGTCCACGATCCTTGAACACGAGGTAGATGATGAGCGATGGCAGGATCGCAAGCACGCCGCCGAAGTGCGACCACATTGCCCACATCTTGTCGTCCTGCGGCGTCAGTGGCTGCGCGCCCGGTGCCTGAGCATATTGGGGCTGCCCGTAGGGCTGCTGGCCCTGGTGAGGCGGCTGCTGCCCGTACTGCGGTGGCTGCTGCCCGTAGGGCTGCTGACCCTGCTGGGGTGGCTGCTGCCCATACTGGGGCGGCTGCTGCTGCCCGTACTGCGGCTGTTGCGGCTGACCATACTGCGGCGGTTGTGGCTGCTGCCCGTACTCGGGCTGCTGGGGTGGTGTCTGTGATGGCTGGCCGTGCGTGTTGGGCTGCTGATTCGGATCAGCAGGTTGCGGTGCATTCGGGTCAGTCATTGCTTCGCCTTTCGCTTGTGAAGTTCGCTTGCCGGCGAACGCTCGTGTCACGTCCTTTGCAGAACTTAGGAGTAAACCTACAGACACCGCGTCATGCCTGCAATTGTCCGCGCCGCTTTCACACGGACTAAGATTGGCACTCAGGGAGAACGAGTGCCAGAGAGGAGGCAAAACCGGTGGTTTCCGAACGCAGTCTCGACGTGTTGCGGGCAATCGTCACGGACTTTGTCTCCTCGAGGGAACCCGTCGGCTCGAAGAGCATCGTGGATCGCCACCAGTTCGGCGTCTCCGCGGCTACCATTCGCAACGACATGGCGCAGCTTGAAGAAGAGGAGCTGATCGTTGCTCCTCACACATCATCAGGGCGCATCCCGACAGACAAGGGCTATCGCCTTTTCGTCGACCAGCTCACAGACAAGCGACCGTTGTCTCCGGCCCAACGGCGCGCGATCGAGATGTTTCTGGAGCCGTCGGCCGATCTCGATGATGTTCTGCGTCGAACGGTGCGGCTGCTCTCACAGCTGACCAATCAGGTAGCGCTCGTGCAGTACCCATCGTTCGCGCGAGCGTCGGTGCGCCATGTGGAGCTGGTCAGTGTGAGCGAGTCGACGCTGCTCGTGGTTGTCATCGTCGACAACGGGCGCGTCGATCAGCGGCTCGTGGAGTCGCGCCGCACGCTCGACGATGACGAGATAAACCGCATTAAGGTCGAGATCAACGACATCGTCTCGGCTCAGACCGTCAATACGGCCGCAACCCGCTTGATGCAGCAGGGTGAGGACGATGCCTCTGCTGACGACGGGGAACTCGCTGACGCGGTTCGGAGTGTCGTTCTCGAAGTTCTTGGTCACTATCGTGAGGATCGACTCGTGATGGCGGGGGCCGCGAACCTCGCGCGCACCGAGGCCGACTTCTCGGGAAGCATCTTTCCCGTGCTCGAAGCCCTCGAGCAGCAGGTCGTACTCTTACGGCTCTTCGGCGAGATGCAGGCTGATCAGCTCGGCGTATCGGCGAGCATCGGGCGGGAGAACGCGCCGTTCGGACTTGACGAGACCAGCATCGTCACGAGCGGTTATCGTTCCTCTGCTGGCGAAATCGCCCGTCTCGGAGTTCTTGGACCCACGAGAATGGACTACGCGGGAAACATCACGGCTGTGCGAGCCGTCGCCCGCTACCTGACTCGGCTTCTCGAGGTCGAGTGACACGACCCGCATGCGCGACTTCGCGCACAGAATTGCACACCTGCCGGACGAGCCCGCCCGGCACACGACGAGGAAAGGCCACGAGTGGCTGACCACTACGAAACACTGGGCGTCTCGCGCGACGCCTCGGCCGAGGACATCAAGAAGGCGTATCGGAAGCTCGCGCGTCAGCTGCATCCCGACGTCAACCCGAGTCCTGAGGCAGCGGAGACCTTCAAGAACGTCACCCACGCATACGATGTGCTCAGCGATGCCCAGCAGCGGGCCGAGTATGACGCTGGGGGCAGGAACCCCTTCGGCGGCGCAGGAGGCTTCGGCGGATTCGGGGATATCTTCGACACGTTCTTCGGCGGAGGAGGCGGCGGGCGAGGCCCCCGCTCTCGGCAGGAGCGAGGAGAAGATGCTCTTCTGCGTATTGAGGTCGATCTTGTGGACGTCATGTTCGGTACCACAAAGCAGGTCGAGGTCGATACCGCGGTGCTCTGCGAGACGTGTGAGGGATCCTGCTGTCAGCCGGGAACCTCTCCTGTGACGTGCGACATCTGCCATGGGACCGGTCAAGTGCAACGCACGGTTCGCTCCCTGCTCGGCAACGTCGTCACAGCGAGTCCGTGTGGTTCGTGCCGCGGATACGGCACCATCATCCCGAACCCGTGCGTGACCTGCCAGGGACAGGGTCGCGTGCGAGCCCGCCGTACCGTCTCGGTCGACATTCCCTCGGGCGTCGATACGGGACTGCGTCTGCAGATGCCGGGCAGCGGAGAAGTCGGGCAGGGAGGCGGTCCCTCCGGAGACCTGTATCTTGAGATCAAAGTGCGGCACGACGACGTCTTCAGCCGCAACGGCGATGACGTGCTCTGCACGCTTGAAGTATCGATGGCCGACGCGATTCTCGGAACAACAAGCACGATCAAGGCGCTCGACGGTGACGTGGATCTCGAGATCCGGCCTGGTGTGCAGAGCGGCGACGTTCTCGTGATCAAGAGCCGCGGCATCACAGGCCTGCGCAGCACGACCAGGGGTGACCTTCGCGTCGGAGTGCAGGTCGTCACGCCGCAGAAGCTCGATCACAAGGAGCGGGACCTGATCCGTTCGTTCGCTGAAAGGCGCCGAGAGCCGAACCCCAAACTCGCGCATTTCCAGCAAGGACTTTTCGCCAAGCTGCGTGACCGTTTTGTGAGCTGATGTGAGCAGCGTCTTTATCGATGAGGCGCTCGTCGACGCCACGCGCGGCGGGCTCCTGACGCTGACGGGCGCCGAGGCCAAGCACGCTGTCACCGTGACGAGAGTGCGCGTCGGCGAGCGGGTCCTGGTTGGCAACGGTCAGGGTCTTCTGGTGCGCTGCGTGGTCGAGACCGTGCAGACAGGCGAGGTGATCTTGAACGTCGAAGACGTCGCCACCGTCGACCAGCGTCACCCGCAGATCACGCTCGCGCAGGCTCTCGCGAAAGGAGACCGTGATGAGCGCGCTGTTCAGATGAGCACAGAGCTGGGGGTGACGTCGATCATCCCGTGGCAGGCGCGCCGCAGCGTTTCGCGGTGGGACTCTGCGAAGGCGTCGAAGGGAGTACAGCGCTGGCAGACGATCGCTCGCGAAGCGACGAAGCAATCGCTGCGAGCGCACATTCCGCAGGTGCGGCCCCTTGAGAGCCCGGTCACGCTGGCAGCCTATGCAGCAACTCAGCGGATGCTCGTGCTCGACCCCGAGGCAACAACGCCGCTCAGCAGCATCCGTCTCGATGATCGCCCGCTGCTTCTCGTGGTAGGACCGGAAGGCGGAATCGACGGGGCGGAGATGCGCCGTTTCGCGGATGCTGGAGCCGAACGCGTTCGCCTTGGTGCGAACGTTCTACGGACCTCGTCGGCCGGGCCAGCCGCCCTCGCCGTACTCAACGTCATATCGGGGCACTGGTAGGTCGCGCGTGCGCCCCGGTTCCGTAGGATAGAAGCATGACTAAGTCGACACCGAGCGTCTTCAGCCGCATCATCGCACGTGAGATTCCGGCGACGATCGTGGCCGAGAACGACAAGCTGATCGCGTTCGAGGACATCAAACCACAGGCGAACGTTCACATTCTCGTCGTGCCTAAGACAGACCAGTACTCGACGGTCAGCGAACTCGCTGCTGGTGATCCTCAGCTTCTCGCCGAGCTCATCGCCATGACGCAGCAGATCGCCGATGAGCGCTCCGAGGGGCAGTATCGGCTGATCTTCAACAGCGGAGCCGAAGCGGGGCAGACAGTTTTCCACGTGCATGCGCACGTGATCGCCGGAGACCTCGGAGAGGGGACCCTTGTCGGACGCTGACCAACCTGAACGCACGCCGGAAACAACAGCTTCGCTGCACGTCGACGGCATCGCGATGGTGCACTTGCTCGGCCCCCAGGACCGTCTCTTGACACGGATCGAGCACGAGCATCCTGATGTCAGCGTGCACGTGCGCGGAAACGTCATCACTCTCACGGGTCCTGACGCTTCCGTGGCGTCGACTCGCGAACTGATCGAGCAGCTCCTCGTGCTCGTGCGCAACGGCCAAGATCTCGCTCAGTCCGATGTGACGACATCGTCCCGGCTAATCGATGCGGGCACGCACACGCCCTCGGACATTCTCGGTCAGACCATCCTGTCTTCTCGAGGCAAGACGATCCGGCCGAAGACGGCGGGGCAGAAATCGTATGTCGACGCCATCGATGAGAACACGATCGTCTTCGGAATCGGACCCGCTGGGACAGGCAAAACGTACCTGGCGATGGCCAAGGCCGTGCAGGCGCTGCAGCGCAAGGAAGTCACGCGGATTATTCTCTCGCGCCCTGCCATCGAAGCAGGCGAGAGACTCGGATTTCTGCCGGGAACGCTGACCGACAAGATCGATCCGTACCTGCGTCCGCTTTACGACGCGCTGAACGAGATGATGGACCCGGAACTCGTTCCGAAACTTCTCGCGGCTGGCACGATCGAGGTCGCCCCGCTCGCATACATGCGCGGTCGCACACTCAATGACTCTTTCGTGGTCCTCGATGAGGCCCAGAACACGACGCCAGAGCAGATGAAGATGTTTCTCACGCGCCTCGGCTTCAACTCGAAGATGGTCGTCACGGGCGACATCACGCAGGTGGACCTCCCCGGAGCGTCCTCCGGACTCCGGCTGGTGACCCGCGTGCTGAAGAACATCGATGACATCGAGTTCTGCCGTCTGACAAGTGACGACGTCGTGCGCCACACGCTCGTCGGTCAGATCGTCGACGCCTACAGCGAGTACGACCAACGGCAGCAGGCGGAACGCTACGAACGTGATCAGGCTCGCGAGTTCGCGAACCGCGCCGAGCGCCGGGGGCGCCAACCGCGTGATCATCAACGTAAACCCGGAGGCTTCAGCTCGTGAGCATTGAGATCAACAATGAATCCGCCGTCGCTGTCGATGAAGGAGCACTGCTTCGTCTGGCGAACCATGCCCTCGGTGTCATGCACGTGAGTTCAGAGGCAGAGCTGAACATCGTGATGGTCGACGAGGGTGCGATGGAGCAGCTGCACGTTCAATGGATGGACGAACCGGGCCCGACGGATGTCTTGAGCTTCCCGATGGATGAGCTCAAGCCGGGGACAGAGGAGAACCCCGCACCTCCCGGCCTACTCGGTGACATCGTTCTCTGCCCGCAGGTTGCGGAGTTGCAAGCTGAGACCGCTGGACATTCAACGCTCGATGAACTGCTCCTGCTGACAACACACGGAATTCTGCATCTTCTTGGCTTCGACCACGCCGAGCCTGATGAGGAGCGTGAGATGTTCGGTATCCAGCGCGACATTCTGCTGTCGTTCGCCACGATCGAACGGCACGGCGCGTAAGTGCTTCTTATCGTCTTTGTCTGCGGGGCGCTTGCGCTCATCGCATTCGCAGGTCTCATGACGGCGGCTGACGCCGCCATTGGTGTCAAGTCGCGCAACGACATTCAGGAACTCGCTCAGCAGAGCCGCGACTCACGATCGCTGAATGCCATCGCCACCGACCCCGGTGCGCACATGAACTCCATAAACTTCATGCGTATCTTCGCTGAGACGACCGCGGCGGTGCTCGTGACGCTGGTCTTCGCTCAGCTGTTCACCCAGCTGTGGATCGCGCTTCTGCTCTCGGCATTCATCATGACCCTCGTCTCGTTCGTACTCGTTGGCGCGAGCCCGCGCAGCTTCGGGCGCAACCACGCAGACGCGATCCTCCGGATCACAGGGCCGTTGATCCACTTCGTCCGAGTGCTTCTGGGCCCGATCGCGCACGCGCTGATGGCGATCGGCAACCGCGTCACGCCAGGTGTGCCGCGGGAGATCTCCTTCTCGTCAGAAGAACAGCTTCTCAGCATGGTCGACGAAGCTACCGAGATGAGTGTTCTCGAAGAAGACGATCGCGAGCTGATTCACTCGATCTTCGAGTTCAATGACACCTTTGTTCGCGAAGTCATGATTCCTCGTACCGACATGGTGAGCATCGACCATGACACGACGGTGATGGCCGCTCTCGGTGTGTTTCTGAGTACGGGGATCTCACGGGCGCCCGTCGTTTCTGACGATGTCGATGAGGTGCTTGGCGTTCTGTACCTCAAGGATCTTGCACGTGTCGTGTATGAGGGCGATTCAGCGGCGCAGCAGAGCGACGCGCTCGGCCTCGTGCGTCCTGCCATGTTCGTCCCCGAGTCGAAAAAAGTCGACGATCTGCTGCAGCAGATGCAGGGTGAGTCAAATCATCTGGCCATGGTCGTCGATGAGTACGGCGGAATCGCCGGACTGGTGACACTCGAGGACCTTATCGAAGAGCTCATTGGCGACATCGCCGACGAATACGATCGAGAGCTGCAAGACGTCGAAAAGCTCTCGACCTCCCGGTACCGTGTCAGCTCGCGACTCTCCATCGACGAACTCGGCGACCTCTTCGACATGGAGCTCGAGGACGACGACGTCGACTCCGTCGGCGGGCTTCTCGCCAAGGCGCTTGACCGTCTCCCGGTCCCGGGTGACACGGTCACCGCGCACGGGCTCACGATGACCGCGGAACGCACAACGGGCAGACAGGGCGAGATCAGCACGATTATCGTCGAGCGGGAGCCGGATACCCGCGCGGAATCTCCAGCGGATGAGGAGTGGCAATGAGCGATTCACCTCGCGACGCATACCGGGCGGGGTTCGTCTCGTTCGTCGGACGGCCAAACGTCGGTAAGTCGACGCTCATGAACGCCCTCGTCGGGAGCAAAGTCGCGATCACGAGCGAGAAGCCTCAGACGACGCGCAAGGCGATCAGGGGCATCGTCTCCTCTGAATCCGGTCAGGTCATCGTTGTCGACACACCTGGTGTGCACAGACCGAGAACCTTGCTCGGGGAGCGTCTCAACGATCTGGTCCAGTCCACGCTCGGCGACATGGACGTGATCGGCATGTGCGTTCCCGCAGGCGAGGCGATCGGGCCCGGAGACCGGTTCATCAACGAGCAGCTCGACGACTACCCCCGTGCAAAGAAGGTTGCGATCGTCACGAAGATCGACGCCGTCCCAAAGGCGCAGGTGGCCGACCAGCTTTACGCCGTGTCGCAATTGAGGGAATGGGACGAGATCATTCCCGTGTCCAGCGTGAAGCAGCTTCAGCTGGACATTCTTGTTGAGCAACTCACGAAGCTGCTTCCCGAATCACCACGTCTCTATCCCGATGAGCGGATTACCGACGAGTCCATCGAGGACCGGATCGCCGAGTACATTCGCGAGGCCGCTCTCGAAGGCGTGCGAGATGAGCTTCCGCACTCGCTCGCTGTGACGGTAGATGATGTCAGCGCACGCGAGCACAAAGACATCGTCGATATCTACGCGAATGTGTTCGTGGAGCGCGACAGCCAGAAGGCGATCGTCATCGGAAAGCACGGTGCACGCCTCCGGGAGGTCGGCGAACGTGCCCGCGCACAAATCGAACCGCTTGTCGGCTCGCGGGTCTTCCTCTCACTCCGTGTGAAAGTCGCGCGTGACTGGCAGCGCGACCCGAAGCAGCTGGGTCGCCTTGGGTTCTAGGCATATGTATGCAACCAGGGGATGATTTTGCCCGTCCGCAGGATGATCGCACGCGCTTTGGCGCCCCGCTGAGCTCGGGCCGAACTACTCTTGAGCGCATGATTCGATCTCTGCTGCCGCGGCAATACGCCGTCGACGGTGCGGTAGGGATACTCGTCGCGATACTGTGCCTGCCGTTCGCGGTACGAGGAACGTTCATCGACGTGTGGCTGATTCTTGTCACGTGGGGCGTCTTCTCGCTGCGAAGAGTCTCTCCTGCCCTCGCCCTCACAGCGGCGTGGATCGGCGTGATCGCGCAGATGGGTTCTGGAGCATCACCGAATGCTTACAACATCGCCGTGCCGATCGTGCTGTACGCGACGGCCCGGTACGGTGACGGATGGGTGCGCTGGTACGGGCTCGCGTCTGCTGTCGTTGGAGGAATCATCGCGTCGGCGTACGTCGTGCTGATTACGAACGCGAGCGCCGGCTTTGACGTGACGACGATTTCCATTCTGTCGTTCGCCGCCGTGATGGGGGCGATCGCCGGAATCGTCGTGCTGGGGCTCTCGTGGACGCTTGGCCAGCTCATGCGCACAGCCGATGCTGCTCGGCAGGCGGGCTATGAACGTTTTCGAGCGCAGCAAGCTCAGCTGCTTGCGGAACAGGCCACCGTCGTCGAGCACGAGCGGGGCAGGATCGCGCGCGACATGCACGATGTCGTCGCTCACTCCCTCGCCGTCGTCGTCGCGCAAGCAGATGGGGCGCGTTACGTGCACAAGGGTGATCCAGAGGCACTCGCGCGCACCCTTGAAACCGTCTCGGAAACGGCGCGACACGCATTGGGAGACGTTCGGCTGCTCTTGAGCGAGCTCCGCCACGAGCAAGAGAGCGGACCGCAGCCGGGCCTCGCGGATCTCGACGCCCTTGTTGAGCGAATGCGGAGCGCGGGCCTCTCGATTCGATACACGTTGATCGGAACGCTCCCCGAACTTCCGACGGGGCGGCAGATCGCCGCGTACCGGATCCTGCAGGAGGCGCTCACCAACGCGCTCCATCACGGGGACCCGACCCGCGATGTTGACGTTCTTGTCAAGGGAGACGCGCACTGCATCGATCTCGTTGTCGAGAACGAGTCAGCGCAGGTTCCGGCGTCCCCTGACGCCGGGCTCACGCGCGGGCATGGATTGCCCGGAATGCGCGAGCGCGCGTCGCTCGCGGGCGGTACGCTCGATATCGATGCGTCCGTCGCCGGCCGATTCCGCGTGCACGCACGACTTCCCGCAGCTTGAATGAGGTCACCTCTCGATGCCAGAAACCATTTCCGTCGCCCTCGTCGATGATCAGTCGCTCTTTCGTGCCGGAATTCGCATGCTCATCGATTCGCAACCTGACCTCGAGTTCGCCGGAGAAGCTGAGAACGGGCATGACGGAGTCGTTCTCGCTCGCTCAGCACGCCCCGATGTGATGCTCATGGACGTTCGCATGCCGCAGCTCGACGGCATCGAGGCGACGGAGCGCATTTTGTCAGAGGCGGATGCAGCCGGTCGCGATGCACCGCGCATCATCGTGCTCACGACGTTCGAGCTCGACGAGGGCGCAGCGAGGGCGCTGCGCATCGGCGCGAGCGGCTTTCTTCTCAAGGACTCACAGCCCGAATTCCTTCTCGCCGCCATCCGTTCAGTTCACTCGGGGAGCGCGGTCATCGCGCCCGGCGCGACGAAAACCCTCCTTGCCCAGCTGGGCCAGGCGCCGGTCTCGCGTGAACCCACGGAGTTCGCAGCACTGACGGATCGTGAGAAGCAGATCTTCCGCCTCGCGGCGTCAGGGCTGAGCAATTCCGAGATCGCCGGACGCGAGTTTCTCAGCGAAGCGACGGTGAAAACCCACGTCAGTCGCGTGCTCAGCAAGCTAGGGGCTCGCGATCGTGTGCAACTCGTAATCTACGCATACGAGCACGGCGTCATCGGCTGATCTCCCTCTCGCGTTCGAGTCAGGTCATCCTGAAGACTGACGACGACAGCGCAGGTGCTTCATAGCGTGAATTCTATGAAGATTTCCACATCGCAAATGGGACTCGCTGCGCGTGTTGTCGGCGTGAGCAAGGGCTACGGCCGCGGACAGAGTCTCGTGCGCGCGCTCGACGGTGTCACGGTCGGTCTGCGCACGGCCGAGTTCACCGCCATCATGGGGCCGAGCGGGTCTGGAAAATCCACGCTGATGCATGTGATGGCCGGCCTCGACTCCGTGGACTCCGGAGAAGTGTGGATCGGTGACGACGACATCACAAGCCTCGGTGATTCCGCGCTGACCGTGCTGCGACGCCGGCGCATCGGGTTTGTCTTCCAGGCGTTCAACCTCGTACCGACTCTTGACGCCGAAGCGAACATTCTGCTGCCGTTCGATTTGGACGGTCGTACGCCCACCAGTGAGGAGCAGAATCATTTTCTTACGCTCGTCGATCGACTCGGGCTGAATGATCGGCTCCGCCATCGCCCGAGCGAATTGAGCGGTGGCCAGCAACAACGCGTCGCGATCGCACGGGCGCTCGTGACGCGGCCAGACATCGTGTTCGCAGATGAGCCGACGGGAAATCTCGATTCGCGCAGTGGACGCGAAGTCCTCAGCATCCTGTCCGACGCGAGCCGCAACTTCGCGCAGACGATCGCCATGGTCACTCACGACGCCGCTGCGGCGAGCATGGCGTCACGCGTGATCGTCCTCGGCGATGGACGCGTTGTTGGAGACCTCGGTCCGTCGTCAGCCGAGCAGATCGCCTCGACGACACTGCGACTGGAACAGAGCCGATGATCCTCTCAGCACGCGATCTTCGATCAACCGCGCTCGTCGCCGCGCTCTCAGCGGGCTTCGGGGTGGCTCTTCTGCAGGGAACCTCGGTTCTCGTGGCTGCGCTCGGTGAGCATGATGTCGCTGCCAGAGCTCGCATGCAGCTGGCGCTGACCGTTGTCGCCGCTGTGTTTTTCGCGATTGCGGTGTTCGTCGGAGCGATCGTGACGTCGAACACCGTACGAACTGTCGTCGCGGGCCGAACACGAGACATCGCGCGGCTTCGTCTGCTCGGTGCGTCGGCCCGCAGCATCCGTCGAGGATTTCTGCGCACCGGGCTCGTCGCGTCGGCGATCGGGAGCACCGCAGGCGGACTCCTGCTCGGCGGAATCTGTGCGATGGGCGTGCCCGTGGTGGTGAACTGGGGGATGCTGCCCGACGCGCCCTATGTCCTCGTGCAGTGGACGCTCGTGCTCCCCGTGATCATCACGATCGTGACGTGCGTCGCCGCCATCTGGCTTGGATCGCGCTCCGTGCTCGCCGTATCGCCGATTGAAGCCACGGGCCGTGCAGCGACGAGCGATCCCATCACGTCGCCCTGGCACACTCGCTCCGGCGTGTGGCTCCTCGGCGGGGGAGTAGCGCTGCTTGCGGGCGGCGTCATCGTCGGACAGGTCACGTCGACCGGCCTGCTCATCGCCGTTCTGGGAGGGATGGCATCGTTTCTCGGAGTCGTTCTCCTGGCCGAGAAAATTCTGCCGCCCGTGCTCGGGGGAGTCGGCAAGCTGCTGTCGATGGGACCCGCTTCTCGGCTGTCTGCGACGAACGCGCTTCGTGATCCGGGGCGCACCAGTCGCGCCACAATTGGCATCGTCATCGGGGTGACCTTGATCGTGATGTTCTCTGTCGCGATGGAGACCTACTACGACGTGCTTTTCGGTGCTCAGTCAGATCTCCCGGAGCTCTACCGGGGAACGGACACAGCTCTGTCGCTGTCGATCGCCGTCTTCTCTGTGCTCTTCGGATTCTCGGCGGTCATCGCGGCGGTCGGCCTCGTGAACACGCTCTCACTGTCTGTGCTACAGCGTCGACGCGAACTCGGGTTGCTCCGGACGATCGGACTCTCTCGGCGCCCCGTGCGGACGATGGTGACGGTGGAGAGCATCACGATGAGCATCTCCGGCGTGATCCTGGGATTCGCCCTCGGCATCGGGTACGGCTGGAGCGGGGCGATGGCACTGCTCGGCTCGATTCCAGGCGGAAGGCTCGTCTCTCCTGTCATTCCCCTCTGGCTGATGGCTGCGGTCATCGGATCAGCGCTGCTTCTCGCGGTGATGGCGGCACTTCTGCCCGTCCGACGCGTGCTGCGGGATCGGCCGATCGCCGCTCTTGCCGCAGAGTGATGCCAGCGGTCTCGACGCGGGCACGATGGTGCTATCCTGAAAAACGTGTTCTCGACTGCGCTTCTCCTTAGCTGCCGCGACGAGGCTTAGTCCAAGCCCCTCTCGTCGCGGAGTTCGTCGTTGGCTGCACAAGAATCGCGAGGAGAATTGACGCAATGAAGAACAACCAGAAGCCATCGCCGATGCCGACCCACAAGTACCGGCCGTTTCACGAGCAGATCTCGGTCGATCTGCCCGATCGGACGTGGCCGGATGCCCGGATCTCGAAAGCTCCCCGCTGGTGCGCGGTCGATCTGCGCGACGGCAACCAGGCGCTTATCGACCCGATGAGCCCCGAGCGCAAGCGCGTCATGTTCGACATGCTCGTGCGTATGGGCTACAAGGAGATCGAGGTCGGGTTCCCGAGCGCGAGCCAGACCGACTTCGATTTCGTGCGTTCCCTCATCGACGACGACGTCATTCCTGACGACGTCACGATTCAGGTGCTCACGCAGTGCCGGGAGCACCTCATTCGGCGCACGTACGAGTCCATCGCGGGCGCGAAGCAGGCGATCGTGCACCTGTACAACTCAACGAGCGTGCTGCAGCGCGACGTCGTGTTCCGATCAGACAAGCAGGGAATCATCGACATTGCCCTGAACGGAGCACGCCTGTGCAAGCAGATGGAGAGCACGGTCCCCGGAACGACCGTGTACTACGAGTACTCGCCGGAGAGCTACACAGGCACAGAGCTCGAGTTCGCTGTCGAGATCTGCAATCAGGTGCTCGAGGTTCTTGAGCCGACGGCGGAGCGCAACGTCATCATCAACCTGCCCGCGACGGTCGAGATGGCCACTCCGAACGTGTATGCGGACTCGATCGAGTGGATGAACCGGCACCTCAGTCACCGGGACAACGTCATTCTCTCGCTGCATCCTCACAACGACCGCGGCACGGCGATCGCCGCTGCGGAGCTCGGCTACATGGCGGGTGCGGACCGCATTGAAGGATGCCTGTTCGGCAATGGCGAGCGCACGGGAAACGTCGACCTCGTCGCGCTCGGCATCAATCTGTTCACGCAGGGCATTGACCCGCAGATCGACTTCAGCGACATCGACGAGATCAAGCGCACAGCCGAGTACTGCAACCAGCTTGCCGTGCACGAGCGCAGTCCGTGGGCAGGCGACTTGGTGTTCACGGCATTCAGCGGTTCCCACCAGGATGCCATCAAGAAGGGGTTCGAAGCCATGAGCGTCGACGCTGCGTCGCGCGGCGTCTCGACGGAAGACCTGGCGTGGGCGGTTCCGTATCTGCCCGTTGATCCCAAAGACCTCGGGCGCTCGTACGAGGCCGTGATTCGCGTCAACTCGCAGTCGGGAAAGGGCGGCGTGGCGTATCTCCTGAAGTCCGATCGCGGAATGGAATTGCCGCGCCGACTGCAGATTGAGTTCTCGTCTGTCGTGCAGAGCCGAACGGACTCCGAAGGCGGAGAGGTTACGAGCGATGAGATCTGGCGTATCTTCCGCGACGAGTATCTGCCGGCCGACACGGGCACGGGCAAGTGGGGCCGCTTTGAGCTGAACGGTCTTCGCACGTCAAGCAACGTCGACGGGGGAGTTGAAATCGACGTCACGCTTCGCGACGGAGACGCCGTGGACCAGCACACAGCCCACGGGAACGGTCCAATCGCCGCGTTCCTCAGCGTGATGAACGAACACGGGGTCGAGGTCACTCTGTACGACTACGTCGAGCACGCATTGAGCGCGAGCGGAGATGCGTCAGCGGCCGCATATGTCGAGCTCCACGTCGGTGACAGCAGGCTCTGGGGCGTCGGTGTGGACGGTGACATCTCCGTCGCTTCGCTCAAGGCGATCATCTCCGCGGTCAATCGCGGGCTCAGGGCAGACACCCCCAGTCCGCAGCTGGTCTCGACGACGGCGTAGCCGCTGTTCTGTTGCCGTGTGTCGGCGGACGCACGGCAACAGGCATGCGTCGCGCACGCTCCGGTGTCGCACGGCGCGCGCGCAGGAGAATCACGAGATAATCAAGTGTGCCGTTGTATCGAGATGAGGGCGTCGTCCTTCGCACCCACAAGCTGGGCGAGGCCGATCGCATTGTGACCCTGCTGACGCGTCAGCACGGCAAGGTGCGCGCCGTCGCAAAGGGCATCCGGAGAACGAGTTCGCGCTTCGGCTCCCGACTCGAGCCGTTCATGGTCGCCGATCTGCAACTGTACGAGGGCCGAAGTCTCGACACCATCACGCAGGCGGACACCCTGGGAGCCTACGGACAGATCATTGCCGCTGACTACGACAGCTACACGGCAGCGAACGTCATGGTCGAGACCGCGGACAAACTCACGGAGTCTGATTCAAACCATCAGCAGTACCTGCTGCTGCTCGGGGCACTGCGCTCGCTCTCGCGTGCCGAGCATGCCCCGAGTGCGACGCTTGACTCGTATCTGCTGCGAGCGCTGTCACTAGCTGGATGGGCCCCGAGCTTCGTGGACTGCGCACGCTGTCAGGAGCCGGGACCGCACGACGCCGTCGTTGTTCAGATGGGCGGAGTCGTGTGTCCCGACTGCGCGCCGACGGGCAGCCCGAAGGTGGATTCCCAGACACGTGAGCTGCTGGGTTCGCTTCTCGCCGGAGACTGGGCCGTCGTGGATGCTGCTGACGCAGCGGTGCGCTCACGGGCCAGCGGCCTCGTCGGCGCCTACGTGCAATGGCACCTCGAGCGCGGACTCCGCTCCTATGCCCACCTCAGTTCGTCATCGAAGATGGAAAGCCGACAGTGAGCCCGAAACCCTATACGCACCGTGACGCCGTTGCCTACAAGCCGGTCGCCTGGACGGGAATCTATCCGCCCAAGCTTCCCGTCAAGGCGCTCCCCGCGCACGTCGCCATCGTCATGGACGGCAACGGTCGGTGGGCGAACAAGCGCGGAATGGCGCGCATCGAGGGGCACAAGGCCGGCGAGGCAGCGTTGCTCGACGTTGTTGCCGGTGCCATTCAGCTCGGCATCAAGCACGTGAGCGTATACGCGTTCTCTACCGAGAACTGGGCGCGGTCGCCCGACGAGGTGCGCTTTCTCATGGGCTTCAACCGCGACGTCCTCCACCGTCGGCGCGATCAGCTCAACGAATGGGGGGTGCGAATCAGGTGGGCCGGTCGCAGGCCGAGACTCTGGTCATCGGTGATCAAAGAGCTTCAGTATGCCGAGCGACTCACCGCCGACAATTCGGTGCTGACCCTGACGATGTGCGTCAACTACGGCGGACGCAACGAGATCACGGATGCTGTCCGCTCAATCGCCCGCGACGTGGCCGACGGCACGCTCAAGCCGAGCGGGATCTCTGAGCGCACGATCGCATCGCGCCTCTACGTTCCCGAGATGCCGCCCGTCGACCTCTTCGTGCGCAGCTCGGGAGAGCAGCGAACGAGTAACTTCATGCTCTGGCAGAGTGCGTACGCTGAGATGGTTTTTCTCGACACGCTCTGGCCGGACTTCTCGCGCGAAGATCTGTGGGAGGCTGTGCGGCGCTACGTGAGCCGCGACCGTCGCTTTGGCGGTGCCATCGACACTCCGGCATCCTGACGGGGAATTGCGGGACTGCTGACGCGGTTGCATCGAACATGAGCGAACCCATCACTGTCGACATCTGGTCCGACATCGCGTGCCCCTGGTGCTACATCGGAAAGCGGCGCTTCGAACGCGGTCTTGAAAGCTTCTCGTCCGATGCAGACAACCCTCCCGTGTCTGTGCGCTTTCACAGCTTCGAGTTGGCGCCCGACACGCCGATCGACTTTGAGGGCAGCGAAGAGGAGTTCCTAGCGTCGTACAAGGGGATGCCTGCGGACCAGGTGGCCCAGATGCTCGACCACGTGACGCGCGTCGCCGAACAGACCGGTCTCGATTACGACTTCGGCTCCGTCAAGCACACGAAGACGCTCAAAGCACACGAGCTCGTGCATTTCGCCCGCGCACAAGGGCGCGAGCACGACGTTGTCGAACGACTGATGCGCGCCTATTTCGTCGAGGGCAGGCACGTTGGACGCATCGATGATCTGGCGAATCTGGCAGGCGACGTTGGCCTCGACAGGGATGCCGCAGCTCACGCTCTCGAGCAGGGAACGTACGCCGCCGACGTCGCGAAGGACAAGGCGAAAGCTGCCGAGTTCGGCATCAACGGAGTTCCCTTCTTCGTCTTCGACGGCCAATATGGCGTGTCGGGTGCGCAGGAGCCTGAGACGTTCAACACCGTTCTGCGCGAAGTCGTCACCCGCCGCGGAGCTCAATCGTGAGCGGTGAGCAGGGCCCGGGCGCGCTGCCGTCGCTGACGATGCTCGGTCAGGCGGACGCTTCGGCGTGCGAGGGCGATGCGTGCTCAGTTCCGCCGCACGCGGATGGCGAGCAATCTGGGACAATTGAGAGGTTATGACCTCGACTTCCACTCTTGCGCGGCCGCTCACGATCGGCTCCCTGACTCTCGACGTGCCCGTCGTGCTCGCACCCATGGCCGGAATCACGAACACGGCGTTCCGACGACTCTGCCGTGAGTTCGGCGCTGGGCTGTACGTGTGCGAGATGATCACCTCTCGCGCGCTTGTCGAGCGCACGCCTGAGACGATGCGCCTCATCTCTCACCACGAATCCGAGGTTCCGCGCAGCGTTCAGCTGTATGGCGTCGACCCGGCGACCGTGCGTGAGGCCGTAACCATGCTCGTCGCGGAGGACCGGGCAGACCATATCGATCTCAACTTCGGGTGCCCCGTGCCCAAGGTTACGCGCAAAGGCGGGGGAGCGGCACTGCCCTGGAAGCACGATCTCTTTCGAGGAATCGTCACTGAAGCCGTGAAAGCGGCGGGGCCGATCCCGGTCACTGTCAAAATGCGCAAGGGCATCGACAGCGACCACCTGACGTATCTCGATGCAGCGCGGTTCGCGCAGGACGCCGGCGTTTCTGCCATCGCACTTCATGCGCGCACAGCATCCGAGTTCTATTCCGGTCACTCTGACTGGAGCGCCATCGCGACGCTCAAGGAAGCGATCACCGACGTGCCCGTGCTCGGCAATGGTGACATCTGGTCCGACGCCGACGCTCTCGAGATGATGCGCCAGACCGGGTGCGACGGCGTCGTGATCGGGCGCGGTTGCCTCGGGCGTCCCTGGCTCTTCGGCGATCTTGCCGCGGCGTTCCGCGGGGAACAGCAGCGCTACACGCCGGGGCTCGGCCAGGTCATCGATACGTTCCGCCGTCACGCCGAGCTGCTTGCAGAGTTCTTCGACTCCGAAGAACGCGGCTGCCGCGATATCCGCAAGCACGTTGCGTGGTACTTCAAGGGATACCCGGTCGGAAGCGACCTGCGAACGCGGCTGGCGACAGTGGAATCGCTCGCGCAACTCGATGAGCTTCTGGCATCGCTCGACGCGTCGCAGCCGTATCCTGGGGCTGATGCCGAGGGACCTCGTGGTCGTTCGGGGCATCCGAAGCGGCCCGTGCTGCCCGAGGGCTGGCTCGATTCCCACACCATCGGAGGACAGCATGCCCGCGACATTACCGAGGCGGAGTTGAACACGAGTGGCGGTTGACGTCTACAACGCACACGACCAAGCACGCTGGCTGCCCGAGCATCACACGTCGCGCCGCAGTGATTTTGCGCGCGATCGTGCTCGGTTGCTGCACTCGAGCGCGTTGCGGCGGCTTGCGGCCAAGACGCAAGTGCTCAGCCCGACGTCGGGTGTGGACTTTGCCCGCAACAGGCTGACGCATTCGCTTGAGGTCGCGCAGGTTGGCCGCGAGCTTGCCGCGAGCCTCGCGCTCGCGCCGGACGTTGTCGACACCGCGTGCCTCGCGCACGACATCGGACACCCTCCGTTCGGTCATAACGGCGAGAAGGCGCTCAACGAGTGGGCGGCGGATATCGGCGGGTTCGAGGGCAACGCGCAGACGCTGCGCGTGCTCACCCGCCTGGAGCCCAAGGTCTTCGGCGCTGACGGCACTCCGTACGGGCTCAACCTCACGCGAGCGAGCCTCGACGCGAGCTGCAAGTACCCGTGGCCGGCCTCACACGCGATTGCGGATCCGAGCGGCAGAGCCAAGTACGGCTTCTTCGACGACGACACCGCCGCGTTCGAATGGCTGCGCGACGGCGCGCCCGAGGGGCAGCGATGCATTGAGGCTGAGGTCATGGACCTGTCTGACGACATCGCCTACTCTGTTCACGACTTCGAAGACGCCATTGTCAGCGAGTACATCGATCCGGCGTTCCTCAATGCCCGGGCCGGGCACGACTCCCTTCTGAGGGCTGTTCGCGCGTGGGCAGGGCCTGAGTTCTCGATCGATGACCTGGGAGCGGCATTCGAGCGCCTCGCTCAGCATCCGTCGTGGCCGCGCACCTGGACCTCGTCTCGCCGTGACCTTGCGGGCCTCAAGGACTTCACGAGCTCCATGATCGGGCATTTCGCACGCTCCGCGACCGAGGCGACGCAGGCGGCCTACCCGCAGAGAAGTCTGATCCGGTTCGGCGCGCACGTCGAAGTGCTGCACGAGATCGCGTCAGAGATCGCCGTGCTCAAGGGAGTTGTCGCAGCCTTCGTCATGTCAAGCGACGTTCGTCAACCGATCTACCGGCAGCAGCGGGACATTCTCATCACCCTTGCTGAGCGTCTCTACACCTCGGACGGCGTGGGGCTCGACGTCGGTTTCGCCGCGGACTGGTCTGATGCGACATCGGATGCTGCGCGCAAGCGTATCGTCGTCGACCAAGTCGCGAGCCTGACCGATCAGGGAGCGCTCGCGCTCTACGAGCATCGAGACGTTGTCGCTGGAGTTATCCCCACGGCGTGACGCCGTCCACAGATCCACGGGGCGAGACGTACGCGGAGACTAGGATGGGTGCATGGCGGGCCGCATTCGACAGACAGACATCGAAGAGGTCAAGTCGCGCACGAATATCGCCGACATCATCGGTGACTACGTCTCACTGAAGTCCGCGGGAATCGGCTCGATGAAGGGACTCTGCCCCTTTCACGACGAGCGGACCCCGAGTTTTCACGTGCGGCCGCAAGTCGGTTTTTACCACTGCTTCGGTTGCGGGGAGTCCGGCGATGTCATTTCGTTTCTGCAGAAGATGGACCACGTCACGTTCGCTGAAGCGATCGAAAGGCTCGCGGCGCGCGTCGGCGTTGAACTGCACTACGAAGACGGCGGTGGGCCCGGCGTCGATCACGGGCGTCGTTCTCGGTTGCTTGCCGCGAACAAGGCGGCAGAAGAGTACTTCCAGAAACAGCTCATGGCTCCCTGCGCCGATGCTGGGCGGGCGTTTCTCGGCGAACGCGGGTTCGACGCGCAGGCCGCCGCGCGATTTGGCATCGGATTCGCGCCGAAGAGCTGGGACAGCCTGTACAAGCACCTTACGGCGGCGGGGTTCACTCGCGACGAACTTGTTACAGCCGGATTGCTGTCGCAGGGCGACAGGGGAGTGTACGACCGTTTTCGAGGGCGACTAGTCTGGCCTATTCGCGATGTCACGGGTCAGACGGTGGGCTTTGGAGCGCGACGGCTCTTCGATGACGACAAGGGCCCGAAATACCTCAACACGCCCGAGACTCCCGTATATCACAAGGCGCAGGTGCTGTACGGCCTCGACCTGGCCAAGCGCGATATCTCACGGGGAAATCAGGTCGTCGTCGTCGAAGGATACACCGATGTGATGGCATGCCACCTCGCCGGCATCACGACCGCGGTCGCCACGTGCGGTACGGCGTTCGGCGTCGATCACATCAAAGTCATTCGGCGCATCATGGGCGACGACTCGCGCAATGGAGAAGTCGTGTTCACATTCGATCCGGATGCTGCGGGGCAGAAGGCAGCGCTGAGGGCTTTCTCTGAAGAGAAGCGCTTCGCCGCGCAGACCTACGTCGCTGTCGCACCCGCAGGACTCGACCCGTGTGATCTCCGGCTCAAGCGTGGCGATGCCGCGGTCAGGCGTCTGCTCGAGACGAAAGAGCCCATGTTCGAGTTCGTGATCAAGCAGGTGCTCTCTGAGTACAACCTCGACACCGTCGAAGGGCGCGTCGGCGCCTTGCGTTCGGCAGCCCCGATCGTCTCTGAGATTCGCGATGCGTCGCTTCGTCCCGGTTACACGCGAGTGCTGGCCCGCCAGCTCGGCATGGACCTGGGAGAGGTGCAGCGCGCGGTGCGCTCGTCGGGGACGGGAGCTTCGCAGAATCGCCGCGAGCCCGCGGGCGAGTCGGACGGCGCGCACAGCGAGCGACCGGTCGGCCTCTCCGACCTTCCTCGCGATCCGTCGACACGGCTTGAGCGGGACGCTCTCATGGCCATCGTGCAGCATCCCCAGTCGATCGGTGCAGATCTCGTGCTCGCCGCGGTACACACCGGGTTCACCAACCACTCGCTGTCCGTCGTGCGCGACGCGATCGCAGCGCATATGGAGGTGTTCGGCTCCACGGACTGGTTCCAGAGAATCAGCGATGACACTCCCGAGCCATACCGTGATCTGCTGCATCAGCTGGGCGTCGCTCCTCTGCCCGAGAGAGGTGAGCGCGAACTCGAAGTGTATGTTCGCGACGTCACGGTGTCGCTCATCGAGCGAGACATGCTGCGCCGAAAGGCCGAGCTTCTCGGCTCTCTGCAGCGCCACGATCCACACGACGCCGAGGGGTCCCGCACCATTCAGCAGAAGCTCGTGCAGCTCGAGACAGAACGGCGCCGTCTCCGCGCGGGATGACCCGTCCCTTCAATCGCTGCGGCATGATGGGACTCATGCAGTCTGCGTCCGACCCTGTCCTGGCAGCATCCGACCTCACCGTGAGCTACCCGGCACACGGTGCAAGCCCGGAGCACATCGCTCTCGACGGCGTCACGTTCACCGTGGCTCCCGGGGAGATCGTCGGCGTCATCGGAGAAGCTGGTTCTGGAAAGTCGACACTTGCACGCGTGCTCTCCGCCGAATTCAAATCGACTCCGAACAAGAAGGTCGCGCCGGTGATCACGGGCGGCGAGGCCCGGCTCTTCGACACACCGCTGAGGGGCCGGGTCTCCAAACGGCGTCTCGCAGAGTTGCAGTTTCGCACGGCCTTTCTTCCGCAGGATGCTGCCATGCAGCTGCCCGCCGAGTACACGGTGTCGGAAATTCTCGGCCAGCCTATCCTCGAGCGCGACAAACGGTTCGACCGAGCGGTTCTCGGGCGACATGTCGCAACTCTGCTGGATGCTGTGCACATGCCGTTCTCGGCCCTCGAAGCGTATCCGTTCGAACTCTCGAGCGGCCAGCGTCAGCGCGTCGCGCTGGCCAGAGCACTCGTCCTCGGGCCACGGGTTCTGATTGCCGACGAACCCACCACGGGCATCGACGTTCTTGCACGTGAAGCGCTCCACGAACTCCTGCGCACGCTGCGCGATGAGAAGGGGCTTGCCGCACTCGTCATCAGTCATGATTTCGCTCTGCTGCGTCACGTCACATCACGCGTCATCGCGCTGCACAGGGGCGGGCTCGTCGGTCTCGACGCCATCGACTCTCTTCTGCAAGACCGCACTCACCCATATCTGAGCGCCCTGGGGGCGAACGAAGAAGGCGGAACGGCGTAGTTTCACCGCGCCCGGCCCCTCGAGCGCGGACACCGCGCCTCACCAACGCAAAAGCCCCCTCCGCGCACGGAGAGGGCCAGACGCTCCTCGAGTTGGACTCGAACCAACAACCTATCGGTTAACAGCCGATTGCTCTGCCAATTGAGCTATCGAGGATCACTGTCGAACAGCACAGCTACTTTACCAAAGGATTGGCACGCGCCAAATCCGGCGTTGCGCCCGGGCGTTTTCCCGACGCTACCCTTCCAAGCGCTCGTCCATCGGATTCCAGCTGTTGCCCGCGACACCCCAGCCGCGCTTGCGCACGATGCGCAGCAGCACGCGGTCGAACGCCGAGTCGAGCCGATCGATATAGATCGTGCCGTCGAGATGGTCGTACTCGTGCTGCAGAATCCGCGCGCGCCAGCCCTCCGCCTCGATCCTGAGCGGCTGCCCGTGCGCATCGAATCCGGTCACCACTACGCGCTCCGAGCGTCGCAGGGGGAATCGTTCGCCAGGAAACGAGAGGCAGCCCTCTGCCTCATCGTGCTCGTCGGGAACGCCCGCAGCTGGCGGCGTCATGTACAGGGTCGGATTCACGACAACGCCGCGCCATGGCTTCTCAGATGCATCGTTTCCGTAGCTGTACACGAAGACACGCAATCCGACGCCGACCTGGGGGGCCGCAAGGCCGACGCCCGGCGCAGCATCCATCGTCTCGAACATGTCGGCGACGAGGTGGCGCAGCGCGTCGTCAAATTCGGTCACGGGTGCCGCGGGTTCATGCAGGACGGGATCGCCGTGGATACGGATCGGAAGCACGGTCATGAAATCAGCCTATCTTTCGCACGCGCACGGTAGTCTCGGTTCGTGATGTTTCCGCTCGACGATCTCTCGGGGCTGACCGACCAGTTCACTCAGGATCCGGCGAGGCTCATCGGCATCCCCTTCGCTCTCGTTGGCGCGGTGCTGATGTCGCTCGGTGCGCAGTTTCAGCACCGTGGAGTGGTGAAGGTCGAGAGCTCCAGCGGGCGGGAAGCGGCGAGCGGCCTGAACTTCGCACAGCTCAAGGCGCTGCTGCAGAGGCCGTCGTGGGTGATTGGCACAGTCATGCTCGCCCTTGCGATCGTCTTTCAGCTCTCGGCACTGGCGTTCTCTCCGCTGATCCTCGTGCAGCCTCTCGGCGCGATCGCACTCGTGATCACGTCGGTGCTTAACGCCCGCATCGCGAAGATCACGCTCAATCGTCGGTCGGTCGTTGCCATCGTCGCCTGCGTCGCAGGTGTCGCGCTGTTCGTGACGACGGCGGCGATCGTCGGTGTCGACCGACCGGTTACGTCGACGGCCCTCATCGTCATACTCGTCGCGATGGTGGCGGTTCTGGCCATCTTCGCTGTGGTGTTTGCGGTGACGAGGTCGCGGGCGAAGGCCATCTTCTACATCGTGGCTGCCGGCTGCATCTACGGTTTCGTCGCCACACTTGCAAAGGTCATCTTGAGCCGCGTCTCGCACGGCAATGTCGGCTGGCTGACGATTCTGTGCATCGTGGGACTCATCGCCGGAACGGCCCTCGGGGCCTACTTCGTGCAGAATGCGTACGCTTCGGGGCCCCCTGATCTCGTGATCGCCGGTCTCACGGTGATCGACCCGCTTGTCGCTGTCGCCGTCGGCATCATCGTGCTGCGAGAGGCTGCCAACGCTCCACTGTGGGCGATCTTCTCGTTCGTCATCGCCGGGACCGTGGCGATCTGGGGCGTCTTCCAGCTCGCGCGCCACCATCCTCAGGCGAAACCGTGAGCTTGCTGACACGCCGCAATTCGCAAAAGCGACGACGCGCTTCATTTGACTAGACTGACCACGTCCGTGCGCGTCCCAACCGATCGCCGCACCTGTGACCGCGTGCGACCAGCACCGGCCGAGACGGAGGAACGATCCCCACCTTGTCTGAGAACGAACGTCGCACCGGCGATTCACGCCGCAGCCCTCTTCGCGTGCTGATCGCTGCAGATACGTTTGCTCCAGATGTGAACGGCGCAGCGCGCTTCGCAGAGCGTCTCGCTGCAGGTCTCGTAGAACGCGGTCACGATGTTCACGTCGTCGCACCGGCATCGTCGCGTCGCCACGGTACGTGGACGGAGACTCACGAGGGGCAGCGCATGACGGTCCATCGGCTGTACAGCTGGCGCTGGTTCCCGCACGACTGGCTTCGGTTCGCTCTCCCGTGGCGGTCGCGTAAGAACGCGGCACGAATCCTGGATGCTGTGAAGCCCGACGTCGTGCACTCCCAATCGTTCCTCGTCGTCGGGCGGGGAATGACCATTGAGGCAGCACGACGGGGCATCCGCGTCGTCGCGACGAACCACCTGATGCCCGAGAACCTGCTCGAGTTCACTCTTCTGCCGAGGTTCGTTCAAGAACCCGCCGTGAAGACAATGTGGCGCGACGCACGGAAGATTCTCTCGCTCGCGTCCGCGGTGACGACGCCGACCAGGCGCGCAGCCGACTTTCTCGAGCGCTCTGCCGGTCGCAACGACGTGCACGCGATCTCGTGCGGAATCGATGCGTCGCTCTACCATCCCGTCTTCGAGAAGCGCACCGAGAACCGCATCATCTTCGTCGGTCGCATTACTGGAGAGAAGCAGATTGATGTGCTCATTAAGGCGTTCTCCAGGCTCGACGAGAGCCTCGATGCCAAGCTCGAGATCATTGGCGGAGGAGACCAGAAGCGCAATCTCGAGGCGCTTGCTCAGCAACTCGGCGTCGCCGACCGTGTGACGTTTACGGGCTATGTCACAGATGAGCAGCTCAAAACCGCGTACAGCCGCGCGACTGTGCTCGCGATGCCCTCGATCGCTGAGCTGCAGAGCATTGTGACGATGGAAGCCATGGCGACGGCCTTGCCCGTGGTCGCGGCGAACGCTATGGCGCTGCCGCATCTTGTGCACGATGGCGAGAACGGATACCTGTTTACGCCGGGCGATGAACATGAGCTCGCTGCCCGTCTCACCGACGTGCTCACGCTCGACGAGAAGCAGCTTGAGGCGATGAAGCGCGCGTCACTGCGAATGATCCGGCCACACGACATCCAGAACACGCTCACGACCTTCGAAAGCCTGTATCGTGGTGAAGCGGTGATCGACCCGGTCACTGACGTCTCGGACGTGTCCGATGACGAGCGTCGGGGGCGTTAGCTCAGCCGGTTAGAGCAGCGGACTCATAATCCGTCGGTCGCGGGTTCAAGTCCCGCACGCCCCACCTCTGCGCCGAGACCTTTCAGTGCGCATCCCTGACCTATTCGGCGAGGTCACAGCTTCTGCAAAGTTCAGAGACCTAGCCTCTGAATGTGTCGATTGCACAAGTGCGATTCCCGCGGGGGCGGCAGTTCGCTCTGACATGGGGGATACCAGACCATTTCGGCGGCATGACTGCGGCCATGCTCCATCGATCGAGAGCCTTCGTCCGCGAAGGCGGTGGCTCGCTGACCGTCCTCACGCTCGACGATCGACCCGATTATCCGGAACTTGAATGGAAGCTCCGGGCCGAGGGTGAGCTCATCGACGAGATGCAACTGCTCAACATCTGGGACTGGCTCCGTGAGCATGGCGTCAAGCGCAAGCCTGGAGGGCACGACGCCGTGACGGAGCTTGAACCGCGTGCAGACGACGAGGTGCACGTTCGCGATGGCACCGTGCTGTGCCGTCGACGAAGCAAAGACTCGGGGGAGTCGGCTGTCGACCGGTTCCGTGAAGACGGCTCACTGCTGATGACTGACCGGGAGACCGACTCGAAGCGCGTGGTCGTCTTCTACGACGAGTCGGGGGCACCGGTGCGGTCCTGGAAGAGCGTGTGGGCCGTGTACCGTTACTGGCTCGACGCGCTGACAGAGGGCAAGCGCAGCTTCATTGTCATTGACTCCAAGACGGCCGCGCGCTTCGTTCACAGTTATCAGCGCGACAACGTGATCACCATGCATATCATGCACGGCTCGCACCGCCGATCCGGCGACTCCGACGCTCTCCGGGCGTCACGCCGAGAGCCATTCGAGCACGCGCAGGAGTACGACGCACTGGTCACTCTGACACAGCGGCAGCGCCATGACATGCTTGCCGACGGTGCTCATCCGAATGAGCTGTTCGCGATACCCAACAGCCGTGCTCAGACTCCGTCCGTTCCTGCATCCGCTCATCATCGCGGACGTGGCGTCATGCTCGCTTCGCTGACCAAACGGAAGCGCGTGGACCACGCGATCCGAGCGGTCTCTGTCGTGCGCAGCCGGGGGTTCGACGTGACCCTCGACATCTACGGCGACGGTCCGGAGCGCGATCGGTTGCAGCAGCTCGTCGACGAGCTCTCACTTAGTGATGTTGTCGTCTTGAGGCCCTTCGAACGCCACGCCGCTGCTCGCTTCGCCGATGCTGACTTCAGCCTGCTGTCGTCAACGGCGGAGGGCTTGCCGCTCGTGCTTGTCGAAGCAATGGCTTACGGGTGCATTCCGATCTCTTACGACATTCGCTATGGTCCCGCAGACATCATTGCAGACGGTCGTGCGGGTTTCCTTGCTGACGATGGGGACGTCGAGTCGCTCGCTCGCGCCATTCTGCGCGAGCAGACGACGACGCACGATCGGCTCGCGCGCATGAGGCGCCGAGCCCAGACAATTTCCCTCCGCTACTCAGACCCGGTTGTCTCACGCCAGTGGGCGCGCGCGATGGAGATCGCACTTGAATCGAAGCGCGCGCGACGGTCGGGAGACGTCCGTCCCCTGGTTCGTGCGCGAAAGAGTCTTGGTCGACTGAAGCGCCGAATTCAGCGCGTGACGGGACTCGACCGTTAGCTCGCTTGAGTGGCTGGCGCACGTCGCACCACTCGTCCGCTCCATCGCCCGACGCGTCGACTCAGTTTCTGGGATGGTGCTTCGACGAGACTGTAGAAGCCGGCAGCGACGGCGAGACTGACGGGAACTCCGACTACTCCGCTCATCCACCAGAGCTCGTCGCCGAAGAGGAACCCGAACGTGCCGAGGATCGGCGCGTGCACGAGATAGAGACTGAACGATATTTTCCCCAGCCATTGCACGGGCGCAACCTCAAGCAGTCTCCTGCACGCGGGCCATGCCACCGCGAGCACGATGATGATCGCAGCCCCGGTACCGGCCAGCCCCCAGAGAAAGAGATTGCCGATGGTTCCCGATTCGAAGATCGGGCGCGCCACCCAGCTGGAGACCATGAACAGCGCGGCGGTTGCCGCCAGGCCTATCCAGACCCGGCGCCTCCGCTCTCGAGCTCCCCAGGCGACGATATCTTCGAGTCGGACGGCGATGAGCGTTCCCATCATGAATACCGGCAGGTACACCAGCGCGTCAACACTCGTGATCCGTCCAACCACGGTCAATGCCCCGCATGCCGCACCCAGGAGAAGTGCATACTTGCGGAACGCCGATGCGACGATGACAAAGACCGGTAGCAGGAGCGAGAAGAAGAGCTCCCAGCGCAGTGACCACAGGACGTTATTGATGTCATACGTCGTCTGGAAGAGCGAGGCTTCGCTGAGCAAGCTCTCAAAGCTGACGGTCGAGGCCTGGGCATCGCGCATCCACGATCCCTCGGGTACCGTCGCTGGATCTCTGGGAATGAGCACGATGAGTATCGCAGCCAGCACAAGCGACATGATCACAGGCAGATACAGCCGAAGTACGCGGTGAGGATAGTACGTCGTCCACCCAAAGCCTTCCTTGAGGGCAGGCAGAGCGACCACGAGTCCGGAGAGCACGAAGAACACGAGAACGGACTCCGTACCGACGAAGAGGAGTTTGAGCGGACTCTGAGTCAGCCACGCCCAGAGTTCGCCAGAGACGTGCGGACGGGCGATGAGACTCACGTGATACAGCATCACCACAAGTGCGGCGACCCCTCGCACGCCGTCTAAGCTGCGGATTCTCCCCAAACTCGGCATTGATCACACGTTACGAGCGCGCGCTGGATGAACACTGGGTCAGTGCTCCGTGAATCATGACAGCGTTGCGCGGCGTCCCCGCCGTGGCCGCTCGTTCGAGAGCTCGAAGGCCGCGGATGTACTGAGCGATCGTGCGGCCTCGTCGATCCACTGACGGGCGGCATCGAGAAGCAAAAGCGTCGCGGAGTCGGCCACTTGGCGTTGCCGAGGTTGCGATTCGGCGCGTTCTGGGCTCGCTGGTGCGAGAGCGGCGCGATAGCTTCGAATCAGCTGGTCAATGGGAGCGTCGGGAATCGACGAAACAACGAGTACCTGATCGAGCATCTCCGACCAGTCGAGCGATGCGCCCTGGGCGGACGCGCGCATCCATTCGGCGGCAGCAGTGCGCCCCGACGACGTCAGGCCGTATCGCTGTAGGCCGTCGAGCGTTGTCCCAGCCTCAACCACGAGACCCGCTTTGCGGAGTCTTTCGAGGGTGCCGTAGACCTGTCCCACGTTGATTCCGTTGCGGTGAGGAGCGCGCGCCACAAGCTCGTCGCGAAGCTGCAGCCCGTACGCGGGCCCAAGCGTGAGGATCGCGAGCAACCCGTGTTTGACGGCCACACCTTCTCCTCTCTCACCTCTATACCGAGTATAGGCAGTCGTGAGCGCACGGCGGTGGTTCCCGACTCGCCGAGGAGGCGGGATGCTGCAAAGCTTGTCATCTTCTCAACACCTGGGGCATAATGTGCAGAGAACGACAGTTCGGATAACTTCATAGGGCAGTCGCACAGTCGCCGTCACTGGTCGTAGGGGAAGACGTACCGGTGAAACAAGGGAGACAAGATGACGACGCCAGCTGCTCGGGGAGTGATCTACATTCACTCGTCGCCACGCGCGCTGTGCCCCCATGTGGAATGGGCGGCCGGACGCGCTCTTTGTCGTGCGGTCAATTTCAACTGGACCGACCAGCCTGTCCTGCCCGGCAGCCAGAGAACCGAGTTCTACTGGGAAGGAAGCCAGGGCATGGGAGCCGCGATCTCGTCTGCCCTGCGCGGCTGGGAGCACTTGCGCTACGAGGTGACGGAAGACGCTACGCCAGGCTCCGACGGCGGACGCTGGATGCACACGCCTGATCTCGGAATCTTCTATGCCCAACTCGACACTGCCGGCAACACGGTAGTACCCGAAGACCGAATCCGAGCCGTCATGGAGTCCTCCCACGGCTCTGCCGATGCGCTCGTGGAAGGTCTCGGAGTCGCGCTCGGTCAAGCCTGGGACGACGAGTTAGATGTCTTCCGTCACGCGAGCGACACCGCGCCCGTCGTGTGGTTGCACAAGGTGGGCTGAACAACACATCACCGGACTCGAACGAGTGAGGGCTCCTTCCGCACGGAAGGAGCCCTCACTCGTCTACTCAGTACCGTCAAAGCGTCACGAGACGGAACGAAACGCAGCCACGGCGTTGTGTCCGCCGAAGCCGAACGAGTTCGAGATGGCCAGCTGGTCTCTCTGCCCGAGATCCTGGACATCGCCAGAGACCGTGAGAGGAATCTCTGGGTCCTGCGTCGTGATGTTGATCGTCGGCGGCGCGGTGCGCTCTGCGATGGCGTAGATCGAGAACACTGACTCGAGAGCACCCGTTCCTCCGAGCAAGTGACCTGTCGACGCCTTGGTTGCCGACACGGGGATCTCGCTGACACGATCACCGAAGACGGCGCGCAGGGCCGCATACTCGGCAACATCGCCAACAGGCGTGCTTGTGGCGTGTGCGTTGATGTGCGTGACGTCGTCGGCTGACGCGCCTGCCTGTGTCAGCGCGAGTTCGACAGCACGGCTCGCGCCACGCCCCTCGGGGTCGTTCGCCGTGATGTGGTAGGAGTCAGCGGTCACGCCGGTTCCGGCGAGCTCCGCGTAGATGTGAGCACCGCGCGCACGCGCGTGTTCCTCTGTTTCAAGAACGAGGCTTGCAGCGCCCTCGCCCATCACGAACCCGTCGCGGTCGATGCTGTAGGGCCTCGAGGCCGTCTCGGGGGAGTCGTTCCGCTTCGAGAGGGCCTGCATCGAGGCGAACGACGCGATCGTGATCGGGTGAATGGCTGACTCTGTGCCTCCGGCGATGACGACGTCGGCGAGGCCAAGCTGTAGATGCTCGTACGCGTTCGCAATCGACTCGGTGCTCGACGCACAGGCGGAGGCGACGGTTCGCGCGAATGCACGAGCACCAAAGTGCATGGACACCGCCGCAGATGCAGCATTCGGCATGAGCATGGGAACAGTCATCGGCAGAACGCGCCGCGGGCCGCGCTCACGCAGCGTGTCCCACGCGTTCAAAAGCGTCCACACGCCGCCGATGCCGGTTGCATAGTCGACGCCGAGACGTTCTGGCTCCACGTCTGGCTCACCAGCATCCGCCCATGCCTCCATTGCGGAGATCAGCGCGAACTGACTGGACGGATCAAGACGCTTCGCCACCGGTCGTTCCAGGACCTCGCTCGGGCGGACCTTAGCCTCCGCAGCGAACGTTACGGGGATGGAGTACTCGTCGATCCAGTCGTACTCGAGGTTGTGCGCTCCAGACTCCTTGGCCAACAGCGCCTTCCAGCTTTCACGGGCGGTTCCGCCGAGCGGCGAGGTCGCGCCAATTCCGGTGACGACGATCTTCTTGGTCATTCCTACGACTCTCTCAGGGTCAATCGTGCTTGCTCGACGTCCGCGCGGGCACGCGTTTCGCGGCCCGCGCCGGAGTCGTGCGAGCTAGGCCTGGGCCTTGACGATGTAGTCGACGGCGTCGCGGACGGTCTTGAGGTTCTTGACCTCTTCGTCCGGGATCTTGACGTCGAACTTCTCTTCAGCGTTCACGACGATGGTCATCATCGAGATCGAGTCGATGTCGAGGTCGTCTGTGAACGACTTGTCGAGCTCGACCGTGTCCGCTGCAATGCCGGTCTCATCGTTGACGAGCTCGGCGAGGCCAGCGAGGACTTCTTCGTTGGACAGTGCCATGTGTTTCTCCTTGAGTGTCGATTGACCGATGAACAGTCTAGAGGTCAGGACGGTGATGAGCCGAGAGGCTGCCTACGGCAGAACGATGATCTGCGCGCCGTACACGAGCCCCGCGCCAAATCCGATCTGCAGCGCAAGCCCTCCCGAAAGCTCCGGGTGCCCCTGAAGGAGCCGGTGCGTTGCAAGCGGAATGGATGCTGCCGAGGTGTTGCCCGTCGACTCGATATCGCGCGCGATCACAACGCTCTCCGGCAGGCCGAGCTGCTTGGCGAACTCGTCGATGATCCGCATGTTCGCCTGGTGCGGCACGAACGCGGCGAGGTCAGACGGGGAGATTCCCGCCTCGTCGATCGCCTTGCGCGCAACCTTCGCCATCTCCCACACGGCCCAACGGAAAACGGTCTGTCCCTCTTGACGAAGGGTCGGCCATTCGGCTTTGCCGTCACGGTAATCGACGAGTGTCCCGTTCATCCCCACCGCGTCAGCTCGAGATCCATCGGATCCCCATACCGTGGGGGAGATTCCCGGCGTGTCGCTCGGCCCGATGACGGCGGCCCCGGCGCCGTCTCCCAGCAGGAATGAGATCGTCCGATCCGTTGGGTCGACGACGTCGGACAGCTTCTCAGCCCCGATGACGAGAGCGTAGCGCGCTGCACCCGAGCGGATGAGGGCGTCGGCCTGGGCGACAGCGTACGTGTATCCAGCGCACGCAGCGTTGATGTCGTATGCGGCTGCTGGGTTAGATCCCACGCGGTCGGCGACGACGGCGGCCATGGACGGGGTCTGCTGGACGTTGCTGATCGTTGCGATGACGACAAGGTCGATGTCTGCCGGGTCGACGCCTGAGACGCGAATTGCCTCGTGTGCGGCATCCGTCGCCATATCGATAGCGAGAACGCCAGCTGAGGCGCGTGTGCGCGACACGATTCCCGTGCGCTGCTGAATCCACTCATCGGAGGAGTTGATCGGCTCAACGAGGTCGTCGTTGGGAACGGCCAGGTCTCCGCGTGACGCACCGAATCCGAGAAAGCGCGTGTGTGCGGATCCTGCTGACTGATTGATCGTGGGGGTAGTCATGGCTCTTTCGTGGGTCAGGCGGCAGTAATCATGTCGGCGGCGGCATCGAGGTCATCGGGCGTGTTGACAGCGAGCGTTGGAATGCCCTTGAGACCGCGCCTGGCGAGGCCGATCAATGCGCCAGCAGGTGCCACCTCGATCACCCCGGTCACACCGGCGTTGACGAACGACTCCATGCACAGGTCCCACCGGACGGGTGAGGCCACTTGCGTGACGAGCAGATCGCGGAATTTCGCACCGTGGCTGATCTCCGAACCGTCGTTGTTCGTCCAGAGTCGGAGCGAGGGGTCGGTCGCGGGGAACGTGTCTGCCCGCGCCGCGAGGAACTCTCGTGCGTCGCTCATGTATCGAGTGTGGAAAGCACCGGCGACTTTGAGGGGCATGACGCGCGCCTTGGCCGGCGGCTCATCAGCGAGGCGCGCAAGTGCCGGAAGCTCACCCGCCACGACGATCTGCCCCCCGCCGTTGAAGTTCGCCGGCTCGAGTCCCACCGCTCGTGCCGTTGCGACCACGTCGTCCGGATCGCCTCCGAGCACTGCGCTCATTCCGGTCGACACCTGCCGAGCAGACTCTGCCATCGCCGCTGCCCGCTCGCTCACGAAGGCCATCGCGTCTGCCGATGTGAGCACGCCAGCGCCAGCCGCGGCCGTGATCTCGCCAACCGAGTGCCCGGCGATGCCGCCAATACGGTGGAGAACGTCGCGCTGGGCGAGCTGATGCAGAACGAGGAGGCCCGCCGCGACGATCAGCGGCTGCGCAACAGCGGTGTCTTTGATGGTCTCGGCGTCGCTCTCGGTGCCGTACGCGACAAGATCGAGTCCAGCAGCATCCGAATAGTCGGCGAGAAGCGCTCTCGCCTCAGCTGATTCGATCCAGGGAGCGAGAAAGCCAGGTTTTTGTGAGCCCTGTCCAGGGCAGACGATGACAATCACCGTTCTAGTCTGCCGCGCCAGCGCGACTCGCGTGTGTTGAACACCGACGAAGAATCAGAGGATCCTTTGTGGCACTGCTCACGGTCACCCTCGTCTTCTGCGCGTTGGCTCGTGCTCGGCGATGGAACCGAGGATCAACGCCGCTTGCAGTATGAGCGCTTCACGCGCTCCCGTGGCGTCCCACCCGATGACCTCAGACACACGCTTCAGCCGATAGCGGACCGTGTTTGGGTGCACGAAAAGCTCGCGGGCCGTCGCCTCAAGCGAGCGTCCATTGTCGAGATAGCACCAGAGCGTCGTCGCGAGTTCGGTGGAATGGTCTTTCAACGGCCGGTAGACACGGTCGACGAGCGTGCGCTTTGCGAGAGGATCGCCGGCGAGAGCTCGCTCCGGAAGCAAGTCGTCAGCGAGCACGGGGCGCGGCGCGTGTCGCCAGGCGCGCGCGACGGCGAACCCGGCAAGTGCTGCGCGGGCGCTCTGCGATGCCTCGATCAGCGTGGGCACGGGATGACCGAGCACGAGGTGGCCATCGCCGAATCCTGACTCGAGCTGCGATGCGATCTCCTGGAACGAGAGGGCAGGTGCAGTGCCAACGGTGTCGTCGCCTTCTGCGCTTCGTGGCTCAGACCGTCCGATGACAAGGACGAGCCGTTTGCCCTGCACGCCGATGAGCACGTCCGCCTGCATATGCCGGGCAGCGCGCCTCAGATGGTCGACGTCGAGCTGCGGGGGAGCCGTGCCGACGAGCACGCAGACCTCGCCGTGACCATGCCACCCCAGCGCGGCGATTCTGCTCGGAAGCTCGTCATCGGTCTCGCCGGTAAGAATGGAGTCGACGACAAGTGCTTCAAGGCGCGCGTCCCAGAGTCCTCTCGCTTCTGCAGCGCGTGCGTAGACGTCCGCGGCGGCGAACGCGATCTCGCGCGAATAGAGCAGGATCGCCTCTCGCAGTTGTTCATCGCGCCCAGCGACTCTTTCCTCGACCACTTCCACCGTGACCCGGATCAGCTGGAGTGTCTGCTGGAGGCTCACAGATCGGAGCAGTTCACGCGGCGCGGCACCAAAGACGTCCGCGGCGATCCACGGCGTCGACCGCGGATCGTCGAACCAGGCGATGAACGACGAGATGCCCGCTTGAGCCACCAAGCCGACGGAGCTGCGCCTGCCGGGCGGCATGTCGGCGTACCACGGCAGAGTGTTCTCCAGCCGTTTGATCGTGACCGTGGCGAGCTCTCCCGAAATTCGGCGCAGCCAGGCGAGTGTTTCTTCTTTGTTCCGTGGCACGTTAGAGCTGTCTCCTCGCTGTCACCAACGATTCTGTCAGGGCGGGAAAGAACATCGCTCCCGACCACTCAGCCTAACCATCTCTGCGGTTAGCCTTGTTCGAGTTCTTCTTCAGAAAGGTACGGCAGATGCTCTCCATCGGTGACGTCGCTCCCGAGTTCGACCTGCCCGACCAGCACGGGCGGCGCCTTCGGCTCAGCGATCTGCGCGGCACACGGACGGTGCTCGTCTTCCTTCCACTCGCATTCTCCGCCGTCTGTGCGGGCGAGCTCGAGCAGCTTTCCGCCGACGAGCGGATCTTTGAGGCGGCTGGCGCAGAGGTCGTCGGCGTGACCGTCGACTCGATGTTCAGCTTGCGCGCTTGGGCCGATTCGGTGGCAACCAGCATCCGCCTGCTCTCGGACTTCTGGCCCCACGGAGCCGTGTCTGCTCGCTACGAAGCTTTCGACGCCGCACGGGGCCGAGCACAGCGCGTCACGGTGGCGATCGACGGCGAGGGCAGGGTGGTCACGACGTTTTCGACGCCCGCCGACCGGGCTCGGACGACCGAGATGTATGTCAGCGCCCTCGCCGAGTTCGATCGCAGCGCGTGACCCGCTATCATTGACACGTCGCGCACGCGGCAGGGGCCTTTAGCTCAGTTGGTAGAGCGCCACGTTTACACCGTGGATGTCGTCGGTTCGAGCCCGGCAGGGCCCACCTCAAAGGCGGCGATGCCGCGACGCCACGGGCTGTCAGCCGTCACGTCTCCGTGCGACGATCTCCCCGATCCACGTGGGAGCGTAGGGTGACGTGCAGCCTGGCGGTGTCGGATAGTCCTTCAGAACCTCGAGCCGCTCGCCAATGGTGATCGCTCGAGTGCGGTGCTCGGGGTGCATGATCCCGATCTGAGCGAGACACGCGTTCATCTGCCACTGGAGTGGATCGGGAGCAGTCTTCATCGACAACTCGATCGCATCGAGCAGCCCACGAAGATCGATACCGTCCGGGTTCTTGACGACACGATCGGAAGTCAGCGCCCACCCGGCGCTCCGGACGAGCGGATCGTCAGCGCCGAGCCAGGACACGCGGAGTTCTTCTGCATGGGGTGACTTCTTTGCGACGTAGTTGACAAACCACTCTCGCACCTTGGGAGCACGTGCTTCACGCAGCATCCGATCGAGCTGAGCAGAGTCGTACTGCCGCGGGCTACTGATCAGAACCGCGAGAAGCTGCAGCCCGGTCTCGTGAGTCGCCCAGAGTTCGCGTGCCAGTTCTGGCTGCTTCTTCAGCCTCTTTGCGATCGAGCGCAACGCGGTCAGGTTGATCCCGTGGTCGTCTCCCCGGCGTTCATTGGCCGCGCGCAGACCAGGATCCTCCAGTTGGGAAAGCTCGGTTCTGAGATCAGCGACGTTCTCGCCTGTCATGCCCACACCCCACTCCCCGTCAGGCTTCAAGACTAAGCCGCCGGGGCCGCTGGGTCGCGTAGGCTGGGCGAGTGGCCGTTTTACTCGCAGATATCCTTGCCGTCGCAGACGAGCTGTGGCCGCGCTCCGGTGCCGAGGACTGGGACGCCGTGGGGCTTGTGAGCGGGGACCCGCGTGCGCACGTCGAACGCGTGATCCTTGCCGTCGATGCCGTTCGCGGAACCGTGGACGAGGCCGTCGACGAGAACGCGCAGCTGATGCTGGTGCACCATCCGCTCCTCATGCGCGGAGTGACGAGCGTGGCAGCTGATCGCTACAAAGGAGACCTGCTCACGCGACTGATTCGTCACGACTGCGCGCTCGTGACCGCGCATACGAATGCTGACGTCGTCGATGGGGGAACATCGTCGGCCATGGCGAATGCGCTCGGCGTCGTCGACAGTGAACCCATCACCCCCGCTCGGAACGGCGTCGGGGGAATCGGGCGCGTGGGAGACCTGACAGGCGAACTCACCCTCGAGCAGTTCGCCGCGCGTGTGGCAGATGCGTTGCCCAAGACCGTCAGCGGCGTTCGCGTGGCGGGCGACGCGACGGCATCCGTTCGGAGAATCGCGATCTGCGGCGGGGCGGGGGACTCTCTGCTTGCGCACCCCTCCGTAACCTCCGCTGACGTGTACGTGACGAGCGACCTGCGCCACCATCCGGCGTCGGAATCGCGAGAGCAGTCGATGCTCACGGGGGGCCCCGCGTTGATCGACGTCTCGCACTGGGCGGCCGAGTCGCTCTGGCTTTCGAACGCAGCGGCGCAGCTCACCGCACGATTCCCCACGCTCGACGTACGAGTGAGCGACGTCCGAACCGACCCGTGGGACTTCTCCGTCCGCAACGCTTGATGAAAGAGACATACGTGAAGGCACCGAACTCCGAGCAGAAGAAGCTCCTCGATCTTCAGCAGTCCGACTCCGGTATCGACCGGCTCCGCCATCGCGAAAGGAATCTCCCCGAAGACCACGCGCTCACCGAAGCGAACGCTGAGCGTGACGCCATCACGCGTCGGCTCGCGACAGAGGTCGGCGCCGTCGAAGATGCGCAGGCCGATCTTGCACGCCTCGAATCGGATGCGGCGACAGTTGCGGCGCGCATGCAACGAGATGAACAGCGATTGCAGCAGACGTCGTCCGTCAAGGATGTCGCAGCGCTCGAGGCAGAACTTGATTCCCTGAGAAAGCGCACGTCGGCTCTCGAAGAGCAGCAGCTCGAGGTGATGCAGGCGGTCGAGGACGCCACGGTCGTCGCCGATAGCACCCGAGCGGAGAGCAGCGCCATCAGCGACCGCATCTCGGAGATCACCGCGCAGCGACAGTCGTCCCTTGACGCGATCGCCGCCGAAATGGGCACGCTCAACGGTGCTCGCACAGCCCTCGCTCAGTCGCTCGATACAGCCTTACTGGAGATCTACGAGAAGCAGAGGGCGAAGACCGGGATCGGCGCAGCGCTGTTCCGGGCTGGGACGTGCGGTGGCTGCACCATGACTCTCACCGGTCAGGACCTCGCCGACGTGCGCGCTGCAGCCATCGACGATGTCGTGCGCTGCCCCGAGTGCAACTGCATCGTGGTTCGTACGGAAGAGTCCGGACTCTGGTGAGCACGCTACGATAGAAGCGTGAACGGGTCGGCAAGACGGTCGCGTCACCGGTAACGGTGCCGAGGAACGTCCGGGCTCCGCAGAGCAGGGTGGTGGGTAACACCCACCCGAGGTAACTCGCGAGACAGTGCAACAGAAAGCAGACCGCCACACGGTCAAACCGTGCGGTAAGGGTGAAAGGGTGGTGTAAGAGACCACCAGCATCCGAGGTGACTCGGATGGCTCGGTAAACCTCGCCCGGAGCAAGGCCAGACAGGGAACCATGAGGCTGCTCGTCTCGTTCCCGGGTAGGCCGCTAGAGGGCCGTGGCAACACGTCCCCGAGAGAGATGGCCGTCGATGGCGTTCGTCGCCTGAACAGAACCCGGCGTATCAGCCGACCCGCTCACACCCTCGCGACATGCTTGTCGGAGGCTCGCGCCGCAGCGCCGAGAATCCCCGCATTGTTGCGCAGCTTGGCGGGCACGATCTTCGCAGTGAGGTCGAGCAGGGGCAGGAAGTGCTCGTGGTGCTTCGACACGCCGCCCCCGACGACGATAAGGTCGGGCGAGAGATACACTTCGCACGCGCTGTAATACCGCTGGAGACGTTGTGCCCACTGGCTCCAGGAGAGATCCTCTCGTTCTCGAGCAGCGTTCGACGTCGTCGTCTCGGCATCCTTGCCGTCGAGTTCGATGTGACCAAGCTCGACGTTAGGCACGAGCTTGCCGCCCGAGAGAATCGCGGTTCCGATGCCCGTACCCAGAGTGGTCATCAACGTGACCCCACGAACATCGCGTGCAGCTCCATAGCGAAGCTCAGCGAGCCCGGCAGCATCCGCGTCATTGAGAAAGCTGATGTCTCGGGACAGCGCGTCTTCGAAGAGCTTCTCGGCACCGAGGCCAATCCACTCGTCGGAAACGTTCGCAGCCGACATCGTCACCCCGTGTTTCACGACTGCGGGAAAGGCGACACCGAGCGGTGCATCTGCGATGTCTTCTGTCGAGAGCCTCTCGAAGAGCGTCGCCACCGCCTCGATGACATCGTCAGGGCGCGCTCCCTCTGGAGTCGGAACCTTGATGCGCTCGCTGATCAGCGACCCTGTGCGGACATCGACAGACGCCCCCTTGATGCCCGTTCCGCCGATATCGATTCCGATGGCGACGTTCGTGTCATGCGAGCTCATAACGACAGATTACCGGTGTCAGGGAAGAGTGAGCACTTCGGCGCCGCGTTCGGTCACGACAAGCGTGTGTTCGAACTGCGCGGTGAGTGATTTGTCCTTCGTCGTCACCGTCCAGTCGTCTGCCCACATGTCCCATGTGATGTCGCCCGCCGTCAGCATCGGTTCGATCGTGAAGACCATTCCCGGCTGCATCACGGTTGAGTATTCTGGCGCGGCATCGTAGTGAGGCACGATCAATCCCGAGTGGAACGCCTCTCCGACGCCGTGGCCCGTGAAGTCGCGAACAACTCCGTACCCGAACCGCTTAGCGTAGGACTCGATGGCACGACCGATCACGTTGAGTTCGCGGCCCGGCGCGACCGCCTTGACTCCGCGTCTCAACGCCTCTTCCGTGCGTTCGACGAGATCGCGGGCCTCACGCGTCGCGTTGCCGACGACGAACGTTCGATTCGTGTCTCCGTGCATGCCGTCGTGGAAGGCAGTGATGTCAATATTGATGATGTCGCCGTCCTCAAGGACCGTGTCGTCGGGGATTCCGTGACAGATGACCTCGTTGACCGAGCTGCACAGCGACTTGGGGTATCCGCGATAGCCGAGTGTCGATGGGTACGCTTCGTGGTCGACGAGGAACTCGTGCCCGACGCGATCGAGCTCGTCAGTAGTGACTCCGGGTCGGATGTGCGCTCCGACCGCCTCGATCGCGCGAGCGGCGATGATGCTCGACTCTCGAATTCGCTGGATCTGCTCCGCAGAATACACGTCGTTTCCCCTGTAGGGGGTTGGCGACTTCTTGCCGACATATTCCGGCCGGGGGATCGATCGAGGTACCAGCCGCTGAGGTCCGACACGTCCGGCAACCAGATGACCGTGAGAATCCTTGGGCATAGACTCGATCCTAATTGAGCGGAAGGAGCACCGATGACTGACGATCCATCGACCAAATACTGGTACAACCTCAAGACCGGCGAAGTCGAGCAAGGCTATGTGTCGCCCTCCGTCGACCGAGCAGGTCCTTTCGAGACGGCTGAGGAAGCGTCGCACGCGTTGGAGCGCCTCGCGGAGAACAGCCGCAAGTGGGCCGAGGAAGAAGAATCCGAGAACAACTGAGGCGCGACGGACTGCGCAGCACGTCACTCAACGACTAGCCTGGAACAAGGCGTCAGCAGCGGGTGAAAGGGGAGTGGATGGACAAGCAGCGTGACTTCGTTCTTCGCACGATCGAAGAGCGTGGCATCAAGTTCGTGCGGCTGTGGTTCACCGACGTCGTCGGAACTCTCAAATCCGTGGCCATCGCCCCGGCAGAAGTCGAGGGCGCGTTCGCTGAGGGTCTGGGATTCGATGGTTCCGCGATCGAGGGGTTCACGCGAAGCTACGAGTCCGACCTGCTCTCAGTGCCGGACCCGGGAACCTTCCAAGTGCTTCCCTGGCGCGGCGAGATCGACCCGACGGCGCGCATGTTCTGCGACCTCACAACCCCAGACGGACAGCCAGCGGCTGCCGACCCGCGACACGTTCTCAAGCGGACTCTCGCGAAAGCCAAGGACCTCGGCTTCACGTTCTACACTCACCCCGAGGTCGAGTTCTATCTGATGAAGTCAGCGTCGCTCGTGGACGGCGGACCTGTGCCCGTCGACGACGCGGGCTACTTCGATAATGTTCCCGGAGGCACAGCCCACGACTTCAGGCGTCGTGCCGTCACCATGCTGGAAGACATCGGGATCTCCGTGGAGTACAGCCACCACGAGGGCGGACCGGGCCAGAACGAGATCGATCTTCGCTACGCCGACGCGCTCACGACCGCTGACAACATCATGACGTTCAGAACCGTCGTCAAAGAAGTCGCCATTGAGCAGGGCGTCCATGCTACTTTCATGCCCAAGCCGATGTCCGGGCAGCCCGGCTCAGGCATGCACACCCACATGTCGCTGTTCGAAGGCGACACCAACGCGTTTTACGAAGCCGGATCGCAGTACCAGTTGTCGAAAGTCGGCCGCCAGTTCATCGCCGGGCTGCTGACGCACGCGCAGGAGATCACGGCCGTCACGAACCAGTTCGTGAATTCGTACAAGAGAATCTGGGGCGGCGACGAGGCACCGAGCTTCGTCACATGGGGTCACAACAACCGCTCTGCGCTCATTCGCGTTCCAATGTACAAGCCGCACAAGGGCCAGAGCTCGCGCGTCGAGTACCGCGGCATCGATTCAGCCTGCAATCCCTATCTCGCCTTCTCGCTCATGCTCGCTGCCGGTCTCAAGGGGATCGAAGAAGGATATGAGCTTCCAGCAGAGGCCGAGAACAACGTATGGAGCCTGTCTGACACGGAACGACGGGCCCTCGGATACGAGCCGCTGCCGTCGAATCTCGATCACGCGGTGCAGTACATGGAGCAATCGGAACTCGTGGCCGAAACCCTCGGCTCGCAGGTGTATGACTATTTCATGTTGAACAAGCGACAGGAGTGGCACGACTATCGGGCTCAAGTGACTCCGTACGAACTCCGCACGAACCTCACCGCTCTCTGACGCGCTCATGGTCGCACGTGATCAATCGGCGCTGAGCGGCCTGGCTCGCTCCGGATTCTCACGATTGACGGAAGCGAAGCAATGGCTGGCCGAACTCAGCGAGCTTCTCGATGTTCCGGCGGACGCTCTCGCCCCGGAACTGAGCGTAGCGGCGGACCCGGATTCCGCGCTCACGCACCTTATAGCTCTCGAGCGCACGCACGAGGGATCCGTCGGCGGCCGATGGGCCGAGGAGACGCAGCGGCACGCGCTCATCCGCCTGCTCGGCGCGTCGAGCGGTCTTGCTGAGTTCTTTCTGAGACACCCGGAGCATCTCGATGTCCTTGCCCTGACCCGAGAGGACATCCCTTCAGCATCCGACATGCGCGCCGATTTCTTCACAGCTCTCGGCGTAACCAACGGCTTCGCGGCCTCAGGTGGTGACGACGCCGCGTGTCTGCTGAGGGAGCGTTATCGGCGCCTTCTTGCGCGCATCGCCATCGTCGATCTCTCGGCGCAGGACCCGAAAGAGGTTCTCGAGCGGGTGACAGCACATCTCTCGGATGCTGCCTCCGCAGTTCTCGAGGCCGCACTCGCCATCGCTCGGACACGACTCACGGCACCGGATGTCGGGCGAGCCCTCTTCCCGAGAGCAGATGTTGAACTCACGCGATTCGCCGTGATCGGCATGGGAAAGGCGGGCGCCCGGGAGCTCAACTATGTCAGCGACGTCGATGTCATATACGTGGCCGAGGGCGATGGCGAACTCAGCCAAAGTCGCGCGATCGACGTCGCAACGCGGCTGGCAATGCACATGCAGCGGATCGTCGATGAACCGGCCGTCGAACCGGGTCTCTGGGAAGTGGATCCGAATCTGCGCCCTGAAGGCAAAGATGGCGCTCTCGTTCGCAGTCTGGATTCGCACCTGGCGTACTACGAACGCTGGGCGAAGAGCTGGGAGTTTCAGGCACTGCTCAAGGCGCGTCCCCTCGCGGGTGACACGGTGTTGGGCCGCGAGTACGTCGACGCGGTATCACCGCTTGTCTGGGACAGTGCGCACCGGAGTGACTTCGTCGAGTCCGTCCAGGCCATGAGAGGACGTGTGACCGCGAACATTCCTGCAGACGAGGTGCAGCGCCAGATCAAGCTCGGACCGGGCGGTCTCAGGGACGTCGAGTTCACCGTGCAGCTGCTGCAGCTTGTTCACGGTCAGGCCGATGAAAGCGTGCGCCATGGTGGCACGCTTCCTGCTTTGAGCGCGCTCTCTGATGCTGGCTACATCGGCAGGCAGGAGGCAACAGACTTCGCCGATGCCTATCGGTACCTCCGCGTTCTCGAGCATCGACTTCAGCTCGCGCGTCTACGACGCACGCACCTGATGCCACGCGAAGAGGAGAACCTTCGGGTTCTCGCACGCTCCGCTCGGCAGTCCGGCGGCGCTTCTTCGCTCGTGCGCACGTGGGAGAAGACGAAGCACGACGTCCGTGAACTGCATGAACGCCTCTTCTTCCGACCGCTCCTGAGCGCAGTGGCGGCGTTGCCTGAAGACGAGCTCACCCTGAGCACGGATCAGGCGAAGGCGCGACTCACCGCGATCGGATTCCGGGACCCGCGCGGTGCGCTCGGTCACATCGCCGCCCTCACTGCGGGAGTGTCTCGCCGCGCGACGATCCAGCGGCATCTTCTGCCCGTCATGCTTCGCTGGTTCGCTGAAGGCGCAGACCCCGACTATGGCCTCCTGGCATTCCGCCGCCTGAGTGACGCGCTCGGTTCGTCTCACTGGTTCTTGAGGATGCTGCGCGATTCATCGATGGTCGCCGAGCGGTTGACGCGGGTGCTTTCGAGCTCACGCTATGTGGGAGAGCTCCTTGCCGCATTCCCCGAGTCTTCGGCCTGGCTCGAAGACGACACGGAGCTTCGCCCCATCGGGTTCCCGGCACTCCGCGACGAGATGCGGGCCATCTTCTCACGGCACGAATCTCTCGAGCGTGCGGCGAAAGCCGTGCTCCGAGTGCGCCGCCGCGAGATTCTGCGGCTTGCCCTTGGCGCGATTCTCGACATCGACGGTGTCACTGAGCTCGGTCCAGCGCTTGCAGACGTCACGGACGCGACGCTCCAGGGAATGCTGCGTCAGATTCGTGCGACAGTTCCCGGCGGTGAGCTCCTCGAGTTCGCAATTGTCGGCATGGGGCGATTCGGGGGAGCAGAACTCGGCTTCGGGTCGGACACCGACGTTATTTACGTTTTCCGACCGCTGACTGAAGACACGGCGAAGGCACAAGACGTCGCGCAGAAGTATGTTGCGGAACTCACCCGGCTCACCGACGACCCCGTGCTGCCTTTGGACCTCGATGTTGATCTCCGCCCGGAGGGCAAAAACGGCCCCGTCGTCAGGTCGCTCGAGTCGTATCGCGCGTACTACGCGCGATGGTCGCTCACCTGGGAGGCACAGGCTCTCCTGCGAGCTCGAGGTGTCGCGGGCGATGAAGGCCTCATCCGCGACTTCATCGAGCTTGCGGACACCGTCCGCTATCCCGCGCAGATCAGCGAGAACGATGTTCGCGAGGTCAAACGAATCAAAGCGCGTGTCGAGAACGAGCGGCTGCCGAGGGGCGCCGATCCATTGCGACACGTCAAGCTGGGTCGCGGCTCGCTCAGTGACGTCGAGTGGTTTGTGCAGCTCATCCAGTTGCAGTACGCCCACGAGGTCGTCTCTCTCCGGACCACGTCGACTCTCACGGCGCTTGAGGTGGCGGTCGAGTCCGGGCTCGTCAAGCCCGATGAAGCCGAGCAGCTGCGTGAAGCGTGGACTTTTGCATCACGGGCGCGCTCGGCGATGACGCTGTGGCTGAACCGCACGACGGACGTCCTGCCGATCGAGCGCAGGCAGCTCGAAGGTATCGCACGCATACTCGAGTACCCTCCGGGTTCCGCCGGCGCTCTCGAGGAGGACTATTTCGCCATCACACGTCGCGCCCGTCGCGTCTTCGAGCAGTCGTTCTACGGACGCCCCGACGTACCTCACACGCGAGCGTTCTGACTCCGATGACGTGAGGGGCCGGCGGTTGTCACCGCCGGCCCTCCACGCTCTAAACGCCGTAATACAGCTCGAACTCGAACGGGTGCGGTCGCAGGGCGAGTGGTTTCAACTCGTTCTCGCGCTTGTAGTCGATCCACGTGTCGATAAGCTCGCGAGTGAAAACGCCTCCTTCGAGAAGGAAGTCGTGGTCGGCTTCGAGAGCATCGAGAGCTGCACCGAGTGAGGCCGGAACCTGAGGAATGCCCTTTGCCTCCTCTGGCGGAAGCTCGTAGAGGTCCTTGTCGATCGGCTCGAGCGGTTCGATTCGATTCTTGATGCCGTCGAGCCCGGCCATGAGCTGTGCCGCGAAAGCCAGGTACGGGTTCCCCGATGCGTCCGGAGCACGGAACTCCACCCGCTTCGCCTTTGCGTTCGTGCCCGTGATGGGGATGCGAATGGACGCAGAACGGTTTCCAGCCGAATACACGAGATTCACCGGTGCCTCGAACCCCGGCACGAGCCGGTGATACGAGTTGACCGTCGGGTTCGTGAATGCGAGCACCGCGGGCGCGTGCGCGAGGAGCCCGCCAATGTACCACCGTGCGACGTCAGAGAGCCCGCCATAGCCGTTCTCGTCATAGAACAGCGGCTGATCCCCGTTCCAGAGCGACTGGTGGGTGTGCATTCCCGATCCGTTGTCGCCGAACAGCGGCTTCGGCATGAACGTCGCCGTCTTTCCCCATTGAGTCGCTGTGTTCTTGACCACGTACTTGAACTTGAGAATATCGTCGGCCGCGTGAACCATCGTGTCGAAACGGTAGTTGATCTCGCCCTGCCCCGCCGTGCCCACCTCGTGGTGACTGCGTTCGAGCTCGAGTCCGACGTCGGTCAGCTTCAGGCAGATGTCGTCGCGGAGGTCGGCGTGCTGGTCCACTGGGCTGACGGGAAAGTAGCCGCCCTTGAACGGCGTCTTGTTGGCCAGGTTGCCTCCCGGCTCCTCACGCCCTGAGTTCCATGCTCCTTCGCTGGAATCGACGCTGTGGAAAGCCGAGTTCTCCTTTACTTCGTACCGAACGTCGTCGAAGATGTAGAACTCAGCTTCCGGCGCGAAGAATGCGGTGTCGGCGACGCCCGTCGACGTGAGGTACTTCTCGGCTTTCTTCGCGACCTGCCGGGGGTCCTTCGCGTAGATCTCTCCCGTGCGCGGGTTGTAGATGTCGAAGATCAAGACGAGCGTGCGCTCGCGACGAAACGGGTCCACATAGCCGGTCGAGACGTCGGGGATCAGCTGCATGTCCGATTCATGGATGCTGGCGAAGCCACGAATCGAGGAGCCGTCGAACAGCTGGCCGACCGTGAAGAAGTCCTCATCGACGGTGGACGCCGGAATGTTGAAGTGCTGTTGCACTCCCGGCAGATCCGTGAAGCGGATGTCGACGAACTTGACATCTGTCTCCTTGATGAATTCGAGAACTTCCGTTGGGGAACTGAACATTCGTAGGTCACTCCAGATGTCTGACTCTGATCACGCTGCACCGTGCAACGACATCACCATAGGTCGAGGCGATTTCTCGTCGATATCGCTCATGTTTCCACGATGTTTCGTCCAGACGGCGCAGCTAGAATGGCGTGGTGCCACCTTCCAACATACCCGGTCAGACTTTCGGGGACCTCGCTCCCAGCGCCTATCCGGGTGAAAGACTCGGTCTCCCGCGCGAAGGGCACGGAAGCGTGGCCCGCTTCGGACGCCGGCTTATGGCGCTGGTGATCGACTGGGCGATCGCGTCGCTCGTCGTCTCTGGGATCGCTGCGCTGGTGCCGGCGTGGAACGCTGTCTCACAGCATCCGGCGACGATTCCCCTCGTCTTTGCGGTTCTGCAGATCGTCTTCATCTCGACGATCGGGGGGAGTATGGGGCACCGCCTGCTCGGCCTGCGAATCGTCCCGCTCGCCGGCGGGTATGTCGGGCTGTGGCGCCCCGTCGTGCGCACGGTGCTGTTGTGCCTCGTCGTGCCCATCCTGGTCTGGGATTCAGATCAGCGCGGATTTCACGACAAGATCGCGGGTACGATGCTGATTCGCGGGTGATGAATCAGCGCGCCCGCTGCGGTCGAACCTTGAACGGGTCGACGCCTTTCGGGATGGGCAGCTGGTTGTTCAAGGAGCCAAGGCGATTCGTTACCGCGAGAACTTCTGCCTTCGTCAGTTCGCGCTTGACCTTGCGCATGGACTTGGCGAGCTTGTACAGAGGAATCGAGTTTTCATCGGGGCCGACGTGGAACACAGAGATCGGCACGTTGGGGAGCACGCGCTTGACCTTGCGCCGCTCGTCTTCAAGCATCTTCTTTGTGCGAGACGCAGGACCTTCCGCGACGAGTGCGACGCCACCGCGGCCGACGGCGCGGTAGATGGCGTCTTGCGTGCGCCCATTAACGTTTACCGGCATTTCGCTTCCCGCCCAGCCTCGAGGAAGAGAGCTCTTGAACACCGCGCCAACGGCACCTGCCTGGCCGCTGATCTGGCCGTATGCCGCACGTTCCGCGCGACGTCCCAGAATGATCATGGCGACAAGCAGCCCTGCGAGCACGCCCGCGAGAATCCACATGATCATCATAAAGACGTTTCCGCCAGCCAGGAACACGGCGAGCAGTACGCCAGCGGCGACGGGGAGCACGAAGCCCAGCAGCATCCACCATTGCGCCATGGAGTCGTAGCGGCGCGTCATCTGGAAGACCTGCCACATCTGCTTCAGGCGACCGGGTTCCTTTGGTGCTTTCGCGCGCTTTGACTCTCGTGCCATGACATCAAGGATACGTCACCGCGCATGCTGGTTTCTCCGCCCGCTACCGGTCTCCGATGTTTCTTTCGCCCACAGCGGACAGTTTGCACGCGCTATGCACAGCGGGCACGTGCTTCGGTCTGATTGCAGTGCAGACGGGGCACACTCGTCTCATGACACGATCTGACACGACCGAGGCGAACCTGACCCAGCGTTCCGTGTCCCATGACGACGTCGTCTGCGGTTTTCGTGTGCTTCGTCGATTGCACACGGGGGAGCGGACACACGCATTCCTGGCCAGTGATGCGCAGAGCAGGCACGTTGTTCTTCGAGTCTTTCTCGGCTCTGAAGGTCCTGCACGCTCGCGTGAGGAACTCGAGCTCGCGGCACGCGTCGCTAACGATCACGTGCAGTCCGCCGACGATGTCGGTGCTGCCGCGCTTGACGAGCCCGTTCTCGTGTGCGAACGACTGGGACGACGGCTCAGTGAGTTGCTCGAGAACGCCGGATTTGTCGCTGCCGGCTCAATCGTGACGCTCGCAGCACCCCTCGCGTCAGCGTTGAAGGAGCTTCATTTCGCCGGTATCGCACATGGATCCGTGGATGTCGCCCATGTGCGATTCGCCGGAGACGGGCGTCCTGTGCTTGTCGGTGCAGACGGAGGTCTGCCCGCGACCCCCGGCAACGATCAAGGCCGACCTGGAGGGACTCGCGTATGTCGTCGCCTCTGCGCTGCACCACAGCGATGAGCGAACACGTTCCCAGGGGGCGTCCCAGGTCACGTCGTGGCTGCAGGATCAATGCTCGGGGCCCGAGAAGCCACCAGGCGAACTGTACGACGATCTCGAGTGCCGCATCTTTGCGCTCGCCCCGCCTCTGCCTTTCGCCGTCGGCCGTGAAGCGACGTCCAACGAGTATCACGGTGAGGGGCGTCGTTCACGTCAACTGCGCGAACGGCACCGTGACAGCACGCTGTCCGCGCTTCTCGAGGGGGAGCTGTCATTCTCACTACCCGCTGCCGTTGCGGTGCTGCGCCGTATCCGCGAAGGGATGCGGGCGAGGAGCAGAGCGGCAAGGCTCGCGGGCGTGGCGGCTCTGGTCTTCGTGGTCTGCCTGGTCGGTGCCTTCTTGCTCCTGCCGCAATCGACGTCAGCGCGTGAACCCGCGCACGGCACCCCTGTGCGAACGACTGCGCCGGCCGCCGTCGTCCCTGCCGCCTCTCCGGATCTGCCACCAATCGATGCTCTCGACGCACTTCTCGATGCTCGCACCGAGTGTCGCCATTCCGCGCAGGTTTCGACATGTCTTGGCGAGCTGTATGAGCCCGATTCTCCCGCGCTCGACGCAGACCTGTCAGCGGCCGAATCTCACAAGGCTGATCCGTTTCCCACCCTCAGCCTCCCGGCCACCGCCCGCACGTATTCGAAGCCCGAGACGAGTGGCGGAGCTGTCGTAGTCACGATCGGCGACGCGCAGAGCACGCAAAAGCCGGTCTCCGTCCTCATGATCAGGACGGAGACCGGCTGGCTGCTTCGCGACGTGTTCGCCGTTTAGAGACCGAGCTGACCTTCGAAATCCTCGGTTTCCAGCGCATTCGTCATGGACGCGAGGAACCTCGACGCGTCCGTGCTGTCGATGATGCGCTGGTCATACGAGAGAGACAGGTAGACGACGGACCGAATGGCGATTGCGTCAGTCCCCGCAGAGTCGACGACAACCGCGCGCTTCGACACTGCACCGACGCTGAGCGCGGCAGACTGCGGCAGAAACACCAGTGGCGTCTCGATGAGCGTGCCACGAGCGTCCGAGCTCGCGATCGTGAACGTTCCGCCAGACAGCTCGTCTGGCTTCAAGCTGTTCGACCGGGTGCGTTCTGCGAGGTCGTCAATTGCCGCGGCAAGTCCGGCGACGTCAAGCGACGACGCGTTCTTGACCACGGGGCTGAGCAGGCCACGATCGGTGTCAACAGCAACGCTCAGGTTCTCGTCCGACGGGTACACAATCTGGTCCCCGTCGACGGTCGCGTTGATGACGGGCTGCTCCTGCAGCGCTTGAATCGCCGCCTTTGCAATGAACGGCAGGATCTCGAGGGCTTTGCCCGTCTTCTTTGTGAACGCGTCCTGCACCCGATCGACGAGCTGCGTCACAGTTGTGATGTCGGCCTCGATGACCGTCGTCACCTGCGCGGTTGCCTGACGCGACGAGACCGCCTGTTCGGCGGCGACCTTGCGCAGACGCGTCATCGGCTGCGTCGTGCCGCGCAACTCGGAGACAGTGGCAGGAGCTGGAGTTTTCGCGGACGACGTGTCATTGCGCGACGCAGCCTCGAGGACGTCCTCCTTGCGAATGCGTCCGCCCACGCCCGTTCCCTCGACTGTAGAGAGGTCGACGCTGTGCTGGTTGGCCAGGCGCCGCACGAGGGGCGTCACGTAACCCGCATTGCCAGAGACGTCAGCGGACTCCTGCTGCGAGGATGCGGTGTCGGCTTCGCTCTGGGACGACGACGATGTTTCTGCGCCACGCTGTGTGGAGGACTCAGCGGAAGCCGGCTCGGACTCCGCCTGTTCTGAATCGGTGTCACCGCCCTGGTCATCAGATTCGTCGGACGATTCACCGCTCGAGGAGGCCGGCGGCTGCGCTGGCGACTCTTCTTCTGCTTCGGGCTCCGGCTCGGGAGCTTGAGACTCTGGCTCGCTTTCCTGAGCCTCCGGCTCCGCTGGAGCATCAGAGCCGCTGGTTCCTGAGCCGTCGCCGACCTTCGCGAGTGGCGCACCAACGTCGATTGTGTCGTCTTCTTGAGCGAGGATCTCCTCAAGGACACCCGCTACAGGCGACGGGATCTCCGTGTCGACTTTGTCGGTTGACACCTCGAGAAGCGGCTCGTCGACGTCGACGTGATCGCCCACGCTTTTCAGCCAGCGGGTGACCGTTCCTTCAGTGACACTCTCGCCGAGTGCCGGAAGGTTCACCGTTTCGCTCATGACCTAGTCTCCTTTGAAAGCAATTCGTACTCCTAGCGTACCGATCAGAGAGCGTGAAGCGGCTTGCCCGCGAGCGCGAGGAATGCTTCGCCGAGGGCCTCGTTCTGCGTGGGGTGGGCGTGGATGAGAGGCGCGACGTCCTCCGGGTATGCCTCCCAGTTCACCGCGAGCTGAGCTTCTGCGATGAGTTCGCCGACGCGTGCACCGATCATGTGAACACCGACAACAGGCCCGTCGTTGACACGCACGACCTTGATGAGGCCGCTCGTGTCGATGATCTCGCTCTTGCCGTTGCCTGCGAGGTTGTAGTCGTACGCCGTGATCTTGTCGTCGCCGTACTCTTCCTTTGCCTTCGCCTCCGTGAGTCCGACCGATGCGACCTCCGGGTCACAGTAGGTGACCTTGGGAATGCTCGAGTCGGGAATGATGACAGGATTCTGGCCGGCGATCTCTTCAGCGACGAAGATTCCCTGCTGGAACCCGCGGTGTGCGAGCTGAAGGCCCGGGACGATATCTCCGACGGCGTACACGCCCGTGACGTTCGTCTCGAGACGATCGTTCGTGAGCACGAACCCGCGGTCCATCTCGACACCGACCTCGTCGTATCCGAGGCCTTCCGTCACGGGGCCGCGACCCACCGCGACGAGGAGCAGGTCCGCGTCGATCGTCTCGTCGTTCTCGAGCGTGACGTGAACGCCGTTGTCGTTTTGCTCAACGTCTTTGAACTTGACACCAATCTTGTAGTCGATGCCACGACGGCGGAACTGGCGCTCCAGCAGCTTACTAATCGTCTCGTCTTCGTTCGGTACGAGGTGCGGGAGTCCTTCGATAATTGTCACCTCGGCCCCGAACGAACGCCACACACTGGCAAACTCGACGCCGATGACGCCTCCGCCGAGAACAGCGACCTTCTCGGGCACGTAGTCGAGCTGCAGCGCCTGCTCACTCGTGATCACGCGGCCGCCGATCTCAAGCCCAGGAAGCGAGCGGCTGTATGACCCCGTGGCGAGAATGATATTCTTGCCCGTCACCGTCGTGTCACCGACCTGCACCGTCGTCGGGGACGTCAGGCGTCCCTCGCCCTCGATGGTCGTGATCTTGCGAGCCTTGACGAGGCCCTGAAGCCCCTTGTACTTCTTCGCGACAATTCCCTCGCGGTACTTCGTCACTCCCTCAATGTCGATTCCATCGAGTGACGTCTTCACTCCGAACTTTGCGGAGTCGCGTGCGTAGTCAGCAACTTCGGCGGCGTGCAAAAGGGCCTTCGTTGGGATGCACCCGCGGTGGAGGCATGTGCCGCCGACCTTGTCCTTTTCGATCAGCGCGACAGAGAAGCCGAGCTCGCTCGCTCGGAGCGCCGCTGCGTATCCGCCACTTCCGCCGCCGAGTACGACGATGTCAAAATTCTGCTCCGACACTGAGCTTCTCCCTTTGCCGATTGTTGATGCGGTTTCGATCGTCCGCCGGTGTGCAGCAAGCGACCGTTCGGTTGCGCTGAAGCGCCTCTTCGACCTTACTACGCAGCGGCCTGCTGTTCGGCTAGCGCAAGGAGGGTTCGCACCGTCACGCCGGTCGCGCCCTTTCCGTTGTATCCGTATGTCGCCGACCCGTTGTCCCCGGGACCGGCGATGTCGAGGTGCACCCACGAAATCTGCTCGTCTGAGCCCTCACGTGTGCCCACGAACTCGGCCAGGAAGTGGCCAGCGAGAAGCATCCCGCCCTCTCGCCGTGACAGGTTGGCGTTCACGAGATCCGCGACGTCGGAGTCGAGGTTTGCGCGAAGCTCGCTCGGGAGCGGCATCCGCCAGAATTTCTCACCAATGCTGTCGGCAAGGGCGACGACATCTGAGGCGCGCTCGTCGTTACCCATCACTCCTGTGTAGCGCTTACCGAGAGCGATCACGGCTGCGCCCGTCAGGGTTGCCACATCGACGATCAGGTCGGGCTGCTCTTCGCTCGCAACAGCGAGTCCGTCGGCCATGACGAGGCGTCCCTCGGCGTCGGTGTTCGTGACCTCGACCGTGCGTCCGCCGTACATCTTCAGAACGTCGCCGGGACGCGTCGCGGACCCGGACGGCATATTCTCGGCAAGGCACAGCCAGGCCGTCATGCGCGTCTTAATGCCGATGCGGGCCGCGGCGGTGATCGTTGCGAGAGCGGTCGCGGCGCCGAGCATGTCGTACTTCATGCCCATCATGCCGTTCGCGGGCTTGAGCGAGAGCCCACCCGTGTCGAAGGTGATCCCTTTGCCCACAAGAGCGATGTGTGAAGTCGCACCATCGGGCGCGTACTCAAGCTTGACCAGGCGCGGTCCGTGAACCGATCCACGACCGACCCCGAGGATTCCTCCGAAACCGCCTGCTTCGAGCTTCGGAACGTCCCACACCGTCACGTCGATCGGGAGCTCCGAAGCCGAGTCCACGGCGGCGTCTGCGAAAACCTCTGGTGTCAGCTCCGACGCCGAGGTGTTCCCGAGGTCACGAACCAGGTGTACAGCGCGAGCAGTCTCGAGCACGCGCTTCGCTTCGTCATCGGAAAGCGGCTCTGGCGCAACGATCGTCACGGACTCCACAGCGGTCTTACGCTCGCTCAGCCCCTTCTCGCGGGTGTAGCTGTATGCCCCAATCGCCGCTCCTTCTGCGACGGCCACCACGTCGGCGTGGGCGCTCAGACCAAGAGCCAATCGAACGGATGCTGTTCCAGCAAGCTGCCTGACCGCGGAACCGGCAGCCGCACGAAGCGTCTCGGGCGTCACCTCGCGTCCGATTCCGATAACGGCGACGACGGTCGACGGCGCGTCGGGAAGGATGACCCTCGCGAAAGAATCAGGCGAACCGGTCACACCGAGCTGCGTCAGAACCTCTTCCAGGCTCTCGAAGCCGGGTGCTGCATGGAGTCGGGGGCCGTCTTTTGTGGAGACGGCGCCGACCACCGTGACGTCTGCGGCGGAGTGACCCGCGGAATCCGATACGAAGTCAAGCGAGATTGTGCTCATCCCCTCATGCTATCGGCGCGTGCGTTCGCTCTGGGCGCGACGAAAGAGAGCCCTGGCGCGCCGACGCGCGAATAGCATGGAGGTATGAGCATCCCTGAAGACCTCGTGCGTTTCACGGAGTCGGCGTCAGCCGTCCCCGAGGGGCTTCCGCTGGTCATCGGTCTGACCGGGTTTGCCGACGCCGGCAGCACGATCGCTCAAGCGGTCACCTACTTGCGCGACAGCCTGAGCTATGAAGACGTCGCGATATTCGACAACGATGCGCTGCTGGACTATCGAGCGCGTCGTCCCATCATCCAGTTCGAGCACGATCATCTCACCGACTACGAACCGGCCCGGCTCGCTCTGTCGCTGGCGTACGACGAGCTGCACCGGCCTTTCCTGCTGCTCACGGGCTACGAGCCGGACTTTCGGTGGGAAGCATTCACACAGACCATCGTCAGTCTCGTCGAGAAGTTCAAGGTCACTCACACGACGTGGGTTCACGGCATCCCGATGCCGGTTCCGCATACGCGACCGCTTGGTGCCGCGGTGAGTGGCAATCGTGAGGAGCTCATCGACGCCCTCTCAATCTGGCGTCCGACGACGCAGGTTCCCGCGAATGTCCTGCACGTGCTCGAGTACCGGCTTCAGCAGGCGGATCACGCTGTCGCGGGGTTCGCGCTCCTGGTGCCGCACTACCTGACCGAGACGGAGTATCCCGCTGCCGCCCTCACAGCGCTTGAACTCTACAGCGCGGCTTCCGGACTTGTGTTCCCGAGCGACGAGCTGCGCGAAGACGGCCGCCAGTTCGTCGCGCGAGTGGATGAACAGGTCGCCGAGAACGGCGAGCTGAACAAACTCGTGTCGTCCCTTGAAACGCGGTACGACACCTATATGGAGGGCACCGAGCAGAGGCCGCCGCTCACCATGGATGAACAGGATCTGCCGTCTGCCGATGACATCGCGGCGGAGCTTGAGCGCTATCTTGCGGGAAGGCGCCCGACCGACGGCGATGCGTGACGTCCCGCTTCAATACGGCCGATAGCATTCACATGTGAATTCTCGTCGCTCCTGGATCATCTTCGTCGTCGGAGTGGCGGCCTATGTCGTAGCGATTCTTCAGCGCAGCACGCTCGGAGTCTCCGGTGTCGCAGCTGTCGAGCGATTCGACATTACCGCGGCAGCGCTCTCGTCTCTCGCCGTCGTTCAGCTTGTCGTCTATGCGGCCATGCAGATTCCGATCGGCCTGCTCATCGACCGCTGGGGTCCGCGACGATTGCTCGTGCTCGGACTCATTTTGATCAGTCTCGGGCAGGCGGTCCTCGCTGTGGCTCCGGATCTTTCTATCGCGGCGCTCGGTCGCGTCTGCGTCGGGATCGGAGATGCAGGGATCTTCGTGTCGGTGCTTCGCCTTGTCAACTATTGGTTCAGCGGCCCGATCGTCCCGTCGCTGAGCCAATGGACGGGCAACATCGGACAGCTCGGTCAGGTGCTCTCTGCCGTTCCATTCGCTGCGCTGCTCAACACTGTCGGATGGGAGAGCGCGTACCTCGCCGCCGCATCCCTCGGCGTTCTCATGCTGATCGTCGTGTTCATCTGTATCGCCGATCGTCCCGTCGACGACTCGACGGGACCCGTGCAGCGATCGTGGGGGAGCTCTCTCGACATCCTCCTCGACTCACTCAAGCGGCCAGGAACCCGGCTCGGATTCTGGGCCCACTTCATCACTCAGTCAAGCGGCACTGTCTTTTCGCTCCTCTGGGGATATCCGTTCATGGTCTTCGCCCTCGGCATCCCCGAATCGGCCGCCGCAGCATTGCTCCTGGTGATCGTCTTCTCCGGGGTCGTATTCGGGCCGATCCTCGGTGTCCTCACCGCGCGGTTCCCAACACGACGCAGCAACCTCGTGCTCGGCGTCGTCTCTGTCATGGGTATCGTCTGGACGACGTTCCTCGCATGGCCGGGGCACCCGCCGATGTGGCTGCTCATCGTTCTTCTCATCTCTATGGGCATCGGCGGACCCGGCTCACTGATCGGCTTCGACTTCGCCCGCACGTTCAACCACAGCCGTGCTCTCGGCTCTGCAAATGGCATCGTCAACGTCGGCGGGTTTCTCGCAAGCTTCACGATGATGTTTGTCATCGGCTTCGTTCTCGACGTTCTGAGCGCCGGGGCCACGTCCCCAGACGAGACGTATTCGCTCTCATCATTCAAAATCGCCTTCCTCGTGCAGTACATCGTCATCGGCTTCGGAGTCGTGATGCTGTTTCTTGCACGCCGCACGACACGCTCACGCCTGGCTGAACAGGAGGGAATAAAAGTGGCCCCTCTGTGGGTTGCATTGGTGAGATGGATGCGACGTGACCGCTCGTGAGGGAGACGTGTCACGCAGCGAGGGAAATCCATGACATAATAGGTAGTGGACCCATTGTGGCCCGACGTATGTCTGCACAGGCTTGACTGTCTGTTTGGGTGTGCGGCGGGACTTGACATGGGTCTTAGTACTGTCCGAAATCGATACACGTCGGTGATTCCGCGCTACCCGGCGCGCCACGGACCGAAAGGGTGCTCGCATGGCCAGCAAGCCTGCACAGAAAACGGACGCCACACGAGAGGCCGACCAGGCGGAGGCGACGTCGACAGCCAGCGCGCCGAAAACGAAGGGCGCAACGGCGAAGAAGACAGCCGCGTCTGCACCAGCGAAGAAGTCGGCAGCGCCGAAGTCCGCAAAGGGCAAGAAGAAGGCCGTCGATCCTGTCGCCGAAGTTGAGGCGGAGGAGACAGCTGCCGAAGCACCGACGGATGCCCAGGCGCCCAAGAAGACGTCCACCGCGAAGGACGAGCCGCTGCCCAAGGGGGCTCTCGTTCTGTCGCAGGGTGACGACGAAGACGAGATGCCCGTCTACTCGACGACGATCACGGGCGCGACGGCCGACCCCGTCAAGGACTACCTGAAGCAGATCGGCAAGGTTCCGCTGCTGAACGCCGCCGAAGAGGTCGAGCTTGCAATGCGCATTGAAGCCGGCCTGTTCGCCGAAGACAAGCTCAGTCAGATGACTGACGCCGAAAAGCGGCAGAAGCTCGGCCGGGAGCTCCAGTGGGTCTCACGCGACGGTCAGCGCGCGAAGAGCCACCTCCTGGGTGCCAACCTCCGTCTCGTTGTGTCGCTCGCCAAGCGCTACACCGGTCGCGGAATGCAGTTTCTCGACCTGATTCAAGAGGGAAACCTGGGTCTCATTCGCGCGGTCGAGAAGTTCGACTACACGAAGGGCTTCAAATTCTCGACGTACGCGACGTGGTGGATCCGCCAGGCCATCACTCGCGCGATGGCCGATCAGGCTCGCACGATCCGCATTCCCGTCCACATGGTCGAGGTCATCAATAAGCTCGCCCGCGTGCAGCGGCAGATGCTGCAGGATCTCGGACGTGAGCCGACGCCGGAAGAGCTCAGCAAAGAGCTCGACATGACGCCGGAGAAGGTCGTCGAAGTTCAGAAGTACGGTCGCGAGCCGATTTCTCTCCACACCCCGCTTGGCGAAGACGGCGACAGCGAGTTCGGTGATCTGATCGAGGACACCGAGGCAGTGGTTCCCGCTGACGCCGTGGGATTCACAATGCTGCAGAAGCAGCTCGAGTCGCTTCTCGATTCTCTCTCTGAGCGCGAGGCCGGGGTGATCCGCATGCGCTTTGGTCTCGGTGATGGAATGCCGAAGACCCTCGACCAGATCGGCGATACTTTCGGAGTCACGCGCGAGCGCATTCGCCAGATCGAATCGAAGACGATGGCGAAACTGCGTCACCCCAGCCGGTCGCAGTCCCTGCGCGATTATCTCGAGTAGTCTCGGCTCGCTGACGACACTCGACGAAAGGCAGGGGTATGGCCGCGGAGGCAAACGAAGGCAAGGCGCTCGAAACGACCGTTGACGGCATCAGCTACCAGCGGATACCGGTAAAGACGCGCCTCGTCGGTCCTGATGATGACATCGTGGAGGTCGTGACGACGTTCGCGCGCGAGCACATCGTCGACGGCGATATCGTCTTCGTCACAGAGAAGATCGTAGCGATCACGCAGGGCAGGGCCTACCCGGTCAATTCCATCAAGACACGGCCGCTTGCCCGTTTCCTCTCGAAGTACGTCACCAAAACGTCGTACGGGATCGGTCTCGGCATGCCCGAGACAATGGAGATGGCTCTTCGCGAGTGCGGAACACCGCGCATTATGTTTGCCGCGGCCGTCTCCGTCGTATCCAAGCTGCTCGGCCGATCGGGCGATTTCTACCGCATCGCGGGGGAGAAGGCGCGCGCCATCGACGGCCCGACCCGACACACGATACCGCCGTACAATTCGCACGTCGTACTCGGACCGGAGCGCCCAGACGACGTTGCCAACGAGCTCAAGACGGCACTTGGCGGGCGGGTCGATGTCATGGTCGTCGACATCAACGACCTCGGCGGAAACATCCTCGGCAACACTCTCGGTCACAGCAAGGATGACCACATGGTTCGCGTGCTGAAAGACAACCCACTCGGTCAGAAGCACCAGAGCACGCCTATTGGCATCATCCGCACGATCGCGTAGCACCATGCAACGGCTCTGGCCCCGCCTCGGCGGGGCCAGAGCCGTTTTCCGGGACGGTCCGGTCAGAAACCGATGATGCTCTGAAACCGCGGTCGGCTTCCCGTGCGGATGCCCGTGACACTCGGCTTGTTCTCGTAGACGCCGGCAGCCCAGTTTCCCTCAACGAGAACCGGCCCCTCCTCGCTCATCACGATGTCCCATCCGATGTACCTCATATCGGGAACCACGCGAGCGACGTCGTCGAAGAACGGCTGCACGGTCTCGACGAGCGGCAACTCGAAGTCGGGAATCGAGACGCCCGATTCAGGATGCGTGGCATGCACATTGTCATGCGAGTCGTATCCGCGGCCCATCGACTTCCCGTCGAGGCTCAGCATTGTGTAGAAGCCGCCGAACGTCTGCTGGTCGCTCGCCTGCCCGCGCCCGAACTTCTGCGCCATCGAGAGAATATGCGTCTTCTCGCCGTCAAAATAGGTAGTGACACGGGTCGTGTTCGCTGTCCCGGCACACACGGCGGCAAGTGTCGGATGCTGCTGGATGACCTCTTCGAGCAAGAACTGTCCTTCATCGAGCAGTCGCGTGCGAAACCCCTCCCAGTCCGTCACGTCGTCTGCAGTGTGGCGGTGCACTCCGTGCCCGGCACTGCTGAACGGCACCTTCCCGATGACCGTGCCCGCACGCTGCACGAAGTCGCGAACCTCATCGACTGACGCCTCGCGCACATCGAGCCACTGCCGCTTAAGAAACGCGTTGAAGACCTTGTTGAATTCGATCTTGTCGTGGAAGATCCCGCGGTGCGCCTCGGCGTCATGCTCCATCGCGATGTGATTCGAAATGGAGTGCGTCATGAACGTCTCGCGCTCAGCACGACTCAGAATCGCGTAGTCCCAATCCACGTAGTCCTGAAAAGCCGTCTGGCGGAATGCGGCAGACCACAGCATGTCGACCATGATGACCGGCAGCGCCTTGTGATGCTGCGCCGAAACGTCCTTCGCACGCTCGACGAGGGAAGAGATATCGATGCGCCGCGCACGATTCTTAATGTAGTCGAGGCGGATCTTGAGGCGATTTGCCTTCGGCATGGCGCGGGGCACTCCCATCGTCGTGTGGTCGGAACATCCAATTATAGAGAGACGCCGCCTGAGCGCCGTCTTGGTCGCACCGCGCTAGACTGTGCTCGCGCATTCGCTCGGGGAGGAAAGTGGTCTTGTTGACGTCTGAGTCTCAGACAGCCGGCACTCGTGTTCTGCACCTCTCTTCGGCGCAGCTCGCTCGTGTCTCCAGAGCTTTAGACGGCGACGAGGCAGCTGCCGCCGAGTTCGATTCGGCGCTGTCGTCAGATCCAGTCCGGCTGCTCGTCGAGGTGCTTTCGACGAAGTCTGTGCCCGCGGGGTCAGGGGTGTCGTACGGACACACCTTCGTCACGCAGCATCCCACTGTGCTCGCACGTGTGGCGATCGGGTATGGCCATGGCCTGCCGCGCAAGGCGGGGAATCGTGCATGGGTCACGTGGTCTGCCGCCGGAGGGCCTGCGGTGCGGCTGCCGATCGTCGGACGCGTTGCGATGGACGAATTCGTCGTGGATGTCGGCAGGACTCCGGTCGAACCAGGACAGCTCATGTGCGTATTCGGAGATTCCGATGAGGGCGAGGTACCCCTGGGTGACTGGGCCGCCGCGATCGGGGAGTCTCCGGTGTCAGTCATCGCCTGCCTCGACCGGCGAGTGACGAGGAGCGTCGTCGAATGACCGCCAGTGTGCGCGCACGCGCGGTCATCTCGCGCCGTGCTCTCGTCGATAATGCTCGACGCGTCGCCGAGCGCGTCGCCCCTGCGCAGCTCGCGATCGTCGTCAAGGACGACGCCTACGCGCATGGCGTACCTGAGGTCGTCTCGACGCTCATCGCAGCCGGATTCCATCGTTTCGGCGCCCTCGATCTCACGACCGCGCTCACCGTTCGCGAGCTTGCGCCTGACAGCATGATCTTCACCTGGGTGTTCGGCGAGCACGACGATCTCGACGTCGCTCTCAGGGAACGGCTCGATCTTGGCGTTTCGTACCCGTCGATGCTCGAGCGGGTCGCCGAATCAGCAAAGCGCACGGGACAGCGTGCAACTGTGCACCTCAAGATCGATACAGGGCTGCATCGCGCCGGCGTTCTCGCCGACACGTGGCCGCGTTTCGTCGCACGCGCAGCCGAGTTGCAGAAGGCGGGCGCGATCGATGTCACAGGCATCTGGACGCACATCGCCGAAGCCTCGTACGAGCGCGACAGCGCGGCAATCCTGCGCTTTGAGCAGGCGATCCAGATTGCCCAGGAGGCGGGACTTCACCCTCGCGTGCGTCACCTTGCGGCAAGCGCTGCATCGTTCGAACGTGCGGACGCCCGCTTCGACATGGTGCGCGTCGGCGCGTTCGTGTACGGCATCGCTCCCGGCGACGGCATCGGACCTCACGAGCTCGGGCTGACTCCCGCCTTGACGCTCTCGACCACGGTCACGCACATCGAGCGGGCCAACGGCCGTTCACACGCGCAGATACCCATCGGGCACGTGCACGGTCTCTACAGCGACGCCGTGAACGGTGTCACGGTGGCCGTGCGCGGGGAGCGCTTCCCGATCGTCAGCGTCGACCGCACGATGGCGCGCATCGACGTCACGGGATCGTCCATTGCGACCGGCGACGCTGTTCACCTGTTCGGCGACGGCGCACACGGCGAGGACTCGCTGCAGGTGTGGGCTGACGCCATGGGGACGATCGGCGAAGAGGTGGCGATCCGGCTGGCGCGAGCAGCGGAACGCCATTACGTGGACTGAGCGCCGCGCGGGCGAACGACAGAGCGGGTGGATGCTGTGACAGCATCCACCCGCTCTGCTCTGGGCGTCAGGCGCGCGTGTCTTCGAGGAGCCGGTCAGACTCGTCGTGCCAGCTCTCGGCAACAGCCATGAGCTTCTCTTCGTATTTCTTTCCGTGATGTGCGCAGAACAGCAGCTCCCCGCTGTTGACGACAGCACGAATGTACGCTTGCGCGCCGCAGCTATCGCATCGATCGGCCGCGGTCAGCTGGGGCTGAACGGCGTCGACAGTCTGTGTACCGGTGTGCGACATGAGCTCCTCCTGACCTCACGGAGCGCCCTTTACGCCCCTCTTGTCCCTATGTAACCACGCCTCGCCTGAATACCTTCCTCATGTGCGGCGAGTTCGCTCACCGCGTAGCGTCGCAGCGCGGAGGGGTGTCGATGCCTGATCCCTGGCGGGGAGCGAACTAATGTTGGGGTCGTGAGTTCTGATTATTCCGCGCGCCATCTCTCCGTTCTCGAGGGTTTGGAGGCCGTGCGCAAGAGGCCAGGCATGTACATCGGCTCGAACGGCTCCCGCGGCCTCATGCACTGCCTCTGGGAGATCATCGACAACGCCGTCGATGAGGCTCTCGCCGGATACGGCGATCACATCGAAATTCGCTTGAGAGACGACGACAGCGTCGAGGTCATCGACCACGCACGCGGCATCCCCGTTGATATCGAACCCAAGACCGGGCTCACCGGCGTTGAGGTCGTGTTTACGAAGCTGCACGCGGGAGGAAAATTCGGAACAGGCTCCTACGCATCGTCGGGAGGACTACACGGCGTGGGAGCATCCGTCGTCAATGCCCTCTCTGAACGCCTTGATGTCGAAGTCGATCTCAACGGCAAGACATGGGCGATGTCGTTCCACCGCGGTGAGCCGGGAATCTTCGATGACGGGGGCCGTGAACCGAGTCCCGACGCTCCGTTCACTCCGTTCAAAGAGAAGAGCGAACTGCGCGTCGTCGGCAAGGTGAAGAAGGGCGTCTCGGGTTCGCGTGTGCGCTACTGGGCCGACCGGCAGATCTTCGAGAAGGGCGCGACATTCAACGTCGACGATTTGCAGGGTCGCGCCCGCCAGACGGCCTTCCTCGTTCCAGGGCTCACGATCCGCATCGATGACGAGCGCGCTGCTTCCGCTGATTCGAACGAGATCGTGACCTCGGAGTACCGCTTCGATGGGGGCATCTCGGAGTTCGTTGAGTATCTTGCGGCCGACGTGCCTGTGACCGACATATGGCGGGTCTCCGGATCGGGAAGCTTCACCGAGACGGTGCCGACGCTCCAACCCGACGGATCGATGGTCTCCGCCGAGGTCGAGCGCACGTGCGAGGTGGACGTCGCCCTGCGCTGGGGGACCGGCTACGACACGACTGTGCGGTCGTTCGTCAACATCATCGCCACCCCGAAGGGTGGCACGCATCTCGCCGGGTTCGAGCAGGGCTTGCTCAAGGTCGTGCGCAAAGAGGTGGAGAAGAACGCACGACGTCTGAAGGCCGGAAACGACAAGATCGAGAAAGACGACGTGCTCGCGGGCATGACGGCCGTGCTCAATGTTCGCATTCCCGAGCCGCAGTTCGAAGGGCAGACCAAAGAGGTACTCGGCACCCCGGCCGCGCGAACGATCGTCTCGAAGGTGCTGACCGACGCCCTGACCGAGAAGTTCTCGTCGAACAAGCGCGAAGACAAGAACCAAGCATCTGTCGTTCTCGACAAGGTCGTCGCCGAGATGAAATCGCGCATCTCTGCCCGCGCGCACAAAGAGACCCAGAGGCGCAAGAATGCCCTCGAGAACTCCACGCTGCCTGCGAAGCTCGTCGACTGCCGGTCCAGCGACGTGGAGCAGAGCGAGCTGTTCATCGTCGAGGGCGACTCTGCGCTCGGAACAGCCAAGCTCGCGCGCGACAGCAGCTACCAGGCACTTCTTCCCATCCGGGGAAAGATCCTCAACGTGCAGAAGGCTTCCGTCAGCGACATGCTCTCGAACGCCGAGTGCGCCGCGATCATCCAGGTTCTCGGCGCGGGCTCTGGGCGCACGTTCGATCTGGACGCCTCACGCTACGGCAAAGTCATCTTCATGAGCGACGCCGACGTCGACGGTGCCCACATTCGGATGCTGCTGCTCACGCTGTTCTTCCGTTATATGCGCCCCATGATCGAAGCCGGGCGCGTGTACGCTGCCGTGCCGCCGCTGCACAGAATCGTCGCGATCAACGGAGGCTCAAAACCGAACGACGTTCTGTATACGTATTCGGAGCAGGAACTCCACGGCGTGCTGAAAGGCCTCGAACGCAGCAAGAAGCGTTACAAGGAGCCGATTCAGCGCTACAAGGGGCTTGGGGAGATGGATGCCGACCAGCTCGCCGAGACCACGATGGACAGGCGCAACCGCACGCTTCGCCGCGTTCGCGTCGAAGACGCCGAAGCGGCCGATGCGATCTTCGAGCTGCTGATGGGAAACGACGTACCCCCGCGCAAGGAGTTCATCGTCGACAACTCCCGCAACCTCAGTCAGGACCGCATCGACGCGTGACCGGCGCGTGGCAGCGCACCCGGGTCAGATGTGGTGCCCGAGCGCTGCCACGCTTCCCTCGAGCGGCTCGCCTGACCCATCGCGCTTCGCTCCCGCCGCGGGCAGAACGCGTGGCGTCCCGTCGGCAGCCACGGCGAAAGCGGGGGCTGGCCCGACCCACGCGGCAGAAAGCTGATCCTCACCCTTGAGCAGTCGCTGCGCACGGACGCCGCCCGTCGCACGCCCCTTGACGGGGAAGTCCGCCAGGTACGAGACTTTCGCAGATCCGGGATCCGTCCCCGTGAGCATCTGCGAGTTCACCGCCACCGTCGCGACGACGTGCCTGCCTGCATCTGCCTTCGCCACGCCGAAGAAGATGGCAGATGAGCCAGCGCCGAGTTTAATGCCTGCGACTCCGGATGCTGTCCGCCCCTGAGGGCGAACGGACGACGCCGCGTAGGTGAGCAATTGTGTGTCAGACGAGATGAAGACCAGCTGATCGTCATCTGTGGCGAGAGCGGCGCCCACAACACTGTCGCTGTTTTTGAGACTGATGATCTCGAAGTCCGGCTTGTTCGGCCACGCGCCCATCTGAAGACGCTTGACCGTTCCCTGCGCCGTCCCCAACGCAAGCGTGCGCGTCTCGTCGAGCGCGATGATCGCAAGCACGCGCTCACCGCGGTCGCCGAGCGCGAGATACTCGCCGATTCGCACGCCGGCTCGCATCTGGATGCTGGAGGGCGGAACGGACGGCAGGTCGACCGGTGTGAAGCGCACAAGGCGGCCCGTGCTGGTCACCGCCCCGAGCTCGCTGCGCGTCGTGGTGTCGAGAGCAGTGAGAATCGCGTCGTGCTTGCTCCGTCTCGTTGGATGGGTGATCTCAGTACCTTCGGCGAGATCGACTCGCACCGCCCGACCGGTTGCGCTGAGATACACACGGCAGGGCGCATCTTGGATCTCGAGAACGGGCGAGGCACCCTTGCTTCGCCCAGTCGCTGCAATGCTCGGCTTGGCCTCTGTGAGCAGCGTACGTCGTGGCGTGCCGAACTGCTCAGCCGCCTCGTCGAGCTCGCTCGAGACCTGCGCGCGGAGAAGGGCTTCTGACGCAAGCAGCTGCTCGAGCTGCTCGATCTCCCGCTTCAGCTCGTCACGCTCGGACTCGAGCTCGATTCTCGAAAACTTGGTGAGCCTGCGCAGGCGCAGTTCAAGGATGTACTCCGCCTGCAGCTGCGTGAGGTCGAAGACATCCATGAGCCGTGTGCGCGCTTGCTCGGTGTCGTCGCTGGTGCGAATGACCTGAATCACTTCGTCGATGTCGAGAATCGCAATCAGAAGGCCCTCGACCAGGTGCAGCCGTTCCTGGCGACGCGCCAGGCGGTACTGCGACCGCCTCGTGACGACATCGACCCGATGGTCGATGTACACCTGAAGGAGCTCCTTGAGCCCGAGTGTCCGCGGGCCCCCCTCGACAAGCGCCACGCTGTTGATGCTGAACGAGCTCTCGAGCGGCGTGTATCGGTAGAGCTGCTCCAGGACAGCTTCCGGGCTGAATCCTGTCTTCAGCCCGATGACGAGACGCAAGCCATGAGCGCGGTCCGTCAAGTCCGTCACGTCCGAAATGCCGCTGAGTTTCTTCGACTGCACACCGGTCTTGATCTTCTCAATGACCTTTTCAGGGCCGACAAGGTACGGAAGCTCCGTGACGACCAGGCCGTTCTTGCGCGCCGTGATCGGCTCGATGGAGACGCGGGCACGCGTCTTGAACGCTCCGCGACCCGTCGCGTACGCGTCTTTGACGCCGTCGAGACCGACGATCGTTCCGCCGGAGGGAAGATCTGGTCCAGGCACGAATGCCATCAAATCGTCGAGCGTCGCATCGGGGTTGTCGATCAGGTGCCGTGCGGCACCCACCACCTCGATGAGATTGTGCGGTGCCATGTTCGTCGCCATTCCGACGGCGATTCCGGTGGTTCCGTTGACGAGGAGGTTGGGAAAGGCCGCGGACAGAACGGCGGGCTGCTGAAATTGGTTGTCGTAGTTCGGGACAAAATCGACGACGTCCTCGTCGAGGCTCTCGGCGAGGGCAAACGCGGCCGCGGCGAGGCGGGCCTCGGTGTAGCGCTGTGCTGCCGGCCCGTCATCGAGCGAGCCGAAGTTTCCGTGCCCGTCGATGAGCGGAAGCCTCATGGTCCAGGCCTGCGCCATGCGCACGAGCGCATCGTAGATTGCGGTGTCTCCGTGGGGGTGCAGCTTTCCCATCACCTCACCGACAACGCGCGCGGACTTGACGTGACCGCGATCGGGGCGAAGCCCCATCTGCACCATCTGATAGATGATGCGCCGCTGTACCGGTTTCAGCCCGTCACGCGCGTCAGGCAGCGCACGGGAGTAGATGACGGAGTACGCGTACTCAAGAAACGACCCCTGCATCTCGGAGGAGACATCGATATCCTCGATGCGTTCGGCGATCTGGTCAGGGGGCGTTGAGTCTTTCGAGCGGGCCATTCGGGTATGCGGGATCTCTCTGGTGTGCTGACGGCTCGTCTTCACACCCGTGTGGAAGACTGGCCACGATGACGACAATGCTACCCACGGAAGGCGCCCAATCCCGGAGCCTTGCCGTACTTGCCCATGATTTCCTCGCCACGCTGCGCGGGCACCAGGGCGGCCTGGGTCTCGCACCCGTCACATCCGTCATTGTCGTCGTCGTCGACGGGCTTGGAACATCAAACCTCGCCGAACGAGCGGGACACGCGCGATTCCTCACGGCCCACCGTGGCCGTTCCCTGCGCGCTCCCATTCCCTCGACAACCGCTGCGGCTCTGCCCACGCTTCTCACCGGTGCTCGGCCCGGGGAGCACGGGATGCTGGGCTACAAGGTCCGCGATCCGGCCTCAGGTCGCCTTGTCAACCAGCTCACGGGGTGGGATGAGCTCGCGAACCCCGAAAGCTGGCAACGGTCGTCGACGGTCTTTGAGACGATAGCGGCGGCGGGAATCGGCGCCGCAGCCGTCGGGCCGCGGAAGTTCGCTGACTCCGGATTCACCCGCGCCGTGTTGCGCGGCGCCCGTTACGAAGCGGCAGACGGCATCGGCGATCGAGTGGATGCTGCCGCGCATCTCGTGAGCTCGAGCGAACCGCAATTCGTGTACCTGTACATTCCCGAGCTCGACAAAATCGCCCATAAGCACGGCTGGCGCAGCGAAAGGTGGATCGCCGCCCTCGAAACCGTGGATTCCGAGCTGTCACGGCTTCACGCGCTCGTCGATACGAGGCGTACGGGAATCCTCGTGACAGCCGACCACGGCATCATCGACGTTCCGCCTGAAGACCAGGTTCTCTACGACGCGATTCCCGGGCTTCTCGACGGCGTCGAAGCGGTTGGGGGAGAGCCGCGCTTCGTGCAGCTCTATGCAGACGACCATGTGCCCGTCGACGAGATCGCGACCCGCTGGCGCGAATCGCTCGGCCAGAGCGCCATCGTTGCGACGCGTGACGAAGCAATCGCTGCCGGATGGTACGGACCCGCCGTGCCCGCCACCGCTGCGAGAATCGGTGACGTCCTTGTCGCGGCACGCACTCGCGTGGCCTTCTATGACAGCGCCCCGCAGTCCGCGTCGTCACGAAAGATGATCGGACAGCACGGCTCGCTGTCTGACGAAGAACGGAGCGTGCCGTTCATTCGCCTTGGAGCGTGGGTGTGACGGGTTAGTCGTCGGAGTCGGATCGTGCTCCGAAGACGATCTCGTCCCACGACGGCATCGACGCCCGGCCTCGCTTGCTGCGTCCGGTCGCGCGCTTCTCATCTGGAGCGGGAGCCGATTCTGAGCTCTGCTCCTGATCCGGTGTGATCGAACCGAAATCGAGCGGAGTGCTCACGTCATCGCCTGCCGCATCCTCGGATTCGACAGGTTCAGCGGCGGGAGGCCCTTCGCGCCGCCCTCGGCGTTTCCGGAGAGCCTCAAGCAAGTCGGCCGTCTGATTCGACGAATCGCTCTCGTTCGCGCCGGCACCGCGATTGATCGCCGCTTGAGAGGCTGCCGATGGATGCCGAGGCGAGAGCGCAGCGGGTTCAAGCTGCGCGATCGTCTGGGGAGCCTCAGTCTCTACCGGACGAAAGCGAAAAGCGCCGCTGTCAAATCGTGACTCATCAGTCTCGTGCGGTTCTGGCTCAGTGTGCGAGTGGTCTTCGACTGCCCGCAGCCGCGGAATCATTCCGTGAGGCAGGTCGCCTTGCTTGGAGAGCAGGATCGCCTCTTGGTTCAGTGGTGCGAGAGTGTGCTTCTTCGGCTCATAACTCCAGCGGGCGTCATGATCGATCGTCGCAGCGGTGAATGAGAGTTTCACGATCCAGCCGTCCGCCGGGTCCTTCCAACTGGTCCACCGCTCCCCGGTGGCGGCAAGACCTTCGAGGCGTGCGGCGATGGCTGCACCGAATGTCGGTTCGTCACCGTGCACATCGATCGCAGAGAGGACGGGGACGCTTAATGCTGCTCCCACGATGTGTTCGCGCTCGGCAAGCACAGGCCCCTCGAAACGACGAACATACTCCACGCTGACCCCTGTGAGTTCGGCGACCTCGGCCGCCGACAGTCCGGAGCGAATGTGTGACTGAACCTCGCGAGGACTTAGCCGACGCTCTTCGACGTGAGACTCCTTCGGCGGCTTCAGATGCGAGAGCAGAACCTCGTTGATGACGATGCGGAAACGTTGCCCCTGCTCTGTGGCAGCGACGAGGGCACCGTCCTCGACCCCGATGACCTTCAGATCTTGCATGAGCGAAACGCCTTTCCGGCTGGCTACTTCTTCAGGGACATCGTCACACGGGAATGCCCGATTTCGCGGGAATAACGTGGGCGTGCCGTGAGTTGGTCCAGAGACGCAGCCGCGACCGCCCATATCACTCGATCGCGGTGAGCGGAAAGCGGTTTGCTCTTTGCAGTTCGATGGTGCAAACTGTGGCCGCCGATTTTGTTTGGCCCCCCTGAAAGCGAGAAGTGGAAAAGAATGGCAACGGATTACGACGCTCCCCGTAAGTCGGAGGAAGACTCCGACTCCATTGAGGCACTCAAGGAGCGTGTTCCCGACAAGATGTCGGGCACCGTTGACGTCGAAGACGCGGATAACCCCGGTGGATACGATCTCCCGGGTGCAGACCTCTCCGACGTCGACTTGGACGTGGTCGTCCTGCCTCCTCAGGCAGACGAGTTCACGTGCGTCAGCTGCTTCATCGTGAAGCACCGCTCACAACTCGATCACCAGGAGAAGCTTGGTCCTGTGTGCATCGAGTGCGCCTCCTGATTATTCGCTCTCAAAAGAAGCAGCCGGCCGCCGCGCATCGTTGATCGCGGCGGCTAGTTCATGTGCGGAGCGCGTCGACAGCAGCCAGTAGGGCGTCGGATCGTCCTCGTCCGTCACAGGCACCCGCACGACGTCTTTCACCCCGCCGCGAATCATGAGCCACGCTCGCGGGTCGAGGTCCCTGCCTCGTGCCGCGAAAGCATCCTCGGCATAAAGGGCATGCGCCTCGCCGAGAAAGCCGACATCGATCGTCGCGCGCCCCGCCGACAGCATCCCGTCGCGGAGCTCCAGAGTTCCGGCCGCTGCGAACCAGAGAGCCAAGCACGCAACGTAGAGAATCACGCCCGTTCCCACTCCGGCGATCCATGACACGGGCAGCAGCACGAGAAGCGACGCCGGAATAACGAGCAGAAGCGCCCAGGGGATCCATTTGGCTGGCCAGACGCGTTCGTGGTAAGTGGTCACTGTCCCTCTTCGATCAGGTTTCTGCACTACTCTCGATCTGTGACTGAAAGCGCAGACATACCCATTATCGCGCCCCAGCCTCCGAGCTACGCCCATCCCTACGACGCGGGGGCCGATCTCATGGCGGCCGAGGCCGTAACGCTGGAACCAGGGGAGAGGGCGCTCGTCGGCACGGGAGTCTCTCTTGCTCTACCCGACGGCTTCGCCGCATTCGTCGTTCCCCGCAGCGGTCTCGCGGCCAAGCATGGGATCACGATCGTCAACAGTCCCGGAACGATCGATGCCGGCTATCGGGGAGAAGTGAAGGTCATCCTTCTCAACACAGACAGACACGAAAGCTACAGCGTCGCCGTCGGTGACCGGATCGCTCAGATGATCATCATGCCCGTGACCCAGGCGAGGTTCGTCCCCGTGGAGGTGCTGCCGGAGAGCGCACGAGGAGCATCCGGTTTCGGTTCTACCGGCTATCAGGCACGCCAGACAGGAGCAGAGTCATGATCTTGCGAAAGAAGAAGAACGACGCACGGGACGTCCCGGCCGATGAAGACGTCACGGTTGATGAGGGCGCGGATGCTGTTGAGGATGCTGAGCCGGAAGACGCCGAGTTTGACGCTCTCGAGAAGTCGGCGCCGGAAGACCGAGACGAAAACGGCCCCTTCGATGAGAAGGAGGCGAATCCGGTGCGCCCCTACATCGATCTGGGTGGTGTCAAGGTTCTGCCTCGGGAGGGCCTGAATCTTCGATTGGAAGTCGAAGAGTCGTCAAAGCGCATCGTCGCCGTCGGGCTCGACTACGCCGATTCGACACTCCAAGTGCAGCCATTCGCGGCTCCGCGAAGCAGAGGGCTCTGGCACGAGACGCGTGACCAGATCCGTGATCAGATCGACAAGCAGGGCGGCACGACTGAAGAGCTCGACGGTCCGTTCGGTCCAGAACTCATCGCGCGCGTTCCCGTCGCCGCACAAGGCGACAGCGCGAAAACCCGCGATGCGCGCTTCATCGGAGTCGACGGGCCTCGGTGGTTTCTTCGGGGTGTCGTTGCGGGCGCTGGCGCGCGCGCGGGCGACGCTGCTGACAAGGTCGACGACCTCTTCCGCAGCATCGTCGTCGTGCGCGGCGGACAGGCGATGCCGCCGCGCGACCTGATTCCGCTCAAGATGCCCGAGCAGCCTGGCCAAGCGACATAAATGAGTTCTGACGCAACGCCGTCCGGCGACGAGAAGCCATCACCGAGCGACGCTCTATCTGCTGAACTTCGGAAGGCGGCCGCCAGATCGTCTCTGTCTGCACTCGGGAACACAGAGTCGCTTGATGCCAAAGCGCTGATCGCCGCAATGGGCGGCGTCCGCGGCATCCTTGAGGCGATCCTGCCCGGGCTGATCTTCCTCGTCGCCTACACAATCACTCGCCAACTCGTTTTTGCGATCGTCGCTGCGGGGATTGTGGGGGTTCTGTTCACGATCGTGCGCCTCATTCAGCGGCAGACTCTCATGCAGGCGGTGACCGGACTCATCGCGATCGGCGTCTCGGCGGCACTCGCCGCACTGACCGGAAACGCCGAGGACTTCTACCTTCCCGGGTTCTGGACGAACGGGATCTATCTTGTTGCGCTCGCTGCGTCGATCTTCGCCCGCTGGCCTCTCGTGGGAGTCATCGTCGGGCTGATCACCGGGGACGGAAACAGATGGCGCAATGATCGTGCTCTCCGGCGCACGTACGCCGGACTCACCTGGATGTGGGTGGCGATGTTCGCCGTCCGGCTCGCTGTACAGCTTCCGCTCTATTACACCGATAGTTTCGTGGCTCTCGGCACCTTCAAGCTGGTTCTGGGCATTCCCCTGTACGCCCCGCTTCTGGTTGTGACCTGGCTCACTGTCACCGCGCTCCGCAAGCGGCGCGCCGCCGCGGAGCAGCATCCTCGAACCTGATAGAGTTATCTCGACATCAAGATAAATTGTGAACGGCACTCGCCGGCACCTGTTAGGTGCGCCTTGCTAGCTGTGGGAGTGCCGGGAAGCCAGAATTGACTCTGAGCGTGCGTTGACAGCAAACGCCAATGAAGGAGAGGCAACGTGTCCACGGTAAATAGCTTTGGAGCTAAGAGCACCCTGACAGTCGGTGATTCCGACTACGAGATCTTTCGTCTCGATGCCGTTGACGGCTACGAGAAGCTGCCGTTCAGCCTGAAGATCCTCCTCGAGAATCTGCTTCGCACCGAGGATGGCGCGAACATCACGAAGGCGCACATCGACGCGCTCGGCTCGTGGGACCCCACGGCTGAGCCGAACACGGAGATCCAATTCACTCCCGCACGCGTGGTGATGCAGGACTTCACGGGCGTCCCCTGCATCGTCGACCTCGCGACAATGCGCGAAGCATTCGCCAAACTCGGCGGCGATCCCAATAAGATCAACCCGCTTTCGCCCGCTGAGCTCGTGATCGACCACTCGGTCATTGCCGACGTCTTCGGCTCCGAGGAAGCGCTCGAGCGGAACGTCGAGATCGAATATGAGCGCAACGGCGAGCGATACCAGTTCCTTCGCTGGGGCCAGACAGCGTTCGAAGACTTCAAGGTCGTTCCTCCCGGCACCGGAATCGTGCACCAGGTGAACATCGAGTACCTGGCCCGCGTGACGTACGCGCGCGAGGTCGACGGGGCCGTGCAGGCGTACCCTGACACGCTTGTCGGAACAGACTCGCACACCACCATGGTGAATGGGCTCGGCGTTCTCGGCTGGGGCGTCGGCGGCATCGAGGCCGAGGCCGCGATGCTCGGTCAGCCCGTGTCGATGCTGATTCCGAAGGTTGTCGGCTTCAAGCTGACCGGAGACATCCCCTCGGGCGTCACAGCAACCGACGTTGTTCTGACGATCACGGAGATGCTGCGCAAGCACGGCGTTGTCGGCAAATTCGTCGAATTCTATGGTTCCGGCGTCGCGGCCGTGCCGCTCGCGAACCGCGCGACCATCGGAAACATGAGCCCTGAGTTCGGCTCGACGGCAGCAATCTTTCCGATCGACGATGTCACTCTCGATTACCTGCGCCTCACCGGGCGCAGCGAGGACCAGATCGCTCTCGTCGAGGCCTACTCGAAGGAGCAGGGTCTCTGGCACGACGCGGATCGCGAACCGAACTACAGCGAATACCTCGAGCTCGATCTGTCGACGGTCGTTCCCTCGATCGCTGGGCCGAAGCGCCCGCAGGACCGCATTCTCCTGACCGAGGCGAAGAGCCAGTTCGAGTCCGACCTGCACAACTATGCGACCGTGGAGCATGACCTCGTCGACCTCGAAGTGTCGGAGTCGTTCCCAGCCTCGGACCCTCCGGGAAACACCCCGGAAGACGAGCACGTCGTGCACTCCCATACTCACCGCAGTCATGCTCCGCGTACGGCATCCAAGCCCACCGAGGTTGCACGCGATGCAGACAACTCCTTCACGATCGATCACGGTGCTGTCGCCATCGCTGCCATCACGTCGTGCACGAACACCTCGAACCCCTCGGTCATGCTCGCTGCGGGTCTGCTCGCACGCAACGCCGCGAACAAGGGGCTGAAGGCGAAGCCGTGGGTCAAGACGACGCTTGCGCCTGGTTCGAAGGTTGTTACCGACTACTACGAGAAGGCTGGCCTCACCGACGATCTCGAGGCTCTGGGCTTCTACACGGTCGGGTACGGCTGCACGACGTGCATCGGCAACTCTGGTCCCCTTGATGACGACATCTCACAAGCCGTCAACGACAGCGACCTCGCGGTCACTGCCGTGCTCTCGGGCAACCGCAACTTCGAGGGACGCATCAACCCCGATGTCAAGATGAACTACCTCGCGAGCCCGCCGCTCGTGATCGCGTACGCTCTCGCCGGCTCGATGAACTTCGACTTCGAGACGGACCCGCTCGGCACCGACTCTGACGGGAACGACGTGTTCCTGGCCGACATCTGGCCTCAGCCGGAGGAAGTGCAGAAGACGATCGACTCGTCGATCTCAAGCGACATGTTCTCTCACCAGTACAGCGGGGTGTTCGACGGCGACGACCGGTGGCGGTCGCTGCCGACGCCGACGGGTTCGACGTTCGACTGGAACGCCGAATCGACATACGTGCGCAAGCCCCCGTACTTTGACGGGATGACGGTCGAGCCGAGCCCTGTCAGCGACATCTCCGGCGCCCGCGTCCTTGCGAAGCTCGGTGACTCCGTCACGACGGACCACATCAGCCCCGCCGGTTCGATTAAGGCAGACAGCCCCGCCGGACGCTACCTGACGGAGCACGGAATCTCGCGACGCGACTTCAACTCCTACGGTTCCCGGCGAGGCAACCACGAGGTCATGATCCGCGGAACCTTCGCCAACATTCGACTGCGCAACCAGCTTCTCGACGACGTCGAGGGGGGTTTCACGCGCGACTTCACCAAGGCGGATGCTCCTCAGGAGACGATCTACGACGCGTCGCAGAACTATCAGTCTGCCGGCACGTCACTGGTCATCCTCGCGGGCAAGGAGTACGGTTCCGGTTCGAGTCGCGACTGGGCGGCGAAGGGCACGCGCCTGCTCGGTGTGGATGCCGTCATCGCCGAGAGCTTCGAGCGCATTCATCGTTCGAACCTCATCGGAATGGGTGTCATTCCGCTGCAGTTCCCCGAGGGCGCGTCCGCGGCGAGCCTCGGTCTCGACGGCACAGAGGTCTTCGCGATCTCGGGCATCGAGGCGCTCAACAACGGCTCGACGCCGTCGACAGTTCACGTCACGGCGACACCGAGCGAGCACTCGGCAGCCGACAAGGCGCCCGTTGAGTTCGATGCTGTGGTGCGCATCGACACCCCAGGAGAAGCCGATTACTACCGCAACGGAGGAATTCTGCAGTACGTTCTTCGCAGTCTCGCCTCCTAGCTGACTGAATCGTCGCTGCCCCCGAGTGCTCTCTGCGAGTGCTCGGGGGCAGCGGCGTAGAGTTGGCATTATCGGAATCTTCGTGCGAGGAGCTGCTGCATGACGCTACTTGAGTCCATAGCGGGACCGCGGGACCTCGATGCCCTGTCACACGCGCAACTGGAGCAGCTCGCGGAGGAGATCCGCCAGTTTCTCATCGCAGAGGTTTCGCAGACCGGGGGCCACCTGGGTCCGAATCTCGGTGTCGTCGAGCTCACACTGGCTCTGCATCGCACATTCGATTCGCCGCGCGACGCCGTGATTTTCGACACGGGACATCAGTCGTATGTGCACAAGCTGCTCACAGGCCGTCACGATTTCAGGCGTCTGAGGCAGCGTGGTGGACTCGCGGGCTACCCGCAACGCTCCGAGTCCGAGCACGACATCGTCGAGAGCTCGCACGCGTCGAGCTCGCTCAGCTGGGCCGATGGGATCTCGCGCGCCTTCGAGCTCACGGGCCAGCACGACAGATGCGTTGTCGCCGTTGTCGGCGATGGCGCACTCACGGGCGGTATGACGTGGGAGGCCCTCAACAACATCTCCGACGACAACACGCGTCGACTCGTGATCGTCGTGAATGACAACGGCCGTTCGTATGCTCCAACGATCGGCGGAATGGCACGTTACCTCAACAGCATCCGCACCGGACGCACCTACCGGTCGCTCTACCGCTCGAGTGAGGCGGCCTTCAACCGAATGGGAAGACCAGGGCGCGCCGTGTATCGCGGCGTTCGAGGAGGCATCCACGGCTTTCTGAGCCGATTCACGAACAACGCAGCGCTGTATTCGAACCTCGACATCAAATACATCGGACCGATCGACGGTCACGACATCGATGCCATGCGCGAAGCCTTCGAGCAGGCACGCGACTACGCGGCGCCGGTCATTGTGCACGCCATCACCGAGAAGGGCCGCGGCTACGCCCCAGCGCGGCACGATGAAGCCGACCAGTTTCACGCCGTCGGCAAGATCGATCCAGTGACGGGCCGGCCGACGGCAGCGGATGCCGGTGAAACCTGGACGAGCGTCTTTGCCGAGAGTCTTGTGACGCACGGCTCTCAGAACGAGAAGATCGTAGCTATCACGGCGGCAATGCTGCGGCCGACAGGACTTCATCGGTTCGCGGAGAAGTTTCCGCATCGCGTTCACGACGTCGGAATTGCCGAGCAGCACGCTGTGACAAGCGCCGCCGGTCTCGCCTACGGAGGGCTCCACCCCGTCGTGGCCCTCTATGCGACGTTCGTCAACAGGGCGTTCGACCAGGTGCTCATGGACGTCGCGCTGCACAGGTGCGGCGTGACGTTCGTCTTAGACCGTTCCGGAGTCACAGGTCCTGACGGTCCGTCGCATCACGGCATCTGGGATCTGTCGATCCTGCAGGCCGTCCCGCACATTCGCATTGCTGCACCACGGGACGCCGAGAGACTGCGCGAAGAACTCGGAGAGGCCCTGAGCATCGACGATGCTCCGACGGTGATTCGTTTTCCGAAGGGGCCGACGACAGAAGAGCTCCCGGCAGAGCAACGGCGTGCAGACGGTGTCGATGTCCTGCGATCGAGCAGCGAGAACGACGTTCTGATCGTCGCCGTCGGATCCATGGCGGCGACCGCGCTCGATGTTGCGTCGCGGCTCGAGGCACAGGGAATTGGGGCGACGGTCATTGACCCGCGGTGGGTCGTTCCCGTCGCTGACAGCATCGTGGACCTCGCCAGAGACCATCGTCTCGTGATCACGATCGAAGATGGAATCAGGGTCGGCGGGATCGGAACGCGCATTCGACAGGTGCTGCGAGGTGCCGGGGTTGACACCGCCGTCGATGAACTCGGCGTTCCCGACGAATTCATACCCCACGCGTCGCGTGAGCAGATACTCGAAGATGCTGGCCTGACAGCGCGCCAGATCGCGAGAGACGTCGTCGCTCAGGTGCTGGGCAGCCGTATTCCGGTCGCACGCCCCGTCTCCGAGGCATCGCTGTCGCCCGAGAAGACGACGGAGAATCGGGGCTGAGGCACGGGAGAAGCGGACCGTCCCGAGGATCCGGCCCGCTTCTCGTGTGCTTCCTCAGGCGCTCAGTGCCGTCATAGGCGGGTGATGGAAAGTGTCAGAGAACACCCGCTCGCTCGCACCGACACGATCGAGGTATGGCGTGACGCCGCCCATCTGGAACGGGTAGCCCGCACCGAGAATGAGACAGAGATCGATGTCTTCCGGTGCATGCACCACGTCGTCCTGCAGCATCCGATGGATCTCATCTGCCAAGCCGTCTTGCACGCGGCGGAGGATCTCGCTCTTCGCAAGCGGTGATTTGCCTCCCGAGACGATCTTGAGTGCCTTCTTGTCGAAGCCCTTGATCTTGCCCTTTGAGTCCTTCTCGAACAGGGCGCCGTAATCGGCGAGCTTGTGCAGGTTCTCTGAGTCGTAGAAGCGATCGGGAAACGCGCGGTGGTGTGTGTCGAGAACGTGGGCTCCGACCCGGAGCCCAACGAGGTCGAGAAGCTCTGACGGTGCCATCGGCAGGCCAAGAGAGGAAAGGGCCTCGTCGACGTCGGAGAAGCTCGTCCCGTTGTCGACGGCGTACATCGCCTCACCGAGAAGCTTCGCCAGAACGCGATTCACGACGAAACCGGGGGTGTCGCGCGTGATGACAGCGTTCTTTCGCAGGTTCTTCGCCGTCGCCATCGCCGTCGCCAGAGCCACATCGGTGGTTTTCGGGGTGCGCACGACTTCGATGAGCGGCATGACGGCAACGGGATTGAAGAAGTGAAAGCCGACAAGCCGCTCCGGGTGCTCGAGCTTCGCGCCGATCTGATCGACGGAGAGTGACGAGGTGTTGGTCGCGAGGACGGCTTCGGGCGCGACGTGCTTCTCGACATCGGCAAAGACGTCTTGTTTGACTCCGAGCTCCTCGAACACGGCCTCGATGACCCAGTCGCAGTCGGCGAAGTCCGCCTTGTCGGTCGTGCCGTGCACGAGAGCCTTGAGGCGATTCTGCTCGTCAGACGAAATCCGTCCTTTGTCGGCGAGTTTGTCGATCTCTGCGCGAATGCTCTCGACGCCCTGATCGACGCGTGTCTGGTCCAGGTCTGTGATGACGACAGGAACCCGGAGCCGACGCACGAACAGCACAGCGAACTGCGTGGCCATGAGGCCGGCACCAATGATGCCGACCTTCGTCACACGCTGAGCGAGGTCCTTGTCCGGCGCGCCGGCAGGGTGCTTCGCACGCTTCTGCACGAGGTTGAACGCGTACACGGAGGCACGGAACTGCTCACCCGCGATGAGGTCGGCAAGTGCCGCGTCTTCGAGAGCAAAGCAATCCGCTTTCGAGCCCGATTTGGCCGCTTTCAGCAGCTCAAGAGCCTTGTACGGAGATTCGGGCACCGTGCCGATCTTCGACTCGAGCATCTTGCGAGCAATGCCGATCGCGGCATCCCACTTCACTGTGCGTTCGATCTTTCCCGGCACATTCTTGCGCTTCGGCTTGATCGAACCGTCGATCACGTCGGAGGCCCACCGAATGGAGTCCTCGAGAAAGGTCGAGGCTCTGAACATGGCGTCGGCAATGCCCAGTTCGAAGGCCTGGGGTGCCTTCAGCATCCGGTTCATCTTGAGGGGGTTCTCGATCATCACGGTGAGGGCGTTCTCGATGCCGATGAGGTTCGGCAGCAAATACGATCCTCCCCAGCCGGGGATGAGCCCGAGGAAGACCTCGGGAAGGGCGATGCCCTGAGCAGACGCGTCGATCGTTCGATAGTTCGCATTGAGCCCGATCTCGAGGCCGCCGCCGAGGGCGAGCCCGTTGATGAACACGAACGTCGGGGCACCGAGGTCCTCGAGCTTGCCGAAGACGTGGTGGCCCAGCTTGGGCAGAAGTGCAGCGATCTCGCGCGACGGAATGTCGTTGACCTTCGAGAGATCGGCGCCGGCCGCGAGGATGAACGGCTTGCCCGTAATGGCCACTCCCGCGATCTCTCCCGAGCGTGCACGCGTTCGCAGGGATTCGATCGTCGCGTCGAGTTCCAGCAGTCCGATGGGACCGAACGTGTTGGGACGCGTGTGGTCTTTTCCGTTGTCGAGGGTCACAAGGGCGAGTGTCTTGCCCGACGGCATCGTGACGTCACGCACGTAGTTGTGGGTCACGACCTCATCGCGCGACATCTCGACAAGCGGATTGAAGTCGATGTTCGAGTAGTTCGTCTGAGTCACTTGCGACGTCCGTTCCACGAGGGGTTCTCCCAGATCACTGTTCCGCCTTGACCAAGGCCGACACACATGGCGGTGACGCCGTAGCGCACCTCGGGATGCTCGGCGAACTGCGCCGCCAGTTGGATCATGAGGCGAACACCAGATGCTGCCAGGGGGTGTCCGACGGCGATCGCACCGCCCCACGGGTTCACCCGCGGATCGTCGTCAGCAATGCCGAAGTGGTCGAGGAACGACAGCACCTGAATGGCAAAGGCCTCGTTCAGCTCGAAAAGTCCGATGTCGTCGATGCTGAGTCCGGCCTTGCGCAGCGCCTTTTCCGTCGACGGCACGGGTCCAAGTCCCATGATCTCCGGATCGACACCGGCAAATCCGAAACTCACCATGCGCATCTTGGGGGTCAGGCCGAACTCCTTCACGGCGTCCGCGCCGGCGAGAAGGCTCACGGTTGCACCGTCGGTCAGGGGAGACGACGTGCCAGCCGTTACGCGGCCGTGCGGGCGGAACGGTGTCCGCAGCCCGGCGAGCCCTTCCATCGTCGTCTCCGGGCGCATTCCCTCGTCTTGCGTCGCAAGGCCCCAGCCCGACTCGCTGCGCGTCGCGACGGGAATCAGGTCAGGCTGCAGCTTTCCGTTCTCGTAAGCGGCAGCGACCTTGTGCTGACTCAGCATGCCGAAGCGGTCAGCGCGTTCCTTCGTCAGATGCGGAAACCGGTCGTGAATGCGCTCGGCGGTCTTGCCCATGTCGAGGGCGTCGGCGCTGACGAGCTTCTCGGCGAGGAATCGCGGGTTCGGGTCTGCGCCGATTCCCAACGGGTGGCGACCCATGTGTTCGACACCGCCCGCGAGGGCGACATCGTATGCTCCGAACGCGATGCCCCCGCCGACGGTGGTCACGGCAGTCATCGCACCGGCGCACATGCGGTCGATGGCAAAGCCCGGAACCGACTGCGGCAGGCCCGCCAGCAGCGCGGTCGTGCGACCCAGTGTCAGACCTTGGTCTCCCTGCTGCGTCGTCGCGGCGATCGCCACGTCATCGATGCGGTCCTTCGGCACATCGGGATTTCGCTCGAGGAGCCCGGTCATCGCCTTGACGACGAGGTCGTCGGCGCGCGTCTGCCAGTACATGCCCTTCTCGCCCGCGCGACCGAACGGGGTTCGGACGCCGTCAACGAAATAGACGTCAGCGTTGCTCGTCACTCTGCCTCCTTAGGGGTTCTTCTCGACCCTACGAGGCGGAGTTGGCGTGATGGAATCCTTTGCTTGTTTCTACGATGCAGATTCCGGCTCGGGCGCGCCGATTTGGGCAGCATCCACAAACGCTTGGGCGATTGATTGTGCGGTCGCTTCACATTGCCACGCACGTGCTCCGGACGCACGGAGCCTTGCGGCGATTGCCTCGGCGTTCACCGATGCTGGCGGGTGCCAGGCCACCTCCCGCAAGAGCGAGGGTTTCAGCACGTTCTCCACCGGCATGCCAAGTGCGTCCGCGATCTTCGCGATCGCTGGCTTGGCGCGTTTGAGGCGCGCGTCGGCTTCCGGGTCGCGATCTGCCCACGCGCGCGGCGGTGGTACGTGATCGCCGTTGCCTCGTCGCACCTCCGGAATGTCGTCGGTCGTGAGTCCGCGTTCGACGGCCGACCACCATCTGTCGAGCTCAGTTCTGCTGGCCCGTCCGGTGAACTCACGCAGACCGGCGAGTGCTTCCTTGGTCTTAGGCATCGATTTGACGACCGTGACGAGGGAGCGGTCGGGAACGAGTCTGCCCGGTGCGGTGTCAGTCTCGCGCGCGAGCTCGTCACGCGCGTGCCAGAGCTCGCGTGCAACGGCCAGATGCCGTGAACCGCGAACCGAGTGGATGCCGCTGAGTTTGCGCCACGGATCGGGGCGGGGCGGCTTCGGCTCCGCATGAAGCTCGGCGTCGAACTCTTCCCGCGCGATGCGCGTCTTGCGCTGATCGACGAGGCGCTGCTCAAGCTCGTCGCGCACGTCGACGAGCAGCTCGACGTCGAGTGCAGCGTACTCAAGCCATGGTTGCGGCAGGGGGCGCGTCGACCAATCGGCAGCTGAGTGCTCCTTTGCGAGGTGAACGCCGAGCGTGTCCTCGACGACGGCCCCGAGCCCGACTTTTGACATGCCGAGCAATCGCGCGGCCAGCTCCGTGTCGAAAAGCGTGTGCGGATCGATGCCGACGTCGCGCAGGCTGGGCAGATCCTGGCTTGCCGCGTGCAGGACCCATTCGTCGTCGCCGATGGCCTCGTTGAGATCGTCGAATCGGCCGATCGCTGGCGCATCGAAGAGGAAGACGCCGGAGCCCCGCCGGAACACCTGAATGAGGTAGGCCTTCTGAGAGTAGCGGTAGCCGGAGGCGCGTTCCGTATCGATCGCGACAGGTCCTGACCCTGCGGCAATCGAGCGCAGGGAACTGGCGTATTCGGATGCTGTGTCGATGACGTGACGATCAGTCACGAGCCGTCCTGCGGGCGGAAAGCAATGTCACTCCTTCGGTCGTGGGCGGAAGGCCGGCGAGCATGCACAGCAGCTCGGCCCACCCCTCCACGTGGGCGGACACACTCGACTCGAGAGGTGTCCACGATGCCCTCAATTCAATCTGAGCTCCGTCTCCCTGGTCGGCTAGCTCACCAAACCCCGTCGAGAGGATTCTGGTGGCGGTCCCTGACGCGGCGGTGTACTTGGCGTCGCGAGCGTCGAGTGCATCGACGAGCCAGGACCAGGCGACATCAGTGAGAAACGGGTCGAGCCCGATCTCTGTCTCAAGCGGCGCTTGCGCAAAGCAAACAACGCGAAAGCGTCCGTGCCACGACGACGGCTCACTTGGATCGTACAGGATGATGAAGCGACCAGTGCCGAGTTCGGAATCCGTTCCGTGAGCGCTCGGCCGAACATCCGCCGACAGCGCAAGCGCGTGCGGGGCAAGCTGAGCCGGCGCTGGAATCTCAGAGACGACAAGCTCTTCGCGAAGTGCAGCAGCGCGCACGGCTGCCGCGGCCTCGGTGAATTCCTGGGGCACGTCTTCGATTTCCGATCGGTCAGCCACACCCAGAGACTAGAGTTATTCTGCGATGAAACGACCGTGCCACGCCGACCGGCGCTCCCGACGACTGTGGCCGCTGAGTGCCTCCGCCCTCGCCGTTGCCGCTTTCGGCGGCTTCGCCGGCGTGACGGCAGAGGTCGCCCGACGTGTGGTGATTCCCGACGTGTCGCGGGCGAACAACACCAAAGTCGTGCACGTCGACGCTTCTGAGCAGACGATCACGCTCTCATCGACTCCAGACACCCGGCTTCCCGGGCGCTACGGCCTCTGGGTCAATCGGCTGAGCGACTACGTGCGTCTTGGCGAGATCGTGGCTGAGACACCGCGCACGGTGACCCGTCGCGTGCTCTCCGACCTGCCCGATCCTGTCCGCCACGGAGGAGCGTCGTTCAGCGGCTGGTACTACCGGGATGTCGCGGCTCTCGGTCTGCCCGTGCAGGACTGGGACGTCCCCACAGAGAACGGGGCAGCACCCGCCTGGTACTTTCCGAGCGACGCCCCGCTCGCGCGAGGGTGCGCAGTGCTCGTGCATGGCCGAGGAGTGCAGCGCAACGAGGTGCTGCGCGCCGTGCCGGTCATTCGTGCGCAAGGATACGACTGTCTCGCCATCTCGTACCGCAACGACGGCGACGCCGCGGCCTCACGCGACGGTCGCTACATGCTGGGGCAGACCGAGTGGAAAGACGTGGATGCGGCCATGCGCGAAGCCGCGCGCGCCGGTCACACGCGCTTCGTTCTCATGGGCTGGTCGATGGGCGGCGCCGTGTGCCTTCAGACGGCGGCACGATCGGAACGCACGTCTGACATCGCCGGCCTCATTCTCGAGTCGCCCGTCGTGGATTGGCGCACGGTGCTGCGGTATCAGGCCCGAGCCTCCCGCATCCCATCTCTCGTTCGCGACGCGGCCATGTGGCTCGTCGGCAGTCGACTGAGCCGCCTGGTCACGGGGCAGCGAATTCCGATCGATTTCGACCGGCTCGATCGTGTCGCGCACGCGGTCGACCTGCGGCATCCGGTGCTTATTCTGCACAGCGACGACGACGGATTCGTGCCGTCGGATGCCTCGCACGCCCTCGCCGAGGCGCGCCCAGACCTCGTGACCCTCGACACCTTCGCGGTCGCGAGGCACACGAAGCTCTGGAACTACGACAGCTCGCGCTGGAACCGTACGATCACGCGCTGGCTCGCGTCGCTCAGCTGAGTCAGCGGGCGTCGGCGCTCTTTTCGCGCACCTGGCGCTTGATGCGCGCGAGCATCCCACTCATTCCGCTCAATCGAAGCGGCGAAACCGCTCGGCCGAGACCGAGCATCTGCGGGAAGTCGTCGGGCACAGCGAGCACGTCGTGCATGCTGAGCCCCTCGAGTCCCTGGGCGAGGATGCTTGCGAAACCGCGCGTCGTCGGTGCTTCGCGCGGTGCCGATGCGATGACCGATACCTCGTCGTCGGCGACCTCGACCGTCAGGAACACGGGCGACTGGCACTCGACGACTCGCTCGAGCAAGTCGGGATGGTCAGCGTATCGATCGGGAAGCTCGGGCAGCTCGTTCGCGAAATCGAGCAGCAGCAGAAGCCTGTCCTGCTCCTCAAGGTCAAGAAACTCGTCGCGGATCTCCGCGAGCGCTCCCGTCACCGGTGCATCGGACATGCCCTTGGTCCCTTCTTCACGCGCGCCGCGGCTGTGGAGCGGCGCCCGGCTCATCGCCGATCACAATAGGAACGCCGACAGAGCTGCCCCATTCCGTCCACGAGCCATCGTAGTTGCGCACGTTCTGAAGGCCGAGCAGGTGACGAAGCACGAACCACGTGTGGCTCGAGCGCTCTCCGATGCGGCAGTAGGCGATCACATCGTCGCTTGTGCCAAGCCCTGCCGTTTGCCGGTACACCGCGTCGAGCTCGCTCACAGGCAGGAACGTCCCGTCCTCTGCGACGGCCTTGCCCCACGGCACGTTCGCTGCGCTCGGAATGTGCCCCGCCCGCAGGGCACCCTCTTCTGGATATGCGGGCGCCGTCGTACGATCGCCGCGGTACTCCTCGGGGGACCTGACGTCGACGAGCGGCTTTCCGAAGTGCGCAAGCACGTCGTCGCGATAGGCGCGCAAGGTCGAATCATCGCGGGCAACGACGGGGTACTCCGTGGCTGATCGCTGTGCAGCATCCGTTGTGAGCGCTCGCCCTTCGGCGATCCATTTGTCTCGCCCGCCGTCGAGAAGACGCACGTCGGCGTGACCGAAGAGGCTGAAGACCCAGAGCGCATATGCGGCCCACCAGTTGCTCTTGTCGCCGTAGATCACCACGGTGTCGTCGCGCGCGATTCCCTTGCGGCTCAGCAGCGCGGAAAATCCCTCGCCGTCGACGTAGTCGCGGGTCACCGGGTCATTGAGCTCGGTGTGCCAGTCGATCTTCACAGCTCCGGGAATATGCCCGGACTCGTACAGCAGAACATCTTCGTCGGATTCGACGACGACCAGACCTGGGGAATCGAGGTGCTCCTGAAGCCAGTCCGTGCTGACGAGACGGCTCGGGTCGGCGTAACTCGCGAACTTCTCGGTTCCTGCATCGGCCTCAACGGTCATCGTTCCTCCTCTGTACTCATGGCGGGCACGCCGGTTCACGGCGTTAAGCTGGATGCTGTCATGCCCGACGATACGCTCGCGGGCTGAGTGTTGTCGTGCGCCAGCGTAAGAGTCTGACACAAGCCGACAGCCCGCATTCACGTGAAGGCCCGCCACCCGATGAATATTCCCCCGTCACAGACCGGGACCGTCAAACACCTCGTCGACCGCCGTCCCGAGATGTCGGGGGAGGACCTCGCGGCGAACCTCGTGCCGCCGCCTCAGTTCGCCACGGCGAGCTTTGACTCCTATCGGCCCGACGATGACTATCCCTCGCAAGCTGCCGCCGTCGACTACCTGCGCACGTTCTCTGCAGGGGCGGTCCCGAAGAAGCCGAAACTGTTCTCTCGCAAGCCAAAACAGGATGCTGTGAAGCCCGGCGTTTACCTGGACGGCGGCTTCGGCGTCGGTAAGACGCACCTGCTCGCGGCGCTGTGGCACGCCGAACCCGGAACGAGGAAGTACTTCGGGACGTTCATCGAGTACACGGCGCTCGTTGGTGCCCTCGGCTACTCGGGCACCGTGAAGCTGCTCTCAGGATCGACGCTCATCTGCATCGACGAGTTCGAACTCGATGACCCGGGCGACACCATGATGATGACGCGACTGCTGACCGAGCTGGCCGCACAGGGCACCCGGCTTGCGGCGACGTCGAACACGCCGCCGAACGCCCTTGGCGAGGGACGATTCGCCGCGCAGGATTTTCTTCGCGAGATCCATTCGCTCGCGAGCACGTTCGAGACGCTCCGTATCGACGGCGTCGATTACCGCAGGCGCGCCATCGAAGGCCACTGCGCAACAGCGACCGACGCCGAGATCGACACGGCGCTCGAGCAGGCGACAGCATCTGGTTCCAGCATGACCGACGACGACTTCTCAGCCTTGATCGAGCATTTAGCCGTCGTGCACCCTTCTCGGTTCATCCGACTGCTCGACAACGTCGACGAGATCGCCCTCCGCGACGTGACGCAGCTGGACTCGCAGGCCGCAGCTCTGCGCCTCGTGGCATTCATCGACCGCGTGTACGACGCACAGCTCCCGATCATCGCGAGCGGCATCCCCCTCGACACGGTCTTCTCAGAAGAGATGCTCTCCGGCGGTTTTCGCAAGAAGTATCTGCGCGCCATGTCTCGCATGATCTCTCTGACGACGCAGTCCTGAAACGCCCCGTTCACACGCGAACGGTTCTGTAACCGGGCCGAAACGCACGGTGTCAGTCGTCGAAACATTCCCGCCAGATGCTGAGTGCACGGCGACGTCCGTCGCCGGCAGCACTATCGAGAGGCAGGGAACATGGATACCGGAAGCATTGCCTGGGCCGTCGTGGCCACAGCGCTTGTGCTCCTCATGACGCCGGGCGTCGCGTTCTTCTACGGAGGGCTCGTCAAAGCGAAGAGCGTCGTGAGCATGATGATGATGAGCTTCGGGGCTCTCGCTCTGATCAGCGTGCTGTGGGTGCTCTATGGCGCCAGCATGAGCTCGGTCACGGGCCTCTGGGACTTCTCGGGGAACCCTCTCACCGACCTCGGTCTCACAAACCTCGCCGCAGGGGAGACGGCGAACACCGACCTGCTGGGATCAGCCTTCGGCGCGACGTTCGCCATTATCACCGTCGCCCTGATCTCCGGCGCGATCGCCGACCGCGCACGATTCGGCTCATGGATGCTGTTCGCCGGCGTGTGGGCGACGGTCGTGTATTTTCCGGTGGCCGCGTGGGTGTGGGGCGGCGGCTGGATCCTGCATCTCGGCACCGTGCTCTTCGGCGAAGACAGCACCACAGCCGTGATCGACTACGCGGGCGGAACAGCAGTGCACATCAACGCCGGCGCTGCCGCGCTTGCGCTTGTGCTCGTGCTCGGAAAGCGCACGACGTTCGGCACCGTCGCCGACAAGCCTCACAATGTCCCCCTCGTGCTGCTCGGTGCCGCGCTGCTCTGGTTCGGCTGGTTCGGCTTCAACGCCGGTGCCGAGTGGACAAACGACCTCGCGAACGTAGGGCTCATCACCATCAACACGCTTGGCGCAACAGCGGCCGCAATCATCGGCTGGCTCATCGTCGAGCGGGTGAAAGACGGCAAGCCGACGTCCGTCGGGGCTGCTTCGGGCGCCGTATCAGGTCTCGTCGCCATCACGCCTGCGTGCGCGAACCTCACGCCAGGCTGGTCGCTGCTTCTCGGGATCATCACGGGAGCCGTCTGCGCTCTTGCCGTCGAGCTCAAGTTCCGGCTCGGCTATGACGACGCTCTCGACGTCGTCGGCATTCATCTGGTCGGCGGCCTCATCGGCACCGTATACCTCGGGTTCTTCGCCACAGGCACGGGACTGTTTCTCGGGGGAGGGCTTCAACAGCTCACGCTGCAGATGCTCGCCGCCGGTGCCGTGCTCGCATACAGCTTCGGTGTCGCCTGGCTCGTTGCAACAATCATCGAGAAGACAATCGGCTTCCGTCTCGCACCCGATGCTGAGGTCGCGGGAATCGACAACTCGGTGCACGGAGAAAGTGCCTACGACATGGCCGTGCGGGAAACGGTCTGACGTCTCGTTTGCCCGTCCCTGTGTGCGTGCGGGGACGGGCAAACCTCTCGCTACGCTGAGAGTATGACCCGACTTTCCAGCAGCTATCGCACGACAGAGACCGACCAGATCACTCAGGATGCTGAAGATGTCACTGCCGCACGCGAAATGATCGAAAAGGCGGTTCCCGACGGGTTCGAGATCATCCAGCTCGATATCGGCAAGACCGAGGAAGGTGCTCGCGTGACGGGCATTATCCGGTCGACGACGATCACGCCGATTGAGGCGTCTGGACCCGATTACCCCAGCGCACTCGAGGCACTGCGCGCACAGGTTCCGGATGGCTGCGTCAGCACGGGCATCCTGATCGTCGAGGAGTGAGCCGGGCTCCGCAGCGCGACGAAGCCCGAACATGAAAAAACCCCGACACTCTGAGGTGCCGGGGCGGAACGTGGGCGATACCAGATTCGAACTGATGACCTCTTCCGTGTGAAGGAAGCGCGCTAACCAACTGCGCCAATCGCCCGCATCGGCGGCCTCTGGCCGGTGCGACACTCGATACTAACCGAGAAAGTTTGTCCGCGCACAATCGGCATTAGCGACAGCATCCGAAGCCATAAACGACACGCGCGAGATGCGCCGGTTTGAACATTCGCGGACTTTTCGGTTACAGTTTTTGAGCACGCAGAAATGCGAGCAACGCGGATGTGGCGCAGTGGTAGCGCATCACCTTGCCAAGGTGAGGGTCGCGAGTTCGAATCTCGTCATCCGCTCGAGTGCTGAGGATCAGTCTCAAGGCTGGTTACGGCCTGTGGGCATCACCCACACGCGGTGGCGTGGCCGAGAGGCGAGGCAGCGGCCTGCAAAGCCGTCCACACGGGTTCGAATCCCGTCGCCACCTCGCCTCAAATGAAATAGCCCAAACGGGCGCGATTGGCGCAGCGGTAGCGCGCTTCCCTGACACGGAAGAGGTCACTGGTTCGATCCCAGTATCGCGCACAGAAAAACCCTTCGGCTTCGGCCGAGGGGTTTTGTGTTTCTCGAGCGCGGTCCAGGGCACAGCGCAAGGCGACTAAAGTTGACTAGGTCACATGCCAGCCAGCCAAGGAGTGAAGACCGGTGCCAGACGGATTCGATCTGTTTTCTGACCGCTCCGTTGTCGCCATGCGCGTCAACGGCGAGCTCAAAGATCTCGCGACGACGGTAACGGCGGCAGACGAGGTGGAAGCGGTCGATATCACGTCCGCCGACGGTCTGAACATCCTGAGGCATTCGGCCGCGCACGTGCTCGCGCAGGCCGTACAGCAGATCAACCCCGAGGCGAAGCTCGGAATCGGGCCGCCCATCACCGATGGCTTTTACTACGACTTCGACGTCGTGGAGCCCTTCACGCCTGACGATCTCAAGGCGCTGCAGAAGAGCATGGAACGCATCGTGAAGCAGGGACAGCGCTTCGTCCGTCGCGTCGTGACCGAAGACGAAGCACGCGCAGAGCTCGCATCGGAGCCGTACAAGCTCGAGCTCATCGGCCTCAAAGGCAACTCGGGCGACAGCGAAGAGAATGAGAACGTCGAGGTGGGCGGTTCGGAGCTCACGATCTACGACAACGTCGACCCGAAGACCGGCGAGACGCTGTGGAAAGACCTGTGCCGCGGACCGCACCTCCCGTCAACCCGGCTCATCGGCAACGGCTTCTCACTCATGCGCGTCGCCGCCGCATACTGGCGCGGGTCTGAGAAGAATCCTCAGCTGCAACGCATCTACGGCACCGCGTGGCCAACGAAGGACGAGCTGCGGGCCTACAAGACGCGGCTCGAAGAAGCGGCGAAACGCGACCACCGTCGTCTGGGGGCAGAACTCGACCTGTTCAGCTTTCCCGATGAGATCGGATCAGGCCTCGCGGTGTTCCACCCCAAGGGCGGAATCATTCGCGCGGAGATCGAAAACTACATGCGCGAGCGACTCGTCGCCAACGACTACGAGCTCGTCAACACACCGCACATCACCAAGGGGCATCTGTACGAGATCAGCCAGCATCTGAACTGGTACAAAGACGGCATGTTCCCGCCCATGCACCTCGACGAGGTCATCGGCGAAGACGGCGCCGTCGTCAAGCAGGGTCAGGACTATTACCTCAAACCCATGAACTGCCCCATGCACAACTTGATCTATCGAGCGAGGGGACGCAGCTACCGAGAGCTTCCACTACGACTCGCGGAGTTCGGGACGGTCTATCGATACGAGAAGAGCGGTACCCTCGCCGGGTTGACGCGGGTTCGCGGCCTGACTCAAGACGACGCGCACATCTACGTGACCGAGGAGCAGATCCGCCCGGAGGTCGCACGGCAGCTTGAGTTCGTTCTCGAGACGCTGCGCGGCTACGGACTCGACGACTTCTATCTGGAGCTGTCAACGAGAGACCCAGAGAAGTCCGTCGGCTCTGATGAGGCATGGGAAGCGGCGACGGAGACCCTCAGGCAGGTCGCGCTCGAGTCCGGGCTCGAGCTGGTCGATGATCCGGGCGGCGCCGCCTTCTACGGTCCGAAGATCTCGGTTCAGGCTCGCGACGCCATCGGACGCACGTGGCAGCTCTCGACCGTGCAGCTCGACTTCAACCAGCCGGAGCTCTTCGAGCTGGAGTACACGGCTGCAGATGGCAGCCGCAAGCAGCCGACGATGATTCACAGAGCCCTGCTGGGGTCGATCGAGCGCTTCTTCGCGATTCTGCTGGAACATTATGCGGGCGCATTCCCGGTATGGCTTTCGCCGGTTCAGGTCGTCGGCATTCCCGTCGCCGACGAGTTCGGGCCGTACCTTGATGACGTCGCATCGCGCCTCCATGAACGCGGCGTCCGTGTCGAAGTCGACCATTCGGACGACCGCATGCAGAAGAAGATTCGCACGCACACCAAGTCGAAGGTTCCTTTTCTGCTCATCGCCGGCGAAGAAGACCGCTCGCAGGGCAGCGTGAGCTTCCGGTTCCGCGACGGCACGCAGCTCAACGGCGTTCCGGTCGATGAAGCGGTGTCTCGAATCGTCGCGAGCATTGAAACCCACGAGCATGTCGTAACAGCGTGGGCACAATGACGCACGAGCAGGAACCCAAGGCCGAGACCCCCCAGGACTTCCACCTGGCGGGCGTGCCCGACGAATTCCAGCGGCTGTGGACGCCGCACAGGATGGTCTACATCCAGCAGGGTGAGCCCGAAACTGAGGACTGCCCCTTCTGCAGGGCTCCGAGCATGGCGGATGAAGACTCTCTCATCGTCGCTCGCGGTCGGCACGCCTTCGTCATCTGCAATCTCTTCCCGTACAACTCGGGTCACCTTCTCGTGTGTCCGTACCGTCATATTTCGACGTATGATTTGGCCACGCCAGAGGAAGTTGCTGAGATCGGAGAGCTGACCCAGATCGCGATGCGCGTGGTGCGCTCCGTCTCAGGCAACCACGGTTTCAACCTCGGGATGAACCAGGGCGCCGTTGCCGGAGCCGGAATCTCGGCGCACCTGCACCAGCACATTGTGCCGAGGTGGGCGCAAGACGCCAACTTCCTTCCCATCATTGCCAAGACCAAAGCGCTTCCTCAGCTGCTCGGAGAGGTTCGTGAGACCCTCGCCGAAGCTTGGCCGAAGCCCGAACACACAGAAAATGAGCATCATGACTGAGAGCAACTCGCAGAACGAATTCGGCACCGGCCGCGTCAAGCGCGGACTCGCGGAGATGCTGAAAGGCGGCGTCATCATGGACGTCGTCACGCCCGAGCAGGCGCGAATCGCCGAAGACGCCGGAGCCGTCGCCGTGATGGCGCTCGAACGCGTTCCCGCCGACATCCGCGCTCAGGGCGGCGTCGCGCGAATGAGCGACCCCGATCTCATTGATGCGATCGTCGCAGAGGTGTCGATTCCCGTCATGGCCAAGGCTCGCATTGGGCACTTCGTGGAGGCGCGGGTCCTCGAGGCCCTTGACGTCGACTACATCGACGAGTCCGAGGTGCTCAGCCCGGCCGACTACGTCAATCACATCGACAAGTGGCAGTTCACGGTTCCCTTCGTCTGCGGTGCGACAAACCTCGGAGAGGCACTCAGGCGCATCAACGAGGGCGCCGCAATGATCCGCTCAAAGGGCGAGGCTGGCACGGGCGACGTGTCCGAGGCCACCAAGCACATCCGCAAGATCACCTCAGAGATCCGCGGCCTCACCGCACTGTCGACAGACGAGCTCTACGTAGCCGCGAAGGAGCTTCAGGCGCCTTTCGCACTCGTCGAGGAGATCGCACGCACAGGAAAGCTTCCCGTCGTGCTGTTCACAGCCGGGGGAGTGGCTACGCCTGCGGATGCTGCCATGATGATGCAGCTCGGCGCCGACGGCGTCTTCGTGGGATCGGGCATCTTCAAGTCAGGCAATCCAGAGCAGCGTGCCGCCGCCATCGTGAAGGCGACCACCTTCCATGACGACCCCTCGGTCGTTGCCGACGTCTCTCGCGGCCTTGGCGAGGCGATGGTCGGAATCAACGTCGGCGATCTTCCTGCACCGCACCGCTTGTCTGAGCGTGGCTGGTAGACCCCGGATCGGCGTACTCGCCCTGCAGGGCGACGTCAGAGAGCACCGGACAGCGCTGAGCCATTTCGACGTTGACGTCGCCTCCGTGCGGACTGCAGAAGAGCTTGCTCACGTCGACGGCCTCGTTCTCCCGGGTGGCGAGTCGAGCGTCATCGACAAGCTGAGTCGCCTCTTCGGAATCGCCGAGCCGTTGTCGACGGCAATCGGCGACGGGCTGCCGGTCTTCGGAACGTGCGCAGGACTCATCATGCTCGCTCGACGACTGACGGACGGCATCGCCGGGCAACAGACTTTCGGGGGACTGGACGTGACGGTGCAGCGGAACGCGTTCGGCTCGCAGACGGACTCGTTCGAAACCGATGTGGACGTTGCCCTTCTCGGAGCTCCGCCCGTGCACGCAGTATTCATCAGGGCACCACTCGTCACGGACGTCGGGCCGGCCGTTCGGGTTCTGGGCCGCCTCGGTGACGGCAGGGTCGTCGCCGTCGAGGATGGCAACGTGATCGGCACATCGTTCCACCCGGAAGTCTCCGGAGAGCTGCGCTTTCATGCACGTTTCGTCGAGCGTGTTCATGCCCGTGCGGCGTGAGGCGCCACGCCGCGGAACTCAGCCTGCCGTAGAATGACAGCACGCTAATAAGACGCAGTAAGGGAGCACATGTCAGGGCACTCTAAGTGGGCGACGACAAAGCACAAGAAGGCGATCATCGACCAGAGGCGCGCCAAGTCGTTCGCGAAGCTCATCAAGAACATCGAGGTTGCCGCCAAAATCGGTGGAGCAGACCTCGCCGGAAACCCGACCCTCCAGGATGCCATCCAGAAGGCGAAGAAGACGTCGGTTCCGAACGACAACATTGATCGCGCGGTCAAGCGAGGTGCTGGTCTCACCGGCGAGACGATCGATTACACGACGATCATGTATGAGGGCTATGGCCCCAACGGCGTCGCCCTCCTCGTCGAGTGCCTCACCGACAATAAGAACCGAGCGGCCGCCGACGTGCGCACGCTGATGACGCGTAACGGCGGCACGATGGCCGACCCCGGAAGCGTTGCCTACAACTTCGCTCGGAAGGGTGTCATCGTCGTTCCACAGGAGGAGACGACCGAGGACGACATCCTCGCTGCAGTACTAGAGGCCGGAGCTGAAGAGGTTCAAGAAGAGGGGGACACCTTCGAGATCATCACAGAAGCTACCGATCTCGTGCCCGCGCGTTCTGCCCTTCAAGCGGCGGGAATCGACTACAACTCGGCTGATGTCGCGTTCGTGCCCAGTCTCAAGGTCGAGATCGATGCGGACACAGCGCGCAAGGTTTTCAAGCTCATCGACGCGCTCGACGATTCCGATGACGTGCAGAATATCTACAGCAACTTCGACCTCAGCGCGGACGTTCGCGCCCAGCTCGAAGACGACGAAGACTGACACGTGTCCCTTCGAGTTCTCGGCATCGACCCAGGGCTCACGCGCTGCGGCATCGGAGTGATCGACGTCGCCTCGAACCGCGAGGCCCAGCTCGTCCACTTCGGGGTGCTTCGGAGTGAGGCCAATGCCGAGATCGAAGCACGGCTTCTGACGATATCCCGCGGCATCGAAGACGTTCTCGATACGCACGCGCCTCATGCCGTCGCTGTCGAGCGCGTCTTTGCCCAGCACAACCTGCGCACGGTTATGGGAACGGCTCAAGTCAGCGGAATAGCGCTTGCCGCTGCCGCGAGGCGCGGGCTTCGCGTGGGACATCACACGCCGTCTGAGGTCAAGGCTGCGATCACGGGATACGGCTCAGCTGACAAAAAGCAGGTGGCGACGATGGTCGCCCGGGTTCTGCGGCTCGAGTCGCCTCCGACTCCCGCAGATGCCGCCGACGCGCTCGCACTCGCGCTGTGCCATGCCTGGCGCATCGGAAGCCGTGTCACTCCCGCGGGAACCGCGGCCGAAACCCCGGCGCAGCGCGCGTGGCAGGACGCAGAACGAGCATCGCGTAAGCGGAGCGCGCCGCGAGCCTGAAGCGGTTCGTCAGAGGCACCACGTAGGCTGAGAACGTGATTTCTTCGGTACGCGGGACTGTGCTCTCGACGCATGACGGCAACGTGGTCATCGAAGTGGGCGGAGTCGGTCTCGCCGTCCAGGTCACGCCAGAGCACGAGCTTGCGCTCCGTGTCGGAGAACCGGCGTTCGTTCACACGAGCCTGATCGTCCGCGAAGACGCGCTGAGCCTCTTCGGGTTCGAAACCAGTGAGCAGCTCGAGATCTTCGAACTGCTCCTCAGCGTCAACGGTGTCGGTCCCAAATCCGCACTTGGGGTTCTCTCGACACTCGGTCCGGGTCAAGTTGCTGCGGCCGTCGAGAATGAGGACGATAAAGCGTTCCGCGCGGTCAGTGGAATCGGCCCCAAGACGGCAAAGCTCATCATCCTCTCGCTCGCAGGCAAGGTGACGAGCCTCGCGTACGCAGACGATGCGAGCGCTTCGCCGCGCAGCGGGAGCGGCGAAGACGTGATCGTCGCTCTCACAGGGCTTGGCTGGGCCGAACGCGATGCCGAGAGCGCCCTGACCGCTGTGCTCACGGCGCAGCCCGACCTCGCGACCGCGCCCGTGCAGACTCTGCTGCGCCTCGCCCTCGCGCAGCTCGGCCCCGCCACGTCGAAAGGAGGGCGTGCGTGAGCGAAAACGATTTGACCTCGTCCAACGTGCTCTCCGAGGCAGAACTGGCGTTCGAGGGTGCGCTTCGCCCGTCAAGCCTCTCCGAGTTTGTCGGGCAGCCCAAAGTTCGCGGTCAGCTGGAGCTTCTCCTGAAGGCCGCCAGCATGCAGAACCGCACGCCGGATCACATTCTGCTCGCGGGACCTCCCGGACTCGGCAAGACGACACTCGCCATGATCGTCGCCCACGAATCGGGCCAGCCGCTGCGCATGTCGAGCGGCCCGGCCATTCAGCACGCCGGAGACCTTGCCGCCGTACTCTCGAGTCTCGTGCCAGGCGAAGTCCTGTTCATCGACGAGATCCATCGCATGGCACGGTCCGCCGAGGAGATGCTGTACCTGGCGATGGAGGATTTTCGCATCGACATCATGGTCGGCAAAGGAGCGGGTGCAACGTCCGTCCCGCTCGACCTCGCACCATTCACGCTCGTGGGCGCGACAACGCGCTCGGGACTCCTGCCGAACCCACTTCGCGATCGTTTCGGCTTCACGGCCCACCTCGAGTTCTATGACGACGATGACCTTGCGAAAGTGATCGAGAGGGCAGCGCCCATGCTCGACTTCTCTCTCGACGGTGAGGGCATCGCGGAGATCGCAGGGCGGTGCCGGGGGACTCCGCGCATCGCAAATAGACTGCTTCGACGCGTTCGCGACTATTCGCTCGTTCACGGCACGGCCGGCGACGTCACGGCTGTTCGCGAGGCTCTTCGGCTCTACGACGTCGATGAGCTGGGTCTCGACCGTCTCGATCGCGCCGTCATGAATACGATTCTCACCCGGTTCGGAGGAGGCCCCGTCGGCTTGAGCACCCTCGCCGTCTCCGTGGGAGAGGAGGGTGAGACCATCGAGAGCGTCGTGGAACCGTTCCTCGTGCGAATCGGCCTGCTGACGCGAACTCCGCGAGGCCGCATGGCGACGCAGCTGGCCTACCGTCACTTCGGCATTGCCTCCGCCCAGGAGTCGCTCCCACTCGATACCCTATAATCGACTCTGGCCCACCGGCCGTCCCCCAACCAGCGGTATTGCGCCGCGGAAAGCCGTGTATTTATATGGACCCGTTAACTCTTGCTATGTTGGCCATCCTGGCCGTTCTGATCTTCTTCATGTTCCGGAACAGCCAGAAGCGCAAGCGCGAGCAGCAGGAGCTGCAGTCCAAGGTAGCTCCGGGTGCTGACGTCATGACCAACTTCGGGCTCTTCGGCACGATCGTGTCGATCGATGACGAAGACAACAAGGTGGAGCTCCAGACCGGGCCCGGTGTTGTGCTCACCGTGCACCGTCAGACGATTGCGCGCGTTGTCGAAGACACAAATGATGCCGCCGACAATGACGATGAGGACGCGACGGACGACACGACCGAAACCGACGACGCGCAAGACAGCTCGTCGAATGGCGACAACAAGTCCGACAACGCGTAGGCCCTTCTCGAGGCGCCAGGCATCCCGCAACTAGAAAGCTGAGTACATAGGTGTCTCCACGCTCCACACCGACCCGACAGGCCACGAGGTCACTTTCGTGGCTGGGCTTCATCATCCTCGTGCTGCTCGCAGTCCTGACGGGCGGTGTGCTCTGGGGCGGCGCTTCGTTTATCCCGAAGCTCGCGCTCGATCTCGAGGGCGGGACACAGATCATCCTCGAGGCAGAAGTCGAGGACGGCTCATCTGTGTCGCAGGAGCAGCTTGACCAGGCGGTGTCGATCATTCGACAGCGGGTCAACGCCTCGGGTGTCACGGAAGCCGAGGTGACAACGGAGGGCGGACGCAACATCGTCGTCGCGATTCCCGGCGTCGCCGACCAGGAGACTCGCGACCGCGTGACGTCGACAGCAAAGCTCTCTTTCCGACCCGTTCTCGTTGCGGGTGAGCCGTCGAATGAGTTCGTCGGTGAAGATGGCCAGGCCACACCTTACCCGTCGCCGGAGCCGACGGTGCCAGACGAGCCAACCGCATCGCCGACGAATGCCAGCGATGACAGCTGGATCACGCCCCGGCTCCAGCAGGAGTACCAGGCCTTCGACTGCGATGCCGAACGAGCCGAAGCAGCAAACGCGCCAGAAGACGAAGCCATTGTTGCGTGCGAGGCCGACGGCACGGTGAAGTACATTCTCGGACCTGTCGAGGTGGAAGGCGCGCACATCAGCGATGCCTCTGCCGGAATGGGACAGACGCAGACAGGCGCGACAACCGGGCAGTGGGTCGTCAACCTGGAGTTCGACGGCACGGGTGCCAAGGCATTCGCCGACGTGACGTCGCGCTTGACGGGTGCCGAGTCGCCGAAGAACCAATTCGCGATCGTCCTCGACGGAGAGGTCATCTCGGCCCCGAGGTCGCAGGCCGTGATCTCCGACGGTAAGGCGCAGATCAGCGGAAACTTCACAGAGGACTCAGCTAAGGCTCTCGCCGATCAGCTGAAATACGGCGCGCTTCCCATCAACTTCACGGAGCTCAGCTCCAACCAGATCTCCGCGACCCTCGGCTCTGCTCAGCTTGAAATCGGCTTTATCACCGGCCTCATCGGACTGCTGCTCGTCGTCATCTACACGCTGTTCCAATACCGGCTCCTCGGCTTCGTGACGATCTTGTCGCTCGTCATCGCCGCGGCACTGACCTATCTCGTGATCGCGATTCTCAGCTGGCGAGAGGGGTATCGTCTGTCGCTCGCGGGCATCGCCGGCCTGATCGTCGCAATCGGCTTCACTGTGGACTCCTTCATCGTCTACTTCGAGCGAATACGCGACGAGCTCCGCGATGGGCGAGGGCTCGAATCCGCTGTCGAGGCAGGCTGGAAGCGCGCGGCACGCACGATCTACTCGGCTAAGGGCATCAACCTCCTCGCGGCCGTCGTTCTCTATGTGCTCGCCGTGGGAAATGTGCGCGGTTTCGCATTCACGCTCGGCGTGACCACGATCATCGACGTCCTTGTCGTCGTCATCTTCACGCACCCCATGCTGCAGCTTCTTGCAAAGACGCGCTTCTTCTCGAGTGGGCATCCGCTCTCCGGGCTCGACCCAGAAGCGCTCGGTGCGGTGTACCGCGGCAGAGCGCAGTTTCGAACTCCGGTGTCAGCCAAGCGTTCAAAGATCGCGTCCTCAAGCAAGGAAGCTCAGAAGCGCCAGACGATCGCCGAGCGGAAGAAGGCCGAACTGGCTTCTACCGGCTCCGCGAAGAACGACGAGAAGGATTCCTGATGGCCAGCTTCGTTCGATTCGGAAACGACCTCTACACGGGAAAGCGCTCCGTCAACTTTGTCGGAAACCGCCGCGTGTGGTTCTCGATCGCCGCCCTTCTGGTGATTGCGTCGATCCTCACCCCGATCATCAAGGGCGGCTTCAACTTCGGGATCGAGTTCACGGGCGGCTCCCAATTCTCCATCTCCAACGCTCAGAGCACGAACCAGGATCTTGCGACGGATGCTGTCGCGGAGGTCGTTCCCGACGCCGTGGCACGTGTCGTGATCGTCGGCGAAGACGGCGTGCGCGTGCAGACCGACCAGCTGACGGCCGACCAAACGCACGAGATCACGAGGATCCTCGCCGAGTCTTACGGGGTCGACACCTCCGACGTCAATACAAACTTTGTTGGCGCGACGTGGGGCAGCGACGTCACCCGAATGTCTTTGACCGCCCTTGTGATATTCCTCGTGCTGACGTTCATCATCATGGCGCTGTACTTCAGAACGTGGAAGATGTCGGCAGCGGCGATCATCACGCTCGCCGACGTGCTCGTGATCACTCTCGGTGTCTACGCAGCATCCGGTTTCGAGATCACTCCAGCGGCAGTCATCGGATTCCTGACGATTCTCGGGTACTCGCTCTACGACACCGTCGTGGTCTTTGACAAGATTCGTGAGAACACGCACGAAGACGGTGAGGACTCGCCTCGAACGTTCTCAGAATCTGTGAACCTCGCGGTCAACCAGACGCTCGTGCGGTCGATCAACACGTCCGTCGTCGCCGCGCTGCCTGTCGCGGCGATCCTCGTGATCGGTGACTTCCTTCTGGGAGCAGAGACCCTGCGCGACATTTCGCTGTCGCTCTTCGTGGGAATCATCGTCGCGACGTACTCGACGATCTTCGTCGGAGCGCCCCTGTACGCACTGTTCCGTCAGAACGAGCCGGACATCAAGAAGCGCGATGCGCGCGTGCTCGCGGCACGAGAGAGGGCATCACGCGCCGAGCCGGTCAGCTAGCCCGCTCCGGAGCAGTATCCTTGAGAGCTCAAGGAGGTGATCCGCGATGACAGAGACGACGACTCCTCAGTCAGCGTCGCTGCGTCGGCTCGTGCCGCGCATTTTCTCGCGCGCGCAGCCCGTCGGCGCCGTGGATCGGCTTATTCGCACGGTGCGCATGCACCAGCCCAAGGCTGACGTCTCGGTCATCGAGCGCGCTTACACGGTGGCGGAGAAGGCGCACAGGGAGCAGAAGCGGCGCAGCGGAGAGCCGTACATCACACATCCCGTGGCGGTCGCCCAGATTCTCGCGGATCTCGGCATCGGCTCGAAGACGATAGCTGCTGCGCTCCTGCATGACACCGTCGAAGACACGGAGTACACGCTCGACGAGCTGAGGGCGGAGTTCGGCGACGAGATCGCGATGCTCGTCGACGGCGTCACGAAGCTCGACAAGGTCAAGTACGGCGAGGCGGCGCAAGCAGAGACCGTTCGCAAGATGATCGTTGCGATGTCGAAGGACATTCGCGTTCTGATCATCAAGCTCGCGGACCGCCTCCACAATGCCCGAACCTGGGGCTTCATGCCGCCGGAGAAAGCAGCGAAGAAGGCGACGGAGACACTCGAGATCTACGCCCCGCTCGCGCACAGGCTGGGAATCCAGGCCATCAAATGGGAGCTCGAGGATCTGTCGTTCGCAGTTCTGCAGCCGAAAATCTACGCCGAGATCGAGAGCCTCGTCAAGCAGCGCACGCCGCAGCGGGAACACTTCATCCAGCAGGTCATCGACGCGATCAACGACGACCTCAAGGCCCAGAAGATTCGCGGAAAGGTCGTTGGCCGGCCCAAGCAGTACTATTCGATCTACCAGAAGATGGTTGTGCGCGGCCGCGACTTCGACGAGATCTACGACCTGGTCGGCATCCGCGTGCTCGTCAACAGCGTCCGCGACTGCTATGCGGTGCTCGGGGCCATCCATGCGCGCTGGACGCCGATTCCCGGCCGGTTCAAGGATTACATCGCGACACCGAAGTTCAACCTGTATCAGTCGCTGCACACGACGGTGATCGGCCCGGAGGGAAAGTCCGTCGAGATCCAGATCCGCACCCACGAAATGCACCAGCACGCCGAGTACGGTGTCGCCGCTCATTGGAAGTACAAAGAGCGGATGAACGGGGGCAAGGGCTCCGGCCCGTCGTCGGACACCGACCTGGCATGGCTCGCCCACATCTCGGACTGGCAGGCAGAGACCGCAGATCCAAGCGAGTTCCTGGATTCTCTGCGCTTCGAAATCGGCGCCAAGGAAGTTTACGTCTTCACGCCTAAGGGCCGCGTCATCGGGCTTCCGTCCGGCGCGACCCCGGTGGACTTCGCTTATGCGGTGCACACCGAGGTGGGCCACCGCACCATGGGCGCCCGAGTCAACGGTCGGCTCGTGCCCCTGGAGACCGCTCTCGCCAGTGGGGACGTCGTCGAGGTGTTCACCTCGAAGAACCCGGACTCCGGCCCGAGCCAGGATTGGCTCGGTTTCGTCAAGAGTCCTCGCGCCCGCAGCAAGATCCGGCAGTGGTTCACGAAGGAACGCCGAGACGAGGCGATCGAGCAGGGCAAGGATGCTATTGCGCGAGCATTCCGCAAGCAGAACCTTCCGCTGCAGCACTTGGACTCGCTCAACGAGGTTGTCTCGCAGCTGCACTACAACGACGTCTCTGCGCTGTACGCGGCTGTGGGAGAGGGACACGTCTCCACACAGTCGGTTCTGGAGAAGATCGCGGCGATCGTGCACGGAGACGCCGAGTCCGAACACACTGTTGTCGACATGCCGGTGCGCGGGCGGCCACGGGGTCGCCAGACGAACAGCGAATCCGGAGTCCTGGTCAGGGGAGCGCCCGACATCCTCGTCAAGCTCGCCAAATGCTGCACGCCAGTGCCCGGCGACGAGATCGTCGGCTTCGTCACTCGCGGTTCAGGCGTGTCGGTGCACCGATCCGACTGCCACAACGTCCAGTCGCTTGTGCGGGAGCCGGAACGGATGATCGACGTGGAATGGGCGCCGACCTCCAAGGGGCTGTTCCTCGTAAACATCCAGGTCGAGGCTCTCGATCGGGCGGCATTGCTCTCGGACATCACTCACGTGCTCAGCGAACATCACGTGAACATTCTCTCGGCGACCGTCACGACGTCTAACGCCCGATTGGCGATAAGCCGGTTCGTGTTCGAGATGGGGGATACGACTCACCTCGAGCGCGTGCTGAACGCCGTGAGACGGGTCGATGCCGTGTACGACGTGTACCGCGTCAACGGAGGCTGAGTCGCTGTTACGCCGCTTCAGGGCGTTGCTGGCCTCGTTCAGCAGCAGAGATCACGCGCGCGAAGAACTCAAGACCTCCCGTCTTTCCCGGTCGACGGCGGGCTGCTGCCAGGTCGTTCGCACAAGCACGCACGACATCTGGATCGTTGTCGCACAGGGAGAGGACGAGATCGATGTCATGAACCGTCCGGTGCACATCGATCGCGATGTCGCTGATCGTGCGCGAACGTGTCGTCACGAGAGGACTGCTTTTTCCGAACCGCGTGACCTCTGACGCATGGACGCTGATCTCCCGATAGCGGACTCCCGCCCTCCACGCCCCTGGGGGCCGTGTCCGGGGCCTCAACTCAAGCGCGCCGATGACAGCGGTTCCTGCACCGTGCACCCACGCGGCGGTTCTGCCCACGACGATGTCATGCTCGTTCACAGCAGGGGCGAGCGCGAGAGCTCTCAGTTCTGGCCTGTCAGGTTCGTCGACGGCGCAATATCCCTCATGGACTCCCCACAGCAGACCATCGAGCCTCGCTGCGCTGAGAACGGCGATCGGCAGGTCGGAGCCATAGAGCACGGGCGGAATCAAACGGGTCACGACTCCATGGTCACTGAATCCCGCCGCTGCAGTGCAGGCACGCCCACGGGTGTGGAGAATGCGCGGCAACGACGCCCTCTGTGGACAGCTAGTCGAGCGCCTTCAGCCACTCCCTCTGCGTGCGCAGCGTCTCTGCAACCTCATCGGCGCGCTTGTGGTCTCCGGCCGACTTCGCCTCGTCGAGCTCTGCCTCGAGTTTCGACAAAGAATCGTGAAGCTGCGACGCGAGCCCCTCGGTGCGCGCCTTCTTCTCGGGGTTGTTCTTTCGCCAGTTGTCTTCGTCGCGTTTGCGCACGGCCTGCTCGATGCGACGCAGGCGCTCTTCCACGCTCTTCACCTTGTCGCGCGGGACACGGCCGATCTCTTCCCAGCGCCTCTGAATGCCGAGCAGCTGCGACTTCGCCTTGTCGAGGTCCTGTTCATCGGCAATCGGCTCAGCTTCTCCGAGCAATTCAAGCTTTTTGTCGTAGTTCTCTTTGTACTCGGCGTCGTCTCGCGCGTCGACTTCGGCTTTGGCCGCGTAGATTTCATCTCCAGCCGCCTTGAACCGCGCCCAGAGCGCATCGTCGTGCTTCTTGCCGGCCCGACCGGCGCGCTTCCAATCGTCAAGCAGACGACGGTACCCAGGAACGCCGTCGACGCCCCGCGGCACCAAGGCTTGGGCCTGTTCGATGAGCTCCTGCTTACGCTGCCTGGCAGAGCGATGCTGAGCATCGAGTTCAGCGAAAAAGGCGCGTCGTTCTTGCTCGATGGTCGTGCGCGCCGTCCGGAATCGCTTCCACAGCGCATTCGCCTGAGCCTTCGGCAGTCGAGGACCGTCTTGCTGATGCGCCTGCCAGCGCGCGAAGAGATCAGCAACCTGAGTTGTCATCTGCTTCCACTGCACGCGAGCGGGATCGAGTGCGGCGAGAGCTTCGATCTCTTCGACGATCGACTCGCGCTCGGCGATCGCCTGCTTCTGCGCTTCGTCCGCTTCGGCCTGCTGCTGTTCACTCAACTCATCGACGGTCGTATCAAGCGCGGCTACTCGTGCACGCAGCGACTCGACGTCTCCGACCGCGCTCGGCTCGCGAAGGTTCTCGGTCAGATTGGCGACGGCTTTGGCAATATCCTTTGCCGGCGCTCCGCGCTTGGCGCGCTGCTCGAGCAGGGTGACCTGCCCTGCGAGATCGGTGAACTTGCGCTCAAAGTACGCGAGAGCCTCGTCTGGCGTACCGTCGGGAAACTGCCCGACCTCTCGCCAGGCGTCGCCCTCGCGAACGAACACCGTTCCAGTCTCGTCTGCGCGACCCCACGGTTGTTCTTGTGTCTCTGCCACGTGCCTCTACCTAGTTGTTTCGTGACCGCGCTCACGGTCGTGCGGAACTGAGTTTCCAGCCTATTATGCGGTGTGAAGTACCGGGGCGGTCTCTACTCAACCGTTATGCCGTTGATGACCGTTTCGACGGCAGGGGGGCCGTCGGCAGAGCCGTCGGCCGTTCCTTCGTCGACCACCGCCTTCTTGAGTTCGTCGAGTCCGCTCGTCACGGTTCCCAGAACGGTGTATCCACCGGCTTGATCCGACGGGATCGTCGTGTCTTCGTAGACGATGAAGAACTGGCTGCCCATGCTCTCGCCGTTGTTGCCCTGTCGCGCCATCGCGATCGTGCCCGCGGGGTAGAAGTCATCTTGGGGAGCGTTCTCGATCGGCCCCCAGCTGTAGCCGGGGCCTCCGGTGCCGTCACCGTTCGGATCCCCGCATTGAAGAACGCCGAAGCCTTCTGTCGTCGTGAGGCGGTGGCAGCTGAGCCCGGCGTAGAAGCCTTCCTGGCTCAGGTAGATCATGTTGGACACGCCCTGTGGTGCGGCAGCGCCGTCGAGAGTGATGTTCAGCGGGATATCGTTGATCGTCATCTGGCCCGTCCACTCGCGGTTCTCTGCGAGAGAGGCGTCAGGCTTCGAATACTGCGAAGCGGATGCTGTCGGCGTCGGCGTCGTGCTGGCCTCAGGGCTGCCAGGGCCCTCCGCGAAGTAGAACACTTGGGCGAAGCTCACGCCGACAGCCACCAGAACCACGAGCACGCCGGCGATCCAGTTGTCACGAACGCGGCGCTTGCGACGGTGGTCGTGCACCGTTTGGCGCGCCTGATACGCGCGAAGCCGATTGCGATCGAGACGTGCCTTCTTCTCGTCCTGCTTGCTAGGGGCCACAGATTCCTCCAACGTGTTGGCCGACGCCCGGGTGCGCGGCCGGTCCGCCGCGAGCGAGACTGCGGCGTTACCCAGAAGAACTTTACTTCGGGAGCGGTCGCGCGGTGCAAAGCTTACCGTCATGTCTGTCAGGCGGAGCCGATAGCCTGACGGAATGGCGAACACCGGTGCGGCGTACCAGCAGTCCAACGTGCCTCTTGCCGTGCGCATGCGACCGCGCAGTCTTGACGAGGTCGTGGGACAGAAGCACCTGCTCGCGCCAGGATCACCCCTCGTGGCTCTCGCGAGCGACTCCGGAGGAACCTCCGGCTCAGTGTCGGTGATCTTGTGGGGTCCGCCGGGGACAGGCAAGACGACGATCGCGCAGACCATTGCCAATTCGTCCGGACGCCGGTTCGTTGAACTGTCTGCCGTCACGGCGGGGGTCAAGGACGTCCGTCGCGTTATGGAAGAGGCGCTCAACAGCAGAGACCTCTACGGGCTTTCGACCGTGCTCTTCCTCGACGAGATCCACCGGTTCACGAAGGCGCAGCAAGACGCCCTGCTTCCGGGAGTCGAAAACGGATGGGTGATCCTCGTCGCGGCGACAACCGAGAACCCCTCGTTCTCCGTGATCTCGCCGCTGCTCTCTCGCTCGCTGCTGCTCACCCTTCAGCAGCTCACCGACGACGACCTCGGTGAACTCGTCGATCGGGCAACACACGACGAACGGGGGCTCGGCGATCGTGTGAGCCTCGACGACGACGCACGCGACGCGATCATTCGACTCGCCTCGGGCGACGCCAGGCGCGCGCTCACCGCCCTCGAAGCAGCCGCCGTCTCAGCATCCGCCGACTCAGACTCGCCCGTGATTACGGCCGATACGGTCTCCCAGGCTGTCGATCGCGCTCTCCTCCGCTACGACAAGAACGGCGACGAGCACTATGACGTCATCAGCGCGTTCATCAAGTCCATTCGAGGTTCCGATCCGGATGCCGCGCTTCACTACCTGGCACGCATGATCGAGGCCGGCGAAGACCCCCGCTTCATCGCCCGCCGCATCGTCATCTCAGCATCGGAGGACGTCGGCATGGCTGATCCTGCGGCACTGCAGGTCGCGGTCTCTGCCGCGCACGCCGTTCAATTCATCGGGATGCCGGAAGGGCGGATTCCCCTCGCGGAAGCTGTTGTCTACCTCGCGACCGCGGCGAAATCGAACGCGGCGTATCTCGGCATCGACGAAGCGATCGCCGATGTTCGAAACGGACGGATCGGTCGAGTGCCACTGCATCTGCGCGACGCACACTACCCCGGAGCGAAACGGCTCGGACACGGCAAGGGCTACGTCTATCCCCACGATGCAGAACTCGGGGTCGCCCGCCAGCAGTACCTTCCCGATGAGCTCGTCGACCGCCAGTATTACCGGCCAACGCAGCACGGCAACGAACGCGACGTCTCGACGCGATTGCAGAAGCTCCTGCGTATCATCCGCGGCTCACAGTCCTGACTGCGCGTGCTAAGCTATTCGTTGGCCTAAACCGACGAGCACGAGCGGCTGCGAGCTCGATCGCGTGATGGGAGCCGTTCTGTAGCCGAACGACCTGGCCAATCCCTCTGCCCTGCCGTGCGCTCACGCGCGCTCGCAAAGCACTGTTAGAGATTTCATACCGAAAGGACACCGTGTCAAACACGTCCCGTTCAAAGACGCGCCTCTCGCGCGCACTCGGCGTCGCCCTGACCCCGAAGGCCGCGCGCCACATGGAGAAGCGTCCCTATGCTCCTGGTGAGCACGGCCGCACCAAGCGCAAGGCAGATTCCGACTACTCGGTTCGCCTGAAGGAGAAGCAGCGTCTCCGTGCCCAGTACGGCATTCGCGAGAAGCAGCTGAAGATCGCGTTCGAAGAGGCACGACGCCACAAGGGCCTGACAGGTGAGAACCTCGTCGAGATCCTCGAGTCACGTCTCGATGCCCTCGTTCTGCGCGCCGGCTTCGCACGCTCCACCGCTCAGGCCCGCCAGATGGTCGTGCACCGCCACATCATGGTCGACGGCAAGATCGTCGACCGCCCCTCGTTCCGTGTCAAGGAGGGTCAGCTCATCCACGTGAAGACCCGCAGTGAGTCAAGCGAGCTCTTCCAGGTCGCTGCTGCTGGCGGACACGCCGAGGTGCTTCCGAAGGTTCCCGGCTACCTCGAGGTTGAGCTTGACAAGCTGCAGGCACGTCTCGTTCGCGCCCCGAAGCGCGCCGAGATCCCCGTGACCTGTGAGGTTCAGCTGGTCGTCGAGTACTACTCGGGTCGCTGATCACAGCACCATCGGAGGGTCACGGTTCGCCGTGGCCCTCCTTTGCGTATGCGGACGCTCTGCGGCAGAGCGCACCGGGTAGGATTGTCGAGGGCTTCGAGGAACATTCGACGAGGAGATGAAGATGAAGAACCTGCTGTTGCTTCTCGTGGGCGTCGCGACCGGATTCGTCGTGGCCCACAAGGTCAATCAGACGCAAGGCGGCCGCGAGTTCTTCGCCGACGTCGATGCCAAGATGCGTGAGTTCACCGACACCGTCGCCGAAGCGTACCGCGAACGCGAGGCAGAGCTGCGAGAGACGATCGACTCGCTCGTCGAAGACGCAGAGGCGGCGATCGACGATCTCAACAAGCGGTGACAACACTTTTCATCATTCACGAACGAACGGACATATGAAGACTTCCGAGATCCGTCAGCGCTGGCTTGATTATTTCGGGGAGCGGGGCCACACGGTTGTTCCGAGCGCCTCGCTTGTGAGCGAAGACCCAACCGTGATGTTCACGATCGCCGGAATGGTGCCGTTCATCCCGTACCTGACCGGGCTGATTCCCGCGCCGTATCCGCGAGCGACGAGCGTGCAGAAGTGCATCAGGACGAACGACATCGAAGAGGTGGGGAAGACCCCGCGGCACGGCACGTTCTTCCAGATGACTGGAAACTTCTCGTTCGGCGACTACTTCAAGAAGGGCGCGATCGAGTACGCCTGGGATCTGCTGACGACGTCGGAGTCCGACGGTGGGTACGGGTTTTCCGAGAAGGATCTCTGGGTCACCGTCTACAAAGATGACGACGAGGCCATCGCTCTGTGGAAGAGCATCGCCGGGCTGCCGGACGAGCGCATTCAGCGTCTCGATAAGGACACGAACTACTGGTCGACGGGTCACCCGGGCCCGGCCGGGCCGAGCTCAGAGATCTTCTTCGATCGCGGGCCGGCCTACGGCCCAGACGGCGGCCCCGCCACCGATGACGATCGTTACGTCGAGATCTGGAATCTCGTGTTCATGCAGTACGAGATCGAGAACGTGCGCAGCAAGACCGAGTTCGACATCGTCAGAGAGCTTCCGTCGAAGAACATCGATACCGGCATGGGTCTTGAGCGCGTCGCCTTCCTCAAGCAAGGCGTCGAGAACATGTACGAAATCGACCAGGTACGGCCTGTCCTCGATCGCGCGTCCGAGCTCTCGGGCCGCCGTTATGGCGCCGATCACGACGACGATGTGCGCATGCGCGTTGTCGCCGATCACGTGCGCTCGTCGCTCATGCTCATGAGCGACGGCGTCATGCCCTCGAATGAAGGACGTGGATACATTCTGCGGCGGCTTCTTCGCCGCAGCGTCCGCGCCATGCGTCTTCTCGGCGTCGAAGGCCCCACATTCCCTGAGCTCTTCTCGGCCTCACGCGATGCCATGTCTCCCGCATACCCCGAAGTCGCCCGGGACTACGATCGAATTTCCCAGGCAGCGTATGGCGAAGAAGACACGTTCTTGCGCACACTCGCCAGTGGAACGACGATTCTCGACCTCGCGGTCGACTCGTCGAAGAAGACCGGAAGCAGCGTGCTGGCGGGTGACACCGCATTTCTCCTGCACGACACGTACGGCTTTCCGATCGACCTCACTCTCGAGATCGCCGACGAAGCCGGACTGACCGTGGACCGCGACGCGTTCGACTCGCTCATGTCGCAGCAGAAGCAGCGGGCGAAGGCGGATGCGAAGAACAAGAAGTCGCAGGTGGCGGATCTCAGCGTCTACAGCGCGTTCCGCGCACTCGGGGAGACGCAGTTTCTCGGCTACACCGAGATGACAGCCGACTCGCGCGTGCTAGGCATCATCGTGGACGGAGAATCCGTGACGAGCGCGGCTGCAGGTCAGACCGCTGAGGTCATTCTCTCGGAGACGGCACTCTACGCGGAGTCCGGCGGTCAGGATGCTGACAAGGGCACGATCGTCGGCGACGGCTTCGAGCTCGAGGTGCTCGACGTGCAGCGCCCCGTCAAGGGCCTCATCAGTCACACCGTCACCGTGACGCGCGGCGTCGTCTCTGTTGACGCGGCTGCCACAACGGTTGTCGACGCCGAGTACCGGCGCGGCGCACGCCAGGCCCACTCGGGCACCCACGTGATTCACGCAGCGCTTCGGCAGATCCTCGGCCCCAACGCGCATCAGTCCGGTTCATACAACAAGGCCGGGTATCTCCGGCTCGACTTCTCGTGGAACCAGGCTCTGTCGCGCGAGACCCTCACGGAGATCGAAGAGATCTCGAACAACGCCATTCGCGACAATCTCGATGTTGTCACACGGGAGATGCCGCTCGACGAGGCTAAGTCGCTCGGCGCAATGGCGCTCTTCGGTGAGAAGTACGGCGACGTCGTGCGTGTCGTCGACATCGGCGGGCCGTGGTCTCGCGAGCTCTGCGCCGGAACGCACGTGTCGACGAGCTCAGAGATCGGCATGATCAATCTCGTGAACGAGTCGTCGGTCGGCTCGACGAACCGGCGCGTCGAATCACTCGTCGGTCTTGAGGCTTTCGACGACCTTGCGGCCGAAAGAGCGATCGTGCGCGAACTCACGGCCTCGCTCAAGACGCCGAGAGAGCAGCTTCCCGGTCGAATCACCGACCTCGTCGCGAGCCTCAAGCAGGCAGAGAAGAAGATCAAGGAGTACGAGCAGCAGGCACAGGCGCAGCGTGTACCCGAACTGCTCGGCACCGTTGAGACCGTCGGTGCCACGCGCGTCGTGGCGCAGTCGCTCGGGTCGATGGGCTCGGCCGACGATGTTCGGACGCTCGTCACGACCGTCCGCGAACGTCTCGGAAGCGAACCCGCTGTCGTCGCGCTTGCGGCGAACGTGAAGGATCGTCCCGTGATCATCATCGCCACGAACGAGGCAGCGCGTTCCGCGGGAATCCGGGCAGGGCAGCTCGTTCGCACCGCTGCAGGCGTTCTCGGGGGCGGCGGAGGCGGCAAAGACGACATGGCGCAGGGCGGGGGACAGGACCCAGCAGCGATTCCCGCGGCCCTGACAAGCGTTGTCGACGCCGTGACGAGCTGAGCGTGTGCGATTTTCGCACGGGAGTGCGTCTCGGCGTCGACGTGGGCAAGGCCCGCATCGGCATTGCCCGGTGCGACCCTCTCGGCATGCTCGCAACACCCGTCGAGACCGTTGCCCGCGACAGTTCGGGCTCTGCGGACGTGACGAGAATCGTCGAGATCGCGCACGAGCAGAATGCACTCGAGATCGTCGTCGGTCTTCCGCTCTCACTCTCGGGTGCGCACACCCCGTCGACGGAGGACGCCGTGGCGTTCGCCCATCGGCTGGCCACGACCGCGGGGCGCCCGGTCCGACTCGTGGATGAGCGGCTCTCGACCGTGACGGCGCACTCCGCGATGAAGGATACCGGCCGCTCTCAGAAGCGTTCCCGTAAGATCATTGATCAGGTTGCCGCTGTGATCATCCTGCAACATGCGATCGACACCGAGAAGACGACGTCAGAGCCGCCTGGAGTCCAGGTGGAGACAACACCGGAATCGTGAGTACGAATGCCCACTGAGCCCACCCCAGGCGAGGACCCGCTTCGCCATTTGTTCGACGAGCACGCCGACGAGCCGTCAGAATCTCGTCCTCTCTCGCGGCGAGAGCGCCGCATGCGCGAGAACGCCAGCAGTGACGCGGCTGACGACGCGCCGGCCGCCGATGGTGACACAGCGACCACTGATTCGGCGCACGGAGCTCCTCGCGACGACGCGGGGGAGAGCGCGCCATCGGAACCCGTCACGTCGAGCTTCGACCTGCTCGTCTCGCAGACCGTCGCAGAAGACCGCGCCGCACGGCGCCGGAGGCGCGGACAGGCCTCGTCCGAGAAGCCGAAGAAGCGCTCGAGCGTGATTCTGTGGACCGTGCTTCCGCTCATCGTCATCGCGGCGATCGTCGCGAGCGGGTTCTACGTGTGGAACACGTTCGAGCCTCAGATCCGCAGCGTCATGGGCTGGCAGGAGCCGATCGACTACGAGGGCGACGGCACGGGCGAGACCCTCGTCGTCATTGCAGAGGGCGACACCGGATCAGACATCGCCGCGACGCTCGCCGAGTCGGGCGTGACGAAGACCTCGAAGGCGTTTTATCAGCTTCTGCTCACACAGGAGCCAGAGCCGACGTTCCAGCCGGGCACGTACTCGCTCAAGAAGAAGATGAGCGCCCAGGCCGCTCTCTCCGCACTGCTTGATCCCGACAACAAGGTGGAGCGCACGGCGCTCATTCGCGAGGGCATCACCGGAGAGACGATTCTTCAGCGTCTCAGCGAAGCTACAGAGATTCCCCTCGACGAGCTGCGCGAGGCAGCATCCGACCCGACGGCATTCGGGATTCCCGAGACTGCCCCGTCGATCGAGGGCTGGCTGTTCCCCGCTGTGTACCAGTTCGAGCCCGACATGAGCGCACACGACGTCATTCAGACGCTTGTCGACCGCATGTTCCAGGCGCTCGACGAGGCCAACGTCGCACCAGAGAACCGCGAGACCGTGCTGACCACCGCCTCGATCATTCAGCGAGAGGCTCGGCAGGAAGATGACTTCTACAAAGTCTCGCGAGTCATCCAGAACCGCCTCGACAAGGGCATGAAGCTGCAGATGGACTCGACCGCGCAATACGGGGTCGACACCGGAAGCGACTCCGTCTGGTCGAGCAAAGAAGCGCTCGAATCCGACAGTCCGTGGAACACGTACAAGCACGAGGGTCTTCCGATCGGTCCCATTGCAAGCCCCGGAGATCTCGCTATCGACGCCGCCGTCAATCCAGCTGCCGGGGATTGGCTGTACTTCGTGACTGTCAATCTCAAGACCGGAGAGACGGTGTTCTCGACGACGAACGCCGAACACGAGAAGGCCGTCGAGAAGCTGCGCGCCTGGTGTGCGGAGAACCCGGGAAACGGATGCTGATGCGCGACCGGCTCGCCGTTCTCGGTTCTCCGATCGCACACTCGCAGTCGCCCGCCCTCCACTCGGCCGCATACCGGGTCATGGGGCGGCCGTGGAGCTACGACCGCATTGAGATGCGCGAGCACGAGCTCACGGCGTTTCTGAACAGCGCTGACGCCGCGTGGCGAGGGCTCTCCCTCACGATGCCGCTCAAGAAGGCTGCATTCGCAGCATCCGAGACTCTCGATGACGATGCCCGCCTCACTGGCGTCGTGAACACTCTTCGACTGAACGATGGACCGGTGGCCGGCTTCAACACCGATGTCGAGGGGATCGTGCGCGCCGTGCGCGCAGCAGGGTTGCGAGCACCGGACGCTGTTCTCGTTCTCGGCGGTGGCGCCACCGCGGCCTCTGCTCTCGTCGCCGCAGGCCGGCTCGGCGCGTCCCACGTGGAGATCGCCGTGCGCGCGCCGGCGAAGGCGCAAGGACTGTTCCCTCTTGCGCACGAGGTCGGTGTCGAGCTCGCGATTCGCGAGCTGTCGTCGAGCGTCGTCGCATCGCACGCGGACGTGATCGTGAGCACACTGCCCGGCGGAAGCGAAGCCGCAGAGCAGTACACGGCCGATACCCGGCGGCACGCACTGCTGTTCGACGTTGCGTATTCCCCATGGCCAAGCGCCGTCGCCCGCGCGTGGCACGACGTCAACGGCTCCGTCATCAACGGACTCGGGATGCTCGTGCATCAGGCTCTGCTCCAAGTGCGCGTCTTCGCGTCGGGCTCACCCGACGCGGTACTTGACGACGAACAACGCGTGCTCGCGGCAATGCTCGACGCCGTGCATCTCGAGGCCGACGGCCGAGCATGATGGAAGCAACAGCGTCACGCGGTCACCGTGTCATCGACGCTGTGGAAAGATAGAGGCATGCTTCGTTGGCTCACGGCCGGAGAATCCCACGGCCCCGAACTCATCGCTGTGCTTGAAGGGCTCCCGGCCGGCGTGCCCGTATCGCTCGACGCCGTACGCGCTGATCTTGCCCGTCGCAAACTCGGCTACGGCCGAGGCAGCCGCATGAAGTTCGAGCAAGATGAGCTCACACTCTCAGGCGGTGTCGTTCAGGGGACCTCACTCGGCAGCCCAATCGCCATCCGGATCGGCAACACAGAGTGGCCGAAATGGACAGAGGTGATGAACCCGGAGCCCACGGAACTCAGCGAGAAGTCCCGCGGACGGGGCGCCCCGCTCACACGACCGCGCCCCGGGCACGCCGACCTCGTCGGCATGCAGAAGTACGGCTTCGACTCCGCGCGACCGATTCTGGAGCGCGCCAGCGCTCGCGAGACGGCCGCGCGCGTCGCTCTCGGCGCTGTCGCTCGCGCATTCCTCGCTGAGCTCGACATCCGTCTCGTCAGCCACACGCTCTCGATCGGGCCGGTCCGAGTGCCGGACGACGCGCCGCTGCCTCGCCCCGAGCACGTTGAGCAGCTCGATGCTGACCCGCTGCGCTGCTTCGATGCAGAGACAAGCGATCGGATGGTCGCAGAGGTCGACGACGCGCGTAAAGCGGGAGACACGCTCGGCGGCGTCGTCGAGGTGCTGGCGTACGGCCTTCCGCCCGGCCTCGGATCTCACGTGCACTGGGACCGACGCCTCGACGGACGCCTCGCCCAGGCGCTCATGGGAATCCAGGCAATCAAAGGCGTCGAAGTCGGCGACGGCTTTACAACGACGACACGACGCGGCTCGGAAGCGCACGACGAGCTCTACACGGACGACGGCTCGATCCATCGGACGAGCGATCGAGCAGGCGGCACCGAGGGCGGAATGTCCACGGGAACCGTTCTGCGCGTGCACGCGGGAATGAAGCCCATCGCCACCGTCCCGCGAGCGCTGCGCACCGTCGATGTTGTCACGGGAGACGAAGCAACCGCGCACCACCAGCGTTCCGACGTGTGCGCGGTTCCCGCGTCGGGAGTTGTCGCTGAGGCAATGGTCGCCCTTGTACTCGCCGACGCAGTTCTGGAGAAGTTCGGCGGCGACGCGGTCGACGAGACACGCCGCAATCTCGAGTCGTACCTCGAGAGCATCCCCACGACCTTGCGCTCGGCGGGAACCGCCGAAACGTCGCTCTGAGATGGTCGTGAAGCAGCTCCCACTCGTGTTCATCGGGCCCATGGGCTCCGGAAAGACTCGCATCGGCCGGCGCGTCGCCAAAGCGTTGGGGGAGCGGTTCATCGACACCGACAAGTCGATCGTCACAGAGCACGGTCCGATCAGCGCGATCTTCGAAGAACATGGAGAAGAGTACTTTCGCGGACTTGAACGCCGCGCTGTCGCCGAGGCGCTGACCGCGAAGGCCGTCATCTCGCTCGGCGGCGGAGCCGTCGTCGATGTGGAAACACAGCGCCTCCTCGAGGGCCACACCGTGATCGAGCTCACGGTGACGGCCGAGGCCGTGCTCGCGCGCATGGACACCTCGAAGCGCCCCCTCTTGAAGAACGGGCCAGAGGCGTGGGAGCGCATCTACGATGAGCGTCGCGCCGTGTACGCCCGTCTCGCGACGGCGACCTTCGACACGTCATCAGGCCCGATCTCACGCATCGCCGATGACATCGTCGCCTGGGTGAGAAACTGACGAAGGAAGGACACCATGACGGACACCACCGAGATCACCGTCGAGGGCACGGACCCCTACAGCGTCACGATCGGCCGAGCGAACCGGCTGGAGGCCGCCGCGCAGCTGAGCTCCTCCGTGGCGAAGGTGCTCATCGTCCACCCGCCGACACTCGCCAAAGCCGCAGAAGAGCTTCGCGAAGTGCTGTCAGACGGAAGGCAGGTTCTGCTCGCTGAGATTCCGGATGCTGAGGCAGGAAAGCGCGTCGAGGTCGCAGCGTTCTGCTGGCAGATCATGGGACAAGCCGACTTCACGCGAACGGACGCTGTCATCGGATTCGGCGGGGGAGCCGTGACCGACCTCGCCGGCTTCGTCGCCGCGACCTGGCTGCGCGGCGTCGAGCTGCTGCAGATTCCTACGACGGTTCTCGGAATGGTCGACGCCGCCGTCGGCGGCAAAACGGGGATCAACACGGCCGAAGGCAAGAACCTCGTTGGCGCGTTCTACGCACCGAAGGCCGTCGTCGCCGACCTTGACACGCTGGAGCCCCTACCGCGGAACGATGTTCTCGCGGGCTTCGCTGAGGTCGCGAAATGCGGATTCATCGCCGAGCCCGAGATCCTCGACCTCATCGAGAACGATGTCGACGCGGTCACGAATCCCGCAACCGAGCAGTTCCGCCGCGCGGTCGAGCTCTCGATCGGGGTCAAGGCGCGCGTCGTGGGCGAGGACTTCCGCGAATCTGGCTTGCGCGAGATCTTGAACTACGGGCACACCCTCGGGCATGCCATCGAGCACACGGAGCGCTATCAGTGGCGGCACGGGGCCGCGGTGAGCATCGGAATGGTGTACGCCGCAGAGCTGTCGCGCCTTGCGGGGCGGCTCTCGGACGACGCGGTGGATCGTCATCGCAGCATCCTTGGCTCCCTCGCGCTTCCGATGGAGTACCCCGTCGGGCGTTGGAAGACACTGCTGGCCACGATGCAGCGCGACAAGAAGGCACGTGCAGGGATGCTGCGGTTCATCGTTCTCGACGACTTCGCACGGCCCACCGTCTTGCAAGCGCCCGACCAGTCCCTGCTCTTCTCGGCCTACCAGGAAATCGGATCGTAGGCCATAGGCTGTTTTCATGACGCGCATTCTCGTTCTCAACGGCCCCAATCTCGGCCGTCTCGGTACACGGGACCCCGAGGTCTATGGCACGCAGACGCTCGACGACCTGCGGCGCATTCTGAGTTCCGATGCCGGAGGGCACGACATCGTCGTGCGGCAGACCGACGCCGAGAGCGAGCTGCTGGGCTGGCTGTACGAAGCGATCGACGCGGAAACGCCCGTCGTCCTGAACGCCGGGGCCTGGACGCACTACTCCTACGCCCTGCACGACGCCGTCGAGATGGTGACCTCGTCTGGCGTGCCCGTCATCGAGGTGCACATCTCTAACCCGCACGCGCGCGAGCAGTTTCGCCATACGAGCGTGCTGACGGCCGTGGCGACCGGTGTGATCGCGGGTTTCGGGTTCGACTCGTATCGCCTCGCCGTGGCGCAGCTCGTGCGCTGAGCGTGTGCTTCTTTGGCGGCGTCGCGCGCTGCCGGTAAACTTGCACGCCGGGCCGCATTCGGCCCCTCATCTTCCACCGAACGGACATCCATTTCATGGCATCAACCGCTGACATCAAGAACGGCGCCGTCCTCAGCATCGACGGCAACCTGTGGAGCGTCATCGAGTTCCAGCACGTCAAGCCAGGCAAGGGCGGCGCGTTCGTGCGCACAAAGCTCAAGAACGTCGTCTCAGGCAAGACCATCGACAAGACGTTCAACGCGGGAACCAAGCTCGACTTCGAGAACGTCGATCGTCGCGAATACACGTACCTCTACAACGACGGCGACTCGTTCGTCTTCATGGACCAGAGCGACTACGACCAGATCCAGGTTCCCGCCGCCGTGGTCGGCGACGCCGCCAACTTCATGCTCGAGAACCAGTCGATCACGATCGCGATGCACGACGGAAATCCGCTGTACGTCGAGCTTCCGGCATCCGTGATTCTCGAGATCACGTACACAGAGCCCGGCCTCCAGGGCGACCGGTCGACGGGCGGCACAAAGGGCGCGACCGTCGAGACAGGCTACGAGATCCAGGTTCCGCTGTTCGTCGAGACCGGAACAAAGGTCAAGGTCGACACTCGCACGGGCGACTACCTCGGTCGCGTCAACGACTAGTGAGCGCACGTTCAAAAGCGCGCAAGCGCGCCATCGACATTCTGTACAGCGCCGACGTGCGCCAGCAGGATGTTCGGGAGGCGCTGAGCGCCGAAGCACAACGCGCGGCGAGCGAGCCGGCACGAGAGGCCTCGTGGCTCTACGCTCGCGACATCGTCGACGGTGTCATTGAAACGCGCGCCGAGATCGACGAGCAGATCGAAACGTATGCGCAAGGCTGGACGATTGCCCGCATGCCGGCGGTCGACCGTGCGATTCTGCGCATCGGAGTGTGGGAGATCCTGCATAACGACGAGGTGCCGACGGGCGTCGCGATCAACGAAGCCGTCGAGTCGGCGAAGACGCTCTCGACCGATGAATCTGCTGGATTCGTCAATGGGCTCCTCGGCAAGATCGCGGAGGCCGCCGGCAGCGTGTGACTGCGCGCGGTCGCCGTGCGATAAGATCAGTCGACCAACATCCTTTAATGCCGTCCAGAGAGGCGGAGAAGGGAGTGGCGCATTGAGCATGCGCACTGTGCTGCACGCTGCAGACATCTCTCGAGCGCTCACCCGCATCGCACACGAGGTTCTCGAGTCGAACAAGGGCGCAGATCGCCTCGTCGTTCTCGGCATTCCGACCCGCGGGGTTGCGCTCGCAGACCGAGTGGCAGAGCTCATCAGCTCGATCTCGGGCACTCGCGTCCCCTCCGGCGCGCTCGACGTGACGATGTACCGCGACGACCTGGCTCGTCATCCCACCCGCACGCCCGCGCCGACCAGCATTCCGGAAGGCGGAATCGACGGCGTGACTGTGGTGCTCGTCGACGATGTTCTGTTCTCGGGCCGGACCATTCGCGCTGCACTCGATGCTCTGGGAGACATCGGGCGACCTCGGGCCGTGAGACTTGCGACGCTCGTTGATCGTGGGCACCGTGAACTGCCCATTCGGCCAGATTTCGTCGGGAAGAACCTCCCCTCGGCGTCGCACGAGCGCATCAACGTGCGCGTCGTCGAATATGACGGCGAAGACGCGGTGACGATCGAGGAGGTCGGCCGCTGATGCGCCACCTGCTCACAACGAAAGACGTCTCTCGCGACGCCGCCATCGGACTGCTGGATGTCGCAGAGGATATGGCCGCGACGCAGCGCAGAGAAGTCAAGAAGCTGCCGACGCTGCGCGGAAAGACAGTCGTCAATCTGTTCTTCGAGGACTCCACACGCACGCGCATCTCGTTCGAAGCAGCGGCGAAGCGACTCTCGGCTGACGTCATCAACTTCAGCGCGAAGGGATCGAGCGTGTCCAAGGGCGAAAGCCTCAAAGACACAGCGCAGACCCTCGAGGCCATGGGCGCGGATGCTGTCGTCATCCGGCACAGCTCATCCGGCGCTCCTCGAACCCTCGCCTCCAGCGGATGGATCTCAGCTGGCGTCATGAACGCGGGCGACGGCATGCACGAGCATCCGACCCAGGCGCTCCTCGACGCCTTCACCCTGCGCGCACGCACACACGGAGCAGCGACGAGGGGAAGAGGCCTTGACGGTCTGCACATCGCCATCGTCGGCGACATTCTGCACTCCCGTGTGGTGCGCTCGAATGTGTGGCTGCTCACGACGCTCGGGGCCACCGTCACCATCGTCGCGCCGCCGACGCTCGTTCCCGTCGACGTCTCGGCATGGCCCGTCAGGGTCTCCTACGACCTCGACGAGGTACTCAAGACCCGTCCGGATGCCGTCATGCTGCTGAGAATCCAGGCCGAGCGGATGCATGACGCGTTCTTCCCCAACTCCCGCGAGTACACGCGCAGGTGGGGACTCGACGACGAGCGCTTCGCGATGCTTCCGAAGAGTACGATTGTCATGCACCCTGGGCCGATGAATCGCGGCCTTGAGATCTCGTCGTCGGCCGCTGACTCTGCACAGTCGACGGTGCGCGAACAGGTCACCAACGGAGTGTCGGTGCGAATGGCCGCGCTCTACCTGCTGCTGTCCGGCGAACGAGAGGAAATCCAGTGACGACCCAGACCCTGCATATCTCGGGCGCTCGGCTGTCGAGTGGGCAGGCAGCGGACATCCTCGTCGAGGGCGGCATCATCACCGAGGTCGGCAGCGTGGGTGCTCCCGCAGGCGCGACGCGCATCGATGCCGACGGCCTGCTCGCGCTGCCCGGGCTCGTCGACCTGCACACCCACCTGCGCGAGCCTGGCTTTGAACAGAGTGAGACCGTACTCACCGGAACCCGGGCTGCGGCAGCCGGAGGGTTCACAGCGGTCTTCGCCATGGCGAACACGTCACCGGTCGCAGATACCGCTGGGGTCGTCGAGCAGGAGCTCGAGCTCGGGCACCGCGCGGGGTACGCGACCGTGCAGCCGATCGGCGCGGTGACCACGGGGCTCAAGGGCGAACGTCTTGCAGAGCTTGGCGCTATGGCTTCATCGCGAGCTCGTGTGCGCGTCTTCTCCGACGATGGTTTCTGCGTTTCCGATCCGCTGCTGATGCGTCGCGCACTCGAGTACGTCAAGGCGTTCGACGGCGTCATCGCACAGCATGCGCAAGAGCCGCGCCTGACAGAAGGCGCGCAGATGAACGAGGGAGCACGTTCGGCGGAGCTCGGCCTCACGGGCTGGCCCGCGGTCGCTGAAGAGTCGATCATCGCCCGCGATGTGCTCCTGGCCGAGCACGTCGGGTCGCGCCTGCACGTCTGCCACGTCTCGACGGCGGGCAGCGTCGAGGTGATCCGCTGGGCTAAGGCTCGAGGCATCGATGTGACTGCTGAGGTCACGCCGCATCATCTGCTTCTCACCGATGATCTCGTCGCCGGGTTCGACGCTCGCTTCAAGGTGAACCCGCCCTTGCGAACACGTGAAGACGTGACAGCGCTGCGGGAGGCCCTCGCTGACGGAACGATCGACATCGTCGCGACAGACCATGCACCGCACCCGGCCGAGAGCAAGCAGTGCGAATGGGATGCTGCGGCAAATGGCATGGTGGGACTCGAGTCCGCGCTCAGGGTCGTTCATGAGTCCGTCGTCACCTCGGACCAGCTGGGCTGGACCGACGTCGAGCGTGTGCTGAGCAGCTCTCCCGCCCGCATCGGGCGGCTCCGGGGACAGGGTGAACCGCTTGCTCAGGGCAGCAGCGCCAATATCCTGCTGTACGACTCGAGCGTGCGCGGGGCATTCACGCGCGACGCCCTTCACGGTCGCAGCGCGAACTCACCGTACCTCGATTGGGAGTTGCCAGGCCGCGTCGTGACGACCATCCATAACGGCGCGATTACGGTCGCCGATGGCACGCTCGCAGATCCAGAAGAGATCGGGCAGGAGGCGATCGTCAATGGATAAGGTCGTTCCAGGGCTCATTCTCGCAGCGCTCGTGCTGCTGATCTTCACCGTCATGTGGCGATCGTGGCGACGACGCTCCTCGGCAGACGCCGAGCACGGTGTCACAGCGGTTCCGTCGTCATTCGCTCCGACCGCAGAGTTCGACGTGCACTACGTCGCGACCACCCGCGGTGGCGAGCCGTTGGAACGCCTCGCGCTCCCCGGACTCGCCTTCCGCGGCGCAGGCCAGCTGCGAACGGCTCCGTCAGGAATCGCGCTTGGCGTCGACGGGGAACAGCCCGTGTTCGTTCCCGCGTCGGCCCTGCGCACCGTCGATACCACCAATGTTGTCATCGACCGGGTTGTCGAGCCAGGCGGGATAGTCCGCATCTCGTGGACTCTTGCCGACGGAACACCCTGCGACAGCTACGTGCGTCTCCGCGAACCGTCGAATCAGCCGACGATGTGCGCGGCTATCTCAAACCTCATCCAGAACGTCCGAGACCGCTCGGATCGTGAAAGCGAAAGCAACGCATGACCACTACGACACCGTTCAGCCCGCAACCTCCAGCCGTCCTCGTTCTCGAGGACGGAACCCGATACGAAGGTGACGCCTACGGTGCCACGGGCATCACCCTGGGCGAGGTCGTCTTCGCCACCGGCATGACCGGATACCAGGAGACACTCACCGATCCCTCGTACGCCGGTCAGATCGTTCTCATGACGGCGCCGCACATCGGCAACACCGGCGTCAACGACATCGACAAGGAATCGACGAAGATCTGGGTCGCCGGCTTCGTCGTCCGCGATCCTTCCCGCGTCGTCTCGAACTTCCGGGCCGAGCGGAGCCTAGACAGCGAGCTGACTACTGACAGAGTAATCGGCATCTCGGGCATTGACACCCGTGCCGTAACCCGCCGCATCCGATCGGGCGGTGCCATGCGCGCCGGGATCTTCTCGGGAGACGCGTTCGACCTGACAGCATCCGAACAGCTCGACAAGGTGCGCAGCGGTGCCCAGATGACGGGCCTCAACCTGTCTGCTGACGTCTCGACGCGTGAGACGTACACGGTGCCTGCCACGAGCGATCGCATCGGCTCCGTCGCCGTTCTCGACCTCGGCGTCAAGACGTCGACGGTGAATTATCTTGCGGAGCGCGGGTTCGACGTGCACGTGATGCCGCAGGACATCTCGACGCAGCAGCTGCTTGATCTGGCGCCCGATGCACTGTTCTACTCGAACGGACCGGGCGATCCAGGGGCATCAGACCGGCATGTCGACATGCTCCGCACCGTGCTCAGGGAGGGGATCCCGTACTTCGGCATTTGCTTCGGCAACCAGCTTCTCGGGCGCGCACTCGGATTCGGCACGTACAAACTTCCGTTCGGGCACAGGGGAATCAACCAGCCTGTTCTCGACACGAGCACCGGACGCGTGGAGATCACCTCGCACAACCACGGCTTCGCCGTTGACGCCCCCATCGAGGGGATCAGCGAATCCACCGAGGGATTCGGTCGGGTGGAGGTCAGCCATTACGACCTCAATGACAACGTCGTCGAGGGACTGAACTGCCTCGACATCCCGGCATTCAGCGTGCAGTATCACCCGGAGTCGGCCGCAGGGCCGCACGACGCCATGTACCTCTTCGATCGATTCCGTGAGATGGTCATCGCACGCAACGATCACTCAGACACGAACAACGCGGGAGACAACAACTAATGCCGAAGCGCGACGACATCAACAGCGTTCTGGTCATCGGCTCAGGGCCGATCGTGATCGGGCAGGCATGCGAGTTCGACTACTCGGGAACCCAGGCGTGCCGCGTGTTGCGTGAGGAAGGCGTTCGCGTGATCCTCGTCAACTCGAACCCCGCAACGATCATGACGGATCCGGACTTCGCCGACGCAACATACGTCGAGCCGATCTCATGGCAGGTGATCGAGACGATCATCGCGAAAGAGAAGCCCGACGCCATTTTGCCGACGCTCGGCGGACAGACTGCGCTCAATGCTGCCGTGCAGCTGCACGAGCATGGCATTCTCGAGAAGTACGGGGTCGAGCTCATCGGCGCGAGCTTCGAGGCGATCCAGAAGGGCGAGGACCGCCTCGCCTTCAAGAATCTCGTTCTCGAGTGCGGCGCTGACGTTGCAGCATCCAAAATCTGCCACACCATGGACGAAGTACTCGAAGGCGCCGACGAACTGGGGTATCCGCTCGTCGTGAGGCCGAGCTTCACCATGGGCGGCCTCGGCTCCGGATTCGCCTACGACGAAGACGACCTGCGCCGTATCGCGGGTGCCGGTCTGCACGACTCGCCGACGCACGAGGTTCTTCTCGAAGAGTCGATTCTCGGGTGGAAGGAGTACGAGCTCGAGCTCATGCGCGATGCGTCCGACAACTCGGTGGTCGTCTGCTCGATCGAGAACGTCGACCCGGTCGGCGTTCACACAGGAGACTCCGTCACAGTGGCGCCAGCACTCACACTCACTGATCGGGAGTATCAGAACCTTCGGGACATCTCGATCGACATCATCCGGGCCGTTGGCGTCGACACGGGCGGCTGCAACATCCAATTCGCCGTCGATCCGAGCAACGGCCGCGTCATCGTCATCGAGATGAACCCGCGCGTCTCGCGCTCGAGTGCGCTTGCGTCGAAGGCAACGGGGTTCCCGATCGCGAAGATCGCCGCGAAGCTCGCGATCGGCTACCGGCTCGACGAGATCCCGAACGACATTACCCGTGTGACACCGGCAAGCTTTGAGCCGACGCTCGACTACGTCGTCGTGAAGGTGCCGCGCTTCGCTTTCGAGAAATTCCCCGCCGCAGACCCCACGCTCACGACGACCATGAAGTCGGTGGGCGAGGCCATGGCGATCGGCCGCAACTTCACCACGGCGCTGCAGAAGGCCCTGCGCTCCCTGGAGAAGCGCGGTTCGTCGTTCCACTGGGAGGCGGAGGACCGCACGGTCGACCAGCTTCTCGCCGAGATCACGGTTCCGACCGATGGGCGCATCGTTCTCATCCAGCAGGCTCTGCGCAAGGGCGCAACGCCGGAGCAGATCTTCGAGGCGACCAAGTTCGATCCCTGGTTCACCGATCAGATCGTGCAGATCAACGAGATCGCTGACGCGATCGCGCAGGCACCGATGCTCGACGGGGCGGTCATGCGGCTGGCCAAGAACCATGGCTTCTCTGATGCGCAGATCGGTCAGCTCCGGGGGTTCGCCGAGGAACAGGTTCGCGAGGTGCGTCACCTGCTGGGTGTGCGTCCCGTCTACAAGACCGTCGACACGTGCGCGGGAGAGTTCCCGGCCCTCACGCCATATCACTACTCGAGTTATGACCACGAGACCGAGGTCGAGCCGAGCGATCGGCGCAAGGTCGTCATTCTCGGCTCGGGGCCCAACCGCATCGGTCAGGGCGTCGAGTTCGACTACTCGTGCGTTCACGCGTCATTCGCGCTGCACGATGCCGGCTTCGAGACGATCATGATCAACTGCAACCCCGAGACGGTCTCGACAGACTACGACACGAGCGACCGGCTGTACTTCGAGCCGCTCACGCTCGAAGACGTGCTCGAGGTCATCGACGCGGAGTCTGCGTCAGGAGAACTGGTCGGCGTCATCGTGCAGCTGGGAGGGCAGACGGCGCTCAGCCTCGCCAAGGGGCTCAAAGCCAATGGCGTGCCCATTCTGGGAACAACGCCAGAGGCAATCGACTCGGCTGAAGAGCGGGGTCAGTTCGCAGCGATCCTCGATCAGGCGGGTCTGCTTGCTCCCCGTAACGGGACGGCCACTGACCGAGACGGAGCCATTGCCGTTGCCGAGGACATCGGGTATCCCGTCCTCGTGCGCCCGAGCTTCGTCCTGGGCGGACGGGGCATGGAGATCGTCTACGACCGCGACGCGCTCAGCGACTACTTCACACGCATCGACGATCAGGGAATCGTCGGCCCCGAGCATCCGTTGCTCGTCGACAGGTTCCTCGACGATGCGATCGAGATCGACGTGGACGCTCTCTACGACGGAAACACGCTCTACATCGGCGGCATCATGGAGCACATCGAAGAGGCCGGCATCCACTCCGGCGACTCGAGCTGCACGCTTCCGCCCGTCACGCTCGGACCGACTCAGATCGATGCCGTGCGCGTCGCCACCCGGGCGATTGCCGAGGGAATCGGCGTGCGCGGACTGCTGAACGTGCAGTTCGCGATCGGGCAGGGCGTGCTCTACGTTCTCGAGGCGAATCCCCGGGCGTCGCGCACCGTTCCCTTCGTCTCGAAAGCCCTGGGCATCCCGCTCGCCAAGGCAGCGTCGCTCGTGATGACAGGCTCGACAATCGAGTCGCTGATCGCCGACGGGCTCATTCCGGCGAAGGACGGTTCGGAGGTCGGCCTCGAGTCGCCCGTCGCTGTGAAAGAGGCCGTGCTGCCGTTCAAGCGGTTCCGCACCCGCGACGGTCGCATCGTCGATTCGATCCTCGGACCGGAGATGCGGTCGACGGGAGAGGTCATGGGAATCGACAAGGACTTTCCGACGGCCTTTGCGAAGAGCCAGGAGGCGGCGTATGGCGGGCTTCCCCTCGAAGGGACGGTCTTCGTCTCGGTTTCCGACAGTGATAAGCGCTCGGTCGTGCAGTCGGTGCTCCGACTGCACGAGCTCGGATTCACGATTCTCGCGACCGAGGGAACATCGCGCGTGCTCACCCGCTACGGCGTGCCGACGCAGACCGTGAACAAGGTGAGCGAAGGCGGAGAGAATATCGTCGACCTCATCGAGCGAAACGACGTCGACATCGTCGTGAACACGCCCAGCGGAAGTTCTGCTCGCGCGGACGGCTACGAGATCCGCGCGGCAGCGGTCGCCGCGGACAAGCCGTTGTTCACCACCGTTGCCGAGCTCTCGGCCGCTGTCGCCTCGTTCGGTGCTGTCCGCAACGGCTTCCAGGTGACGAGTCTCCAGGAGTATCAGCGCGAGCGGGATCTCGTTTGATGCCCACGGCCTTCGGCGACCGCCTCGCGTCGGTGTTCGACGCGAGCGGCCGCCTGTGCCTTGGTATCGACCCTCACGCGCACCTCCTCGCGTCGTGGGGTCTTCCCGACACGGCAGACGGCGCTCGCGAGTTCGGTCTACGTGCCGTGGACGCCGCCGCAGCCTCTGTCGGAATCGTGAAGCCTCAGGTCGCGTTCTTCGAACGGTTCGGCTCGGCGGGATACGCGGCGCTCGAGAGTGTTCTCTCGGCGGCTCGCGCCGCCTCGTTGCTGGTCATCGCGGATGTGAAGCGCGGTGAGATCGGCTCGAGCATGCTCGGCTACGCGTCGGCGTGGCTGACGCCGGGTTCACCGCTCGAGGCGGACGCCGTCACTCTCAACCCGTATCTCGGCGTCGGAGCGCTCATCGAGACGTTCGAGACAGCGCAGCGCAATCACAAGGGCGCATTCGTGCTCGCGGCGACCTCCAACCCCGAGGCGACCGTGCTTCAGAAGTCAGCGGCACCCGACGGTCGCAGCGTCGCGAGCAGCATCGTGGCGGACGTCGGTGCGTGGAACGCGCAGAACGCCGTCGGAGGGCGCGCGAGCATCGGGATCGTCGCGGGGGCGACACTCGATCTGAACGTCTTCGGAATCGACACGACAACCGCTGCTGACCCCGTTCTTCCCGTTCTCGCGCCAGGCTTCGGGTTCCAGGGCGCTCGTGTCGAAGATGCCTCATCCATCTTTGGTCGGCTATCGCCGGGTGTGATCGTCAGTGAATCCCGAAGTATCCTGTCAGCCGGGCCTGTTGACATCGCGCGCACAGCCGCACAGCGCGCCACGGAAGTGAGGGAGTCCTTTGTCTGAACCGTCGCACCGTCGGCCACCTGAGGTGGACCGCCAGGCAGCATCCCGCGCCGCTGTCGCCGCACGCCGTGCCCGTGCCGCTGTCAAGTCCGATGTCGCCTCCGGTCGGCGTTCCGCTCTCGACGTGCTGCAGACGGCGTTTGCCGATCCGGAGGGCGTCGAGGGTCGCATGCGCGTCACGGATCTTCTGATCAGCGTTCCCGCCATCGGCGCGACAAAGCTCGAGCGCATCCTGTCTGACCTGCGCATCTCGCGCGCCAAGCGCATCGGCGGTCTCGGCGTGCACCAGCGCGAGCGACTCAGCGCATTTCTGACACAGCGCGAATCGACGAACAGGGCTCGCCGTCGCAGTCGTCTCGTCGTGCTTGCCGGGCCAACGGCCGTCGGCAAGGGAACCGTTGCCTCATACATTCGCGACAACTATCCCGATGTGCTCCTCAGCGTGTCCGCGACAACGCGGGCTCCTCGGCAGGGAGAGGTCGATGGCGTGCACTACTTCTTCGTCGACGACGCCGAGTTCGATCGCATGATCGCAGAGGGTGAGCTGCTTGAGTACGCGACGGTGCACAACTCGTACCGCTACGGCACCCCGCGCTCTCCGATCGAGAAGGCCCTTGCCGAAGGCAGCAGCGTCTTGCTCGAGATCGATCTGCAGGGAGCGCGGCAAGTACGAGCGCGCATGCCCGAGGCCACTCTGGTGTTTCTGCTTCCGCCGACCTGGGACGAGCTTGTGCGCCGCCTCGTCGGCAGAGGCACAGAGGATGCTGTCGAGCGAGCTCGTCGCCTTGACACGGCGCAGGTCGAACTTGCCGCGCAAGACGAGTTCGATTACCGCGTGACGAACACCACTGTCGGCGAAGCCGCGCAAGAAGTCGTAGAATTGATAAAGACTCGCGGCCGGGGCCCCCGTCGGGCACAACCTGAAGCTGCATTTACCGCCGCCGAAACCACACGAGGAGTGTGACCAGACTTATGGCTGACAAGCTCAAGGGAATCATTGACCCGCCCATCGACGACCTGCTTTCGAAGGTCGACTCCAAGTACCAGCTCGTGATCTTCGCCTCCAAGCGGGCTCGCCAGATCAACGACTACTACGCGGACCTGCACGAAGGCAGCCTCTTCGACAACGTCGGCCCTCTCGTTGACTCGACCGTCGATGACAAGCCGCTCTCGGTTGCACTGCACGAGATCAACGAAGACAAGCTGGTTCTTCGCCCGCTCTCTGAGTGATTTTCACCGGAATGTCGGTGGTGCAGCGGATGCTGGAACCACCGACATTTCTTTGCGTAGCTACGACACGGTAGGGACCTTTCATGACCGAACTGCGACTTTTCACCTCTGAATCTGTCACCGAAGGGCATCCCGATAAAATCTGCGACCAGATTTCCGACAGCATCCTCGATGCTCTGATCGCCGTCGACGCGCGCAGCCGAGTCGCCGTCGAGACGATGGTGACGACCGGCCTCGTGCATGTCGCGGGCGAGGTTTCGACATCGGGATACGTTGAGATTCCCGCGATCGTCCGTGACGTCATCCGCCGCATCGGGTACACGTCAAGTGAGGCCGGGTTCGACGCGGACTCGTGCGGGATCGAGGTATCGATCGGCTCTCAGTCCAATGACATCGCGCAGGGAGTCGACGGCTCCTTCGAGACGCGCGAGCAGGCATCGTCCGATCCCTACGACCAGCAGGGCGCAGGCGATCAGGGAATCATGTTCGGATACGCCACGAACGAGACCCCAGAGCTCATGCCGATGCCCGTCTGGATCGCTCACAGGCTCTCTGAGCGCCTCGCGACGGTGCGCAAGTCGGGCGAAATCGACTATTTGCGCCCAGACGGCAAGACTCAGGTGACGGTCGGCTACGACGGCGACGTTCCTCGAGCGGTGAAGACGATCGTTCTGTCGACCCAGCACGCGCCAGAGGTATCAACCGAGCAGCTCAGAAAAGACGTGCACGAGCACGTCATCGCACCTGTTCTCGAACCGCTCGATCTCGACACGTCGTCATACGAACGATTTATCAACCCGACGGGCACGTTCGTGCTCGGCGGGCCGAAAGGCGACGCAGGGCTCACAGGTCGCAAGGTCATCATCGATACATACGGCGGTGCAGCCCGGCATGGCGGAGGAGCCTTCAGCGGGAAGGACCCGTCAAAGGTCGACCGCTCCGCCACGTACGCGATGCGCTGGGTGGCCAAGAACGCCGTCGCTGCGGGGCTGGCCGACCGCATCGAGGTTCAGGTGGCGTACGCGATCGGCAAAGCTGCGCCCGTCGGCCTGTACGTCGAAACCTTCGGCACAGGCCGTGTGTCCGACGCGGCGATCGTCACCGCCATCAGAGAGGTCTTCGATCTGCGCCCTGGAGCGATCATCGACCAGCTCAACCTGCTCCGGCCGATTTACGCTCAGACGGCGACGTACGGTCACTTCGGACGCGAACTTCCGGACTTCACGTGGGAGACCACCGACCGCGCTGACGCGCTCCGGGCAGCATCCGGTCTGTGACTATGGCCGCCCGTGTCGCCCGGGTGATGATCGATTCACCCGTTCCGGCTCTCGACCACCTTTTCGACTACGCGATACCTCCCGTATTCGCAGACGATATCCGGGTGGGATGCCGCGTGCGCGTTCCGCTGCGTTCCGGAGGTCGTCTTGCTGACGGCTACGTCGTCGAACTCGCCGACTCCACGACGTTCGATGGCGAACTCAGCGAACTCGATGACCTGATCTCGAGCGTGCCCATTCTCGCTCCGGAGGTGTGGCGCGTCGCCCGCACTGTCGCCGATCGCGCAGCAGGCTCTGCGAGCGACATCGTTCGCCTCGCCGTACCCAAACGCCACGTCAGGGTCGAGAAAGCGTGGCTCGAAGCAGAACCATCGATGGGAGCTGTCGAACCCGCACCGCTCGAGGGATATCCCGCATCAGCCGACCTTCTCTCCGGGGGAACCCGCACAGCGATGTCGGCGATACCTCAGCTGAGCACAACGGAAGATGGCGCGACCATCGGTCGCTGGGCGCAATCAGCGGTCGAACTCGCCACTCAGGTGCTGGCTCGAGGCCGCAAAATCATCATCGCGGTTCCCGACTACCGCGACCTGGGGCAGGTGCTCTCGGCGCTCGCGCCCCGTGTTCCCCCGGCTCTCGTATCGCGGCTCGATGCCAAGCAGCCGGCCGCGCAGCGCTATCGGGCGTTTCTCGAATGCCTGAACGCAGGGCCACGGGTGATCGTCGGCAATCGCTCCGCGGTGTACGCACCCGCATCCGACCTTGACGCGATTCTCCTGTGGGACGACGGTGACGACCTGCATGCAGAACCACTTGCTCCCTACGTGCACACGCGAGACGCTGCGCTGGTCAGGCAGCAAGACTCTGGATGCGCGCTCATTCTGATGTCGCACGCTCGCAGCGTCGAGAGCGAGCGTCTTGTCGAGATCGGCTGGCTGCGCTCCGTGTCGCCGGAGAGGCACGTGCAGCCGCGCGTTGTGCTGACAAACCCTGCCGTCGATGGTGACGCCGCCCGCATCCCCTCGACGGCGTGGAAGACCGCACGCTCTGCGCTCGATGCCGGTCCTGTGCTCGTGCAGGTTGCGAGACCGGGCTATGCTCCCGTCGTCGCCTGTCAGCGCTGCCGTACCGGCGCACGATGCGCCGCGTGCGGTGGTCCGCTCGGGATACGAAAGCCGGGCCGCCCGCCCGAGTGCACATTATGTGGCGCGATCGCCGCCGAGTGGCGGTGCGACGAGTGCGGTGACACTCACCTTCGCCTTGTCTCGCGCGGCTCTGCGCGTACGACGGAAGAGCTGGGCAGGGCATTTCCCGGCACATCCGTCATCACCTCCGACGGCGACCACCCCGTGGAACGCGTGCCCGCGAAGCCGGCACTCGTTGTCGCCACCCGCGGCGCAGAGCCCATCGCTGAGGGCGGATACAGAGCCGTTCTGCTGCTGGATGGAGATCGGATGCTCGCGCGGGAGGCCCTGACGATCGCGAGCGACTGCCTTCGCTGGTGGTCCAACGCCGCAGCTCTCGCCGCGACGGGTGCTCCTGTCGTGCTCGTCGGCGTCGCCGGCAGGCTGGGGACGGCGTTCGCAACCTGGACATCGCACGCGTTCGCTGCCGAGGAATTGGCCGACCGACGTGAGCTCGGCTTCCCACCGGCGGTGCGGACTGTCTCAGTCAGCGGAGATCTTGCGGCCGTCGAATCAGCGGTCGCATCACTCGACACGACCTCCTACCGTGATGTGCTCGGTCCAAGTGAGCTGCCCGACGGGGGTGTACGGTCGATTGTGCGCTTCGACTACTCTGCAGGGCCCGAGGTCGCGCGTGCGCTGCGAGCGGCGATCATCGCCAACGCGACACGACGCCGACGAAGCCCTGCGGCGAAAGGCGGATACCGGCCGCCGCCGACACTGCGCATTCGCTTTGATGAAACGGAGCTCGTCACATGAGAATCGTCTTCGCCGGAACGCCTGCAGCGGCAACGCCGTCGCTCGAGGCGCTGCACCATTCACGCCACGACGTGTGCGCCGTCGTCACGCGAAATGATGCGCCTCAGGGGCGCAAGCGCGTGCTCACGCCCTCGCCCGTCGCGCAGACCGCCGCCGAGCTGGGAATTCCCCTGATCAAAGCCAACCGGCTCGATGACGATGTAACCGCTCGTGTCGCCGCCCTTGATGCCGACCTCGGAGTCATCGTCGCGTACGGCGGGCTCGTGCGTGCGCCGCTGCTTGCCACACCGGCACACGGCTGGATCAACCTGCACTTCTCAGCGCTGCCGACCTGGCGCGGCGCGGCCCCTGTCCAGCGCGCGCTCATCAACGGAGACACGACAATAGACACCACGGTGTTCCAGCTGACGGAGGGGCTTGACGAGGGTGACATCTGGCGCTCGTCGTCAACGCGCATCGCTCCCGACGAGACAGCCGGCGAGCTTCTCACCCGATTGGCCAGGAGCGGAGCGGACGACCTCGTCGCCGCTGTCGACGGCATCGAAGACGGGACGCTCACGCCCCGGGCACAAGCGGGCACCCCGACGTATGCGAGCAAACTGGCCCTCGCCGACGGAGCCCTCGACCTCAGCGAACCGCTCAGCGCGGTCTACAACCGATTCCGAGGCGTCACGCCGGAGCCGGGCGCGCACGTCCTCGTCGACGGTGAGCGCTTCAAGATCCACGCTGCGGAGCAGGGCGACGATCACATTCCGCGGCTACCACCAGGCTCGTTCGACATGGTTGACGGGCGTGTTCTGCTGGGTACGGGGAGTTCGCCCCTCGTGCTCACCCGGGTCCAACCTTCCGGAAAGCCTGCGATGAATGCCGCTGACTGGTGGCGCGGACAGCAGGGGAGGCCGCTCGCAGCCCAGGTGGGAGAGTCCGCATGAGCGCCGGCGATCGCACGGCTGGGCCGCGACGGCGCCGCGGCTCCACCAGCATCCAGGCCAGCCGCTTGGTTGCTTTTGACGTGCTCATGGCCGTCGATGCCGACGAAGCATACGCAAACCTGCTGCTTCCGCACGAGATCGCACGCGCGTCGCTCGCGCCGAACGATGCCGCCCTCGCGACCGAGCTCTGCTACGGCACGCTGCGTCGCCGAGGGCACTATGACGCCGTCATCGAGAACGCCGCGCATCGCCCCATCGATCACATCGACATGCCCGTGCGCAACGCTCTGAGGCTCGGCGCTCACCAGCTGCTCGCGACGCGCGTCGCTCCGCATGCGGCCGTGAACGAATCGGTGGCGCTCGCGCGGCGCTTCGCGAGCCACTCATCGGCGGGATTCGTCAATGGCGTGCTTCGCACCATCTCGAGGGACGATGACGCGGCGTGGACCGAGCGCCTTCTTTCCGACGTCGACGATGCCGCAGAGGCACTGTCGATCGAGCATGCTCATCCCGCGTGGATTGTGAGGGCATTCCGAACGGCGCTCGAAGCCGAGGGTCGCGGCGACGAGCTCAGTGCCCTGCTGCGGGCGGACAATGAGGCACCCCGCGTCAACCTCGTGGCGTTGCCTGGTCGCGCTGACCTGCCGCAGCACGCCGAACCGAACCGGTATTCTCCCGTGGGATTCCGGGTGGGAACGGGAGACCCGGATGCTGTCGTAGGACGTTCCGAGGGCACTCTGCGCGTGCAAGACGAAGGGTCCCAGCTCGCTGCACTCATGCTCACCCGAGTTGCCCCCGTGCGCGAGGGGGAGCGCTGGCTCGACCTCTGCGCCGGCCCGGGCGGAAAGAGCGCTCTGCTCGCTGCCGAAGCCGCTTCTGGCGGAGCGACACTCGTCGCCAACGAAGTGACGCCGGCGCGCGCTGAGCTCGTTCGCCGCGCGACCGCGCCATTCGCCGAGATCGTCGACGTCGTCACAGGCGACGGGCGCGACGTCGGCGCACAGCATCCGGACTCCTTCGACCGCGTGCTCGTCGACGCACCGTGCACGGGACTCGGCGCCCTTCGGCGACGACCCGAAGCGCGCTGGCGCAAACGCCCCAACGATGTCGCAGAGCTCTCGGCCCTTCAGGCGGAGCTTCTGCGCTCCGCGATCGCGGCTACCGCACCGGGCGGAACGATCGCGTACGTCACGTGTTCGCCGCACTTGGGGGAGACCCGCGCGATCGTTGGTGAGACGCTGCGGCGCATGCGCGATACCGTCACGGCGATCGACGCACCGGAGGTTCTGCGCGGCATCGTCGGCGACATCGATCTCGGCGCACCCGACCCGGACCGCAACCCGGCGATTCCGAACGTTCAACTGTGGCCGCACAGACACGGCACCGACGCGATGTACGTCGCGCTGCTGCACAAGGCCGACCGGTGACCCGTCGATAGGATCGAGCCATGGCCACACGCATCAACCCCAGCATCCTCGCCGCCGATTTCGTCAATTTCGAACGCGACCTCGGCCGCATCGCCGACGCGGATCTCGTGCACGTCGACGTGATGGACAATCACTTCGTGCCGAACCTCACCTTCGGTCTTCCCATGGTGCAGCGCGTTCAAGAGGTCTCCCCGATTCCCCTCGATGTTCACCTCATGATCGATGACGCCGACCGGTGGGCCCCCGACTATGCCGAGACCGGGGCGTTCTCGGTGACCTTCCATGCCGAGGCCGCGGACGATCCCGTCGCGCTCGCCCGGCGCATTCGCGAGATCGGTTCTCGAGCGGGCATCGCTCTCAAGCCCGGAACCGACCCTGAGCCGTATCTCGAGCTGCTTCCCGAGTTCGACCAAGTGCTCGTCATGACCGTCGAGCCTGGCTTCGGGGGTCAGAAGTTCATGCACGAGATGATGCCGAAGCTCCGCTCCGTGCGCACGGCGGCAGAGCGCGCCGGTCTCGACATCTGGCTTCAGGTCGACGGCGGTGTCACCCTCGAGACAATCGAGGTTGCCGCCGAGAACGGCGCGGACACGTTCGTGGCCGGTTCAAGCGTGTTCGCCGGCGGAGACCCGGCAGACCAGATACGGATGCTGCGCGAGCGCGCTGCCGCGCACAGCCACCAGTGAGCGCTGCCGCTGATCCCGCGCCCACCTCGACCGAGTAGGCTTGAGCCGTGAAGACTTTCGACGAGCTTTTTGCCGAACTGAGCGAGAAGGCAGCGAACCGGCCCGCCGGATCGGGCACCGTTGCCGAACTCGACTCCGGCGTGCACTCCATCGGAAAGAAGATCGTTGAAGAGGCAGCCGAGGTGTGGATGGCGTCAGAGCACGAGTCCGACGAGGCCGCCGCTGAAGAGATGTCGCAGCTCCTCTACCACGTTCAGGTCATGATGCTCGCCAAGGGCTTGAGCCTCGACGACGTCTACCGACATCTCTGAGAGCGGTCGTCCCGCAGCATCCTCACCTGACGTACCCCAGACACGAGAGCACAACCGAATGTTGCGAATCGCAGTGCCCAATAAGGGCTCGCTGGCCGAGACGGCCGCTGGAATGCTGGTCGAAGCCGGCTACCTCACTCGTACAGATCCCAAGGCGCTCCACCTCATCGATGCGCGCAACGACGTCGAGTTCTTCTACCTTCGCCCGCGTGACATCGCGACCTACGTAGGTTCTGGCGCCCTCGACGCCGGAATCACGGGGCGTGATCTGCTGCTTGACTCGGCATCGCAGGCGAACGAGATCGCGGCGCTCGATTTCGCCGACTCGACGTTCCGCTTCGCCGGCCCGGTCGGCCGCTTCAGCGAGCTGAACGACCTCAACGGCGCGCGCATCGCCACGAGCTACACGGGTCTCGTCGGCGACTTCCTCACACGACACGGCGTGTCGGCCGAGCTCGTGAAGCTCGATGGTGCCGTCGAGTCCGCCGTCGATCTCGGGGTGGCGGATGCTGTCGCCGACGTCGTGTCGACCGGAACGACCCTGCGCAACGCCGGTCTCGAAATCTTCGGCCCGGTCATTCTCGACTCCACAGCTGTCGTGATCTCAGCCCCGCAGCAGAAGCCGGGAACGGACGTGCTGCTGCGGCGGCTGCAGGGCGTGCTCGTTGCGCGGCGCTTCGTGCTCATGGACTACGACCTGCCTGCGTCACTGCTCGAGCGGGCTACCGAGGTCGCGCACGGCATCGAGTCGCCGACCGTCTCGCCTCTCAAGGACCCCGACTGGGTCGCTGTTCGCGTGATGGTTCCTCGCAAAGACATGAATCAGATCATGGACGCCCTGTACGGCCTCGGCGCACGAGCGATTCTCGTCAGCGCCATCCACGCCGCTCGTCTGTAGGAGAAACGCACATGACTCTCGCTGTCCGCGTGATTCCCTGTCTCGACGTGTCCGATGGCCGCGTCGTCAAGGGGGTCAACTTCAAGAACCTGCGCGACCAGGGCGATCCGGTCGAGCTCGCGCAGCGCTACTACGAGCAGGGCGCAGACGAGCTCACGTTTCTCGACGTGTCTGCGACAGTGGAGGGCCGCGCGACCATGTACGACGTGGTGCAGGCGACGGCCGAGAAGGTCTTCATTCCGCTCACCGTCGGGGGAGGAGTGCGCTCCGTTGACGACGTCTCGCGCCTTCAGGCGCATGGCGCAGACAAGGTCGGCGTGAACAGCGCGGCGATCGCGCGACCGGACGTGATCGACGAGATCGCGGATCGCTTCGGCGCGCAGGTGCTGGTGCTCTCTCTCGACATCACTCGCGATGACCGCATGCCCTCCGGTTTCGTCGTCACGACCCACGGTGGTCGTCGGCGCACGGATATCGATGCTGTCGCCTGGGCCAGAGAAGCCTCGGAGCGCGGCGCGGGCGAGTTGCTCGTCAATTCGATCGATGCAGACGGAACGAAGAACGGTTTCGACATCGAGCTCATCGCCCTCATGCGAGAAAATTGCGCGGTGCCCGTCATCGCCTCAGGCGGAGCCGGCGCTGCAGAGCACTTCCCTCCGGCGATCGGTGCCGGCGCTGATGCTGTGCTCGCGGCGAGCGTCTTCCACTCCGGGCAGCTCACGATCGGCGATGTCAAGAACGCGCTCCGCTCGACGGGGGTGACCATCCGATGAGCGACATTGACAGCATCCTCTCTCGTGCCCGTTTCAGCGACGACGGCCTTCTGCCTGCGATCATCCAGCAGTGGGACACGCTTGAGGTGCTCATGATGGGATACATGGATGCGGAGGCGCTGCGTCGCACCCTCACGACCGGTCGCGTCACATTCTGGTCGCGGTCGCGCAACGAATACTGGCGCAAGGGCGACACATCCGGCCACGTGCAGCTGGTCAAGCAGGCCGCGCTCGACTGCGACGCCGACACGCTCCTGGTCTCGGTCGACCAGATCGGGGCTGCGTGCCACACCGGCACTCGCACGTGCTTCGATGCCGACGTGCTCGACCCGGTCGTGCTCAAGGACGCGCGATGACGCACATGCCCTCCACGACGACGCGAGCGCAGTTCGACGACCATGCATCGCGCATGCGCGTCGTCCCGGTGGTTCGCGAGATATTCGCCGACAGCGAGACCCCTGTCGGGATCTATCGCAAGCTTGCGGCGGGTGCGCCGGGAAGCTTTCTGCTGGAGTCGGCAGAGGGAGGCATCTGGTCGCGGTATTCGTTCGTGGGCGTCTCGTCGTATGGCGTGCTCACTCAATCGGGTGATGCGCCTCGGTGGCTCGATTACGGGCTCTCGGCCGAGCGCGCCATTGGCGATCTCACCGGGCTGAGCCCCTTGGACGCCGTCGCCGCGCTGAGCACACGATGGTCGGGGGAGGCGGTTCCCGATCTTCCGCCCCTCACCGGGGGACTTGTCGGCTTTCTCGGGTGGGAGTCGGTGCGTCAGATCGAGAATCTGCCGAACGCGCCGCAGGCCGAGCACGATGTCCCAGGTCAGGCCATGTGCTTCGTCGCGGACCTCGTCGTTCTCGACCACCGCCGGGGCACCGTTCAGCTGATCGCCAACGTCCTCACGGACGACTCTGATCTCGACACGCTGTGGCTTGACGCACAGGAGCGCCTGAGCGCGTTGCAGAACGGCATTGCCGCTCCGAGCGACGCCCAGCTTGCTCACGTCGACCTCTCACTGTCTCCGACGCCGCGCCTTCGCACCCGCAAGGCGGACTTTCTCGCGGCGGTCGAGAAGAGCAAGGCCTACATTCGCGACGGAGACATCTTTCAAGTTGTGCTGTCGCAGCGTTTCGAACTCGACACCGATGCGTCGCCGGTTGACGTCTACCGGATGCTGCGCGCTCTGAACCCGAGCCCGTACATGTATCTGCTCAGTCTCGACACTCCCGAGGGCGTGCCGTACGCGATCGTCGGCTCATCACCCGAAGCGCTCGTCAAGGTGCAGAACGGTCACGTCGTCACCCACCCGATCGCGGGTTCACAGCCGCGCGGGCGCACACCTGACGAGGACGTCGAATTCGAGACGACCCTTCGCTCCGATGACAAAGAGCGTGCGGAGCATCTGATGCTCGTCGATCTCGCTCGCAACGACCTGGCGAAGGTCTGCGTTCCCGGCACCGTCGATGTGACCGAGTTCATGCGCGTTGAGCGGTTCAGCCACATCATGCACCTCGTATCGAGCGTCGAGGGAGAACTTCGCGGCGGGGCGACAGCCATCGATGTCTTTCGCGCCACGTTTCCCGCAGGCACGCTCTCTGGCGCTCCGAAGCCGCGCGCCCTCCAGATCATCGATGAGCTCGAACCCGCCCAGAGGGGCGTGTACGGCGGCGTCGTCGGCTACATCGGCTTCGCGGGCCAGGCCGACCTCGCGATCGCCATCCGCACGGCCACGCTCATGAACGGAACAGCGATCGTGCAAGCGGGCGGGGGAGTCGTCGCGGACTCGGTTGCCGAGTCGGAGTATCAGGAATCATGCAACAAGGCAGCTGCGCCGCTCAGGGCTGTCGCGATCGCCAGCGCGATGGTGAGAATCGGGGACGAATGACCGGACGTCGCATCAAGAGCATCCTCATCGTCGTGACCCTCGCCGTGAGCGGTTGCGCGCTGCTCACGTGGACGCAGCCGTGGTTTTCGCTGGTGCTCACACAGGGCACCCATGCGGGCACAGACGTCGACGTTCCGGGTGAGGCGGCAGGTCCTGCCGTGGCAGCGCTCGGTCTTGCCGGCCTCGCGCTCGGAGGCGCGCTCGCGATTGCGGGACGCATGCTTCGCGTCGTCTTCGGGGTGCTCGAAGTGCTCATCGGAGGAAGCCTCATCGCGTCTGCGATCGTCGCAGTCAGTGATCCGGCGGCCGCGAGCTCAAAGACGATCACCGAGTTCACGGGCGTCGCTGGAGACAGCGCCTCCCACGATCTCGTCGCACAGAGTTTCGCGACGGCGTGGCCCTATGTCTCGCTCGCAGCCGGGATCATTCTCGCCGTGCTCGGCATCGCGGTCATCGTCACATCGCGACGTTGGCCTGCCTCAGGGCGCAAGTTCGATGCGCCGGCGGCGGAGCCGAGTGGGGCGACGCACGATGCCGTCGACAGCTGGGACGAGCTGAGCCGCGGTGAGGACCCCACGCGGTAGCAGATAGACTTGGTGGCGTTCCCCGCCAGAGAAGGAGTTTACGTGACCCCCGAATCGATCGACCCCGGACACGGCCATTCACCGGCCGCATGGACCGCTGTCATCATCATGCTCGTCGCTTTCACCATCGGCACGGTCATGCTGTTCATCGGCCAGCCATTTGGAGTCATCGCAGCTGCAGGTCTGCTCGTCGTCGGGCTCATCGTCGGATGGATCCTCAAATTGGCGGGATTCGGAGTCAACGGTCCGCGCTACCAGCCGAAGGGCCACTGAACCGGTGTCCGACCTCCTGACGGAGCTCACGCACGGCGCGCGAGAAGACGCTCAAGCTCGCCGGGCGGTCACACCGCTGGCTGCCGTCGAAGACGCCGCTGCTGCTGCCGATGCGCCCCTCGATGCGCTTGCGGCGCTTGCGCCTGCCGATCGCGTGAAGATCATCGCGGAGGTCAAGCGAGCCAGTCCGTCACGCGGCGACCTCGCAGACATTCCCGACCCCGCGCACCTCGCATCGCTCTATGCGTCGGGCGGCGCAAGCGCCATCAGCGTACTGACCGAAGGGCGGCGCTTCAAGGGCTCGCTCGATGACCTCAGCGCTGTGAAGCAGACGGTGCCTGTTCCTGTTCTGCGCAAAGACTTCGTCTCCGACCCCTACCAGGTCTTCGAGGCGAGAGCCGCTGGCGCCGACATGGTGCTCCTCATCGTCGCTGCGCTCGACCAGGGGCAGCTTCGTGAGCTTCACGGCCTCGTCACCGATCTCGGCATGACGTCGCTCGTTGAGGCTCACACGGCAGAAGAGCTTGATCGCGCTCTCGAACTCGATGCAAAACTCATCGGCATCAACGCGCGCAACCTCAAGACATTCGACTTAGATCGCGATCTCTTCGGCACGCTGTCGAGCACGATTCCCGCCGGCGTCGTGAAGGTCGCCGAATCCGCCGTCGCGGGACCCGACGACGTCGCCCACTACCGCGAGGCGGGAGCCGACGTCGTGCTTATCGGCGAAGCGCTTGTCACTAGCGATCCCGTCTCAACCCTCCACCGATTCTTGGCGGTCTGAACATGTCTCTTCAACATTCGTCTGGACCATACTTCGGCGACTACGGCGGGCGCTATGTCCCCGAATCGCTCATCGCAACGCTCGACGACCTCACACAGGCTTGGGAGGCGGCGAAGGTCGATCCCGAGTTTCAGCGGGAGCTCGACGAGCTTCTGCGCACCTATGTCGGCCGTCCCTCGGTGATCACGGAAGTGCCCCGATTCGCTGAGCACGCGGGCGGCGCTCGTGTGATTCTGAAGCGCGAGGACCTCAACCACACCGGTTCGCACAAGATCAACAACGTGCTCGGCCAAGCCCTGCTCACCAAGCGCGTCGGCAAGACCCGCGTGATCGCCGAGACGGGTGCAGGGCAGCATGGCGTCGCGACGGCGACGGCAGCCGCACTCTTCGGGCTCGATTGCGTCATCTACATGGGCGAAGTCGATACCGAGCGTCAGGCGCTCAATGTTGCGCGCATGCGCCTGCTCGGCGCCGAAGTGGTCGCCGTCAAGACGGGGTCGCGCACGCTCAAAGACGCGATCAACGAGGCGATGCGCGACTGGGTGACGAACGTCGAGACGACGAACTACATCTTCGGCACGGTCGCGGGCCCGCATCCGTTCCCCGCGATGGTGCGCGATCTGCAGAAGGTGATCGGCGAGGAGGCCCGCGAACAGGTGCTCGAGCTGACTGGTCGGCTGCCGGATGCTGTCGCAGCATGCGTCGGCGGAGGCTCAAACGCCATGGGCATCTTCCATGCGTTCCTCGACGATGCCGACGTCGCCCTCTACGGATTCGAGGCGGCGGGAGAAGGGATCGACACGCCCAGGCACGCGGCAACCATCACGAAGGGCCGCCCGGGCATGCTGCACGGAGCGCGAAGCTTTCTCCTTCAGGATGACGACGGTCAGACGATCGAGTCGCACTCCATCTCCGCCGGGCTCGACTATCCGGGCGTCGGGCCCGAGCACTCGTGGCTCGCATCGATCGGCCGAGCGTCCTATCGACCGGTGACGGATGCTGCCGCCATGGACGCTCTCCGGCTTCTCAGTCGCACAGAGGGCATCATCCCTGCGATCGAGTCCGCGCACGCCCTGGCGGGAGCACTCGAGCTCGGCCGCGAGATCGGCAGCGATGCAACCATTCTCGTGAGCCTCTCGGGCCGCGGCGATAAAGACATGGAGACCGCGGGCTCCTACTTCAACCTGATCGACGAGGGAGCCGAACAATCGTGACCGGTGTAGCCGAGACCCTTCGCGCGAAACGAGAATCAGGCGACGGCGCTCTGATCGGATACCTTCCGATCGGCTTTCCCAACTTCGACGACAGCATCGATGCCGCTGTGGCGATCGCCAAGGGCGGTGTCGACGTGATTGAGCTCGGCGTTCCGTATTCTGATCCCGTCATGGACGGTCCCGTCATTCAGGCGGCTACGCAGCGCGCGCTCTCCGAGGGGTTTCGGCTGTCACACGCGTTCGAGGCTGTGCGGCGCATCACCGCGGAGTGCGACGCCGATGTTCTGCTTATGACGTACTGGAACCCCGTGGTTCAGTACGGAGTCGAACGCTTCGCCGACGACCTTCTCGACGCCGGCGGCGCGGGCCTCATCACCCCTGACCTGATTCCCGATGAGGCAGAGGAATGGCTCGCAGCGTCCGAGCGCACAGGACTCGACCGCGTCTTTCTCGCGGCACCGTCATCGAGCGACGCGCGGCTCGCCCAGGCCGTGTCCTCGAGCAGAGGATTCGTCTACACGGTGTCCACCATGGGCATCACGGGCGCACGCACCGACATCGATACCGCGGCGCGCACGCTCGTCTCGCGCCTCCGGGATGCCGGTGCCGAGAACGCCTGCGTCGGGCTCGGCATCTCCACCCCGGAGCATGTGCGCGAAGTGCTGGAGTATGCTGACGGCGCGATCGTCGGATCGGCGCTCGTGAAGGCGCTGAGCGACGGCGGAGTCACAGCAGTCGGCGACCTTGCCCAGCAGCTCGCCTCCGGAACAACGCGTACGCGATCGATTTGAAAGGCTCATGGTGATCCTTCCCGCAAGCATTCCGAGTCCGGACGTCAGCTTCATTCAGCTGGGGCCGTTCACGATTCACTTCTACGCGCTGTGCATTCTCGTGGGCATCATCGCCGCGACGCTCATCACGAACACCCGGCTCACACGGCGCGGAGCTGAGCCCTGGATCATCATCGATCTTCTGCTCTGGGTTGTTCCCCTCGGAATCATCGGCGCGCGAGTCTTTCACGTCTTGACGCACCCCGACGATTACTTCTATCCGGGCGCAGACCTGCTGAGGACCCTCTACATCTGGGAGGGGGGAATCGCCATCTTCGGTGCCCTGATCGGCGGTGGAATCGGCGCGTGGATCGGCTGCCGCGTTCTCGGGCTTCGCTTCTCGGTCTTCGCTGACGCACTCGCTCCAGGCCTGCTCGTCGCGCAGGCGTTCGGCAGATTCGGCAACTGGTTCAATCAAGAGCTGTTCGGCCTGCCCACCGATCTTCCCTGGGGGCTCGAGATCGACGCGTCGAATCCTGCCTATCCGGTCGGCCTTCCCGCAGATGTCCTGTTTCACCCGACGTTCCTCTACGAGGTCATCTGGAACCTTCTCGGAGCCGCTGTGATCGTCTGGCTCGGGCGACGTCTGACTCTCGAATGGGGACGCCAGTTCGCCCTCTACCTCATCTGGTACGGCGCTGGGCGCATCGTCTGGGAGTCGATTCGCATCGACCCGAGCGAGGTTTTTCTCGGCCTGCGTGTGAACGTGTGGGCAGCGATCATCGCCCTCGTACTCGGAATCGTCATCTTCATGGTGCAGCGCGAACGGCACCCTGGTCGCCTCCCGAGCGCCTATCTGCCTGGACGTAACACGACCGAAACAGAGGGAGAGTTAGACTCTGAATCCCCTGAATCGGTGTACGTCGATCTCAGTGACGACGCTGACGGAGTCTCCGACCAGGGAGAGCCCGCCGCCACAAGCAAGCGAGGCTCGTAGTACCGAACTCCAGCGGTCACGGACCACCGGGTTCAGTCCAGACCTTCTCCGGTCTGTATCCCCGGCGGGACGCCGTTGCCCCGTCTTAGCATCAACTGAGGGCATCGCTATTCATGACCACTCGATCTCCCTACTCCCGATTCAGCCTCGTTCCTGACAAGCAGGGGTTGTACGACCCGTCCTTCGAGTCAGACGCGTGCGGTCTGGCCATGGTTGCGACGCTGCGCGGGCACGGTGGCCACGACATCATCGACGCAGCGCTGGCAGCGCTGCGCAATCTTGAGCACCGTGGAGCCACCGGGTCCGACGCGGGGACCGGGGACGGTGCCGGCATCCTGTTGGAAGTTCCTGACGCCTTTCTTCGCGCGGCGGTTTCGTTTTCGCTTCCTAGCGTCGGCGAATACGCCGTCGGTTCTGTGTTCCTGCCGACCGACGGTGAGGAGCGCAATGACGAGAAGCGCTCAATCGAATCGATCGCGGCAGACGAAGGGCTCGAGGTTCTCGGCTGGCGCGTGGTCCCGACGGAGCCGTCGCAACTGGGTCGTCTCGCTCGAGACGCCATGCCTGTGATCGAGCAGCTCTTCGTGTGCACCGGTGCGTCTGCTCCGGGTGACACTCGAGAGCACGGTGTGGCTCTCGACCGCATCGCGTACAGGCTCCGAAAGCGCGCAGAACGCGAAATCGGGGCCTATTTTGTTTCTCTGTCGAGCCGCACGATCGTCTACAAGGGAATGGTCACGACACTGCAGCTCGAACCGTTCTATCCCGACCTCTCCGACCACGCGTTCGCGTCCCGCGTCGCCATCGTGCATTCCCGGTACTCGACGAACACGTTCCCGTCGTGGCCGCTCGCACAGCCGTTGCGCATGATGGCGCACAATGGCGAGATCAATACGGTGCAGGGGAACCGGAACTGGATGCGGGCTCGTCAGTCTCAACTAGCATCCGATCTCCTCGGCGATCTCACGCCGCTTCTCCCCATCGTCACCGAGGGCGCGAGCGACTCCGCTTCCTTCGACGAGGTGCTCGAGCTTCTCACGCTCACGGGCCGTTCGCTGCCGCACGCAATGCTCATGATGGTTCCCGAAGCGTGGGAGAAGCGCACGGACCTGGACCCGGAACGCCGAGCCTTCTTCGAGTACCTCTCGATGCAGATGGAGCCGTGGGACGGCCCGGCGGCGCTGACGTTCACCGACGGCTCGGTCGTCGGCGCCACGCTCGATCGAAACGGTCTGCGCCCGGGCCGCTGGCTCGAGACCGATGACGGGCTCGTCGTGCTGGGAAGCGAGATCGGCATTCTCGACGTCGCGCCCGGAACGGTGGTGCGCAAAGGCCGGCTGCAGCCTGGCCGCATGTTTCTCATCGACCTCGACGAGGGCCGCCTCATCGACGACGACGAGATCAAAGATTCGCTGACAGCGTCTCAGCCCTGGGGCGAATGGCTCGAGCAGGGCCGGATCAACCTCACGGATCTGCCGGAGCGCGAGCACGTGATCCACACTCCCGCGTCGGTCATCCGTCGCCAGCGCACCTTCGGCTACACCGAAGAAGAAGTGAATCGCATCCTCAAGCCGATGGGCGCGACAGGCGCCGAACCGCTCGGGGCAATGGGAACAGACACGCCCGTCGCTGTGCTCTCCGATCGCCCGCGGCTGCTGTTCGACTACTTCTCGCAGCGATTTGCGCAAGTGACGAACCCACCGCTCGATTCGATCAGGGAGCGTGTCGTGACCTCCCTGACGCTCACGCTCGGCCCAGAACGCAACCTCTTGGCCTCGGGTCCCGAGCACGCACGTCAGATCGTTCTCGACTTCCCGGTGATCGACAACGACCAGCTGGCGAAGATCGAGCACATCGACCCGCTGCCGAACGGGACGACGACAGCGATCATCCGCGCGCTCTACCGCTTCGACGAAGGCCCCGGCGCGCTGCGCGACCGGCTGGACGCGATCAATGCGGAGGTCGATGCGGCGATCGCCGCGGGCGCTCACTTCATTGTGCTGAGCGACCGCGATTCAACGAAGGATCTCGCACCGATCCCTTCCCTGCTTGCTGTGGCATCTGTCCACCACCATCTCATCCGCGCCGAGAATCGCATGAAGGTCGGCCTCATCGTCGAAGCGGGCGACGTGCGCGAAGTTCATCACGTCGCCACGCTCATCGGCTACGGCGCCTCTGCCGTGAACCCGTACCTCGCCATGGAGACATGCGAAGAGCTCGTGCGACGTGGTGAGATCACGGGCGTGACAGCTGATCAGGCCGTCGCAAATGTGATCTCCGCCCTCGGCAACGGCGTGCTCAAGATCATGTCGAAGATGGGCATTTCCACCGTGTCGTCGTACGCCGGCGCCCAGACCTTCGAAGCCGTCGGACTCAGTCAGGAATTCGTCGACACATACTTCACCGGCACCGTATCGCGACTCGGCGGCGTGGGGCTCGACGTGATTCAGTCCGAGAACCTCGCCAGGCACTCGTCAGCGTTCCCCGCCAATCCGCCCAGCCGCGCGCACGATCGCCTCGAGACCGGCGGCGAATACCAGTGGCGGCGCGACGGGACGCCCCATCTCTTCAACCCTGACACAGTGTTCCGGCTCCAGCATTCCACGCGCTCGCGCCGATACGACATCTTCAAGCAGTACACAGACCTGATCGATGATCAATCCGAGCGCCTCATGACCTTGAGGGGGCTCTTCGGATTCGTCGACGACCAGCGACCTCCGGTGCCGCTCGACGAGGTCGAGCCCGTGTCGCAGATCGTCAAGAGGTTCTCGACCGGGGCGATGAGCTACGGCTCGATCTCGCAGGAAGCGCATGAGACTCTCGCCATCGCCATGAACCGTCTCGGCGCGAAGTCGAACACGGGAGAAGGCGGCGAAGACGTCGAACGGCTGCTCGACCCGACACGGCGAAGTGCCATCAAACAGGTGGCGTCGGGACGATTCGGCGTCACGAGCATGTACCTCACGCACGCCGACGACCTTCAGATCAAGCTCGCCCAGGGCGCCAAGCCGGGAGAAGGAGGGCAGCTTCCGCCGGGCAAGGTCTATCCGTGGGTAGCCCGAACACGTCACGCGACAGCTGGCGTTGGACTCATCTCGCCGCCGCCTCACCATGACATCTATTCGATCGAAGACCTCAAGCAGCTCATCTTCGATCTCAAGCGGGCGAATCCGCACGCTCGCGTGCACACGAAGCTGGTGAGCGAGTCGGGGATCGGTGCGGTCGCCGCCGGTGTCGCCAAGGCGCTGAGCGATGTCGTGCTGATCTCTGGCCACGACGGAGGAACAGGTGCGAGCCCCCTGAACTCGCTCAAGCACGCAGGAACTCCGTGGGAACTCGGGCTCGCCGAGACGCAGCAGACTCTGCTTCTCAACGGTCTGAGGGATCGGGTGGTCGTGCAGGTGGACGGTCAGCTCAAGACGGGGCGCGACGTTGTCATCGCGGCGCTTCTCGGCGCCGAGGAGTTCGGGTTCGCGACAGCGCCGCTCGTGGTCTCGGGCTGCGTCATGATGCGCGTGTGCCACCTCGACACGTGCCCTGTGGGCGTCGCTACCCAGAATCCAGAGCTGCGCAAGCGCTTCTCAGGCAAGCCCGAGTTTGTTGTGACGTTCTTCGAATTCATTGCTGAGCAGGTGCGCGAGTATCTCGCCGCTCTCGGTTTCCGTACGCTCGACGAGGCGATCGGGCACGCAGAGGCGCTTGACGTGACGCGGGCCGTCTCGCATTGGAAGTCTGACGGGCTCGATCTGACGCCGATCCTCGGAGCATCTCAGACCTCAGCGCGCGTCGATGACGGGCCGATGCGGCACATGAGGGAGCAGAATCATGAGCTCGACAGCCACTTCGACGTTGAGCTGATTCGGCGCAGCGCGAGAGCGCTCGACGGCAGGGGACCTGTGCGCATCGAGCGTCCGATCATCAACACAGAGCGCGCCGTCGGAACGATGCTGGGGCACGAGGTCACGCGCCGGTTCGGCGAGAACGGCCTTGCCGAGAACACGATCACCGTCGCGCTCTCCGGCTCCGCAGGGCAGTCGTTCGGCGCCTTCGTCCCGCGGGGAATCACGCTTCGACTCGAGGGAGACGCCAACGATTACGTCGGCAAGGGGCTTTCGGGTGGGCGCATCGCCATCCGCCCGGATGCTGCTGCCGGGTTCGTGCCCGAGCAGAACGTCATCGCGGGCAACGTGGTCGGATACGGCGCGACGTCGGGGAGCATGTTCATAAACGGCGTCGTGGGGGAGCGGTTCTTCGTGCGCAACTCCGGCGCGACGGCTGTCGTCGAAGGTGTTGGTGACCACGCCCTCGAGTACATGACAGGCGGACTCGCGGTGATTCTCGGCACGACCGGGCGGAATCTCGGAGCGGGCATGTCGGGGGGAAGCGCCTACATCTACAGGCTCGACGAGTCCCGCGTCAATCGCGAGGCCGTGGTGTCAGACGAACTCGAGCTGACTGCCCCAGGCCCTGGCGACCGCGAGATCATCACGGATCTGCTCGCGCAGCACCAGGCCGAGACCGGCTCGCCCCTCGCCTCGCGGATGCTGGACGACATCGACGCCGTCCTCGGGGACTTCGTCAAGATTCAGCCGCGCAACTACGCGGCGGTACTCGAAACACGGCAGCACGCAATCGCCGAGGGGCTCGACCCGGACGGTGACGAAGTGTGGAAGCGAATCAGGGAGGCTACCCGTGGCTGATCCGACAGGGTTCTTGAAGACGACCGAGCGCGAACTGCCGAAGCGCAGGCCCGTGCCCGTGCGCATCATGGACTGGAAGGAAGTCTATGAGCGACAGGACCGCGACCAGCTTCAGCGCCAAGCGGGACGCTGCATGGACTGCGGCATCCCCTTCTGCCATCAGGGCTGCCCGCTCGGCAACCTGATCCCCGAGTGGAACGATCTCACGTGGAAGGGCGACGCGCGCGCGGCATCCGACCGCCTGCACGCGACGAACAACTTTCCTGAGCTCACGGGGCGCCTGTGCCCGGCGCCTTGTGAGAGCGCGTGCGTGCTCGGAATCAACCAGCCAGCCGTCACGATCAAGCAGGTCGAGGTGTCCATCGCCGACCAGGCTTTTGACAGCGGCTGGATCGACGCGCAGCCGCCCGAGAGGCTCACAGGCAAGACTGTCGCCGTCGTCGGATCGGGGCCAGCCGGTCTCGCGGCCGCTCAGCAGCTCACGCGCGCAGGGCACACGGTTGCCGTGTACGAGCGCGACGACCGGATCGGCGGCCTGTTGCGCTACGGCATTCCCGATTTCAAGCTCGAGAAGCAGATTCTCGACAAGCGGCTCAAGCAGATGCGTGAAGAGGGCACTCGATTCCGCCCGGGTGTCAGCATCGGCACGGACATCACGTGGGACGAACTCCGTGCTCGATTTGACGCTGTCGTCGTCGCGACAGGAACGCCGGTCGCCCGGAACCTCGATATCCCCGGACGTGAGCTCGACGGCATCCACCTCGCGATGGACTACCTTGTTCGCGCCAATCACGCCGTCGCCGGCGATGACGTCGCGAATCCCATCTCGGCAACGGGAAAGCACGTCGTCGTGCTCGGCGGCGGCGACACCGGCTCGGACTGCATCGGCACGGCACACCGTCAGGGCGCAGCATCCGTCACGAATCTGGCGATCGGGCGCAAACCCTCTGCCATGCGTCCCGAACACCAGCCATGGCCGATGACGCCGACGGTCTTCGAGGTACAGACGTCTCACGAGGAAGGCGGGGAGCGGGAGTACCTTGTCTCGACTGTCGAGTTCGTCTCTGACGATGCCGGAGCGGTGCGCGCACTGCGTGTCGCCGAGACCGAGTACCTAGATGGACGCAGGGTCCCCAAGGCCGGAACGGAGTACGAGATTCCGGCAGACCTCGTGCTTCTCGCCTTGGGATTCACCGGTCCCGAGACCGACACGGAGCACGAGCAGCTCGGACTCGCGGTCAGCGATCACGGCGCATTCGAGCGTTCAGCCGACTACCAAACTGCGACGCCCGGCGTCTTCGTGGCAGGGGACGCGGGTCGAGGACAATCGCTGATCGTCTGGGCAATCGCCGAAGGACGTTCGGCAGCGGCCGCCGTTGACCGGTATCTTGAAGGGGAGAGCGAACTCCCGTGGCCTGTCGCACCGACGGACCGCCCGATCGCTCTCTGACCCCGCGTTCCGGGAGGGCGCGGTGCTGTTCTAGGAAAACCAGCGCATTCCCCCTGCGCAGGACATGGAGAAACTCATACATGAGACGAGCAAAGATCGTCGCAACGCTCGGGCCGGCGACATCCAGCTACGAGAAGATCCGCGCGCTGATCGACGCGGGCGTGAACGTAGCCCGGATGAACCTCAGCCACGGCAGCTACGACGTGCACGAGGGCGTCTATGCGAACGTGCGCAAAGCTGCGGCCGATGCCGGCCACCCCATCGCCGTTCTCGTCGACCTGCAAGGTCCGAAGATTCGTCTCGGCACCTTCGCTGATGGGCCGCACGAGCTTGAGGAGGGCGACATCTTCACCATCACCACGGAAGACGTGGCTGGTGACGAAAACATCTGCAGCACGACGTTCAAGGGCCTGCCCGACGACGTGTCTCCCGGTGACTTCCTGCTGATCGACGACGGCAAGGTGCGCGTGCAGGTTCTCGAGACCGACGGCGTGCGCGTCAAGACAAAGGTCGTCGTCGCGGGCCCCGTGTCGAACAACAAGGGAATCAACCTTCCCGGCGTCGCCGTCAACGTTCCCGCCCTCTCCGAGAAGGACGAGGCAGACCTGCGCTGGGGTCTCAGCCTCGGCGCGGACTTCATCGCCCTCTCGTTCGTACGCAATGCCGCCGACATCGAGCGCGTGCACGAGATCATGGATGAAGAGGGAATCACGCTTCCCGTCATCGCGAAGATCGAGAAGCCGCAGGCCGTCGACGCGCTGGACGAGATCATCGACGCCTTCGATGGCATCATGGTGGCTCGCGGAGACCTCGGCGTCGAGCTTCCGCTTGAGGCTGTTCCGCTTGTGCAGAAGCGCGCGGTCGAGCAGTGCCGTCGCATGGCGAAGCCGGTGATCGTTGCGACGCAGATGCTGGAGTCGATGATCTCGAGTCCTGTTCCAACGCGCGCCGAGACGTCAGACGTCGCGAATGCCATCCTCGATGGTGCCGACGCCGTCATGCTGAGCGGCGAGACGAGCGTGGGGGAGTATCCCGAGATCACGGTGCAGACGATGGCGCGCATCATCGCGGCGACAGAGGAGCACGGGCTCGAACGCATCGCTCCGCTCGGCAGCAAGCCGCGCACCCAGGGCGGCGCGCTGACTCTCGCAGCATCCGAGGTCGCCGACTTCGTCGAGGCGCGGTACCTCTGCGTCTTCACCGAGTCAGGCGATTCCGTGCGGCGCATGGCTCGACTGCGCACGAAGATCCCGGTTCTCGGATTCACGCCGAACGAGGCGATTCGCCGGCGCATGCAGCTCAACTGGGGCATCGAGTCGTTCCTGGTCGACAGCGTCACGCACACGGACGAGATGTTCGGGCAGGTCGACGACATTCTCCTTGCCGAGCAAATGGTCGAGGAGGGCGAGAAGGTCGTCGTCATCTCTGGTTCGCCTCCCGGAATCTCCGGGTCGACGAACGACGTGCGCGTGCACACGATGGGCGATGTCCATCAGGGCGTCGCACCGGCGTACGCGCTGCGACACAAGCAGTAGGCAGACAGACACGAGGATGCCGGAGAGCACAGCGCTCTCCGGCATCCTTTTGCGTTCTGCGGTACGCCGTGGGCGAAACGAGCGGCGATCGCGTTCTGACCTGATCCCTCGGGAATGCGGCGTCGTGAGCCGTGCAGGGCGGCTCCACGTGATGTCCGTCGAAACCGCGCTGATGCGCGAAAAGACGCCGCAGAGCACGGTGATCTGACGACGTCTTCTGGTGTGCCGGTGGTGGGACTCGAACCCACACGCCCGTGAAGGCAAAGCATTTTGAGTGCTCCGCGTCTGCCATTCCGCCACACCGGCTCACACAACCTCGACAAGCGTATCGTAGGATTCTAGGGTGACTGAGCAAGAGACAACCTCGAACACCCCCCGCCGCGTCGTCGTCGCCGAGGACGAATCGCTGATTCGACTCGACATCGTCGAGATCCTTCGAGACAACGGATTCGAAGTCGTCGGAGAAGCTGGCGACGGTGAAACGGCCGTCGCCCTCGCGACCGAACTTCGGCCCGACCTCGTGGTCATGGACGTGAAGATGCCGAAGCTCGACGGAATCTCTGCCGCCGAACGGCTCAGCAAGGCGCAGATCGCTCCCGTCGTGCTGCTGACGGCGTTCAGCCAGAAGGACCTGGTGGAACGTGCATCCGAGGCAGGTGCTCTGGCGTACGTCGTCAAGCCGTTCACCCCGAACGACCTCCTGCCGGCAATTGAGATCGCTTTGAGCCGGCACCAGCAGATCATCACGCTCGAGGCAGAAGTCGCCGACATGGTCGAGCGCTTCGAGACCCGCAAGCTCGTCGACCGTGCCAAGGGGCTGCTCAACGAGAAGATGGGGCTCACGGAGCCCGAAGCCTTCCGCTGGATCCAGAAGGCGTCGATGGACCGCCGTCTGACCATGCACGACGTTGCTCAGGCCATCATCGAACAGCTCAGCGCGAAGAAGAGCTGAGCGTCGTCACACGTTTACGGAACGCCCGTGCAGTATCGGCTGCGCGGGCGTTTCGCATGTGCGGTAGCGTGCGATCCGCGCCATGGCGGGGGACGTCTCATTCGCGTAACGGCAGCGCGTCCTTTTGACACGCTGTGAAATCCCGCCGTATCGTACTCAGCACGGACCCCCAAACGAGGACATTCCCTCACGAAAGGTACACGTGACAAACAAGAGAAGACTGCTTGCCGGCGGAGCGATGGTTGCTTCGCTCGCGTTGATGACGGGCCTGACGGCGTGTTCCAGCGGAGGTGGCGCCGACGAGGACGCACCGCTTGAAGATTCCTACGTCGTCGCGACCGACACGTCGTTCGTGCCGTTCGAGTTCAAGGAAGGCGGCGAGTACGTCGGCTTCGATATCGATCTGATCAATGCGATCGCAGATGAGGCCGGCTTCAAGGTCGACTTGAAGACCACGAACTTCGATGGAATCATTCCAGGACTCCAGACTGGAACGTTTGACATTGCGATCGCGGGCATCACGATCAAGCCAGAGCGTGCCGAGAAGGTCGACTTCTCTGACCCGTACTACAAGTCAGGTCTGCGAATTGGCGTGCCTGTTGACAACGAGGACATCACCAGCGTTGAGGACCTCGCGGGCAAGAACATCGCGACGCGACTTGGCTCGACGAGCGCCGACTACATCAACAACAACATTGATGGCGCCAAGGCCCAGACCTTCGAGCAGCTCGACCAGGCGTACCTTGCCGTGCAGAACGGCACGTCAGACGCGATTCTCTACGACGCTCCGAACGTGGCGTACTACATCAAGACGAAGGGCGAGGACAGCCTCAAGATGGTCGGCGACCTGCTTGAAGCGCAGGATTACGGCATCGCGATGGCTCAGGGCAACGAGAACCTCGTCAAGGCCGTCAACGAGGCGCTTGCCACCATCAAGGAGAACGGCACATACGACGAGATCTACAAAAAGTGGTTTGGTGAGGCCCCGCCGAGCGAGTAGACCAGCGACGTCGGAATACAACATCACATGATCAGCAACGGGCACGCAGGGAGCTTCCCCGTGCCCGTTGCCTGTGAGAGGCACACATGATTATTCATACGGCTACATTCGATTGGCTCGGCGTCGTGGAATTCCTTCCGCAGCTGTTCGTCGGTCTGTATTACACGCTCCTCGTCTCGATCGTCGGCTTGCTCATCGGCTTCGTCCTCGGAGCGATCTTCGGTCTCGGGAGAATCTCGCGAAACAAGATCCTCTACGGAGCAGCAACCGTCTACGTCGAAGTCTTCCGCGGGGTGCCGATCCTTATTCTGGCGATCTGGGTCTTCTACGCACTGCCCATGTTGCTCGGATTCAACATTGCCCCGCTCATCGCCGGAATCATCTCCATCGGCCTGAACTCCGGTGCCTACATCGCCGAAGTGGTTCGCGGCGCTGTTCAGTCGGTCGAGAAGGGCCAGATGGAGGCCGGTCGATCCTTGGGAATGAGCCACCACTACACGATGCAATACGTGGTCTGGCCTCAAGCCTTCAAGCGCATGATTCCCCCGCTGGGCAATCAGTTCATCGTGAGCATCAAGGACACCTCTGTGTTGTCCGTGATTCTCGTGCCCGAGCTGGTCTTCCAGGGCCGACTCGTCGTGGCGAGCCACTTCAACGCTCTTGAGATCTACACGACCGTTGCGGTCTTCTACCTCATCGTCACGATAACGCTGTCCAAGGTGCTCAACATCACCGAGAAGAGGCTGACATACTCATGATCATTCACGTTGCGGATCTGCATAAGAAGTTCGGAGACAACGAGGTTCTCAAGGGGATCAACTGCGATGTTGAGCCTCAGGAGGTTGTCTGCATCATCGGCCCGAGTGGCTCAGGAAAGAGCACTCTCCTGCGTTGCCTGAACATGCTCGAAGACATCACGAGCGGCGAAGTGGTCATTGACGGCCAGAGCCTCACGGACAAGAGCACGGACATCAACGCTGTCCGTACCGAGATCGGCATGGTCTTTCAGCAGTTCAACCTCTTTCCGCACAAGTCCGTCATCGAGAACATCACGCTCGCGCCGCTGAAGGTACGCAAGCTTTCGCCCTCAGCAGCACGCGAACGCGCGCTTCGGCTCCTCGACAAGGTCGGACTCGGCGATAAGGCTGACGCGTACCCCTCGCAGCTGTCCGGCGGGCAGCAGCAGCGCGTTGCCATTGCGCGCGCTCTCGCCATGGAACCGAAGATGATGCTCTTCGACGAGCCGACGAGCGCGCTCGATCCCGAGCTCGTGGGCGAGGTTCTCTCCGTCATGAAGCAACTCGCCCTCGAGGGAATGACGATGGTCGTGGTCACACACGAGATGGGCTTCGCGCGTGAGATGGGTGACCGCGTGCTCTTCATGGACGACGGCTACGTGGTCGAAGAGGGCTCCCCAGAACAGATCTTCGACGCCCCTCAGAACGAACGCACGAAGGCGTTTCTCGACAAGGTTCTCTGAGGCAGCAGCTTCGAATGGCCCGTCCGGCTTCCGGTCGGGCCATTCGGCATTATGAGCCTGGGCGTTCCTTGATCAGATTCGTGATGCGCACGGTTGAGCATCGACGACCGTGCTCATCGGAGATCTCGATCTGGTGCACGGTCATGCTCCGCCCGAGGTGAATCGGCGTGCACACTCCCGTGACGGTGCCCGACGTTGCCGCGCGCGTGTGCGTTGCATTGATGTCCACGCCGACGGCGAGACGTTCCTCGCCTGCATAGAGGTTCGCCGACATCGAACCAAGCGATTCGCCGAGAACGACGTACGCGCCGCCATGCAGAAGCATCGCCGGCTGCGTATTGCCCTCGACGGGCATCGTCGCGACAGCGCGGTCCACGCTGAACTCTGTGATCTCGATGCCCATCTTCTCGGCAAGGGCGCCTAATCCGCGCTTGCGCACGTATTCGAGGGAGTCGGATGCTGTCTGGCTCATGAACACCTTCGCGTTCTCGTTCCCGCACCGATGTCGTCGGTGACTTGTAGGCTGGGACCTGTGTCGGACAACGAAAAGCCTACCCTGCTCGTCATCGATGGCCACTCGCTCGCGTTTCGCGCGTTCTACGCGCTGCCCGTCGACAGCTTTCAGAACAGCGAGGGGCAGCACACCAACGCGATTCACGGGTTCATCGCGATGCTGCTCAATCTTCTGAAGAACGAGAAGCCGACACATATCGCGGTTGCCTTCGACATCTCGCGCTACTCATTCCGCACGCGCGAGTACCCGGAGTACAAGGGCACGCGAGGCGAGACCCCTCCCGAGTTCATCGGGCAGATTCCGCTTCTTCAAGAAGCCCTCAAGGCGATGAACATCACCACGATCTCCATCGAGGACTTCGAGGCAGACGACATTCTCGCGACGCTCTCGGTCCGCGGCACAGACAGCGGATACCGCGTGCTCGTCGTCTCGGGCGACCGCGACACCATTCAGCTCGTCAACGATGACGTGACTCTGCTCTACCCATCGCGCCAGGGAGTCTCCGACCTCACACGCTACGACCCGGCGAAGGTCAAAGACCGTTATGACATCGAGCCGCACCAGTACCCCGAGATCGCGGCGCTCGTCGGTGAGACGAGCGACAACCTTCCCGGCGTGCCCAAGGTGGGGGAGAAGACCGCGATCAAGTGGTTGCATCGCTTCGGCAGCCTCGACGAGATCATCGCGCACGCCGACGAAATCACGGGCAAGGTCGGCGAGAGCTTCAGAGAGCACAAAGACAACGCCGTGCGCAACCGCCGGCTCAATCGTCTCGTGACCGATGTCGAGCTCCCGTGCGAGCTCGACTCGCTCGAGAAGCAGCCGATCGATCAAGGGGCGGTTCGCGAGGTCTTCGCCAAGCTGGAGTTCCGCACGCTTCTCGATCGCGTCATGAAGCTCGAGGGCGTCGAGAACGCTGAGCCTGCCGCGCCGGAGATCACGGCTCCCGAGGCACAGAACCTCCTCGATGAAGAACTCGCCGCGTGGTTGAGCCGCCAGTCGACCTCGAGCGAACACGGCATTGCCGTCTCCGTCGAAATCGCCGACGGCCGTCCCACGGGCATTGGACTCGCGAGCGCGACCGAGTCCGTCGCTCTCGCATGGCAGCCGGAGCGCGCAGATTATGCTCCGTTCGAGACGTGGCTCGCTGACGCGAGCGCCCCGAAGGTGATGCATAGCGGCAAGCAGCAGCTCAAGGCGCTGCGAAGCGCAGGGCTCACCGTCAACGGCCTCGCATTCGACACGTTCGTTGCAGGATGGCTGCTGCGCCCGGGCGGTCAAGACAAGACGCTTGCTGACCTCGTGCTGCGCTACCTCGACGAAAAACTTCCCGAGGCAGATCCGAATCAGCTCGTCCCCGCCATCGAGCCCTCGTCGGCCGCCGCTCTTGCCTGGTACACCCACCGCCTCGTCGACCCGCTTCTCCAACGCCTCGACGAGGGCTCCACTCGAGTGCTCCGCGACATCGAAATGCCGATCGTCGACGTGCTCGCGACCGTCGAAGCCCGAGGAGTGGCCGTCGACCGACAGCACCTTGATGAGCTCTCGGACTCGCTCGGCGCGACCGCTCGCGATCTGGCGCAGAGGGCGTTCGCCGAAATCGGACGCGAGATCAACCTCGGATCTCCCAAGCAGATTCAAGAGGTTCTGTTCGAACAGCTCGAGATGCCGACAACACGTGCGACAAAAACGGGCTATTCGACGGATGCTGCGTCCCTCGCCGATCTTCAGGCCTCGCACCCGCATCCGTTCCTCGGTCTGCTTCTCGAGCATCGCGATGCAACCAAGCTGCGCCAGATTGTGGACTCGCTCGTGAAGGCAATCGCAGATGACGGTCGCATCCACACGTCGTACGTGCAGACGGGGACCTCAACGGGACGCATCTCGTCGACCGATCCCAATCTGCAGAATATTCCCGTTCGCACGCAGACGGGGCGGCACATTCGCGAGGCCTTCCGCGTGGGCGACAGCCACGACAGCCTGCTCACGGCCGACTACTCCCAGATCGAGATGCGCATTATGGCCCATCTATCCGAGGACCCGGGACTCATCGAGGCGTTTCGCACGGGGGAGGACCTTCACCGGTTCGTGGGCGCCCGCATCTTCGGCGTCGAGCCTGCCGACGTCACCTCTGAGATGCGCGCAAAGGTCAAGGCGATGTCGTACGGCCTCGCCTACGGGCTGAGCGCTTTCGGGCTGTCACGGCAGCTGCGCATCGACAACAAAGAGGCGAAGCAGCTCATGTCTGACTACTTCGAACGCTTCGGCGCCGTGCGCGACTACCTGCGCAACGTCGTCGAGCAGGCGAAGGTCGACGGCTACACGACGACGATCTTCGGCCGACGTCGTCCGTTTCCCGATCTCAAGAGCCCCAATCGCACGCTGCGGCAGAATGCCGAGCGGGCTGCTCTCAACGCACCCATCCAGGGCTCCGCCGCCGACATCATCAAGATCGCAATGATCAACATCGAGAGCGACATCCGTGAGGCCGAGCTCACGAGCCGCATGCTGATGCAGGTGCACGATGAACTCGTCTTCGAGGTGAGCGACGGCGAGCACGACGAGCTTGAGCGCATCGTGCGCACCCGCATGGGGGACGCCGCAAACCTCAGCGTTCCCCTCGACGTCCAGGTCGGGTACGGCCCGAACTGGGACGCCGCGGCGCACTGATTGCACGCACAGCGCGTGCGCCCATACGCTCGAGACATGACTGCACAACAGAAGAGGATGCCCTCTGCGATCGACGCGATCGCCGAATCCTGGGTCGACACGCTCGTCGACTTGGAACCCACGATCGGTACGTATATCGGCCGGAATGAGGCGAACGACCGCTTCGCCGACTACTCGCCGACAGGAATCGAGCGAGAGCGCGAGGCTCTTCTGGCAGCGAGAGCGTTACTCGACGTGCAGTTGCCCGTGGACGATGTGGATGCTGTGACGAAGGCGGATCTTGGTCGAGAACTCGATCTGTCGATTGAGACGCTCGACGCCGAGCTTCCGCTGCGCAACCTCAACGTCATCGAGTCGCCGACCCAGGAGATTCGCGAAGCATTCGACCTCATGCCGACCGCGACCGTCGAAGACTGGGCAACGATCTCAGCGCGGCTCAGCCGCGTTCCCGAGGCGATCGACGGCTACCTCGACACGCTGAAGCTGGGCATCGAGCGCGGCGTCACGCCGGCACGGCGCCAGGTTCGTGAGGTCGCCGCTCAAGCGCGCAAGGTCGCAGCATCCGATGGATTCTTCACCTCATTCGCCTCTACTGCCGCCCCGACAACAGGGGACCTGCCTGCCGCGCTCACCGCAGATCTGCGGCAGCGCGCCCGATTCGCGAGCGAGGCATATGCGCGACTCGCGGCATTTCTCACCGACGAGCTCGCGCCGGTCGCGACGGAGCGCGACGCGATCGGCCGCGATTTGTACGAGCTGACGTCCCGGCAGTTTCTCGGAGCGAAGATCGATCTCGACGAAACGTACGAGTGGGGCATTGACGAGCTTGCTCGCATGGTCGACGAGCAGGAGACGATCGCGCGTCAGATCAAGCCGGGGGCATCGGTGCTCGACGCAATCGCGCACCTCGACGGCGACCAGAGCCGTAAGCTCCACGGCACCGACGCGCTGCAGAGATGGATGCAGGCGACGAGCGACAAGGCCGTCGCTGATTTGGCGCAGTCCCACTTCGACATCCCTGACGAGATCAGGACGATCGAGTGCATGATCGCTCCGACGCAAGAAGGCGGCATCTACTACACGGGGCCGACGGACGACTTCTCGCGACCTGGAAGAATGTGGTGGTCAGTGCCCGAAGGGGTCACGGAATTCGACACATGGCGCGAGCTCACGACCGTGTACCACGAGGGGGTACCCGGGCATCACCTGCAGATTGGGCAGGCGGTGTACAACCGTGACTCGCTCAACTCGTGGCGACGCCTGCTCGCGGGAACGTCGGGGCACGCTGAGGGATGGGCCCTGTACGCTGAGCGCCTCATGCAGCAGCTCGGCTACCTCGACGACCCGGCTGACCGGCTCGGGATGCTCGACGGCCAGCGCATGCGCGCAGCGCGCGTCGTTCTCGACATCGGCGTGCATCTCGAGAAGCAGCTGCCTGACGGGTCGGGCGCGTGGACGGCGGACTACGCGTTCGACTTCATGAGCCGCAACGTGAACATGAACGAAGGTTTCGTCCGCTTTGAAGTGAATCGCTATCTCGGCTGGCCCGGGCAGGCACCGTCGTACAAGGTCGGCCAGCGCATCTGGGAACAGCTTCGAGACGACGCCGCGGCGCGCGCCGACGGCGCATTCGACATCAAGGACTTCCATCGGCGCGCTCTCGCGCTCGGAGGCGTCGGACTCGACACGCTGAAGGACGCACTCGCCCAGGGATGACCGCGGGAAAAGCTGCCGTTTGATTCGGGCGTGCATACCCCGCTAAGATAGAGTGTCACTTTTGTGACGTCCTATCCGCCTGCCCACTGCGCACGACAAACACGCGTCGCGGGCCCGACCATATGTCCACCCTGGAGCATTTACTTATATGACAACCGCAACGACCGCCAAGCAGGTCGCCATCAACGACATCGGATCTGCTGAAGATTTCCTGGCAGCGGTCGAAAAGACACTGAAGTTCTTCAATGACGGTGACCTCATCGAGGGCACCGTGGTGAAGATCGACCGCGACGAGGTCCTCCTCGACGTCGGCTACAAGACTGAGGGTGTTATCCCCTCCCGCGAACTTTCCATCAAGCACGACGTCGATCCGACAGAGGTCGTCGAGGTCGGCGACAGCGTTGAAGCGCTCGTTCTCCAGAAGGAGGACAAGGAGGGTCGCCTCATCCTGTCGAAGAAGCGTGCTCAGTACGAGCGCGCCTGGGGTGACGTCGAGAAGATCAAGGAATCCGACGGCGTCGTGACTGGACAGGTCATCGAGGTCGTCAAGGGCGGCCTGATCGTCGACATCGGCCTCCGCGGCTTCCTTCCCGCATCGCTCATCGAGCTTCGCCGCGTGCGCGACCTGACGCCGTACCTCGGCCAGGAGCTCGAGGCGAAGATCCTCGAGCTCGACAAGAACCGCAACAACGTGGTTCTGTCTCGCCGCGCTCTGCTCGAGCAGACGCAGTCCGAGAGCCGCACCTCGTTCCTGAACAACCTTCACAAGGGTCAGGTCCGCAAGGGAATCGTCTCGTCGATCGTCAACTTCGGTGCGTTCGTCGACCTGGGTGGAGTGGACGGTCTCGTTCACGTTTCCGAGCTCAGCTGGAAGCACATCGAGCACGCCTCGGAGGTCGTTGAGGTGGGCCAGGAGGTCACCGTCGAGATTCTCGAGGTCGACCTGGACCGCGAGCGCGTCTCGCTGTCGCTCAAGGCGACGCAGGAAGACCCGTGGCAGGTGTTCGCCCGCACTCACGCGATTGGACAGATCACTCCGGGCAAGGTGACGAAGCTCGTTCCGTTCGGCGCATTCGTTCGCGTTGCCGACGGCATCGAGGGCCTCGTGCACATCTCGGAGCTCAGCTCGAAGCACGTCGAGCTCGCCGACCAGGTCGTTTCCGTCGGCCAGGAGGTCTTCGTCAAGATCATCGACATCGATCTTGAGCGTCGCCGCATCTCGCTGAGCCTCAAGCAGGCCAACGAGGGCGTCGACCCCGAGGGCACCGAGTTCGACCCCGCCCTCTACGGCATGGCCACGGAGTACGACGACGAGGGGAACTACAAGTACCCCGAGGGCTTCGACCCCGAGACCAACGAGTGGAAGGAAGGCTTCGAGACCCAGCGCGAGAAGTGGGAGCAGGACTACGCTGCAGCCCAGGCTCGTTGGGAAGCTCACAAGAAGCAGGTCGCAGCCGCTCTCGCCGACGAGTCCGATGTCGAGGCACCCGCGGCAGCATCGAACTACGCGGGAGACGCGAACTCAGCGGGAACCCTCGCCGACGACGCTTCGCTCGCGGCTCTTCGCGAGAAGCTTTCGAACACCAACTAATCACTGACACACCGAGGGTCGGCTCAGCACGTGCTGAGTCGACCCTCGGCTTTTCCAATCGCCGACTGAGGAATTCTCCCTGCTAGTGTTTTCACATACTGTTCCATGCCGAGTCATCCTCGGCTTCCGACAAGCTCAAGGTGCGCAGTGAAAGTTGATTCGTTGACGGAGTTCCTGTCGATCGAGTATGCGGATGCCTCGCTGTTGCGCAACAGCCCCCAACAGAGCCGAAGCAGGCAGAGCCTGGAGAAGATCCTCCGCACCTGCGGTGAGATCATCGACGAGTCCGGTCATGCCGGAGTCACGACTGCTGAAGTAGCCAAGCGCGCGGACATGGCCATCGGGACCGTCTACCGCTTCTTCCCCGATCGCATCGCCCTGCTGCTCGGCGTGTACGACTTCATGATCTCCCGGTACATCGAGATCGCGCTCGACACGTTCGCAGAACACCCGGCGGAGACATGGCAAGAGGCATTCACGACGCTCGTCGAGAGCACGTGCACCGCCCGCCGAACGATTCCCGGATACAAGGCGACGCACTACCGCATCCTTCCCGACGGCCCGAACGAGAGCAAGTACCAGGAGCGAACGGGCGCGTACATCGACGCGGTCGTCGGGCTGCTGAGCCAATACGACGACGTGCCCTCGGGCCCGGAGTGGCGTGACAAGGTCGGCATTTCAATCGAGCTGTCGCGGACGATGCAGCGCGTCGCTTTCGACGCCGATCCCCACGGGGACCCAACGCTCATCGCAGAGGCCGCATCTGTGCCTCTGCAGTACCTTTCGACGTACATCGACGAGGTGAGCTGACGGAATGCTCGTCGGCCTCACCGGCGGGATCGCTTCTGGCAAATCGACCGTCGCCGCGATGCTTCGTGATCGCGGAGCCGTGATCGTCGACGCGGACGTACTAGCGCGTGAGGCCGTTGCTCCCGGAACGGAGGCTCTTCGCAGCATCCGTGAGCGCTTCGGCGAAGACATCGTTCACCTCGACGGCTCGCTGAACCGCGCCGCCCTCGGACGTATCGTCTTCGGCGACGCCGCTGCTCGCGAGGATCTCAATACGATCGTTCATCCTGCCGTGCGCGAGCTGGCGCAGGAACGATTTCGTGACGCGGCCGACGCCGATCCTCACGCGATCATCGTCTACGACGTTCCGCTGCTGGCCGAGACCGGCATGGCCGGTCAGTTCGACCTCGTCGTGCTCGCTGACGCCTCCGCTGCAGTGCGCCGTCAGCGCCTCGTCGACATTCGCGGGCTGGCTCCAGACGAGGCATCCCGCCGGGTCGAGGCACAGGCGCCTGACGATGAGCGTCGTCGTATTGCGGATGCCGTCATCGACACGACGACGTCGCTCGAGGCGACTCGCGATGCCGTCGACGAGCTCTGGCGACGGCTGAATAGCGAGACCGACAGCTAGCCCAGCCGAACGTCAGAGGCTGGTCCTAGACTCGGAGCATGGAACCGACACGCTCCGTTCATCCGTTCAGGGTCGTCAGCGAATACGAGCCGAGCGGCGATCAGCCAGCGGCGATCGCAGAGCTCGCGAGCCGGGTCAATGCCGGAGAGACCGACGTTGTGCTGCTCGGTGCGACCGGTACCGGAAAGTCCGCGACGACGGCATGGCTCGTCGAAGCCGTTCAGCGTCCAACGCTCATCCTCGCTCACAACAAGACTCTCGCCGCGCAGCTTGCAAACGAGTTCCGTGAGCTCATGCCTGAAAACGCCGTCGAGTACTTCGTCTCGTACTACGACTATTACCAGCCCGAAGCGTACGTGCCGCAGACGGACACGTTCATCGAGAAGGACTCGTCGATCAACGCAGAGGTCGAGCGCCTTAGACACTCGACAACCAACTCTCTTCTCAGCAGACGCGATGTCGTCGTTGTCTCGACGGTCTCGTGCATTTTCGGACTGGGTGCCGCCGAAGAATACCTCGAAGCGATGGTCGCGCTGCACGCGGGGCAGCGCATCTCTCGCGATGAGCTCGTTCGACGGTTCATCGGCATGCAGTACAACCGAAACGACGTTGATTTCTCGCGCGGAAACTTTCGCGTCCGTGGTGACACGATCGAGATCATCCCCGTCTACGAAGAGCTCGCCATTCGAATCGAGATGTTCGGCGATGAGATCGAGGCGCTGTATGCGCTTCACCCGCTCACCGGCGACATCGTCAAGACTCTCGACGCGGTTTCGCTGTTCCCGGCGACGCATTACGCGGCCAGCCCCGAGACGATGCATCGTGCGATCGGCACCATCCAAGACGAGCTGCAGGAGCGGCTTGCCGAACTCGAGAAGCAGGGAAAGCTGCTCGAGGCGCAGCGGCTGCGCATGCGCACGACGTTCGATCTCGAGATGATGGAGCAGATCGGATTCTGCTCGGGCATCGAGAACTACTCCCGGCACATCGATGGACGTCAGGCCGGCGAAGCTCCGCACTGCCTCCTGGACTATTTTCCCGACGACTTCCTCGTCGTCATCGATGAGTCGCACGTCACGGTTCCGCAAATCGGCGCCATGTACGAGGGCGACGCCTCGCGCAAGCGCACACTCGTGGAGCACGGTTTCCGACTGCCGAGCGCGCTCGACAACAGGCCTCTCACTTGGGATGAGTTCTCGGCGCGCGTCGGCCAGACGGTCTATCTCTCAGCAACGCCAGGGCGCTACGAACTCGGTGTCGCAGACGGCGTCGTCGAGCAGATTATTCGCCCGACAGGGCTCGTGGACCCCGAAATCGTCGTCAAGCCGTCCGACGGCCAGATCGACGACCTTCTCGAAGAAATTCGCACGCGTGCAGAGCGCGACGAGCGTGTGCTCGTGACAACGCTGACGAAGAAGATGGCTGAGGAGCTCACTGACTTCTTAACCGAGGCGGGTGTGCGGGTTCGATACCTCCATTCCGACGTCGATACGCTGCGGCGTGTCGAGCTGCTCACCGAGCTTCGAGCCGGAACGTACGATGTTCTCGTCGGTATTAACCTTCTGCGTGAGGGTCTCGATCTTCCCGAAGTCTCGCTCGTAGCGATCCTGGATGCTGACAAAGAAGGCTTCCTCCGCTCGTCGACGTCACTCATCCAGACGATCGGCCGCGCCGCGCGCAACGTCTCGGGTCAAGTGCATATGTATGCAGACAATATGACCGACTCCATGCGTTTCGCCATTGACGAGACGAACAGGCGCCGCGAGAAGCAGATCGCCTACAACACGGAGAACGGCATCGACCCCACGCCGCTGCGCAAGCGCATCGCCGACATCACCGATGTCCTCGCCCGTGAAGGAGCGGACACCGAGAGACTTCTCGCCTCGCGGGGAGTGGAGCGCACGTCGTCGCCCACACCACAGCTGCGGCACCACGAAGGACTCGCAGCCGAAGGCGCGAACGATCTCGAGGCGATCATCGCTGATCTGAATGCTCAGATGTTGACCGCCGCGGGGGAGCTCAAGTTCGAACTGGCAGCGCGCCTCCGCGATGAAGTCTCCGAGCTCAAGAAGGAGCTGAGGAACATGGAGAAGGCGGGTCATATCTGACTCACCGCCCCACACGATAGTGTGGAGCAATGCGGTGCACCGCGCGCGCGTCGACGACGATGACAGCGGCATGAGAAGGCGTTTGCTGCTCCCCGTCGTCGTCGCGTGCGCTGTCGCGATCGTCCTCATCACTGCCGTGCAGGGCCCGGTGCTTTTCGGCAAGCCGAGACTCGAGCTCATCGTGCCTCGGGTTGAGTCGACCATCACGTCATCGCCAGAACGATCGGCGCCCGACACAGACATACCGCCGAATCCCGATCCTGGGTCGAACGGTCTCCTCAATCCGCTCTCGATCCTGATCGCGCTCGGGGCCCTCGTCGCCGCGGCGCTGGTCACCGTGGCCTTCCTGATCGCGCGCGCTGCGCGTCGCCGGAAACGCCTCGAGCCCGCACACGCCGGAGTCTCGGCGCTGCCCGTGCAGCCGACGGATCACCCTCAGCCCGAGTCCGTCGACATCGCACCCGAGCTTGCGCGCGGCATCGAGCGGGCGCTCGGCGTCCTCGACACACACGCGGATCCACAGAATGCCGTCATCGAGGCATGGCTCGGCCTGCAGCAATCTGCTGAGGATTCCGGATTCCATCTGCGCCCGTCAGAGACACCGGCTGAATTCACCGTACGCGTGCTTGCCCGAGACCAGAGCATCGCCGCCGACCTTCGAACGCTCCTGGACCTCTACCAGGATGTTCGCTTCGGCGACCGGCGTGCGACAGCATCCGATATTGGCACAGCCCGCACGTCACTTCTCGCCATTCAAAAGGCTTGGGCATGAGAGTCGGCCGCGTAATCGGAGTGCTCGTGCTCAGCGTCGCTGTCGGCGCTGGATTCTGGCTCATCGGCCTCGACGCACCATTCGCCGTGACCTTCGGATTGCTGCCTCCGGTCATCGCTCTACTCTGGGAGTGCCGCGCTGACAACGATCCGCTGCCCTGGGAGCCCTCGGAGCCGACGAGCGTGACGGGCGCGAGACACGACATCGTGCGCCTGGCGTGGTCTCTGCGCGCGACAGACGGCCGCGTCGGTGACGCCGCACTCAAACGCGTTCGCGCGATCGCCGCGCACCGCCTCCAGGCGCATGGCCTCGATCTCAGCGATCCCGCCGATGCGCCAGCGATCATCGCCCTGATCGGCGACCACGCCTACGGCGTCGTCGCTCCGTCATCGCTTCGTCGTCCCGATCGAAGCGAGATCGATGCCGCGCTTTCGCGACTGTCCGCACCCGTGAGCAAGGAGAACACATGACCGAGTCGATGTCCGTAAGCCGCGTCGCCGAGCTGAGCCGCGAGGTGCTCGATCGCGTTCGCGAGGTCGTCGTTGGTATGAGCGGCCCTCTCGACCTCGCTCTCGCGACGATCCTCGCCGGCGGGCACGTGCTGTTCGAAGACGTTCCCGGACTCGGCAAGACGCTCGCCGCGCGCAGCCTCGCGAGTGCGCTCGGGCTGGACTTCCACCGCATCCAATGCACGCCAGACCTGCTTCCCTCCGACATCACGGGATCGTTCGTCTATGCACCGTCGACGGGCGAGTTCGCGTTCCGTCCCGGACCGCTTTTCGCGGGGCTCGTTCTCGCAGACGAGATCAACCGCACGACGCCGAAGACTCAATCCTCGTTTCTCGAGGCGATGGCCGAGGGCCACGTGACGGTCGAGGGGCAGGAATTCACCCTGCCTCGACCGTTTCACGTCATCGCGACATCGAATCCGATTGAGTTCGAGGGAACCTACGCCCTCCCCGAAGCTCAGCTCGACCGGTTCATGGTGCGACTCGGCGTCGGGTATCTCACGGCAGACGACGAACAGAGGATGCTGCTCGCGCGCGCGGAGCGAAGGCGCGATGACGCCCGGGTCGCTCCCGTCGTCGATGCCGAGACGCTCATGCGCATGCAAGAGGGAGTGGAATCGGTGCACGTGGACGCGGACATCGCTCGGTACTGCGTCGACCTTGCCGCGGCGACCCGAGCCGACCAGTCCGTGCAGGTCGGGGCGTCTCCGCGTGGTTCGCAGGGACTGATGCTCGTTGCGAGAGCGGTCGCGGTGATGGCCGGTCGAGACTACGTCACGCCCGACGACGTCAAGCGTACGGCGATCCCCGTCCTCGCGCATCGGCTCTCGCTCACGCCGCAGGCATGGGCCAATGGCGTGCAGCCGGAGCACATCGTCTCGGCAGTGCTCGGCGCCGTCGCCGGCCCGCCGACCGTCAGGGCGACGACCGAATGAGCACGTCGCGTCACGTGGTCGGCTGGCATGCGAGCGGCTCGATCGCAGGAGCTCTCATCGCGGGAGTCGTGACGCTCGCAGCCGGGATTGTCACGTCGCGGGCCGACGTGGCGTGCCTCGCGCTTCCTCTGCTCAGCTGGGTCGCATGGTGCTGGCAGAATCGGCCTACTCGGGACATGCAGGTAGCGAGCACGATCACGACCGCGTATGGGCCTGAGCAGGCCGGACTCATCACGGGCTCGCTGCACGTCACGGCGAGCTCCCACGTCGCAATGGCTGAAACGCGGATGCTGGTGGGCGCCGCGCGCCGGTCGGCGGCTGTGCTCGACTGCCGACGAGACGCCAGCCTCTCCGTTTCGGTGCCCGTTCAGCACTCAGGGCCGTCCGATGTCCTCACGGTCACCATGCGATTCGCGAGCGCCGACGGTGCGTTCATCTCACAGCCCACGTCCCCCCACACCGCCGAACAACTCATCCGACCCGACATCGTGACGCTTCCGCACGTGCTCCTGCCCCATCGACTGCACGGCCTCACGGGCGGGCATGAGTCAACGCGTCCGGGGGAGGGCGGCAGCTTTCGTGATATTCATCCGTTCACCCCCGGCGACCGCCTCCGCCGTATCGACTGGAAGGCCACGGCGCGTCTTGCCCGGCGCGACGGTGACCTTTACGTACGGCGAACTTTTGCCGAGAGTGACGCCACCATCGTGATCGTCATGGACACCGGCGACCAGCTCGGCGAGGTCGTTGCCGAATGGGCAAGCGGCAGGCCGCACAAGAGCGGAACCACATCGATGGATGCTGCTCGAGAGGCCGCTGCGTCAATCGCGGTCGCGTACACGGATGCGGGCGACCAGGTCGCCCTTCAGAACCTTGCCCTCGGAACCCGTCAAGTGCGCCGCGGTTCGGGCGCCCGCCACCGCGAGCGTCTGCTTGCAACAATCACCGCGACACGGCCAAACGGCGTGGGCTGGACGCGTAGACGAGCACCCCTTGTGGCCTCGGGAGCCCTGATCTACGTGCTCTCGACATTCATCGACAGTGAGGCGGCGTCGCTCGCCTCGATGTGGCGCGCGGCGGGGCATCGCGTCATCGCGATCGATACCCTGCCGATCGCGATCACCCGGGGTCTCACGCCCGAGCAGGCCACCGCCCACACGATCCTCATGATGGAGCGAGACGATCGTTTGCGCGAGCTGCAGGCCACGGGTGTGAGCGTCGTCCGCTGGGCGGACGCTGCCGGGCTTCCGACGCGTGCCGCACAGTTCTCGGCGCTCGCTCGCGAGCGGGAGGGCTCTCGATGAGCCGCGCGGGAGCGGCCGCCCATGTGCCTCGCGCCCTGCCCTCGTGCGTCGTGCACGTCGGCGTCGCGGTTGTGGCGGTAACCCTGTCCGTCATGATCATTCCGACGAGGTTCTGGCTCATCGTCGCCCTCGTTCTCAGCATTGCCGCGGCCGCTGTCCCACGCGTCTATTCGGCGTGGGGACTGGCGGTGCTACTCGCGCTCTACCAGCTGTCGGTCGAGCCATCGGCCGCGGATTGGCGCACGTACACGCTGCTCGCCGGCATCCACCTGCTTCACGTTCTCGCCGCGCTCTCCCTCGTCGTCCCTCTGCGCGGACGCATCGATGCGCGACTCTTTCTTCGCGTGCTCCGGCGTTACGCCGTCGTGCAGCTTCCGTGTCAGGCGCTTCTCGTGATCGTGCTGGCCGTCGTCTCGCCGGCATCCGCCTCCATCGCGCTCCCGTGGCTCGCACCCGTCGCCGCCCTGCTGCTCATCGCGCTGACCGCCGCCCTCATCGCGCCGTTCGCGCGCAACCCGCGATAGCGCCGCGCTCAGCTCTCGCTGATCAGGGGAACGAAGACGACGCCACCGAGGTCGGTCTCGACGATCTCGCCATCGGCATCTCGACGGATGCTGCGAAGCCGCTGCCCCGCACGTCCGCCGACCGGCGCGACGATCCGTCCTCCTGGAGTGAGCTGCTCACTCCAGGTGGACGGTATCTGCTCAACTGCCGCCGCGCAGACGATGGCGTCGAACGGCCCGCGGTCGCGGGCTCCCTCAGCACCGTCCCCGACGAGCAGCTCGATGTTGTCGTATCCCAGCTCGCGGATGACCGACGCCGCCTGCTGTGACAGGGAGGCGATCCGCTCGATCGACACGACGCTCGCGGCCATCTTCGACGCGACTGCAGCGGCGTATCCCGATCCTGTGCCGATGTCGAGCACCACGTCGTGCTCATCGATCGCCGCGGCCTGCAGAGTCGCCGCCACAATGTAGGGCTGCGAGATGGTCTGCCCGTCGCTGAGCGGAAGCGGATGGTCTTCGTAGGCGCTGGCGGCGAGCCGCTCGGGAACGAACCGCTCACGGGGGACCTCAGCCATCGCCGAGAGCACACGCTCGTCTGTGATGTCGCGCGCCACGAGGTGCTCACGCAGCATCCGCTCTCTCTCCCGTTCAAAGTTTGTGCCCATGCCGCCATTGTGCCCCCGCAGTCGCCGTCTGTGAACCCTTTCTGAGTGCTCTGTCGGTGGCCACGATTAGGCTAGGGGAGTGACGATTTCACCAGCTTCCTCGAACTCCACGCTGTCTGTCAGCGGGGCCCGTGTTCACAACCTCGACAACGTCGACGTCGACATTCCGCGCGACTCCCTCGTTGTCTTCACCGGCCTTTCCGGATCGGGCAAGTCTTCGCTCGCCTTCGACACGATCTTCGCCGAGGGACAGCGTCGGTACGTCGAATCCCTCTCGGCGTATGCACGCCAGTTTCTCGGGCAGGTCGATCGTCCAGACGTCGACTTCATCGAGGGGCTCAGCCCCGCCGTGTCCATCGACCAGAAGTCGACGAACCGCAACCCTCGCTCGACCGTGGGAACGATCACCGAGGTCTACGACTACATGAGGCTGCTGTGGGCGCGCATCGGCGTTCCCCACTGTCCTGAGTGCGGCGAGCCTATCGGCCGGCAGACCGTGCAGCAGATCGCTGACCAGCTCATGACACTCGAGGAGGGCACGCGCTACATGGTGATGAGCCCCGTCGTCTCGCAGAAGAAGGGCGAGTTCGTCGATCTCTTCACGGAACTCAGCGCGTCGGGCTACGCTCGCGCCGTCGTCGATGGCGAGACCGTGCAGCTGAGCTCTCCGCCCACGCTGAAGAAGTCATACAAGCACGACATCTCCGTCGTGGTCGACCGGCTCGTCGCCGGCCCCGAGATTCTGACGCGACTCACCGACTCACTCGAAACGGCACTGCGGCTCACCGACGGCGTCGTGCAGATCAGCTTTGTCGACGAAGAGGGCGACGACGCGATTCGCACGTTCTCCGAGAAGCTCTCGTGCCCTAACAACCATCCCATTCATCTTGCAGAGGTGGAGCCGCGCACCTTCTCATTCAACGCTCCGTTCGGTGCCTGCCCCGAGTGCTCGGGACTCGGCACCCGCATGTCCGTCGACGCCGACCTCTTGCTCGGCGACGAGCAGCTGAGCATCAATCAGGGCGTCATCGTCCCCTGGACGACCCAGGGCAAGGGGCTTTACCAGTACTACGAGAAGCTGCTCGTCGGTCTCTCCAACGATCTCGACTTCTCACTCGACACCCCGTGGGAAGGACTCCCGAAAGCGGTCCGTGAGGCCGTGCTGCGCGGAAAGGACTTCAAGGTCCGTGTGAAGTGGCGCAATAGGTTCGGGCGCGAGGTCTCGTATTCCTCGGGATTCGAGGGGGTCATTCCCTACATCGAGCGTCAGTATATGCAGGCCGAGACCGATGTGCAGCGGGCACGATGGGCGGAGTATCTCCGAGAGATTCCATGCCCCGTGTGCGACGGAAAGCGACTCAAGCCAGAGGTTCTCGCGGTGCTCGTCAACCGGGCGAGCATCGCAGACGTAGCCGACCTCAGCCTCACAGACGCACGGTCGTTCATGGAGGAGCTCACGCTCAGCGACCGAGACGCTCGCATTGCCGCACAAGTGCTGCGCGAGATCAAGGTGCGCCTCGACTTCCTCATTCAAGTCGGGCTCAACTACCTGACGCTGTCGCGTTCCGCGGGCTCGCTCTCGGGAGGCGAAGCCCAGCGCATACGACTTGCAACGCAGATCGGGTCGGGACTGACCGGCGTGCTGTACGTTCTCGACGAGCCGAGCATCGGCTTGCACCAGCGCGACAACAGACGGCTCATCGAGACGCTCGTCGCACTGCGCGACCTCGGTAACACGCTCATCGTGGTCGAGCACGACGAAGACACCATTCGAACGGCAGACTGGGTCGTCGACATCGGACCGGGAGCGGGCGAGGGCGGCGGCAAAGTCGTGCACTCGGGAACGGTGTCAGAACTGCTCGCGAACAAGCGATCGATGACCGCCGACTATCTCGCCGGACGACGCCAGATCGAGACGCCCGCCGAGCGTCGCCCCGTCGCTCCAGACCGCATGATCTCGGTCATCGGAGCGTCGGCGAACAACCTGCGCACTGTCTCTGTCGATTTCCCCCTCGGTCTGTTCACCGCCGTCACGGGCGTTAGCGGATCGGGCAAGTCATCGCTCGTCAACGACATCCTCTATCGTGTGATGGCTAACACACTCAACGGCGCGCGCAAAGTGCCAGGCAAGCACACTCGAGTGACGGGACTCGACAAACTCGACAAGGTCGTGCATGTCGACCAGGCTCCCATCGGCCGCACGCCGCGGTCGAACCCGGCCACGTACACGGGCGTCTTCGACCGCATCCGCACGCTCTTCTCAGAAACCCCCGAGGCGAAGGCCCGTGGCTACCTGCCCGGTCGCTTCAGCTTCAACGTCAAGGGAGGGCGCTGCGAGGCGTGCTCGGGTGACGGCACGATCAAGATCGAGATGAACTTTCTGCCCGACGTGTACGTCGCATGCGAGGTATGCGGGGGAGCTCGCTACAACCGCGACACGCTCCAGGTGCACTACAAGGGCAAGAACATCTCCGAGGTTCTCGACATGCCGATCGTCGAGGCGGCTGACTTCTTCGAGCCCATCACGGCGATCCATCGCTACCTCAAGACACTCGTCGACGTCGGACTCGGATATGTCCGGCTCGGCCAGAGCGCGACGACTCTGTCGGGCGGTGAAGCGCAGCGCGTCAAGCTCGCGACCGAGCTGCAGCGCCGCTCGAATGGCCGTAGCGTCTATGTGCTCGACGAGCCAACGACGGGACTGCACTTCGAAGACGTGCGCAAGCTGCTTCTCGTGCTCGGCAGCCTCGTCGACAAGGGGAACACGGTCATCGTGATCGAGCACAACCTCGACGTGATCAAGTCGGCCGACTGGATCGTCGACCTCGGGCCCGAGGGCGGCGCGGGCGGTGGTCAGATCGTGGCAACCGGCACGCCGGAGCAGGTGGCACGGTCGACCGAGAGCTACACGGGGATGTTCCTGAAAGAGATCTTCGACGCCGAGGCCGGCGACGCACGCCAGGCGGGCTGACCGTGGGCGAGCACCTGCACTATCGGCCCAAGCCGGGGGAGATTCCGACGCAGCCAGGCGTTTACCGTTTTCGAGACACGAACCGGCGCGTGCTGTACGTGGGAAAGGCGAAGAACCTCCGCGCCCGCCTGAGCAACTACTTCGCGCCGTTGCGCTCTCTTCACGAGAGAACGCGTCGCATGGTGACAACAGCGTCAAGTGTCGAGTGGACGGTCGTCGGCAGCGACGTCGAGGCGCTCCAGCTGGAATACACCTGGATCAAGGAGTTCGAGCCGCCGTTCAACGTCAAGTTCCGCGACGACAAGACCTACCCGTACATGGCGATCACGCTCGCTGACGAAGCACCGCGCGTGATGGTCACGCGCAATCCGCGCATCAAAGGTGCACGCTACTTCGGTCCCTACCCGAAGATCTGGGCCGTGCACGACACGATCGATCTCATGATCAAGGCCTTCCCGATCCGCACGTGCTCCGACGCGAGCTACAAGCGCGCGATGCAATCGGGCAAGCCGTGTTTTCCCGGGCAGATCGGAAAGTGCGGAGGCCCGTGCTCGATGAGGGTGAGCGTCGAAGAGCACCGCCGCATCGTCGACGACTTCATCAGCTTCATGAGCGGGAACGACAAACGCTTCACGCGCGAGCTCCAGACGAAGATGAAGGATGCTGCCGAACGGCAGGACTACGAAGCGGCAGCCCGATTTCGCGATCAGCTGCAGTCGCTCGAGGCGGTCCTCGACAAGAGCACCGTCGTGATGAAGGACTCCGTCGACGCCGACATGTTCGGCATCGAGCACGATGAGCTTTCTGCGGCCGTCCAGCAGTTCGTCGTGCGCGGAGGCCGCATTCGAGGCGTGCGTTCGTGGACGGTCGACAAAGAGCTCGACGTCACAACGGGCGACCTCATCGAGGGCGTCATCCGCACCGCTTACAGCGCCCCCGGCGTCGACGTGCCCCGCGAGGTCATCGTTCCCGTGCAACCCGACGATGCGGCAGAGATCTCCGCATGGCTCACCGAGGTGCGCGGTCGAGGCACCGTTCGGCTGAAGACTGCGCAGCGCGGCGAGAAGGCCGCCCTCATGGAGACAGCCGTGCTCAATGCGAAGCAGGCGCTGATTCGGCACAAGACCCGGCGCAGCTCCGATTTCGCGTCGCGCAGCCAAGCACTCGCCGACCTTCAAGACGCTCTCGGCATGACGCAGGCTCCGCTGCGAATCGAGTGCTATGACATCTCTCACTTGTCGGGAACGAACGTCGTCGCCTCCATGGTCGTCTTCGAAGACGGTCTCGCGCGTAAAGATCAGTACCGCACGTTCTCGATCGCCGAGACCACTGACGATACTGATTCCATGTTTCAAGTGCTGACGCGCCGCCTGGCCCACCTCGACGATGCGCCAGCAGACGAAAACGCGGATGCGGCGCCCAAGCGTTTCTCCTACCCGCCACAGCTTCTGCTCGTTGACGGCGGACAGCCGCAGGTGGCTGCGGCAAAGCGCGCTCTCGACGAATCGGGCCGCACGGGAATCCAGATCGCGGGCATCGCGAAGCGTCTTGAGGAGCTGTGGTTGCCCGAGAGCGACTTTCCGGTCATCCTGCCACGCAACAGCGAAGCCCTCTACCTCGTGCAACGGCTGAGAGACGAAGCGCACCGCTTTGCCATCACATACCAGCGCAAGCGCCGAAAGCGCGACATCTCGTCGGTTCTCGCGGACGTACCCGGAGTCGGACCGGCCCGGGTGAAGACGCTCCTCACCCATTTCGGCTCCGTCGCGCGTCTCAAGGCGGCGACACCGGAGGAGATCACGGCCGCGCCGGGGGTGGGCCCTGCACTCGCGCAAGCCATCCACGCACGGCTCCATACTCGATAGGCTGGTATCCACCCGAGACACCTGAACGAAAGACGCACCATGACCAGCGACGAACCAGCATCCGAGCAGGAAGTCCTCATCGTCACGGGCATGTCGGGTGCCGGGCGCTCGAGCGTCGCCAACGCTCTCGAGGACCTCGACTGGTACGTCGTCGACAACCTCCCGCCGCAGATGCTGCGACCTCTCGTCGATCTGGCAGAACGCGCCGAGGGCACCGAAAAGCTGGCTGTCGTTGTCGACGTGCGCGGCCGCGACTTCTTCGCTGACCTGCGCTCGATGCTCCAAGGGCTGAGAGAAGGCACGCACTTGCGCGTGCTGTTCCTCGATGCGGCAGACGACGCGCTCGTCAGACGGTACGAGGCCGTGCGACGACCGCATCCTCTGCAAGGCGAGGGCACGATCCTCGATGGCATTCGCATCGAGCGCTCACGGGTCGCGGCGATTCGAGAGCTCAGCGATCTTGTCATCGACACGACGGACTTGAACGTCCACCAGCTCGGGTCGACCGTACGCGACCTCTTCAAGACCGAGGCGACGCCGGAGCTGCAGGTGACGGTGATGAGCTTCGGATTCAAATATGGGATCCCGACAGACGCCGATATGATTGCAGACGCGAGATTTCTGCCAAACCCCTTCTGGGTTCCAGAACTGCGGACGCATACGGGCCTCGATTCTGAGGTTGATTCCTATGTCTTCACGCAGCCCGGAGCCGAGGAGTTTCTCGACGCATACGCTTCCGCGCTCAAACCGGTTCTCACGGGATACCAACGCGAGAATAAGCGTCATGCCGTCGTGGCGGTGGGGTGCACGGGCGGGAAGCACCGCTCTGTCGCAATGGCTGAGCGTCTCGCCGCAATACTGGAAAACCAGCCCGACGTCATGGTCAACGTCAAGCACCGAGACCTCGGCCGCGAATAACCGCACGGGCAGCTGAGCAGATGGGACAACGATTGGCTCTTACAGCCGATGTCAAAGATGAACTGACCGCCGTCGACGAGAAGCGCAATACGGTGCGGGCGGCCGAGCTCGCCTCGCTCCTGCGCTTCAGCGGCGGACTCCACATCATCTCCGGCCGGATCGCCATCGAGTCCGAGGTAGATTCTCCGCGAATCGCACGCCGCGTGCGCAAGGACCTCGCCGAGCTCTACGGTGTCCGCAGCGAGGCCACAGCGGTCTCGCCATCCGGTTCCCGTCGAACGCCCTATTTTCTCGTTCGGGTGGTCGCTGGGGGAGAGACCCTGGCTCGACAGACGGGTCTGCTCGATTCGCGCCGCCGCCCGGTGCGAGGCCTTCCCAATCGGCTGACGACCGGCTCGCGCGACGAGCTCGCGGCGATCTGGCGAGGAGCATTCCTCGCGAGAGGAACGCTCACGGACCCCGGCCGATCGGCCGCGCTCGAGGTTGCGTGCCCGGGGAACGAGTCCGCGATGGCTCTCGTGGGAGCGGCAGGGCGCATGGGTATCTCCGCAAAAGCGCGCGAGGTCCGCGGCATCCATCGTGTCGTCATTCGTGACGGCGAGGCGATCGGCGCCATGCTCACCGCGATGGGCGCTCACAAGACCGTCACCGAGTGGGAAGAGATGCGCCAGCGCCGCGAGGTGAGGGCGACAGCGAATCGCCTGGTCAACTTCGACGATGCGAACCTGCGCCGATCGGCGCAAGCGGCCGTCGCCGCGTGCGCTCGGGTGGAGCGGGCTCTCGAGATCCTCGGCGACGACGTGCCGGAGCACCTCGCATACGCCGGCAACCTGCGCCTCGAGCACCGCGATGCGAGTCTCGACGAGCTGGGCCACTTCGCAACACCGCCCATGACGAAAGACGCCGTCGCAGGCCGCATCCGCCGCCTGCTCGCCATGGCAGACAAGAAGGCGAGCGATCAGGGAATCCCCAACACGCAAGCTAATCTTCCGACGGCGCTCGACTGATCGACGTTCCTCGTCATGTTCGCGTCTGTCGGGTAGCCAGATCGTCCGTCAGGACTAGACTGAGGGAGTCACTCAGTGCCATGCGCGACTGATCGCGCGTGAGACGAAACGGAGAGATCTACATGGCTGAATACACACTTCCTGAGCTCGGATATGACTACGGCGCCCTCGCGCCGAGCATCTCTGGCACGATCATGGAGCTCCACCACTCGAAGCACCACCAGGCGTACGTCACGGGCGCGAACACCGCCATCGAGAAGCTCGCGGAAGCGCGCGAGTCCGGCGATTTCGGCAACATCAGCAAGCTCGAGAAGGACCTCGCGTTCAACCTCGGCGGCCACGTCAACCACTCGATCTTCTGGACGAACCTCTCGCCCAACGGCGGGGACCGCCCGACCGGAGAGCTCGAGGCAGCGATTGCCGACAACTTCGGGTCATTCGAGAAGTTCCAGGCGCAATTCAACGCCGCCGCACTCGGCATCCAGGGCTCCGGGTGGGCCGCCCTCATGTGGGACTCGATCGGCCAGAAGCTCATCACGCAGCAGTTCTATGACCAGCAGTCCAACTTCCCTGCGGGAACCATCCCTCTGCTGCTTCTCGACATGTGGGAGCACGCGTTCTACCTTGACTACCAGAACGTCAAGGGAGATTACGTGAAGGCATTCTGGAACATCGTCGACTGGGCGAACGTTCAGGAGCGCTTCGCAACGGCACGTGAGAAGACCTCAGGCCTGCTGGTACTGTCGTAAGTCAGACAGGGTTGTCCCGGGCGCCTGTCTGGGACAATCCTCTCCAGCTCGCTCGCGAGACTAAGTGAAAACGCGCTGTCCAGCGCCCAGTTACAGGAGTCATCCTTGTCAGTAAAGATCGGCATCAACGGGTTCGGCCGCATTGGTCGCAACTTCTTCCGCGCAGCCCTCGCCAAGGGCAGCGATCTCGAGATCGTCGCCGTCAACGACCTCACGGACAATAAGACACTTGCCCACCTCCTCAAGTACGACTCGATCACCGGTCGACTCGACGCCGAGGTCAGCTTCGACGGTGAGCAGATCACCGTCGACGGCAAGTCCATCAAGGTTTTCGAAGAGCGCGACCCCGCCAACCTTCCGTGGGGCGACCTCGGAGTTGACATCGTCATCGAGTCGACGGGCCGCTTCACGAAGGCCACCGATGCCCGCAAGCACATCGACGCAGGGGCCAAGAAGGTCCTGATCTCGGCGCCGGCGACGGACGAGGATGCGACGTTCGTGCTCGGTGTCAACGAGCAGGACTACGATCCCGAGAACCACAACATCATCTCGAACGCGTCGTGCACGACGAACTGCCTCGCGCCGCTGGCAAAGGTCTTCAACGACACTTTCGGAATTGAGCGCGGCCTCATGACGACGGTCCACGCTTACACGGCAGACCAGAACCTCCAGGACGGCCCGCACAAGGACCTGCGCCGTGCGCGCGCTGCCGCCGTCAACATCATCCCGACGTCGACGGGCGCCGCAAAGGCCATTGGGCTCGTCCTTCCCGAGCTCAAGGGCAAGCTCGACGGCTTCGCTCTTCGCGTTCCTGTTCCTACCGGATCAATCACCGACCTGACCGTCGAAGCGTCGCGCGACGTCACCGTCGATGAGGTCAAGGAAGCGTACAAGAAGGCTGCGGAAGGTCCTCTCAAGGGCATCCTGAAGTACACAGAAGACGAGATCGTGTCGAGCGACATCGTCAACGACCCGCACTCGTCGATCTTCGACGCCGGTCTGCTGCGCGTGATTGGCAATCAGGTCAAGCTGTCGAGCTGGTACGACAACGAGTGGGGCTACTCCAACCGTCTTGTCGACCTCACCGAGTACGTGGCCGAGCGCCTCTAGGCGCCGAGGATCATCAGCGTGCTTCGCACTTTGGAATCGCTGGGTTCGCTGAGCGGCAAACGCGTCGTCGTCCGGTGTGATCTCAATGTCCCTCTCAAGGACGGGACCATCACCGACGACGGGCGCGTTCGCGCGTCTCTGCCGACCCTCAATGCCCTGATCAATCAGGGGGCTCGTGTCGTCGTCATCTCGCACCTCGGCCGCCCCAAGGGATCACCTGACTCCCAGTACAGCCTCGCGCCTGTCGCGCAGCGTCTCAGTGAGCTACTCGGCAGTCCCGTGACGTTCGCGACAGACACCGTCGGCCAGGCGGCCGCTGACGCCGTCGCCAACCTGAAGGACGGACAGATCGCACTGCTAGAGAACCTGCGCTTCAATGTGGGGGAGACCAGCAAGGACGACAACGAGCGCAACGAGTTTGCAGCACAGCTCGCAGAATTCGGTGACGCGTTCGTCTCAGATGGATTCGGCGTGGTCCACCGCAAACAGGCGAGCGTCTACGAGCTGCCGCAGCTGCTTCCCAGCGCGGCGGGAACGCTCATCGAAGCAGAGCTCACGGTACTCGACCAGCTCACGGAGAATCCGCAGCGCCCGTATTCGGTCGTGCTCGGCGGCTCGAAGGTATCCGACAAGCTCGGCGTGATCGAGCATCTGCTTCCGCGCGTCGATTCGCTGCTCATCGGCGGTGGGATGCTCTTCACATTCCTCGCGGCGCAGGGCCACAAGGTCGGTTCAAGCCTGCTCGAGAGCGACCAGATTGACACCGTCACGAGATATCTCGCCGACGCGCGTGAGCGCGGGGTCGAGATCATCCTTCCGACAGACGTCGTGGTCGCATCGTCGTTCAGCGCGGACGCCGAGCACGAGGTTCGTCCCATTGAGTCGATCGAAGACACACCATTCGGCGCCGACGGACTCGGGCTCGACATCGGGCCCGAGACCTCGCAGCTGTTCTCACAGCGCATCGCCGCATCGAAGACCGTGTTCTGGAATGGCCCGATGGGCGTCTTCGAGCTGTCTCCGTTCGCCGCAGGAACCAAGGCGATCGCCGACGCTCTCACACGCGTCGACGGCTTGAGCGTCGTTGGCGGGGGAGACTCTTCCGCGGCTGTTAGAGCACTCGGATTTGACGACGACCAGTTTGGTCACATTTCGACGGGGGGCGGTGCCAGCCTCGAGTTTCTCGAAGGCAAGAAGCTTCCCGGACTGGAGGTTCTCGGATGGCAGCAGTAACTCGCACTCCGCTCATCGCGGGCAACTGGAAGATGAACCTCGATCATCTTCAGGCGATCGCATTCGTGCAGAAGCTCGCGTGGAGTCTTCAAGACGCGAAGCACGATTTCGACGCCGTCGAGGTCGCCGTGTTCCCGCCGTTCACTGACCTTCGCAGTGTGCAGACGCTCGTCTCGGCAGACAAGCTGCCCCTCGGATATGGCGCTCAAGACGTATCGTCACAGGACTCGGGAGCGTTCACGGGGGAGATCTCGGGAGCATTCCTCAGCCAGCTCGACTGCCGCTACGTGATCATCGGGCACTCGGAGCGCCGCACGCTGCACAATGAGAGCGACGATGTCGTTCGTGCGAAGACAGCCGCGGCTCTCAAGCACGGCATCACCCCGGTGATCTGCGTTGGTGAGACGGCCGAGGACCTCGAGAAGCACGGCTCCTCTGCGGTTCCGGTCGCTCAGCTGCGCGCGGCCGTTGAGGGGGTTTCGGCCGACGCCGATATCGTCGTTGCGTACGAGCCCGTCTGGGCGATCGGCTCCGGCCAGGCAGCGACTCCGGAGCAAGCAGAGCAGGTTGCGGCTGCGCTTCGGTCCGTGCTCTCCGAATCGCTGGGAGAGGATGCCGCTGCACGCACGCGCATTCTCTACGGCGGCTCGGTGAAGTCGGGCAACATCGCAGGCTTCATGCGCGAGCCGAACGTGGATGGCGCGCTGGTCGGAGGAGCAAGTCTCGACGTGACCGAGTTCTCGAACATCTCTCGTTACCAGAAGCACGTCGGCGTCTAACCGCCGAAAGTTCGGGCACGGCCTGGTCTCGCGTATAATCGTCGTGGTCTTGCCGTGCCCGGCACACCCCAGTGAAAGGTCCCCTGTGGAGATTCTCCAGATCATCCTGCAAGTACTGCTCGGTATCACGAGCCTGCTCCTGACGTTCCTCATTCTGCTGCATAAGGGTCGCGGTGGCGGTCTTTCCGACATGTTCGGTGGCGGAATGGGGTCGAACCTCGGGGCATCCGGAGTCGCCGAACGGAACCTGAACCTCATCACGGTGCTGCTGGGGACGATCTGGTTCGCCTGCATTATCGTTCTCGGGCTCATCACGAAGTTCCAGTCAGGAGTCTAGGGGACACGCATGGCACTCGGAGGAAACACAATTCGCGGAGCTCGCGTCGGGGCAGGACCGATGGGCGAACAGGACCACGGGCATCACGCTGATCGGGTAGCGATCTCGTTCTGGGACGCACTGGGAAACGAGACCGTGCGCTACTTCGCTGCTGACGTCCCCGAGGAAGAAATTCCCGAGACGATCAACTCACCGACGTCGGGGCTCCCGGCCGGACGTGACAAGAGCAATCCGCCCGAGGCGCTGAGAAACGAGCCATACAAGACGCACCTCGCCTACGTCAAGGAGCGTCGCACAGACGAAGAAGCGGAGCAGCTGCTGCACGATGCACTGACGCAGCTCCGCGCGCGCCGAGGGACGGCCTGACCCTCTCGAACGCACGAAACGGCTGGGGCCCTGCACGATGTGCAGGGCCCCAGCCGTTTCTATGCGTCAGTACGACTGTGCAATCAGGTTCTCGGGAACCTCGGCCGCGGCTTCGCGATCCACAAAGAATACCGTGCGACGGCGTCCCTTGATGCCGGCGATCGGCACTTCAGAGTAGGCGGCTCCCGCAAGTGCCAGCCCGAGAGACGACGCCTTCTCGGCGCCGGCGATCTCCACCCAGATGCGCTGAGACGAGTTCAGCGCCGGCCGCGTGAGTGTCAGCCGCTCGGCAGGGGGCTTCGGCGAGTCGGTCACAGGCAGCACCAATGATGACTTTTCGAGAACCTGCGGATGGTCCGGAAACAGCGACGCGGTGTGCCCATCGGGTCCGACGCCGAGGAACGTGATGTCGAATCGGGGGAGCGACCCGTCTCCGTCTGCGTGATCCGTCAGCTCAGAAGCGTACGCTTCGGCTGCTGCGCCGATTTCAAGACCTGAATCAGTCGAGGGCATCGGATGGATGTTGGATGCCGGAATCGCGATGTGGTCCAGAAGCGCCGTGCGCGCCTTGGCGTCGTTGCGATCTTCGTGGCCAGCCGGCACGTAGCGCTCGTCACCCCACCAGAAGTGAACTCGACTCCAGTCGACCGTGTCCCTGGCCGGGTTCGCGTTGATCTGCGTCAAGACATCGAGAGCGACGCGTCCTCCCTCCAACACGATGTTCACACGGTCCTGCTCATCAAGAAGGTCGACGACCTTCGTCAGAAACCGCGCGGCGATGGATGCTGCAAGAGCAGACTTGTCGTTGTGGATCAGCACTCGGCGGTCATTCGTCACTGGACACCCTCCGTGGGCTCGGCACCTTCGCCGTCAAGCAAGGCGAGTCCCTTCGTTATCACATCACCATACAGAACATCCGGATCGAGGCGACGCAGCTCTTCAGCCAGGCAGTCGCGGAGGGTCCGTCTTGGAAGTGCGATGTCCTGCACTGGCTGACCGGGAATTTCCAGTGTTGCGATGTTCGAGAGGGGTCGCTCAAGCGAGATCGTTCCGGAAGCACGTGTCATCTCGACTCCGTGAATGCCACCGACTCCGCCGACATTGTGGGTGAGATCGCACGTCACGGGAACGTTCAGCTGGAGGCGCAACCATGCGGCGAGCAGCGTCGTCGACGGCGAATCGGCTGCTCCGGTCACGCGTACGGACGTGATCTGCTCGTATGGTGGCTGGTCGAGAACAGCGGCAAGCTGCGCGCGCCACAGTGTCAGTCGCGTCCATGCAAAGTCCGTGTCGCCCGGGCGGTGCGACGCCGCAAGGTGGCGAAGCGCGTCATGCGGGTCGGCGTGCGCCGAGGCATCCGTGATCCGGCGCTGGGCGATCTGACCGATCGGGGACGCAGAGACGTCGTCCGGGGTCTCACCTGGCCACCACGCAACAACCGGAGCATCGGGCAGCAGAAGCGCGGTGACCAGGCTCACCTTGTTCTGAGTCGCCTCGCCGTAAGCCCGCAAGATGATGACCTCGCTTGCTCCGGCGTCGCCGCCGACGCGAATCTGCGCATCAATGCGCGTGTCGTCGTCGTCTTGCGACCCCGCGACCGAGATCACGATCACGCGCATAGGGTGCTCACGCGAGGCGTCGTTCGCCGCTTCGATCGCGTCTTCCTCGTCACCCCGGTTGGCGATGATGACGAGCGTCAGAACGCGACCGAGCGCGATGACACCGCCCTCGTCCCGCAGCAGAACGAGCCGCTTCGAAATGGCACTCGTCGTCGTGTCAGGAATGTCGATGATCATGGGCGCCTCCAGGTGCGACCGTCGCGGGCCAGGAGCTCATCGGCCGACGTCGGCCCCCAGGTCCCGGGCTCGTACTGTTCCAGCGGGCCACCTTGCGCAGCCCAGAATTCTTCAACGGGATCGAGAATCTTCCAGGAAAGCTCGACCTCCTCGTGCCGGGGGAAGAGCGGCGGATCACCGAGGAGCACGTCGAGGATGAGCCGCTCGTAGGCCTCGGGGCTCGCCTCGGTGAATGCGTGCCCGTAGCCGAAGTCCATCGTGACGTCGCGCACCTGCATGCCCGCACCCGGGACTTTCGATCCGAAGCGAATCGTGACGCCCTCGTCGGGCTGAACGCGAATCACCAGTGCGTTCTCCCCGAGCTCTGCCGTCTGCGCCTCAGCGAAAAGATACTGCGGGGCGCGTTTGAAGACCACAGCAATCTCGGTCACCCGCCTGCCGAGTCGTTTACCGGAGCGCAGGTAGAACGGCACTCCTGCCCATCGGCGGGTGTTGATGTGGAGCTTCATCGCCGCATAGGTCTCGGTCGTCGACTCCGGGTTCATCCCGTCTTCCTCGAGAAACCCGCGCACCTTCTCGCCGCCCTGCCAGCCGCCGGAGTACTGTCCACGAGCCGTGCCGGCCCCGAGGTCCTCCGGCAGACGAACAGCAGCGAGAACCTTCTCCTTCTCTGCGCGCAGGTCTGCAGCATCGAACGATCCAGGCTCTTCCATAGCGGTCAAGGCAAGGAGCTGCAGAAGATGGTTCTGAATGACATCGCGAGCCGCCCCGATGCCGTCGTAGTACCCGGCACGGCCGCCAACGCCGATGTCTTCGGCCATGGTGATCTGCACGTGGTCGACGAAGTTCGCATTCCAGATCGGCTCGAACAGCTGGTTGGCGAAACGCAGTGCCATGATGTTCTGCACGGTTTCTTTGCCCAGGTAGTGGTCGATGCGAAAGACGGAGTCCGCGGGGAACACAGACTCGACGACATCATTCAGCTCTCGCGCCGTCTCCAGGTTGCTGCCGAACGGCTTCTCGATCACGACGCGGCGCCACTGACCGTCACTTTGCTCGGCCAGCCCCGATCGCTTCAGCTGCGAGGTCACCTGGGGGAACGCTTTCGGGGGAATCGACAGGTAGAACGCGTGATTCCCCATCGTTCCCCGTGTACGGTCGAGTTCCTCGATCGTCTCACCGAGCCTCTTGAAGGCCTCATCGTCACCGAACTCGCCCGAAACGAAGCGGATGCCCTGCGAAAGCTGGTCCCAGACCTCCTCGCGGAACGGAGTACGCGCATTATCGCGAACCGCGTCGTGCACGACCTGGCAGAAATCCTGATCCTCCCAGTCGCGCCGCGCGAAACCGACGAGCGCGAATCCCGGCGGCAGAAGCCCCCGGTTGGCCAGGTCGTACACCGCCGGCATCAGCTTCTTGCGTGACAGGTCGCCCGTCACTCCGAAGATAATCAGGCCACTGGGACCGGCAATGCGATTGAGCCGACGATCAATGCTCAGCCGCAGGGGGTTGAACTCTGGTGTGATGTTCACCGGGGACATTCGTCTCCTTGGCAGCATCCGGAAACCGGAGACTGCATTCTCTGTTCTAGTTGATGGCCTCGAAGAGGGCGAGCGCATCGTCCTGCGGACGCGTGAGGTTCACCGCGAGCACGGGCCGTCCGTGGTCACGCAGCACTCCGGCGTCTCCCGCGGCCTGAGCCTCGATGAGCTGTCCGAACGTGAAGGGACGCTCGGGAATCTCCAGGTCGACGGTTGTCGACTGGGTGATTTGCAGGTATACGCCCTGTGCCGGACCGCCCTTGTGGTACTGACCGGTCGAATGCAGGAACCTCGGACCCCAGCCGAACGTGACGGGGCGGCCCGCTCGCGCAGCGAGCATGCTGCGCAGGCCCTCGAGCTGAGGCAGTTCCAGCCGATCGACATACGCCTGAACCGACAGGTATCCGTCGGCGGGCAGTTCTGCGATCAGGCGGTCGACGGCCTCACGAACCGTCGAAGCGCCCGCGACCAGTTCGTCATCACCGCGCACCTCGATGCCGCCGTCCGTGAAGGCGGGGGAGGCAGGCTCGGGGCGGTCATCGAGAAGCCCGCGCGCTGCGGCCTTCGCCGACTCCACGTCGGGCTGATCGAACGGATTGATCCCGAGGATGCGGCCTGCGACCGCGACCGCGTACTCCCACACCAGCATCTGGGCGCCGAGGGAGCCGCTGACGAGGATCTCGCCGTCGTGGCGATCACGCGGAAGCAGATGGGTGGCGTCTGCGTTCTCGACGAGCCGCACAATCTGAACATCGTCCGGCACGTTCTCGAGCTCAGGGGCGAGCGTGTCGAGAACGACGGGAAGAATTCCGGTGCCTTCTTTGCCCGTCGACTCGGCGATGAGCTGCTCGGCCCAATCGGGGAAGCCAACGATATGCGTTCCGTCGGCAACGATCCCGAGCTTGTCCTTACGCGGGGACGTGGCAGAGATCGCTGCGCCGAGGATCAGCCCCGGGTTGCTCTCATCGTCGACGGAGAGCTCTGCGAGCACCTGATCGGCCTCATCGAGAAGTGCAGCGATGTCGACGCCTGCGAGTCCCGACGGAACAAGGCCGAATGCCGTGAGCGCCGAGTACCGGCCGCCAACGTTCGGGTCAGCATTGAAGACGGTGAAGCCACCCTCGCGTGCGGATACGTCGAACGGCGAACCCGGATCCGTCACGATGATGACACGCTCGCGCGCGTCGATTCCCGCGTCGGTGAACGCCTTCTCGAAGACGCGCCGTTGGCTGTCCGTCTCGACGGTCGACCCGGACTTCGACGAGACGACAATCGCCGTGTTCTGCAGTCCCGCGTCGAGCGCCGCGCGGACCTGCCCGGGCGCAGTCGAGTCGAGAACCGTGAGATCGGCGCCGAACGTGCGAGTGATCACTTCGGGAGCGAGCGACGAGCCGCCCATGCCAGCGAGAACGATGTGGTTCACGCCGTCGGCTGCGAGCTTGTCGCGCAGCGCGATGATCTCGGGGACGAGGGGCCGCGACACGGCGACCGCTTCCGTCCATCCGAGGCGTTTAGCCGACTCCGACTCGGCCTTCGGGCCCCAGAGCGTCGGGTTCTGTTCGGTGATTCCCGACGCGACGAGATCGGCGACGAGTGTGGGAACCACCGAGCGGACGGCCTCCTCGGCCGCCCCGCTCACGTGGATCTCGATGCTCATCGCGATTCCTCCATCGCGACCTTGACGTCTTCGACGAGTTCGTTCCAGGAGACGATGAACTTCTCAACGCCTTCCTTCTCGAGCACCGCGGTGACGTCGTCGTACGAGATTCCGGCCGCGGCAACGGCGTCGAGAACGCCATTCGCCTCGTCGTAGCTCCCGGTCACGGTGTCTCCCGTGACGTCGCCATGATCGAATGTCGCCTCAAGCGTCTTCTCAGGCATCGTGTTGACGACGCCCTGGGCGACGAGCCCTGTCACGTAGAGCGTGTCGGGGAGCGACGGGTCCTTGACGCCGGTCGACGCCCACAGCGGACGCTGCGCGTTGGCGCCGCTGTCGAGCAGTGCCTTGGCGCGCTCAGAAGCGAACTCCTGCTCGAACACCTGATAGGCGAGCTGCGCGTTCGCGATTCCCGCCTTGCCCTTGAGCTCGGCCGCTTCGTCCGTGCCCACGGCGTCGAGACGCTTGTCGATCTCTGAATCCACGCGCGAGACGAAGAACGATGCGACCGAATGGATGGTGGACAGATCGATGCCCGCCTGCTTTGCCTGCTCGAGGCCCGTCAGGTAGGCGTTGATGACCTCGCGGTAACGCGTCAGGCTGAAGATCAGCGTCACGTTGACGCTGATTCCCTTCGCCGTCGCCGCAGTGATCGCCTCGAGTCCTTCGACGGTCGCCGGAATCTTGATCAGCACGTTGGGTCGCTTGAGCGTCTCCCAGAGCGACGTAGCCTGTGCGATCGTTCCGGCTGCGTCATGCGCAAGACCCGGCTCGACCTCGATCGACACGCGGCCGTCGACGCCGTTCGTCTTGTCGTAGATCGGGCGGAACACGTCGGCCGCGTCGGCGACGTCCTTCGTCGTCACCTCGCTGATGACCTCGTCGACGCTCTTGCCTGCTGCGGTGAGTTCGGCCACCTGCGCGGCGTAGCGGTCACCGTTCTTGATGGCCTTGGCGAAAATCGTCGGGTTGGTCGTGATCCCGACCACGTTGCGGTTCTCGATCAGATCGGTCAGATTGCCGGTCTCGATGCGCTCTCGCGAGAGATCGTCGAGCCAGATGCTGACGCCTGCAGCCGAAAGCTGTGCAGTGGGTGTCTCAGTCATGATCTTTTCTCCTCTGCCCGGCTCAGTTGGCGCCGAGCGTTTCCTTGGCGGCGTTCACGACGGCTTCGGCGGTGATTCCGAACTCGCGGAACAGTGTCTTGTAATCCGCAGATGCGCCGAAGTGCTCGATCGACACCGAACGACCGCGGTCTCCGACGATGCTGCGCCATGTGAGGTCGAGGCCTGCCTCGACCGAGACGCGAGCGGTGACGGATGCCGGAAGCACCGACTCCCGGTACTCATCGGACTGCTCATCGAACCATTCAAGCGATGGTGCTGCGACGACACGGGCGTTGACGCCCTCTGTGCGCAGCTGCTCGCGCGCTTCGAGTGCAAGCTGAACCTCAGAGCCGGTCCCGATGAGAATGACGTCGGGTGTTCCGTTCGGAGCCTCGGCGAGCACGTATGCACCCTTCGAGACATTGGATGCTGCGGCAAGGGTGTCGCCCGACGCCTCGCCGGTTCCGCGGTCGAACACCGGGATGTTCTGGCGAGTGAGCGCGATTCCCGTGGGGCCCTCCTGACGCTTCAAGATCTCAAGCCACGCGTAAGCGACTTCGTTCGCGTCGGATGGACGGACGACCGAGAGATTCGGAATTGCGCGAAGCGTCGACAGCTGCTCGATCGGCTGGTGCGTCGGGCCGTCTTCGCCAAGTGCGACCGAATCGTGCGTCCATACGAAGACGCTCGGCACGTTCATGAGCGCGGCGAGACGCACGGCAGGACGCTGGTAGTCGCTGAAGATCAGGAACGTTCCGCCGTAGGCGCGTGTCGGCCCGTGCAGCACGATTCCGTTCAGGATCGCCGCCATCGCGTGCTCGCGGATGCCGAAGTGCAAGACGCGCCCGTACGGGTTGCCCTTCCACATGTCGGTGGAGCGCTCGGACGGCACAAACGACGCCGCGTCATCGATCGTGGTGTTGTTCGATGCTGCGAGGTCGGCTGATCCGCCCCAGAGCTCCGGGAGCTCCGCGCCGAGTGCCGAGAGAACCTTTCCGGAAGCGGCTCGCGTCGACACCTCTGTTCCCGCGTCGAAGCGGGGGAGGGCGTCTTCGATGCCATCGGGAAGCTGACCGCCGAGGAGGCGGTCGAGAAGCGCACTGCGCTCGGGATTTGCAGATTTCCAAGCGTCGAAGGACTTCTGCCATTCGGCGCGCTGCTGAGCGCCGCGCTCGCCCGCACCGCGGGTGCGAGAGATAACCTCGTCCGGCACCTCGAACGTCTGCTCGGGATCGAATCCGAGGATCTCCTTGAGCTCTGCGAGCTCCTCGCCACCGAGCTTCGCGCCGTGGATGGCTCCGGTGTTCTTCTTGTTCGGTGCCGGCCAGCCGATGATCGTCTTGAGCACAATAAGCGTCGGCTTACCGGTCTCCGCCTTGGCCGACTCGATCGCCTCGTGGAGCTCCTGCACGTCTTCGACGTACTCGCCGGTCTTCTTCCAGTCGACCGTGAGAACCTGCCAGCCATAAGCCTCATACCGCGCGGCGACGTCTTCTGAGAAGGCGATGTCGGTGTCATCTTCGATCGAGATCTGGTTGCTGTCATAGATCGCGATGAGGTTGCCGAGCTCCTGGTGACCAGCGAGTGAGGATGCTTCGCTCGTGACGCCTTCTTGAAGGTCGCCATCGCTCGCGATGACGTACACGTGGTGGTCGAACGGGCTCGTGCCCTCGGCAGCATCCGGGTCGAAAAGCCCGCGCTCGAACCGCGCGGCATACGCGAACCCGACGGCGGAGGAAAGGCCCTGACCGAGAGGGCCCGTGGTGATCTCCACACCCTTGGTGTGGCCGTACTCCGGGTGTCCCGGCGTGAGCGATCCCCAGGTGCGCAGCGACTTCAGATCGTCGAGCTCAAGGCCGTCGCCGGCGAAGTAGAGCTGGATGTACTGCGTGAGCGATGTGTGACCCGCCGACAGAATGAAACGGTCGCGACCGAGCCACTTCTCGTCGTTTGGGTCGCGCCGCATCACCTTCTGAAAGAGGAGATAGGCGGCTGGAGCAAGACTCATCGCCGTTCCGGGGTGGCCGTTCCCGACCTTCTCAACAGCATCCGCAGCGAGAACGCGTGCGGTGTCGACGGCCTTGTTGTCAATGGAATCCCATTGCAGTGCTGCCACGATGTTTGACCCTTCTGGTTGTTCGTCCGGGCCTGCCGGCCCGCCGAAGCGTTTACACGCACATTGGCTACTTTGGCACGTCGCGGTCCCTCACCTTTCGTGCGTGCTGATGATGGGCGCCGCGAAGCTAGGCGAGCACCCCCAGTATAGAGATAGCTACCCAACCCCGCGCACATCTATGTCAACGTGTGAAGCCGCGCAGATGTTCCACGGCTCGCCGTTCGCACAATGGCCTAGAATTGGGAGGTACCCAGCAGTCGAGGAGCAATGGACGTCACCACCCCCACCCCAACCGCAGCGCGCCCGCTCGGCTTTCGGCGCAAGGCAGCCGCATATATCTCCCTGACCAAACCGCGTGTAATGGAGCTGCTGCTCGTCACGACGGTTCCGGTGATGATTCTCGCCGAGGGAGGTATCCCGAACTTGTGGCTCGTCGCCGCGACGGTCATCGGCGGTGCGATGAGCGCTGGTTCCGCAGGCGCTTTCAACTGCTATATCGATCGCGACATCGACCGTCACATGAAGCGAACCGAGAATCGGCCGCTTGTGACCGGCGAGCTGACGCCTCGAGAGGCTCTCGTGTTCTCGTGGGCTCTCGCCGTGGCGTCGACCGTGTGGCTCGCGGCGACGACGAACCTGCTTGCCGCGGGGCTTTCGGTGGTTGCGATCTTCTTCTACGTCTGCGTGTACACGCTCTGGCTTAAGCGCCGCACGGAGCAGAACATCATCTGGGGCGGAATTGCGGGATGCTTCCCCGTGCTCATCGGATGGTCGAGCGTCACGGCATCCCTCGACTGGGAGGCGTGGATTCTCTTCGCCGTCGTCTTCCTCTGGACTCCGCCGCACTACTGGCCGTTGTCGATGAAGTATCGATCCGACTACAAGGAAGTCGGCGTGCCCATGCTTGCTGTCGTACGAGGGCGCGCTGTCGTCGGCCTGCAGACGATTCTGTATGCCTGGGCGACGGTCGCATGCTCACTGCTGCTGATCCCTCTCGCACCCATGGGCGTCACGTACACGGCGATCGCGCTCGTGGCCGGAGGCTGGTTCATTTACGAAACGCACCGTCTGTACGGTCTTGCGATCCGTGATGAAGAAGCATCGCCCATGCGCGTGTTCCACGGCTCGATCACGTACCTGTCGCTTCTGTTCCTCGCCGTCGGCGTCGATCCGCTGCTGCCGTTCTAATCGGTACCGCAGCGGACCCGTCGCGTGCAGAGAAGCTCACGCGGCCGCACGGTTAGCGCAGCTCGCGCGGTCGCCTGAGGTAGTAGAGAACCGCGGACATGAGCGCAGCGACGATGCATGCGAGGACCATGTGGCTGCCGACCAGGATCTCAGGCAGTCCGAGACGCGACTGGGCGACTCCGATGAGGATCTGCGCACCTTGAGCGGCGACAAGCCAGGTCAGCCATACGCGGGGCGACCTGATTCCGCGCGTCCAGGCTGCGATGAAGAGCACCAGCGTGAGACCGAGCATGACGTAGGCCGGCCATGAGTGCACGTGCTGCATGATCTCTGGCGGGAGGTCGTTGCGCGCCGCACCCTGATCACCCGCGTGCGGGCCGGCTCCGGTGGTCAGGATGCCGATAAGAACAGAAATCGCGACGAAGAACGCTGCGATGTGCGCCAGTCGGGCGAACCAGCCGGGAACCACGAGAGCCCGTGGGCCGGGTTTCGTGTACACCCGCATGACGAGCACCGCGCCAAGCACCACGAGCACGACGCTCAAGACGAAGTGGAGTCCAACGACGTAGGGGTTGAGCCCCGAGAGCACGGTGATGCCGCCGACACCGGCCTGCAGAAGAACGCTGCACGCGGGTATGACCGCGAGCACGAAGAGGTCCCTGCGCTCCTTGCGGTATTTGAGAACGCACAGCAAAGCGAAGATCGCGATGGCCTGCAGAACGAAGAACAAGGTTCGGTTGCCGAACTCGATCACGCCGTGCAGCCCCATCTCGGGCGTCGAGATAAATGAGTCGGCCGTGCATTTCGGCCACGTGGGGCAGCCAAGACCGGATGCCGTCAGGCGCACAGCGCCGCCCGTGCCGACGAGAACGGTCTGAAAGATCACGTTCAGCCAGACGGCGACGCGGACTCGCTTGTCGTCGACGTTCGTCGGCAGCCAGCGCCAGAACCGCTGGAGCACGTTCTCCCTCGTCGCTTCTCGGGGTTCGGGGTGGCGTCCTGAAGACACACGGCTCACTGCGGCATCCTTAACTCTTACACGTCGGGGAAGACGCCCCGGCTTCGTGTCGTCTGTGTACCCTCACATTTTCGCCGACACAACCTGTAGAATTGCATTGTTCAAGTAATCAACCCGAAACGGCTCGTTGCGAGCTGCAGATTCGAATTGTCTCGAACAATTGTAGGTTCACGCCGACGCGGACCACACTTCCTCGCATTCCCCTTCGAGAGTGCGCAGGTCAAGCCGTGAACAGAGATCCTGTTTCTTAGCGGTTCTAGAGAGGTAGATATGTCAGATGTTCTGATCGACCGCCCTGAACTCGAAAGCCTTGGTGTTTACGAGTTCGGCTGGAGCGATTCAGACGAAGCCGGAGCATCGGCCCGTCGTGGCTTGAACTCCGACGTCGTCTCCGACATCTCGCGGCTCAAGAATGAGCCCGAGTGGATGTTGAAGCGCCGCCTGAAAGCCCTCAAGCTCTTCGAGCGCAAACCAATGCCATCGTGGGGCGCCGATCTCTCTGAGATCGACTTCGAGAACATCAAGTACTTCGTCCGTTCCACGGAGAAGCAGGCAACGTCGTGGGAGGACCTCCCCGACGACATCAAGAACACGTACGAGCGTCTTGGCATCCCCGAGGCGGAGCGCTCGCGTCTCGTCGCCGGCGTTGCCGCGCAGTACGAGTCCGAGGTCGTCTACCACCAGATTCGCGAGGACCTCGAACAGCAGGGTGTCATCTTCATGGACACCGACACCGCCCTGCGCGAGCACCCGGAGTTCTTCGAGGAGTACTACGGAACCGTCATTCCCGCAGGCGACAACAAGTTCGCCGCGCTCAACACGGCAGTGTGGTCTGGCGGCTCGTTCGTCTATGTGCCGCCCGGCGTTCACGTTGACATTCCCCTGCAGGCCTACTTCCGCATCAATACCGAGAACATGGGCCAGTTCGAGCGCACGCTCATCATCGCCGACGAAGGCAGCTACGTTCACTACATCGAGGGCTGCACGGCGCCCATCTACAAGAGCGACTCGCTGCACTCGGCCGTGGTCGAGATCGTCGTGAAGAAGAATGCTCGCGTTCGCTACACCACCATCCAGAACTGGTCGAACAACGTCTACAACCTCGTCACTAAGCGCGCGATCGCCGAAGAGGGCGCGACGATGGAGTGGGTAGATGGCAACATCGGCTCCAAGGTGACCATGAAGTACCCGTCAATCTATCTCACGGGTGAGCACGCCAAGGGCGAGACTCTTTCCGTCGCCTTCGCGGGACCAGGGCAGCACCAGGATGCTGGCGCGAAGATGATCCACATGGCGCCGTACACCCAGTCGTCGATCACGTCGAAGTCGATTGCGCGCGGCGGTGGCCGCGCCGGATACCGCGGCGAAGTGCGCGTCGACCCGTCGGCGCATCACTCGTCGAACTCGGTCGTCTGCGACGCTCTGCTCGTCGATACGATCTCGCGATCCGACACGTATCCGGCAATCGATATTCGCGTCGACGACGTACAGCTGGGTCACGAAGCGACAGTCTCGAAGGTCAGCGAGGAACAGCTGTTCTACCTCATGAGTCGAGGGCTTGAAGAGACCGAGGCCATGGCGATGATCGTGCGCGGCTTCATCGAGCCGATTGCGCGCGAGCTCCCCATGGAGTACGCGCTCGAGCTCAACAAACTCATCGAGATGGGCATGGAAGGATCCGTCGGCTAACAATGACTGTCACAGACACCACGGCTTCACACGACAAGCCTGCGCAGCACGGATTTACCGAGCATTCCGATGGCGGCTGGGGGCTCGTTCCCATTCAAACCCGGTCCGAGCGCTTCCGCTCGACGAACGTTGCCGATTTCGAGACTCTGACCGGCCGCGAGGCCGAGTGGCGGTACACGCCGGTCGAGCGTCTCACCGCGCTCAGCGACGGCGAGCTCGACGGCGCTCCCTACACGATCTCGGTCAGCGACTCCGACGGAGTCTCCGCTGAGTGGGTCGACATGGACGACGCGCGCGTCGGCAGTGCGGCACTCCCGGAGGACCGCCCTTCGGCCAATGCGTGGTCGCAGACCGAGAAGGCGTACGCGATCACGATCTCCGGTGAAGAGGCGAAGACCGTGACGGTTGAGCGTTCGGCGCTGGGAACCGGAGCGCGCGCGGCGCACACGGTCATCACCGCCGAGCCGAACAGCCAGGCGCTGCTGATCCTCAAGAACAGCGGCGATGCGCTCCTCGCTGAGAACGTCGAGATCGTTGTCGGGGAGGGCGCCCGGCTCACCGTCGTCAGCGTGCAGTGGTGGGACGACGCCGCGCTGCACCTGGGTTCGCACTTCGCGCGCGTCAACCGCGACGCCACACTCAAGCACGTGCTCGTGACGCTCGGCGGCAGCCTCGTGCGGGTCAACCCGTCGCTGCACCTCGCGGAGCAGGGCTCCGACGTCGAGTCTCTCGGGCTCTACTTCGCCGACGCGGGCCAGCACCTCGAACATCAGGTCTACGTGCACCATGAGGCTCCGTACTCCCGCAGCCGCGTCACCTACAAGGGCGCACTGCAGGGGGAGGGCGCCCACACCGTGTGGATCGGCGACGTTCTGATCGGACCGGACGCGACCGGCACCGACAGCTACGAGCAGAACCGCAACCTCGTGCTCACCGACGGCACGCGCGCCGACTCCGTTCCCAACCTGGAGATCGAAACCGGCGACATCGCCGGTGCCGGACACGCGAGCGCGACCGGCCGATTCGACGACGAGCAGCTCTTCTACCTCGAGGCGCGAGGCATTCCAGAAGAAGAAGCTCGACGCCTGGTCGTACGCGGATTCCTCACGGAGATCATCCAGCAGATCGGCGACCCCGATCTGCAGGAAAGCCTCGAGAACGCTGTGGAAGAGGAGCTCGCCTCGACCAAGCTCGTGGAAGTGTCGCGCTGACGTGGCATCTGTCAAAGCTTGCGAATTGAGCGATCTCACCGTCGACGAGGCGAAGCGATGCGTGCTCGACGGCGTCCCCATCGCCGTCGTGCTCGACTCCTCCGGTGCTGTGCACGCGATCGGCGACACCTGCACCCACGGCGACATCTCGCTGTCTGAGGGCTTCGTCGAAGACGGCGCGCTCGAGTGCTGGGCCCACGGATCTCAGTTCTCACTCACCACGGGCAAGCCGCTCTCCCTCCCGGCATACGAGCCCGTGCCCGTGTACTCCGTCGACATCGTCGACGGCTCCATCTTCATTGACCCGACCGTAACGAAAGAGATTTAGTCCATGTCTGTCATCGAGATTCGTGACCTGCACGTCAGCGTCGAAACCGATCAGGGAAACAAGCCCATCCTCAAGGGCGTCGACCTCACCATCAACACGGGCGAGACCCACGCCATCATGGGCCCTAACGGCTCGGGAAAGTCGACGCTCGCTTACACGATCGCCGGTCACCCGAAGTACACGGTCGACTCGGGAAGCATCACGCTCGACGGTGAAGACGTTCTCGAGATGTCCGTCGACGAGCGCGCACGCGCAGGCCTCTTCCTGGCGATGCAGTACCCTGTCGAAATCCCCGGCGTCACCGTCACCAACTTCCTTCGCACGGCAAAGACGGCGATCGATGGCGAGGCTCCCGGAATCCGCGGCTGGATGAAAGACGTTAAGACGTCCATGGAGAACCTCCGCATGGATCCGAGCTTCGCAGCCAGAAACGTGAACGAGGGATTCTCGGGCGGCGAGAAGAAGCGCAACGAGATCCTCCAGCTCGAGCTTCTCAAGCCGACATTCGCTGTGCTTGACGAGACAGACTCCGGCCTCGACGTCGACGCGCTGCGGATCGTGTCCGAGGGTGTGAACCGCGCGAAGGAGAACACCGGCCTCGGCGTTCTGCTCATCACGCACTACACGCGGATCCTGCGCTACATCAAGCCCGACTTCGTTCACGTGTTCGTGAACGGTCGCGTCGCTGAAGAGGGAGGCCCCGAGTTGGCCGACCGCCTTGAGGAAGAAGGCTACGATCGCTTCCTGACGGAAACCGCCGTATCATAACAGTATGGTTACAACGCTCAGCCCTGAGAAGTTCGACGCGGTCGAAGAGGCCCTGAAGGATGTCATGGACCCTGAGCTCGGCGTAAACGTCGTTGACCTCGGGCTCATTTATGACCTCAGTTGGGATGACGAGACAGATTCGCTCATCATCCATATGACGCTGACCAGCGCTGGCTGCCCACTCACAGATGTTCTGGAGCAGCAGACCGCCGAATCGCTTGAGGGAGTGGTCGACTCCTTTCGCATCAATTGGGTGTGGATGCCGCCATGGGGGCCCGAGCGCATCACCGACGATGGTCGTGACATGATGCGCGCCCTCGGCTTCGCGATCTGATCACCGAATTCCGTCATGGCTCGGCTCCCCACAGGAGCCGAGCCATGACGCTGTCCACCGCAACACCTGCCCGGCCTCAGCCGGGAGAACGGAATCGCCAGTGCTGAACGTCAGCGACCTCGAGATCCGCGTCGGCGCGCGCGTACTGATGCAGAACGTCAGCTTTCGCGTGCAGCCCGGTGACAAGATCGGCCTCGTCGGACGCAACGGCGCGGGCAAGACGACACTCACGAAGGTTCTCGCCGGCGACCGGCTTGCAGACGAGGGAACGGTCGAGCGTTCGGGCGAGCTTGGATACCTTCCGCAGGACCCGCGTTCCGGCGATCCGGAGGAGACCGCGCGCACACGCATACTGAACGCCCGCGGAATCGGGGACCTCGTGCACGGAATGCACGCCGCGACCGAGCAGATGGCGAGCACCGACGAGGCGACGAGCACCGCGGCGATGAAAAAGTACTCGCGTCTCGAAGAGCAGTTCAACGTTCATGGCGGATATGCTGCCGAGGCGGAGGCAGCATCCATCGCGAGCAATCTGAACCTGCCCGATCGCATTCTCGATCAGCAGTTGAAGACTCTCTCAGGCGGTCAGCGCCGCCGCATCGAGCTGGCTCGCATCTTGTTCTCGGATGCCGGAACGATGATACTCGACGAGCCCACCAACCACCTCGATGCAGATTCGATCGTGTGGCTGCGCGATTTCCTGCAGAACTACAACGGTGGCTTCATCGTGATCAGCCACGATGTCGAGCTTGTGGGGGAGACGGTCAACCGCGTGTTCTATCTTGACGCGAATCGCACGACCATCGACATCTACAACATGAACTGGAAGAACTACCAGCGTCAGCGAGAAGCCGACCAGGAGCGTCGCAAGAAGGAGCGTGCGAACGCAGAGAAGAAGGCGTCTGCTCTGCAGCAGCAGGCTGCGAAGTTCGGCGCAAAGGCGACGAAAGCCGCTGCCGCGCATCAGATGGTGGCACGCGCAGAAAAGCTCCTCTCCGGTCTCGAGGACGTGCGTCAGGCAGACCGCGTGGCAAAGCTGCGTTTTCCGACTCCTGTACCGTGCGGCAGAACACCGCTCATGGGCAAGAGCCTGAGCAAGAGCTACGGCTCACTCGAGGTCTTCAGCGCCGTCGATCTCGCGATCGATCGCGGCTCGCGCGTGGTCATTCTCGGCTTGAACGGCGCGGGAAAGACCACCATGCTGCGCATTCTTGCAGGAGTGGACGCCCCGGACACAGGGGTGATCGAAGCAGGTCACGGACTGCGAATCGGCTACTACGCGCAGGAGCACGAGACGATCGACGTCGGTCAGAGCGTGCTTCAGAACATGATGTCGTCTTCCCCCAACCTCACAGAGACGGAGGCACGTCGTGTGCTCGGGTCGTTCCTGTTCACGGGCGACGACGTGCTGAAGCCCGCTGGCGTTCTGTCTGGCGGCGAGAAGACGCGACTCGCCCTCGCGATGATCGTGGTCTCTGGGGCGAATGTGCTTCTGCTCGATGAACCGACAAACAACCTCGACCCCGCGAGCCGCGGCGAGATCCTCGATGCTCTCGCGCACTACGAAGGCTCCGTGATCCTCGTCAGTCACGATGAGGGCGCCGTTGAAGCTCTCAATCCGGAGCGGGTGCTGATCATGCCCGACGGCGTTGAGGACTTGTGGACGAAGGATTACGCCGAGCTGATCTCGCTCGCGTAGCGTCAGCGAACAGCGTCGAGGATCTCGTCTTCGACGTCAGCATCCGTTCGCTTCTGGCGGCGCTTGCGCTCCCGTTCTTCTGCGCGCTCGCGCACACGCGGATCGTCGGCATTGCGCTGCCGATACTCCTGCCTCACGGCGTACGCGAGAAACGCGAAGGCGAGCAGAGCGAAGATCACCCACTGAATCGCGTACGACAAGTGCATGCCCTGATTGATCTCAGGCTGGAATGCGGGAAGCGGGCGGCTCTCCTGCGGCGCCGGATTCTCAGAGACAAGCAGCCCGTACGCTGCAGTGTAGCTGTCGGACGAGACTCTCGACGCGAGGTCGGGCAGGTGAATAGTCGCGATCTGGTCGCCGCTCGCGGAGCGCCCCGGGAGCTCCGGCTCACCGGGCTTCACACGGGCGGTGACGGTCACCTGGCCATCTGGGGGAGCGGGGATGCTGTCGGGGCGGTCCTGCTCATTTCCCGTAGGAACCCAGCCGCGATCGACCATGAAGATGAGCCCTGACTCCAGCTTCAGTGGAGTGATGACCTCGAATCCTGGACGTCCCGAGCGCGGACGGTTTCTCACAAGAACCTGCTCGTCGATGAGGTACTCGCCCGTCATTGTCACGGGCTGATACTCGTGAGAATCGTCGAAGTCCGCGGGGTCGGCGACAACCTGATCAAGGGGAACGGGGTCTGCGCTCCAGTTACTGTCGACGAGCGCCTGAACGTGCTCCTTCTCGTGGAGCCGGTTCACCTGCCAGTTCGACAGGAACCCGCACACGATGGCGAAGACGATCGCGACAGCGAGATACCCGACCCATCGCCAGCTGAAGGCGAAGGACCACGAGCGGCTCACTGGTCGCCGCCTTCAGAGAACGAGGTGACGGCGACGGGAAAACTGCGCGCCTCGAGAAACCCCCGCAAATATTCGACATGGTCGTCGCACGCGAGCCATACCTTCTCACGGTCGGCCGAGTGAATGCGCGGATTGCGCCACCCGATTCGCCACTGCGCCGTCAGGCGGCATCCGGCTCGCGAACATTCGTGTGCCCCGGGCTCTGCCCCGATCCCGATCATGACGCCTCACGCTTGTGGTCGTCGGATGACCGGGGCTCGTGAGGGGAGTCGTTCCGGTTCTGTGGGATGACGACGACGCCGTCTGGTCGTTCGAGCTCAGTATGGGTGCGCACAGGGGTGTTCGCGATGACGACCGCGACATAGGGCAGAACGATGGCACCGATAGCGAACACGAGAAGCCACCACCCGTGTGAGAAGAGCATCAACACGATACAGACCATGCGGACGCCCATCGCCACCGAGTACTTGATGACTCGGCGGTGTCGCTCCTGCTCGGGAGTCATCCCGAGAGTGGTGATCGATGCCTTCTTCATCACCTCAAGACTACGACTTTTGTATGCTCGTAAGCTGATACTGAAACCGCCCCCAGAAGCTCTCTCGAGTTTCTCACCGGCACCGTGCCCAGACTCTCGGAGAGGAAACCCATGACAACACCGCGCACTGTTCTCGTCACCGGAGGCAACAGAGGCATCGGATACGCGATCGCAGAGCAATTCGTTGCCGAGGGCCACCGCGTCGCGGTGACGGCCCGCTCAGGCGAGGGACCGGAAGGCACACTCACCGTTCGCGCGGACGTCACCGACACGGCGAGCATCGACGCGGCGTACTCGGAGGTCGAAGAGAAGCTCGGAGCGGTTGAAGTGGTCGTCGCCAATGCGGGAATCACACGAGACACACTGATGATGCGCATGAGCGATGACGATTTCGATGCCGTCGTCGACACGAACCTCGGCGGGACGTTTCGCGTGGTCAAGCGCGCGTCGAAGGGCATGCTGAAAGCGCGCTACGGGCGGATCGTCTTGATCTCAAGCGTTGTCGGACTGCTCGGTTCTGCCGGTCAGATCAACTACGCGTCATCGAAGGCCGGCCTCGTCGGCATGGCTCGTTCCATCACCCGAGAGCTGGGAGCTCGCGGCATCACAGCAAACGTGGTCGCCCCTGGTTTCATCCAGACGGACATGACGGCATCGCTTCCCGAAGACACGCAAGCCGAATACAAGAAGCGCATCCCGGCAGGACGCTTCGCGGAGGTGAGCGAGGTCGCCCGTGTCGTGACGTGGCTCGCCGGCGACGATGCCGCCTACATCTCGGGAGCAGTGATTCCCGTTGACGGCGGACTCGGCATGGGGCACTGAGTAGGCGCTTTCGTCACCCTCGGAGTCCGAGCAGAGGCAACACGTCGCTGAGATCGTTGCGATGAATGGCGACGTCCGCCGCAGCGCGAACGGCGGGCTTTGCATTGAAGGCGACGCTGAGACCCGCGATCGCCATCATCCTCAGATCATTGGCCCCATCACCGACGGCGATTGTGCGTCTGAGTTCGATTCCCGAGGCGGCGGCCCATTCCCGCAAAGCCGATGCCTTGGCTTCGGCGTCGACGATGTCTCCGTCGACGCGACCCGTCAGAGTACCGTCGGCGACCTCGAGCCGATTCGCCCGCCACACGTCAACCCCGAGACGTTCGGCAACGGGGTCCAGCAGCTCGTGGAATCCGCCGGAGACGACGCCGATGCGGCCTCCTGCTGCGTGAATTCCCGCGATGAGCTCCTCCACCCCTGTGGTCGGGCGGATGCGCGCGGCGACGCGAGCATAGACAGCCGCGGGAACCCCCCGAAGCGTTGCAACTCGCTCTCTGAGGCTCGCGGCGAAGTCGAGTTCGCCGCGCATCGCGCGCTCGGTGACCTCAGCCACCTGCTCGGCAGAGCCTGCTTCGTCGGCAAGAAGCTCGATCGCCTCGTCTTGGATGAGTGTCGAATCAGCATCCAGCACAACAAGGAAGCGGGCAGAGTCGGTAGCGAATGTCGGCGGCATACGTACGGGTTTCCCTTTCGACAGGATGAGAGTGCGCATCTCGATCATGGCACGAGACGATGAGGCTCGCGCGGAGCGCCTGATGCATCGATCTGCGACCGTTAGGCTTGGAGTATGTCGACGGTTCTCGATTTCACCGGTGTCACGGTCGTTCGCAACGGCACAGCCATTCTCGACGGTATCGATTGGCGCGTTGACGACTCTGAGCGCTGGGTCATCCTCGGTCCGAACGGGGCAGGGAAGACAACGCTGCTGCAGCTTGCGTCAACGCTCATGTACCCGACTCGCGGTCAAGTTTCCATACTCAACGAGACGCTTGGACACGTCGACGTCTTCGAGTTGCGTCCGCGAATCGGCTTTGCCTCGAGCGCGATGGCAAAACGTATTCCGTTCGACGAAACGGTGATCAACGTCGTGATGACCGCTGCCTACTCGGTCACGGGCAGGTGGAACGAGGCCTACGAAGATCTTGACGAGAAGCGCGCGCGCCGAGTACTCGCCGAGTGGCGCCTGGATCATCTCGCGGACCGACGGTTCGGCACGCTGAGCGACGGTGAGCAGAAGCGCACGCAGATCGCCCGTGGAGTCATGACCGACCCTGAGATGCTGCTCTTGGATGAGCCGGCCGCGAGCCTCGACCTCGGCGCTCGCGAAGAGCTGCTCGTGCTCCTCAGCGGGTACGCCCAGGCGGCCGACGCACCGGCGATCGTCATGGTCACTCATCACGTCGAAGAGATTCCGACGGGCATCACCCACGCGCTCCTGCTGCGCGATGGTCGTATTGTCTCCGCAGGTCCTCTGGAGCAGTCGCTCACCTCGAAGACGTTGAGTGAGACATTTGATATGCCCATCGAACTGACCCAGCACGAGGGGCGCTACGCGGCGCGTGCGCGATGAACCGGCACCGAATCTGGTAAAGTAACTAGTCGGCGCAAGCCTGCGAACTTCTCTGTCTGCGTTTCTCACGCGGCAGACGAGCACCTGATCTCTGTACGACGAAGGATTTCTTATGAAGACTGCCATTCACCCCGAGTACGCACCGGTCGTATTCCGTGACCTCGCGTCGGGGGCGACGTTCCTCACGCGCTCCACGGTGTCGAGCGACAAGACCATCGAGCTCGATGGCGAGACGTACCCGGTCATCGACGTCGAGATCTCGTCGGAGTCACACCCGTTCTACACGGGTAAGCAGCGCATCCTCGACTCGGCCGGCCGCGTCGAGAAGTTCAACCAGCGCTTCAAGAACTTCGGCAAGTAAGCCGCACACGTACAGAAGGGCGCGTCCTCCATTCGGAGGACGCGCCCTTCTGCATGTTCCTGACTCGCGCTAAACGCGAATCGGCCACTCTCCTGACGCGACGAAGTCGACACGGCCCTTCTTCGTGCGCATGTACGTCTGAAAGCTCTGCGCCTGGGCGACGCACCAGCCGACCTGCATCTCGTGCAGCTCGGCGGCATCGAGAGACAGGGCCTGGGGAAACGTGCGCGCGAGAGCCTGCGCGACGCGTCCTGCAGCAATCGCATCGCTTGATGCGTCGTGGGCCGCGAGAAGTTCCACACCGTAGTGCGCGGCAACGACATCGAGCGTGCGCTTGCCCTTACGATAGCGGTCAACGGCTTTGTCGATGACGAGTGGGTCGATGACCGGCCGGGGATCGGCGAGCGGCTCGATGCCGTGCCTGAGCGCCTCATGGCGCAGGAGACTCAGATCGTAGGGCGCGTTGTAAATCACAATCGGAGCGCCCATGGCGAGGATCTCACGAAGAGCCGTGACGATCTCTTCGACAACAGCCGCAGCAGGACGTCCCATGGCCCGCGCGTGCTCGGTCGTGATGCCGTGGATCCGGGATGCCTGCTCGGGGATTGGGACTCCAGGGTCGGCAAGCCAGTCGGTTCGGGAAACGATGTTGCCGCCATGGTCGAGCAAGCTCACGTTCGCGCTGACGATACGGCTGGTCGAGACGTCGATTCCCGTCGTCTCGAGATCGAACACGCCGACCGATTCTGACCAATGACCTTCGTTGTTAGACACGTTCACACCCTACGATCCACGACTGACGCTCGACCCATGCCCCGTCAGCGACCGGTACCGGCGCCCTGCGCGGGCATAACCTGCAGCCAGTAGAAGCTCTGTGTTCCGATGGTCAGAGTCACGGTGCCGTCGTCGCCGACCTTGGGGAAGGGAGCGCCGCCGAAGAGATCCCGGAGCTCGCAGCCGGCGAGCTCCGGCAGCTCGAGTGTCGTCGACACTGCGTTGTGGGCGAAGCTGAAGACGCAGAGAACAGTCTCGGGCCAGTCCCCGCTCGGCGCCGATCCTCCTGGGTAGTCACGTACGAACGCCAGAACTGAATCGTGGCTTGATGCAGCAACGTGCATGCCGCCGAGTCCGAATGCCGGGTGGCTCTTTCGCACGTGAATCACATTTCGGATCCAGTGCAGCAACGAGCCCGACTGGGCGAGCTGCGATTCGACGTTCACCAGCGTGTAGTTGTACACGAGGGAGCGCACGACCGGGAGGTACAGCTTGCCCGGATCGGCGCTCGAGAATCCGGCGTTCCTGTCGGGAGTCCACTGCATCGGCGTCCGCGACGAGTCACGGTCGGGCAGCCAGATGTTATCGCCCATTCCGATCTCGTCGCCGTAATACAGAAACGGGCTCCCGGGGAGCGCGAACAGCAGCGCGTGGGTGAGCTCGAGCTCAGCGCGCGAATTGTCGAGGAGCGGCGCGAGACGTCGGCGAATTCCGACGTTCGCACGCATACGCGGGTCATACGCATACCACCCGTACATCGCCTGGCGATACTCCTCGCTCACCATTTCAAGGGTCAGCTCGTCGTGATTGCGCAGGAAGACGCCCCAGCCGGCCCAATCCGGAATGTCTGTGGACTCGGAGAGCACACGCACGAGCTCCTCGGACTGCTGCGACCGCAGCGCATAGAAGATCCGTGGCATGACCGGAAAGTCGAACGCCATGTGACACTCGGGCTCGTCGTCTGTGCCGAAGAACGCGGCGACCTCACGGGGCCACTGGTTGGCTTCGGCCAGCATGATCCGCCCCGGATATTCTGCATCGACGATGGCCCGGAGACGCTGAATGAACTCGTGCGTCTCCGGTTCGCCTTCGCCGTTCCCCTCGTCTGACTCAAACAGATAGGGGATCGCATCGAGCCGGAAGCCGTCGACGCCGAGATCGAGCCAGAAGCGCACGATGTCGTACATCGCCTCATGCACCGCGGGGTTCGCGTAGTTCAGGTCGGGCTGGTGCGAGAAGAATCGGTGGAAGAAGAACTGCCGCCGCTCGGCGTCGAATGCCCAGTTCGAGTCTTCGGTGTCGGTGAAGACGATGCGGATGTCCGGCCACTTCTCGTCTGTGTCACTCCAGACATAGAAGTCACCGTATGGGCCGTCGGGGTCCACCCGGGACTGCTGGAACCATTCGTGCTGGTCGGATGTGTGGTTGAGCGGCAGATCGATGATGATTCGCATATTGCGCTCGTGCGCCTTCGTCACGAGCTCAGAGAACTCATCGATCGTTCCGAACTCGGGGAGGACCGAACGGTAGTCTGCGACGTCGTACCCGCCGTCCCTCAAGGGCGACGCGAAGATCGGCGGAATCCACAGAGCGTCGATTCCCAGCCACTGCAGGTAGTCGAGCTTCGAGATGAGGCCGGCCAGGTCTCCCGTCCCATCGCCGTTGCTGTCAACGAACGAGCGGACCATCACCTCGTAGAAGACCGCCCTGCGATGCCACAGGGGATCTCGGGCAAGTCCGGGGAGCTGGATCGGGGCTGTGAACGTCACGTAGGGGGACCCTCTCAGGCGATGGCGCGGTCACGATGTCCCCCCGATTCTAGAGCCACTCGGCGGGGAATCTGAGCAGGATCACCCTAAACTGGAACACTGATGCCGAAGACCTCACCGTATGCAGAGAAACTCACACGCATTCCCGTACGGGACGCGGTCGTCGACGTGCAGGGAACTCGCACGCGTTACTGGGAATACGGCACCCCGGATGCTGAGCTGACTCTGGTCTTCGTGCATGGTTTCCGCGGCGACCACCACGGGCTCGAGCCCGTTGTCGCGCACCTGCCTGACACGCGGATCATCGCCCCCGACCTCCCGGGCTTCGGCGAGTCGTCGCGCTTTGAGGCGCAGACGCACGACATCGCCGGTTATGCGCGCTGGCTCATCGCCTTCACGAAAACGCTCGGGATCGACGAAACCGGCGTCATCGTCGGGCACTCGTTCGGCTCCATCATTGTTTCGGCCGCGGTCGCCACAGGACTGCCCGCAACGCGCGTCGTTCTCATCAACCCCATTGCCGCTCCAGCACTCGCGGGGCCCCGCGGCATCCTCACCCGCCTTGCCGTCGCCTACTATCGAGCCGGCGCCCTCCTTCCGGCGCCACTGGGGTTCGCGCTCCTGCGGAACCCGCTGATCGTCCGCGTCATGAGCGAGACGATGGCCAAGACTCGCGACGCAAACCTGCGCCGATGGATCCACGCGCAGCACGATGCCTACTTCAGCGCCTTCGCCGACCGCGACGTGGTTCTCGAGGCCTTTCGCGCATCGGTCAGCCATGACGTGAGCGAGTTTGCCGCGCGCATCGAGCAGCCCGTGTTGCTCATCGCGTCTGACCGAGACGATCTGACCCCGATCGCCGCACAGGAGAGCTTGGCTCGGATGCTCCCCGACGCCACGCTTCGCGTGATCCCGAACGTTGGACATCTCATCCACTACGAGGCGCCCGCCGACGCGGCCCGGTACATTCAGGAGTTCGTGAGAGGGGGAGTCTCGTGAGGCTCGTCGTCGACTGCCGTTTCGTGTCAGCCCGCGAGGACGATGCTGTCAGCACAGCCTCCCGCGGCTTGACGAGGGCCCTCGGCAGCATCCACCCCCTCACCATGCTCATCAGCGACCACCGGCAGCTGCAGGTTCTGCCCGCCCTTCCCTGGCAGCTGCTGCGCGCCGCCGACGACCCGCGCGACGTGTTCACGCCTCTCGGCCTCAACGACGCGGGGGTCGATCTCGTCTTCTCTCCCGTGCCGGTGTGGGGAACTCTGCGTCGACGGTACGGTCTCGTCGTCGGATCTGCCGCGCCCGTTCACAGCGACCCCTATGCCGGCCTCGGCGGGAGGATGCTGCGACCGCTGCGTCCTGTGTTTCACCGCGTGCTACAGCGCGGTGCCGATGCTGTCGTCGCGATCGCGGGCGCAGGGCAGCGGGACGCCGTCACGGCGACGAGGCCCGGCCAGCCGATCGTCAGGCTCGACCCGCACGACGTTCTGAGCCCGGCAGGAGCCGATTGGTCAGACCAGGCCGATCAGCTCATGCAATTGTTCTACGACGTGCACAGAGAACGGCGCGCGCGGGCGAGAAGCGACGATCAGCGCTGAGGAATCTTCGACGGCGGCAGATCTTTATCTGTCTCGGCTGCGCGAAGCGTGAGAAGCGCGAGCGACCCTCCCGACCACGAGAAGTCATGGTGCGAGCCGTTGGCGATGACTTGTCCGGCAGCCGGCTGGCCACCCTGCGTCGCGTGGCGCACGAGCGAGCCGATGACGCCGCCGTGCGTCACGGCGATGATGCGCTCAAACGGGTGCGTGCGCTCCAGGCCGCCGAGTGCGGCCAGCACCCGATCGATCACGGCGTCACGAGACTCGAGGCCGGGAACCACCGTATCGCCGGGAAACGCCGCCTGACGCTCTTCGAAGGACATGCCCTCCATGTCGCCGTGAGCACGCTCCTGCAGCCCGTCAATGAGATCGGGCGACGGCAGTCCCACGTGGCGTGCGATGATCTCCGCAGTCTCTCGAGCACGGCTCAACGGACTCGACACGATGGCATCCCATGAGTCGAGCGCGAGTTGCTCGCCCGTGCGGCGCGCCTGAGCGCGCCCCGTGTCATTGAGCGGAATGTCGGTGAGGCCCTGGATGCGGCGCTGAAGGTTCCAATCGGTCTGACCGTGCCGGACGAAAGTGATCTGGGTCACGCGTGCCCTTTCTGCGGCGGCGCTGATCGTCAGGGGATCAGACGGGAGGCGAGAGCCGCGAGAGTCGTGGTTGTGCCGGCATCCAGCCTAACGGTGGCACGTGTGTCGCCCTTCGTCGCCCCTCGGTTGATGATGACGATGGGAAGTTCACGTCGGCGCGCGAGCTCGACGATGCGGATGCCCGAATTCACGACGAGCGACGATCCGGCGACGACGAGAGCATCCGCCTGCGCCACAAGACCGGCCGCGAGGCGAAATGTCGTTAGCGGAACGACTTCACCGAAGAACACGACCTCCGGCTTCAGAACGCCGCCGCACAGGTCGCAGCGGGGAATGACGAATTGACTCGGGTCGGCGACGTCCGCGTCTCCGTCTGGGTTGATGACGACAGCATCCGGTTCTTCAAGCCACGGGTTCAGCTCGTCAAGGCGGCGCGCGAGGTCGAATCGTTTGTAGACCTGCCCGCAGTTCAGGCATACCACGCGGTGCAGCGTGCCGTGCAGTTCAACGTGCCGCGCGCTCCCCGCGCGGCCATGGAGCGAGTCGACGTTCTGCGTGACGACGCCAGACGACACGCCTGCGGTCTCGAACCGAGCGATGGCACGGTGGCCATCGTTCGGCTGCGCCGCGTCGAACATCTTCCACCCGCGATGGCTGCCTGCCCAGTAACGCTTGCGAGCCAGCTCATCTCGGAGGAATTCGTCGATCGTCATGGGCGTTCGCCGCGGGGCGCCATCACCGCGATAGTCAGGGATGCCCGAGTCGGTGCTCACGCCGGCGCCAGTCAGAAACGCGATCCGTCTGCCCTCGAGCACGGCAGCGGCCCCATCGAGCTGTGACCCCTGCGGCTCAGCGGCAATCGTCATCGTCCCTCCTCACGCGTGCACCTGCGACGATAGTAGACGCGGCTGGGATCGGCTCTGCGACGTCGGACAGCGGCTCTCGAAAGGACTCACGTGCACATCACGCCCATCACCGACCTCAACGATCCTGCGCTGCGCGACTATTCCCAGCTCACCGACGTCGCTCTGCGTCGAGTGCTCGAACCGCAAGGGGGTCTGTATCTCGCTGAGTCGCCCAAGGTCATCCGCCGCGCACTCGCCGCTGGGCACAAGCCGCGATCCGTCTTGCTTCAGGAACGGTGGCTCGCCGATATCGAGTCCGATCTCGCCGCGTTCCCCGACGTTCCCGTGTACGTCGGAACACCCGAGGTACTTGAGCAGCTGACGGGGTTTCACATGCACAGGGGCGCCCTGGCGTCGATGCACCGCCCAGAACTCGCGTCGGTCGCCGACACGATCGCCGGGGCGCGTCGCATCGTCATTCTCGAAGACATCGTCGATCACACGAACGTCGGTGCGATCTTCCGGGCGGTCGCGGGAATCGGCGCAGATGCGGTGCTTGTCGGGCCGCGCTGCGCCGATCCGCTGTACCGCCGAAGCGTCAGGGTCAGCATGGGCTGCGTGCTGCAGGTGCCCTGGACGCGCATGCCGCAATGGTCGACGTCGATCGACGATGTCAAGCTCGCCGGATTTCACGTAGCGGCCCTCGCCCTTGATGACCGCGCGATCGCACTCAACGAGTTTTCGCGCGCGACGCCAGACAAGTTGGCTCTCTGCCTCGGAGCCGAGGGAGACGGGCTGAGCCCTCGCGCGCTGCACAGCGCCGACTCCACCATCGTCATTCCGATGATGCACGGTGTCGATTCGCTCAACGTCGCTTCGGCGAGCGCCGTCGCCTTGTGGGAGCTGCGCGTTCGCTGATACTCAGGAGCCGGGAACGCGGAACGGTGCAGCCGTCGGCCGCTTGGGTGTCACATGGTCGCCCGAGGACTGATGACGAATGCGCCGCAGCACCCACGGAACAAGGTATTCCCGCGCCCAGACGAGGTCTTCGCGCCGGGCTTGACGCCACGAGCGAGCGGGCAGAGGCTCCGGCTCCATCGGCTTCAGCTCGTTCTCGACATTGAGCGCGCGCAGCACCATGCGAGCGACCTCATGGTGCCCGAGCGCATTCATGTGCAGTCTGTCCGGCGCGAACATGCGGACATCTTGCACGCTCTTGAGCGCCCACTGGTCGGCGACGATGCAGTCGTGGCTGTCGGCGATCGCGCGAATGTTCTCGTTGTAGATCGCCACCTTTCCCCGGATCCCGCGAAAGACAGGGGAGAAGCCGACATCGACTCCCGTGAATACGACAACCGTCGCACCATCGCTCCGCAGTCTCTCGACGGCCGAATCGAAGAGCTGGGCGATCGCGTCTGGGTCGCTTCCCGGTCGGATCACGTCGTTTCCGCCCGCGGAGATCGTGATCAGGTCCGGGTGCAGGTCGAGCGCCGGCTCGATCTGGTCATCGACGATCTGCTGAATGAGCTTGCCCCGCACCGCGAGATTCGCATAGGCGAAATCGTGTGAGCCCTGGCTGAGCACCTCGGCGACACGATCGGCCCATCCGCGGTGTCCGCCTGGAAGCGTCGGCTCCGGGTCACCGATTCCCTCGGTGAACGAATCCCCGATCGCCACATACCGCGACCAGGGATGCTGTTGTGAGGGGTCCGCCGCGCCCGCGGCCGGCTGTTGAGCGTTGTCTGTCACCGAGAACACCTTCCACGAAGTCGAGCTGTTCTCACCGTATCGCGTCGCATCGTCCGGTGCGGGTCGTGCCCGAGGACTGTCACCTCCGTCGGGTACAGTACCTAGGTCGTGAGTAGCCCGGATTCCCTGCAGCATCCCACCCCCCGCATTGGCACATCGGCGGCAGAGCACCTCTCGCCGACGTTCCCGGAGCGGGCGGCGTGGGGAACCGTCGGCAAGCTCCGCGCATGGCAGCAAGAGGCGATGGACGCCTACTTCGAGCACGAGCCTCGCGACTTTCTCGCCGCGGCCACACCCGGGGCCGGCAAGACCACATTCGCGCTGCGTCTCGCCGCCGAGCTGCTGGCAAGCCGCACCGTCGACCGTGTCACGGTCGTCGCCCCAACCGAGCACCTCAAGAAGCAGTGGGCCGAAGCCGCGCATCGCGCTGGAATTCGCCTCGACCCCACGTTCACCAACAAGCAGGGCCGCTACGCAGGGCACTATCACGGCGTCGTCGTCACGTACGCGCAAGTCGCCGTTCGCGCTTCGCTGCACCGCGACATCACCGTCTCGGCACGAACGCTCGTGATTCTCGATGAGGTCCACCACGGCGGTGACGCGCTCAGCTGGGGCGACGCGATCAGGGAGGCCTTCGAGGGCGCGACCAGACGACTGCTATTGACGGGAACCCCGTTCCGCTCCGACACGGCACCAATCCCGTTCGTCACGTACCTTCCCGACCGGCACGGCATCCGCACCTCGCAAACGGACTACAGCTACGGGTACGGCCGGGCCCTGACCGACGGCGTCGTGCGTCCTGTCATCTTCATGATCTACGCCGGACACATGCGCTGGCGCACGAGCACGGGCGACGAGATGGAGGCGCGGCTCGGCGAAGACAACACGAAAGACATCACGTCGCAGGCGTGGCGTACCGCTCTCGACCCGGAGGGGGAGTGGATTCCGCAGGTTCTCGCGGCAGCGGATCGTCGTCTCTCAGAAGTGCGAAATGCGATACCGGATGCTGGCGGGCTCGTGATCGCCACCGATCACTATGCCGCGCGTGCCTACGCCGCGATTCTCCACGCGATCACGGGTGAGCAGCCCACCGTGGTGCTCTCCGACGAGAAAGAGGCGAGCGATCGCATCGAACAGTTCGCATCGAGCGAATCCCGGTGGCTTGTCGCCGTTCGCATGGTGTCAGAGGGTGTCGACGTTCCCCGCCTGTCCGTCGGCGTCTACGCGACAAGCTCGTCGACGCCGCTGTTCTTTGCTCAGGCCATCGGCCGGTTCGTGCGTTCGCGGCGTCGTGGCGAGACAGCATCCGTGTTTCTGCCGCACGTGCCTCAGCTCATGGCCCTTGCCAACGAGCTCGAACGAGAACGCGACCATGCTCTCGACCGGCAGGACTCCGGCGCGGGCGAGGGCGACCTCTGGAATCCCGAAGACGCCATGGTGGCCGACGCCAATCGGTCAGACAAGGCGTCGGACAGCCTCATGGACGAGTTCAGCTTCGAAGCGATCTCGTCCGACGCGCAGTTCGACCGCGTCGTTTTCGACGGCAGGGAGTTCGGCAGCTACGCCCAGCCCGAGACAGAGGAAGAACTCGACTTCATCGGGCTTCCGGGCCTTCTCGAGCCGGAACAGGTGCACGAGCTTCTGACTCAGCGGCATCGCAGGCAGGCGAAGCGCATCGAGGCTCGTGAGAAGGCGGCCGCGCCCGAGCAGCAGGAGAGCAAGCCCCTGTACCGAACACTCAAAGAGCAGCGCAGCCTGCTGAACAGCCTCGTCGGGCTCTACGCGAAGAACACGAGCCAACCGCACGGGCTCGTCCATGCAGAACTCCGTCGTGTCTGCGGCGGCCCCGCGGTGCCGCAGGCGAGCGTGACGCAGCTGCAGGCCCGCATCGAGTTTCTGCGGCGCAAGCTCGGCAGTTCCCGCTAGGGCAAGGCGGCACGTCCCTGTGGTCCCACGGCATCGTCAGCTCGGTACCACGGGCGGATGACGGCAGGATGATCGCCGACGTAGCCTCAGTGCTAAACGTGAAAGTGAGGCATTCGTGACCGCATCGACTCTCTCGCCGCCGCGAGTCCAGCCCCGCCCTCCAGGTCGACTGGGACGCCTCATCGCGGCCAGACCCCGCACTGTCGACGCGCTCGTTGTCGGCATCCTTCTCGCGGTCTGGCTTCTGGCGATCGTGCAGGATGTCGTGGCGCGGCCCGGTGTGCCCGGCGCACATGCCGACGGCACGTGGGCGCTCTGGGTCGTCATCGTTCGGTATGCAACGGCGATCATGGCGAGCGCGGCCTTGCTGCTGCGACGAAAGTATCCCGTGATCGTCTTCACCGTCGTCGCCGTTATTGGCCTCTTCACGCTTCTGTACGGCTGGGCCGGTGGCGTCGCCCTGGCGGTCGCCACCTACTCGCTTGCCGCACATCAACCCGATCAGACCGCGAAAGCGAATCGTGTCGCGCAGCTGGCCTTCGCCGCCTTAGCGATCGTGATCCTCGTCTACGGCATCACCGTACCGATTGTAGGAGTCGGCAACGCGCTCTTCGTGATTGCCATTTACTTTGCGATCCTTGCGCTAAGCATCAGCGTTCGGGAGCGTCGCCTGTACCTCTCGGCGCTGATTGCCCACGCCGACGCCGTGGAACGTGAGCAGGATCAGCGTGCGCAGCTGGCCGTTGCAGACGAGCGCGAACACATCGCACGCGAGATGCACGACGTGATCGCCCACGGGCTGACGGTCATGGTGCGGCTGGCAGACGGCGCCGGGTCACGGCTCGACGGCAGCACCGAATATGCGGATGTACGGCGAGCCGCCCAGCACATTGCAGACACGGGACGGCGCTCGCTCGCCGACACACGTCGGATGTTCAGCGCATTCGGCGACGATGAGGCGTCGCGAGAGCCGCAGCCGACGATCGAGCAGATTCCAACTCTTGTCGACGATTACCGTCGGGCGGGCATGCCCGTCACTGTGACGCAGAGGGGAACGGTACCGCCTTCACCCGGCGTGCAGCTCGCTGTTTTTCGCGCGGTGCAGGAGTCATTGACGAACGTTCTCAAACACGCTAAGGCACCCTCGGCAGTCACCGTGGATCTGGACTTCACATCTGGTGCCGTCGTCACGGTGACCGACGACGGCGCGGCACATTCCGGCGACTCGGTCCACGGCTCGGGTCGTGGAATCACCGGGATGCAGCAGCGAGCCGCTATCTTCGGGGGAGAAGCCTCCGCTGGCCCGATCGATGACGGGTGGCAGGTGAGCTTCAGGATTCCGTCTGGGGAGGGCGAAGACGCATGACCATTCGCATTCTGCTCGTCGACGATCAGGATCTGATGCGCCTCGGCTTGGCCATGGTGCTCGGGGATGTTCCCGATTTCAGTGTCGTCGGCGAGGCTGCAGATGGGGAGTCAGGCGTTGCGCGTGCCGGGGAGCTCAACCCAGATGTCGTGCTTATGGACGTGCGGATGCCGGGCGTCGACGGAATCGAGGCGACACGTCGCATCGTCGCCGACCACCCCGAGACCCGAGTCATCGTGCTCACGACGTTCGACCTCGACGAGTACGCCTTCAGTGGGCTCAATGCCGGGGCGAGCGGGTTTCTAGTGAAGGATGCTCCGGCCGACCAGCTCATCGCCGCGGTGCGGGCTGTGCATGCCGGAGACGCTGCCGTCTCACCCCGCGTCACGAAGCGCATGCTGGAGCTGTACGGCGGTTCCCTTCCCGAACAGGGCGCGACAGCATCCGATGAACTCGCCTCACTCTCGGAGCGCGAACGCGATGTGCTCGTGCTCGTCGGGGAGGGGCTTACCAACACCGAGATCGCCGCACGTCTCTACCTCGCCGAGTCAACGGTGAAGACCCACGTGGGCCGCTTGCTCGCGAAACTCGAGCTGCGCGACCGGATCGGCGCTGTGATTCTCGCTCACCGTTCCGGGCTGGTGTGAGGCCGACGACAGCTGCTGAAAACAAAAGAGCCGGATCTTTCGATCCGGCTCTTTCTCTCACGTGCGCGAGGGGGGACTTGAACCCCCACGCCCGATATGTGGGCACTAGCACCTCAAGCTAGCGCGTCTACCAATTCCGCCACCCGCGCGAGATATGTCAGCTTCGGATCTCTCCGTCGCCGAGGTAAGACTCTAGCACGAATTTCGAGGTGGTTTTGACACGACAGACGCGCTGGATTCGCGGGCGGTACCGTTGGAGCATGAGTACGACGATCGACGGCAGCTCCGTCCCTCCCGGTGAGAGCGCCGATCTCGACGAAACCGCACAGATCACTCGCGATCTCATTCGCATCGACACGACAAATTTCGGCAACGGCAAGGCGAAAGGCGAGACCGAAGCCGCGGAATACGTGGAGGCGTACCTCGCCGACCTCGGTCTGACGTCGAGGCTTTTCGTCTCTGAACCGCGACGCACGAGCCTCGTCACGCGCGTCGAGGGCAGGGACCCGAGCAAGCCGGCTCTCGTCGTCCACGGTCACCTCGATGTGGTTCCCGCCGATCCGCGCACCTGGAGCGTCGATCCCTTCGAGGGCGTCATCAGAGACGGGATGCTGTGGGGACGCGGAGCCGTCGATATGAAGGACATGGACGCCATGATCCTCACGAGCCTCAAAGACATCTTGGCGGTCGGACAACCGGAGAGGGACCTCATCGTCGCATTCTTCGCCGACGAAGAGAACGGCGGTGTGCTCGGCTCGCACCATCTCGTCGACAATCACCCCGAGCTGTTCGAGGGCGCGACCGAAGCAATCAGCGAGGTGGGAGGATATTCGATCGACGTCAGTGGTCGGCGGGCGTACCTGCTGCAGACGGGGGAGAAGTGCCTGGTCTGGCTCACGCTGCGCGCACGCGGAACGGCATCGCACGGCTCGCGCGTCATGTACGACAACGCCATCACCAAACTCGCTCACGCCGTTGCCGCCGTCGGCACGCAGGAGTGGCCTGTCCGGCTGACCGACACGACCGAGCAGCTTCTTCGCGAAATCGCACGCATTCTGGACACTGACGTCACGCAGACCGCGCCCAACGATCTGCTCCTCGCCACGGGAACGGCGGCCGGGTTCT